>NZ_JAIZEN010000010.1 GCF_024189295.1 Halobacillus sp. A1
TTCCGTTATCCTCACAAAAGCAAGAAGGTCCGGGAAATTGCGAGACTCCTATGGGAGAACAGTACATGGTGAGATCCCGGAGGGCGTCAGCCCGAGGAAGCTCACCGTACGCCCATGGAAAGCGAGTTATTTCCCGGACCTTCAAGCTCTATTCTTAGTAACGGAAACTTCCTGAATATCTCGAACCTGAGCCTTCCACTAAAGGGAGCTTTAGTGGAACGGTTGCTGCTTATATTGTTATTTATGGTGTTAAACATATTTTGTTTTAGTGTGAATGAAGCTGTTTTTAACAATATCTTTATAGTTTTTATGAGGTTTTTATACTAGCACTCATATCTATAGAAGGAACTTCTGCAAAATTATAGAATTATGATGTAAAGAACGTAAAGTATAGACTTATTCGAGCAAGAGAGAAAATTAGAATCTTAGCAAATCAAAAGATAAGGAGCTTCTTACATATGAACCCGATACTTATTAACGTGCCCGAAGAGTTTGAAACAGAACGATTATTTATTAGAATTCCTCGACCAGGCGATGGAAAAGCAGTTTACCAGGCAATGTGTGCCTCTATGAAAGAACTTGTACCCTGGATGCCCTTTGCCCAAAAGGAGCAAACCGAAGAAGAAACAGAAATAAATATAAGAGAAGCTCATATTCGATTTTTACAGCGTGATGATTTAAGGATGCTTGCCTTTTTAAAAGAGACGGGTGAGTTGGTTTGTTCTACAGGATTGCATCGCATGGACTGGGATGTACCCAAATTCGAAATTGGGTATTGGACAGATACTCGCTTTTGTGGAAATGGTTATACTACTGAAGTGGTGGAGGGGCTTGCAAATTTTGCTTTTAATAAACTGAACGCAAAGCGCGTAGAAGTCAGGTGTGACGCTAAAAATATAAGAAGTTTAGCGATTCCGGAAAGACTAGGGTTTAAGCTGGAAGGAACCTTAAGAAATGACGATGTATCTGTAGATGGAAGTGAGCTCAGAGATACATTGATTTACGCTTCTACCACTCCTGTAAAAAATGAAGACCTTTAATGAAAACTATGTTAAACGTAGTTAACAATTTTTCATAAGAGTGTCAACCAAAGAAATTTAACAGGATCTAAGTGTAAAGAAGTGAGAAAGATATAATACCTGTCTCATCTAAGCACAAATTGACCAGAAGATAATCAGGTTACCTGCTACTATCAAGGTAAGGGAGTGAGCAACATGACGTGGGTGGAATCTTTACAAAAAGCGATTGATTATATGGAAGAACATTTAACGGAAAATATCTCAATGGCCGACATTGCGAAGCAAGCAAATATTTCACTGTACCACTTTCAGCGCGCTTTTGCTTTGCTGACAGACATATCCGTCGGTGAATATTTAAGAAGGAGGCGATTGACTCTTGCCGCCCACGATTTATCAAAGAACAACACCAAAGTTATCGATATTGCGTTTAAATATGGTTATGAAACTCCTGAGGCTTTCTCCAAAGCTTTCCGAAGACAACACGGAATTTCTCCGAAGGAAGCACGAACATATGATGGGAAGCTGAAATCTTATAATCGTCTGGTTATCCAGATCAATCTGAAAGGGGCTGAACCTATGCAATACCAAATCGTGGATAAAGAAGAGTTTCAAGTGACTGGGGTTAAAGAAAGTTTTTCGATGATGAATGAAGAGAATCTTGAAGGAATACCGAAGATGTGGCGGAAAGTAAATACTGATGGTACAAGCGACAAACTTTTCGATTTGAACAATGGACCAGTTAAAGGTCTGCTTGGTGTAATCGTCACTGAAAGAGGAAAAGAAGCGAAAAATATGGACTATTGGATTGCTGCAGCTCATAAGGGTGAATCTGAAGGTGAATTAAAAACGTTAACTATCCCAGCTTCAACGTGGGCGATATTTGAGGTTCATGGTGCCATGCCTGATGCTATGCCGTTAGTTTGGAAGAAGATTTATGGTGAATGGTTTCCATCGAGTAGTTATGAGAATGCGTCGTCCCCTTCCATGGAAGTATATCCAGAGGGCGATGCATATCAATCAGATTATTACTCGGAAATTTGGATCCCCATTAAGTGAGTTTTTCATTCAAATAACACGTTCTGTTCACAAGGATGTGTTATTTGTTGAATAATTTATCAATGATTAATCTTTTTCCTTTTTTGTTTATTATAAATCACTTATAGTGTATACATACGCGAAATTGGGTTTGAATATTGAAGGAGGAAATCGCTTGTGATCATTGCGATCATTTTTTTACTATTTGTTTCATTTTTCTTTTCCGGGAGTGAAACTGCATTAACAGCTACTAACAAAATGAGGCTGCAGTCAAAAGCAAATAACAACGATAAAAAGGCAAAAAAACTCCTGGACTTAGTATCAAAGCCAGGAGAATTCATCACGACTATACTTATCGGGAATAACATAGCGAATATTCTGCTTCCAACCTTGGTTACCACCTTGGCGATACAGTATGGATTTAGCGTAGGTCTTGCTTCTGCCATTTTGACAGTCATCATCATTATCTTCTCTGAAGTTATCCCTAAATCAGTGGCTGCTGCCTTTCCAGACAGAATAGCGATGATGGTCTACCCTATAATCAGGTTTTTTGTTATTGTTTTTAAACCGATAACTATCCTGCTTAATTGGCTGACTGGTAGAATTACGAAATTTCTTTCTAAAGGTGAAAGCCAGAGTGTGTCTATATCTAAAGAAGAGCTTCGTACAATGGTGGATATTGCGGACTCAGAGGGAATGTTTAATGAAGCAGAATCGTATAGAATTAAAGGTGTGCTGGACTTTTACAATTTAAATGTGAAAGATGTATTGAAAACTCCCAGAGTTGATGTCGTAGCTCTCCACATCGGTTCTACTTTTGAGGAAGTCAGGGACATCGTGATTCAACATCCATTCACACGGTATCCTATTTATAACGAAGATATTGATGACATAGTCGCAGTATTCCATTCCAAATATTTACTTTCCTGGTCGACCGAACCAAATAAACCCTTCGAAGAATTCTGTGACACCGATCCATTAATTGTCTACGAATTTCACTCTATCGATTGGGTGTTCCGTAAAATGACATTGGAAAAAAAACATATGGCTGTTGTTTTGGATGAGTATGGTGGTACAGAAGGAATCTTATCACATGAAGATGTCATTGAATCTATGATTGGTCTCGAAATTGAAGATGAAATGGATTCAGAGAGCGATACGTTGATTGAGAAGCATACAGAAAATGAAATTATTTGTGATGGTAAAATCACATTGCGTCGTTTAAATTCTCTGTTTGATAGTGAAATCCCAGAAGAAGAAGATGTACTTGCTGGGTATTTGTTAAAAGAATGCAATGATTTCCCTGAAAAAGGAGAAGTAATTGAGAGGTTGAACATGAAATTTAAAGTGTTGGCCCTCGAAGGCCGAATGATTAGGAAAGTCCAAATTATTAAGTGATGAATAATTTATGATGCAGGGGAACCATATAAGTTCCTCTGCATTTTTTTATATCTAAAACTTAAGCTCCCTTATGTTGAAGACTCAGTTTCGAGATGTTTGGACGGTTTCCGTGACTAATAATAGTGGTTGAAGGTCCGGGAAATCACTCGCTTTCCATGGGCGTACAGTGAGCTTCCTCGGGCTAACGCCCTCCGGGATCTCACCTAGTACTGTCATCCCATAGGAGTCTCGCAATTTCCCGGACCTCCTTGCTTTTGTGAGGGTAACGGAAACATCTAATGCAGTCGTTCACTTAAAAAATAACTGCTTTTGAGTGATAACTAGCGAGACTGTGGTATGTAAAAATGTTTTGAACTACCTTAACGGGTAGTTTTTATAACTAAAATGCTATAGACATACCACTGGAGTATAATACTCTCACTATTACTAAGAAGGTTCTTTTTTCAGCGATTTCGAGAAGCACATTCCCCGCCCCCCTGATCCACTAACCAAATGTCTCGAAACCAATTCTTCCGCTATCCTGTCATTTAGTTGAATAACCCTTCTCGATAAATGGTGATCTAGATAATTTACAGTCCATAGTTATGATACAATTTTAAGTAATAATCATATTTTCAGTTCATGTAGATTCAATAGACAAGAAAACAGCTATTTTGGAAGTGATTAAGGTGTCAAAATTACGCGATCTATTAAAGAGTTCTAAACTATTTGGAGGACGAACTCTCAAAACTGGAGTTTCTGTCTTTTTGACTGCACTTATATGCGGTTTTTTTAATTTACCAGTAGTATTTGCAGTGATAACAGCTATTGTAACCATTGAACATACAGCTGCAGACTCTATAAAGAAAGCAGCTGTGAGGTTTCCAGCTTCCGCAATTGGTGCGCTTCTTGCCACGACTTGCTATGCGGTATTTGGTAAAAGTGCTGTCACCTTTGCATTAGCCGCTATGCTCACCATTGCGATCTGCCATAAATTAAAATTGGATGATGGTATACTTGTGGCGACAATTACAGCTACTGCCATGATTCCTGATTTTCAAGATCAATATGTCTTATCATTTTTGAGTAGGCTCGGCACCACATCAATTGGAATTGTCGTCTCTACAGTAGTCAACTATTTCTTGTTACCACCCAATTACTCTCCCCGGATATTCCAAAGTATCAATGACTTATATCAACATGCGGCACAATTGCTTGAGCGCATTATTAGGGAGGATGGAGGTGCGCCGAATGAAAAGTCGAGGAAGATTGGACGATCCTATCGGCAGCTGACAGGTCACTTGGAAAAAACATATCAACTCTCTCAATATCAGAGAGATGAATGGAAGTATCATAGGCATACGAAAGAAGAAATGCTATCTTTCCAATTCGCCCAAAGGAAACTCGGTGCTTTACAGCAAATTGTTTATCATTTAGGTAATCTCCAATATGTTCAGGCCAAGGTTTCGGAATTCGAACAACGGGAGAGTCAGCTTATTAAAGAAGTCACTTTTTCTTATGTAGACATCTTAAAGGATCCTCTTCACTACATGAACGAAGAACACTTCAACAAAGTAAAACGGCTGGACCGATTATTTTGGCAATGGAAAGAAGAACATGTAGAGCAAGATCATCGTTACAGGCAGCATCTTCCCCCACAAACTATTTTAATCTATGAACTGCTTAGTTTTCATGATGTCCTTGAAGAATTGGCTCAAATGTGTAAAGCACAGAAGCAGATTGTTGATCGGTGCTACATTAGGGAATAGTTGAGATTTATATTTGTGGAAGAGGAGTCGATAAGAGTGAACTATCTTTTTATAGACGAAAGCCTTAATGAATATACACCCTCCAAACATCAATGGAGACCGAAATCAGGTTTGTTTAATGTAAAGCCTTATAAAACGAGCTTTCCACTCGAGAAAATCAAAACTCGTTCAGCCTCACTTTGGAGGTATAAAGAAGCCCTGCCTTTTAGCAATAATAAACATTTCTCTTCCTTGACGTTAGGAGAAGGGATGACGCCGCTTGTTTCTTTTAATTCGACAGAGCCTAACTTTCTCATGAAAATGGATTACCTTATGCCGACAGGTTCCTTTAAAGATAGAGGGGCTGCAGTGTTAATCGCAAAAGCTTTGGAGCTGGGAGTCACCTCCGTTATCGCTGACAGCAGCGGGAATGCAGGAACTTCAATAGCGGCTTATTGTGCTCGTGCTAATATGAACTGCCACATTTACGTACCCGATTCAACTTCTCAAAAGAAACTTGGACAGATAGAAGCTCATGGGGCACAAATCCATAAGATTTCCGGGTCACGAGAAGATACAGCGTTGGCAGCCATGAAGGCGGTAGAAGCAGAGCACAAATTTTATGCTAGTCACGTCTACAACCCCTTCTTTTATGAAGGAACAAAAACGTTCGCTTTTGAAATATGGGAACAGCTCGGATTTCAGCTGCCCGATACTGTAGTACTTCCCGTAGGAAACGGTACCCTTCTTTTAGGCGCATTTATTGGTTTTAAAAACCTGAAGGAAGCTGAAGCAACTGATAAAATCCCTAAAATTATAGGGGTCCAAGCAGAAGGATGCGCCCCTATTGCTAAAGGCATTCGAAATAACCTCAATGTGTCAGCAGTAAAAAATAAAGGAACTCAGGCGGAAGGAATTGCAATTGCCGATCCTGCGCGTGGAAATCAAGTGTTAGCTGCTGTGAAAAGCACAGGAGGAACTATCGTTACGGCACCGGAAGAATGCATCGATGCTGCGCAAAAGGAACTGGCTCAAAGAGGCTTCTTCGTTGAGCCGACAACAGCAGCTACTTACGCCGCTTTTAACAAATACCGAGATAGTATAACAACTGTGGATGATGTAATTGTTATGTCATTATGTGGGTCAGGTTTGAAAAAATAAGAAGTATAGCGTTCGAGTTCCTAGTTGAGCTTTTAGTTTTTTTATTTATGTCCATCATTAATACTTTTAAGTATAGCGCTAGATAGCAGCCGATTACAGGATGCTATCTAGCGCATATTCGTGTATTCTGAAGATAGAATGATTTTCGACACTTGTGCCGAAAAGGAAGGGGACATCGTCATATGAATGGGACAATTAAAGTGAAACACTTAGCTAAAACCTTTAAAAAAGGGGATGTGAAAGCTGTAAAGGATGTAAGCTTTGAAGTGAATGAGGGCGAATTCTTTGCTTTCCTTGGTCCGAACGGTGCAGGGAAATCGACGGTCGTCCAGATGCTTACAACATTAATTAACCCTACAGGCGGCGAAGCTTTTGTAGCTGGTTACGATGTAAGCAAGAACCCTGGGGAGGTCAGGCGTCACATCGGTGTCGCTTTACAAGAGACTGGAGTCGACCCCGATCTTACAGGGCGGGAAATGATAGAACTGCAGGCACTCATTTTCGGTTATCAGAAGGAGGAGGCTAAACAAAGAGCTGACGAATTGTTAGATATTGTTCAGCTTCAAGAATCGTCCTCAAGACGGATCGGTAATTATTCCGGGGGGATGAGAAGAAGACTTGACTTGGCATTGACCCTCGTTCATGAACCCAAAATTTTATTTTTAGATGAGCCTACTACTGGGCTGGATCCTTCTAACCGTATTGCTATTTGGAAGGAATTACAGAGGTTGAATAAAGAAAACGGGACGACGATATTTTTAACGACTCAGTACTTAGAAGAAGCTGACTCTCTAGCTGATCGCATCAGTATTATCAATAATGGACTGATTGTAGCATCAGGTACACCACAAGAATTAAAAGCTCAAATCGGTAATGATTTGATTACTCTGACGTTTGCCAAGCAAGAAGACTTAATGAAAGCAAAAAGCGCCTTGGAAGCTGAACTTGAAATGGCAGATATCATTATTCAAAATGATCGATTGAATCTTTATGTGAACGAAGGGAATAAACAGTTGCTGCAGGTGGTTCGTGTGGTAGATCAGTATGGACTTGAGATCGAAACGACTAACTTATCGTCTCCTACACTAGATGATATATTCCTTAAAATAACCAACGAGCCAGAAACAGAAGGGAATGGAAACGATGGGGAATAGCGTATTCAAGGATACTTGGCTGATTACGAAGCGTAACATTACGACTACCCTTCGAAATCCTTTTTCTTTCATCCCGAACCTTGTGATCTCTGCATTCTTCTTGCTTGTTTACGAAGGAGGATTGAGCGGGATTTCAGAGCTTCCGACATTTGAAGGCGCCAATTATCTGGCCTTCATTCTTCCCGTTTCTATCGTTTCCGCTGCAATAGGCGGTGCAGGGGGAGCTGGGCAGGGTATTGTCAAAGACATCGAAAATGGGTTCTTCTCCAGGCTTTTATTAACCCCGGCCTCACGATTAGCTATTGTCCTCGGCCCGATCATTGCGGGAATGCTTCAATTATTCGTCCAGACATTGTTGATTCTGGGAATCGCTTTTTTATTGGGGCTCGAGTCAGCAACCGGTTTTGGAGGGATTTTGTTTGTCATTCTTATTGCAATAGGATGGGGATTGGCTTTTGCCGGTTATTCAGCTGGTGTAGCGCTCCGAACAAAGAATGCCCAGGCGGCCCAGGCGGGTACATTCATCTTTTTTCCGCTTATTTTTCTTAGCACCACGTTTGTACCTTATGAGTTAATCGAAGCTCAATGGCTGAAAGTCGCAGCGACGATCAACCCTACCACTTATATTTTCGAAAGTATGAGAACAGTCTTAATTGATGGATGGCACTTTTGGGATTTGATGCAGGGTGTTTTCGCGATTCTAATTGCCTGCTCGATTACGATAACCTTTGCTGCTGTTTCTGCTAAGAAAGCCGTTTCGCGCGGATAGGCGAGCAGTATATTAAGAATAGATAACATTCGCTCAATAAACACCAATTTTTAACATATTTTTGTAAAAGAAGGTTTCAATACCTCCAAAAAAAGATATATAGTTCCTAAAGGCTTTATGCTGTGCTACGTGCAGGCAGCAAGTCTAGAAGGAGGATGTATCCGTGCGTTACCTTGTCGTTTCAGATATACATGGAGAAATTGATAAATTCGAAAGTTTACTCGCCAAAGCTTCGTATGACCCTGAGAAAGATCAATTGATACTGCTTGGTGATTATGTTGATAGAGGTCCTAATTCAAGAGCAGTTGTGAAAAAGGTTAAACAGCTCGTGGAGGAAGATGGAGCTATAGCCTTAAAGGGAAACCATGATGACCTTTTCATCAGGGCCAAGTACGAAGAAGTAGCCATGGAGCTTTGGAAAATAAATGGAGCGTCCAGTACTATCAAATCGTATGGCAGTAATATCGAAGAAGTGAAAGAACATCAAGAATGGTTAAAAGACAACCTATCGCTTTATTATGAAACAGAAGAGTACATCTTCGTACATGCAGGCTTAGAACCTGGCATTCCAGTAGAGCAGCAAGAGGAAGAAATTATGCTATGGACACGAAACACCGCGAAAGTCGGACTAGGAAAAACCGTGGTCCACGGTCATACTCCAGTCAGAGAAATTTCCTACTATGAAGATCAAGTCGATATTGATACGGGTGCCGTTTATGGAGGTAAACTCACCCTCTTAGAACTGCCTACTCACGAAGTATATACAGTCTCATAGGATTAGACCGAGAGAAGAAGACGCGATAAATCTATATCGCGTCTTCTTCTCGTCCGGTCGATTGGAAAGAAATTTACTGGGAGGACCTTCGTTTCTTAACCGACTGCAACTTTTAACTCACTTAAACCTCTCAGTAAAAAGACGTGTTGCCAGCGTGGATGGGAATCGTACAAACGTATGTCAGGGAAAGTGGTTAATAGTTTTTTTATCGCAACGTTTCCTTCTAAACGAGCGAGTGGAGCTCCCAGACAAAAATGGATACCGTAGCCGAAAGCGATATGTGGATTCTGGCTTCGTGTAATATCAAATGTCTCCGCATTTTCGAATTTATCTTCGTCACGGTTAGCAGAACTTAAAGAAGCGAGAACGAGATCTCCCCTCCGAATCGTTCTCCCGTGGAAGTCAACGTCAGCTTCTGCCCATCGGGCGGTCGAAAAGTCGACTGGACTATAATAGCGAAGGCCTTCTTCAATGGCGGCATCTGTAAAAGTCAAATCGGCTTGTAATTTCTCAAGTTGTTCAGGGTTTTCGAACAGAGCCAGCATCGTATTGCCAATAAGGTTTACAGTTGTTTCATGGCCCGCAATGATAAGGAGCACAATCATCGAATATAACTCTTCACGATTTAGTTGATCACCTTCCTCTTCTGCCTGCAGCAAACTTGAGATTAAATCATCTTGCGGATTCAATTTACGCTCGTCAAACAGCTGTTTCAAGTAATTAAGGAAATCTTCTGTATCCTGGATGAAGTCAGCCTCTAAATTATCAGCGGCAGAAAGAATAGTATGGGACCACTTTCTGAATTTGTTCCGATCTTCAGCTGGAACACCAAGCAATTCGCTGATCACAATGATCGGCAGTGGAAACGCAAAATCCTCGATTAGATCGATAGCTCCTTCTTTTCTACTCATATCTGCTAGAAGTTGATCCGCTATCTCGCTGATTCTAGGTTCCAACTCTTTTATTTTCTTTGGGTTAAAATAAGGCTGCACCAACTTGCGAAGTCTAGTGTGGTCCGGCGGATCTACGTCAAGCATCATATTTTGAAAGACCGAAGTAATGAGATCGGGCTCTTCGGATGAGGAATGCTCCATAAATTTACTTTGATCCTTAATAAAACTCTTCGATTTCAGCAATTCTTTGACATGGTCATACTTTGTAACGATCCAGGATGTCTGTTCACCGGTTTGTGACATAGGAAAAATTGGCTCAAGACTTCGTAATTGTTTATAAAAAGGATAAGCACCGACTTTGAAATTGGAATGGTAGACTGTTTCGGTAGTTTCCAATGTAAATGTCCCCCTGTACTCATTTTGACTGGCTGGTCAATCTGATTAAAGTATATAGAAAAAGGTAAAAACTCTCAAATTTTAAAGAAATACTTTCCAATCGGACACAATGAAATGATAAAGTAGATGATAACAAAGATGGAATAGGAGACAACTATGGATATTAGACATTTGAAGTATTTTATAGAAGTTTCAAAGTTCAACAGTTTTACGAGGGCTGCCGATCATTTGTTCATTTCCCAGCCTACAATAAGTAAAATGATAAAGAATTTAGAAGAAGAGCTCGGGGTCGACCTTTTTGAACGTTCGAGGAAGCAGCTCACTCTTACAGACGCCGGGCGGGTTATATTAGATCAAGCTCAAACGATTGATAAAGCATTCAATAACCTTCAGACTGAGCTGGATGATTTACTAGGGTTACAAAAAGGACATATCCGCATCGGTCTACCGCCAATTATGGATGCTGACCACTTTATTAATATACTAGGCGAGTTTCATCAACTCTATCCAAATATCACCTTCCAGCTGGTAGAAAACGGGGCGAAGAAAATTGAAGAGGGTATACGTGAGGAGAATCTGGACGCAGGTATTACGGTGCTTCCGACAGAAGAAGAGGATTTTCATTACTTTTCTTTTATGAGGGAGGAGTTAAGAGTTGTCGTTCCGCCTACTCATAAACTAGCAGACCGGAAACAGATAAGGCTTGAAGAATTGAAGGATGAACAAATGATTCTATTTAATAAAGATTTTGCATTAAACGACCGGATAACAGCTGCGTGTAAGGAGGCGGGTTTTTTGCCGAAAGTCGTGTCGGAAAGTTCTCAATGGGATTTCATAGGAAAAATGATCGCAGCAAAGCTAGGATTGTCGATTTTACCTTACAGTGTCTCTGAACTGCTCAAAGAAGACGTAAGAACAATAAAAATTATAAAACCAAAGATTGAATGGGATTTGGCGATTATTTGGAGAAAAAATCATTATTTATCTTACGCTGCCAAAGAGTGGCTGACATTCACTCAGGAACGGCTGACCATTGGAAGCACCCCATAGAGGTGCTTTTTTTTATGGGGATTATTACAATAACATGCCAGTAAAGCATGGTTGTAAGCAGTTTCATAGATTTTATCTATACTGGCTATGATATATAGCTATTTCACTTTCACAAGAGCGGCTTATACACTTGTTGTATAGCACGTATTCCAGTGAAAGAAAGGAACTATGCATGATGTCAGAAATTAAAAGACCAAAAGAAAGTTTAATCGTGAATACAGATCAAGTGATGATCAATGATCTAAATAATTACAACACGCTGTTCGGTGGAGTGTTAATGAAAAAGCTTGATAATAATGCGACGCTCTCAGCGCGACGGCATTCCAGAGTAAAAGAATGTGTAACGGCTTCTACTGATTCGATTGATTTTTTATATCCAATCACTCAATCAGATTCCGTCTGTGTGGAATCGTTTGTTTCTTATACCGGCAGCAAGTCTATGGAGATATTCTGCAAGGTGATCGCTGAAGATATGATTTCTGGAGAACGTCGAATGGCTGCGACAGCGTTCTTGACATTTGTTGCCCTTGATGAAGATAAAAAACCGACAAAGGTTCCTGAAATTTCACCAGAAACGGAAGAAGAGCAATTTCTTTATAAGTCTGGTAAAGAGCGCGCAGAAACTCGTAGAATTCGAAGAAAGCATAGTAAGGAATTGACGAAAATGATCCAACTGGAGAAACCTTGGGAAAAAGGAGACCTAATCTATGACGACTATGTTAGCGGGATTAAATGATATTTATACAGCTCAAGAAGATTTAGCACAATTGAAAGGGGAGCATGAAGGCCTCTATGAACAACTCCACCATGTAGTCAGTCTGACGAGACAGCTTCAAATCAAGTATGGGTATATGGGAGCGTTGTTAAGAGACGAAGATCTCCCAGCGTATGAACCTAAGTTTGTGAGGGATTCGATTCTAAGTCTTTATCAACAGGAAGTACAAAACTTAAAAGACCATAAAGAAATCCAGCAGGTAAAAAATTTAATGAAAAGACATCGTAAAGTAGGAGATTCCAAGTTGTTTCTCTTAATTCTCGGTACTAAACCAGAACTGCTGCAAGGATCAACGATTATGAAATGAAGAAAGCAGTACCTGTAAACTCAGGTACTGCTTTCTTTTTAGGAGTGGGAAAGTTGTTTCATCGCTTCAGTAACAGGGACATATTCATAGTCCAGGTCATGAGCTACAGCTTTATACGTAAGTTTTCCATTCATGACATTTACACCTTTTTCAATGGCTTCATTATCTTCCACAGCGTTATAGACGCCTTTGTTTGCAATTTGCAATGCGTAAGGAATCGTCACGTTAGTTAAGGCAATAGTCGCTGTGCGAGGTACGGCCCCCGGGATATTAGCGACAGCATAATGAAGGACACCGTGTTTTTCATAAATAGGCTGATCATGCGTAGTAATATGGTCTACGGTTTCAAAGTTACCTCCTTGGTCGATGGCAACGTCTACAATCACGGACCCGGGATTCATAGATTTTACCATATCTTCCGTGACAAGTTTGGGTGCTTTAGCTCCTGGGATCAGCACTGCACCTACGACGAGGTCGGAATGCTTAACTGCTTCTGAAATGTTGTAAGGGTTAGACATGAGAGTCTGGACGTCTGCTCCGAACAAATCATCCAATTCGCGCAAGCGAGAAGGATTCAAATCGATGATGGTCACTTGTGCACCTAGACCGACAGCAATTTTTGCTGCGTTTGTTCCCACAATGCCTCCGCCGATAATCGTTACTTTTCCACGTGTCACTCCAGGTACTCCACTTAAGAGGATTCCTTTACCGCCAAATGACTTTTCTAAATATTGAGCACCAATTTGTGAAGCCATTCGTCCAGCAACTTCGCTCATAGGAGTTAGTAAAGGAAGGGCGTTGTTTACGCTGACGGTCTCGTAAGCGATGGCTGTTACTTGCTTCTCAACTAAAGCTTTGGCCAGTTCGGGTTCTGCAGCCAGATGCAAGTATGTAAACAAGATCAATCCTTTTCGGAAATATCCATATTCTGCTGGAAGAGGCTCTTTAACTTTCATGACCATTTCAGCACTGCCCCATAATTTTGAAGCGCTTTCAATTATAGTGGCTCCTGAATTCAAATATTCTTCATCCGTAAAGTTGCTGCCAAGACCAGCTTCAGTTTCTACAAGCACAGTGTGGCCCGCTTTCACTAAATTCACTACACCAGAAGGCGTGATAGCAACCCGGTTTTCATTATTTTTGATTTCCTTTGGAACACCAATGATCATGTTGTTTTCCACCTTTCATTCAATCAAGTTAATGAAAGTATATCCTGTTCTATTACAATTTTGTTTAGGGAGAATATAAAAAAGGAACGAGATGATTTGTGTAAAATCACAAATCATCTCGTTCCATGTCGTGAATAAGTAAATCCAAATACAATGTAGTCTTTAGATTATTATCCTTCAGGTCGATTTGACTTATTTCTTTTATTCGTTTTAAGCGATAATTCATCGTATTTGTATGAATGTGCATGTGTTTTGCGGCTGAATGGACATTACTGTTATGGATCAGAAAAGCTTTCAGCGTGTAAACTAACTCGCTTTTATTGGTTCGATCGTAATCATATAATCTTTCAAGATAGATGTTATGGTATTGCTCTCGACTGCGAAGAGAAGCTAACTCGTTGATAAATTGAAAGACTCCGAGTTCTTGATAATTAGAGGTGTTTTGTAATTCTGTTGAAAATTGTTCCTTTAATTCCAGTACTTTTAACGCTTGCTTATAGCTGTCCGTAATATTTTCGGGGGATTGATATACAATGCCGAATGATCCTTTGACCGCTTTTACTTGAAGCCTTTCTCTCATTTTTGTCATGAAGTCATGAATGAACGTATTACACAGGTGAGTGGCATCTTCATAAGCATCGGCACGGATAAGTAATATCAGCCGGTTCTCATCGAATAGACGACTGACGACTCTCGTTTGCTGCAGGGTTTCTGTTAAGTAATAGGCATGGCGTTCTATCGTCGGGTTCATGTACTCATCGAATTCAAATACTGCAACACATAATTGGCCTGACATTTTTACACCAAAGCGTTTTGCGTGCCGCATGATTTCTGAATGGTCACGAAGAGTGCCCGTAAGCAGCTGCCAGAAAAATTCTTTTTTATCTTCATCAGATTTATTTTTCTTTGCTTGATGATGGAGCAGCTGATGACTCACGAGCTTAGCAGCATCTTTAATTTGCTGTAAATGATGGCTGGTTACTTCGACTTCATCGGCTTGCGCCCAGATGAAGCCTAAAAGCGTTCTATTTTTACGAACGGAAACAGCGATACGGTTGCCAAGACCGATCTCCTTGATCGAAGCGACAATGATTGGCTCACCGCTTTTGAACAGCTTCGACATTACTCCGTGTTTCCATAAACTGTTGATGACTTTCTCGGGAACTTTGCGCCTCATAATGGTAGCACTTCTAGCTTCATCTACATTTTCCTCATGTTTACTATAGGAAACGATACGATGATTGGCATCCTCGATGGTTATGGGAAAACCAATAATATGAGCTATTCGGTCTGCCAATCCTTCCGGAGAATCGAACTTTTCATCTATAAGGTCTGCTTGGAATTGTGAATGACTCATGCAAGTGCTCCTTTATTACATAGATAATATTATTTTATCATGGTTGCCAAACTCGAAAAACTTTAATTCTCATATGGTTTTGGAAAGGAAAGGGGGGGCAGTTAATGAAAGCTCCTGTTATTGATTATAAGACGAACAATATTTTAAAAGTAATGAATTAGGATAGTAAGGAAAAAAGTTTTGGAAGTCTAGTTAAACTTCATCATTATAAGGGAATAGTATAGATAACAGAATTTCCAAAAGGTGGATGGTTACTTTTATGACTACAACTTATATGAGGCAGTTGGATAAAATGGGGCGTTTAGTGATCCCAAAAGAAATTCGAGATGAACTTTCATTAAAGGATCAGCATCTAAGCATGAAGCCGCTAAAAAGTGGCCAAGGCCTAAGGGTACTTAAAGAGAATTCTTCTGAAGACCCTAAGATACTGGACCGCTACGGGCGGCTTGTTGTCCCTATTGAATTGAGACAGGAACTCGGCTGGGATGTAGGGAAAAAGATTGAAATCAACGTATCAAATAATGAAGTTGTTTTAAATGGAAAATTCGAAGTATGCGAAATATGCGGTAAAGATGAATCGCTTATCAAAGTTAAAACTAATTACCTCTGTGAAGATTGTTTGAGTGAAGCAAATCAAGGTTTTGTTCAAAGGTGGGCTTCGCAGCTGAATTCACTTAAAGATGATTATGTAAGTTATACGGAGCGTTTATTGGACTTCAAAGATCCAGAGGATGTCCACCAAGCAAGAGTAGTGGGCCGCCGCATAGAGGCTTTGCTGAAATTCTTAAATGTATCGTCCAAGCATAAAATTCTAGATACATTGACAGAAGCCCATAGCCAATTGGGCGAAATTAGAGAGCGGGACGTCTTGATTGAGGCATTTAAAAAGCATGCAGAAGAGAGTGATGATGAAAAAAAAGCAGAGGTATTCGCTCAAATTCATCAACGTGTTGAAAATAAAAGAGAAAAATATCGGGATAAACTGGATCGAAAACTTCCTAAGCTTGTTAATAATAAATTTTCAGACCAATGGAACAAATTTATCGAGGAAGAGCTGCCTGCTTATGTACTGCCGTTGAAAGTAGAGGAACGATTAGAATATTATGAGAAATCATTCGATCAAAAGGCAGAACTATTCTCTGAAGTATTCAAAGAAAAAGGGGCTGCATCTAATAAAAGCCTGGACTCTTTACATGCAGTAAGAATTAGTTCAAAGTACCTTCGTTATATTTATCGGTATCTTAATCAAATGTATAGGGAGAATTATAAGGCTAAAGCGGACCACTATGAAGATATTCAGGATCAGTTTGGCGATATTAATGACTTAAAAGACTGGCTGGATGAAATCGACAATCATGCAGATAAGATAGATGCGAAGAAAAAGCATGTGAAGGCTGTGAAAAGGGAGTTCAAGGATGAATTGGAGAATAGAATGAATGAAGTGAATTTAGAAAAAATTCATAGTTAAAGGGTTGAGCAGTTCCATAAGGGGCTGCTTTTTTTGTGCTTTTAACTTCATTGGAAGCATTCTTCTTCTCTCTCACTGTAATCATCTATCACACTTCTAGGCAGGGGCACATATGATTTTGTTAAAGAGGTGGTGAAGAATGAGGGAGAAACATATTGCTCAAATACATGATCCCATTGCGGTTGAACAAGAAGAATGGAGAAAGAGGCAGATTAGGAACAGGTTCAAACAAATCCTCACCATATCTTCGCCTATTTTCATCTTGTTACTTTGGGAGTTATTATCAAGAACTGGCTTAATCGATGCGAGGTTCTTTCCGCCACCGACGAAAATAGTTGGAACCTTTATTATGATGGGCACAAGCGGTGAATTATTCAGCCATATCGGCATATCTTTATACAGGATTTTCGCAGGATTTCTATTAGGCGTCATTCCTGCCATTATTTTGGGGTTAATTATGGGCCTGTATTCACCTATACGTCATTTCTTATCTCCGCTTATCATGGCGCTCATGCCAATTCCAACTCTTGCACTTCTTCCTATCATCATCATCATCTTTGGAGTAGGAGAAGTTTCAAAGGTTGTCACGATTGCGGGAAGTGTTTTTTTTCCTGTCATCATCAATACCGTGGCTGGAGTTGTTAACATAGATCGTATTTATCTGGATGTGGCTAAAAACTATGGAGCAGATTCAAAGAATTTTTTCTTTAAAATTGCTTTGCCCGGCTCGCTCCCCGTTATGTTAGAAGGTATTCAAATGGGGCAGGCGATTGCCCTTTTAACGATAGTAGCTGCAGAGATGATGGGCGCGAATTCAGGAATAGGTTACTTAATATGGACATCGTATAAAGCATTTTTACTACAGGAGATGTACGTGGGTCTCGTGCTTATATCATTCTTTGGATATTTATTCTCACTTATTCTAAGGGGATTCCAGAATAAGCTATTGCCATGGAGGTGATGAGGTGGCAGCAAAGATTTCGATCCGTGATTTAACCAAGGTCTTTTATAAAAAGGGAAGCAGTATGACCGCTCTGCAAAATGTATCCATCGATGTGCAGGATGGAGAGTTCGTGTGTTTCATCGGTCCGAGCGGATGTGGGAAAACAACACTTCTCCGCATTCTAGCAGATTTAGAGACGCCTAGTACTGGAGATTTCACCATTGCCCGCGAGAAAGAGGATCGTCCATTACAATCCATGGTATTTCAGGAAAAGGGCGTAATCCCCTGGCTGACCGTTGAAGAGAATGTCGCTTTTGGACTGAAGATGAGACACCTTCCTAAAAATATCATTAAGGAGCGTACCTCTTATTATCTCAATAAAGTCGGCTTGGATAAGTTCGCCAAAATTTATCCTAAAGATCTGTCTGGAGGTATGAAACAGCGGGTGAGCATTGCCCGTGCATTCGCCAACGATCCGGAAATTTTATTGATGGATGAACCCTTCGCTGCATTAGATGAGCAGAACAAATTCATCCTTCAAGAAGAGCTTTTAAATATTTGGTCAGAAACGAAAAAAACCGTTCTTTTTATTACGCACAGTATTGATGAAGCCTTGCTCCTTAGTGATCGGATCCTATTGATGAGCTCACAGCCTGGAAGAATCATCGACGAAAAAGTGATTGATCTGCCCAGGCCTAGAAACATGGAGCAAGTAAGAGCAGATCCAAAGATGGCTCATCACTTCAGTGACATATGGAACCACCTCCATGATGAAGTGCAAAATTCGAGAGAGTAGAAGGTAAGAAAGGTGATAGCAATGAAAAAGTTCAAGTTTTTGTTCCTCGTCCCTTTATTTTTTGTATGCTTTTTGGTTAGTGGGTGTTCGTTTGGAGAAGATGAAGAAACAGAGAAAGCAATTGAAAAAACATCCGATAGTGATTTAACACCTCTTGAGGAGAACACGTCAGTATATATTGCGGAAGATGGAGCAGCCTCTGGAGCAGGATTTTATATCGCTGAAGAAAAAGGGTATTTTGATGAATATAATATTGATGTAGAATTCGTCCAATTCGCGAACAGTGATGATATGCTTCCCGCATTAGCTGCAGGAGAGGTAGATATCGCGGGTGGTGTTTCGACCTCATCCTTTTTTAATGCCATCGCTCAGGGGATTGATGTGAAAATCATCGCGGATAAAGGACATTATATAGAAGGAAGCTCTTATTTCTCTTTTGTCGTGAGGGAAGATTTGAAAGATGAAATCAAGGACTATGAGGATTTAAAAGGAAAACGTGTCGCCGTATCCTCTAGAAACGCAGTAGATGATTATATCTTTCAAGAAATGCTCAAGCATGCAGGACTGACCGAAGATGATGTGGAGTTCGTCCTCATGTCTGACTTTGGCAATATGCTTGCTTCTATGGGGAATGGATCCATTGATGCGGCTCTGCAAATTGAACCTTTGATTACTCAAGGAATCGAGCAAGGAATTCACGCCAGGTTAGGGGACGCTACGGATTTCGCTCCGAATGCGCAAATCGCCATGGTTCTCGGGTCTCCGCAGTTCATTGAAAAAGACCAGGATGTGTCCTTGCGTTTTATGGCTGCTTATTTAAAAGGGGTACGTGATTATAATGAAGCGTTCCTCAACGGTAAAGGAAAAGATGAGATCATTGATATTATGACAAAACACACAGCATTAAAGGATCCTGCTATATGGGAAAAGGTTTCAATCACGGGGCTGGATCCAAATGGAAGAATGTTTATTGATGATATTAAAAAGCAGTATGATATGTATAAAAAGAATGGAGCAACCCGCGGTGAATTCGATTTCGATGAATCGATTGATACGTCCGTTACTGAAAAAGCAGTGGAAATCATAGGGGAGTATGAACTAACCGAATAATTTGAAGAGGAAGCGTGCTAAATTCATTAAACAAACAGAATCTTTTAACTTCTGTTTGTTTTTTGTGTGAACCTATAAATTCTTTAGATAAGCTTATTAAAAAGAAAGTTCGGTTTCATATTATTGATTTGAAAAATGGTCTCTTGGAAATAGCTCGCTCCAAGACCCTATTACTATCGTTTGAGGAACGAAACCATAGTTTAATTCGTATAGGACTTAATGTTGTTATGTCTCAAGTTTTGAGCGCTTTCCCCCTTCATGAAAAGGATTGATTATGTTTAATTTCTATAATTCAATAAATAGGTGAAATGGTGAGACGACATATTTGAAAGCGGAAGTACTTCGTTCATCGGCTTATGGACTTTAGGAGATAAAGAAGAAACTGAAGAACGAACGTGATTCGGTGAGACTTATCGTACAGAAGTGATGTAAGCTGCAGAATATATTCAATTTCGAGACAGTTTATAAAAAAATGGGCGTAGGGAAACGGTTAGACTCCTGCGGGATATGCGGGTTAGATGAGATTTCGGAAGGCGAAGCCTGAGGAGGCTCAGCGCACGCCCACGGAAAGCGAACCGTTTCCCGGAGCCGCTAACTCTAACTAATATCTCGAAAACGACTTCCCTAATACTGCAGTATCATTGAATGCCTCTTTTATAAAATCAACTTTAGCGTTTAACATATCATTTTAGAAAATAGACAAGCTATATATAGCAAGACAATTCATAACAAAAGAGGTGAAGAAAGAATGGGCAAAAAAGCTAAAAACAAAAGTAAAGAAGATTTGAATGCTTTAAAGAGAGAAAAAGGTGACAAAAAGCAGCATGATGCTAATATGCCGACGAAGTAATACAAACGGACTAAGTAAAGCAAATTGTCCCAGATTAAAAAACCAGCTACCCTTAAATGGATAGCTGGTTTTACTTCTTAATATCTGATAGGCGATCCAGGTCCCAGGTCGTTAGGTATATCAAAAGGAAGATAACCAATTGACATCCATACGATCAAGAATAAGGTCCATGTCACTAAGAAAATAATGGAATAAGGGAACATGACGGAAATCAACGTCCCGATTCCCATTTTCTTATCATACTTCTGTGCAAATGCAATAATAATTGCAAAATAGGTCATCAAAGGTGTAATAATATTGGTAGCTGAATCGGCAATCCGATACGCCATTTGCGTCAACTCAGGTGAATATCCGAGCTGCATCATGATCGGTACGAAAACAGGGGCCATCATCGCCCATTTAGCAGATGCACTTCCGATGAAAAGATTTATGAAACCGGCTACCAAAATAAACATGATAATCAAAGGAATACCGGAAAGATTAATTGACTCAAGAAATTGTGCGCCAAACACTCCGAGCACAAGTCCCATGTTCGATTCTGTAAAATAAGCAACGAATTGACCAGCAGTGAAAGCTAATACAATAAACATGCCCATGGATGCCATCGTATCGGACAACTGATCTGCCACATCCTTATCGTTGCGAATGACCTTCGTCACTTTTCCGTAAACAAGGCCAGGAATGAAGAATAACAAAGCAATAATAGGTACTAAAGAACTCATGAACGGAGATTGGACAACCGAACCATCTTCTCCTCGCATAATTCCATTAGAGGGAACGATCAATAGTGCAGTGGCAATTAAGCCGATCAGTAAAGCAATCCCTGCAGCCTTCAACCCTTTTTTCTCTAGTGAATCCAATCCTTTAAGGTCTTCTGTGTAATCTCCTGTGTATTTCCCTAAACGCGGTTCTACGATTTTTTCAGTGACCCATGCTCCCACAAAAGTAAGTAAGAATACAGATGCAAAAATGAAATAGTAGTTCATTGCAATATTCATGCCTTCTGCATATTGAGGGTCAATGACAGAAGCTGCGTCGATCGTCAGTTCTCCAAGCATCGGGTCGGTGGCTGATAGGAAAAGGTTCGCACTGAACCCGGCTGAAACCCCGGCGAACGCAGCGGCTAACCCAGCCAGCGGATGCCTTCCAAGAGCGGCGAAAATCACGGCGCCAAGTGGAGGAAGAACTACGTAACCAGCATCAGAAGCCACGCTGGACATAATACCGGCAAACACTAATCCAAGTGTAACCAATTGCTTAGGTACGGAGAGAACAAATCCTCTTAAGCAGGCGCTGATCAGTCCTGTTCTCTCGGCAAGCCCGATACCCAGCATAGTAGCCAATACCACACCGAGTGGAGCGAATCCTATGAAGTTGTCGACCATGCTTTCAAAAATATACTGAATGCCTTCAGCATTTAACAAGTTAGTGACTTCAACCATTTCTCCTTCTTCACCAGGGTGTTCTACGCTTACACCCGTTGCAGAAATGATGGCTGAGAGGGCGATGACAGCAAGCGCCAAAATGGCAAACAATGTAACAGGGTGAGGGAGCTTATTCCCTAAAGTTTCAACCCCATCGAGAAAACGCTGAAACAACCCTCTGCGTTTTTTATCCATACTAGTCGTGCTCCTTTCAAATAACACTATAAAGATATAATGAAAAAATTTTCTGATAATTCATCCGTGAAAATGACCTTTAGACCTTTGACCCGTGTAACATTATATCGGATCATGCTGAAAATTAAATACATTTAGAAAAAGCGCTAAAAATTAAAATATTCAAAGAATTGAATTTAAAAAGTCTTAACACTATAGTTCTTTCTCTTTCCATACGTTTCTAGGGCTTAGCAATTTTCTTATAGAAGATTGGTAATCAATGCTTTCTTCTGTAAATGAATGAGAGCTAGGTTAAAGTAATATACTCGATTGACTTATATATCATTAAACGATATAATCCATCTAATGATATATCATTTAATGATATAAAGAGGTGAAAACATGCCAAGAAATGATGCTTTAGAAAATGGGGAGTTGACCGATACTTCCTACTATATTTTATTGTCGTTAGTTGAACCCAAACATGGATACCTCATCATGAATACAGTCGAGCAAATGACTGATAAACGAATTCAAATCGGACCTGCTTCCATGTATACGACGATTAAAAAGTTATCCGCTGCAAGTTTAATCAAGCTTTATGGAGAAGGAGAAAAAAAGAAAAAAACCTATGTCATTACTGAAAAAGGCAGGAAAATGCTTGAAAGCGAAATAGAAAGAAAAAGAGAAATGGTAAGACATGGGGAAGAGATTTTACTTCAATTAAAGGAGATGGGCTCATGAGAAAGACTAAGTATATAGGCAGCGGGGGTTTGGCATTCGATGAAGAAAAGGATATGGAAAGATTAAGTAAATATGCAAGTAAAGGGTGGATCTTAGAAAAGTTCGCTTTTCTTGGTTTCAAACTTAGAAAAGGGCCAAGTGAATCAGTTGATTATTCGGTAGCTTATGAAAGCGATCCAGATGAAGATTACTTCGCTTATTTTGAAGCTGCTGGATGGAAGCATGTTTGTTCAACAGGAAATTACATACACATTTTCAGTGCGCCGAAGAACACGACGCCTATATACACTGATAAAGCAAGCATCGTTGATAAATATGAGAAAGAAAAGCGCAAAATGGCTGATATTGCCTTTCCAACCCTCATATTCATGGCAATATTATTCATCCTTGACTCTCTCAGTAATTTAAGCTGGGTATCTGACGTTGTTGGAACTATAAGCTTAGGGTTAGCTTGCCTGACTCTCATCGTCCTAGTATTTACTGGATTACCTTATTTTGGTTATCAATATAAAATTTATAAGTTAAGAAAGTAGAATCAAAAGTTATTAATCCTTTAGGGGGAGATCGTATTGTGGAATATTAACAAAGCTTCTCAATTAATGGAGACCCGCTACCCGATTATTCAAGCCGGTATGGCCGGGGGTGTCACCACTCCAGAATTAGCCGCAACCGTATCAAATAGTGGAGCACTAGGAATGATTGGTGCAGGATATATGACACCTGAAGTTTTGGAAGAGGCTGTAATTCAAGTAAAAGATCGAACGGATCAGTCTTTCGGTGTGAATTTATTTATTCCTGAAATTCCAGCCATCATGGCAGAAGAGGTAGAGAAGGCCAATACAATATTAAAACCATTCCATGAAGAACTTGATGTAGAGCCTACAGAAGTAAAACTACCTACAAAAGAAAATTTTGAAAAACAGGTGGAACTAGTCTTGCAGCATGACATAAAAGTGTGCAGTTTCACATTTGGAGTACCTTCAAAAGAACTCATTCATGAATTGAAAAAAAATAACACGCTAGTGATCGGGACGGCGACAACGGTAGAAGAGGCTTGTATTAATGAAGATCAAGGTGTTGATATTGTGGTGGCTCAAGGAAGCGAAGCGGGCGGCCATAGAGGAACCTTTGTAAATGAATTTGATAAAGCGATGATTGGAACTATGTCACTAGTTCCGCAAATTGTCGATCATGTAACAATTCCTGTGATAGCCGCAGGAGGGATTATGGATGGCAGGGGTGTTCTAGCTTCTTTGTCGTTAGGTGCTCAAGGTGTGCAAATGGGCACGGCTTTTGTCACTACAAAAGAAAGTGGGGCAAAGAAACAGCATAAAGACGCTATTCTGCAAACGAATGAAGCTGAGACTGTAATGACCTCGTCATTCAGTGGTAAGCCTGCTAGAGGGATAAACAATCAATTCATAAGAAAAATGAGAAAATACGAAAATCAACTTCCTTCTTATCCTATTCAAAATTCTTTAACGAAGGTGATTAGAAGTGAAGCGGCTAAACAGAATAGAAGTGAGTACATGTCTTTATGGTCGGGACAGAGTCCCAGGCTCAGTCGGGATATATCTGCAGAAGAATTGATTGAATCTATCGTATCTCAAGTGAATCATTCTCTTCATAATATAAGACAGCTATAGATCTTATAGAAAAGTAATGCAGGTTTTACAAGATAATAATTGAAGTACTTAATGATAAGTATTAAATTTTCTGAGAAGAGGTGGCAGCGTGTATGAATTGAAAACGAAAGAAAACGATCGTAATGTCTTAGAGTTCATTGAAAGCGTTGAAAATCCGAGAAAACGAGAAGATGCTTATGCTTTATTAGATATTTTCACTGAAGTAACAGGGTACCAGGCTAAGATGTGGGGACCAACCATCATTGGTTTCGGTTCTTACCATTATATTTACGACTCAGGTCATGAGGGCGATGCACCCCTCACAGGTTTTTCACCGAGAAAATCTAAGATCAGCCTCTATTTTGCCACAGGAGATAACAAAAGAGACGAGCTGTTGAGCAGTTTTGGGAAGCATACAACTGGGAAAGCGTGTGTGTATCTTAATAAATTGGATGATATTGATATTAAAGTGCTAAAAAAACTGATCAAAAGGTCGATGTGTTTTTTGAGAGAAAAGTACCCGCAATGATTGAATTGATGCCTGATTGCCTAGTGAATGAGCCTGGCTGATCAGGTATTTCTATTTTATGGAACTGAATTTTTCTTTCAACAATATAAAAGGCACATAGCTTGATGAACACGTAAGCAACAACGATAATAGAGGTAATAAATTTTTGATTAGATGGAAGGGGACAGGCTTATGTATGAAGGGATTCATCATGTTTCGTTATTAGTCAGCGATATAGACAGAGCAAAAAATTTTTACGGAGAAGTCTTAGGGTTTCAAGAAAGTGAGGAACGACCAGATTTCGGATTTCCCGGCGCATGGTATCAAGTAGGTTCCACCCAAATTCATTTGATTGTACATGAAGGTGGAAACACACTAAGAGGTACTACAGAAATTGATAGCCGTGATGGTCATTTTGCTGCAAGGGCGGAGGATATAGAAGCAGTTATTGATAACTTGAAGAAGCATAACGTAGAATTCGTCGATAAACCTGATAATAAAACAGAGTGGCACCAGGTTTTCATAAGCGATCCCGATGGCAACCTGATCGAATTCAACAAATAAAGAGGGAGGGGTAAGTTTGGAATCATTTATTCGCAATGACCAGTTCAATCTAATAAAAAGCCAGACACACCAACTGATCAATGGTCACTCCACCGTCAAAGATAGTTCGGTGCTCCAAGCGTTAAAGTCTCTATCTGAAGAAAAGGTGCTTCAATCGTTTCAAGAGCTTTCAGGGGAACAAGAAGACATGGTAAGACAAGTGACAAAAATAGAAGACCAGGCCGATGCTGTGCTCGTACTTTCACGACTTAAGCATTATGTACTTCCTTTTCCGGAAATAAAAGAAAATACATTAAAAAAATTATTCCCAAACGTTAAAAAGATGAAATTTCCTTTATTGCTTGATGTCGATCGTAGAGAGTTATCCTATTTAGGGTGGGACGATCATGGGGCGCATCGAAAATATATTGTCTTTCAAGGGAAAGAAGGTCTTCAAGGAATGGCTGGGTCATTTACAAAATCCAGCCAAAACGGAATTTGTTCGATTTGCAATCAGTATGAACGGGTAGGGATGTTCACAACAACTATTAAAGAATCCGATCAGCATACTGTAAAGAGAGGAAATTATATCTGCCAGGACAGTATGGCTTGTAACCAGCATCTTACAAAGATCGATCCATTTTATGAGTTTGTAGATCGTTTAATGGTTAACCAATAAATAGACAGGCTGATTCATACGAAAGCAGCCTGTCTATTTGGGAATCTTACTCTACACCAATGGCATCATAAGCCTGGTGTACGGAAAACACTTCCTGCGAATCAATTCCGTACAGGTCTATGGCTGATTGAACCGCAGCCTGCCTCATCATGCTGAAGTCAGAGGTAGCCGTCAGATATTTGGTAAGCGCACGGTAGTAGATTTGTTCGGTAGCTTTTCTTCCGACACCTTCAACGGTCACATCATAGTGTGTACCACCTTCAGATAGAAGGTAGGCCGCTTTATTGTTAATACTTGAGTTTACGTGTACACCGCCGTTATCCAAGTCACCTGTATACAACTCACTATAATGGTCAGGGTATCCTTTTCCTTCCTCAAGAGGATTAGGAATAGAAGACGGGTCTTTTAATGAACGAAGAGCGTCTCCTTCGATACCGGGCGTGTAAATATCTTCACCCATCAGCCAATCGTCTCTGTCTACCATCGCCCCAAGTATATCTGAGAATGACTCATTTAAAGCACCAGGTTCATCTTGATAGACAAGATCTGCTGACCGGTCAGTAACGGCATGTGTCATTTCATGGCCAATGACATCAACTGCCCCTGATAAAGGCACGAAATTTTCGCCATCCCCATCTCCATACATCATTTGCACACCATTCCATGCGGCGTTATTCCAATTCTCACCGACATGAACAGATGAAATCATGCGTGCTCCATTATCATCAAAAGAATCACGGTTGAAGGTTTCCTTGAAATAATCATACACCTCGCCGGCGTGGGCGTGAGCATCTACAGCCGCTGAATCCGAGAAGAATTTATGTCCGCTGGTCACTTCATCCCCGTGATAGCCGATCAACTGGGAGAACCGGTTGAATAGGTTTGGATCCATTTCAAGAGCGTCAAACGTGTGTATTCCATCTCCTCTAGTTTCATCGAACAAATAATATCCTCCGTCTGCAGAGGTAGCCTGGAATTTGGTCCGATCTCCTAAGACTCCCTCTCCGAAAGCTGTGACGTGGTCTATCGCATTGTAGTTGTCGACGATATCTCCCGTTTTAGCATCGATAAAATAATGCCAATACCCCGGAGCTGGTTTTGATGTAGAAGCTTTGACGAGATACGTCAGGTGAAATTCTCCATCCATTTCATAAATGAAAAGCTCGCTGGAAGGGGCCGCATCAAAATCTTCTACCTTGCCAATTTCCTCTTCAATCGATGATACAGCTATATCTACAGCTTTATCAGATTGCAGTGAAGGAGTGGTATCTACCTGTTTCTTTTCTTTCTCAGGTATGACTTCTCCGAAGAATGCTTTTACTTCCTGCTTATCATTTAAAGCGACCGTTTGATGAGATCCGTAGATCGGTACGCCATCCTGCTCCTCTATTAAGCGCACGTGGTAAGTTCCGTTCTGCTTATCTTCTTGCGTTTCAATCACTTTAAAGTCTTTCTTCATATTGCCCTTCAATTTGAATTTTTCCTTCTGATGTTCTAAATATGCGAAAGCGACATCTTCTTCAGATAAGCTGCTTTTTGAAAGCATGAGGTTAGGCATCTTCCAATCCTCGATAATGTAAGAAGGTGTCCCGTACTTTTCATTCATTTTCATTTCACTCGTATCTGCGAGGACAGGGGTGGCTCCGAATGTAAGGCCGCCTAAGGCGATGGTTAAGGCTAGAGACGATGAAAATATTTTCTTTTTCAAATCAATCTTCCTCCTCAAATTGGTTTAGTTTTATTTCTTCTTATTCGTAATCTTCGCCTTCCGTTTGTTTTGCATTGAATTCCCATTCAAGGTTCAAATCATCACCCTGGAAAACATTCTGGTCTTCATCATTATCCACAAATTCAAATTCAACCCAAAGTGTATCTTGACTACCAACGTCTAATCCCCCGCGCTGCTCCCAGAGTGGATCGAAGATATCCTTAGCGACGACATCTGGATCCAGAGATTGTAGTTCACTTAAAGTAGTTTCAAAGACCGGCTCACTTTCCTTATCCCAGTTCCAAAGGAAATTCACACGGATGTGGTCCCCTAAATCCTCGCTTCCGTTATCTCCTTTGCTGTCTATGACATTATAATCTGTCAATAGACTTATAGATTTAATGTCCAGCGTTCCCTCGTTTGCTAAAGCAAATTCACGCAATACCGTATCGCCTGGCTTCAAATCCTTAATATCGACGATGACTTGTGGGTCTACAGACACATCCAGCGTCCCCATCCCGAACGTATTGTTCGTTGTTTCTGAATCACTGAAATAAGCGTATGTACCTCCTCCCATAAGTGATAAACCTAACGAAGCGGTTAACATACCTGCACTAACCTTCTTGAAAAACCCCATCTTAACTCCTCCTTAAATATTGTGAATTCTTATACGGATGCATAAGAAGTGAAACCATTATGATCTTGCGGTTGAAGCTTCGTGCTCTTTTTTGAAACCCAGAAGCGTGCGTCTTAGCGTCAAAATAGACGAAGAGAATAAAAGCAGCCCTGGAATGAATAAGAGTAAAGCGGAGCCTAATTTAGAATTAGCATAATTCAACAGGAATCCTGCGTAGGGAATAGTATAACCCGCGTATTTCCCTACTATATTAGTTGAAAGAACAGGTTCTATATCTGCACCCTCGTTGTTGTCACCTTTTGTTGTATAAAGTGTCTCTGCTTTTGTTTGCTGAATATCGGTTACACGGTGAGTAACTAGATTCTCATCCTTATCCACAAATGTGACGATATCGTTTTTATTAAAACTTTCACCTTCATCTGTAAGCTCGATAGCAATAATGGAGCCGGTGTCAAAAGTCGGTTCCATCGAACCTGACAGCACTGTTTTGAATTGATAGCCAAAAATGGTAGGTTCACCGCCGCTTGCTTTCACTGAAATGACTAAAACGGCCAGACAAACGATGATCACGACACAAAAGCCTGTAAATAACGTTGAGAGAATTTTTAAAAGCTTTTTCATTCTACTTACCTCCCTGATTTATTTCGTTTCGCTGGACATTTCATCCTTATCTGCAGTATCATCCTTTTCCTCAGTTGAATCGTCACCTTCAGATTTTTCTTTATTATCAGTAGAGGTTTCTTCTGCAGATGACTCTTTCTTTGGATCTTTTCCATCTGGTACCTCATCTTTCATTTGTTCATTTTGTTTCTTGTTTTCTTTATCATCTTGCATTTCTTGTTCTTCGATTTCCTGTTCTTTTTGTTCTTCGAGTTCTTGCATTTCTTGTTCTTCGATTTCCTGTTCTTTTTGTTCTTCAAGTTCTTGCTTTTCTTGTTCTTCAGTTTCCTGTTCTTTTTGTTCTTCGAGTTCTTGCATTTCTTGTTCTTCGATTTCCTGTTCTTTTTGTTCTTTGAGTTCTTGCTTTTCTTGCTCCTTTAGATCCTCTTCCTTATCCATCAGTTGATTTATTCTTTTTTCGATCTTCGATAGCTCTATTTCAGTAGATTTATCATAGATTTCGTTTGCTTTCCTAAGAGACACCTTTACATTCTCTTCATTTTTGAACGTAGTAATGATTTCTTCATATAAACTATTGAATTCTGTCATAAGCCTAATTAATTGCTCAAGATTAGATGTGAGGGATTGTTTCGATTCGGCGATTTCATCAAGAGTATTGTAGTTTATTGGTTTGTCTAATGAGTCTTTATAGATTTCATAGGCTTCATCGTAATTTTGTTCAAGCTCTTTCACTGTTTCTTCTGCTGCTTGTGGAAATATGTCTGCTGTAGTTATAGACATCGTTTCTTTTTCGTTAGAAAGGAAGGCCGCCTCCGTTTCTGAAACTAATTGAGAAGACAACCCCACAAATAAAGAGAGAAAGGTCATTCTCATGATTAATTGTTTGAATGGCTTTCTTTTTCGACTATCCATTCCATTCCCCCCTTGAGACGTTTGTCGGTTTATCAAAAGAATAATCTCTCTATATCTATTATGGAGGAGTGTGGATTTTCTTTATATTAGCCATGCGGCATATTTTACTCGGGCAAAAGTAAGAGGGTGGACTACTGCATCTGTACTATGAAACTAGTACATTGTTATAACTGGGAGCATAAAAAAAACCCTCAGTTGAGGGTTTAAGTTTGCGTGCTATGAACCAATTCTACAGAAGGGAACAAATTTTTCTGCACGGCATAAATAATTGCCTGAGATCGGCTTTTGACTTTTAGCTTCTTGTAAATATTGCTTATGTGTATTTTTACTGTTTTGTCACTGATGAAAAGGATGCGGGCAATCTCTTTATTAGTTAAACCTTTAGATAATTCTCTTAACACTTCTTGTTCTCGTTGAGTAAGAGTTGTTTCAGGTGATAGTGAATGTTTTCGGCTGCGATAATGTATTAACAAATCCTTAGTCATAGAGGGGGGGAGCACACAATCCCCTTTATACACGTTCATAATTCCATAAATCAATTCTTCACTCGTTGTTTCTTTTAATAAGTAGCCTGAGGCACCGGCATCAAGAGCATTTTGTAAATATTGTTCGTCATCAGCTACAGTGAGAATGAGTACTTTACTTGTGGAGTGGTACTGTGTAATATATGATGTTAATTCAATTCCGCTTTCTCCGTGTAGATGGATATCCAATATGATAATATCCGGTTGAATTTCCGTCAGCTTTTCTTTCACTTCGATAGGACGACTCGCTTCTGCTATGACTTCCATGTTTTTTTCCAAGTTGATTACGTGGGAAATTCCATCTCTTAAAACAGTATGATCATCAACTACCATAACACTTATCATAGAATTTTCTACCTCCTGTTTTAATTACGCAAGAAAAACTACTTAGACGAAAATCATCAAAATACAACATTTTAATTCTACATAACGAACAAAACTAAGACAATAATCTACAAAGGTTATTCTAAACCGATAACGTAGTTTTGAATAGTTAAACGGTGTTTTAAAGCTGTATTATCCCACATGTTCCACAGAGAACATGTCCCCTAATCTTTATGTATAATACATATATTACCATCAAGGTCGGTTTCTTTCCACTGTAATACAAAAAAATGTTCTCAATAAAGGAATCGTGATGTGGTGGTTTTTTTAGAGTATATGAACTACAATAATAGGTATATTTTACAAAAAATACATTAGGTGTTACGTTTGTATCACTATTATAGCCGATCTTTATAAGAGTTTATCCTTATAAAGGAGATTAATATACTTATTTAGTCTCTATAAAATGTTAGCAAATGTAATTGAAAAGGAGCATGAAATGTTAAATTCATCTTTCAAAAAAATTATGGCGGGACTTTTTCTCGTCGCATTAATAGGTGTCGGTTTATTAATTTATTTTGTTGTCACTGACATCACTGCACAACAATCCGACGATGAAACGGCCACGGCTGAAACAAACGAAGAAGAAACTTCCACAGATCAAATAGAAGAAACTCAAAAGACCGTTGGAAAGGATCATGTAGAAGTTGGTGATTTTGTCAGTGATACCCATGATTTTTATAACGAAACGACCGGCTACGGGAGAACGGCAAGCATAGATTGGGACGAGCAGCGGTCAAAAGCTGAAGAGGTTTTATCTGAAATCGAAAACCTTTCCCCAGACGTAGAGTTTGACCCGCTGCAAAATGATTTAAGTAAAATCAAGGGGCTTGCTAATAACGTCATGGATGGAGAAGATCTTGATGATGTAAGAGATCTTCATCGGATGTTCCATGATCTTGATATCGCTTTAAATTCGTATAATGGATCAGACAAAATTTGGAATGTCACAGAAACTTTGGAATAAGTTACTGGCGGTAACTTTTTAAAAGTTTCTGTTTGAAGTTGATTAATAACAAAACGAAAAACCTCATTGCATGGAGTAATGAGGTTTTTCGTTTTGTGTCATTATCGTATATAACACCTAAAGTGTTGGAAAAATAAAAGAAACAATTAAATGGGAGTTTGTATACAGGAGGGTTGGTCCGCTCACCCCTAATTTTTTTGCTTTGGTTGAAGCGGTTTCGAGAAACTTATATGGCAGAGGGGCGGAGGGAAACGGAGAGACTCCTGGGGGAGGAGCGGGACAGGTGAGACCCCGGAGAGTGAAGCTTGAGGAGGCTCAGCGCCCGCCCCCCGGAAAGCGATCCGTTTCCCGGAGCCCCTAAATTCTCATGATGGCTCGAACCTGAGTCTTCCACTACATGGAGCTTTTGCTGAAGAATTGAGTTTCGCCGGTCTGTAGCTTCATTAAAACTGTCCGCTATACCAGGAAAAGTAGCCGAATTTCACTGATACTGCTATGAGCAGACCTAGCATAGAAAACATGATGATAGGAAAAATCCAATCTTTTTTTGATATCGTGATTGGCCGGTAGTAAGTTCTATTCCGGTCACCGGTAAAACCCTTGGACTCCATAGCAACGGCTGTTCTTTCAGCTTTACGTATGGCACCAGCCAGCAGTGGAATAGCAAATCTTTGAAATTGCTGGAGTTTGGCTGGGAATGATGCAGCCTCGTTCAATCCTCGTAAACGATGCGCTGACCGAATGTGCTGGAACTCATCTTTCATCATAGGTAAAAAACGATATCCTGCTAGTATTCCATAAGCTAATTTTGGTGGAAGCTTTAACTGCTGAATTAAACTGAGGATAAATTGAACCATATTCGTTGTAAAAACGAAAAGCAGTGATAATGTCGCAAATGCTAGTATTCTCAGTGATAGCGATATGGCGACGAGCAGGTCTTCTTTAGGAACCTCCCAGCCCAGAATGGTGACTTGTTCTGCTGGATCGTTGGGAACATCTGCAAAAATAATTGAACTCCAAAGCATTCCAAAAGCGAATAAGAGAAAAGAAAGAAAATAGATGATGTAATATTTTTTTCGGAAAGAACCGAATGAAAATGTAATGAGCAGCGTCCAAAAAATATAGATTAGTGGTGTAATCGGGTCAAAAAGAAAAGCGAGAACAAATACGAGACCTACGATCGTTAAAGCCTTTACACTAGGATTTACATTATGAAGGTACATAGGAATCCTTCCTTTTCTTCAGCATCCGTTCAAGTTCAATACGATTAGGATAGGTTAATTGAAAATCATCAAGGTCACCGCGTACCCATAGCTTAGCTGGACTTACATCGGCTGCAATGCGTCCCTCGTCAACAACAAGAACTCTTGTAGCATACTGATCGACGAGATTCATATCATGAGTGATCATGACAATCGAAGTCCCTTTGTTGAATTTATCCATTAATAGTTCCATAAGTTTGTCTGTAGAAGCGGCATCCTGGCCGAACGTAGGCTCGTCCAGGAAGAGAAGGGACTGATCATTTGCAAGCATAGCAGCTACACTCAGCCGTCTTTTTTGGCCTTGACTTAAAGCGAAAGGATGATGATGCTTCCATTGTTCTAAATGAAATTGTGCAAGAATCTTATCCGTTTTTCGTTCTGCCTCCTGGCTATCCGGGTACATAATGCGAAGTCCAAAAGCTATTTCTTCATAAACTGAATCAGTGATGAACTGATGCTCAGGATTTTGGAAAACGTATCCAAGCTTCTCGTATAAATGACGTTCTTTCCACTGTGAAAGAAGTTTTCCTTGAAAGGAAATTTTTCCTTTGGACGGCTTAGAGATACCTGCAAGTAAACGGGAAAGCGAGGTTTTGCCACTACCATTGGCACCAACAATAGCGATAAACTCATGTTGGTGTATTTGGAGTGCGGTCGATCGGACTACTTTTTTCCATGAAACATTGTAAGCTTCTAATAGAACGTCTCCTCGTTTATGCTTAGAAGCTGGATGACTTACATTTAATAACTCAGGGTTGTTTACGTTAACAAGCTCTTCTATAAGTAACGGAAGTCTGAGGAAAGCGATCTTTTTCTTAATGGCGGTCTGGGCAGCGAAGGGCATCCATATTCCCTGCTTTTGCAGCGATGCAGCATGAAGTTCCATACCCTTGCGAAATGGTCCGTCATAGAGGCAGACTCCATTATTTTGTAAAATAAACGCACGTTCTAATAAAGTAACCCAATCATCCAGCTGATGCTCGATGACAATGAGAGCGAAGTCCCTTTTGTGTTTCAAGGCAGATAAAGTGGCGACGAAGTCTTTTGAGGCAACTGGGTCCAGGTTAGCTGTTGGTTCATCTAGTACAATTACTTCTGGCTCCATTGCTAAAATACATGCTAATGCGAGTTTTTGTTTTTGCCCACCAGAAAGTTTAGAAATCTGTGCCGACTTGAATTCGTATAACCCTACTGAGTGTAAAACGTCATTGATTATAGCTTCCATCTCTTGGACAGGGGTCCTCAGATTCTCTAGTCCAAAAGCAATTTCGTCTTCAACGGTCAGCATACAAAACTGGGTCTCGGGGTCCTGGAAGACCACACCTACATGCTTACTTGCTGCGCCTGGTTGGAATTCTCGTGTGCTTTTTCCGTTAACGGTTACACTGCCTTTCATCGTCCCGTCCAGTTCTCTAGGGTATAGGCCATTGAGACATTGGATCAATGAGCTTTTTCCCGAACCACTGGGGCCGAGAATCAATACATTCTCGCAAGCATGAATTTGAAAAGAAAGATTTCTGAAAACCGGTCGTTCCATTTCCTCATAATAAAGGGAAAGGTTCTCAGCTCGAATAATTTCCTTACTCATGCTGCATGCTTCCTTCGTTGTTCTTTACCAAGAGCAAAGCTCGCAAGTACACCCGTTTTCGCTAGTGCATCACTCAGCCATTTCCCTAAAAGACCAGCTATCAAAGCACCACTAGTCATACGTGTGAGAAGCATGGCAAATACGTAAGATGAGCTTAGTGCAGCGAACCCTGAAGTGAAATATCCCCAAACAAAGCTGAAAAGTGCAGCCATCATTCCCGCAAGCATGAGCACTTGTAGGTTGTAATATTTGTAACGGGTCAGTGCGAATGCCGACTCAGCTCCTAACCCCTGAATAATACCGCTTATGATCAACATAGGTCCTATAGCATTCCCGAGGAGTACTTCCACAGTGGCAGCAATCGTTTCTGATAAAAAAGCTGCACCAGGTTTGCGTATGATATAAGCAGCGATGATCGAGACGATAAACCAAATCCCAAAAATCAAATCGTATCCGATAGGACCAAACAAGCCGGCAAGAATTTTCCCTACAGGTAAAAAGGCTAGGTAGACGACAGCAAAAACGACCGACAGCACTGACATGACAACAATTTCTTTCAACCTCCATTGCTTCATGATGCATCCTCTTTATTCGATGGGCTATTCGCAGAAACCGTGACGGTCATGACCGTGTGGGACGAACCGCTTTTTTCCGTTTCTCTAAAGACATCTTCAAGACCTGCGAAAATACTATGCGTATCGCCATCGAGACGAGTTGAATAGTGTGCTCTTGAAACGTCCACACCGTTAGCTTCCATTCTCTCTATTTGACTGTAAATGGTGTCCATATAATCTCCGCCGCCCATTGGGTAGAGGGAGAACTTGGCTGCAATCTTTTGGTCAATTGAAATAGAATTGAGTTCATTCATCCGTTCTCTCGACTCCGTCATGAACGCATCACCCGAAGAATCTCCAGGACACCCTATGGAATACGTCCCTTGAAAAGCAACATGTACACCACGGTCCGCAATCGTAAGCAGGATAGCTTTAGTAACATCAAAAACATGCTCTATTCTTCCTCTTACGGTTGTGGTGACATCGTCGGTTTCCATCCATACTTTCGAAGTATCCACGTGTTTTAGACTTTCCAAAATATGTTCGATAAATTGATCGGACATCGGATGAACCGAAAACGAGCATCCGGCGGTCCTTAAATTTCCACATTGTTCATTCATACTGAACCCTCCTTCGATTTTAAAACACAAAAAAACTGCACCCCATGGGAATGCAGTCTCCAATCGAAAAAGGTATAGACCTTCTTAATTCATTGAGAGTCGACTGCACTTCCCCACGCTAGTATTATCTAGTTCGGGTAGTAAGGGTCGGAGAATTCTCCTCTCAGCCGCATGATGCAGCTCCCCTAGTGCTTGACGTAACGTTATGCAGTTCGTGTTTCATCTTATCATAGTGTAATTAACTAGTTTTGTAAACAGATAGAAGTAGATTAAATCCTTCTAGTGGAATTAGACTTTCATACGGGTCTCTTGACCTATTGAAACGTTTACATTATTAAAGGTAAAATGTGGGACACGAAAAAAGACTGAATATGTCAAAGCTAGTCGAAGGAGAGGTTAAGTTGAGTATATTTACCATTTTGTCGTTTTTGTTTTTTACAGGTATGGTTGCCCTGATTTCTTATCTGCTTACTCGTAAAGAGGATCTGGATTCCCATGATGGATATTTTCTCGGGGGAAGGAACCTTGGGGCGTGGGTAATCGCAGGCTCTTTGATGTTAACAAATTTATCTACAGAACAACTGGTAGGTTTAAATGAACAAGGCTATACGGATACATTGGCTGTGATGGGCTGGGAAGTTGGTTCTGCAATTGCATTAGTCATCGTGGCATTCTTTTTACTTCCTCGTTATTTAAAAGGAGGAATTACAACGATTCCTGACTTTTTGGAAGACCGATATGACTTTGGCACGAAACAATTCGTTACGATTCTCTTCTTATTCGGCTACGTATTTAACCTGCTGCCTCCTATTTTGTATTCCGGCTCAGTAGCACTGAATGGTATTTTTGATGTTCCAGGTTTACTAGGTATAAGTCGTACTGCCGGATTGTGGGTGACCGTATTCACCGTTGGTATCATAGGATCGATTTATGCAATCTTTGGAGGGTTGAAGGCAGTAGCTATCTCCGATTCAATCAATGGAATAGGCTTGTTAATAGGGGGACTTTTGATACCGATCATTGGGTTGTTCGCCCTTGGTGATGGTTCTTTTGGAAACGGTGTTCAAACTATTATGGAAGACTCACCCGAGAAATTGAATTCCGTAGGAGATGCTGATAGTCCGGTGCCTTTTAGTACAATGTTCACGGGAATGCTTCTAGTGAATTTATTTTATTGGGGGATGGCGCAGCACATCATGCAAAGAGCAATTGCGGCTAAAAATTTGAAAGAAGGTCAAAAAGGTGTGTTAATTGCGGCGTTCCTGAAGTTACTCGGTCCAGTCTTTTTGATTCTTCCAGGAATTATTGCCTATAACATGTTCGGGCCAGATATCGAATCCGCAGATGCTTACTCCATGCTAGTGAGCGAAGTACTGCCGAAACCGCTTTTAGGTTTTTTTGCAGCCGTGCTGTTCGGAGCAATACTTTCTTCTTTTAACTCTGCCCTGAATTCGACGGTTACACTATTAACACTGAATATTTACAAACCGTATTTCAAGCCAGATGCTCCAGACAGAGTAATTGTGAAAAAAGGGAAATTGATAGGTGTGGTTTTAGCGGTGTTCGCCATGTGTATCGCTCCTTTAATTGATAAGGTACCACAGGGGTTCTTTCAATATTTACAGATCATTAACGGGTTCTATAACGTACCTATATTAACGGTTCTAATTGTAGGCTATTTGACAAAAAGAGTACCAGCCATTGCTGCTAAAGTGTCACTTGTTTTATTCATTACTGCATACGGAACCACTCAATTCCTATGGGATACTGGTGTTCATTTTCTTCATATACTTGGCATTCTATTTGTAGTTTGTACAACACTGATGTTGGTCATTGGTAAACTGGCACCGCGAGATACAGACTTTGTTCTTGAAGAGAAGGCAAAAGTGGATATGACACCATGGAAGTTAGTCTACCCAGTAGGTTTCGCGGCATTAGTTGCCATGGTTCTCCTTTATGTTTTGTTTTCTCCAGCTGGAATTATCTAAGCTTTCTGAGGAATAGTCAGGAGACATCATAACCAATGATGTTGTAATTTTCTGATAAATACGTATAATTCTAGTAAAATGCAACTTGAAGGAGATAGACTTATGAACACAACTGAAAACTTATATGAAGAATTACGAAATGCATTGAAGGATCATCAAGTTTCTAAAAATGAAACTTTGATTGAACAACATAGTCATGATGAGTCTTACCATAAACCAAGTGCACCGGATTTTGTGATTTATCCTGAAAGTGTAGAAGATGTCCAATTGGTTGTCAAAATTGCAAGCGTTTACGGAGTTCCTGTTGTGCCCTACGGACTAGGTACAAGCTTGGAAGGTCACACGATTCCATATGACCGCGGGATTACCATCGACTTTTCTGAAATGAATTCTGTGCTTGAGGTTCGTGAGAGTGATTTTCTCGTTAAAGTACAGCCGGGGGTGACAAGGTCACAGCTCAATAAAGAATTAAAAAAGTACGGCTTGTTTTTTTCTGTCGACCCTGGAGCAGACGCGACGCTCGGAGGGATGGCAGCTACAAATGCAAGTGGTACGACTTCAGTCAAGTATGGGGTCATGCGCGACCAGGTGCGAGATTTAGAGGTAGTTCTTGCTGATGGTGAGGTCATACATACAGGAAGTTTAGCTCAGAAATCTTCCTCCGGCTATAACCTGAATAGTTTGTTTGTTGGTTCTGAGGGCACTCTCGGCTGCATCACTGAATTAACTTTGAAGGTGTATGGCATTCCTGAGCATACAGTAGCGGCTAGGGCCTCCTTCCCGACCGTAGATGATGCTGTAGAAGCAGTGGTTTCCATACTGCAGGCTGGAGTTCCGGTGGCCCGGGTTGAACTTGTGGACGAGCCTTCGATGAAGCAGGCGAACACGTTCAGCGCTACCAATTACAAAGTGAAGCCTACGTTGTTTCTAGAGTTTCATGGCAACGAGCCCGGTCTAAAGCATGATGTTGAATTTACGAAAGAAATCGTTGCGGATCACCGTTGTGATGATATTCATTTTGAAGAAGATAACGCAGCGAGAAATAAGCTGTGGGAGGCGAGACATAATCTCGCTTATGCTTATGTACATGGCAACCCTGGCAAAAAGCTGATGGTGACCGATGTTTGTGTCCCGATTTCCGAGCTGGCTGGAGCTATTAAACACGCAAGGGAACAAGTAGACAAGCTTCAGCTGAACGGCGGAATTCTTGGCCATGTAGGGGATGGGAATTACCACATTCTACTTATGATGGACTTAAGTGACTCACAAGAAGTAAAGAATGCTGAGCATTTAAATGAGCAAATTGTAGAATATGCATTAGGGCGAGGAGGCACATGTACTGGAGAGCACGGTGTAGGGGTAGGCAAGATGAAATATCAGCAGAGAGAACATGGCCATGCTCTACAAATCATGGAAAAAATTAAACTGGCGCTTGATCCCGCCCAAATGCTTAATCCTCACAAACTCGTCCATCAGAGGAGAGAAAAATCATGAAAATACTAGAGGCGGTCAGTAATGCAGCAGGCAAGTACTTTGCTTTCTGGGTTATTGGAGTTGCGGTTGTTGCTTATCTCATTCCTGATCCATTCCTGTTTTTGAATGGTTACATCACCATTTTATTAGGGGTTGTCATGTTCGGAATGGGGCTGACGTTAAAGCCGGTAGACTTCAAGTTGGTTATTAGTAAACCACTTCCAGTCATTATCGGTGTACTGGCCCAATATTTGATTATGCCATTAATCGCCCTTGGTATTGCTTATGTATTAAGACTCCCTGGCGAACTAGCTGCTGGATTGGTATTACTGGGTTCAGTGCCGGGAGGGACCGCGTCAAACGTCATCGTATATTTGGCGAGAGGAAATCTGGCACTCTCTGTAGCGATGACCTCACTTTCTACTTTGCTCGCACCTATAGCAACGCCTTTTATTCTACTGGCTCTTGCGGATCAGTGGCTGCCTGTTGACCCTTTAGCTATGTTCCTCTCAATTGTCAATGTGATTATCATACCTATCACGCTGGGGATTATTATTAGAAGGTTATTTCCTGCAGCTGTTGATAAGAGTACTACGGCCATTCCCCTTATTTCTGTGGTGGCGATCATTGTCATCGTTTCAGCTGTAGTTTCAGCAAATGTTGAAAGCATCGCAACATCCGGGTTACTTATATTCACAGCGGTAATGCTTCATAATCTTTTAGGTCTGCTTCTTGGTTATATAACGGCAATGCTGATGAGACTGGATGAGAGTAAACGCCGGGCCATATCAATTGAGGTTGGTATGCAGAATTCCGGACTTGGGGTAGCTTTGGCAACGGCTCATTTTGGTCCATTAGCAGCGCTGCCAAGTGTAATAGCGGCTGTCTGGCATAACATTTCAGGACCGATTTTAGCGACGGTATGGTCAAAGAAACCCGTTGAAAAAGAGGAGGACATCCCGGTAAATCCGATTGTACCCAACGCCAGAAACACTGGAAGTAAGTAAATTATAAGCCGCATCTCTTCGGGTCTGAGGAGGTGCGGCTGTATTAAAAGTACAGCAAAGTGACAGGGATTTAAAATAAAAGCCAAGTTTATACACTCACTGGGGAAATTTGGGGGAATGTAAGGAATGAGAGAAAAATTCCACAAAAAAAGACGGCGGCACCGTCTTGAATTCACTTAAATTAGTAAGTAAATACCAATACTAATTACACATACTATAATGAACTTGTGCTATACTCAAATCGCAGGTCCTGTATCAGAATGAGTTAAACCTCTTAAAAGGAGGTGATCGCCTGTGAGTCCGTTTGAAGCAATAAGCGTAATGTTAAGCTTTGGAATGCTGATAGCGGTTTTAATTCACCACAAGCAATAGAAAATTTCAACTCATTCTGAATCATCCCAAGGTGTGAGGGCACCTTGGTTTTTATTTTTCATAACAATTATATCTTTAATTCTACATGATATCAAGTAGCTCAAAGTTCATAATTGAAATACATTGATCTATTCTGACTATTATTGAAGTTTGAAGTTATGATCGATTCAGAGACTTTGTCTATGGTAATAAGATATGAAAGAAAATAAGAAAAATACCTAATGTACATAACATCTCGAAGAAAGGAGACTTTTATGCAAGGGGTCATAGTTTCATGGAGCGGCGGAAAAGACAGTGCATTAGCTCTTTACAAGTTATTGAATTCCGAAGGTTATCGAGTGGAAGGTTTACTATCCACTACTTCTTCAGAAAGTGAGCGGTTACCTGTTCACGAAGTAAGAAGAGAATTGATCAAAAAGCAAGCAGAATCCTTGAATTTGCCGCTTTTTGAGGTCCAATTACCAGCAAACGCTGATAATGAAACATACGAACATACTCTTTCTCAACAGTTCGCTGAGTTTAAGAAGCAAGACATAGAAATGATCGCTTTTGCCGATTTATTTTTGCAAGAAATTAGAGAGTACAGAGAAAATCTTCTGGAGCGTTGCGGCATGAAGGGGGTCTTTCCTTTATGGGGGATGGATACCAGCGACGCAGCGGCCGACATTATCGAATTAGGAATTAAAACAGTAATAACTACCGTGGACACAGAAAAGCTTTCACCGCAAATGTTGGGCAGGTCTTACAGCGCCGGTTTTCTTAAAGAGCTTCCTGATGATATCGATCCGTGCGGAGAGAATGGGGAATTTCACACGTTCGTTTATGATGGTCCACTATTCAATGAGCAAATAAAAGTTATGGCAGAAAGCGTGTTTGAAACAATGAACGGACGTTTTGCTCACATAGAATTAAGATACAGGAGTTGAGCTGACTATATCTTGTCTTCATACATGAAGTATGGTAATATTCTTCCAATAGAGGTGTGTACATTATGAACAAACTGAGAAATTCATCCCTACAATCACATCATCATATCCATTAGCCTTGCTATCCGATTGAAACTGAATCGTTTATAGGAAGGCTATTTATAATGAACCGCATGATTAGAGTTTTAACTCTTAATTCGTGCGGTTCATTTTTTATTTGCAGAGCTCTGTTTAAGGAAAGCTATTTTAAGAGGAGGAATGGAAATGAAGAAGATGAACTATCAAAATGTAAAAGGGACTAAGGATTTTTTGCCGGGAGAAGAAATCGTAAGAAGAAAAGTAAGAAGAACACTGGAAGATGTGTTCATACAATATGGCTGTCAGCCGCTTGAAACACCGATATTAAACTATACAGACCTCTTGGCTTCTAAATATGCTGGAGGAGCAGAGATTTTAGAAGAAATGTATCAATTGTCAGATCGAGGAGGGCGGGAATTGGGACTGCGATACGATTTGACCGTTCCTTTCGCAAAAGCAGTAGCCATGAATCCCTCCTTGAAGCTGCCGTTTAAGAGGTATGAGATCGGTAAAGTTTTCAGGGATGGCCCTATCAAAACGGGAAGACTTCGTGAATTCACTCAATGTGACGTAGATATAGTAGGAGTAGAAACACAAATGGGCGAAGCAGAGTTAATGATGATGGCTGCAGATTCATTTGAAAAATTGGAAATGAACGTAACGATTGAATATAACAACCGCAAGCTGCTCAATGGACTGCTGAGTTCTTTTGGAATCCAGGCAGACGATCGAGAATCCGTTATTCTCACGCTTGATAAATTGAACAAAATAGAAGTGAAAGGAGTAATAACTGAGTTAAAGGAAAAGCAGGTTTCACTACAAGCCATTTCTAAAATTGAAAACTTCTTGAATACAGAAGATAATCTAGAGGTTGGCTACTTTGAGTCTTACACTGGTTTAAATGAAGAACTTGACCAAGGTATCAAAGAATTGAAGGAATTAACAGGCTTTATCGAATATGCGGGCTTACAAGGGGAATGCATATTCAATCCTTTTTTAGCTAGAGGATTAGAAATTTATTCAGGCACCGTGTACGAAATCTTCATACAAGGTTCAGGATTCACCTCGAGTATAGGCGGAGGCGGCAGATATGATAATGCCATAGGTGGATTAATCGGTACAGAAGAGACTTTTTCTACAGTAGGAATTTCGTTCGGGTTAGATGCTGTTTGTGCCGCAATGAAAGAAGGAGCTTCTTCGGGTATGACGAATGTAGCAGTCATTGATAGTTATGTTATCCCTTTGAGCCGGGAGAAAGAAGCTTTGTTAGTCGGAAGGAATTTAAGAGAAAAAGGTGAAAATGTGGAAGTCGATCTATCAGGGAAAAAATTGATCAAAGCCATGAAAAGAGCGAATGAACTTAAGGTGCGTAAAGTAGTAATCGTTGGGGACGATGAAGTACTTAAAAAGCAAATTAGTATAAAGGATATGGAGAGTGGGGCAGAGAGAACTGAACCATTTTCCTTTTGAGTGAGAGTGAAAGGTTCAACAAGCCAGAATAGGAATCTTAGAAATCGAAATTTTTGAATTGAATAAAAAGCATGAACCAATAAGCTTTTCTTCATAATAAGAGGGAAGGGAGGAGTAGTTATGGGAAAAGACCGACAAGAGAAAAAGCTGAAGAAATCCAGAAAAGTGGAATCGGATCGCGACCAAAATATAGCGTATCCAGGAGCCACAAAGATGGAGAGTTCTGATGAAGAGAGAAAAGAAAGATAATTGAAAAGAGCGGCCTCTACATCACTAGAGGTCGCTCTTTTCAATTGTTTTGTATAGGACAAACTTGGGGCGGGAGATGCTAATGTGTAAGGAGGGATTTCTCATGATGGATATCTCAGATGTATTAACGTTAATGATTAATTTCAGCATATTAGTGATTGCCATATTGAAGTTCCACGACCATGATCAGGGGTAATTTGGGAAACAATTTCTTCGATTATTACACTAATTTTTACTTCGTCCCACCACTTTTTTGTTTTTTAATTTTTTTTCTTCTTTGACGGTAAATGAAGGTAGCGATCATATTAGCAGGTAAGATGATAAAGTTTCCTTGTAATTGAAAATGAGTCAATTGTGTTCCTAAGGGTTGATCATCATAATATTTCTGCTGACTCTTATCACCTATATCCTCTGATAGATTTTTCAAGTAAATGTATTGCACGGGTATAAAAGCTAAATTAATAAACCCGAAGATCGCTAAGAGCATTCCGACGACAAATAAAATAAATAACACCCCTAACCTTATTTCTTAAAATTCCCTACAAATGACCTGGATTAAACGTTTCAGCTTTTTTATTTGGCATTGTTAAAGTTCCGTGTTGATATTCATATAAGCTACCTATAGCAGAAGACTCAGTTTCGAGATATTCGAACTGTTTCCTTTATGATTGACAGCGTTTAGAGCTCCGGGAAATCACTCGCTTTCCGTGGGAGCGCGGTGAGCCTCCTCGAGGCTAACGCTCTCCGGGGTCTCACCAAGCACTCTTTTCCCACAGGAGTCTCGCGATTTCCCGGAGCTCATTGCCATAATTAGATGGTATGGAAACACCGATTTCGAATGTCAGATGCTACGCTACATTTATGATAAAAGCTTGATCTTTCTTTTTGAAAGTGACCATCAACGATAAAAAAGACCTCCCTGAAAGTTTTCAAGGAGGTCTCTTACATTATTTATTCATCATCTACAACCGGGTAAACTCCATTTTCATCATGAGTTTCTGTTCCAGTGATGGGCGGGTTGAATACGCAAACCATGCGCATGTCCGTATTCGCACGGAGAAGGTGCTCATCGTTTTCATCCAACGCATAAATTTCATTAGCTTTGATCGGCCACACCTTTCCGTCTTTTACTGTTTCTACTTCGCCGTCACCTTCGATGCAGTACACAGCTTCTAAGTGGTTTTGATACCAGATGTGGGTTTCAGTTCCTGCTTTGATTGTTGTGTCATGGACGGAATATCCCATACCGTCTTTTTTAAGCAATAAGCGGCGGGACGTCCAGTTATCACCTTTAACTTCGTTCTCGGTACCTAGTACATCTTCTAGTTTTACGACTTTCATGAATATAGCCTCCAATTCCTGTTGTATGGTTTATTGTGATTTAAATTAGGATGATACTAAATCTTTTTCTTTTGCGATAGATTTTACTGCTTCTTCAATAATGGTGAACCCTTGTTCTAATGCTTCTTCATCAATATTGATCGGTGGGAAAAGCTTGAACACTTCATCATCTGCTCCAGCTGTTTCCATAATCAAACCTTTTTCAAAGGCCAGCGCGGCTACCTTTTCTGAGAACCCTTCTATAGGAGAAGAAATTCCTTGCATGATCCCGCGTCCTTTACGGTACCCTTCCATTTCAGGATATTTTTTCACTAAACCTTCTAGAAATTCAGTGATTTTCTCTGCTTTATCCTTAATGCTTTTCTCGAAACTTGGGTCATCCCAGTAGTTCAGAGCTTCAGTTGCTGTAACGAACGCCATATTGTTTCCGCGGAATGTTCCGTTATGCTCACCTGGAGCCCAAATATCATGCTCTGGCTTGATCAGTGTAATCGCAAATGGCAGTCCGTAACCTCCGATTGATTTGGATAGACATACTACATCCGGAGTTATACCGGCAGGTTCGAAGCTGAAGAATGTACCTGTACGGCCGACACCGGCTTGAACATCATCAATAATGAGGAAGATGCCCCAGCGTTTACAGATAGAATCAAGCTTCTTCAGCCATTCATTACTTGCTGTATTCAGGCCGCCTTCTCCTTGGACCGTTTCTAAGATAACAGCTGCTGGAATTTCCACTCCGCTGCCGCCGTCTTCAAGGTAACGCTCCAAATAATCAAGAGAATCGGAAGTTTCATCCATATATTGGTCATAAGGCATAGTTACCGTATTGTGCAGAGGAATCCCCGCGCCTTTACGCTTGAATGAGTTTCCTGTAACAGAGAGTGCACCGATCGTCATACCGTGAAATCCGTTCGTAAAGCTAATCACCTCGGTACGCCCAGTCACTTTACGGGCTAATTTAAGAGCTGATTCCACCGTATTTGTACCCGTCGGTCCAGGGAACATCACTTTATAATCCAAATTGCGTGGTTTTAGAATGACTTCATTTAGTTTATTCAGGAAGTCTTTCTTGGCAGTAGAAGCCATATCAAGACTATGGGTAATGCCATCATCCGTAATATACTCAATAAGTTTCTTCTTCATGTTCGGGTCATTATGGCCATAGTTCAACGCGCCAGCCCCACTGAAAAAGTCTAAATATTCTTTGCCGTCTACGTCCCACATCTTGTGACCTTGAGCTTTATTAAAGATGGTCGGAAAGCTGCGGCAATAAGAACGCACCTCTGATTCAAGCTGTTCAAATACGGTTAGATCGTTTTTCATTTCAAAAAAGCCTCCTTGATTCATTAATTGAATTTTTCCGAAGTTCTATTTGGAAAGTGGTCCGATTCTATACGTCAATTCTTCTTCATGTTCATCACCAGGGAAGAGTTCTTCTGAGAAACATTCAGATACGTTACATTCTGTATCATGGTCCCTGGCTAGTCGTTTGAATAGTTTTTGAGAAGCTTTATTAGTCGGTGTTACGGTTGCTTCAACATATTGGACATCATTACAACTCTCTCGCTTCAACAGTTCATTCAATAAGCGAGAGGCAATGCCTTTTCCACGCTGTGATTCGTCAGTGCCGATTTGCCAGATGAATAATACATCGCTCTTCTCGGGTGGAATAAATGCTGTTACAAACCCGACGACTTTCTCGTCCTCTTTGGCGACAATACATGTCTCCGCAAAGAATTCACACATCATTATATATTTATAGGGTGAATTTTGATCGAGGGATGAGTTGTCCACGAGCTCCCACATTGCAGAGCCGTCTTCAACTGTAGGTTTTTGGAAGGTTAACGTTTCATCAATTCTTGTGATTGTAGCTGTATTACGATTCATAGAAGATCACCTGTTTTAAATTGAAAGTTTTGATGACAATGGCCTCCTTTTGATTTTCCAATCACATGACATATATGCCAGACTTATTTTTAGCTAAATCTGGTAGTTGTCAATATTTATATAATAGTGTGGTCTGCGAATATTATCAAACCAGCTTAATGTCTAAAAAACAGCTTTAAACCCGATAAATGGACTTAGCACACACTCTGCAGGTGTTCCTTCTAGTTTACTTAAGCATTGTTAAGTATCCATAAGATTTTAAAAAAAATGGCAATTTTAATTTTTTTGAATTGTTCTACAAACCTATGTGTATCAACGGGTTTGGGAGGTTGAGCGACAAAGCGCAGAATGAGCACATTGGAAGCGGTTTTTGGGCACATTCCAGCGTGAATTTAATTTTGGCAACATTCTCTGTGTCAAACATGCATTTAGATTGTATTGATAACGTCTCTGTAACCGCTTTATCATAGAGTTACACAAAGAAAAAAACGAGATGAGGAGTGTTAAAATGGCTGAACAAAGTCAAAAGTCAGGTGTGAGAGCCAAAGTACAAAAGTTCGGTAGTTTCCTTAGTGGAATGATTATGCCGAACATCGCGGCTTTCATAGCATGGGGGATTATTACAGCATTATTTATAGAAACAGGTTGGCTGCCGAATGCCGATTTAGCTCAAATGGTTGATCCGATTTTATTCTACTTACTTCCTATTCTTATAGCTTTTACCGGTGGACGTTTAATTCATGGTTTACGTGGAGGGGTCGTCGGGGCCATCTCAACTATGGGGATTATCGTATTCTCAGCAGATGCCCCGATGTTCTTAGGGGCTATGATAATGGGACCTATCGGTGGTTACGCTATCAAGCAAATAGATCGACTGCTTGAAAATCGTGTCCGGCAAGGTTTTGAAATGTTAGTCAATAACTTTTCCGCTGGAATCCTTGGTACGATATTGACTATCCTTTCTTATTATGTGATGGGACCGATCATTACAGGGATTACGAAAGCGCTTGAAGTAGGGGTTCAATTCTTAATCGATGCCGATCTTCTTCCATTAGTTAACATCTTTATTGAACCGGCAAAAGTCCTGTTCTTAAACAATGCGATCAACCATGGGATATTAAATCCTATCGGGGCCAGTCAACAATCGGAACTAGGCAAGTCGATCTTATTCTTACTGGAAACGAACCCGGGACCTGGTCTTGGAATTCTTCTAGCTTTCACGATCTTTGGAAAAGGAGTTTCTAAACAAACAGCACCTGGAGCCGCAATTATTCATTTCTTTGGCGGCATTCACGAAATTTACTTTCCGTACATCTTATCCAAACCAGCTCTTCTTTTAGCAGCAATCGCCGGTGGTGTCAGTGGTACAGCTACTTTTGCTGCGTTCAGTGTAGGATTAAGTGCAACTCCGTCACCGGGCAGTATTATTGCTTACTGGTTAATGACACCTAGAGGAGACTATGTAGGAGTATTCTTAGGGGTAATAATTGCTACTGTCGTATCCTTTGTTGTTGCCGCATTGATTTTGAAAACAAGTAATCAAGAAGATGAAGGTGACTTAACAGAAGCTACAGCTAAGATGGAAGGAATGAAGGGTAAAAAGAGCAGTGTATCCGGAAACTTAGCTGCAAAAGATTCCACTTCTGACAACAACGAAGAAGGTAACGAGCAACGTGCTACTGATGAAGTACCATCCTTGAATCGAGAAAACGTTGAGAAAATTATTTTTGCCTGTGATGCAGGAATGGGTTCAAGTGCAATGGGCTCGTCCTTATTAAAAAATAAATTTAAAAAGGCTTCCATTGATATTAACGTGACCAACATGGCGATCAATGACTTGCCTTCAGACGTAGATGTAGTTATTACCCATAAAGACTTAACAGAACGTGCAATTCAAAAAGTTCCACACGCCTATCATATTTCTGTAGAGAATTTCTTGAACAGTCCTAAATACGATGAACTTGTAGAAGAGTTGAAGTCCGACGAATAAACAATAAGAGCCTGAAACCGTTTCAGGCTCTTTCTTTCAATAAGTTTATTAAATTATGTCAACAATAAAAATGATGAGATTGAGTTTACTTTATGTTGTAGACAAGGGATGAGCAGGATTATGATAAAAGAGAAATTTCTGCCGCATTTAAATAGTGGCATCGACGAGAGGAGGTGAAAACTGGATGTATCTTACGGGTAGAGAACGGAAAATTCTTGAACTCTTACTGAATTCCAGAAACGAAGTGACTGTTAAATTTATTGCGGACGACCTTGATGTGAGTTCAAGGACCATTCATAGGGATTTGAAAGGTGTGGAAGAGGCTCTTGAAGATTATGGATTAAAGCTTGATAAAAAAGCGGGAAGTGGACTCGTTGTTCATGGTGATTTTGCACTTCGTAAATCGATGAGGTTGGAATTGAACCAGCAAAAAACGGTAGATTACACCCCTGAAGAGCGCCATGTCATAATTCTTTCGCGCCTTCTAGAAGCAAGAGAGCCTATAAAGCTTGTTTCTTTAGCTAACGAATTAGCCGTAACAGTTGCTACCGTAAGTAATGACCTTGATAAAATCGAAGAGGAGTTATTCGGTTTTCACCTCGTTCTCATTCGGAAACGGGGATATGGCGTGGAAATTCAGGGGGAAGAGGCTAAAATCAGGGAAGCTATCGGCTTCTTGATTATGCGTCATATGGATGAGTTGGATTTATTGAACATTCTAAGAGAAAGTATAGGGAATTCATCGTTATCTGCTGTTGATTCAGTATCCAATCAATTGTTAGGTCTCGTAGACAAAGAAAAACTGACTATAATAGAACGAAATGTAGATTCGATCCGATCCTCTTTAACTTATGACTTGGCTGACAGCGCTTATTTAGGATTAGTCATTCATCTGGCACTCGCTATCGAACGTATTCAGCAAGGTGAAATGATTGAAATGGCTGAAGAGTATTTAGACGAGTTGAGGCAATCAAAAGAATTTGAATTAGCGAGTGAATTAATCGGCAGGTTGGAAAAAACATTTGATCTAGATATACCTCAAGCGGAAACGGGTTACATCACAATGCATTTGATGGGAGCAAAAGTCCGGTATAATCAAGATTCATTTCTGGAAGCGACCAGCTTGAGTGTAGCTTTTAAAGCTAAGCAGCTGATTGAATTTGTTTCAAAAGAATTGGGCACCAACCTGCATGCCTCCCATCATCTTTTGAATGATTTAGTAGTCCACTTGAAGCCGAGTGTATATCGCATCCAACAGCGGATGGATATACAAAATCCTCTGACAGAACAAATAGAGCAGGATTACGGAGAGCTTTTCAAAGTGATAGAAGAAGCTGTTGAATACGTTTTTCCCGATTTTAACTTCCCTAAAGAAGAAACGGCTTTCCTTGTGATGCACTTTGCATCGGCTCTATTGAACAACGAAGAAGATCAAGGCTTGAGAGTTCTCGTCGTTTGTTCAAGCGGGATTGGCACGGCAAAAATATTAGCGGCTAAGCTTAGTAAGCAGTTCAAGGAGATTGAAGAAGTGGAGCACGAATCGCTGTTCGACTTAAAGAAGATCGATACGTCGGTTTTTGACCTTATAATTTCAACTGTAGGGTTAATCGACTTCGAGGATTACGTGCTTGTCAGTCCAATGCTGCCATCTTCTGATATCCATAAGGTGGAGCATTCTATCAGGAGAATTAGAGTGACCAATCGAACAAAGATGGTCAAACCCGTTCAAAAACCTCTCCTGGAGGATGAAACGATGAAGACGATCCAGACTTCCGTTCAGTCTATTCAACGCTATGCAACAGCTGTTCATCAACTGCTTGATTCTTTATCTGTTTATAAGGTTTCGGAAACAACGACAGAGGAAATTTTAACTATAGCAACCAATCTTTTGAAAGAACAGGGCAGGATCAAAAATGCTGAGTTGATTATCCAGTTGTTATTGGAAAGAGAAAAGTCAGGAGGACTCGGGATTCCCGGCACAAAGCTTGCACTTTACCATACGCGAGCCGAAGAAGTGACCCAGCCTCTATTTACAGTCTACACTCTGGCTCATCCTATTTATGTGAAAGGGATGGATGGTAATGAAGTTGAGGTTTCGACCTTCCTGATTATGTTAGCTCCTCTTGAAGTTCATAAAGAAGCTCTAGAGGTGCTGAGTTTTCTAAGCTCTTTGATTGTAGAAGATCCTAAAGGAATTCAGATACTAGAATCAAAGGATGAATCAGGAATTATGCATTATTTATCTAACCAGCTGCATCAATTTTTCAGAAAAGAATTATCTTAAAAAAGGAGAATGATTAGTATGACTACAAATATTTTGACGACGAAAAACATTGAATTAAATGTGAATCTTAGCAGCCAGGAAGAGGCGATCCGTTACACAGGAGCTATTTTAAAAGATCAGGGATACGTGACTCCTGATTATATTGAGTCGATGTTGAAGCGGGAAGAGCTTACTTCTACCTTCATGGGAAATAGTGTAGCGATTCCTCACGGGACGGAAGATGCAAAAAAATCTGTAAAGGAAACAGGTATTTCTATCGTTACGGTTCCTAAAGGTGTAGAGTTCGGTGAAGGGAATACCGTCAAACTATTGATTGGAATAGCTGGAAAAGGGGATGAGCACTTAGAGGTGTTATCTCAAATTGCGATTGTATGTTCTGAAGAAGAAAACATCGATAAAATTCTTGCAGCTAAAACAAAGGAAGAAGTTCTAGCGATCTTTAGTGAGGTGAGCTGATATGCTTGCTGTTCATTTTGGTGGAGGTAATATAGGCAGGGGGTTCATCGGTGCCTTGTTAGATCAATCAGGCTATGAAACTATTTTTGTAGATGTAAATGACAATTTGATAGACGCATTGAATCAAGAAAAGTCTTATCGTGTTATTTTAGCTGGCGGCAATAAAACCTTAAAAGTAGAGAATGTTTCGGGTTTGAACAGTAAACAACAGGAAGGTGAAATCATACAGTCCATTGAAAACGCTGATCTGGTTACTACCGCCGTAGGACCACATATCCTCCCTATGGTTGCGCCGTTGATTGCTAAAGGACTGGAGAAGCGTATCGACTCAGAAAAAGGTCTGATTAACGTTATTGCCTGTGAAAATATGATCGGAGGCAGTTCGGTCCTAAGAGATCATGTCTACAAAAACTTATCTATCGAGAAGAAGAGTGATTTCGATCGCTCAGTCGGATTCCCAGATGCCGCAGTGGATCGTATCGTCCCTGATCAAAACCACGAAGATCCTTTGACAGTAGAAGTGGAACCTTTTTATGAATGGGTGGTTGAAACGCCGGGCATTAAAGGGGACAAGCCCGAAGTTGAAGGTATTACTTACGTAGAGGACCTTACTCCTTTTATTGAAAGGAAATTGTTCACCGTCAATACGGGGCACGCTGCTGCTGCTTATTTAGGGCGTCAATACGGCCACTCTACGATCAAGGGTGCGATGGAAGATGAGACTGTTCTGGAGAAAGTGCGGGGGACCCTTGCGGAAACGGGGGCGGTACTAATGAAAAAGTACGACTTCAATCCGGAAGATCACCAAAGCTACACCAATAAAATCATTGACCGCTTCATGAACCCTAGCATTTCGGATGAAGTGACGCGAGTAGGCAGAGGGCCGAAGCGGAAACTTGGCCCGAAAGATCGATTAATACGACCTGCAGTGGAATACGCTGAGTGGATCGGTGAGGAACCGACTTACTTAGCAGAAGTAATAGCAGCAGCCCTGCAGTTTAATAATCCAAATGATGAAGAATCCCGTGAAATTCAGCAATCGATTCAGGAAATCGGTGCGATTGATACATTGAAAAAAATTTCTGAGCTGCCTGAAGGTCATGCAATTTTAAAACTGGTGGAAAAACAACTGATTTAGAATAGACAGCAAGGCGGACTTCTCAGGTCCCCTTGCTTTTTTTATATTTGCTCTATTAGTTGTGATTGTTGATTTTCCTAAAAAAGTTATTTAACAATATGGCAGGATAGTTGGAGACTTGAATTCGAGATATCTGTTGAGAGGTTAGGGACGGGAATGGCTCGCTTTCCATGGAAGCTCACTAAGCACTCTCTTCCCATTACATAGAGTGTGAATCGGGTCATATCCCATGGGGGGCTATCCAGCTCCAGCGCTTAGCGGCTACTGAAACTTTCTTCACTTCTGTAAGATGTGTCAACATCGACTCACTTTGTTCTTCGTGTTTCCTTTATTCACACTAAAGTAAGAAGGTCCGGGAAATTGCGAGACTCCTATGGGAGAACAGTACAGGGTGAGATCCCGGAGGGCTTTAGCCTGAGGAAGCTCACCGTACGCCCATGGAAAGCGAGTGATTTCCCAGACCTTCAAGCGCTATTATTGTGGCGGAAACAGTCCGAAACTCAGTATTCCACTAAAGGGAGCTTATGTGAATATTAACAACGGTAAATTATCAGAGCCTTATTATTTGAAATAGAAGGAAAATACATCATTTATAAAGAATGGTAGTAATAGGGAAGAAGGTAAGTTAATAGAATATAAATGTAAAACAAGGTGGAGTACGCGTGACAAAAATTGCAGTAATATCTGATATTCATGGAAACAAAACGGCATTAGACGAAGTTCTGAAAGATATTCGGAAAAGAGGAATACAGCGGATTTTCTGTTTGGGAGACTTGATAGGAAAGGGACCTCAAGGTTCTGAATGTATTCAATCCGTAAAAGACAATTGCGATCATGTCGTTCGGGGAAATTGGGACGTCTTTATACAATCACCCGCTGAAAATGATTTTATACAATGGTTTCAGGATCGACTGACTAAGGAGGATTATGAATACCTGGCTTCTCTTCCGTTCCATATCGATATAGAACTAAATGACTGTTTGATACGACTGTTTCATGCTTCGCCACGAAGTGAGTTTGAAAGGATCCTCCCTTTTCACCCTGTGGAGAAACAGCTCTCATTATTTGAAAATAGTGAGCAGACGGGAAAGACGAAGTCACCTGATATTGTGTTCTATGGAGACATTCATACGACATTTTTGCGCACCTATAGTCGCGGCATTTTGTGTAATCCTGGCAGTGTAGGAAATTCATTGGATTTAACTTCAGCTTCCTACGCCATTATAGATGCTTCCTATGGCCATCCTGCCATTCAATTCATCAGGGTCGACTATGATCAGGACAAGGAACTGGAAATAGCCCGTAAAGCTGACTTACCCGACTTTGAGAAATATAAAAATGAGATTGTACATGCTCAATACCGTAATGCTTGATTTCTTATTAGGAGAGAGTAATTTGTTCAACAAATCTATCATATTTCATTCACTCTTATTCTTGGCAGGCACAGGAGTTTTCATTGCTGCCATCAACCAGGATAATCTATTAATTATAATTTCGTCTATTTTGGTTATGCTGTCGGCCCTAAAAGACATTATTAGAAAATCGATTCAGAAAAAGGAACAGAACAACGAAGGAAATTATTCTTAGATTTCATTTAAATGGAGGGTGTTTCTATGAGGTTTGCCGTCAACTATTCACCAGAAGCCCAGCAATTAGCTGAAAAATCCTTAATTGATTTTGATCTCTTCAAATGCCCTGACTTTGATGACCAGCTTATTCAAACTGCAGAAAAAAGCAGGCCTGCTTATGTGCATTTTGACTTGAATGCAGGGGAAGATAAGTTAGGGTCATCGGATTGGAATAAAGTAGAACAATTAGCTGCACAAACAAATACTCCATATATCAATTTACACTTGGTCGCTCATTCAAAAGATTTCCCATCCATCAGCAGCGGCAGTTTAAATAAGGAGGATATCAAAAAGATAATGAACCTAGTGACAAAAGATATAGGGCTGGCGGTAGATCGTTTTGGTGCAGAACGAATTATCCTTGAAAATGTGGTGTATCACGATTTAAATAGTGACATGCTACTTGCCATCGTCACTCCAGAGCTTATTTCTGACATCGTTTATGAAACAAAATGCGGCCTGCTTCTGGATATCGCCCACGCGCAAATGACCTGCCATTTCTCAGGGGAAGATGTGTATGACTATCTTAGCCGTTTTCCTATGGATCGACTGAAAGAATTACATATTACAGGAATTCAAAAAAAGGAAGGAAAATATAGAGATAGTATGCCGATGACAGAGGAGGACTGGAAGTTGGCTCAGTGGACTATGAAAAACATTAAACAAGGGTTATGGGCGGAGCCATGGGCCGCCTCTTTCGAATATGGAGGGGTTGGTCCTATTTTTGAGTGGAGGACGGATGCAAAAGTCATAGAGGAACAAGTGCCAAGATTATATGATTTGGTCAAAAAGTAAATCAACAAAATACCAAAGAAAAACAAATACGCAAGTTGTATTTGTTTTTCTTTGGTATTTTAGTTTGAATGATCAATATTTAGGGTTTAGTAAAGTATCTAGTTCAATCCCACTAGAAAACCAGTACATTCTTTCCATATTATTTGCTGCATTACATAAACGTTATATTTTTGACTAGGTGACTTTTAAAAAAGGGGTGATGTGTTGAAAAAGATCATTATAGGAGTATTAATAGGAGCGCTTATTACAGGCGGAATCATATTAATACTTAATTTAAGTGAACAGCAGACCGCTGAACAAGCAAGTGGAGGAGCAGGTGATGGAGAACGAACGGTTGAAGGAGATAATGAACTTATGGAAGAGCAGAACCATGCGGAAAGTCTTATTCAAACTACTTATAGTGAAGGTGAATATGACTTAGAGGAACCTTTAGTAGTTGACGACCCCTATGGTGTAGCTCCCCTGACTGCTTTGGCCATTTTTGATACGGATGAATCTCAGGAGATCACTGTTACTGTAGAAGGTGAAAGTGAAGAACAGAATATCTCCAAGAAAATTGAAGGATTCAATAATGAACATAAAATCCCAATTTTAGGGTTGTATCCTGATCAGGAAAACACAGTGGTTTTAGAAGGGGAGACAGAAGATGGAGAAATAATTGAAAGTAATATTTCCATTAATACAGACCCTCTGCCTGACGACTTTTTAGAAAACGAAGTTATTGAAGCTCAGCAGGAAAAGATGGAAAAAGGTTTAACCTTTATTATCCCAAGTGGTGGATATGCATATGGTATTGATTCGATGGGAGACGTACGCTGGTATTCTTCCTTGCCGAACAGCCACGTATTTCAAAGGTTGGAAAATGATAAACTCGTATTTTTGACACAAAAAGTGGAGCAGTCCAATCAGTACAATTTGATTTTAGAAATGGATATGCTTGGTCAAGTATCGTTTGGTTCTTATATTGATGTGACGAATTTTGATAGTTGGGGAGTGGTTCATCATGATGTCATAGAATTACCTAATGATAACTTTCTGGCCACTGATCATGATGGTTCCGGTTATATAGAAGATGATATGGTCGAAATTGACAGGCAATCAGGGGAAATGGTCGATGAGCTGAATATGAGAGACATTTTTCCCGAACAAGTTTATGAAGATTATGATGGCGCATCAGCTGAAGAGGGAGATTGGTTCCATCAAAATGCCGTGTGGTATGACGACACCGGAGACGATATACTTGTTTCGAGCCGCCACCAGGATGCGATTATTGATATGAGTTATCCTGAAGGGGAAATTGACTGGATATTAGCTGCACATGAAGGATGGCCCGAAGAACTTGAAGATAAATTACTAGAGCCTCAAGGAGAAGATTTCAAATTTCCTGGAGGACCTCATGCGATCATGACGCTTCCAGATCAGGATGAACAGGAAAATACAATGGATGTCTTGCTATTTGATAATAATATTGCTGTTATAAGAGGAGATGAAGAGACGAGCGAGGAGTACAGCCGTGCCGTGCAATACCGGATCAATACAGAGGAAATGACGGTGGAGGAAGTTTGGTCTTATGGAGAAGAACGCGGCAAAGACTTTTTCTCAAATATCGTCGGTGATGCTGATTATCTGCAAGAAACAGGGAACCGTTTAATTACTTCCGGTCATGCATTTGAAGATGGAGACGAGCTGCACAGCCGTATCTTAGAAACGACAGATGATCAAGAAGCGGAAGTTGTTTATGAATTGAAGGTGACTGGTTTCAAAGAAGGTGAAAGCCGACAGGTGTATCGCTCGGAGCGTATGCCTCTTTATCCAGAAAATTGGGAGATTGAATGGAGTGAATGAATGATGTAAATGAGAACGGACTAAAACTTAACACCTTCCTGTTTTATGTGAATATTTACATAAAACAGGAAAGTGGTTAATAATGTATTGTTAGGCTATTTATGTAAGTTATTAACTGGAGGTGCATATTTATATGAAAAATTGGCTGCTGAAACTAGGTACAATACTGTTTGCTATGAGTCTGCTTACTGCTTGTGGTGGCGAAGATCAAGAGGATAATGATACGGAAGACAACATGGAAGAAGATATGGAACAGGAAGACATGGAAGATAGTGAATCCGACGAAGATGAAGAAGATGATGAAGAAGACGATTAATGAGAGTGATAAAAAGGACTTGAGCTTTAAATAGCTCAAGTCCTTTTTAACATTATTTCTTCTCACGGTTATCCCATTCTTCATCAGTAGGAGGTGATGTTCTTTTAATGAAGATAGATAGAATAATACCGATGAATGAGAGGGCTGTAACGACTAGAAAAGCGACGTTGACTCCGTGAATATCTGGGTTTGAGACGCTTTGTTGCTGGGCAGTTGTTTGAGCGGTTGTCGTCATAACAGTCACTAAAATCGCTGTTCCAATGGATGCTGCAATTTGTCTCATCGTATTGCTCATAGCCGCTCCGTGAGGGATCAGCTTTTGCGGTAATTCATTCAGACCCGCTGTAGTAACCGGCATCATGACCATAGAAAGGCCGAACATTCTAATAGCATACATTACGGTTAAGAAAGTCAGCGTTGTCGTCGTATCTAAAAATGAAAGTGCAAGTGACGCCCCTGTAATGAGAATCAATCCGGTAATCGCAAGGAAACGAGCCCCTATCTTATCAAAAATACGGCCGGTAATCGGTGACATCAATCCTGAAATCACTGCACCGGGAAGTAGTACCAACCCTGATTCAAACGCAGTGAAATCACGCATATTCTGCATATAGAGCGGAATCAGGGTTTCTGCACCAATCAATCCCATGAATACGATCATCGCTATAATCGTAGTAATCGTAAAGGTGCGTAATTTGAATACCCTGAATTCGAGCATAGGGTGGTGCATTTTCAGCTGGCGCAGGATGAAGAATAGCAATGTCACGATCCCGAGCAGAAGCACACTGACTGTTATTGGACTTCCCCACCCATTATTGCCGGCGCTTGTAAAACCGTAAAGAAGACTTCCAAAGCCGATCGAAGATAAAATAATCGAGAGGATATCCACTTTTGGCCGTTTCAGTTCAGTAACATTTTTCAAAATATAATAAGCCACGATGATGATGATAATAGCAAGCGGCAATATGAACCAGAAGAGGTATCGCCACGTGTAATTGGCTGTCACCCAGCCGGATAGAGCAGGTCCGATCGCTGGTGCAAAGGAAATAACAAGTCCAATATAACCCATTGCCGCCCCACGTTTATGAACAGGGAAAATCAAAAGGAATACAGTTTGCATCAACGGGAGCATGACCCCTGCTCCAGCAGATTGAATAACTCTTCCCAACAGTAAAATTTCGAAGTTAGGAGCAATTCCACCAATGACGGTACCTACTGCAAAAATACTCATGGCCGTCATAAATAACTGACGGGTGGTAAACCTCTCTATTAAAAAGGCACTGATAGGAATCATAATTCCATTAACAAGCATGAAAACAGTGGTCAGCCATTGACCTGTATTCGCAGATATATTCATTTCTTCCATAATAGGAGGGATGGCTGTAATCATTAACGTCTGGTTCAGAATAGTGATAAATGACCCGGCAATAAGCAGCCCTGCTATTAATACTTTATTGTAGTCCTGTGACATGAACAGTCCTCCTTTTCTATGTATTAATCTATTAAATTTACTTACTAATGAATTTAGTTAGAGACCTAATGAAAAATTATACGCCTACCATAAGCAGGATACAACTATGTTGATTAGAAAAATCATAGGTTCATAGATTAGGTACTTGAGGGCAGGAATCGTAAAGCACTGAAACGAATGTTTATATAAATAAGAGGTTAATAAGGAGGGGTAGTATGGAGTTCTATGGACCAGCTGTATATGAAAATAATAATTTCTTTCAAAACTATTTAAGACGAAGGAATCGTAAAGAAAGTCCGAATAATGCAATAGAGAAACCGATCATTTTTGAATTGATAAAAGATATTAAGAACAAGCACATATTGGATTTGGGATGCGGTGACGGCCGCTTTGGAATCGAATTAATAGAACGAGGCTGTCAAACGTTCAGAGGGATAGATGGTTCATTGAATATGATCAAAGAAGCATCAAATAACCTGAACGGGACGAGTAGCATCCTCGAAAATAAAAGATTGGAAGAGTGGAGGTCTGATGGAAGGAAATACGACATCATCGTTTCAAGGATGGTTTTGCATTACATAGAAACACTGCCTCTTCTTTTCAATGAAATAAAACGTGCAATGAAAAAAGATGGGGTGTTCGTGTTCAGTGTCCAGCATCCTACGTTGACAGCTTCCGAGAAAAGTGCAAACGAAAATACCCAGCGCACAGACTGGGTGGTGGATGATTATTTTCTTAGAGGGAAAAGGGAAAAAATATGGATTGGCAAAAAAGTCATTAAATTTCATAGACCTTTTGAAGATTACTTCCAAATGCTTTATCAAACTGGTTTTAAAATAATCGATGTCAGAGAGGGGGCGCCTGAAGCGATCTACTTTGATACCTTAGAAGAATATAAAAGACGAATGAGAGTACCACTATTTTTAATATTTTCCTGTTCAATAGCATAGTAAATAGCAGGTAATGACTTGATTGACCAGGGCGGACGGATATGTAGAACTGGCGGCAGGGAGAGATATAGTAGAGGAAACCGGTTAATTGCAGGGAAGATGGATTTTGCAGGTTAATAGCCTGATAGAAAAAGGGATGTTAATGACTGAGTTGTTGAAAATTGGATTTGCGTATTACAAGAATGATTAAGGAATTTAGAATTTCTTGATAATCGCTTTTTCTAAACCATCTTCCATTAATAAGTGCCTGGCTAAAAAGATGATAGATGACTTACTTTCTTCGAAGATTTACTGCACTTCATTAACGGGCGGCTAAAAGCTGAGGCTGCTGACTGATCTTACGTAAAATATACAACTGTTCCTGCTTAGATAACATCCTCCAATTGCTTACTTTGATTTTCATTTTTAATCTCCTCCATGATGGATTTATTAACTCGTATAGTAGGGTATACCGTCATTTCAAAAAAAATAAACAACAAAAATATCTACAATCTTCTGAAGAAATCGAGTTTGCGTAAGCCTTTTTGTCTTTATACCGTCCGATGAAATGGATATTGGAGTATTTTGAAAGAAACGCGACTTGAATGGTGTAAGTGGGAATATATGGCGATTTTCTTTAAAAGATGAAGGATGGTGCGCTGCCATTATCAAGAACAGAAAGGATCATAGTTTTTAAAACATTTTGTACTAAGTTTATAACCTCCAGTAAATGGGAAGGTTACATAACTTTTTGTATCCTTTAATATTGGAAATAGAGACTGTGGAAAAATGATGTTAAACAAACTGGCAGGATACTTTAAGACTCAGTTTAGAGATGACCAGGGTTCGTTACCCTATTAAGAGTCAGGGGTTGTTGGGAAGCTACTCGCTTTCCTGTGGGTTCTTTGCTGTTCCGTCATCGTGATGAGAGGAAGGTGGTTTTAGGAATGGACTCGCTTTCCGTGGGAGTGCAGTGAGCTTCCTCAGCTTCGCCTTCCGGGATCTCACCAATCACTCTCTTCCCACCTCTTACACCTGAATAGTATAGAGCGTGAATGAGTTCATAAACATTATGGGGGGTTATCCAGCTCCAGCGCTTAGCGGCTACTGAGACTTCCTTCACTTCTGTACGATAAGTCAACATCGAATCACTCCGTTCTTCGTGTTTCCTTTATCTCCGCCAGCTCAGTCCAGTCCATACGCCGCTGACCAAAGCGCTTCCGCTTTCAAAGCTAGGAGTCTCGCCCATTCCTAAAACCACCTCATTTAAATGTGAGAGACGGAACTTAGAAATTAGTTCTCATGGACCAACATTAAGAGAAATTAAATAAGTAAGCTACCTGAAAAATTGGCATAGACCACTGGAGTGCTATCAAGCTTTAGCGCTTTTTTACTTAAGAATTCAAGCAGCTTCTCAACCACCCCATGCAAAGTAAATGAAAAAAAATTTTACCAAGAAGCAGCGTCTTCTATAGGACTGTCCGGTGAGAATATAGCGCTCTACAGCAAGTTTTTTAACATGGCAGCATATTAGACATCCACCATACGAACATCAATGTTCATCTTTTCTTGAAGCTGTTTCGAGAAACTTATATGGCAAAGGGGCTCCGGGAAAGCGATCCGTTTCCCGGAGCCCCTGGATTCTCATTAGGTCTCGAAACTGAGTCTTCCACTATAGGGAGCTTTAGTTGAACAACTTGAATTGCACATTTTAAAAGGTTCGGTCGAAAAAAGAATGAGCCTTTGGTTGTTTTAATACCAATACTTCTTCAAACTATGAAGTAATTTGTTATAAATTGGCTATACACAATAGTAATTTCGATAGTAATCGTACCCTCGTTAGGATTCATTTCCGTTTCCTTTTTTTAAGTACCGACCGTATATACACGTATAAATCTTCCTCGCTGGAATGAGCAAAGGTCAGAAAAAAAGCTTCAAGGGTTACTCCCTCCAAGGACTGAAATACCTTTATAACCGCTTAAATTCTTTGAAAACATAATCTTTCAAAAAAATAATTGCTACCCGTTGACTTCTAAAAATATCTATGTATAATTATAAACAATTAGTAATAAAAATACAGTAACAACAAAAAACAGATTCGAAGACGAAGAGAGTAAATGTGAAGAGAATGTAAGCGAGCCGGGAGTGGTGGAAGCCTGGTATTCAAAACGCATTGAACCGCACTTCAGAGAAGTTTTGGTGAATTAAGTAGCCGAAGCCGGGAGCCCCCGTTAACAGCATCGAGTTGGTCTATTTTCATAGACAATTAGAGTGGTACCGCGGACAAAGGTTATAAAGTCCGTCTCTTACATGGTAAGAGACGGACTTTTTTAGTGGAAAATATACGGAAATTACACAAGGAGGCATTTACTATGACAAAACCAAAAGTAGTATTAGCATATTCAGGCGGACTGGACACATCGATTTCGGTGAAATGGATTCAAGAGAAATACGGGTATGATGTAATTGCTCTTGGACTTGATGTGGGCGAAGGGAAGGATCTTGAGACCATTCGCCAGAAAGCGCTGGATGTCGGAGCTATTAAGGCGATCATGGTAGATGCAAAAGAGATGCTTGCTAAAGATTATCTTATGCCAGCTTTAAAAGCGAACGCACTTTATGAAGGTAAATATCCTTTATCCTCAGCATTGTCTCGTCCTTTAATTTCAAAACTTCTTGTCGACGTAGCTGAACAGGAAGGCGCAGTGGCAGTGGCGCACGGATGTACTGGGAAAGGGAATGACCAGGTAAGATTCGAGGTTTCAATCCAGGCGTTAAATCCTGACTTGGAGGTCATCGCACCTGTAAGAGAATGGGGTATGACACGTGATGAGCAGATCAAATATGCAGAGGAAAAAGGAATTCCGATTCCTGTAAATCTTGAGAATCCTTTCTCTATTGATGCGAATATTTGGGGGCGTGCTTGTGAAGCAGGTGTTCTGGAAGATCCTTGGATGGAAGCACCGGAAGCTGCATATGCATGGACGAATCCGATAGAAAAAACACCAGATACTCCAGATACTATTGAACTGGAATTTGAAAAAGGCGTGCCGATCGCTCTTAATGGAAAGCCGATGGATCTTGTTGCTCTTATTGAGAAATTAAATGATTTAGGCGGGTTGCATGGAGTCGGCCGTATTGATCATACGGAAAATCGTCTAGTAGGCATCAAATCAAGAGAAGTTTATGAAAATCCTGCAGCGATGATTCTGATTAACGCGCATAAAGAACTTGAATTCCTGACACTAACGAGAGAAGTTTCTCAATATAAAGTCAATGTGGAACAGCAAATGTCCAAGATGATTTACGACGGCTTATGGTATTCACCATTGCAGCCAGCGCTGCAGGCTTTTATTGAAGAGACACAGGATGTTGTGACTGGTACGGTCAAAGTGAAGCTTTTCAAAGGTCACTACAACGTTACTGGCAAAAAATCCCCTGTCAGTCTTTACAATGAAGAGCTTTCTACGTATTCTAAAGACGATGCCTTTGACCACAATGCAGCCGTAGGATTCATTAAACTATGGGGGCTGCCGACAAAGGTAAACGCTGATGTCCATAAGGCAGAAGCAATTAAAGCAAAGAAAGTGCCGGTGAGTATGAATGAGTAAGCTTTGGGGTGGAAGATTTACAAAACCGACGGATAAACTGGTCGAAGAGTATACCTCTTCGATCGGTTTTGACGTTAAATTAGCATTACAAGATATACAGGGCAGCCAGGCTCACGTAGAAATGCTTGGCAAGTGCGGCATCATCGCGGAAGAGGAAGCTGCTCAAATCAAAGAAGGCCTGCAGACTATACAAAAGAAAATCGAAAATGAGGAAGTTGAATTTTCGGTAGCTCATGAAGATATTCACATGAATATCGAAAAGCTCCTTATTGATGAAATTGGTCCTGTTGGAGGCAAGCTTCATACGGGAAGAAGCCGTAATGATCAAGTGGCTACTGATATGCATTTATATTTGAAAGAAAAGACGAAGCATCTAATCAATCTGCTTGAATCAGTGCAGAAGTCCCTTGCAGATCAGGCGGAACAGCATGTGGATACGATCATCCCTGGGTATACCCACTTGCAGCGCGCCCAGCCTGTTTCCTTCGCGCACCATTTATTAGCCTACTTCTGGATGTTCGAGCGTGATAAGGAGCGTCTGCAGGATAGTATTAAACGAATCGATTGGTCCCCACTAGGGGCGGCGGCTCTTGCAGGAACGCCATATCCAGTCGATAGAAAAATGGCAGCTGAGTCGCTCGGATTTGAGAACGTTTATCCAAACTCATTAGACGCAGTCAGCGATCGGGATTTCATTTTGGAATTTTTGTCGATTTCTTCTATTTTAATCACCCATATTTCAAGACTTTCTGAAGAATTGATTCTTTGGGGAAGCCAGGAATTCAATTTTGTGGAGCTGGATGATGCGTTTTGTACGGGTTCCAGCATTATGCCTCAGAAGAAAAATCCGGATGTGCCTGAGCTGCTTCGCGGGAAAACGGGCCGTATTTATGGAAACCTGATAGGGCTGCTAACGTTGCTGAAAGGTCTTCCGCTTGCTTATAACAAAGATATGCAGGAAGATAAAGAAGGAATGTTTGATACAGTGGAAACACTTGATGGTGCGTTATCACTGCTGGCTCCGATGCTTGCATCTATGGAAGTCAAATCTGACAATATGCGTCAGGCGGTAAATGAAGATTATTCCAATGCGACGGATATCGCTGATTATTTAGCCGTAAAGGGCCTTCCATTCCGTCAAGCGCATGAGGTGATTGGACAGGTAGTACTTTACGCCATCGAGAATAAAAAATATTTGCTTGACTTAACGTTGGAAGAATACAAAAAGTTCTCGGATTTGTTTGAAAATGATATTTACGAAAAGTTAGCCCCAGACAATGTGGTGGCTGCTCGCTCAAGCGAGGGCGGCACTGGTTTTGAACAGGTTAAGGAACAGCTTGTGCTCGCTAAAAAACATTTATAATGATGTGGGTCTTTTTGGGGAATAATCTAAATATTGTTGACTTTCCAATTCTTGGTTTGTATCATGACTAATAACTTCATACTTTGTATTTACTACTCTTATTTAGAGCAGGCTGAGGGAATTGGCCCTTTGACGCCCGGCAACCGGTCTTTAGACACGGTGCTACTTCCAACGGATTTTGATCCGATAGATGAGAAGGTGAAGCATAATCTTCTGCCTCTTTCATGTTGAAAGAGGCTTTTGTGTGGAATGAAAGTTTTTGTTCATTAAGAGGAGGTACGTTTGATGAGTGTTGTTATTTTAGATGGTGTCAGAACGCCTTTTGGTAAATGGAAGGGCGCATTAACTAAATTAAGTGCAAAGGATTTGGGTGTCCAGGCAGTGAAAGAATTGGCGCAGCGGGTTCCGGAAACGAAAGAAGCGGATGGAGTGATTCTAGCTCAAGTTCTTCAAGCAGGGCAGGGGCAGAACCCCGCTCGTGCTGTTGCTGTGCAATCTGACATCTCATGGTCCGTCCCCGCGATTACCATTAACAATGTATGTTTAGGGGGACTGGCTTCTGTAGCTGATGCCACCAGGAGGATCCACTTAGGTGAAGGTGAGATATATGTTGCAGGCGGCTTTGACTCTATGACGAATGCTCCCCACGTAAGTACCCTCAGAAATGGTTCAGGAGCGGGACCTATTGAATTTACGGACTCATTAATAAATGACGGCCTATGGTGTTCCTTGACGGATTCGTCTATGGGAGAGCTGACGGATCAACAAAATGAAAAATATGAGGTCACACGTGAAGAACAAGATGAATTTGCTCTGAACTCTCATCTGAAGGCAGCTGATGCTCAGCAAAAAGGAAATTTTGAGGGAGAAATTATCAGTGTGCAAGCGGGAAAAGAGAAAATTTCTGAAGATGAAGGCATACGCCCAAATTCCAGCTATGAAAAGCTGAGCACATTGAGACCGGCTTTTCGTAAAAATGGAACGGTCACGGCAGGGAATGCTTCTCAAATGTCCGATGGGGCCAGTGTAGGTGTGGTGGCTTCTGAAGAGTATGCCAAGCAAATTGGAAAGACACCACTTGCTCGTATCATCGGGTGGTCAGAAACAGCGGGCCCGGATTCTAGTCTTCACACGAAACCGTCAGATGCTATTTCTAAGCTGTTAAGGCGGAATGGGCTGGGTAAAGATGATATTGACCTTTATGAGATAAATGAAGCTTTTGCGAGTGTTGCCATTGCAAGCATGAAAGAGTTAGAGCTTGATCCTGGCAAAGTGAATGTCAACGGTGGTGCCATCGCTCTTGGACACCCTCTCGGAGGGACTGGTTTCAGGCTTGTGTTAACGGTGGTGCATGAATTAAAACGACGTGGCGGAGGACGAGGCATCGCATCTCTATGCGGTGGAGGCGGCCAAGGATTCGCTGTTTTAGTAGAAGTGCCTTCGGAATGGAAGTAATAGGAGGCTGTCTGTATTTTCCTAATAAGTTATAGTTATGGTGTTTTTGGGAATACGTACTATTAGAGGTATGAAACCTTACACTAACTTTTTTAGGAGAGGATTGAAGTAATGACTAAGCATATTGAAGCATTCTTTCGTACGGAAAATGATGGCGAAAGTGCAAAAGCTGAATTACAAAAGCTATCTACGCAAAACGAAATGGTAGAACCTATTCCTGAACAGTCGCGTTTAACTGGAGTCGTTCCTGTATTGAATCAAAGCCAATCAAGTGGGGGAGTAGCTGCCGGAGGAGTTGCGGGTTTCGGTGATTTTTTGAAATCTGATAAGAACACCTCTAGAGAAGATACCCCGACAGATGTTGAGCATTTGACCTATTTACTTCATTTTGATGTTAAAGATGACGAGTATCAGGAAGCTCTTTCTATCCTGAAAAATCACGACGGTCATATGGACCAAGATAAAATTTAAAGTTATTTATAGTGCTTTTAGACACTGCTGAAGCTTGTAGGGAAACTCCGGTTTTTCTATAAGCTTTTTTCTTGTTCCCGCGATCTTCATCGGTGTCACGGTATTTCATTCCGCTAAATAAAAAAAGGCTGTCGAGAATTTGCTCCACAGCCCGTGACGGTGCAGTAACACTTTTTGAAATGGTTGGAGCCAGTTAGTTCGTTAGTGCTCCATCGCTACATATACATACTTGCTAAAAAAATTCCCAGGGTTTTCTGGTAAATTTCATCGAACTGCCCGATGGGTAAGGGATTGATACCTTGCCCAAGCTCCACAGTGAAACCTGGTTCGCGGAAATCTTGAATGAACCAATCTTTATAACCTGCAAAACTGTCTACATACCGGATGGGTTCGTATCCGCTCACTCTGGAAAATTCATTGACAATCGTACGGGAACGAGGGGGTTCTAAATTTTCGAAACCCCAAAAGATCACCTCACCTTGAGTATGGAAAGCGAGCATCTTATCAAAAGAAAGTTCGCCTGCTAATTCTGCCATGGCAATGCTTTCAGGTTCTGTCAGGGGAGCGTAGCCCGGAAAATCACGGGGGGCGGGGGATTTAGGTTTGCGCTCTGCTTCTACTTCCCATTTGGCAGGGAATTGATTATTTAAGTCAACCCCGCGAATGTTCGCTTTCCAACCACTGAAATCGGGGCTTCCCCCATTGATAGCCAGTGCTTCTTCTCCGAAATTACCTTCAGGTGGTCCGTTAAGTACGAGGTCTACACCATCAGGATCTACCATTGGGACAACGGACAATGTGACTTGATCATAAAATGGCAGCATAGCTCTTCCACGAATCGTTTCATTGTTAGTAAGAGCCAATAAATAAGAATTTACAAATTCCATAATGACAGGGGTAGTGATCCATTCATTGGCATGAAAAGCTCCATTCCAGTGAACAATTCTTTCCCCGTTTCCAATTTGTAGTTCTATAAGGTCTTTTCCCATTACACTATTGCCGATGGTCCTCTGCCTCATAAATGGATATAACGTGGCTAATGCTTCTAAGTCTGAAGCAAGGATGCCAGAGTCGTAATTTTGCCTTGGGTCAATAATTGTCGTAGTGACTCTTCGTGGTATTCTTATCTGCTGACCTATTTGAAGGGCAGTTGGCACCATGCCAGGGTTCACCAACATTAAACTGTCTACAGAAATTCTTTCTTTCGTAGCAATTTTATAAAATGAATCCCCCGACTTTATCGTATATGTCGTTATACGATAGCCAGGTATTTGTATCGTTTGGCCAATTGATAATGTGTTAGGATTGGCAGTTGGATTTGAGTGAATGATAAGGGGGAGGGGAACGTTGAATGTATTGGATATAGACCAGAGGGTGTCACCTCTACGTATCTGAATCTCCACGAATTGCCGACCTCCTCACGATCAGATTTCCATCTTATTGACTTTGTTAAAGTCCCGTGTTGATATTCATATAATCTCTCTTTAGTGGAACACTCAGTTTCGAGACACAATGAGAAACTAGGAGCTCCGGGAAACGGATCGCTTTCCGGGGGGCGGGCGCTGAGCCTCCTCGAGCTTCGCTCTCCGGGGTCTCACCTGTCCCGCTCTTCCCCCAGGAGTCTCCCCGTTTCCCTCCGCCCCTCTGCCCAATAAGTATCTCGAAATCGCTTCAAGAAAAAGCAAACATTTGCTGATTATCATGACAAGTGTCCTATTTTATAAACCTTGATGTAAAGCGCTATCTTCTCACACGACAGGCATATAGAAGACCTTCTTTCTTGATAAAAGGGTTCGTTTCAAACCTCTATCGGATGGTGTGGTTGGAAAGCTTTCGAGTTTTCCTTTGTAAAAGGTCACCGGCGTATGGAATGGGCTGGCAGAAATAAAGGAAACAAGAAGAACTGAGGGACTCGATGATTCCTTACCGCGCAGAAGTGAAGGAAGGCTCCTCGTCGCTATGTGTTGAGTTGGGAAAGGATTGGAATGTCATCATTTTCTCATCCACCTTGCTCAGGAAGGCAAGTAAACTAAATTATACTTGTGGAGTTTTTAAATAAAACATTTTAACCGTTGCACTGGAGTGTTAAGCTCTCTCTTTATTAAAAGTTTTCTTGTTAAGAGGATTCCGAGAAGAGCATATATAGTGAGGGGCGGCGGGGAATGGGGAGACTCCTGTGGGAAGAGAGTGCTTGGTGAGATCCCGCAGGACGGGACGTCCGAGGAAGCTCACCGCGCTCCCACGGAAAGCGAGCCATTCCCCGCCGCCCTGATCCACTCACCAAATGTCTCGAAACCGAGTCTTCCGCTATCCTGCCATATTGTTGAATCACTCACTTATCAATATCAACAGCAACCTTTAACATAGCTATCTTATTATATGGTTTTTAAAAAATAAAAATGTTCATAACATCATCGTTCAGTTACAATAAGAGGATATACGTATTTTTAGAAAGAAGTGAAGGCTATGAAAACATTTAGTGATTTAGGTATTATTGAAAGCTTACAAATAAAATTAAAAAAGCAAGGGATTGCCACGCCGACCCCTGTTCAGGAGCAGACGATCCCTCTTTTGATTGAAGGAAAAGACGTTATGGCTAAAGCTCAGACGGGCACAGGAAAGACGCTTGCGTTTCTACTTCCGCTGCTGCAAAAAATCGATACGAACAAGCCTGTAGTGCAAGGTTTGATTGTGACGCCTACGCGTGAGCTGGCTTTGCAGATTACAAATGAAGTTGAAAAGCTGCGCCCCGATGATGCAGGGGTGTTAGCTGTGTATGGCGGTCAGGACGTTGCAAAACAAGCGAAGAAATTAGAAGGACAAACTCATATCGTCGTTGCCACGCCTGGCAGACTCTTAGATCATCTGCGAAGAGATACAATCTCACTAGAGCAGGTGGAGCATGTCGTTTTAGATGAAGCCGATCAAATGCTTGAGGCAGGATTCCTGCCCGATGTCGCAGACATACTATCTCAAACGCCACCAGATCGTCAGACCAGTGCTTTTTCTGCCACCATTTCGGATCAAGTGAAAAACTTATCTAATAAATATTTGAAAAAACCGGAGAAAATCAGTGTGAAAGCTGAAGCTGTGACATTAACTGAAATTAAACAGCTTGTCTATGAAACGACTGACCGGGCGAAGCAGGATACGTTAATCCAAATCATGAACGAGCATAGACCATTTCTGGCTGTCATCTTCTGCCGCACGAAGAGAAGAGCGATGAAGCTGCACGGAGCCTTGAAGAGTCATGGTTTTGAAGTGGACGAACTACACGGCGACCTGTCTCAAGCGAAGCGTGAAAAGGTCATGCAAAGTTTTCGTGATGCTAAAATTCAATATCTGGTAGCGACAGATGTCGCGGCTCGCGGACTTGACGTTGAGGGGATTACTCACGTATTCAACTACGATATCCCACAGGATGCGGAAAGCTATATTCACCGAATTGGCCGGACAGGCCGCGCCGGAGGTAAAGGGTTAGCGATCACTTTTGCCGCCCCTAAAGATAAACAGGCTTTACATGTAATTGAAAAAGGGATTGGTGAAAAGCTCAATCGCCGGTCGTTGGACAAGCTGGCTTCCGGGAAGAGAAATCGTGAGGAAGAACGACCACCGAAGAGATCAAAACCTGGAAATAGAAAAAGAAAAAGGTAGCGGAAAGCGACCTGAGTATAAAACACTATAGTATGTGAAAGCGTCCAGGGAAGACCCCTGGACGTTTTTTCTATTCTTTTATACGTATGTGTTACTAGGAAGATTAGAAATATCTGACTTTCGCAGGGGGGAGAGCAGTTAACGCTATGCAGGGTTCAGCACGTCCAACCTTTCCAGCATGAGCCTCGCCATTTTCAACTTGGATCTTGTGGTTTAAATTTAATGTAAGTATTGGAAATTCATGAACATTGAGCAAGGTTAAGAAATATGATATAGTAACAATGTAATTCCGAGTTTACAGATAGGAATTATTTACAATGAGGGGATGAGTAAAATGGGAGTTGAGTTTGTCGACCTATTTAATCAATGGGCGAGCTCTTATGATGATACGGTTTCTGGAAGTGACCCTGAATATAAGGAAGTATTTGAAGGGTATGATGCAATGCTTCAAGAATTAGCGGACCTTTCCATATCACCTGTACTTGAATTCGGAGTAGGTACAGCGAATTTGACACAGAAAACTGTTGCTCAAAACAAAGTAGTCGTCGGCATTGAACCTTCTGAGGAAATGAGAAGGATTGCTAATGTGAAATGTCCGGAAGCGGCAGTTTATGCAGGAGATTTTATTAATTTTCCTGAACTGGAGATGCCCGTACGATCGATCATCAGTTCATTTGCTTTCCACCATTTAAATGAACAGGAAAAACGATTAGCCTTAAAAAAATATTATGATAAACTGGATACAGATGGAGAAGTCATTTTTATAGATACTCTTTTCAAAGATGAAGTATATAAACAACAATTAATTAAGGATGCTGAACAAAAGGGCTTTCTTAATTTAGCTCAGGATTTAAGCGAGGAGTACTATCCTTATTTAGAGGATCTAGAACAAATGTTTCTCCAGCTGGGTTTTGAGGTATCTTTTAAACAACTCAACAAATTTGCTTGGTTGATTCAAGCTAAAAAAGGAGAATGATGTATGCCAAAAATGAACGTAGAAAGTTTTAATCTTGACCATACGAAAGTAAAGGCCCCTTATGTGAGACTAGTAGGTGTAACGGAAGGTCAGCACGGCGATAAAATTTATAAATATGATATTCGTGTAAAGCAGCCTAACAAAGAACACATGAATATGCCTGCGCTTCATTCCCTTGAGCATCTGATGGCTGAAAAAAGTCGTGATCACCACGATCGTATTATTGATATCGGCCCAATGGGGTGCCAGACAGGATTCTATTTAGCCATCCTGAATGATGATAGTTACGATAATGTACTACAAGTAGTAGAAAACACACTTAAAGATGTACTTGAAGCTGACGAAGTTCCTGCCTGCAATGAAGTTCAGTGCGGGTTTGCTGCCAGCCACAGCTTAGAAGGTGCGCAGGAGTTAGCGAAAGAGCTGCTTGATAAACGAGATGAATGGACAGAAGTCTTTTAATTTTAGAAGGCGAGGAAAATTTATGGGATACGTGAAAAATGTTCAATCTTTAGTCGGTCAAACCCCGATGATTGAACTTACTCATTCAGCGATTCCAAATCAAGTGCGGATTTTTGCGAAGCTTGAATTCATGAACCCAGGCGGCAGTGTTAAAGACCGGCTGGGTTTAAAACTGATTGAGGATGCTCAGGAACGCGGTTTATTGAAAGCTGGCGGTCACATAATTGAACCTACGGCCGGGAACACTGGTATTGGAATAGCTCTTGCGGCCATCGGAAAAGGTTTTAAAGTCACTTTTGTCATACCGGAAAAATTCAGCCAGGAAAAGCAGTCGCTTATGAAGGCTCTTGGTGCAGAGGTCATTCATACTCCAACTTCAAAAGGAATGCTTGGAGCCATAAAGAAAGCGAATGAGCTCTGTGAAGAAATTCCTGATGCATTCAGTCCCGAGCAGTTTAACAATATCGCAAACCCTGATACGTATTACGAGACGCTGGGTCCTGAAATCTATGAAGATCTAAACGGTGAAGTTGATATATTTGTAGCTGGAGCCGGAACTGGAGGAACGTTCATGGGCACGGCTCGCTTCTTAAAAGAAAAAAACCCTGCGGTGAAAACAGTAATAGTGGAACCTGAAGGCTCCATTTTAAATGGAGGGGAATCAGGGCCGCACCGGACTGAAGGAATCGGCATGGAGTTTTTACCGTTTTACATGGATGAGAAATACTTTGATGCCATTCATACAGTTACAGATGCTGTAGCTTTTCAACGTTTAAAGGAGCTCGCATTAAACGAAGGACTACTGGTAGCGAGTTCATCTGGAGCTGCGTTTGAAGCGGCTTTGCGAGAAGCGGAGCAAGCTGAACCTGGAACGAAAATAGTCACTGTTTTTCCAGATAGTAGTGAACGGTACTTAAGTCAAGGGATTTATGAGGAGTGGAATGAATGAGGAAAAAAACTCAATTGATTCATGGCGGTATTACTGGAGATGAGAAGACAGGAGCGGTTTCTGTCCCTATCTATCAAGTGAGTACTTACAAGCAAGAAGGTGTCGGAAAGCACTCTGGGTATGAATACTCCCGTACGGGAAATCCGACTCGGTTTGCTTTAGAAGAACTAATAAAAGAGCTTGAAGGCGGCCGCGCGGGGTTTGCTTTCGGTTCAGGGATGGCAGCCATTACAGCCGTTCTCATGACATTTAATCATGGGGATCATGTCATATTTACAGATGACGTATACGGGGGAACATACCGCCTGGTTTCCAAAGTCATTAATCGCTTTGGTCTTGAGGCGAGCTTTGTCGATACAAGTGACGTGGAGAATATCGAAGCAGCTCTTACGGACCGAACCAAAGCGATTTATGTTGAGACACCTACCAACCCTTTATTAAAAATAACGGACATGAATAAAGTCTCCGCACTTGCTAAAGAGAAAAACCTGACATTCATTGTCGACAATACATTCAGTACGCCTTACTGGCAGAACCCGATTGATTTTGGAGCTGATATTGTCCTGCATAGTGCGACTAAATATTTAGGTGGTCACAGTGATGTCGTGGCGGGACTTGTTGTTGTGAACTCCGAGCAGCTTGCGGAAGATGTTCATTTTGTATTGAACTCATCGGGCGGAATCCTGGGACCACAGGATTCCTGGTTATTGATGCGAGGAATTAAGACGCTAGGTATCCGCATGGAGGAAATCGAGAATAATACGAAAGAATTTGTAGAGTTTTTACAGGGACTGCCTGAAGTGAGCAACATCTATTACCCAGGCCTTAAAGGCCATAAAGGTCATGATGTTCATGCAAATCAGGCACGTGGGAACGGAGGAATGATTTCTTTCGACGTAGGCAGCGGTGAAAAAGCGGATCAAGTTCTTCGTAACGTTAAGTATTTTACACTTGCTGAGAGTCTTGGGGCCGTGGAAAGTTTGATTTCAGTTCCTGCCATGATGACCCATGCTTCGATTCCTGTTGATCGAAGAGGAGAGCTAGGGATTACAGATGGATTAGTACGTGTGTCCATCGGTCTTGAGGACATAGAGGATTTAAAAGAGGATTTTTTAGAAGCATTGCGTAAATAAGTTTGAAAAAAGGCAGCCATAGGCTGTCTTTTTTTATGAATATGGCCAGCTGTGACGAGTTCCGTATCCCTTATGAATATATCCATTCATCATAGCCAAACTAAAATTAGAACAAAGTAATAGGAGGGAAATGCGATGGACTACGCTCATTTAAAGGCTCAGCTGGAAGAAAGAAAACGTGAAATTGAGCAGAAGCTGATTGATAATAATTCTTATGGAGTTAAGCAGGGTTTCGCCAGTGACATAGTATCCGGGGAATTATCACAATATGATAATCACCCGGCCGACTCGGGAACAGAATTGTTTGAAAGAGAGAAAGACATGGCTTTACTTGATCACACAGAGCAGGAGCTTGAAGATATCAATTCTGCGTTAAAGCGTTTAGAGCGCGGAACGTATGGTATTTGTGAAGTGTCGGGTAAACAAATTCCTAAAGAGCGGCTGGAAGCTGTACCGACTGCAAAGACTTTAAAGGAATACGCTGCACCCCGTCACGTACCAGAAGATCGCGGTGTTGAAGAAGAGGTTTTAGAGGAAATCGATTTAGAGGATAATGTGGAGAGAAGTGCTTATCAGCAAGTGGCTTCTTTTAATGACAGTAGTATGACCTATGATGATTCTTCCATTCAGGATGATGACGAAGGTTCAGGTTATACGGAAGAGTTTGAACCGTTCGTATCAACGAATATCCATGGATATACTGGACAGGACAATATACATTTAGAGCATAATATCCATTATAAAAAATATAAAGAAGAGCACGACGAATTAGATTCTTAAATAAAAGTCTGCCGGGCTTATGACACCGGCAGACTTTTATTTTAATATCCTACTTCGACAGAAGCATTGACTATATACATTTGATCATTTTGATCATTTTTATCTTCCAGCACTATGCCACTAGTTGTAAGCATTCCGCCCTGGACCTTTTCAATTTCTACCTCACCATAAGGGATAACATTTCTAACTTCCTGCTCATCAAGTAAATCATGGTCAGCCGGCAGAGCAAGTTTCACTCGTACCTTCATATTGTTCAAGTCTCCCTCAGGCAATGCTTCACGAATTCCTGGCATAGAGTTTGAGTTAATGGCATTTTGTGTAGCTCGCACTGATGCGTGAGTAATGTTTTGTCCGTGTACATCAATTCCCATACCTGTTTGGATAAACATCAATTTGTCCATAAAATAAATCCTCCTAAATCGTGTTTATAGATCTATTCCCTAAAATTAACATTATTAAAAGTTAAATTCATTGAGGGTGCAGGAATTATAAAATATAATTCACTTACTAAATGTAACCTTAGGAGGTTAAAATATGAACGCATCTACATGTTTGAGGAGCTGTTTCCCCTCAGGGAGCCAGCTCCTGATTTTATAGAGAGGAAGGCTGCGGTACATCTTCGTATATATGCATCGTCCACATTCCGATATCTTCAAAACCGAGACGCTTATAAATAGTTCCAGCCTCAGGATTATCATAAAACAAACAAAGCATTTTCCCTTCCGCAAGTAAGTCATTGCACAATTGCTTCATGCAGGCACTGGCATATCCCTTCTTTTTATAGCCGGGGTGCGTACAGACTCCTACAATCATGGCAGACATTGAATTTTCTGCAGTTGTCGAAGCGGTTGATACCATCTCTCCATCTTTCTCAACAAAATAGATCCTTGCTGATTTTTGTTCAAGGCTTTTTCTGATACTGCTTTCCCTGCTGTCATCTTGCTCGAATTCCTCAATTTTGTCTTGAAGTGTCACTAACCGAGGAACATCACAGGTTGAAGCCAGTTTAACTTTAGATGTATCTATATTTTGATCCAGCTTTCGGCTATCTTCGCATTTCGCATAGTGTAAGGAGCGTGACTTTTTATGAGAATGGGCGATGAAGGGAAGGACTTGGTCTGTGATAGCTGCAATACCTGAAAGTTGCTTAAATTCCCGGTCCGTGTTGATGATATTTGCGAATCCCTGTGCGTCAAATTCTTCCTCGGCAAATGCAATGTAATTATTATGATATTTCAGCAAAATAGCCTTTAAGCGTCCATCATCAGTGAAGTCTCCCCAAAGCTTTTGAAAATCCTGCTCGTAACCGAAATTTTCAATATCTCCTATGATGAATAAGTTTTCTGCTGGTTTTTTGGATAGCAGGATTTGGCAGGATGAGTCATCATGTTCAGTCAACCTTCGTATCATTGCAATTGCCTCCTTTTAATAGAAATTGTACTAATTTTACCAAAATGAAAAAGGAAAGCAATGGATTTTATGAAAATTCTAACAATAAAATAAAAAATATTTTCTTTCCCATAAGTTTGGTGGAAGTGGTCAAACTACAAAGGAGGCATGTTAAATGCCGGAGGAGGGGAACATTTGTGAAAAAGTTATTACTGTTAATATGTTTATTAGGATTATTGCCGACAATTACTTACGCAGACAGCGCATATAGTATCCGCCATAAGGATCACATCCGGCAGGATTACGAAATACATGTAGATTTTCCTAATTTTGATGGGTTAAAGAATAAACATCTGGAGGAAGAAGTCAACGAAGAAATCAAAACCGTATTGGAGAAATCAATAAATCAAACGCAAAAAGCAGGGGAAGAGTCAGTTGGATTCCCTGTTTTGTACTATGGTGAATCCATTGTAGTAGAAGAAGAGCAATTCTATTCTGTTGTCATGACAGCGAATATTACACGCGGCAATCAATATCACTCGACTGTCCAATCGATCAACTTTGAAAACGAAAAGGATGGCGTGTTTCTGACCCTTGATGAAGTGGCACACATGGATAAGCTCAACGAGCAGGTGAAGAAAAAATTAGGGAGTGATCCTGAAACTTTCAACGCCCAGGGTTTTCAAGGTATCCGTAAAGACACGGCTTTTTACATTAAAGGCAACAAGCTCACATTAGTATTTGATAAGTATGAAGTCGCTTCAGGAGTGTTTGGTACTCCAGAGATTACAATCCCTTACGATTTAGTGGAAAAAGATAAACCTCTTCACAAAAAATCAGTTCCAGTCCCAAAAGTAGTATAAAAAAAGGAAGCATAATTATTATGCTTCCAATACTTCTTCTTCGGATGACTGATCTCCATAATAATGAAACATATATTGTTCTTTAGAAATCATGTAGAGGTCATAAATATCATCTTCACCGTTGATCCATTGGTGTACTTCGGGGTATAACTCATTTGCGTTTATTACATAAGGGATTTTTAATGCAGCCTTCAACGACCTTACGTTGGAGTGGCGAATTTTCATAAAGATCCCGTCAACATCTAAATGGAAAAACAATTCTTCAAAGAAAGCTTCTTTCGCAAGTTTATTATAACCTTTGCCAAAGTATGGCTGCCCAATCCAAGTGGCTAAAAACCCTTTGTTCTCCTGAATATCAAATAGGTTGATGGTGCCTATGGGCTGCCCCCACTCATCAAGGATCGTACGGGATATCAACTCACCGCGTTCTTCAGCTTCTAACGTTTGTTTAGTCACAAAGTAAAACTCGTCACTGGTCGACGCTTTATGGCGGATGTAAGGGAAAACTTCTGGGTGTATCATCAATTCAAACAAAGCTGGAACGTCATGCAAGTCACGCTTTTTCAGCATAAAAAATCCCTCCTTATGGGTAGAGGAGGGTAGTCTGACCGTAGGAAAACAAACCTCAGCAGGTTCAAACCACCCTCGAATTTTCATCAATTACACACAAAAATTCGGGGTGGGAATCGAACCCACTAGAACCAGCTGAAACGGCTGGTGGCGCACCATTTGCCTTCCCTTTAACTTCAATCAATAGAACGTAAGATAATTTTAATTGATTTTTTCGTAAAAAGGAATAGGCATTTTGTAAATTTTTATTATTTAATTTTACAGTGATCATGCACCTTTGTGGTCGGTTAATTCTGTGTAAACAACGAGCCTGTCCTGATGAGTTTGGGCCTCAGAATCGAACAAGCCCGTACATGTGATCAAATTCAATGAACGAGAATCTGAGGAACCGAATATAGTTTCAATCGGTGCTTCATTTCTCGGGTAAGCTATCACATCTCTTACAGTGAACGTAAGGACAGATCCGTCCGTCCCGGTGAGGATAACTTCATCACCAGCCTTCAGCTGGTCCAATTCAAAAAACACGGCAGGACCTTGATAGCTGTCCACATGACCTGCCAGCACAGCATTTCCTTTGTTTCCTGGTTTCGTTCCTGGTTCAAACCAGCCGACATCCACGTCATTGTCAGGTACTTCCATTCCGCCGCTATTTGTTAGTCCTTCAGGGGTAATAGAAGCAGATGCATTTATGGAAGGTATTTCCAGAGAGGAAGGCACGACCCCTTGAGCAGGCTGGTTATTAATATGTGGTTCGATATTTGTCGTTTCAATATTATCAACTGCAGGATCGTTCTTTTCCGCTTCGATTTTTGATGACTCTTCACTAGAAAGGACCCTGGCCCCCTCAGAGGGTTCATCCTGTAATAACTGATGACTAATGATGAATACGAGGAGGCCGAGAGCTATAGATGCTAAAAATGGTTTCATTTTCTAAGCTTCTTGACGTTTGCGGAAAAAGATGAAGCCTGCACTCATGGCCATGATTCCTAAAATACTGGCATATAGAAGCGCATTCGTTCCTGATTCAGATGCTCCACCAAAACCGGTAGCTGGCATTTCACTAGGCATCGTTTGATTATCTTGAAGAAGTAAAATTTCCGGTGAGTCAGCAGTACCTACCGCAAACGCGCTATAAACGTTACCTTCTTCGACTTCAGTTCCGGAAAGGTCGATCAACTGGTCTCCTTCAGTCGTCCGAACCTCCAGATCGTATGATCCTGCTTCCACGCTTTCATAGTCCGTGACCATCGGGAATTCGGCTCCTGAGAATATGGCATCTCCTTCAATCGCTCCAACATCAACAGCTGGTCCGTCAGGAATGAAATGTCCAACACGTAAGTCGGCCATGCCTTCTTCAGCTTCCATAGAATCCTCAAAAGCTTCCAGTTGTAGATTTTCTAATGTATTGACGGCAGCTACAGTATAAGCTTGTCCGCTTTCGACGCTTACTTCACTGGAAAGGACAGGGTCTTCATCCCCCATTGTTCCAGCAGCGTAAATATCAACGGTATGATCTCCAGCAGGTAACTCCAAATAATCCGTAGCATCTTTAAACTCAGCACCTTCAACAACAGCTTCATCATTAACAAAAACATCGACTCCTGGCGCGTCAGGCGAGGCATGCAGTACACGGACCTTAGCCATTTCCTCATGGTCATCTGCTAAAGCTACAGGGACAAATGCACCAAAAATTAAAACGGACATAGCCAGCAAAGAAAATAATTTTGACATGTTTCCACTCCTTTTGTAATTTTAAATTTATATAAATTGCTGAAGGTGACTTCAAGCAATAAATATCGAAGTATACAAGTTGTTTGAATTTTGTGTAAGTTTTGTATACCTCTAATATACACGATTTTAAGAAAGTGAAAACCCTTTTTACACATTGAATGTGTTGTGGCAAAAATTAACTGTAATCTGTACATGGGAAATCGCTGTTATTAAATAAAAAAGCTCGACATTAGTCGAACTTTTATCAAGTGAGTTCTATTGAGTATAGACGATTTCTCCATTGACCATTGTCCAGAGGGGGACGGACATGAATTCAAATGGATGGCCGCTCCATAATACTAAATCAGCATCTTTTCCTTTTTCTATAGATCCTACTCTGTCATCGACACCTAAATTCTTAGCTGGTGTAATCGTAATGCCTCTCATAGCATCATCGATAGGAAGACCTTCTCGAACGGTCAGCGCTGCGCAAATGTTTAAGTATTGTATAGGGGTGTAGGGGTGATCCGTCATAATAGAAACCTGCACACCATGTTCGTGCAATATTCGATAAGTCTGCCACGTTTTATTTCTCAACTCTATTTTAGACATGCGTGTAAATGTAGGACCAACAGATACTTGTAAACCTCTCCCTGCAAGTTGATCCGCAATTAAATGACCTTCTGTACAATGTTCTATCCGTAAATCAAGTTCGAACTCATCAGCGAATCTGAGGGCCGAAACGATATCATCAGCACGATGAGCATGAATACGTACAGGAATTTCACGATTCAATGCTTGTAAGATCGGTTGTACACGCAAATCTTCAGGATCACCCTTTTTAGCCGCGTAGAAGGTTTCTCGTAAAGTCCCCATGATTCCTAAACGCGTAATCGAGGCATTTTTTGACTGAGAGTGAACACGCTTCGGGTTTTCTCCTAATGCCATTTTCAACCCTGCTGTTTCTTTAATCAGCATCCCTCCAATGGAGTGACCTACTGTTTTAATCACTGCTGTTTTTCCTCCTATGATATTGGCGCTGCCGGGCATGATGTGTGCGGTAGTGACACCAGCTTTTCTGGCATGATAAAAAGCCGGGTCAAACGGATGGGCTCCATCAATAGCCCGCAAATGAGGCGTTGTAGCTTCAATTGTCTCATTCGCATCACTTCCGGCCCATCCTGTTCCTTCATCGTATAAACCTATGTGGGTGTGCACGTCTACAAAACCGGGAAATAGCATTTTTCCTTCTCCGTCGATAATCTCTGCGTCTGGTGGAGTGGGCAAGTCTTTACCGAAATCGTGAATTTTATGATCTTTGATATGAACGCTCCCATGTTCGATGGGAGCAGAAGTAATTGGATGGATTTTTACATTAGTAACTACTGTATACATGGTATCTCGATCCCCTTTAAATATTCTTTATAGTTTATTATACTTCGAATCCAGGAATTGAGGGCAAAAAAATACGAAGAGTTACTTGACGACTTCCGTTTCCTATCTATTGAAAAAATTATTCTTAAACTATATGGCAGGATACTTTAATACTCAGTTTCGAGATAACCAGGGTTCGTGGCTGTAATTAGAGTCAGGGGTGGTTGGGAAGCTACTCGCTTTCCTGTGGGGGAAGTGGCGAGCTTCCTCGGGCTTTTCAGCCCTGTGGGATCTCGCCTACATCCTTCTCCCACGGGAGTCTCTGGAAAGGTTACACTTGTTTGGACAGTTTCGTTAAGGTCAGTTACACTTTACTAAATATTTCAATCAAGGAGACTAAACATGACCCCAAGGAATCGCCGTAACTTTACTGATGAATTTAAGAAGCAAGTGGTGCAGTTAAATGAAAACGGAAAACCGAGAAAAGAAATTTTAAAAGAATACGAATTATCATCTTCCGCCTTTGATCGTTGGCTTAGTCAGTTTAGAAATACGGGTTCTTTCAAGGAAGAAGACAACCGGACAGCTGAACAAAATGAAAATATCAGGCTGAAAAAAGAAAATCAGCGTCTTATGATGGAGGTTGATGTTTTAAAGCAAGCGGCGCTGATCATGGGACGAAAGTAAAGGTGATCCAGAACAACCGTCACCGTTACTCGGTATCAGCAATGTGTGCCGTCCTACAACTTCCTAAAAGTACATTTTATTATGAAGCGAAAGAAAAAGACTCTTCTGAGGCGGATGATCTGACTCGTCAGATTACGGAGATTTTTCAAGAAAGCCGTCAAAACTACGGGACTCGAAAAATTAAGCACGAGCTCTATAAAAAAGGTTATCAGGTCTCTCGCCGAAGGATTGGGAGGATCATGAAAGAACAGGGACTTGTCTCGAAATACACCATCGCTCAATTTAAACCGATGAAGAGTGCGTGTAATGAGTCAAAACAAGGGAATACGTTGAACCGTGAATTCACTCAAGACCAGGCTCGTAAAGTCGTGGTCAGTGACCTAACTTACGTACGCGTCCATACAAAATGGCATTATATCTGTACGATTTTGGATCTGTATAACCGTGAGATTATCGGCTATAGCTCCGGCCCGCAAAAAGATGCAGCCTTAGTTCAAAAAGCCTTCGCTTCGATTGATGGAAACCTGGATGAATTAGCTCTTTTTCATACGGATCGCGGAAGTGAATTTAAGAATCAAGCCATTGAAGATTTACTTCAAACCTTTCAAATTGATCGTTCTTTAAGTATGAAAGGGTGCCCTTATGATAATGCAGTCGCTGAAGCTACTTATAAGGTGATTAAGACAGAATTTGTTTATGGAGAAACCTTTGAGTCTCAAGAACAATTAAACCTGGCTTTATTTGATTATGTCCACTGGTACAATCATATTCGCATTCATGGCACTCTCAACTACCTTAGTCCTATAGAATTTAAGAAGAAACACCTTAATGAAATTGTCTAGTTTTGTGTTGACAATCCAGTGGTTTCCCGGAGCTTTAACCGCTGTTAAACGTAACGGAAACAACCCCACACATCTCGAAACGGAGTCTTCAGCATAAGGGAGCTTATATGAATATCAACACGGAACTTTAACAAAGCCAATTTATAAAAGGAAGTGCAAGCGTATGGTTCAGTTAAAAGGTGACGAACGGATTGATTTTTTACTAGCAGAAGAAAATATGAGGATTATCCAGAGTGATCAGGTGTTCGCTTTCTCCATAGATGCCGTCTTGTTGGCCAGGTTCACCTCCGTACCGCGGACAAGGGGAAGGATCCTCGATTTATGTACAGGGAATGGTGTGATTCCCTTGTTCCTCTCACGCCGATCGAAAGTGGATATAACAGGAGTCGAAATTCAAGAAAGACTGTATGATATGGCTCTTAGGAATATCGAATTGAATAACTTACATGAACGATTACATATGGTTCATGGGGATTTAAAAGACATGCCCTCTCAATTAGGAAATGGACGTTTTGATTTGGTGACGTGCAACCCCCCTTATTTTCCCACTCCGGCTCATGATAAAAGAAATCTGAATGAGCATTTAGCTATTGCACGCCATGAAATCCACTGTTCTTTAGAGGATGTAGTGAGGTCCTGCAGCCGATTGACGAAATCGGGAGGAAAGGTGTCTATGGTACATCGCCCTGGACGGCTCGCGGATATCATCACATTATTCCGTAAGTATCAGCTGGAGCCGAAGCGTCTGCAGTTTGTACATCCGAAAAAAGGGAAGGAAGCGAATGTCTTATTGATTGAGGCGTCCCGTGATGGGAAGCCGGACTTGAAAATCCTTCCGCCCCTTTATACTCATAATGAAAACGGGGAATACAGTCACGAGTTCCGGGAGATTTTATATGGAAAGTAAACATGCTGTATACATGATTCGATGTAAGGACGGTTCATTGTACACAGGCTACACGAATGACTTGAACGCCCGGTTACAAAAGCATGCGGACGGCAAAGGGGCCAAGTACACTAGAGGGCGTGGTCCATTTACGCTAGAGTACTGTCAAACCTTTGCAAGTAAGACGGAAGCGATGCAGCAAGAGTATCAGATTAAGCAATGGCCGCGTGTAAAAAAAGAAGAATGGATTGTGCTTAATAATGGAGGCGAACGCGATGCATATTCAAAAGAGCTATATTCCTCATGATGGTTTAGGAACACTGTATATTGTGCCTACCCCTATCGGAAATTTGGATGATATGACGTACCGGGCAGTTTCGGTCCTTCATGATGTCGACCGGATAGCTGCTGAGGATACGAGAAATACAAAAAAGCTGTTAAATCATTTTGAAATCCATACCCCGTTAATTAGTTATCACGAGCATAATAAACATACTCGGGGCGGGCAGCTGATATCAAGCCTAATTGCTGGTGAAAGTTTAGCAGTCGTCAGCGATGCCGGTATGCCCGGGATTTCGGATCCTGGAGCGGATCTCGTTAAATCAGCTCAAGAAGAAAGCATTCCTGTCGTCGTTCTTCCCGGGTCCAATGCGGCCCTTCCTGCCTTAATCGGGTCAGGACTTTCGACGGATAAGTTTTATTTTTGTGGCTTTTTGCCACGAAAGAAAAAAGAAAGGCTTGCTGAACTTCAAACGTTAGAAAATGATACGGCTACCCTCATATTTTACGAATCTCCCCACCGTTTAAAAGACATGCTTGCTGATACTTATGAACAGTTAGGGAACCGGCAGGCAGCTTTAGCTAGAGAACTGACAAAGAAATACGAAGAATACATCAGGGGCTCTTTACAAGAATTGATATCCTGGGCTGACGAGCAGGAACTGCGGGGGGAATTCTGTATCGTGGTCGAAGGGACCGAAGAAGAGCGAGAAACGGACCGATTCTGGTGGAGCCATTTATCGACAGTCGAACATGTCGATTATTATATTAACGAACAAGGATTGAAATCGAAGCAGGCTATTAAAAATACGGCGGTTGACCGAAAGATGCAAAAGCGGGATGTGTACCAGGCGTACCACGTAGAAGAATAAAAATTAGAGCCCCTACTGCCTGGACAGTAAGGGCTCTTCTTAGCTAGAACATATGTCAAAAAGTTATGAGTGTTTTAATTAACCAGTTGTGTAACGGTATCTCTATTTTTTATGTTACTTGTCGATTTGACCTTGAATTTCTTTAAGAAGCATTTGCGCTCCTTCTTGGCTCAATACCAAATTGCCATTTGCAAGTTTCATATTATCATCAGAAACTTCCCCGGTTACATGGCATGTCATGTTCGGCTTGTATTTCTTTAGAACGATGCGATCATCATCCACATAGATTTCAAGCGCGTCTTTTTCATTGATTCCTAGAGTACGACGAAGTTCAATTGGAATAACTACCCTTCCTAGTTCGTCAACTTTACGTACAATACCTGTAGATTTCATTTGTTTATCTCCCCTCAATCAAAGTTATTCGTCAAAAATCGACATATGTCTCGCTAATAATAGTACCAACGTTTCCCAAACCTGTCAATTCACTTAATTTCCAAAAGGACAAAAATTCATTATACCTATATGGGTATATAGAAGTGGTTATGACTGACCTTCCACTTTTAAGAACAATCTTCGACAAAATTCGTCATTCCAAAATTGGTTCAATTATCCAACGTGTTATACTATTGAATTTTACCAGATTATACCTTACCGATAAACAATTTCAGCGTCAAGATTATATGATTTTTTTGACATTTCAGTGAAGTATTCGGTATATTTTAGAGTTAGAAATGGTTATAAAGAAATTAAAGAAAAAGAATGGTACAATACTCTGTATGAATGTTGAAATCAAGGAGGGCACATGATGTCGGAAGAGAAAAAGACCTTTTACATTAGTACACCCATTTATTACCCAAGCGGTAATTTGCACATAGGACATGCTTATACCACAGTAGCAGGAGATGCGATGGCGCGATATAAGCGTCTCCAAGGATACGATGTCATGTATCTGACCGGAACGGACGAGCACGGACAGAAGATTCAGCGTAAGGCAGAGGATGCAGGCGTCACTCCTCAAGCGTATGTGGATGACATTGTGTCTGGAATTAATGATTTATGGGATAAGCTTGATATCTCTTATGATGATTTCATTCGTACTACCCAGGATCGTCACAAGAAAGTCGTCGCTAAAATATTCGACTATCTATTAAAAAAAGGTGACATTTACCTTGATGAATATGAGGGATGGTACTGCACTCCGTGTGAATCATTCTTTACCGAACGTCAGCTTGATGACGGACATTGTCCGGACTGCGGTGGCGACGTTGAAAAAGTGAAAGAAGAATCTTACTTCTTTAAAATGAGCAAGTATGTAGATCAGCTTCTTGAATTTTACGAAAACAATCCAACGTTTATCCAGCCGGAAAGCCGTAAAAATGAAATGATCAATAATTTTATCAAACCGGGCCTTGAAGACTTAGCAGTTTCAAGAACGACATTTGATTGGGGAGTAAAAGTTCCATCTAATGAAAAACATGTCGTTTATGTATGGATCGATGCGCTTAGTAATTACATTTCAGCTTTAGGCTTCGACAGTGAAAACGATGAACTGTATCAAAAATATTGGCCGGCGGATGTTCACCTCGTCGGGAAGGAAATTGTGCGTTTCCACACGATTTATTGGCCGATCATGCTGATGGCCCTGGATCTGCCTCTGCCGAAAAAAGTATTCGCGCATGGATGGATTTTGATGAAAGACGGGAAAATGTCCAAGTCCAAAGGAAACGTAGTGGATCCTGTACAATTAAGTGATCGCTACGGATTAGATGCACTTCGTTATTACTTGCTAAGAGAAGTCCCATTCGGTTCTGATGGAGTGTTCACGCCAGAAGCTTTCGTGGAGCGGACAAACTACGACCTTGCGAATGACTTAGGCAACCTTCTGAATCGAACGGTCGCCATGGTGAGCAAGTATTTTGGTGGAGAGATACCTAGGCTGACTCTTTCAGAGGATGAATTTGATAAGCAGTTGGAAACGCTGGCTGCAGAAACAAAAACATCTGTGGAAGAGGCGCTTGAAAACATGGAGTTTTCTGTTGCCTTAGCAGACTTATGGAAATTCATCAGCCGCACGAACAAGTATATTGATGAAACTCAGCCGTGGGTATTAGCAAAAGATGAAGCTAAGAAGGAACGTTTAGGTAACGTAATGGCTCACCTGACTGAATCACTGCGTCATACCGCTGTTATGCTTCAGCCGTTTTTAACAGGTACTCCTGAGAAAATCTTTCAACAGTTAGGGGTTTCTCAAGAAGATGAGTACAAATCCTGGAGTAGTATTTCAGAATTTAAAGGTCTTCCTGAAGGAACGACTGTACAAAAGGATGACCCTATCTTCCCTCGTCTCGATGCAGAGGAAGAGGTGCAGATCATTAAAGATATGATGAAAAAGCCAGCTCCAGCGCCTGAGAAGAAACCGGAAGAGAAAAACAATCAACCGGAAGAAGTCACGATTGATGATTTTATGAAGCTCGATTTCCGAGTAGCAGAAGTCACTAAGGTTGAAAAAGTGAAAAAAGCAGACAAGCTGCTGAAGCTGCAGCTCGACTTAGGAGAAGAGAAACGGCAGGTGGTTTCGGGAATCGCTGAGCACTATGGCGAAGAGGAACTTACCGGGAAGAAAGTGATTTGTGTAACAAATCTTAAGCCTGTTAAATTAAAAGGCGAACTGTCTCAAGGCATGATTTTGGCTGGTGAAGATGACCAAGGCAAACTGGCTCTGGCCTCCATTGATCAAACCCTTGCGAATGGTTCCAAAGTTAAATAAATTATAAAGGGGAAAAGCACAATGAGGCTTTTCCCCTTTTCCGTTAATTACAAGGAGGACTCATCATGTTATTTGATACTCACGTACATTTGAATGCTGATCAATTCAACGAAGACCGAGAAGAAACGATCGCGCGCGCTCGCGAGGCGGGTGTTCAATATATGACAGTCGTCGGCTTTGACCGTAAAACCATCCCTCTGGCTATTCAAATAGCTGAAGATTATGACCACATGTATGCAGCGGTCGGCTGGCACCCTGTAGATGCCATCGACATGACAGAAGAAGATCTCCAGTGGATCGAAGAGCTGTCTTCTCATCCTAAAGTTGTGGCTATAGGCGAAATGGGGCTTGATTACCACTGGGACAAGTCTCCAGCAGACGTGCAGAAAGAAGTGTTCCGCCAACAAATTCGCCTGGCTAAAAAAGTGAAGATGCCGATTATCATTCATAATCGGGAAGCAACGGACGATATCGTTGAGATTTTAAAAGAAGAAAATGCTGCTGAGGTAGGAGGAATCATGCACTGTTATAGTGGGCCTGTAGAAACGGCTAAAGAGTGTGTGGATATGAATTTCATGATTTCCTTAGGGGGTCCTGTCACTTTCAAGAACGCAAAGCTTCCTAAAGAAGTAGCGAAGGCCATTGATTTAGAGCATTTACTTATAGAAACGGATTCTCCGTTTCTAGCGCCGCACCCTAACCGTGGCAAGCGTAACGAGCCTGCTTACGTGAAGCTGGTGGCTGAACAAATAGCTGAATTAAAGGGACTGACTTACGAAGAAGTAAGCCAACGAACCACTGAGAATGCTTTCAAGTTTTTCCGTATTCCTTCATAAATTGGAGGACTTTAGCACCAATGTTACAAAAATGTTGTCTATATGTATAGGAACTGTAACATCCTTGTTATGTTAATTGTATAGGTAAAAGTGCATAATATGAAGAGTCAGCTGACGTTAAGCTGGCTCCTTTTTTTTATTTTAAATGGCTATACATATTATATAAGTTGCTTGTTTTTATATATTCGGCTCAGACTGTTTCCGTTATGTTTGGCAGCACTCGGAGCTCCGGGAAATCACTCGCTTTCCGTGGGAGCGCGGTGAGCCTCCTCGAGCTACCGCTCTGTGGGGTCTCACCAAGCACTCTTATCCCACAGGAGTCTCGCAATTTCCCGGAGCTCCTTACGACGGCTGGGCGAACGGAAACTACTATTTCAGGATTACAGGCTTTGAAAATCAACCATCATAAGAACTAGTTATTGAAAAATTCATTAATACAAATAGTGATAATGGAACACTTCCTCAAAAAGGCAGTAATCATGTTGGTAAACGAGAGCTTATATCTATTTGGTTCTTAATCCCGTCATTAAAGCTTATATTAGGTGGTTTTAGGAATGGGCGAGACTCCTGTGGGAAGAGAGTGATTGGTGAGATCCCGGAAGGCGTTAGCCTGAGGAAGCTCACTGCACTCCCCACGGAAAGCGAGCCCATTCCTAAAAACGCCTTCCACTTATGACGTTGACGGGACTCCCGGACGGGCTTTATTTCAATAAACTTGCTGAAAACGATTTGTCATATTACTAGAAAAACATGGGGTTAGGGAAGGAAGATGGAACTATGAAACTAATAAATAATGTGAGGACATTGCTAAGCTCTGTTATTTTGTGGACTTTCATAACATCCATCGTTTCTATTACCTTTCTCGGGTTTATCACGTATGAAGCAACAAAGGCTTCTGTAAAAGTTACAAGTGATGAGGGGACCCAAGTGGTTCGTACGCATGCCGGTACTTTTGGAGAACTATTGAATGAACTTGGGATCAGCCCGCAGCCATATGATGAAATGTCCCATGAGTTGGAGGATCCGCTTCAATTCGGTATGGATGTTGCATACATAGAGGCACAAGCTTTAAACGTAACTATTGGAAATAATACGAAGAGATTCTATACGACAGCAAACACAGTTGGTGAATTTTTTGAGGATCAGGACCTTCAAGTAAAAGAGCAAGATAAAGTTTCTCATAAATCCTCAGAGACGATTCAATCAAATATGGATATTCATATACAAAAAGCGGTGCAAATCACCGTGGATGATGGAGGCAATGTTCAAGACGTTTGGACCACAGCTTCTACTGTAGAAGATTTTTTGAATGAAGAAAATATAACGTTAGATAAAATGGACAAGCTTAATCTTGATAAAGAGCAAGCCTTGAAGCAAGGCGAACAAATCTCGATCACCCGCCTTGAGAAGACTACGGAAGAAGTCGAAGAAAGCCTTGGTTATTCCGTCATCACAGAAAAAGACCCATCCTTACCTGAAGGCGAAGAGAAAGTGATTTCTTCTGGAACAGAGGGGAAAGTCGTCAAAGAATATGACATCATCATTGAAAACGGTGAAGAAATAAAGCGTGAACTCGTTCATGAAGATGTGATCAAAGAGAGTGAAGATAGAATTATTGCAATTGGATCAAAACAGAAGCCATCTGAGAAAAGTTCAAGATCTGTGGCAGACTCCAAAAAGAAAGATTCCAAATCAGAGCCGAAAGGTGTAGCTTCAGCCTCTTCCAAAACGAAGACTGCCTCAAAAGGCAGTCAGGAGAAGAAGAACGGGGAAACACTGAAGATGAAAGCTACGGCATATACAGCTGACTGTGCAGGGTGCTCTGGGAAAACGGCTACAGGAATCAATTTAAAAGCAGACCCGAACAAAAAAGTCATCGCTGTAGACCCAAGCATCATTCCTCTTGGGAGTGAAGTGTGGGTTGAAGGCTACGGTAATGCTATCGCAGGTGATACCGGTGGAGCGATACAAGGAAAGAAAATCGACGTCCATGTCCCTTCCAAAAGTGAAGCGTACAGTTTTGGAAATAAGACTGTGGAAGTGAAAGTACTGGATTAAAGAAAAGCGGAGGGGAGCCCCTCTGCTTTTTTGATGAGATCTTATGATATTCCAATGGAAAACTGCGAAACCGATCTCGTTTCCATGAAAAATCAAAGCAAAGGTTTAAGGGGAAAAGGACGAATGGCTTTTGTCCCGCCTATTCAAGTCGTGGTATGCTATGGAAGAATTCAATCAGTGGAGGAAAGACGTGTGAGAATTAAAGAAGTGATTGTAGTTGAAGGTCGAGATGATACAGCGAGAATCCGGCAGGCCGTCGATGCAGATACGATCGAAACGAACGGCTCAGCTATTGATGAAGAAGTATTGAAGCGCATTTCTCATGCCCAGCAAAAACGCGGCGTGATTATTTTTACAGATCCGGATTCTCCAGGAGAGCGCATCAGGCACATCGTTACTGAACATGTGCCTGGCTGTAAACATGCGTTTCTGCCAAAAGAATCAGCAAGAGCCAAGAGAAATAAAGGGATTGGTGTGGAGCACTCCTCTCTAGAGGACATTAAACAAGCTTTATCCAGTGTATACGAGCTGACCGAATCGACATATAACAGCATTACAAAGGAAGAATTGTTGTCTTACGGGCTGATAGGAGGGGCTATGGCCAAACAGCGCAGAGAGAAGCTGGGACTTGCTCTGAAAATAGGCAAAACGAACGGCAAACAGCTGCTCAAGCGGTTGAATATGTTTCAAATCACCCAAAAGCAGTTAGAAGAAGCGATGGACCAAATCGTTCAGGAGGAAGAAAATGAAAAGTAAAGCGGTAGCTACACCGAAACGAACAAAGGAAATACTAGAGACCTACGGATTTTCTTTTAAGAAAAGCTTAGGTCAGAACTTTTTGATTGATGTCAATATACTTAGAAACATCATAGAACATGCAGGGATTAATGAGGAAGCGGCCGCAATTGAAATCGGGCCGGGCATCGGCGCTTTGACTGAGCAGTTAGCCCAGCATGCCGACCGTGTAGTGGCATTTGAAATCGATCAGCGTCTTGTCCCGATATTGGATGAAACTCTCCAGGACTACAGCAATGTCACCATTATCAATGAGGATATTTTACAAGCTGATGTGGAAAATGTCATCGCTGAACATTTTAAGGAAGGGCAGCCGATCCGTGTCGTTGCCAACCTTCCATACTATATTACGACTCCAATATTGATGAAGCTGTTGATGGACCGCCTTCCAGTGGACAGCATTACGGTTATGATTCAGAAGGAAGTGGCTGAACGTATGGCGGCCAAGCCTAATTCTAAGAGCTATGGTTCTTTATCAATCGCCGTTCAATATTATACAGAGGCTGCTGTCGTCATGAATGTTCCAAAGACAGTCTTTATGCCTCAGCCCAATGTAGATTCTTCGGTACTTCATTTGGAAATGCGGAAACAACCGCCCGTTCAAGTCGATGATGAGGAATTTTTCTTTAATTTAGTGCAGGCTACGTTCGGCCAGCGCAGAAAAACCTTGATGAATAACTTAGCCCGTCACTTTAAAGGTTCGCTGGAAAAAGAAGAGATTCGAACGAAGCTTGAAGCGGCAGAAATAGACCCTAAGCGCAGAGGGGAATCTTTATCCATGCAGGAGTTCGCCACACTCGCTCATCATTTTTATCAAAAGCTGTATTAAATTTCTGTGTTGATATCCTAGGGTCCTCAGTTTCGAGATATCGTGTGAACTTAGGGGCTGCAGGAAACGGTTCGCTTTCCGGGGTCTCACCTGTCCCGCTGATCCCACAGGAGTCTCACCGTTTCCCTCCGCCCCCACCATCTAATAAGTATCTCGAAACCACTTTTACTTTTAACTTGGGTTCCGTGTAGAAAATCTTACTGTAAGGAGCTCTCGGATGTAAAGGGAACACAAAGAACGTAGTGATTTGTTGTTGACTTATCGTACAGACGTAAAAGCCACTGACACTGGAGTTAGATAGCACTTATTTTGTTTACCGGAAGGCGGCAGCCTGAGGAAGCTCACTGCCCTCCCGCGGAAAGCGACCCCATTCCTAAAACCACCTTCCACTCAATTAAGTAGACGGAACAGCCAAAAGGTATTGAAGCAGAGTCTTCCACTAATGGTCTACCCGTAGCTCTAACTACCAAGACATAATCCGCATCTTCTTGCTCAACGCCTCCTGTCTATTGAAGGAGACCAACTATTCCCTGAGTATATCCCTCCACTCAACCACATTTCCATTTTCAAATTCGAAAAATAAGCGAACCAATGATTTTTTTAGCTTCTTCACAAGTAACAGGTGAGAAATTCCCACATAGACTACTGTAGTGCTTGTTGTGAGGTGGGATGCTAGTGTTAACACATGGAGACTTAGTTACAAGAACATCATATAATCATGACGTTTTATTCCGAGTTAAATCTATAGAGGGCTCCTTGGTAAAATTAATCGGTGAACACGTCCGTCTTGAAGCGGATGCCCCTCTGGAAGATTTAAATAAAGTGTCCGGTTCTGAATATCTTGAAAGAAAAACACATATAAATAAACAAGAGGCTTGTTCATACCGCTTATTCCGCCAGGATTACCGACTGCTTAAAGAGAAACGAGAGGTAGAGGCTGGAGGCAGTTACCAGGATTCGGATGAGAAATCTAATTATTTTCAAATATCACCGAGGATACTCCATATTGACGGTGATCCTTTGTTTTTGAAAAAATGCGTCCAGTTGTATGAACAGTTAGGTTTACAGGTGCACGGACAATACATTCAAGAGAAAAACATGCCGCTCGAAGTGGTGGCACTCGTTCAAAAAATTCAGCCTGAAATTGTAGTGCTGACCGGACATGATGCATACTCGAAATCGAAAGGTTCCACCAAGGATCTAGAGTCCTATCGTCATTCGCGCTATTTTGTTGAGGCTGTAAGGAATTTAAGACAGCACTATCCTCATTTTGACCAATTGGTTATATTCGCCGGAGCCTGCCAGTCTCATTTCGAGTCCCTCATTAAGGCAGGAGCCAACTTTGCAAGCTCACCCGCACGAGTGAACATCCACGCCATCGATCCAGTTTACGTGGCCGCCAGGATAGCTTATACGTCGTTTATGGACCATATTAATATATGGGATGTTGTCCGCAATACGATCAGTGGAGAAAAGGGGCTGGGCGGTTTACAGACGCGAGGATTATTAAGAATCGGAATGCCATACTCCGAGGATGTCGAAAATTAGCGTCTAATTGTTGATTATAGAGGGGCTTATCAAGTTTTGTCTGCTGATAAATGCGAATAAGTAAAAAATCTAAAATAACCTCTAATCTATGAGTTATTATATTGACATTGATTTTGCCCTACTGGTATAATTAAATATTTTATTTGACTTTGACCGAGAATGATGATATTATAATCATTAGTGAGGTGGAGTATAGTGGCTAAAACGTTAGTAGAAATCAAACAATCCCTTGAGGGACAGATTGGCAAACGTTTAACATTAAAGGCAAACGGCGGACGCCGTAAGACCATTGAACGTTCAGGTGTGCTTGCTGAGACATATCCAGCTGTTTTTATTGTTGAATTAGACCAAGAAGAAAATGCTTTCGAACGTGTATCATATAGTTATGCAGATGTACTCACAGAGACAGTCGAATTAAGTTTCGACGACCTATCAACAATGGCTATGGAGCAGTAGACCCCTTAGGGTTGCTGCTTTTTTTATTTTACATAAAATTTATCGCTTCCCCCGCTGGTCAAAGTTACTAAAGCTTCCTGCAGTTGCCGGAATGAAATGCGCTCTCTGTTTCATACTAAGCATGTCGTAGCTAAGTGGTGGCGAAAGGAGCTGAAGGCGATGGGGCGCAGAAGTATCATGTCCGATTCGTTTAAAGAAGAAATCGCAAAAGAACTTGGGTTTTACGACAAAGTGCAGAAAGACGGCTGGGGCGGTATTACAACCCGTGAGGCTGGAAACATGGTTAAGCGTGCAATCCAGATGGCTGAAGAGCAGATGCTCAAAGACCGGCAATAAGTAAGGTGTACCTCCCCGTATGATTTACCATGCGGGGAGGATTTTTCGTTTGAAGTTACTGAAACGACCGCTTTCCCGTCTGTATAAGTTCTCCATATGCATGCTTTTTATGGTACAATGCTTGGAGGGATTATGAGGAAAGGAGGTGTAGATGTGGTTGTTTTAGAGAAGGCACCGGCCAAAATTAATTTGTCTCTTGATGTTTTACATAAACGCAATGATGGATTTCATGAGGTGGAAATGGTGATGACTACTGTCGATCTTGCCGACCGCATTGAATTGAAGTTATTGCCGTACGACAAAATTAAAGTGGAGTCAGAAAGCAGGTTCGTTCCGAATGATGAACGGAATCTTGCTTACCGCGCGGCGAAACTAATGAAGGACCATTTTAAAATTAAAAAAGGCGTAAGAATCTTCATTGAGAAGAACATTCCTGTAGCTGCCGGCCTTGCTGGAGGGAGCAGTGATGCCGCTGCTGTACTTCGAGGAGTCAATAAGCTTTGGAAGATTGGAGCAAGCTTAGATGAACTGGCTGAACTGGGAGCAAAAATAGGTTCGGATGTTTCTTTTTGTGTCTATGGAGGAACCGCTCTGGCTAAAGGACGCGGTGAGCAGATATTGGAATTGCCGGCTCCACCTCCATGCTGGGTAGTGCTGGCTAAGCCTGCTATCGGCGTTTCCACTCAGACGGTCTATCAAAAGCTGAACATTAAGCAGGCGGAGCATCCGGATACACAGTCGATGATCGCGGCATTAAAAGAACAAAGCTTTGAGAAGATTTGTGCCCAAGTAGGTAATACGCTGGAAGGTGTAACTACAAGAATCCACCCTGAAGTCAATCAAATTAAAGAAAAAATGCAGCAGGCAGGAGCTGATGCCGTTCTCATGAGCGGAAGCGGGCCGACGGTTTTTGCGCTAGTCGCTCAGGACGGACGGGTACAGCGAATATATAACAGCTTGAAAGGTTTTTGTCCGGAGGTCTATATCGTCAGAATGCTGGGAAGTCGAGAAAACACTTGATAAAATCCGTACAAATCTGATATATTTATTAGTAATATTCGGATTTTGAGGTGTCTTTCCATGAAAAGAAGTGAACGACTAGTTGCCATGACGCATTATGTGTTAGATCGGCCTCGTGAATTAATTTCTCTGCCTTTTTTATCAGATAAATATGAAGCGGCTAAATCTTCTGTAAGCGAAGATTTAGGGATCATCAACAAAATGTTCCGGCATGAAGGAATCGGTTATTTAGAAACGGTATCTGGAGCTGCAGGCGGTGTGAAGTACATTCCTACCTTTTCCCGTGAGTATAGTGAACAATTCGTCAAAGAATTATGTGGGCGTTTAGAGGATCCTGACCGTCTTCTGCCTGGAGGTTACCTGTTTATGAGTGATCTCCTCGGTGAACCTGATACGATCCGGAACATCGGGCGTCTGTTAGCTTCATCGTTTGCAGGTAAGGAAATTGATGCTGTGATGACAGTAGCCACAAAAGGTATACCGCTTGCCTATGCAGTGGCATCTTATTTAAACGTGCCTGTTGTCATCGTCCGACGTGATCCTAAAGTAACAGAAGGATCCACTGTCAGTATTAATTACGTATCCGGCTCTACAAGGAAAATTCAAACGATGGTGCTGACGAAACGCTCCTTATCGGAAGGGTCCAGAGTTTGCATCATTGATGATTTCATGAAAGCAGGCGGGACTATTAATGGAATGAAGAGTCTGCTGAAGGAATTCAATGCCGAGTTAGCCGGCATTGGAGTGTTAGCTGAAGCGGAAGATGAAGAAGAGGATCGTATCGTAGACGATCATGTTTCCCTGGTGCAGATCATGAATGTCGATGATCGCCAGTCTAAAATTGAGGTGCATCCTGGAAACTTTCTAGATCGATTATCATAAAAGAATAAAAGGAACGGCAAATAAGGCCTCTACTAGCTAATGTAGTGGTCTTGTTTTTATATGTATAAAGTCACGGTAAATTAGAAAAAAATAGATTTTTTATTTTTTTTGGAAAACAGGCAGGAATTTCTAGGAATTTGTGGAATTGTTTTATTAAGTTCTTTTTGGGAAAAGGTGGTGAACTTAATGGAAGTAACTGACGTAAGACTGCGACGCGTAAATACCGAAGGAAGAATGCGAGCAATTGCTTCTATTACCTTGGATCAGGAGTTTGTTGTCCATGACATTAGGGTGATTGACGGCAATAATGGTTTATTTGTAGCCATGCCAAGCAAACGGACACCTGACGGGGAATTCCGTGACATCGCGCACCCGATCAATTCGGGAACGCGTGGGAAGATTCAAGATGCTGTTCTTGAAGAATACCATAATGTCGGTGAAGCTGAATCAGAAGTCGAATACGAAGAAGCTGGAGCATCGTAATAGGTGCGTTCGAAAGGAAGTCTGACCTTCAAGGGGGGGTCTGGCTTCTTTTTTTTTGCGGTTGGCAAAATACTGTTGACATGAAAAGGGTGTCTGTTGAAATTAAGCGGATTTTAAGATATTATTCATAATGGATAAATAGGATGGAGGTTGCGTCATGACCGAAAAATATGCTGTGGTATTAGCTGCAGGACAAGGCACTCGAATGAAGTCTAAATTATATAAAGTTCTGCACCCTGTTTGCGGGAAACCAATGGTTCAACATGTGGTGGATCAATTAAATAAATTAGAGTTGAATGAATTAATTACCGTGGTAGGGTTCGGAGCTGAAAAAGTCCAGGATCAGCTGGGAGAAGATAGTCACTACGTGGTCCAGAAAGAACAGCTGGGAACCGGGCATGCTGTTCAGCAAGCGGACGACATTTTGGCTGAACGAGAAGGGATCACGGTCGTAGCATGCGGAGATACCCCTTTACTGACCGAGGAGACCTTGCAGAATATGATGGATCATCATATTGAAACGGAAGCTAAGGCCACGATCTTAACGGCTCATGCTGAAGATCCTTCAGGGTATGGGCGTGTAATCCGAGGTGGCAATGGTCAGGTAGAGCGTATCGTTGAACAAAAGGACGCCTCTAAAGAGGAGCAGGCTGTACAAGAAATTAATACGGGAACGTACTGCTTCGATAATAAATATTTATTTGAATCGTTAAAAAATGTTTCAAATGATAACGTTCAAGGAGAATATTACCTGCCTGACGTCATAGAAATCCTGAAGAACCAGGGAGAAGTGATCAGCGCTTATCAAACACCCGATTTTTCAGAATCTCTAGGGGTTAACGACAGAGTCGCTCTATCTAAAGCAGAAAAATTAATGAAGCAGCGGATTAATGAACAACATATGCGTAACGGAGTTTCACTCGTGGATCCGGACAACACGTACATCGGTCCTGATGTAACGATCGGACAGGACGTTACGATCTATCCAGGATCAATCCTGGATGGAAGCACGGTTGTTGAAAATGATGCAGTCATCGGTCCGCATTCCACAATTGAAAACTGCCATATCGGAGCTGAAACAAATGTGAAGCAAAGTGTGGCGACTGACAGCCGCATCGGCGCTCGTGTGCAAGTTGGACCATTTGCCCACATCCGCCCTGATTCATCATTAGGCAATGATGTGAAAATCGGTAATTTTGTAGAAGTGAAAAAAGCTGAATTCGGTGACGGAAGTAAAGCTTCCCACTTAAGCTACATCGGAGATGCTCATGTCGGCAGCGGTGTGAACGTAGGTTGTGGTACAATTACAGTGAATTACGATGGCAAGAATAAATTTCTGACGACAATCGAAGACGATGCGTTCATCGGGTGTAATTCTAACTTGATAGCTCCTGTAACGGTCGGAAAAGGTGCTTACGTAGCAGCTGGATCGACGATCAACAAAGATGTACCTGCTGAGGCGCTGTCTATCGCCCGGGCTCGTCAAACGAATAAAGAAGGCTACGCAAACAAAATCCAATCGAATAAAAAAGACTAACGGAGGGTTCAAATCCATGGCAACTGGATACAAGGATTCAGCTTTAAAAGTGTTCTCACTCAATTCAAACCCTGAACTTGCAAGAGAAATTGCTGAGAATATCGGGACAGAACTAGGGAAGTGTACGGTTACAAGCTTCAGTGATGGCGAAATTCAAATTAACATAGATGAAAGTATCCGCGGATGTGACGTGTATGTCGTTCAATCTACTTGTGCCCCCGTCAATCAGCACTTAATGGAATTGCTGATTATGATTGATGCTTTAAAACGAGCATCTGCTCGTACGATCAATATCGTCATGCCTTATTACGGCTATGCGAGACAGGATCGTAAAGCTCGGGCGAGAGAACCGATTACTGCGAAACTGATTGCTAATTTACTTGAAACTGCCGGAGCGTCCCGAGTCATTATGTTGGATCTTCATGCACCGCAAATACAAGGGTTTTTCGATATGCCGATCGATCACCTTGTAGGTGTACCTATTCTCTCTGACTATTTTAAATCCAAGAATTTCGAGGATGTTGTCATCGTTTCACCTGACCATGGCGGGGTAACTAGAGCGAGAAAAATGGCTGATCGGTTAAAAGCTCCAATCGCCATCATCGACAAACGACGGCCTAAACCGAACGTTGCTGAAGTCATGAATATTGTAGGTAATATAGAAGGCAAAACGGCTATTATGATTGATGATATTATCGACACAGCGGGCACGATTACACTTGCGGCTAATGCCTTAGTAGAAAACGGTGCTAAAAACGTGTATGCTTGTTGTACACACCCTGTTCTCTCAGGACCCGCCCTTGAACGTATTGATAACTCGAAAATCAAAGAGCTGGTTGTTACGAACACCATTCCGTTAGGTGAAGAGAAAAATATTGATAAGATCACTCAGTTATCTGTAGCACCGCTGATCAGTGAAGCGATTATTAGAGTTCACGAACGTCAATCCGTAAGCATTTTATTTGATTAAAATGAATTATTGTAATGAAAAATGTTTAACTTCTGCTAGAAAAGGGAACCTGAATATAATGAATGGTTAATTAACTGGAGGAGATTATTTTGGCAATTACATTAAAAGCAAATCAAAGAAAAGACTTAAAACAATCAGTGACACGTGAATTGCGACAAGAAGGTAATGTTCCGAGTGTCGTATATGGTAAAGATAAAGAACCAATTAATGTAGCTGTAAATAGTATTGAACTTTTAAAGACTGTACGTGATGAAGGTAAAAACGCAATTATCTCACTCGATATTAAAGGCGGATCCACCGTGGACGTCATGCTTCATGAATATCAAGTAGATCCTTTAAAGGACGAGCTGATCCACGCGGACTTTTACATCGTCAACATGTCTGAAGAGATGGACGTAGAAGTACCAGTCCGTTTAGATGGCGAAGCACCGGGCGCTAAAGAAGACGGTGTCGTGCAGCAGCCATTATATGAGCTTGCTGTCCGTGCGAAGCCTGCTGACATTCCAGAGGAAATTCTCGTTGATATTTCCGAGTTGAATATCGGAGACAGCATCATGGTTGGCGATCTTAAAGAAGGACGCAACTATGAGATTACGGAAGACGAGAATACGACGATCGTATCTGTAACTCCACCAGAAGAAATGCCTGAAGAGCCAGATACTGAAAATGCCGACGCTGAACCAGAAGTCATCGGCGAGGACAAAGATGAAGATGATGAGTCTCAAGAAGATGAAGCTAAAGAAGAAAGTGAAAATAAATAATCTTTCTTAATAAGAAAATAGGGCGTAGCCGTCGGTTACGTCCTATTTTTAGGCTGTAAAAACTCTAAAAAGCATACAGTACAAGACATATTTCTTACCATACATTTGATATAATAATACGTATCAAGAATGACGCAGATAAAGGAAGATCTCACATGAAGTGTATAGTTGGGCTCGGGAACCCCGGAAAAAAATATGAAAAGACCCGTCACAATGTAGGTTTCATGATTATCGATGAATTAGCGAAACAAAACCATTGGACAGTGTCGCAAGAGAAGTTTAAGGGATTATTTACGATAGAACATGTAAATGGTGAGAAAATTCTTTTGCTAAAGCCACAGACTTACATGAATCTGTCCGGTGATTCTCTTCGTATGTTCATGGATTATTATGACATAGATGAAGAAGACGTACTGGTCATTTACGATGACTTGGATCTGCCTCCAGGGAAAATCCGTCTTCGTCAAAAAGGCGGCCATGGCGGTCATAATGGCATCCGAAGCATCATTGACCAACTAGGAACAAAAGAATTCAAACGGCTTCGTGTAGGGGTAGGACGAGCTTCTGTCCCGATGTCAGTGGTCGATTATGTGCTCGGCACGTTTGATAAAGATCAACAGGGGCCTGTATCAGAAGCGGTCACACAATCGGTGAAAGCATGCGAAAGCTGGATGGAGAGGCCTTTTAATGAAGTCATGAATGAATTCAATGCGAATTGAAAATCGTATAAGCAGCACCATGGCCGGCAACAATAGATACATGTACTTCTATAAAGGAGAGTGTATCTATGAATATCCACTATATATGCCGGCATTGTCAGCGCCAAGTTGGAAAATTAGATCGTGAACGGGTCGAAATTTCTGAGCTTGGCTTAGAGTGTTTGACCGAGGATGACCATAAAGAGATGGTTACGTATGATCGTGAAGGGAATATGAATATCCGAACGATTTGCGATTCATGTGAACGGTCTCTTCAACAAAATCCTCACTATCATGAGTTGGATTTTTTTATTCATTAAACCTGGAGGCTCCTCTTTAAGAGCTCTCACGGTTATGGAGGAGTTTGTTATGCAAGGAATAAAAAATTATTTATATCCGCAAGACGATATAAAATCGGTAGTTGATGGTTTTGAAGCGGGGATGCAGGAACAAATGATTGCCGGGCTTTCGGGAGCATCCAGAAGCTTGATGATTTCGCTTTTGAAAGAATCTTTAAACCGTCCTGTCATCATTATTACTCACCAGCTTATACAAGCTCAGCAGATTTACGATGATATGACAGAACTGGCTGACAGCGACCAGGTACACCTTTATCCCGTCAATGAGCTGATTGCTTCAGAAATAGCGGTAGCCAGTCCTGAGTTGCGCAGTCAGCGTATCGAGGCACTCTCGCAGTGGCTTAATCAGAAGTCAGGGATCCTGATTGCTCCAGTGTCAGCACTGAAACGGATTATGCCGCCTAAGGCTTATTGGGAGCACAACATGCTCCCTTTTCGTGTTGGAGAAGAAATCGATGTTGATCTTTACCTCAATCGTTTCGTAAGCATGGGGTATGAACGAGTAGATATGGTGTCGAGCCCTGGAGAATTCTCTGTTCGAGGAGGCATTATTGACGCGTATCCTCTTACTGCAGAATATCCTTACCGTATTGAACTATTCGATACCGAAGTGGACTCGATTCGTTCATTCGATTCGGAATCGCAGCGATCTCATTCAAAATTTGACTTCGTACAAGTCGGCCCAGCGACTGAACTATTATTAACGGACGAAGATTTCACAAGAGCTGCTCACAGGCTTGAGGAGGCACTCAGCCATTCCCTGCAAAAGCTTACGAAGAAAGAAGCGAAGGAAACACTTAATACTTATATCGAACATGACATCGATCAGTTGCATCACCGTGAACGTTTCCAGGAACTGTACAAATATATCGGGTATTTCTATGAAGAACCTGTCAGTTTACTAGACTACCTGCCGGACAATGGATTGATCGTCCTTGATGAAATGAGTCGTATTCAAGAAACAGCAGGCCGCCTTGATCAGGAAGAAGCCGAATGGTTTAACAGTCTGCTGGAAGTGAACCAGATGGTACGAGATTTACGTATCTCGTTTGATTGGCACGATACGTGGGAGAAGATGAAGCAGACGAAGCTTTACTTATCCGTGTTTATGCGCCACATTCCAAATACACAGCCGCAGAATATCGTTAATATTTCCAGCCGTCAAATGCAGCAATTCCACGGTCAAATGAATTTATTGAAAACAGAGATGGATCGGTGGATGAAGCAGGGATTCAGTGTGATCATCCTTGCTCCAGATGATTCGAGAGCGGATAAGATACAATCTGTACTTCAGGATTATCAGATGGAAGCCGTAGTCGCAAAAAAATCACCGGCACTGCCCGTCAATATCCCGACCATTATTAAAGGGAACATTAGCAGTGGATTTGAATGGCCAATGCACAAGTTAGCTGTACTTACAGAAAACGAATTGTTCAAAAAACGGACGGCGAAGCCAAAACGCAGGCAGAAGATGACAAATGCCGAGCGTATCAAAAATTATCAAGAGCTGAAAGTGGGCGACTATGTCGTTCACGCTAACCACGGGATTGGTAAATACATCGGTATTGAGACGCTGAAAGTGGGCGACAGCCATAAAGATTTCTTAATGGTGAAGTACTCAGGCAACGACAAGCTTTTTGTCCCGATCGATCAAATCGATTTAATTCAAAAGTATGTCGGTTCAGAAGGCAAGGAGCCGAAAGTTTATAAGCTGGGCGGCAGTGAGTGGACGAAGGTGAAAAGCCGCGTCCAATCCTCCGTTGAAGATATAGCTGACGATTTAATTCAGCTCTATGCAGATAGAGAAGCGTCCAAAGGCCACGCTTTCTCAGAAGATGGAGAAATGCAGCGTGATTTTGAAACGGCGTTCCCATATGAAGAAACGGAAGACCAGATTCGTTGTATTGATGAAATCAAAGAGGATATGCAAAGAATTCGACCGATGGATCGTCTTCTATGCGGAGATGTAGGCTATGGAAAAACAGAAGTGGCGATTCGTGCAGCCTTTAAAGCTGTTGAAAACGGAAAGCAGGTAGCCATCCTTGTTCCGACAACGATATTAGCGCAGCAGCATTTCGAAACGATGCAGGAGAGATTTCAGGATTTCGGTGTCAATATTGGCTTGCTCAGTCGTTTCAGGACGAAAAAACAACAGAAGGAAACGACGGACCGTTTAAGAAAAGGTCTTCTCGACATCGTTGTCGGCACCCACCGCATTTTATCAAAAGATATAAAATTCAAGGACTTAGGGTTGTTAGTAGTCGATGAAGAACAGCGCTTTGGAGTGAAGCATAAAGAAAAAATTAAACAGTTGAAATCGAATGTAGATGTATTGACCTTGACTGCGACTCCTATACCGCGGACTCTTCATATGTCGATGCTTGGAGTGCGTGACTTATCAGTCATTGAAACACCACCTGAGAACCGCTTCCCTATCCAGACGTATGTGCTGGAGTACAATCCTGTTTTCATGCGCGAAGCGGTAGAAAGAGAAATGGCGAGAGATGGACAAGTCTTTTTCTTGTTCAACCGTGTAGAGAATATTGAGCGTATGGCCCAGGAAATTTCAGCTCTTGTCCCAGAAGCGAGAGTGGCTTTCGCTCACGGCCAAATGAATGAGACCGAGCTTGAGAACGTGATGTTTTCCTTTTTAGAAGGGGAATTCGATGTACTGGTGAGTACAACGATCATTGAAACGGGTGTTGATATTCCGAATGTAAATACACTGATTGTATATGATGCCGACCGAATGGGACTCAGCCAGCTTTACCAGCTACGAGGTAGAGTAGGGAGATCCAACCGGGTGGCTTATGCCTATTTCACTTATCAAAAGGATAAAGTGCTGACTGAGGTTGCGGAAAAGCGGCTTCAAGCCATTAAAGAATTTACAGAACTCGGGTCCGGTTTTAAGATCGCAATGCGAGACTTATCCATCCGAGGCGCCGGCAACTTATTAGGGGCACAGCAGCACGGGTTCATTGACTCGGTCGGGTTCGACATGTACTCACAGATGCTTAAGGACGCTATCGAAGCGAAACGCCAAGGGAAAGAGCCAGAAGCCATACAGCCTTTCCAGCCAGAGCTTGATTTAAATATCGATGCTTATATTCCGGATGAGTATATCTCCGATGAAAAGCAGAAAATCGATATGTATAAACAGTTCCAGGCTATTGAATCGGTGGAAGACATTCATGACCTCCGGGATGAAATGATCGACCGCTTTGGCGATTATCCAGAGGAGGTCGAGAACTTATTCCGAGTCTCCTCCATTAAGCATTATGCGAAACGAGCTCGCATAGAGTCGATTTCTGAGAAAAAGAAAAAGATCGTCATGGTTATGGAAACGAGCCAAAGTCAGCAAATTGACGGAGCGAAGCTGTTTGAAGTAGCTAATGAATACGGCCGAATGATTCAGCTTGGAACGGAAGATAGTCAATTGAAAGTAACCGTTGCCTGGGATCGAAGTTCTGCAGTTAAACGGTATGAAGTCATAGAAGAATTTTTAGAACGTTTGCCGCAGTTGACCCGTGAGGCAACAAGCGCTTAAATGTCGGACGCCCTCCATAATGGCATGGAGGGCGTTTTTAATTGGACTTGTAAAGATTTTAGTTTAAAAGCTCCTGCCCATTCCTTACTTTTCTTTAGTTTATATTTTTATGCATAGGTTTTTTCTGGTGTATCATACTATATTTATCACTTATAAATTTTTGGTGTAGGTTGAACAGCATCAGGATAGATGGAGAACCTTGGAATGGGAGGAAGTGTTAGAATGAAAGCAACTGGTATTGTACGTCGTATTGATGATTTGGGACGGGTTGTCATACCTAAAGAGATTCGCCGCACGTTACGGATCAGAGAAGGGGACCCGTTGGAAATTTTCGTAGACCGTGAAGGAGAAGTAATTTTGAAGAAATATTCTCCGATCAGCGAGCTGGGTGATTTCGCCAAAGAATACGCGGAGGCTCTGCACGATTCTTTAAAAGTTCCTGTACTTATTTGCGACCGTGATGAGTTTATCGCTGTAGCTGGTGAATCCAAGAAGTCTTATATGAATCGTCAAATTGGAAGTATTATTGAGCAAGTGTTGGACAAAAGAACCGTTCAATCTGAAAAACATCCCCAGCCGGTGGAGATTGTCAGAGATTTAGAAGAGGACGTTATTTCTTATATTATACATCCTATCATTGCTCAAGGAGATCCAATTGGCTGTGTAGCTGTCTTTAATAAAGAAGGCTCGCCGATTGACGAAGGTTCCGAAAAAGCAGTCCATACCGCCGCTAACTTTTTAGCGAAGCAGATGGAGTAGAGTGTAAGCCAGGTCTACCAAGAGACCTGGCTTATTTTGTGCTATAATGGGGACACTTCAAATGCTAGTCAGAAAGGGAAAACTATGGATCATACTCACTCGTCACATCGGTTAATCAAAGGTGCATTCCTGCTCACTTTATCAGGCTTGATCGGTAAAGTTTTAAGTGCGGGCTATCGCATACCTTTACAAAATATCGCCGGTGACATCGGATTCTACATTTATCAGCAAGTCTACCCGATTTTGGGCATGGCGATGATGCTTGCTCTTTATGGATTTCCGGTCGCCATTTCAAAACTCGTTTCCGAGTTAAAGGACCAGGGGGTTACACTGACGCTTCGTTCTTTTTACATACCAGCTTTTACTTGGCTGCTTGGCATTTGCGGATCCATCTTTTTGTTCGGATTCACTCAGGCTCACCATCTTGCTCGGGTCATGGGGGATGAAGCACTGACTCCTTCTTTGCAGGCCGCTTTTTTTGTATTTCTGCTGCTGCCCGTCACCTCCTTAATCCGCGGAGTATTCCAGGGGCAGGGCCGAATGGAACCTACAGCTGTTTCCCAGGTGGCCGAACAATTGGTTCGAGTGGTCATGATCATTGGTACAGCCCTCTATGTAACCCGGATAGGAGATATATATCAAATTGGCGTCGGCGGAGCTTTATCTTCAATTCTAGGCACGATTACGGCTTCCGTTGTTTTGTTGGTCTTATGGCGGCGACATTCAAAATTTGAACAAGGGACGGCCCCTTTGCCCGCTATTTCGTTTTCAAAAACGATCTTTTTTTATGGGTTGTTTATCTGTTTGAACTATATGCTGTTGCTCCTCATTCAGCTCGTCGATTCGCTGACGATTGTCCCCCAATTAGTAGAAGTCGGTTACATACCGGAGGAGGCGAAAGGAACAAAGGGAGTGTTTGACCGTGGCCAGCCGCTCATCCAGCTTGGCACAGTGCTGGCATCCTCACTTGCCCTGGCGCTTGTGCCTTCTGTTACAAGGAAACGCAAAGACAAAAACCCGGACCAGGTCCACCAGTATATTTTTGGAGCAGTCAAGTACAGCTTTTTGATAGCTGTTGGAGCAGCTGCCGGGCTTATCACCCTTTTCCCTCTCGTCAATGAGCTGTTTTTTCAAAATACAGACGGAACAGGATACTTACGTATATTAATGAGTGTTATCTTTTTCAGCTCTCTGGCAATAACGATGTCTTCTGTCCTTCAAGGATTAGAAAAGGTGGTGCATACCGCCTTCGTTATCATTGGGGCAGTAGTCATGAAATACCTCTTAAACGTGTGGTGGGTAGGGGAGTTTGGAATGTACGGTGCTGCGGCAGCATCTGTTGCAGCTGTCGCGTTCGTCGTGCTTTGTCACGTTCTTTTGCTTCACACCGACTTTTCGCTGAAAGAGTGGGCACGTCTTCCGTGGTTTGCAACTATAGGAGCAGCTGGGAGCATGGCAGCTGTCCTGCTCGTAATCGAAGCGCTGAGAGCGGAAATAGACGGTCGGCTTGCTTTACTCGTTTATGCACTGGTTATCATAGCGCTTGGAGCGGCAATCTATCTTATTCTTCTCATCCGCTTAGGGGCACTACAACAAAAGGAACTAGAGCCGCTCCCTTTTGGAGACTGGCTCGTTAAATTATTACCGGGAGGAAGGAATGTATGAATATTATTAAAATTTACGGTCTTGGAGCTGGGGATCTTGATCAGCTTTCTTTGGGTGTATATAAGGAATTAACTTCACAATCGGGTGTCATATACGCGCGGACATTGGATCACCCCGTGATTTCGGAATTGCAAAATGAGGGACTGACCTTTGAGAGCTTTGATGAAACGTATGAGGCATTCGATCAGTTTGACGATGTGTATAAAGCAATTGTCACGGGTCTTGTGACAGCTGCAAACGATCAGGATGTAACGTACGTTGTGCCAGGGCACCCTATGCTTGCCGAACGAACAGTCCAGTTATTGCTCGACCGTGAAGATGTGAATGTAGAGATAAAAGGTGGGCAAAGTTATTTGGATGATTTGTTCAATTCGCTGCACATCGATCCGATTGAAGGGTTCCAATTCATAGACGCGACTTCGTTTGAAAGAAGTGAGCTGCAGCTTCGGAACCATCTCGTATTTTGTCAGGTATATGATGCGATGATGGCTTCGGAGGTAAAGCTTGTCCTGTTAGAGGATTTACCGGCTGATTATGAAGTGACGATCGTCTCGGCTGCAGGGAGCAAGGAGGAGAAACTGGTGACGGTGCCTTTAGAAGAACTGGATCGTGCCGTAGACTTGAATAACTTGACGAGTGTCTACATCCCTCCTGCTGAAAAGGGGCAGCTCAACCACCAATTTTTCCGTCTAAGGGAAGTGATCCGGGATCTGCGTGGTCCTGGCGGCTGTCCATGGGATCAAAAACAAACACATGAATCTCTTAGGAAGTACTTAATAGAAGAGGCCTATGAGTTTATCGATGCTGTTCATCGCAAAGATGATGACCATATGGTGGAAGAGCTTGGGGATGTGCTTCTTCAAGTCATGCTCCACAGTCAAATCGGGGAAGATGACGGATTCTTCTCAGTGGATGATGTGATTCAGTCGGTTACGGATAAAATGATCCGCCGTCATCCTCACGTCTTCGGTGACGTTCACGTTGAAGATTCGGATGATGTCTTGAGTAACTGGGATGACATTAAAAAACGGGAAAAAGGAGGAGCTCCAAATTCACTATTGGATGGGGTTCCTGCCAGCTTTCCTGCACTGCTCCAGGCTGAAGATTTACAAAAGAAAGCAGCTAAAGTAGGATTTGACTGGGACGACGTCGAATTAGTATTAGCAAAGGTCGAAGAAGAATGGCAGGAATTTTTAGAAGCGAAAAAGAATCAGGATACAGAAGAAATGGAAAAAGAGTTTGGAGACTGGTTATTTGCAATTGCCAACGCAGCCCGTCATTATAAAATTAACGGGGAAACTGCCCTGCAGCGAACGAATCAGAAATTCAGAGATCGATTCTCTTCGATGGAAACTCAGGCTTCCAAGGTGGATCGTGACTTGGCTGACTATTCTTTAGAAGAGCTGGAGCAATTATGGGTCCATGCTAAACAGGAGAAGGAGGACAATAAAGAATGAGATTGGATAAATTCTTGAAAATATCCCGTTTGATCAAGCGTCGCACGTTAGCAAAAGAAGTGGCGGATCAAGGAAGAATTAACATCAATGGTACACCGAGTAAAGCAGCAACAAAGGTGGCTGTGGGTGATGTTCTGACAATACAATTCGGGCAGAAGATTTTGACTATTGAAGTGAAGTCGTTAAGAGAAAACGTGAAAAAAGATGAGGCTGCCACTTTGTACGAAATCAAGAAGGAAGAGCCTGTTAATAAATAATTGGAAAACCACTGCTTGGTAAAGTAGTGGTTTTCGTTCTATTCGGGCTTCTTTTTTCATAGCTTGTACTAGAGAAGGAGGCTGTGAAAATGGATAGTTTCGATAAGAATATAAATGGCCGCAGTCATAGTCAGAATAACCAACCTGAACATAATATGAGAATATTGAATCGAAAAACTCTGGAAATTACAGGAGTAAAAGAAGTGGACAGCTTCGATAGTGAGGAATTTCTACTGCAGACGAGTATGGGGTATCTAGTCATCCGCGGCGAAAACCTGCAAATGAAAAATTTAAATGTGGACGACGGTGAAGTGTCCATTAAAGGCCGTGTGTTTGAGATGACGTATTTGGACGAAAACCACGGGGAGAAGGCTAAAGGGTTGTTTAGCAAGCTGTTCAAATGACGCTGACGACTCAATTTATGACCATGATTTCGATGATAGCGGGTGGAATATATATAGGAATGGCCGCAGATACATTCGAGCGTCTGTTTTATAAACGCAACAAAAAAAGTTGGCTTGAGTTTGTCTGGCAGTCTGCCTTTTGGATCACTCAGGCTGCTTTTCTTTTTTATATATTATATAAGGTCAACTACGGGGAAATGAGAGTTTATATAGCTGTCGCCCTGCTTTGTGGATATGCGGCTTATCGTGCTCTGCTTCAAGAGCTTTACCATAGGTGGCTGGAGTTTTGGATCCGCGTCATCCTCCAAATATTACGCTTTATGAAGCGACTATTTAATGTGCTTGTCGTTTGGCCTCTAACGGCAGTGGTGGTTTTATCGAAAAATGTTCTTTTTTTAGTTTATCGAGTTCTTTATAAGGGTATATTTATAGTGTTTATTGTCGTTTGGTCTCCTTTTTTGTTCATTTTTCGTATCGTTTGGAGGCTATTACCGATAAATACGAAAAATTTCTTACACAAAATAGGAGGATTTTACGTTACAATAAAGAATATAATCAAGAATTGGACAGACAGCAAGAAAGAATAGTGGATTTGCCTGAGCTGCAAACGATTAAAAAGGGGGCCTAACGCCAATGGCAGACAAATCATCGGTAACTCGCATGGATTCTACATACATGAAAAATTACGATGCACACCTGGAACGTCATGCGAAGAAAAAGAAACGTTTGGTACGTCGGATTATGCTATTTTGCCTTTTAATTGCAATTGTTGCAGGTTCAATGGCCGTGTACCATTTTCAACAGCGCTCTTTACATGCAGAAAAAGTCGAAGAGTACAAACAATTGCAGACTGAGATGGATACACTAGTTAAAGAAGAAAAGAATTTGAAAGAGGAGATCGAGCTGCTCAATAATGAAGATTATGTGCTGCAGATTGCGCGATCGAATTATTTCTTCTCAAAAGATGGAGAAATCATATTTAAAATGCCAAATGAGGACCCTTCGTATTGACACCCTTTTCAAAGCATATATATAATAGGTAAGAAGGATATTTTTATCGAATTCTAAGGAGGAGCATTTTTTTTATGTCAATTGAAGTAGGCAGCAAGCTACAGGGTAAGGTAACTGGTATCACTAATTTCGGAGCATTTGTTGAGCTCCCGGACGGCAAGACAGGTCTCGTTCACATTAGTGAAGTTGCCGACAACTATGTCAAAGATATTAATGAACACCTAAGCCAAGGCGACGAGGTAGAGGTCAAAGTCATTAATGTTGGAGATGATGGAAAAATTGGTTTATCCATCAAAAAAGCAAAAGAAAATTATGGTCGTCGTACTGCGCCTAAGAAACCTCGCAAACCTGTTGAGTCATTCGAACAGAAGATGAACAACTTTCTTAAGGACAGCGAAGACCGCCTTGCATCACTGAAAAAGCAGACTGAGACCAAACGTGGAGGTCGAGGTGCTAAAAGAGGATAGCTTGCTGTCTAGGACAATGAGTAAAAGATGCGCGTTTATATAGAAACAGACCTGCTTAAATAGCGGGTCTGTTTTTTTATAAGGACGGGAGGCTGAGGATGTCGTCTATTTTATTGTTTTTATTAGCTGGATTAGCTGAAATTGGAGGGGGCTATCTCATTTGGCTGTGGCTGCGAGATGAAAAGCCTTTTTATTTAGGTATATCAGGTGCTCTCCTGTTAACTGCGTATGGAATCATAGCGACATTTCAAACCTTTCCTACGTTTGGACGGGTGTATGCTGCTTACGGTGGCGTTTTTATTATATTGTCTGTGCTTTGGGGATGGGGTATAGATAGGGAAACGCCTGATTTTTATGACTGGCTAGGAGCTGTGATTTGCTTGGTGGGCGTTTCTGTCATGCTTTGGGGTCCACGAGGGTAGGGATTCGTTACGTTATAAAACTATGGGATGGTTGGGAAAGGAGGCCAGCCGGGAAAGTGATCCATTCCTAAGACCCAATTTTTTTAAGCAAAAATAACAAAACTAATCTTTTTGACAAGGGAACATATATAAAACTCAGGGATTTAACAAAGAAATACATACAAAAAAACAGGGCGGTTCCAAAAGTCATTTTTAGACTTTTGGAACCGCCCTGTTTTTTGTGAGTGACCCGTACGGGATTCGAACCCGTGATACCGCCGTGAAAGGGCGGTGTCTTAACCACTTGACCAACGGGCCTAGTATGTAATTTTAGGCTTGTCTTATGCGTGTCGCATCTGTCGAAGCCATGAAGCACTTAAATATCCGGCATCAGGGGCTAGATACTCGCGATATAAGTCTGTCACTTCCATGTTCCAAAGTTCAGGAACATTGCAGCGCCTGTCTTATACGTTTCGTATCTGACCAAGCCCCTTCAGCACTTAAATATAGTAGCGGCGGAGGGGATCGAACCCCCGACCTCACGGGTATGAACCGTACGCTCTAGCCAGCTGAGCTACACCGCCATGTGGTTTGCCTTTTAGGCACAAGATTTATAGTACACTATGAAAAAAAACCTGTCAACAATAAAAAATATTGTGTGGTTACTCTGTTAATTTCGATAGGGTATTTTTGGATATTTTGGTTGAGTGACGTAGTGGGTGGGGGTGAATTTGTAGAATCTGATTCACAATGTAGGAAATTGATCGAAGTTTTTGTTGTTCTTCTTCTGTTGTTTTGACAAAATGATTCGCTTTCGTATGGTTTAATGAGTTTACTAATAAAGGAGTGATGAAGATTATGTTGGGGACTGTAATGAAACGAGCAAACAGACAGGCTATGTGGAGAGAAATTTCGTTTAATCGAGGAATAGAGAAAATGGCTTTAAACGCGTTTACGTTTTTAGCGAATAAAGGTGTCTTTCATATGGCTCTTAGTTTATTACTTGGACGAGCTGTGATTTTATCATCTATGGCTCCGTTTGGTGTTGCGTTCCTGGCTGTGATCTGGTGGTTCAAACGTCCGCTGATGATTCCGGCTACGGTGATGATGGCTGTGGGGGCATCCACATATAGCTATGGGCACGCTGGGTTTATCGCGGGGGCCGCCGTTTCGATTCTACTATTAAGTGGATTATTGAACCGGTTGAATCAGCCTCAGAAATGGCTGCCGGTGATGGCGGCTGTTGCGAGTATGATTCCGAGAACGGTTAGCCTGGCTTTTTTAGATCGCTGGCAGTTATACGAGCTTTTCCTGCTCGCAGCCGAGGGGACCCTCACCTTTATCCTTGTTCTCATATTTATGCAGAGTTTACCGCTTTTATCACCGCAACGTTATCATCCTACATTAAAAAATGAAGAGATTGTTTGTTTTATTATATTGTTAGCCTCCGTTTTGACGGGGATGATCGGTTTTGAAATTCAAGGTGTAGCCATGGTGGATGTTTTTGCTCGATATCTTGTCGTCTTACTTGCCTATATTGCGGGAGCGGCGATCGGGTCGACGGTGGGGGTGGTCACCGGCCTGGTTTTAAGCTTGTCCCAAGTTGAACATCTTTATCAGATGAGTTTGCTGGCCTTTTCCGGTTTACTGGGAGGATTATTAAGAGAGGGCAATAAACTTGGGGTGAGCGCTGGACTTTTTGTAAGTACCATTTTAATGGGGGTGTACACAGGAGGGAGTATGTCGGCATCATTGACGGCATCTCTTTTTGCTATCATTCTGTTCTTTTTGACGCCGGATCGCTGGGTGAAGAGGCTGTCGCGCTTCGTGCCTGGGACGGATGAACATGGTCAGGAGCAGCAGAAGTATTTACAAAAGGTTAGAGACGTTACGGCGGTGCGTGTAGGGAAATTTTCAGATGTGTTCGAAGCGCTGGCTAAAAGTTTCCATCATAATGGTTTGAGCAAACAGGAGGAAGATAATACGCAGGAGGTGGATTATTTTCTAAGCCATGTCACCGAAAAAACGTGCCAGGCTTGTTTTAGAAAGGAGAAGTGCTGGATTAACCAGTTTGATGAAACTCATAATTTAATGACAGATTTGATGGAAGACATTGATCAAAAGGGGGATGTCGGTAGAGTTATGCGTAATAGCCTGGATCAGTACTGCGTAAAATCCCAAAAAGTGGTGGATACGATGAAGCAGGAACTTTCATTCTATCATGCGAATAAACAGCTGAAGCAGCAAGTCCAGGAAAGTCGTCGCTTCGTCGCACAGCAGCTCCATGGTGTTTCTGAAGTTATGAATAATTTTGCAAAGGAGATTGTGAAGGAGCGGGAACACCACGAACAAAAGGAAAGAATCATTCATGAAGCATTAGAGAGGCTTGGTATAAACGTGGCCAAGCTTGAAATATATACGCTTGATACGGGGAATATCGATTTGGAAGTAGTAATCGAGATTGATCAATATAGAGGGGAAGGAGAAAAATTAATAGCACCGCTATTATCTGATATTTTACAAGAAACCATTGTTGTGACGATGGAGGATATTTCACCTTATCCAAATGGACGCTGTCTCATGACATTTGGTTCGGCCAAACATTATACGATTGAATCCGGGGTGGCTCATGCTGCCAAAGGAGGAGGATTTATTTCAGGGGACAGTTACACGATGATGGAACTGGGGCGCGGGAAATACGCCCTGGCAATCAGTGACGGAATGGGCAACGGCGCACGTGCTCATGAGGAAAGTGTAGAGACTCTGCGTTTATTGAAGCAGATTCTGCAATCGGGCATTCAGGAGTCCGTCGCTATTCAATCGATAAATTCGATTCTGGCGTTACGGAGCAACGATGAAATTTTTTCAACGTTAGATTTGGCTATCGTAGATCTTCACTTTGCCACGTCTAAGTTTATAAAAATAGGGAGTACCCCAAGCTTCATTAAGCGAGGGGATCAAATATATTCAGTGGAATCGAGTAATTTGCCAATGGGCATCATCGAGGATGTAGATGTTGATACAACGAGTGAACAGCTCAAAGCCGGCGATCTCCTCATTATGGTCAGTGACGGTATACTAGAAGGGCCGAGACACGTAGAAAACGTGGAAATGTGGATTAAGAGAAAAATCCGCGAAATTGATGTGGATGATCCCCAATTAATGGCGGATATATTATTGGATGAAGTCATCCGTACAAAATCAGGTGACATCCATGATGACATGACCGTACTCGTGGCTCGCATCGATCATTATATGCCCGAATGGTCAGCCATCCCGTTTCTAAAAAAACAAAACCTCGCTTAAGGTATATTCCTTTTCATTTTCGGCGAAAATGTTCGTAAGAAATGAGGAGGGAAATTCGATGAAAGCAGGTCGTTTAAAACAAATCTTATTATTGACGGATGGCTGCTCAAACTACGGAGAGGATCCTGTAGCTGTAGCGGCATTAGCTAGAAATCAGGGGGTCACTGTCAATGTGATCGGAGTACTTGATGATCAACAGAGGGGGGAACCACAAGGACTTAAGGAAGTAGAGGCTATCGCCGATGCTGGAGGGGGAGTCAGCCAGATTGTCTACCAGAAGAATCTATCAGAAACGGTACAAATGGTGACGAAGCAAGCTATGAATCAAACGATTCAAGGTGTTATTAACCAAGAACTTCAGCACATTCTGGGAGAACGAAAAACTATCGAAGAGCTCCCGCCTGAACAACGAGGAGAAGTAGTGGAGATCGTTGATGATCTAGGAGAAACTTGTCAGTTGGAAGTGCTTGTCCTCGTTGACTCAAGTGCGAGTATGCACCATAAACTTCCTACAGTTAAAGAGGCTCTGGCGGATTTATCACTCAGTTTAAATGCGCGCACAGGGTCTAATGAGTTTAGTGTATATTCATTTCCGGATTCAAAACATACAATTACACAAAAAGTGGCATGGACATCAGAATTAAGTGCAATGCATGGAATTTTCCAGAGGCTGTCTAGTGGGGGCTACACGCCGACGGGTCCAGCATTGAAAGAAGCTCTCTACGCGTTTTCTAAGAAAGCGATAGTGAGAGACGAGCAGGGGGTTGTGGATCCTTATGAAGAAACCGGATTTTAATTTAGCTGCTGGTATGGCAATCCGCGGAAAATGGGGCCACCATGTCTATCACGTCGTTCGAAAATTGGGAGAAGGGGCGTGCGGAGTTGTTTATCTGTGTCAAAAGAATGGGGTGTTATATGCACTGAAAGTAGGGACCGAAAGCTCCAGGCTTATGCTTGAAGTGAATATGCTTAAGAAATTCAGTAAGGTCCAGGGAGTGAAGCTTGGGCCTTCTTTTGTTGATGTTGACGATTGGATCGTCAATAACGAGACGTATCCTTTTTATGTGATGGAATTCATTGAAGGTCAGCCTTTATCTGTATTTCTTAAAGGGAAAAAGAAAGAGTGGGTCGGGATATGTGCGATGCAGCTATTAAGTGATTTGGAGCATCTGCATCGCTCAGGATACGTATTTGGAGATTTGAAAACGGATAATTTGTTAGTCGCCGACTCCAAAGTCCAATGGATTGATGTAGGAGGAGTCACGGCGATCGGACGCGCGATCAAAGAGTATACCGAATTTTATGACCGTGGATACTGGGGCTATGGGTCCCGTCGCGCCGACCCTTTGTACGATCTTTTTGCTGTTACGATGATCATGATGGAGACGGTTTACCCGAATCGGTTCGATGCGCAAAAAGATCCTAAAAAAACGTTGCAGGACAAACTCAAATCGGCTCCTTTGCCGTCCGAATATAAAAAAATCATCGCAGAATGCTGGAGAGGAAAGTACCATTCTGCCACAGAAATGAAGGAAGCTCTTGGGCAAGTGTTGATGAAAAGGGCTCAGCCTCCCAAACGTTCTTCACGAAAAAGTGTGCAGACCGATGCTTCAGAGTGGGGAGAAATGATTGGTGTGAGCGCCATTGTGCTTGCCTTCTACGGGATTTCCGCCTGGAACTTGTGGCTGTAAGTGAATACGTTGCTATTGGCATGACTACAGTGATACGATGAGTGGAGATGTGAAGGGGGAGAGCAGTCTTTTGAGAGCCGTGAATGCATTCATAAAAAAACATAATCTCATCCAGACGCATGATACAGTTGTTCTTGCGGTATCTGGCGGGCCTGATTCCCTTGCTCTCCTTCATTATTTTCATCATTTGAAACGTCATGATAACCTAAGGCTGATTGTCGCCTCTGTCGACCATGGTCTGCGGGGAGACGAATCGAAACAGGACTTGGAGTACGTGGAATCCTTGGCGAATCAATGGAATATTGAATTTAAGGGGACGTCAGTAGATGTGTCCTCGTATAAGAAGGCGAACGGTTTAGGGACACAGGAAGCTGCCCGTGAGCTGAGGTATCAATTTTTTGCCGGGGTGATGGAAGAAGTGAACGCTGACAAGCTGGCATTTGGGCATCATGGAGATGATCAGGCAGAAACTATGCTGATGCAGTTCACTAGAAGCGTAATGCCTGAATCCATTCATGGCATGCCTGTAAAGCGTCCATTTGCGACCGGTTCCATTATTCGGCCATTTCTATGTGTAGAAAAGCAGGATCTGATTGATTATTGTTCGATTCATAAGCTGCAGCCCCGTTTCGATCCGTCTAACGAGCAGACGGATTACACGAGGAATTCGGTTCGTAAACATATCATGCCATTTATGAAATCGATGAATCCTAAATTGCATGAACATATGCAGCATATGAGTGAACGTGTGACAGAAGACCGAACTTTTATTGAAAATGAAGCAAAACGAGTACTTGATCAAGTAGTTTTATCGGATGGGAAAGGCGGCTCTGCGCAGTTTTTAAAATCATCTTTTCAAAAGTATCCCCTTGCTTTACAAAGGAAGTCCTTTCATCTAATATTAAACTATCTGTATGGTAATCAAATTGAAGAGATCTCTTATTTACATGAAGAGATGTTTTTTCACCTTTTACAAGAGCAAAAACCTAACGCAAGTCTGGATTTTCCGCAGGGGTTAAAAGTAATTCGTGCTTATGATGACATCACTTTTACTTTTTCATCAACTAAAGGAAATTCGGCGTTTTCAAAAACACTTTACATAGGGCAGCAAGTTTCACTTCCTGATGGTTCAATAATCTCATTAGAAGCGGGAGAGTGCTTCAGTGAGCAAGGTAAACATGTTTACGTTTGTGATTCTAATCACGTAACCTTGCCGCTGACCGTACGTACTCGAAAACCTGGTGATCGAATGATACTTAGAGGAATGAATGGGTCCAAGAAGGTAAAAGATATTTTTATCGATGAAAAGATCCCTGCACAATTGCGTGACACATGGCCTCTTGTAACGGATCAAGAGGGCCGGATCCTATGGCTGGCTGGTTTAAAAAAAGGTGAGGGGTGTACTGGGGACCCTTCTGGTACATGGCTTCGATTACAATATAAAAAATAACAGAGTACGTAGGAGGAGCTTTCATGCACAACGAAATTGAGAAGATCTTAATTTCTGAAGATGAGATTCAACAGAAATGTAAGGAGCTGGGAGAGCAGCTCACAAAAGAATATGATGGTCGCTTTCCTTTGGCTATCGGTGTCCTAAAAGGGGCAATGCCTTTCATGGGAGATCTTTTAAAGCGAATGGAAACGCACCTGGAAATGGATTTTATGGACGTTTCCAGTTACGATGGCGGTATGAGGTCGACAGGTGAGGTTAAAATCGTTAAAGACCTTGATACGCAAGTGGAAGGCAGAGATTTGATCATCGTTGAGGATATCATCGATAGTGGATTGACTTTGAGTTATTTAGTGGACTTATTTAAGTATCGTAAAGCTAAATCGATCAAAATCGTAACATTACTTGATAAGCCTGAAGGCAGAACTTCCCATATTAAAGCGGATACGATAGGTTTTGAAGTTCCTGACGAGTTCGTAGTGGGATATGGATTGGATTATAATGAAAAGTACCGTAATCTGCCGTATATTGGTGTACTGAAACCAGAAGTGTATGGTGGCTGATGCAATCATTACTAGTGCTTTCTAGAAACGTGTCAATCGCAAGGGTAATTAGTTGTGTGTTCCGTTTTTCGTGTGATAACATTTACTATAGTTTTTCTCGCTTGGGAGGAGGTAGGCAATGAACCGGATATTTCGTAACACCATATTTTACTTACTGATCTTCCTCGTAGTAATCGGCGTAGTCGGTCTATTCAGAGGTCAAGGTGAGCCAGAACAAACATTGAATGTGAACGAATTTTACGATAAATTGAACAACGGTGAAATCGAAGAAATGACGATGCAGCCTGTCAATGGAGTAATTCGTATCACAGGTTCCGAAGCTGGAAGTGAAGAAGGAGAACAATTCACAGCGAAAATTCCTGCTAACGATCAAATTGTTACAGACGTGAGCCAGTTGGCTCAAGAACAAAGTATTTTAACAGTTGAAGAAGAAGAGCAGCCGAGTGTTTGGGTGACTGTACTGACATCCATCATTCCTTTTGTAATTATATTCATCCTGTTCATCTTCTTACTTAACCAGGCTCAGGGCGGCGGTAGTCGTGTCATGAACTTTGGTAAGAGTAAAGCGAAGATGTACAGCGAAGAGAAGAAGAAAGTTCGTTTCAAAGACGTGGCAGGTGCAGATGAGGAGAAACAAGAGCTTGTGGAGGTCGTTGACTTCCTGAAAGACCCTCGTAAATTCTCAGCTGTTGGTGCCCGTATTCCTAAAGGGGTTCTGCTTGTAGGACCACCAGGTACAGGTAAGACACTACTTGCGAGAGCTGTCGCCGGAGAAGCAGGCGTACCGTTTTTCTCCATCAGTGGTTCAGACTTCGTGGAAATGTTCGTAGGTGTCGGTGCTTCTCGTGTACGTGACCTTTTCGAAAATGCGAAAAAGAACGCTCCATGTATCATCTTTATTGATGAGATCGATGCTGTAGGACGTCAGCGTGGCGCAGGTTTAGGCGGAGGTCACGATGAACGTGAACAGACGCTGAACCAGCTTCTTGTAGAAATGGATGGTTTCGGTGCTAATGAAGGAATCATTATGATTGCCGCAACTAACCGTCCTGATATTCTTGACCCGGCCTTATTGCGTCCGGGACGTTTCGACCGTCAAATCACTGTGGATCGTCCAGATGTGAAAGGGCGTCAAGCTGTGCTTGGAGTTCATGCTAGAGATAAACCTCTATCTGATAATGTCGACCTAAAAACGATCGCTCTTCGTACACCTGGTTTTTCAGGAGCGGATCTTGAGAACTTGCTGAACGAAGCGGCGCTAGTTGCTGCGCGTTCTGACAGTAAGAGCATTGAAATGGAACATGTGGACGAAGCCATTGACCGTGTCATTGCAGGACCTGCGAAGAAGAGTCGTGTCATATCGAAGAAAGAACGCAATATCGTGGCGCACCACGAGAGTGGTCATACGATAATCGGTATGGTACTTGACGATGCAGATATGGTTCATAAAGTGACCATCGTTCCACGTGGACAAGCAGGCGGATATGCAGTCATGCTTCCTCGTGAAGATCGTTACTTCATGACAAAACCAGAACTGCTTGATAAGATCACCGGTTTACTAGGTGGTCGTGTAGCTGAGGAGATCATGTTCGGTGAAGTATCGACTGGTGCTCACAATGACTTCCAGCGTGCCACGTCCATCGCTCGTAAGATGGTGACTGAATATGGAATGAGTGAGAAGCTCGGACCGCTTCAATTCGGTCAAAATTCCGGCGGACAAGTTTTCTTAGGCCGCGATATTCAAAACGAACAAAATTACAGTGACCAGATCGCATATGATATTGATACAGAAGTACAGAAGTTCATCACGGACAGCTATGCTCGTGCGAAGGAAATCCTGACTGAAAACAAAGATAAACTTGAGCTAGTAGCAAATACACTGTTAGAAGTGGAAACGCTGGATGCTACTCAAATTGAATCTCTTTTCAATAAAGGACGCCTGCCGACGGACGAAGAGCTTGAAGAAATTGCTATTGAAAACAATAAGCAGCTTAAAGCTAATCAACAGGAGCAAAAAGAAATTGATGAGCGTCAAGAGAACAACGATAATCTTGTACGTGTCAATATGAAAGCGAAAGACGAAAACAATGAAAAAGAGTCGTCTACAAGTAAAGATAAAGATTCAGAAGAAAAAACTCCTGATTCTCAAAAAGAGGATAAGGACGAGTCAGACGACAATAAACGCACGTAATGAATGATTAAAAGGGGTTGTCCTAAAAGTCTAAAAACAGACTTTTATGGACAGCCTTTTTTTGGTTTTACATCATTGGCAGGCCCATTAGATGGAGCTTGGATGGTTGAGAAACAAGCGGGAGATCAGAACGGTGTTATTAATTTTTAACATATCGTTAAGTGGTTTAATATACGTGACTCAAGCCCTTGATTTTTCTGTAGGTTAGTCACATTTGAAAATGATGTTTGGGCTGCTATTTACTTTCCTGAACCAAGCGTTTGGTTTCCCATCGTTACGCTTACATGTGATATGATGGAAGCCGAAGGAAATGAAACAGGGGGCTCTATGTATGATTTTTGTACTTGATGTGGGAAACACAAATACAGTGCTGGGCGTATTCGACAACAATGAATTGAACTATCAATGGCGAATTAAAACAGATCGATATAAAACAGAAGACGAGTATGGAATGCTGATCAAGTCCTTGTTCGAGCATGAGGGTTTATTTTTTCAAGATATAGACGGAGTCATTATTTCTTCTGTTGTACCTCCTATCATGTTTTCTCTTGAGCGGATGTCCCGTTACTATTTTAAGAAATCTCCGATGATTATCGGTGAGCATAAAGTTGATGCCGGGCTGGCTATGAAATATCCTCATCCCAATGAGATTGGTGCTGACCGGATTGTAAACGCCGTAGGGGCAATTGAAGAATATGGTACACCCCTCGTCATCATAGATTTTGGTACAGCTACTACCTATTGCTATGTAAATGAAAACGGGGAGTATGTAGGAGGAGCGATTGCGCCCGGGATCAATATTTCAATGGAAGCCTTATATGCTAAAGCAGCTAAGCTCCCGAAGATCGAAATCAAGAACCCGGATAATGTAATAGGCTCGTCCACGGTTGAAGCTATGCAATCTGGTGTATATTATGGATATGTCGGTCAAGTCGATGAAGTGGTTCGGAGAATGAAAGAGAACTCGAGTTCAACTCCGACAGTCATTGCTACTGGAGGGTTATCTACACTGATTGCGGATGAGTCCAGAACAATTGATGTAGTGGATCCTTATTTAACGTTAAAAGGGTTGAACAAAATATATCAAAACAACAAAGATAATCAAGCATTCAAAGGAGAAGGATGATTTATGTCAGACTATTTAGTGCGTGCTATCGGGTATGAAGGTCAAGTTCGTGCCTATGCTATCCAATCAACTGAAACTGTGGAAGAAGCTAGAAGAAGACAGGACTCCTGGGCTACCGCATCTGCAGCATTAGGTCGTACTCTTACGATCAGCACAATGATGGGTGCTATGCTGAAAGGAGAAGATAAACTTACGGTCAAAGTAGAAGGCGATGGACCTATCGGAGCGATCATCGCTGATGCGAACCCTAAAGGGCAGGTGCGGGGCTACTTGAAAAATCCTCATGTCGATTTTGATCTGAACGACAAAGGAAAATTGGATGTAGCTCAAGCGGTAGGGACAAGCGGAACTCTCAGCATTGTAAAGGATTTAGGGATGAGAGACCATTTTACAGGGCAAGTGCCGATTGTATCCGGTGAAATCAGCGAAGATTTCACGTACTATTTTGCAAATTCAGAGCAAGTGCCTTCTGCAGTAGGAGCAGGCGTGCTCGTAAATACAGACCATACCATTCTTGCAGCAGGCGGTTTCATTATTCAAATGATGCCTGGAGCTGATGATGAAACGACGAGCGCCATTGAAAAGCGATTAACGGAAATCCCGCCGATTTCCACAATGGTCCGTGACGGTAAATCACCTGAAGAGATATTGGAAGCTCTTGTCGGCAAAGATCAACTGAAAATTCTTGATACTATGCCTGTAGAGTTCAATTGTCATTGTTCAAGAGAGCGAGTGGAAATGGCAATTTCAAGCCTCGGAGACGAAGAAATACAACGAATGATTGAAGAAGATCAAGGCGCAGAGGCGAAATGTCATTTCTGCAACGAAGCCTATAACTTTGATGAAAAAGATTTAAAAGAGCTGCAATCGAGCTCACAGCAATAAAATAACCCATTCTCCGAAGAGCGAATCCAGTCCCCACTTGTTTCGCTCTTCTTTTGTCGGGGAAACGTTTTAAATAGAAAGAATCGTTTGACAATATTGTCCTGATTGCGTACATTAGAGTTAAATCCTATAAAAATACTTGGTTTTAGGAGTGAAATGATGAGAATAGCTAATAATGTAAGTGAATTAGTAGGGCAGACCCCTATGGTGAAACTGAACAGAAGCGCAGATGAAAACAGTGCGGACATTTATTTGAAATTGGAATTTATGAACCCGGGAAGCTCTGTTAAAGACCGTATCGCTTTATCTATGATTGAAGCTGCCGAAGAATCTGGTGACTTGAAAGATGGAGATACGATCGTTGAGCCGACAAGTGGGAATACAGGAATTGGTCTTGCTATGATCGCTGCTTCTAAGGGTTATCGTACAGTGCTTGTCATGCCGGATACGATGAGCCAGGAGCGCCGGAACTTACTCCGTGCTTATGGAGCAGAGCTTGTACTAACGCCAGGTGCGGATGGTATGAAGGGTGCAATCAAAAAAGCTTCAGAGCTGCAAACGCAGCATGGTTACTATATGCCTCAGCAGTTCAATAATCAGGCGAACGTGGCTGTTCACGAAAAAACGACAGGTCCTGAAATCGTTGAACAAATGGGCGATCAGCTGGATGCTTTTGTATCAGGAATCGGTACAGGTGGAACCATTACCGGAGCCGGTAAAGTTCTAAAAGAAAAGTATCCAGAAATTAAAATTTACGCTGTGGAACCGGACGCTTCCCCGGTCCTATCCGGCGGAGATCCTGGTCCTCATAAAATCCAGGGCATCGGTGCTGGATTCGTACCGGGAATTCTGAATACAGAAATTTATGATGCAGTTGAGCAGGTGTCTACAGAAGAAGCCTACGCGGCTGCTCGCGAGGCTGCAAGAAAAGACGGAATTCTTGGAGGCGTTTCTTCAGGTGCTGCCATCCACGCTGCTAAAAAGATAGCTAAGGAATTAGGAAAAGGTAAAAAAGTGGTAGCGATCATTCCTAGTAATGGAGAAAGATACTTGTCGACACCTCTTTACCAATTCGAAGAAGAATAATGAGATAAAGAAAAGCTGTGCTCTTATAAGGGCACAGCTTTTTTGTTTTTTAAAGGGAGGATGGTGTAAAATAAGGAAATAATCATTGAGCGAAAAGAGGATTTTTATGTGTTTTAAACTAGTGACTCAAAGTAAAACGTATAGATTGGAAGAAGAAAGTATAGTGATGGGAATTTTAAATATCACTCCGGATTCTTTTTCAGATGGAGGAAGGTTTACACATGTGGAGGCGGCAATTGAGCAGGCTGTGCAAATGGAAAAGGATGGGGCGCATATTATTGATATCGGCGGAGAATCTACCCGACCTGGTCATAAGCCCGTTTCTGCAAAAGAGGAACTGGGTAGAGTCCTGCCTGTCATTGATGCCCTCAAAGAACGAATTTCAATCCCTATTTCCATTGATACGTTCAAGTCGGATGTGGCAGAAAAGGCAATTGAAACCGGGGCAGAGATCATCAATGATGTATGGGGAGCAAAAGCCGACCCTGAAATCGCAAAAGTGGCCGCACGTCATAATGTTCCGATTATCTTAATGCATAATCGGAATAATAAAGATTACAACTCGTTGATTGCAGATATGAAACAGGATTTGCGCGAAAGCATTGAGATCGCTAAGCAAGCAGGAGTCCAGGATGAGCATATTATCCTTGATCCTGGGGTAGGATTTGCAAAAAATGCAGATGATAATTTACTTGTAATGAGAGAACTCGATCAGTTTCAAGAGTTAGGATATCCCTTATTATTAGGCACGTCACGGAAGTCTTTTATAGGGAAAGTTCTTGATTTGCCTGTAGAGGAGCGAATGGAAGGTACAGGAGCAACAGTTTGTCTAGGTATAGCGAAAGGTGTCCAAATCGTAAGGGTGCACGATGTTAAAGCGATCACCCGTATGACTAAAATGATGGATGCCATGATAGGGAGGACAAAATAAATGGATCAAATCAACTTAAATGGAATGGAATTTTGGGGATATCACGGACTTTTTCCTGAGGAAAATAAATTAGGGCAGAGATTTTATGTGGATCTGGAGTTGGAACTTGATTTAAAACCAGCAGGTGGATCAGACGATATGGACGAGTCGATCAATTATGGGGATGTTTACGAAGCGGCTAAATCTATAGTTGAAGGCGAGCCGAAGAATTTAGTTGAAGCGGTAGCTGAGAATCTGGCTGGCGAGCTGCTTCAGCAATTTCATTTATTAGATGCTTGTCGTGTAAAAGTAACTAAGCCTGACCCTCCGATTCCCGGACATTACAAATCAGTGGCTATCGATATATACAGGAGTCGAAAAGATGACTAAGGTCTATATTGCATTAGGATCAAATTTAGATGAACGTCACCAGTACTTAGCCGACGCTATTGAAGAATTGAAGCAGCACAAAGAAATTATAATCACCCTACAATCAGAAATCTATGAGACCGCCCCTGTTGGGTATACTGATCAAAATGACTTTTTAAATATGGTAGTTGAGGCAGAAACGGAGCTCAGTCCTCTGGACCTGCTTGATTACTGTCAGGGGATTGAACGGGAATTAGGGAGAAAACGAGTGGTTAAATGGGGGCCTAGAACAATAGACCTTGACATTTTACTCTATAATCAAGAAAATATTAAAGATGAACGTTTATCAATTCCGCATCCTCATATGCATGAAAGAGCATTTGTGATGGTGCCTTTAGCAGAATTGAATCCCGCTGTCCATATTACATCGGTCAATCAACAGGCACAGGAAATTGTGGCCCGAATGCCGAAGGATGAATTGAAAAAGGTTCGGATTTGGAAGCGAGACTGACAGCAATCATTTTTATCAAGTAAATTCAGAACATAGATTGGGATTAAATCTTATTTAATGGATTGCACCATGTTTCAAATAGAGGAAATCGAAATTCTAAACAGGTCGTATTGGCTCAGGTGGCCGGCGCTTGTAATTTAACTTTTGCCTAACGGTTAAAGAATTTGGGTGCCGAAGTGGTCAGTGATAAGGGGATTGAGTAGCGATCATAGAGATGCGTAAGCACACATTATGGTATGTAAAAGGTCTAAAAGGCAACGGCCTTCTATGTAATCGTATCAACGCAGTGGAAACTAGTGAAAAAATGTTTGGAATTCTTTATGAATTCGCTGACTATGTAGAAGAGAGTATAAAGGTATCATAAGCGTACTGGCCGTTGACACCTATGAAGGACTTTTCTATACTAAACGATAGTTACAATACTGCCAGTCGTCTGCTGGCAGTTTTTATTTTCGGAACCAGCGTTTTATATAAAAACTTTTATAAGAATGGAGTGATGATCATGTCCGAAGAACTCAATGACCAAATGCAGGTGAGACGGGAGAAGTTGAATTCATATCGTGAGAAGGGACTCGACCCTTTTGGAAGTAAATTCGAACGAACGGCTTTAGCTGAAGAATTGACTGCTCAATATGATGAATTTACTAAAGAAGAGTTAGAGGAGAAGCAGATTCCTGCCACAATTGCTGGTCGAATTATGACGAAGCGAGGAAAAGGTAAAGCCGGCTTTGCGCATGTCCAGGATTTAAGCGGGCAAATTCAATTGTATGTTCGTAAAGATGCAATCGGAGAAGAGGCTTACGAAATCTTTAAATCAGCAGATATTGGAGATATCGTTGGAGTAACGGGGGAAATGTTTAAAACGAATGTAGGGGAACTTTCTGTAAAAGCGAATCAATTCGAGATTTTAACGAAATCTCTTCGTCCTTTACCTGAGAAGTTCCACGGTTTAAAAGATGTTGAGCAGCGCTATCGTCAGCGTTATTTGGATTTAATCACTAATCCTGAAAGCCGAGATACTTTTGTGATGCGCAGTAAGATCATTCAATCCATGCGCAGGTACTTAGATAACCTTGGTTTCTTAGAAGTAGAAACTCCAATGATGCACAGCATCCCCGGCGGAGCGTCTGCACGTCCTTTTGTCACTCACCATAACGCTCTGGATATGGAACTCTATATGAGGATTGCGATTGAGCTGCACTTGAAGCGGCTGATCGTCGGAGGCATGGAAAAGGTGTATGAAATTGGACGAGTTTTCCGTAACGAAGGAATTTCCACTCGTCATAACCCTGAGTTTACAATGATCGAACTGTATGAAGCCTATGCAGATTACCACGATATTATGAGCTTGACTGAGCATTTGATTGCTCATATTGCTAAAGAGGTCCTTGGTACGGCAAAAGTACAGTATGATGATCAGGAAATCGATTTAGAGCCTGAGTGGACACGTCTCCATATGGTTGATGCGGTCAAAGAGTACACTGGTGTAGATTTCTGGACAGAGATGAGTGATGAAGAAGCGAAAGCTCTCGCTAAAGAACACGGCATCGAGATTCAGGAAACTATGACGTTTGGTCATATCGTGAATGAATTTTTTGAGCAAAAGGTAGAAGAAAAACTAATCCAGCCTACTTTTGTTTATGGCCACCCTATCGAAATTTCACCTCTAGCGAAAAAGAATCCGGAAGATGCCCGGTTTACTGACCGCTTTGAGTTGTTCATTGTAGGAAGAGAACACGCTAACGCATTCTCTGAGCTTAATGATCCGATAGATCAACGTGAACGTTTTGAAGGTCAATTGAAAGAACGCGAAGAAGGAAACGACGAAGCACACCTGATGGACGACGATTTCCTGGAGTCCCTGGAATACGGAATGCCGCCAACAGGGGGCTTAGGTATAGGAGTCGATCGTCTCGTCATGCTGTTAACAAACTCAGCTTCGATACGTGATGTTCTCCTTTTCCCACAAATGAGAAACAAATAATGAAAAGCTCAAACTCCCTTCCTAACGGCCACTTTCCATTAGGAAGGGAGTTGTTTTTTAATGAACAAATGTCAGAAAAAACTTTTAATTAATAAAGTCTTGATGTGCCCTTGGATGCGTGATATATTAATAAGCGTCGCATAAAGAGCGGGCGGCAAACGAAACACATAATTAATAATTAAACGGAAAAAAAGTTGTTGACTTAAAACTTACACCGTGATATATTAATTAAGTCGCTGTTTTGAAGCGGCAAACAACATTTGATCTTTGAAAACTGAACGAACCAACCAGTACGTCAAGTCTTCTTTCTGTTAAAGAAGGAAGTAAAACAAGCACATTCGGTGTGCAAATGAGCAAGTCAAACTAACTTTTATGGAGAGTTTGATCCTGGCTCAGGACGAACGCTGGCGGCGTGCCTAATACATGCAAGTCGAGCGCAGGA
>NZ_JAIZEN010000011.1 GCF_024189295.1 Halobacillus sp. A1
GGCAGATTACTATCGTACCATCATTGTTCCCAGTCGGGTTCGAAAGCCAAAAGACAAGGCCAGCGTGGAAGGAACGGTCGGCTACATTTCACGTCAAATCATCGCTTCACTACGAAACTACCAATGTTTCCATTTGGGAGATTTAAATCAACAAATTCATAAAAAGCTTGAGGAAATCAACACGATAGACTTTCAAAAACGTCCTGGATCAAGGAAACAGGTATTCGAGGAAGAAGAGAAATCTCACCTTCAGCCACTTCCTCCAACCCGTTACAAACTTGCGGAATGGAAAACTGCAAAGGTTCAACTGAACTACCACATCCAAGTTGATCGCATGTACTATTCCGTTCCGTATGAGTATGTCCGTGAAGAGGTCGATATTCGACTGTCCACGGATCTACTAGAAGTGTACTTTAAAGAAGTGCGAATTGCATCCCACAAACGGTCCCTTGAGGAAGTAGGCCAATTCTCTACGAACCCGGATCACATGCCGGATAACCATCGATCATATCTGGAGCACACTCCGGAGAACAACCAGAAATGGGCAGGGTCCATCGGACCTTCTACTGATCGACTGGTTGCCCATATTCTTAAACATCATCCGGAAAAGAAAGCACTAACGATTCTAAGCTCGTTACGAAATGTTTCCTCCAAATATACAAAGGATGATCTGGAAACGGCAGCTCGAACATTACTGGATATCTCCACTAATCCTACCATTCCTGTGTTAAAAGGGATTTTAGACAGGCGGAAGAAGCGCAAGGCAAAAGATGAACACACCATCATTCACCACGAAAACCACGGCTTTACACGTGGGGCCAAATACTTCGGAGGGGGCAACAAATAATGAACCAAGAAACATTACGTAAATTAACAGAAATGAAAATGGGAGCAATGGCAGAACTCTATCAGCAACAGAGACAAAACAAAGACTATCAAACGATGGATTTTGATGATCGATTCAACCTCCTGGTTGACTATGAATATGATCGCCGAAAATCCAACCGATTGGAACGATTAATAAAACAAGCCACTTTTGAGGATCCTACCGCGGCCATTGAAGACATTGAATATCACCCGGACCGCAAGCTAGACAAAAATCTCATCTTGGAGTTGGCAACAGGTAATTATCTGCAGAATCACCACAACATTATTATGATGGGCGCTTCGGGGAACGGCAAAACATGGATTGCGAATGCTTTTGGCATTCATGCCTGTCGCCAATTTCACAAAGTGAAATATATCAGGTTGCCAGAATTACTGGATGAATTAGCTGTAGCGAAGTATGAAGCTGATGGAAGCTTCCGCAAACTCATCCAAAAATACAAGAAGATTGATCTTCTGATACTGGATGAATGGCTACTGACGGAGCTCTCAGAGGAGCACGCCCTTCATGTCTTAGAAATAATCGAATCGAGAATAAAGCGGACATCCACGATATTCTGTTCCCAATTCTCACCCGAAGGGTGGCACTCGAAGTTAGGACAGGCTCAGATAGCAGATGCGATTCTCGACCGCATTGTGCATGACTCCTATAAGATCCTAGTTGATGGCGAGATTTCGATGAGGGAACGTCACGGATTGGGGATTAATTCATGAGACCAGTAGAGTTGGAAAGACGTGCCGTTACTTATTTTTTTCACGGCTGACTAACTGCTTGTCTTGAGGCCGAGGATCAAGAAATAGGTATAGGTGAATTGGTTATACGTTCTCTTTCCTTCAAAAATCAAGAGTTGGATCATTCATCATGTATGTAAAGACCACAGCCATTGAAACACTCGTTTCAATGGCTTTTCCTATTAGATCATCTGAACCCGGCGGCTCATTTGTACGCATTCACTGGCTCTATTTCCCGCATTCAACGGCTCAAAACTCCGCACTAGTGGCTCATTCTGTCCGCAATACTCAGCGAAGAAAAAGGGAATAAGTCTGAAATAGAGAGTAATCAAAAGTTTATTGATAAATTAGCTTTTGAAATATACTCAATAAACGAAGAAGACAAAAAAACTCTAATTGGTATTATTGAATAAGAAACGGAGTTGGATTAAGTGCCTGAAATTCCAGAAATAATTGATAACAGAACAACACTATTAAAAGATACACTTAATAGTTTAATAAAATATGCAGATAAGGTAGAAATTGCGTCAGGGTATTTCTACCTGAATGGCTTCAACTTAATCAAAGAAAATATTAACCCTGAGTGTACTATTAACATTGTTATAGGAAACGAAACTGATGCCTTAACTGCTCATGAATTATCAAGTGGTTATGAATTACGAAAACAACTTATCCTTAATTCAATGGAAAAAGATATATCCTACTTAGGCGATGAGCAAAAACAAATGATTTACGATTTGTCTCAAATGATTAGAGATGGTAAAGTCAATTTTAAAATATATGTAAAAGAAAAATTTCACTCAAAAGCTTATATACTAGATGTAGGCTATAATAATGGTGAAATAAAAGAGCAATATGCAATTATTGGTTCAAGTAATTTTTCTAAAAGTGGACTTGGAGACGATAATAGCAAGGTTAATACTGAATTAAATGCGATTTTAAGACAACCTTCAGCTATAAGCGAAGTAAAGAAATGGTACAAAGAAATCTGGGAAGAAGCTGAAGATTTCAATAAAGACTTATTAAGTGTCATTGAAAACAACTTACAAGTTGAAAAGTATGATTATTCGCCCTTTGATATATTATTAAAAACACTTTTTGAATTTTTAAAAGACGATAATATATTCGAGGATATTCAGGCCCTTAAACTAGATGATCTTACAGAATTCCAAGCATTTGCTGTTAAAAAAGCGGTTCAAATTTTAGACAGTTACAATGGTGTTATTATTGCAGATAGTGTTGGACTTGGAAAAACATATGTCGCTAAAGGACTTCTAAGATATTTTAAATTACAAGAAAAAACTACCACAATAATTTGTCCTGGCTCATTAAAATCCATGTGGCAAAACCAAGCAAATTTTTTAAATATTAGCGCTAATGTGATTACACAGGAGAGTATCGGTAGGAACGGCATTCCGAATAAAGAATTGCTAAACGTAGATGTAATTATTATAGACGAAGCTCACAATTTCCGTAATCAAAATGCAAATAGGCACAGGGAATTAATAAAAGTTACTATGGATAAGAGTATTGTTCAATTAACTGCCACCCCCGTAAATAATTCTATATACGACCTATATAATATACTGACTTTATTTTTAAAAGATGATGATTTTAAGAATAAATTCGGAATAGCAAAATTAAGGGATATATTTAACGAATACGAAGAAAAAAAAGATGAAGTATCAAACATTCTAAATGAAATAATGATAAGAAGAAGTCGGACTTTTATTAAGAAAAAATACGGTAACAAACAAAAGAAATTATTTGTAAATGGCAAAGAATTAAAATTCCCTAAAAGAAATTTAAAAAAAATCAGTTACAGTATATCTGACTTATATGGAGAAAACATATTCTTAAAAATAGCCAATATTATAGAAAACTTGCATTTGCCAATAATTGCTGATGATACCCTTTCAGAGGGTCAACAATTTTTCAATAAATCACTTGTAAGATCTATGTTTCTTAAGAGATTTGAAAGTTCAGTAGAAGCATTTAGAAACTCTATAATGAAGCAAATAAGATATAGTGAATTACTCCTTAACTCAATGGATAATGGCTATTTAATATTGAAAAAAGAAATTATGTCATTGTTGGAATCAGATAGTTATGATATTGAAGATGATTTCGTAAAAATAGACGTTTCTGATTATCATGGTAACATTCAAAAATTAAAAGACCAGGTGCAATCAGATAAAAAAGACCTTTCCGAAATCATTAGTCTAATTAAAGATATTGATAACGAAAAAGACGTGAAACTTCAAACATTTATTAATCATATTAGACTTAGTCAAAGTAAAAATTCACGGCCTAAATTACTCATTTTCACTCAATTTAAAGATACTGCTCGTTATTTATATGAAAACCTTTCAAAATACAATTTTGGGGAAGTTAGTGAAATAGACAGCAAAAATAACCAAAATAACAGGAAAGAAAAAGTAGTTGCACAATTTTCCCCAAAAGCAAATCCAGATTTTTTTGATTCAAATAAACCAGAAATTGATATATTAATTTCAACTGATATATTGTCAGAAGGACAAAATCTTCAAGATTGTAATACCATTATTAATTATGATCTCACCTGGAACCCAGTAAGAATCATTCAAAGAGAAGGCAGAATTGACCGTATTACGACTCAGCATGACAATGTTTATATTTATAATTTTATTCCAGATGATAAATTAGATGCACTATTAAATTTAACAAAGAGACTTGCCAAAAAAATAAGATATATTAATGAAACAATTGGTAATGAGAGCCAAATTATATCAGATGATGAAGTGCTTATTGACAAAGTATTTAATGAAAAAGATCAACGGCATCTTAAAATGGTTAATATGGAAGATGTAACTGTATTAGATGAGTTAGAACAAGATAGAGATGATTTCATTCCTTCAGAGGAATATATATATGAAGATTATAAAGAATTATTATTTAATAATGAAAAAAACATGACTCTTGCCTCTAATATACCAGACGGTATTTTCTCGATTCGTAAATCAGATGAAAATAAAGGAATATTTATGTATTATAAATCAGGAGGTAATAATTATTGGTTATTTTATGATATTAAATCAAATAAATTTAAAACTAGCAAAGCAGAAATATACAAGATAATCTCAAATGGAAATTATCTAAACGTAAGACCATTGAAAAGAAAAATTAATTTTAATGTTGAGGAGATTTTAGAGTTAGGTGAAAAACATGTAACAGACCAATTAAGAGACATAGCTCAAATTAAAGCTACCTCTTCGGAAATAGACATAGTTCAAAAAAATATTGCTGAAAGATTAGAAAATATTTTTTCAAAAGCAAAATTCAGAAACAAAATTACTCTCGAACAAAGAATGATTCGAAAAAAACTTAAAAAACCTCTACATAGAGGGACTATTAATAAGTTAAAATCTATCAATTTCCCTTCAATGACCGATAATGAATTAATAAGTAAATTAGATGATTTGTTAGAATATATAAATGTTAAGGATGTTAATAATACCAATAATGATGATAGTGGAATTAGGTTAGTATGTTATGAAATTTTCATCTAATTTTGTGGGTGCCCAAATTAAGGGCACCTTTTTTAGAAATTAATTCTAAAAAATTAATCACTAACGACATTGGACTTTACTTGTTGGTTCTTCTTTTTTAACTGTAAATTTTCTTCTATTTCGTTATTCCTATCTTTTTTTTGGTACAGTACTAAGAATTAACCGAATAATGATTGCCAATTTTTGAAATTAAACCTCTATCACAATACATTTCTAAAATATCAGATAGTTCTTCTAAAGTGAGAGACACACCTGTTGAATTTAATTCTTTATTAACTTGCTCTTGATTAAATTCACCTTTAGAGAATACTACTTTTGCAATCTTATAATTTTGACTATCTTGTATCTTTAGCATATCAACTCTCCTCCTCAAAGTATTGAGACAATAATTTGCCTGTGTTTGCACCTAAATCTTTTAAGAAATCTTCAACATTTAATTGCCCTTCCTCTAAAAGGATATAAATAAAGATTTGAGGGAAAACATCTTTTCCAAGATTAAGATCATGTTCGATTCTCGAAACTTCACTTAAAGTTATGATTCCATCCTCACCTTGTAAGTAAGGTTTCTCCTTATCAAGACCAGTTTTCAACTTTTTATAATTAACCAATACGTGCTCTTCAAAGTCAATCTCAAATTTTTCACACGTCTCTATAATAGCATTTTCGACCACTTTTGTGAATTCTTCAGACCGTAGTAAAGAGTCAAATAATTTATTTATTGTAGAATAAAAAAAACCAAAAGAAGGAGCTTTTTTCTTCCATTCAGAATAACTTTGGTGATATAAATCATGTTGCTTTTCCAACAAATCAATAAGAAATTCAGGGTCTTTAATTCGAATTTTTTTTATGTCTATGTTTTCAATGATGTTTTTATCTATGATTAAAAAATCATCCATTCTTTTAATTAATGAATGGTAATATTTTTTATTTGACAGAATTTCTTCCAATTGTTTACCAGTTTTGTTATTTGTGTCTTGGTAATTCCCATAAAATTTTTGTCTCAAAACTGTAAGTAGCCATGCATCGTCCCATTGTGTAATTAAGTTAAAGTATTTTTTGTTAGTATTCACAACTTTTATAGGTTTCCATAACCCTGATATATTTAATGGTAATGCTAAGCTTGGATCCTCTTTACTTTCTTCTTCACTTTCTTCTTCAAGATAGCTCATTGAAAGATCATAAATTATTTCACTTAATAGTTGATCTGTTTTTACAACACGATGGTGAAAGATAACATATTTGTATAGAAATACGTATCTCTGATAAAAATCTTCTATAGTACTTAATGTTCTAACAGAAGGCACGAAATAATATTTTTCAATTTGTTTAATCATCTTCATAGAAGACAATAATCTATCATATTCAATATGACCTTTTGTAAATCCAGAATTAATAAGATCTCTAGTAACATAATCTAATCTATCACAATCAATAGGACTAGCAATAATTGAATGGATATCTTTAAAAAAATCATTTTCTTCCTTTAAAATTTTGATTGTTAAATAACGTACATAGATAGAAAATAGTTGCATATCATCGGAATCTTGATTAGTTTCATTATTAACAAACTCAAATAGTCGATCCGCAATGTTATTGCCTATCCTTTCATGCAACTCTAACTTATTCTTTCTTTCATTATGATAAGAATCCATTATATCCAAAAAAAAGTCCATTCTCTTTGTGGTTTTTTCTCTCCCTTTTACTTTTTTTAACACTTCGTTTAAAGCACTTTCTGTTACATGACTAAATGGCGGATGGCCCAAGTCGTGTAGCAAAGCAGCACACCTAATAGACTGGAATACTAAATAGTAGTAATTTTTATGTCTGTCATCTATCACACTTGGTGCTTTCTTTTTATATAACGGGTCTAGAATATCTGCAGATTCAAACCTTTCAAGAACATCGTCAAGACGTTCATTAAATTTATGTCTCAATATTTCACCATTATCTTCATTTAACTTCTGAACTTCTTCTTTCGCTTCTTTCATAAACTCACTTAGCACATCTTCTTCAGCGTTTGAGACACTATTATAGAAAATCTCACCGCCTATGTGCATCACACCTAATGAATGTTCGAATCTTTTAGTTTGATTAGAAGGATAGGTTAAAAAAGCAGTCGAATTTTGCATTATATTATGTAATCTGTTAAAGGCATGCTGGGATATTAATTTCTTTTCAATACTACTTATCTGTATATTTCCATGAATAGTATCCGCTATCCTCTTAATTTTTAGATGCATACTGTAATACCACCTTTCTAAATACTCTTAATAATATACATATTCTTCAAATATAGCTTTTTACCTTCTTTATCCATATACATTTATTTAATAAGATTAGTATTTTCAATTCTCATTGATAGGTCTTATCTACTTTTTAATTTGATAATTGTAAATCTACCAAAAAATTAATTAGGACTAGCAGGGAGTATTTTAATAAGAATTAATGACTTATAGGTACTGAAGATTAGTCATTACTTGTGATAAGGCTCCCCCCTATTAATCTTAAACGCCCGATACACCTGCTCAACCAACATCAACCGCATCAACTGATGAGGAAACGTCATCTTCGAAAAAGACAACCCATAATCACTCCGCTTCAGCACCTCATCACTCAATCCAAGCGATCCACCAATCACAAACGCTACCTTACTCTTCCCATACGTCGCCAGGTCGTCCAACTGCTTAGCGAGTTTTTCAGAAGTGAGCTGCTTGCCTTCGATTTCCAGTGTGAAGACGTGGGTGTCTGGCTGGATTTTTGATAGGATCCGCTCCCCTTCTTTCTGCTTCACTTCGAGCATTTGTGCTTCGCTTAGGTTCTCGGGTGCTTTTTCGTCGGGGACTTCGACGACTTCCACTTTGGCGTAGGGGGTGAGGCGCTTGATGTATTCTTCGATGCCTTGTTTTAGGTATTTTTCTTTTAGTTTTCCGACGGTTACGATCGTTATTTTCATTGGTTTCGTCCTCCAGCTCGTTGTTCTGTTTCCATTTTATCATGAAAGCTGCTGGCTTTCGGCCGCTTCCTTTAAAGCAGAAGTGTGTAAGATTTCTTTCAATTTATTTACATACGGCATAGCGCAAGAAAAATATGTTAAACTTCTTCAATATTCCAGTGATTTACTGTTTTAGAGAAGGAAGTGTGTGATGTTATGGAAAAGATTTCTCTGCTGCTATTGGCGGTGTTTATTATGTTCTTACTGGCGGCTTGTACGGATTCGTCTCCGACTTCTTCGGAGCATGAGGGTAAGGATGCTTCTTCTGAAGAAGAGAAAAAAGAAGAGCCTGATCCGCCTTATAAAGCTTTAGAGCCTTCGGAAGACGCTGTGCCTCTAGATGAAAGTCTATCTGAAAAGGAGCAGCAGCACATGCCTGCAGCTCAGGCACAGGGAGGAGATCCGGAGCGTTCCATCCCTGTTGGGGAGACGCTGGCTGACGGGGTGGAGGACCCGTCTGATGGACCGTTGAAGGATCATCGGCTTGTGGCGTTCTATGGTACTCCTGAATCGGAAAACATGGGAATTCTCGGTGAGCTGGAACCAGAGGAGTACATGAAGCAGCTGAAGGAACAGACGCAGGCATATTCGGACGCCGATCCGGAGCGTCCGGCGGTTCCGACGATTGAGCTGATTGCGACGATGGCCCAGAATGAGCCTGGACCTGATGGAAAATACGTCCGCATGACGGACGAAGAGAACATTGATGAGTATGTCGAGCTTGCTGAGGAGCACGACGCACTTGTGATGCTTGATATTCAGCTCGGCACGGATTCCGTCATGAATCAGGTGAAGATGATTGAGAAGTGGCTGAAGCACCCTCACGTTCACTTGGCGATTGACACCGAATTTCAAGTCGATGAAGGAGAAACGCCGGGAGAAGATCTCGGACAGGTCGATGGTGCTGAAGTGCAGGAAGCGGTTGAGTATGTATCCCAGCTGACTGAGGAAAACAACTTACCGGATAAGTTCGTTTTCGTTCACCAGTTCACGGATGACGTGCTGACGAATAGAGAAGCGATTCAACCGACCGACAATGTCGAAGTCGCCCTGAACTATGACGGCTGGGGCGATGCCAACGCGAAACAGTCGCTTTACGGGAACTTCGTACGTAATAAAGCAATTCAGTACGGCGGATTTAAAATCTTTTACGATAAGGATCAACCCGTTATGGATCCAGAGGAAATCTTAAAACTCGATCCCAATCCAGCGATTATCAATTACCAATAAAAGAGCGCCTGGTCCCGATTCCTCAGGGCCAGGCACTTTTTATATTGCCTCTGTAAATATTCATTCTATTGAACTCTATATTCTCACAGGACAATGATATGGAAGATCCTCTTCTGGTTAAAGGGGTTCGTTAATTCCATTTATGAATGGGGTGGTTGGGAAGCTGCGAGACTCCCGTGGGAGAAGGAGGTAGGCGAGATCCCACAGGGCTGTAAGCCCGAGGAAGCTCGCCAGGTCCCCCACAGGAAAGCGAGTAGCTTCCCAACCACCCCTGTCTCGTAATGCGGCAACGAACCCCGGTTACCCCAATCCCTGTTAAATATTTCTCAACAAGTTAACCAAAACTACGGATGGAGAATTCATCCGTAGGGCATAACGAAATAATGAAGGAGAAAAACGTGTGATGCGGAGGGGATCGGATGTTGGATACGAGAACAGTCAGCGTGACGGTGAATATCAGTGCGGATGAAGCGTACCGTTTCCTGCGCGAACCGATGAATCTGGCCGCGTGGGCAAAATCGTTCTGCCTCTCAGTCGCATGCAGGCAGGACGTATGGTTCGTAGAGACCGGCCATGGGAAGGCGCGCGTGCAGTTTGCGGAGGATAACCCTTATAGGGTCGCCGATTACGACCTGACGCTTGCGACAGGGGAGAAAATGGTTCATCCGATGCGGGTGATCGCAAACGGGGAGCGTCGCTGTGAAGTGGTGGCGACGTTGTTTCGCCCTTCTGACGTGTCGGATGAGGACTTTTTGCTGGATGGATCTTTGCTTGTGAGTGATTTACGACGGTTGAAGGAAACGGTGGAACTGATGGCGGGCCAGCTATAAAGCTGGTCTTTTTTATATCCAGAGAAGTTTCGTGAGGTTGTACATTTACTCCTTACGCAGCTGATGCAGAATGACTCCTCCTTTAAAGTCTAAAAAATCTCCGCCAAAATTTTTTTATTTTCCAGTATATATTCCTGCGTAAAAGGGGTATGGTTAGGTGAGAAGGAGTGCTGAACATGTTTGAGGCGAAAACGGTAAGCGTAACGATTAATAGACCGATGCAGGAAGTGTACCGTTTCGTGCACGAGCCGATGAATCTGCCGGCGTGGGCGAAGTCCTTCTGTTTGTCGGTGGCCAAAAAAGGCGATGATTGGATTGTGGAGACGGAAGACGGCCGGGCGAAGATTCGCTTCGTTGAGGATAATCCGCACGGCGTGCTGGATCATTATGTGACGGTGGGCGCGGGTGCTGAGCTTTTGAATCCGATGCGGGTGATTCACAATGGGCCGGGCTGTGAAGTGATGTTCACGTTATTCAGGCTTCCTGAGATATCCGAGGAGAATTTTATGCTGGATGCGGCGATGATTGCGACGGATTTGCAGTTGTTAAAAGAAACGCTGGAATTATAAAAAAGGGTCCACTCTCGAGTTGAGAGTGGACCCTTTCTGTCGTTAGACGAGTGACATTTGTTCGTACACTTTACTTTTCGTTTCGTCGACTTTCTGCAGCTCTTCGAAGGAATAGACGTCTTCCATGTAGATTTGATGCCACAGCATGAACATGAGCACGGTCCAGATCTTACGGGAATAGTCCCCTTTTTGCTGGACGTGGGCTTCAAGCAGCTCGAGTACGACGGCTTTGCTGATCAGGTGATCGGTCGGGCTGTTGTTGATCAGTTTTTTCGCCCAGTCGTACAGTTCATTACGCAGCCAGTGGCGGATCGGTACCGGGAAGCCGAGCTTCTTGCGGTCGAGGACGTGATCGGGCACGATGCCTCGCGCGGCTTTACGCAGGATCGATTTCGTCGTGCCGTCGGCGATCGTGCTGTCGACGGTGAGCTGGCGTGCGACGTTGAACACTTCTTTATCTAAAAATGGAACACGCAGCTCGAGGGAGTTCGCCATCGTCATTTTATCCGCCTTCAGCAGAATGTCTCCGCGCATCCACGTGTGGATGTCGACATACTGCATCTGGTGGGTCGGATGGTATTCATCGGCTGTCTGGTACAGGCGCTTCGTCAGCGACTGGTACGGATATTCTTTGGCGTACTGTGTTAACAGGCGCTCTTTTTCCGCTTCTTCAAACATTTTCGCATTCCCGATGAAGCGTTCTTTGAGCGGTGTCGTGCCTCGCTCAAGCAGGCTTTTGCCGCGCATGCCTTCAGGCAGGACGCGTGCCACCTGGTTCAACGCTTTTTTCAAAACGGCCGGCATCGAATTGAATGCTTTTAGGGATTCCGGTTCGCGGTAAATGTTGTAGCCGCCGAACAGCTCATCCGCTCCTTCTCCGGACAACACGACCGTCACCTGCTTCCTCGCTTCGCGGGCGACGAAATACAACGGAACACAGGATGGATCGGCCAGTGGATCGTCCATGTGCCACATGATTTTCGGCAGCTTGTCTACATATTCTTCAGCAGAAATCAAATAATCATGATTTTCTACGTTCAATGCGTTGGCGGTTTCTTTCGCTACGTCCACTTCAGAGTAGCCTTCTTGTTCAAAGCCGACGGAGAACGTTTTAATATTCGGGTTGTACTGCTTGGCGATCGATACAATCAGCGACGAGTCAATGCCGCCGGACAAGAACGAACCGACCGGCACGTCACTGCGCATGTGAATGCCGACAGAATCAAACAGGACATCCTGAATCTGTTTCATTTGACGTTTCTCTTCCGTAATGACCGGATTGAACGTCGCGTGGAAATAACGCTCCATCTGCAGGGAACCGCCTGATTTTTTTATAAAATAATGTCCGGGTTCCACCTTATGTACGTCGCTTGTCATCGTCAACGGTTCCGGTACGTATTGATAGCTTAAATAATGCTGCAGGGCGAGCGTTGAGACGTCATCATTTGGTGACACGAGGCTTTTCTTCTCTGAAGCGAAGCGGAGAACGTCGTTTGAATCGCTGTAAAAGAACGGCTTGATGCCAAACGGGTCGCGTGCGCCGTACAGATCTTTTTCCTGCTTATCCCATATTATAATGCTGAACATGCCGCGCAGCTGTTTGAAGGCGCCTTCCTTTTGATCCTGGAACAGCACAGCAATGACTTCTGTATCTGATTCGGTTTGAAAGGTGTAGCCTTTCTCGATCAGCTGTTCGCGCAGCTCGACATAATTATAAATTTCTCCATTGAAGACCATCCAGTAGCGCTCGTTTTCAAAATGAAACGGCTGATGGCCGCTTTCGATATCGATGATGCTTAATCTGCGGAAGCCCAGAGAAATATGATCGTCATGATAATACCCCTCATCATCCGGCCCGCGGTGCTTGATTAAATGATTGCTCTGTTCAAATGCTTGTGTATATTCTTCCGTGACCGACTGCCCTCTATTATGCAAAATCCCAATAAATCCACACATAGAATAATATAACCCCTTTTTTTGTATTTCCGAAGCTCTGACTGCTGAAAAAGAATCTTCCTTCTCTCTATTTACGGATCGGATCGATTCTATCTATTGGGTGAAAGTCCCTAATTGTTCCAAAGACAAAAGACACCCTTAAATGAAAATTAAATACTTAAGAGTATAATTTACCCATCTGTATTTAAAAAAATGAACCGACACAAGTCGCGCTTGTACCGGCTGTACTTTCAATTATAGTAGGTTGTCATTTAATGTCAACGCACTTTCTTACCAGTAAATTCTTCCTTTTCTAATTCTATACAGGCGAGGGTATAGTATGTAAACGGCCGCTTTCCAATCAGGGAAAGGGTTCGCTTACGGATCCAACTGAGCAATCTGCTGTTCGATAAAATCTGCATCTCTTGAACTGAGTCCGCTCATAATAATCTGGAAGACGGTATCCCTTTGCTGGATCGGCATCTCTGTGATGTTCTGATTATTTACATAAGTGAGCAGGGTGCGGGCGGTTTTTTGATAAAAGTCGAACTCCGCATGACCGCCGGGATACAGGTCCTTCGAGTCAGAAAGGTCGACTGCCGTTCTATTGAATGAAAAGGCGAGCGCTTTGATTTCCGCATCTGTCGCATCCTCGTCTCCAATTCGAACCGCAAGCTCCGTCAGCAGGCCGCGCATCGCCGTTAAATCTGTCGTTTTAGCAGCTGTCATCTCATCCTGGGACGTCTGGTACTGGTAAACGTTTACACCAATACTGACAAGTAATAAAAGTACGGTTATGATAAGCCACCTTTTTTTCTTCATCATATAGCCCCCTTCACGTCGATTGTCTTTTTATTATTATATCTAAAAAATCGATAAACATGGGCGATCTCAAGAAAAAAAGCTGAAATTATGTCGATTGAATATACTTTGTGAAATATTGAACAAAAAGGTTGAAATGTTTCATGGGACGGATTATAATAAAATTACGTTGATTATGTGAATTGTTTCACAAGTCAATATCCAAGGAGGAAAACATTATGAAAATCGCTGTTATCGGAAGCACTCACGCGGGAACCGCCGCGGTTACGAATATGGCTCACCTTTATCCTGAAGCTGACATCACGGTATATGAACGCAATGACAACGTGTCCTTTCTTTCCTGTGGTTTAGCGCTGTATGTGGGCGGGGTCGTCGATGATCCTCAAGGATTGTTTTACTCTTCTCCTGAGCAGCTTAGACAGCTGGGCATTTCTATGAGAATGCAGCACGACGTGAAAGACATCGATACGATCAACCAGCGCATTGAAGCTGTGAATCTAGTGACCGGAGAATTTGTGACGGACTACTATGATAAACTCGTCATGACGACAGGCTCCTGGCCGGTAACGCCGCCGATCGAAGGCATCGATCTCGACAACGTCCTGCTTGCGAAAAACTACAACCAGGCAAACACGATTATTGAAAAAGCGGAGCATGCCGATCACGTGACCGTCGTTGGCGCAGGGTATATCGGAGTCGAGCTCGTGGAAGCTTTTGAGAAGTCCGGGAAACGGGTGACGTTGATTGATGGCGTCGACCGTATTTTAAATAGATATCTTGATGCGGAATTTACCAATCAAATAGAAGAAGATTTCCGCCATCGCGGCATTGACCTCCGTTTAGGAGAGACTGTGGAAAAGTTTGAAGGCAAAGGCTCGGTCCAAGCGGTCGTGACGAACAAAGGCCGGATCGATACCGATTTAGTCATTATGTGTGTAGGATTCCGTCCCAACACGAATCTGCTGCGCGGGAAAGTCGACATGCTCGACAACGGAGCGATTAAAGTGAACGAATATATGCAGACGAGTGATCCAGCTATTTTTGCTGCAGGGGACTGCTGTGCGGTTAAGTATAACCCGACCGGCGGACACGCTTATATCCCGCTGGCTACCAACGCCGTGCGCATGGGTACGCTCGCAGCTCGCAACTTGATGGGACCTGTACTGAAAAATGTCGGTACCCAGGGAACGTCCGGCCTGCACATTTATGATTTGAACATGGCCTCTACCGGATTGACGGAAACCTCAGCCCGTCTTTTAGGTGTTCATGTGAAAAGCATCACAATTAATGAAAAGCATCGCCCAGAGTTTATGCCGACGGCTGAAAATGTACAGCTGAAGGTAAGCTATGACCCTGAGTCTCGTAAAATCGTAGGCGCGCAAGTGTTGTCAAAAGTGGACGTGACGCAGTCGATCAATACGCTCAGCGTCTGCACTCAAAGCGGAATGACCGTCGATGAGCTCGGCTTTGTCGATTTCTTCTTCCAGCCGCACTTCAACCAGCCGTGGAATTTCCTGAATAAAGCGGGTCTCGCCGCTGCTCAATAAATAAAAGCCCTCTTCCCCGCCGCTATGGCGCTTGTGGAAGAGGGCTTTTTTGTGTGGATAGAATTTCAGCTTCGTACGCGGGCCAGATCGTTCACCCGATCAATCACTTGTTTAATATCGTTGCGGTTCACGTCATAGTGAGTAACAAAACGCACGGTGTCCGGACCGAACGTCCCGGCAAATACGCCTGCTTTTGTCAGTTCTTCCACAAAGTGATCGCTGGACATGGAAAGACCAGCAACATTGACGATAACGATGTTCGTATCGACCGGTCCTTCAATGCTCAGTCCGGGAACTTGTTCAAAAGCTTCGGCCAGTAATGCCGCATGTTCATGATCTTCTGCCAGTCGGTCGACCATCGTCGTCAGCGCAACGTACCCGGGTTCGGCAATGACGCCGACCTGGCGAAGTCCGCCTCCGAGGCGTTTGCGCCATTTGCGCGCTTTTCGAATGAACTCGGCGGAGCCGGAAATGATCGAACCGACAGGGGCTCCGAGTCCTTTTGATAAACAGAACTGCACCGTATCTGTCTGGGCCGCGTAATCTTTAACGGAGATGCCGGAAGCGACCGACGCATTGAATAATCGGGCGCCGTCCAAATGGACAGGAATGCCGTGCTCTCTCGCTATGTCATGAATCGCCTGCATGTTTTCGAGAGGGACGATGGCTCCTCCAGCTTTGTTGTGGGAGTTTTCTATGCAGATCATTCCCGTTTCAGGAAAATGGATATTATCCGGCCGCACGGCTGCCCGTACATGCTCCGGGTTCATCGCTCCGCGCACGCCCTGGATCGTGCGGGGCTGGACGCCTGCTAAGGCGGACATCGCTGCCCCTTCATATAGGAAAAGGTGAGCATCCGCTTCGAGGAGTACTTCATCCCCGCGGTCACAGTGGGTCAGTGCTGCGATCTGATTGCCTTGCGTTCCGCTCGTTACGAACAGGGCTGCTTCTTTTCCGAGCATGCGCGCTGCGGTCTCTTCTAATTTTATAACGCTCAAGTCTTCGCCGTACACGTCATCCCCCACCTCGACGTGATAGCCGGCCTTCCGCATCTCGGGGGTGGGTCTTGTTACGGTATCGCTTCGAACATCTATCATATGTAATCCTCCTTATCCACTTCATTGTACGAAACTGGATGAGTTATGGACAACCTTTTTGAAAAAATGTGGATAACCCACTCTCGATAGCCGTTAGTAGACTTTTGCGGAAATTAGAGGATTATGTAGAATGTTGTTGAAAAAGGGAGAGCTTAAGGCTTTGTTCCCTGTGCACATGTGGATAAGACGACTAACGAATTAAGTTACCCACAATTATCCACAGACTTATGCACAGAAATTGTTAATTTTGAGCTATTCACAAGTTATCCCACGGTGTGAACAGTTTATCCACAGTTCTATCCACATATGCACAAATTGATGTGTCTATATTGTGTTAGCATGTATGTTCGCCACCATATATGCTATTTATCCAGAATATTATTCACACGGTGTGGATAAAAAAAGCGTGTGCTTTTTGAGGAGCACACGCTTTTACAAGAGTCTATTCCTGGGTGCCAAGGGTGACGGTTGTTGAATTTTGTTCACCGTTGCGATAATAGGTGACTTCTAATGTATCTCCTGGATTCTTTTCATCGTACAAGTATTTGCGTAAATCGATGATGTCGGCTACGGGCTCTCCATCAAGCTCTGTAATGACGTCGAGTGGTTCGAGTCCTGCTTTTGAAGCTGGAGACATTTGCGTAATGCTTCGAATATACAATCCATCTTCCACATCGTCTGGCAGGTTGAGCGTGCTCTGCAGTTCTGAAGAAGGCACTTCTTTTAATCCGTAGGCTTCAATGCCGATAAATGCACGTTCCACCTGGCCGTTTTCCTCGAGCTGCTCGATTAAGGGCAGGGCCGCATCGATAGGAATCGCGAATCCGATGCCTTCGACGGAGGATTGAGCGACTTTCATAGAATTGATGCCGATCAGTTGGCCGTTGACGTTAATCAACGCTCCTCCGCTGTTCCCGGGGTTGATCGCTGCATCTGTCTGAATGACCTCTGCCTGCCAGTCCGGCTGTCCGTCGTTGTTAAAATCCTGAGGGATCGCACGCTGGGTTCCGCTGATAATTCCTTTCGTAACGGAGCCTGCGAATCGTAATCCTAATGGGTTTCCGATGGCGATGGCCGGTTCACCGACTTTCAGGCTTTCTGACGTTCCGATTTCCGCTACTTTGGTGACCGTTTCGTCCGACATTTCGAGTACGGCGAGATCGGAGAATACGTCTCCTCCGACGAGTTCAGCGGGCACTCTCGTTTCATCGGACATGACGACTTCTATATCGTTTGCACCTTCAATGACGTGATTGTTCGTAACGACATAGGCTTTTCCGTCTTCCTGCTTGTAAATGACCCCTGATCCTTCTCCTGCCTGTTCAGAGCCTGGCTCCTCCCAGAACTGGGATTGGGACTGGTTATTGACGACCCCGACGACCGAGGGGGTGACTTCTTCTACGATTTCTGTAATCTGGGTATTTACATCAAGCTCTACCCGTTCGCTGTTTAAGTTGGTGTCTTCGTCTTCTATGGATTCACGGTCCTCGTCCGGTGCTGTCATGTCATAAGGGAGTAAATTGGTTTGTACCAGCGCAGGCAACGCCAGCAAAACGAGAACAGCACCGAGCACAATCCCGATAAGGGCAGGCGTTATGAATCGGCGGCTCTTCTTCTGCTGTGTGGCTGGTGAATGATCGTCGTAGTATCCCACGGCTATCACCTTTCCTTTCTTCCACATCTTATTCTACCTTATTCTTACCTTAACTTTGAGTTTTAAAACCCTACAAGTCATAGATTGGCGTCGCATAGGCGGGATCGGTATCATGCAGTTCGATTCTTCTGCCGATTTCAAAACCGCGTTCCTGTAACACGTCCTGTACGGACATACGGGCCAGCTCTTTCATATTATTATCCAAGCTGAGGTGGGCTAAATAGACGCGCTTCGTTTGATCATCCAAAATATCAGTGAGAGCAAGGGCACAATCTTCATTGGACACGTGGCCGGAATCACCTAGAATTCTTCGTTTCACGTTCCATGGATAGCGGCCCATCCTCAGCATGCTTACATCGTGATTCGATTCGAAAATGAGAGCGTCAGAGCCTTCCACCGTTTTTTTGATGCGCTCGGATACATAGCCTAGATCGGTGACGAGCGATACTTTTTTTCCGTCTTTACGAAAGGTATAAAACATCGGATCGGCGGCATCGTGGGAGACGGCGAATGATTCGATGTCTATTCCGCCGAAAGTCCGCGTTTCTTCCATATTGAAATGGAATTTCTGATCGGTTTTAAGCTTCCCGAGCTGCCCTTCCATCGCCTGCCACGTCTTTTCATTAGCGTAAATCGGCAGGTTGTAGCGCCTGGCCATAATCCCTAATCCTTTAATGTGGTCACTATGTTCGTGAGTGACTAGAATTCTTGAAAGATCGTGTGGATCCACTTCAATTTGATCAAGCAGCCCTTCCACTTTCTTTCCACTTAGTCCAGCATCAACTAAAATTTTCTCATCGCCGGACTCAATATAAAATGCATTGCCTGTACTGCCTGAGGCAAGCACACTGAATCGTAAACTCATTGTATGACACCCCATGTCGATCTATTCTTCTTCCTCTTCATCAGAGCTGCTTTCATCATCGTTTTCTTCTTCATCAGCTTCTTCATTAGTAATGATATCTTCTCCATTTTCGTCCATGACGTCCATAAAGTACTCTGTTGTAGCCTCAATAAACTCGTCTTCATCAATATCGAGCATACGGCCTTCGCCGGTCACCGCATTGACGAAAAGATCTTCTTCGCCATTGACGGTAATTTTCCAAATCGGTGCGAACACCTGAGTCGGATCAAAGGTCGCTGCTGAATAGTAGCCTATTTTCATTTCCGTGACTTCATCGCCCGTCGTAATGACCTGGTCTTCGTATAAAATGTCAATGACGTCAATCGGCTCTAACAGTTCGCGTTCATCTCCGCTGTCATCCTCATCTTCTCTTAACTGGGTCAGCTGATACCCTGTCATCTGCCCGTCTTCCACGTCCACCATCAATACGCCTCCCGAATTGTAATATACCGTCCGGGTGTTGGTCGTCTGGAAGAAAAGGATTTTATCTCTTTGTTCATTCCATCCCCAATACGAGTACTGACTAATGAAGGGAACATATTCACCGACGACTTCTGTGATCTCTTCTTCATCGTCCTCAATATCTACAGGTTCATCTAAAGTGGATACGAGCAGATTTTCATTGAAGACTTGAGCCTCCTGATCGGTTAAATCACGAATGCCGTCTAACTGGCTTTCAGAAAAATCACTGAGAGAAGCAATTAAAAAGCTGACTTCAGGAGCTTCTTCCGGCACGTCTCCGCTGATCTCCACGTTATTCTCAGCAGGACTTTCGTCGAACATCGAATCTTGCAGGGTCCCTACCTGAGCTTCCTCCTGCTTCGTCAAAAATTGCTGCAGCAAGAACAGATCCAAAATAAGGAAGCTGAGGATGAACAATGTTTTAATTTGTCCCCACTGCATGAGCTACCCCTCCTTCTCCGCTCGATGAAGATAACTCATTAATCTCTTTCCAGCTGCCATTTTCTTTGACGAACCAGACGGGAATGAGGTCATACACCTGCTGGTAATTTTGAGATTGAGGAGCAATCGTATAGCCGATTTTAATATCTTCGATCAGGTTCACGTTATATTGACGGGAATCTTCCAAAAAGGCGGCCACATCTTCCCCGGAAGGTAATTCTGTTTCGTTAGGGTTCGGGTAGGATGGGTCGAAATCACGAAGTGGACGCACATAACGCTGCTCTTCTTCGCCATCGTACTCCAGCCTGATTCTATGAACGTCATCTGCACTGGAAAGCAGAGGAATGTCATTGAAATACATATTGTAAACAATAGAAGAATTGGAAGGATTCAGCTCCGATAACCGGAACGTGTCTGTCCAGCCTTCATGTGTATTGATAAAATTCACACTTCTTTCTAACAAGTCATACGAATTTAAAGCCCTTTGCACATCTGAAGTATTCGGCGTGAGCTTCGTGTATTCCATTCGATTGCCGTTGCCAAGTGTTTCTAGTCTTCTGCTGTTATCGGTCAATCGCTGCTCGCTCGTCGATCCCTCTGAAACGTTGACGACGGGTGAGTCAGGAAATAATTCATTTTTTAAAGGCAGAATATCAATTCGTTCCGTTTCTACAGAATCCTCCTGGACGGTCACACTGTCTTTCGGGATATAAATCCGCTTGTCTTCATCTTCCGCAAACAGAGTCTGCTCGGCCAGTAATTCTTCATCGCTGTAGCTGTCCGCTAACTGATCCGCGTCATCCGGTCCGATGGAAGCTCTGAATGCTGCTGAACTTTCTGAGTCCGACGTGAACATCAGCTCAGCCCCATCTGGGTTATACGTAATGAACATTCTGTTGAATTGACCGGACGGCACTTCATTTTCGCTTTCAACGTTGAATAGTTCAGGAATCATCTTAGAAGGGATGCGTGTCGGAAAAGAAAGCTCCACCCAATTGCCTTCATTGAATTGAGGTTCTCGATTTTCTGTGGTAGTCAAACCTGAGAGCGTCCAGTCTCTCATATCATTGAAAGCAAGTCTCGTATCGGCTTGGTTTCTAAAGGAATAATGCGCTCCGTCCAGATGAAAAATGAACTGATCCGGCTCAATGAGAGAAGAGATCTCGACTTCTTCACCCTCAATGCTCGTTTCATCAATAAGGCTGTCCCCGTCTTCTGCACTTTCATATTCCGGCTGGTAGTACCACAAACCTACAGTAAGCAGCAAACTAAAACCGATGAGTATGACGAGAATAATAGATTTCAACGTTTCTACCTTCATTTGCGCTTCCTCCGCTTCTGGTTAATGAGCGGAAGGGTGAAGAAAACGGTCGTACCTTTACCTTCTTGACTATTCGCCCATATTTGACCATGGTGGGATTCAATTATTTCCCGGGCAATAGCGAGACCGAGTCCCGTACCGCCCACTTCCCTGGACCGAGCTTTATCCACCCGATAAAAACGATCGAATATTTTATCAACCGTGTCAGACGGCATCCCCATCCCCTGATCCGTGATACTTACAAGCAGCTGTTTCTTCATCGTTTCTGCTTTAAGGGTAATCGTTCCGCCTTCTGGGGAATATTTGATCGAATTGGAAATGATATTGTCGAGCACTTGAGTGATTTTGTCTTTATCGATCCAAACATACAAGCTTTGTTCCGTCAAAATTCGTTCAAACGCATTCTTTTGATCTTTATGCATTTCAAAACGGTCAATCACGTGGCTGAAATACTCGATAAACTCCACTTTTTCTTTAAACAGCCCGGTATCTTTGCGATCCATTTTGGAAAGCTGGAGTAAATCATTCACAAGCCGGATCATGCGGTCGGTCTCGTTTTGTGTAACGTCGAGGAAGCGGGGGGCGATTTCCTTGTTTTCCCACGCTCCGTCCGTCAATGCTTCGAGATAGCTTTTCATGGTTGTGAGCGGGGTGCGAAGTTCATGCGATACGTTGGAAACGAACTCCCTCCGCTCCTGTTCGATCCGCTCCTGCTCGGTTACATCGCTGATTACTGAAATGAACCCGTCCATTTCTTCATTTTCATTTTGAACGACCGAGAAATTGGCTTTCAGTAACAGCGGCTGATCCTCCGTACTTAAATCGATGATAATCGATCCGATCGACTCAATATCATTCACATCGGTAACCTGTTCATTGAGATCGAGAATATCGATCAGTGATTGACCCTGCACTTCTTCAAAGGATTGGCCGATCAGCTTGGAGGCCGGGGCGTTCATTAAAGTGATCGCACCTAAACGGTCCGTTGCGATAACACCATCCGACATATTTGAAAGAACGGAGCTTAACTTCCGCCGCTCACCTTCTGTCGTGGCTTGAGACTGCTTCAGCTTGTCATTCAAATCGTTGAATGTGACACCGAGCTGACCGATTTCATCGTTGCCGTGCACGCTCACTTTTTGTGAAAAGTCTCCTGTTGCCATAATTTGAGCCTGTCTTCTCATTTCGGATAAAGGTTTAGTGATCGTCCTGGCGACAAGAATACCTAATAAAGCCGTCACAGTAATCGCTAACAGCGTCCCACGCGCAAAAATGTTATTGATATCCTGCAGCTGGTCATATACATTCGTCAAATTCGCCTGATAACTTACCGCCGCATGGACTTCTTCGCCATCACTGCTTTCCACCGGTTTGGCCCCGACGAGCAGTCGGTTCTGCGTATCAGGGTCGAGCTGAATCTCCGGATCCTGGTTGCTTCTATACAGTAAGGCGCTGGTAATCCTCGGGTCATTTGATTTCTTACCTACGTCTGACCGGTTAAAGTCTTCCGGATCATATGTAGCAATGACTCGGCGGTTGGAATAGTCGATCACTTGCAGCTTATGAATATCACTTTCATTAAAATCGTCGATCAGCCGCTGTACATCGGTTTCTAGGGTCGTATCGGAATCGTCCCGCTCCGTTTCATAAGCATTCTGCAGGCTGTAGTTTAAAGAGTTCAGCCTGCCCTCTAACGACTCTTCGAAGTTTTCAACGAGCCGATCCTCCAATTCCCCGACAAAGTAGGACCCAATCACCTGAATGGCTAGAAGGAGGAGTAAAATATATACGATCGTCAGCTTCAGCCGAACAGACTGGAGAAAACCTACCTTTTTCATACACAAACACTACTCCTGCTCTGGATTTCTTAAATAATACCCGACCCCTCGTCGTGTTACGATCCACATTGGATTGCTGGGGCTTTCTTCTATTTTTTCGCGCAAGCGTCGAACGGTCACATCCACGGTACGAACGTCACCATAATAATCATAGCCCCATACCGTTTCTAACAAGTGTTCACGCGTCATAACCTGTCCAGTGTGACGGGCCAGATAATGGAGCAGCTCAAATTCACGGTGCGTCAGTTCGATGTGCGAACCATCTCTCGTCACGGTATAAGCATCCGGGTGAATGACCAGACGCCCGATCGTAATGTCTTTAGACTGCTGGGAAGAATCCTCAGGTTCCTGCTGGTGGCGGCGTAAGTTCGCCTTTACACGAGCAATCAATTCGCGGTTACTGAACGGTTTGGTGACATAATCATCCGCGCCCATTTCCAATCCTAATACTTTATCGATTTCTGCATCTTTAGCGGTCAGCATAATTATAGGCATCGCATGAGTTTTTCGAACCTCACGACACACTTCATTTCCATCTTTATTAGGAAGCATGATGTCGAGTAAAATCAGTTCAGGATTTTCCTCATCAGCCTTACGGATCGCTTCATCGCCATCGTAAGCGCACACCACTTCATAGCCTTCCTTTTCCAAGTTGAATTTCAATATATCAGCAATTGGCTTTTCGTCATCTACTACTAAAATTTTCTGTGCCATTATTCAGTCACTTCCTTTTTTCAACTTCAGTGCTTTCCCTCATTTTAACTTATTTCGATGAAAATGTCTTATCCAGTAGAAAAAAGCTGCTATGAAATCATAGCAGCTTCTCGTTTATATGTGGTCCAAAGGATTTTCCAATGAGCCATCCTTATGAATTTCGAAATGCAAGTGTACGCCAGTCGAGCGTCCGGTTGTTCCCATGTCTCCAAGAGAAGAACCTTTTTCGACAGTGTCACCTTCATTTACATCAATAGATTCCAGATGAGCATACGTCGTCTCGTACCCATTGTTATGATCAATGACTACTTTATTTCCGTACGCTCCATCTTTACCGGCCTCGATGACTTTCCCGTGATCAGCAGCCTTAATTGTTCTGTCTTTTACCCCTGCAATATCGATCCCCTTGTGATACTTACCCCAACGTTCACCCTGTTTACTTGTGATCGATCCATCGACGGCCGGCCATGAGAAATTGCCCGACCCTTTCGAAGGGATCACTTTTGTGCCTTTAAGAATAATTTCTTTTTCAGGCTTTTTTATCTCTTTTTCTTTTATCGTGCCTTCGTCCATCGTGCGATCATTCTTTTTGTCTTTGTAGTAATGTATTTCTTTCTCGCCGTCTTGACCTTTTTGTTTCGTCTCTTTTTTCCCTTTTTCTAAGTCGTCGGTTTCGACTATTTCTGTTTCGTAAGGGATTTTCTCTTTTTTAATACCTTCTTCTCTAACTGAAACTTCTGTTACAGGTTCGGTTTCTGTAATATCGATTTCCTCATCCTTAGATAAGGAATCACTTTCATCTAATTCAGGGTTATCCTGTAACAATTCATCTTTCGACACATCGTACTCAGATGTCAGATCTTCCACATCTTCGCCTTCGTCAGCCACATGTACCGTTTGTTCAGGGACGCCTTTCTCTAAAATCTCTACAGCGTCGTCCACCTGTTGGATCTCAGAAGGGTCTACAAGCTTCTCTTGCTGTTTGACCTGCTTCGTCAGCTCGACATCCATAATAGTCTTATCTTCAACGTCCGGCTTCTCCTCATCGGAACGCTCTTCCAGGGCTTGAAGATCCTCTTCATCGACGAATTTCTCTTTATAACGCTGAAGAGCTTTATCTGCATCTTTTTCGTTCGCCAGGTGAGCGACTGTTTCGTCCTCTACGACTAAACTAACGGCTGATGCAGCTATTTCTATTTCTTCTTCAAGTTCACGGAGCGTCTCCTCTGTTTCAACCGATGGAGAAAACTGTTTCTCAGGTACATAGGTTACTTTTTCTAAAAGCTCTACATCTACATCTTCATGCTTGTCCTGCGCTTCTCCTAAGCGTTGGTCCACATATTCCTCGGCATCTGCTTTATTTTCCACAAGACCTAGATGTTTACCGTCTATGTAGACGTGGTAAATATTCTCTAGATTATCCTCGGCATACACCGTACCAAAGCTCAATGTCATCGCAAGCAAAGCAATGGCCAAGGCCTTTTTCCAAAGGCCCGTCGTCTCTTTCACGTACAAATCCCCCTATGTCAAATCTCTCTCTATTTTTCTTTTTATTTGTATATTCTCGTATTTTTTGACACTTTTTCAATTTACCATAGGTAGAAAGACTAGTGTTGAAAATGAAAAAGATGTAATGAATTTATAATATAGCTGGTAAATATCTCATGCATTTGTTTTATATTTATTCTTTTTGTGTATTTTTACACTTTTTTAAGGTAAAATTTGTATGTTATATTACGGTTATGTAACGACTTATATAAAAAAACGTCAGCATATTGTATGCTGACGCTTCAAGTAGTGGCTCGGGACGGAATCGAACCGCCGACACACGGATTTTCAGTCCGTTGCTCTACCGACTGAGCTACCGAGCCATGATAGATGAAATTTTTAATGATGTTCTGCGGATAAATAAAAATGGCGGTCCGGACGGGACTCGAACCCGCGACCTCCTGCGTGACAGGCAGGCATTCTAACCAACTGAACTACCGGACCAGTATGACTTCTTTACCGCAACGAAGAATATCATACCATATGGGTTTCCTATTACGCAATATATTTTTTCATGAATCTATTCGTCTGCCTTGTTTTCAAGAAGCGAAAGCAAGTCGTGGGACTCAGTAGATTCGATAAGCAGGCTTCGGTTTGCGGCCCGCACAAATCCGGCTTCTATCGCATGATCGAGCAGCTCCATCAAGGGAGTATAATACCCTTCGATATTGAATACTCCAATCGGCTTGACGTGAAGACCTATTTGCGCCCACGTGATCGTTTCGAACAGTTCCTCAAATGTTCCGAACCCTCCAGGAAGTGCGATAAATCCGTCAGCAAGCTCACTCATTTTTTCTTTTCGCTGGTGCATCGTCTCTACCTCGATAAATTGGGTGAGCCCTTGATGGACGATTTCCTTTTCAAATAAAGGGGTCGGCATGATGCCTGTCACTTTTCCTCCTGCTTCAAGGATCGCATCAGCTAACACTCCCATTAGTCCACTTTGCGCGCCGCCATAGACGAGCTCTATATTCTTCTCTGCAAAAGCTTCTCCGAGTTTTTTTGTATGCTCTGTGAATGCCGGGTCGTTTCCTGCACTGGAGCCGGCAAATACGCTGATTCGTTTCATGTGTACGTCCTCCTTCGTAAGTAGTATGTGTTCTTTTACCTATCAAAAACACGCCTCCCTTTATTATAAGGAAGACGTGCCATTTTAAAAACTATTCACTGTATACGCTGCGGACGACGTTTGTTTGAGAACGGTCCGGGCCGACAGAAAAGATAGAAAGCGGAATGCCTGTAAGCTGAGACACGCGCTCTAAGTAGTTACGGGCGTTGACGGGCAGTTCGTGCAGTGTCTCCACTCCCGTAATGTCTTCCGTCCAGCCTGGCATTTCTTCATAGACGGGTTCACATTCAGCTAACACTTTAAGGCTGGCTGGGAACTCTTCCATAATTTCGCCTTTATATTTGTAGGCTGTACAAATTTTCAGCGTTTCGATACCTGTTAGAACGTCGATGGAATTCAGAGACAAGTCGGTAATGCCGCTCACACGGCGGGCATGACGGACGACGACGCTGTCGAACCAGCCGACACGACGCGGACGGCCTGTTGTTGTACCGTATTCACGGCCGACTTCACGGATTTGATCGCCGGTTTCATTTTCTAATTCAGTTGGAAAAGGACCATCGCCGACACGAGTCGTGTACGCTTTAGATACGCCGACGACGTGTTTGATTTTTGATGGGCCGACACCTGAACCGATCGTCACTCCACCAGCAATCGGATTAGAGGACGTCACGAATGGATACGTACCCTGGTCGATATCAAGCATGACACCTTGCGCGCCTTCAAATAAAACGCGGCGGCCTTCATCTAAGTTATCGTTTAAGACGACAGATGTATCACATACATACTTTGCGATTTCCTGACCGTACTCGTAATATTCTTCTAAAATTTCTTCGACAGTAAACAGCTTCGATTCATACACTTTTTCAAATAAGCGATTCTTCTCCGCTAAGTTCTGCTCTAATTTTTCACGGAACGCGTCTTTATCCATAAGGTCAGCAATTCGGATGCCTGTACGTGCGGCTTTGTCCATGTACGCAGGACCGATTCCTTTTTTCGTTGTGCCGATTTTGTTTGCGCCTTTTTCTTCCTCCTGCAGCTCATCCAGCTTCAAGTGGTAGGGAAGAATGACGTGGGCACGATTGCTGATGCGCAGGTTATCTGTAGATACGCCTTTATCGTGTAAGTATTTTAATTCTTCTAATAAGGCTTTCGGATCGATGACCATTCCGTTGCCTAATACACAAACTTTATCGTCAAAAAATATTCCTGAGGGAATTAAGTGCAATTTGTAAGTGACACCGTCAAATTTAATGGTATGCCCGGCATTATTTCCGCCTTGATAACGAGCGACAACCTCGGCATTCTGTGATAGAAAATCAGTGATCTTACCTTTACCTTCGTCGCCCCATTGGGTTCCGACAACTACTACTGAAGACATAAGGCACCTCCGCCTGTTAATTTACTGTTTCATTTATTCCAACGTCAGTTTATCAATTTTAGGAAAGAACGTCAATGTAAAAACCGAACAATTAATTTTATTCAAGTTATAATGTTCGATTTCAAGATATCAGGATAGGATTTCCACAAAACGCACTAATACTTACAATAACTTATTTTACTTGTATTATTAATTATAATTACTTACAATAACTTATATAAATAGATGAATAAGAGGAGCGGCTTACCTTGTATCAACAAGAACGTCTCATTGAAATCATGAACTACTTACAGCATACCCGCAGAATTTCCGTTGAAAAGATATGTGAGCTTTTCGAGGTGTCTAGAGATACCGCGCGAAGGGATCTCGTCAAGCTTGAAGAGCAGCAGGCGGTCGTGCGCACACGCGGAGGGGCAATCCTGCCGACGACTCACCACGAATTAAAGGACTACACGAACCGGCTGCGCACCGTTTCTGAAGAAAAGCTCGCGATCGGGCGCAAAGCGGCTTCCCTTCTGCGCAGTGGCGACAAAGTGATTCTTGATGCATCGACGACGGTGCAGTCTTGCGCCACCCAGCTAGAGGATTTGGATATTACGGTCGTCACAAATTCAATTAACCTGGCTGATATTTTATCGGATAAAAAGCAGGCTCACATTCATTTATTAGGCGGCCAGCTGAATAAGGAGCATCGCTTTTTATATGGAACGTCTGTTACCGACAGGCTTTCAAAATATAACGTCGATCATGCATTTATCGGAGTGGTCGGCATCTCAGAACACGGATTGACGATCGCCCATGAAGAGGACGGTATGGTCAAAAGCAAAATGACGGAGCAGGCCAGGCAGGTGACGGTCCTCGCCGACCATACGAAAATTGGAGTCACCGATTTTTATCAATATGCCGGACTTAAAGATGTTGATTTATTGATCACGGACCGGACGCCGAGCCTGGAGTTCCAACAATTGCTCAAAACTCATGACGTAGAGCTGTTAGTAACGGAGGAGGACTAAGATATGAAAATGATTGCGATAGATTTAGATGGGACACTATTAAACCGCGACAGCCGGATCAGCGAAGAAAATGTACAGGCGATTCAACAGGCCCGGGCTAAAGGAGTGGAGGTCGTTGTAGCTACCGGCCGCGCGGAATTCGACGTGCGTGAAGTATTTTCAAAGACCGGGCTTAAGACATGGGTGATCGGGGCGAATGGAGCGACGATCCATACCCCTGAGGGAGAGCTTTTCGATTCGGTGCCGATCGCTCACGATGACGCGGCACACATTTTAAAATGGCTCGATCAGAAAAACTTTTATTATGAAGTGTTCAGCGATACTTCGATACTGACTCCGGAAAACGGCCGGGATTTGCTTTACATCGAGCTCGATCGGATACGAAGCGCTAACCCGGAAGCTGATATTTCTGATCTCGAGCACTCCCTTTTGAAGCAGTTCGGTCAAACAGGGTTCGTGCAGGTGGAATCATATGAAGACATATTGCAATCAGGGTCGCCACTTTACAACGTGCTCGCTTTTTCGTTTGAACAGGATAAGCTGCAACAAGGCTGGAAGCAATTCGAGAATTACGAGGATTTGACCCTCGTCAGCTCTGCGCTGCACAATTTCGAGCTGGAGCATAAGCACGCTTCCAAAGGCTTAGCTTTAGAGAAGCTGGCTGCTCACTTCTCGATTCCGATGAGCGCCACGGCAGCGATCGGGGACAGTCCGAATGATTTATCGATGATGAAAGCGGCCGGTCAAAGCGCAGCTATGGGCAATGCGCGCGACGTCGTCATCGAAGCGAGTGACTTTGTAAGTAAAACGAATGATGAGCATGGGGTCGCTCATGCGATTGATTTGTGGCTGAAATAGGTTCATCCACTTCATCCGGCGTAACTCCTGATTGCGGGGAGGCGTAACGGAAGGTGATGAATATAGATAAAGGCGGTCGTTCCTCTTGCGATGAGAGGGCGGTCGTCTTTTTTGTGAATGGCTCTATTAAACTTCAGCGTTGAAGTTCATTTATGATAAGAGCGGTTTCCGTTAAGATTAACAGAGGTTAGAGCTCCGGGAAATCACTCCCTTTCCGTGGGAGCGCGGCGAGCCTCCTCGAGCTAACGCTCTGCGGGGTCTCCCCATGCACTCTTTTCCCACAGGAGTCTCGCAATTTCCCGGAGCTCTTTACCATATTAGTAGAACGGAAACACCTATAAAAGGACATTAGAACCTAAGAACAATGAAAAAAGCTGTTCTTTACTCAGACCATTGCTAGCACAAGAAAGACACCACCCCCATCCATGATGCAGCTTGCAAGCCCTTCAATAAAAGCAGCTTACCTCCTACATTAATAAACCTAAGCGCGAGAGCTTTGTAGCACGCATGTAGTCTATGCAATAGTTGCCACCACTGACCAAAAAGAAAACATGCATGTTAGAGGCACATTTATAGGGAGGGGCGGCGGGGAATGGTGAAGACTCCTGTGGGAAGAGAGTGCTGGGTGAGATCCCGCAGGACGGTACGTCCGAGGAAGCTCACCGCGCTCCCACGGAAAGCGAGCCATTCCCCGCCGCCCTGATCCACTTACCATATGTCTCGAAATCACATCAATAAAATAACTTGACGAATAAAAAAATCCCGCCCTTACGCAGGCGGGACATCAGCATCACTATAGCGCCGATCCAAATCGACGAACTTGTTGTATTCCTTCACAAACGCAAGCTCGACGTTTCCGACCGGGCCGTTACGCTGTTTGGAAATAATAATTTCAATAATATTCTGGTTCTCGGATTCCTGGTCATAATAATCATCACGATACAAAAAGCCTACAATGTCGGCATCCTGCTCGATCGACCCCGATTCACGCAAATCCGACATCATCGGTCGTTTGTCCTGTCTCGATTCTACCCCACGGGAAAGCTGGGATAGGGCAATCAGAGGAACATTCAATTCACGGGCCAGCCCTTTTAAGGAACGCGAGATTTCAGAAACCTCCTGCTGACGGTTCTCTTTGGAGTTCGCGCTTCCCTGGATCAACTGCAAGTAGTCGATAAGAATCATACCAAGTCCGTGTTCTTGCTTAAGACGTCGGCATTTAGAACGAATTTCACTGACTCGGATACCTGGTGTATCATCGATGAAAATGCCGGCATTCGACAGGCTTCCCATTGCCATCGTCAGCTTATTCCAGTCCTCGGCTTCCATGCTGCCTGTCCGCAGACGCTGAGCGTCGATGTTGCCTTCTGCGCAAAGCATACGGGAAACGAGCTGATCGGCGCCCATCTCCAGGCTGAAGATTGCTACGTTTTCATCGGAATTCACCGCTACATTCTGTGCGATGTTCAAAGCGAATGCTGTTTTACCCATCGAAGGTCGCGCCGCGATGATAATCAAGTCATTACGCTGGAATCCGGAGGTGATGTGATCGAGATCACGGTAGCCTGTTGGAATTCCATTGACGTTGCCATCACTGTTATGCAGCATTTCAATGTTGTCATAAACATCGATCAACACGTCTTTAATGTTTTTGAAGGCGCTGGAATCTTTTCGCTGGGAGACTTCTAAAATTTCTTTCTCCGCGGAATTCAAGACATCTTCAATATTCTCTTCTTCGGCAAAGCCGCTCGTTACGATATTCGTCGCTGTACGGATCAGGCCGCGCAGCGTCGATTTTTCACTTACGATTTTCGTATAGTACGAAATATTAGCTGCGGTAGGAACGGAGTTTGCAATGTCGCTCAAATAGGAAACGCCGCCTACTTCTTCTAATACTTTGTTATTGGATAACGCTGTCGTCACGGTGACTAAATCGATCGGATCGCCTCGATCCGTCAGGTTAAGCATGACTTCAAAGATCCGCTCGTGACTCGCCCGGTAAAAGTCTTCCGGGAGCAAATATTCAGCTGCTGTCGACATCGCTTCAGGTTCTAAAAAGACAGCACCAAGAACCGCCTGCTCGGCTTCAATATTGTGCGGCGGGGTACGGTCATTCCATACTTCACTCACAAGCTGTTTCCTCCTCTAGATGAAGGACAATTACTTCCCTTCAATATGCACGCGAATCGTCCCTGTCACTTCGTTGTGAAGCTTCACAGGCACATTTGTATAGCCAAGTGTACGGATCGGTTCGTCCAGTTCGATTTTACGTTTATCGATTTTGATATTGTGTGATTTTTTCAGTTCTTCAGCAATCTGCTTACTTGTGATCGATCCGAATAAGCGGCCGCTGTCTCCTGATTTCGCAACGAGCTTCACTTCCATATCAGCAAGTGTTTCCTTCAGCTGTTCCGCTTCCTTCTTCACTTCTTCAGCTTTTTGTTCTTCTTTCGCATCTTTAGCCTGCTGGGCTTTCATGTTTCCGCCTGTCGCTTCAACGGCCAGATTATTTTTCAATAGGTAGTTGCGGGCGTAACCGTCAGAGACGTTTTTAATTTCTCCTTTTTTACCTTTTCCTTTAACATCTGATGTGAAAATTACTTTCATTGTTCGTCTCCTCCTTCAAAATACTCGTCAATTATATCTTGCAGCAATGCTCTCGCATCTTCAATATTTGTGTCCTCAAGCTGGGTGGCGGCGTTCGTCAGATGCCCGCCCCCATTCATACGTTCCATGATGACTTGAACGTTGACATCGCCGAGCGACCGGGCACTGATGCCGATCCGCCCATCTTTCCGTTCGGATATGACAAATGAACATACAATTCCAGTCATCGTAAGCAGCGTATCTGCTGCCTGGGCAATGACGACAGGTCCGAAGATTTCCTTAGGATCCCCGGCAGCAATCGCAATGCCATCACGGTAAATTTTCGCTTTCTCAATTAAGCGGCTTCGTTTGACGTACACATCCAGATCTTCTTTCATGAATTTTTGGACGAGGACGGTATCGGCCCCTTTAGATCGAAGGTAAGAAGCCGCATCGAAGGTCCGCGAGCCTGTTCGGAGCGTAAATGCCTTCGTATCGACGATGATCCCTGCCAGCAAGGCGGTGGACTCAAGCATCGACAGTTTCAGCTTCTTCGGCTGATACTCTAACAGCTCGGTGACGAGTTCAGCCGTCGAAGAGGCGTATGGTTCCATATACACGAGCGTCGGATCAGAAATGAATTCTTCCGCCCGGCGGTGGTGGTCGATGACGACGACGTGCTCGGTTCTTGTCAGCAGCTTCTCTTCAAGGACGAGAGATGGTTTATGCGTATCGACCACGACTATGAGCGTTTCATTCGTCACAAGATCAAGCGCGTCTTCACGCGTTATAAAATGGGACCACAGCTCATCATCCTTCTCGATTTCTTCGATCATCCGCTGGACCCCTGTATCGATATCTTCCGGATCAAGTACGATGAAAGCTTCCTTCTGGTTCGCCTGAGCGATTTTCAAAATTCCGATGGAGGCTCCTATCGCATCCATATCCGGAGATTTATGGCCCATGATCAACACACGCTCACTTTCCTGTACGAGCTCCTTCATCGCGTGAGAGATGACTCGGGCGCGTACACGTGTCCGTTTCTCCATCGGATTGGTTTTACCTCCGTAGAAGCGAACTTTGCCTGTATCGTCTTTGATCGCTACCTGATCACCGCCGCGTCCTAGCGCCAGATCAAGACTTGACTGCGCCAGTTCACCGAGTTCGGGAAGAGCTACCGGCCCGACTCCGATCCCGTAACTGAGCGTTAGAGGCACGTTTTGATCGGTGATCAATTCCCTGACTTCATCAAGGATTTCAAACTTGTTCCGCTCAAGCGTCCGCAATATTTCCTGGTTCATGACCGCCATGAACCGCTCCTGAGAGGTGCGCTTTAAATAAATCCCGTAATCACTGGCCCATTTATTCAAAATGGATGTCACTTGAGAGTTGATCTGACTTTTAGCCGTATCTTCCATCCCTTGCGTAATTTCTTCATAGTTGTCGAGGAAAATGACCGAAAGGACGGTTTGTTCATTTTTGTACAGGTTGTGGATCTTCGTCTGATTCGTCCTATCAAAGAAGTAAAGCAGACGTTCATCCCTTTTCACTAACGTCTGCAATTTATAGTCATCAATCTCGAGCCACGCTTCACCGTGACCCTCCTTGATATTCGAAATCAAATCTTCTGACAGTTCGTTCAAAGATTCACCTACAATGGTCCCCTCACTTGTGAACTTGTTCATATAAGGATTGGCCCACTCTATCTTATAATCCTCACTGTACAGGACAATTCCGATAGGCATTTCTAATAGCGCCTCTTCTCCCACTTTTTTGACACGATAGGAAAGAGTCGATATATATTCTTCTGTTTCGCTGATCATATGCTTCTCGGTTCTAACACTATAGAAGATCGAACCTGCTAGAAGGAGCGTCATCATCAAGCCCAGCATCCATTGATAGTACCAAATGAACCCAAGAAGAATAAGAGAAATTGTATAGATGACCCATAGATGTCCGCTCATCGTCGGTTTTTTAAAAAAATTCGGCATGTCATTCATCTCCTGCCATCAAGTACAGCGCACTTTATTTCTTCGTCTCTAATCGTTTTCTAAGAGAGAACCCTAAATCAATTATACCTAAGATTCGCACAAGATACATTAGAATTGTCGGTAAAAGCAAAGAACCTGCAATCGCCAAAATCGGCAGTGCTTTGGATTTCTCTTTTACATGAGTATAGTAAAAGATGAAAGCAAACCCTTGTAACACTAAAAAGGTTCCCGTTAACGTATAGACGTTAATCGCTGCTAAATACCAAATATTATCACTTTCCGCGAACACGAACGTAAAAATCATCGCAAAAAAGTAATACCATAATACGGAAGTCGGAAGGTTAAAGTTACGAAAAGGAGTAAAGTAAAACTTCTTCCCCTCCACACGATTGATAATTTTATAGCTGAGCCACTGGCTGATAAACGCAAAGGCAATTCCCATCATAGCAAGAATGCTTGGGATATAGTCGGGCAGGGCCTGCACTTGTTCTTCAAGGCTGGCTAACTGTTCTTCTGAGGTTTCTCCTCCGCCGAACGAGCCGAGCAACCCTTCTGTCATCGAAAAGGCTTCCTGCGATGCATTGCGGATCTCTTCCGCCCAGTTCAGCCCCATGAACAGCTGAGTGATCAAATAGACGGAAACGATGCCGATGATGAAACCGATGGATCCCTGAGCCCACGTTTCATAAGGGTCGCGCTTCTTATGCATCGCCCCTCCCACAAACAATCCGCCAATCCCCGCAAGTAATGTGATCGGCAAGGAAAAAACCGTCGCAAATAAAAGGGTGAAAATAAGACTTCCCGTAAATACAAGGATCCCCGACTTCCACCCGTGCCGGTAACTGTAAAAAATAAATGGAATCGGTAATACAAATAGGAAGAAAGACCCGATAAATCCAGGTGTGAATAGAATTATCAATAACAATAGCAGATAAGCCCCTGTCATTAAAGCCCCTTCAGTAATTTTTCTTGTATCATTCATAATGTTGTGCACCTCATTTTTCTATGCTAGCTTCCCTATTCTAACATAGGAAACAACCTATCTTCCTTCCTCAGCTTTTCAAAATTGTGTCCTTTTGTTTATAGGTTGCTAGTTTGGTATGATGGGTTCATCACTTAGAACCTAGGAGGCAACCATGCGCACAGATTATCACGTTCATATGGCAGAAACCGGCGATTTATCCGTCGACTATCTACGTACTTATATCGACAAAGCAAAGCAGGAAGGCATTCAGGAACTAGGAATTTCAGAACACGCTTATTTTTTCCAGGAGACGAAGGATATTCTTTCAAATCCATGGGTGGATAACCGCCGAACGCTGGATTTCAAAACGTATCAGAACATGTTTGACGAAGCGAATGAAGCGGGCCTCCCGATTAAAATGGGCATTGAAATGGACTACACCCCGGGGAAAGAAGCAGAAATGAAAGCTTTTATTGATGCTCACCCGTTCGATTATGTCATCGGATCTGTCCACTGGATCAATGAATGGGGCATCGATTTAGCTATCTATCGTGAGGAATATGAAAACCGTGATCTTCACGAAGTGTACCGTCAGTACTTTGATCGGATTGTAACGCTCGCTGAATCAGGACTCTTTGATTTCGTCGGTCATATCGACGTCATTAAAGTTTTCGGCTACAAGCCGGATGACCGTGAATTTCTACGTGAACAGTACGAACGTGCGGCAGACGCTTTAGCCAAAACGGGCACGTGCATTGAGATCAGTACGGCAGGGCTGAGAAAACCAGTCGGAGAAATGTATCCAGATCCTGAACTATTACGTATTTGTAAGGAAAAAGGCATCGGGATCGTACTTTGTTCCGATGCGCATAAGCCTGACCACATCGGCTACGCCTACGATGAAGCGATCGAATTCGCGCGTTCTGTCGGCTATGATGAAGTTCATGTCTTTACGCAGCGAGAAGCGCACGTCGAGAAAATCGACTAATCTTCGCTGAAACTTTAAAATCCCGCGTCTCCTTTACATATGGAGACGCGGGATTTTTACATTCGATGCGGGTCATTTTAATACGTGATCGGTGCTCCTGGGCCTACAGGAATTCCGAACAAAGTCCAAATGGATAATAAAATCAGCCAGCCTACTAAGAAGGCCGCCGCATATGGAATCATCATAGCAATCAGTGTCCCTATGCCCAAGTTTTTATTATAACGCTGCGCAAAGGCGATCACGACAGGAAAATAGAGGAGCAATGGTGTGATCATATTCGTGACCGAATCCCCGATCCGATAAAGCAAGGTCGTATATTCAGGGGAATACCCTAAGTTCATCATAATGGGCACAAATACCGGAGCTAAAATCGTCCATTTAGCTGAAGAACTGCCAATAAAGAAGTTGATCAGCATCGTCAAACCTAAAAACGTCAGAATTAAACTGATGCCGTCAAACCCTGTACTATTCAAGAAATCCGCTCCGCGAAAAGCGATCACCGTTCCGAGGTTCGTTTCGCCAAAGTAAGCGATGAACTGTCCTGCGGTAAACGCCAGCGCAATGTATCCTCCCATCGCTGCCATCGTTTTTCCAAGCAGACGGGTCAAGTCTTTATCATTATTGATTTCATTCACTGCGATTCCATAAATGAGACCGGGAACGAGGAACAAAATAAATATGACAAATACGAGTGCATTGAAGAACGGAGATTCAATGTAGGCACCGTCCCCTCTTAATGGGCCAAAGGATAAATAGGCCATAAGAGCGAAAGTGAGAAGGAAGCCGATTCCCGCAAGACGCATCCCTTTCTTCTCCTGGGAGGTCAACTCTTCAATATCTCCTTCTTCCTCGCCTTCATATTTTCCTAACCGCGGCTCGACTATTTTCTCAGTTACCCATGTGCCTATGAACGTAATAAGCAGGACGGAGGCTGCAGCAAAGAAGTAATTCATCGTTACCGTTATGGTATCTGCATACCCTGCGTCTATCGTACGTGCCGCTTCAGCCGTCAACTCCTGCAAGATCGCATCCGTTGACGTAAGAGCTAAATTGGCTCCAAACCCGCCGGATACACCGGCAAAAGCTGCGGCCAGTCCAGCTAATGGGTGACGTCCAAGCCCTAGAAAGAGCACCGCTCCTAACGGAGGCAGAACGACGTACCCTGCGTTTACAGCGACACTGGACATTACCCCTGCAAACACGAGGGCTGCTGTTAGAAGACGATTGGGAAAGGAGAATACGATGCTTTTTAATGAGGCATTGATCAATCCTGTCTGCTCAGCTAATCCAATCCCAAGCATCGTCACTAGGACAGCCCCTAAAGGTGCAAATCCTATGAAATTATCTACGGCACTCGTAAATATATATTCGAGTCCGCTCTTACTGAATAGATTCTTGACCTCCACCACTTCATCCGTTGTCGGATTCGTCACGGAGACGCCAGAGAATATTCCCGATAATATAATAATAATGAAAGCTAGACATGCGAAAAGTAATAAGGGGGAAGGAAGTTTATTCCCCAACCATTCAATTCCGTCCAACGCCCGAAATAATAAACGTCGAGGCTTAGATACTTTCTCTGTATGCTGTGCCATTTCCACACTCCTTTTAATGTCGATACGATTAATCAGGATTAAATTTACCAACCTTCCTGCAGGATGTCAAAGGTAACGTGCTCGATAGAAGAAAGCAGGTCTTATGCCGCCTTCCGCTTCTTTTGATTTGAATACGCCTGATTTTTTTGGTGCTGGCAAGACTTGTGTCGAATCTCTTCGTTCTTCGTGTTTCCTTTATCTCCACCAACTCCGTCCAGTCCATACGCCGCTGAACAAAGCGCTACGGCTTTTACGAAAGGAGTCTCGCAATTTCCCGTACCTTCTTGCTTTTGTGAGGATCACGGAAATATCTGATAAAGTACTTTTTGTGAAGCACAGTTCTTTTTGAGTGGGAACTGTGCAGAATATCGTTTTTAGTTAAGAGAGTGGTTCGATGTCTACTTACAAAACTCGTTAGTTGCTAAGCGCTCTAGCTTAGAGGAGAGCTCGAAAGGCTTTTCTATTCCAATACCAAGGGTTCGTTCTTTCCATTTCGCAATGGGGTGGTTGGAAGCTGCGAGACTCCCGTGGGAGAAGGAGGTAGGCGAGATCCCACAGGGCTTTAGCCCGAGGAAGCTCGCCAGTTCCCCCACAGGAAAGCGAGTAGCTTCCCAACCACCCCTGACTTTCAATACGGCAACGAACCCAGGTTATCTCGCTAGCTTGTAATACAAACTTTCAAATTCTCTATACAAGAACAATTAATAGAAACATTTACCCCACAAAAAAGCCCGGCAAATGGTTAGACCATCTGCCGGGCACTTCTATTATAAAGTTAAACATTGCACCTGGTTAATATCAGTTACTCCAGAAAGCTTCTCCTGACAATCTTCATCCACGGCCTTATCCACCGTGAGCACCATGACGGCGTCTCCGCCCTGGATGGCACGGCCCACCTGCATGGTCGCAATGTTGACGTGACGTTCAGCGAGCAGGCTTCCGACGCGTCCAATCGCACCAGGCTGGTCTTTATGGTGAATGACGATTAAATGACCATCCGGTACAACGTCGATGGAATAGTCATCGAGCTTCACGATTCGAGCACCCAGCCCATTGAGCAGCGTACCTGAAATCGTGCGTTTTTCCTTATCGGTTTCAATTTCAATCGTCACAAGGTTCGTAAACCCTTTAGTGGACGTCGACTTTTGCTCATTCACAACAATGCCTTTATCCGAAGCAGTCTTATAAGCATTGACGTCATTAACGCGGTCACCGATGTAACGTTTTAAAATCCCTTTAACAGAGATTCGCGTAAGAGGCGTCGTATCCACGTCGAGCAAATCGCCGGAATAATAGACCGTCAGCTTCTCAAGCGCTCCTTCTGTCACATTAGATAAGAAGCTTCCGAGTTTCTCAGAAAGCACAAAATAAGGAGCTAGTTTTTCCATCATTTCTGCCGATACGGACGGCATGTTCACAGGGTGCTTCACAGCTCCTCCACGCAATAAATCTATGATATCAAGGCTTACGTCCGTTGCCACATTTTCCTGGGCCTCGACCGTACTTGCGCCTAAGTGTGGAGTCGCAATGACTTCTTCAAGCGAAAGTAGCGGGTGATCGATCGCCGGCTCCTCTTCAAATACATCAAGAGCGGCCCCTGCGATTTTCCCTTTTTCTATCGCTTCGTACAAAGCGTCCTCTTCGATGATTCCTCCGCGTGCGCAGTTCAGGATACGCGCGCCGGGTTTCATCAATTGCAGAGTATCTTTATTGATCAAATGTTTCGTTTTTTCCATTAAAGGGGTGTGAACGGTAAGAAAGTCCGCCTGCTGGAGAACTTCTTCCAATGTGCCGTACTGAACGCCCGCTTTATCTGCTTTTTCTTCCGTTAAAAACGGATCAAAAGCAATGACGTTCATCCGGTGTCCTTTCGCACGGTGGGCTACCTCGCGTCCGATACGACCGAACCCGACGATGCCGAGGGTTTTATTTTTCAATTCGACACCGACAAACTTCTTACGCTCCCAGCGATTCTGTTTCAACTGGTGATAAGCCTGTGGAATATTACGGGCCAGTGACATGAGCATGGCCATCGTGTGCTCAGCCGTTGAAATCGTATTCCCATCTGGAGCATTCACGACGACGACCCCGTGATCGGTCGCTGCATCTAAATCGATATTATCAACACCGACCCCGGCACGTCCGATCACTTTAAGGTTCGGGGCGTGTTCGATCACTTCACGAGTGACTTGCGTTTGGCTTCGTACGATCAGCGCTTCACTCGTGCTGATTTCTTTTAACAGTTCGTCATAGGATAAAGAGCTTTCCATGACAGCTTCAATGTCGGAAGCCTCCAATAATGGACGAATTCCATCTTCGCTTAACGGATCACTTATTAGTACACGATACATTTAGTCCAACTCCCTCGTTGCTTGTAAATAGGCTTCCTGTGCAGCGGCCGTCCCTGCACCTTGTTCGAAATCATGGCCGAGACGTTTTAAGACGACTTCAATAATGCTTATATATTGTAAAACGTTTGTTGGACGTGAGTATCCCATATGACCGACACGGAAAATTTCACCTTTAAGATGCCCCTGCCCGCCGGCAGTCATTAAGCCGAATTCTTCATTGGCTATTTTTCTGAACTGTTCCGCTTTAAATGTTTGCGGGCGCACCGATGTGACGGTGGAAGAAGCGTCTTCCTCGGAAACGAGTAAAGGAACATTCAACGCTCGAAAAGCCGCACGAGTCATCTCCTTCATGATCTGATGGCGTTCATGTACCTTCTCCAAACCTTCCTCTTCTATAAGGCTCAGGACTTCCTGAAGTCCGAATAATAAGGATAAAGCCGGTGTGAAAGGGGTTTGCCCGGAATCAAGGCTTTTCTTATAAGTTCGCAGGTCTAAATAAAAACGTGGTCTTGGATTCTCGTGGATCACCCTCCACGCCTGATCACTGACAGCTGCAAAGGCCAATCCTGCAGGAAGCATCATCGCTTTTTGGGATCCTGAGATTAAGAGATCGATTCCAGATCCATCCATGTCCAGAGCAGCACCGCCCATTGAGGACACTCCATCCACGATGACAAGAGCCTCGCTTACTTCATGTACACGCTCGGCAATTTCTTCTACAGGATGCATGACACCGGTTGACGTTTCACAATGAGTGACAAACACAGCTTTGACGTTTGGGTGGGCCTGGAGCTGCTCTTCAATGGCCGCCACCTGGACAGCATTTCCCCACTCTACATCTATGCGATGCACGTTGAGCTCATACGTGTCACATATTTTTGCAAAACGCTCACCAAATGCTCCGGCGACTACTACAATAACTTCGTCCCCGGCTGATGTCGTATTAACTACTGCCGCTTCCAATGCTGAGGTTCCGCTGCTGGAAAGCACCAGCACATCCCCTGTAGTACCAAAAATCGGTTTCAATCTTGGAGCAAGATCCTCCATCAGTGCTTTACATTTCTGACCTCTATGGCCGATCATCGGCTGACTCATCGCCCGATCCACACTTGGCGGAATAGGGGTCGGGCCTGGTATTTGCAATATCTCCCACTCGCGATTCATCGCTAACTGTCCCTCCTGTACATGCTACGCGTACAAATCATTTTATACGGTAGAAATGAATTGATATTCCTTTATCCTATCAAATGAACTGTCATTGTCAATCTTATTGAAAGGTTCTGAATAAAACGTTTTTTTCTTTTTTTTCTATTTGGTAAATGCTGATAATTAATTGTATTTTCGGTATAATTTGAAAGGTATTTATTTTTTGAAAATTTAAATATTTAGGGGGAGTTTTTATTGAGGAACCACAAGAGCCTTTGGCTTATGGTCGTCTTGATGCTGTCATTATTTCTTGCCGCGTGCAGCGGGGATGACAGCGGATCAGACGGAGAGGATGGAGCTGACAGCGGAGGAGACGGATCCGACAGCAGCGCCGAACAGGAAATCACCGTATCGGCTAAAAGCGAGATTTCCAGTATGGATCCTTCATTAATTACAGACACAGTAGCTTTCCAATGGGCAGGAGAGACATTAGAAGGCCTCTATCGATTGGATGAAGAAGGAAATCTTTCACCAGGTATCGCTGAAGACAGTTCCGTAAGTGAAGATGGAGAAACGTGGACCTTTAATCTGAGAGAAGACGCCGAATGGTCAAACGGCGATCCTGTAACGGCTGATGATTTTGTTTATGCGTGGCAGCGTGCAGTGAATCCGGATACTGGTTCTGAATACGGTCCCTATTTCCTAGGAGGGGTCATAGAAAACGCCCAGGCCATCGCTGACGGTGAAGCTGAATTGGACGAGCTAGGCGCAACGGCAGTGGATGATCATACATTAGAAGTGAATTTAGAGCAGCCTGTACCATACTTTGAATCTATGACGGTGTTTGGTACATTCATGCCTTTAAACGAAAGCTTTGTTGAAGAGCATGGGGACGACTTCGGTACAGAAGCTGAATATACCTTATCTAACGGACCTTTTGAAATGACTTCATGGGACCACAGTGAAGGCTGGACCGTTGAGAAAAATGATACGTACTGGGATGCAGATGCTGTACAATTGGATGCAGTGAACGCCCAGATCATCAAAGAAATTTCAACAGGCGTTAACTTATATGAATCTGGTGAGCTCGATCAAACAGAATTGAACGCTGAATTTGTTGACGAGTACTCGACAACTGAAGACTTTAACGTCGCAGAGAAACCTTACTTGTATTTCTTCAAGTTTAACCAGGAAGCGAACGAAGCTCTGGCTAACGTGGATGCACGCAAAGCCATTTCCATGGCGATTGACCGTCAAGGCCTTGTAGACGTCATCTTAAATGATGGTTCTGTACCTGCTGAAGGTTATGTTCCATCCAATTTCGTCAACATGCCGGATAGTGAAGAAGATTTCCGCGATGCTCAAGGCCCGCTTGTAGAACATAACGTAGAGCAGGCTCAAGAGCACTGGAACGCCGCACTAGAAGAACTAGGTACAGACTCAGTGGAAATAGAGCTTCTTGGTGATGATACAGGAACATCCAGTAACGTGCTGGCTTATTACAAAAACCAGCTGGAAGAAAACCTGGAAGGTCTGACGATCAACGTGCTTGAGGTTCCATTCAACGAACGTGTCGAGCGTGACCAAAACTCAGAATTTGAGATTGAGGCCGCGACATGGGGACCAGACTACGTGGACCCGAACACCTACTTGAACATGTATCTTGAAGGCGGACAAAACAATAACATGAACTATGTGAACGAAGAATATGACGCTCTTATTGAGCAGGCCAATGGCGAATACGCCCAGGATCCTGATCAACGTTTCGAAGCGTTCCTTGAAGCTGAACGAATCCTTTTAGAAGAAGATGCAGCGGTCGCTCCGATGTATCAGGACTCTAAGGCTCAGCTATTCAGACCTTCGATCAAAGGCGTATTTACGACAGCTACTGGTCCTGAACTTGAATTCAAATGGGCTTACGTAGAAGAATAAACAAAAGAACCAGCAGCGCTGCGGCGCCGCTGGTTCTTTTTTAATGCAAGCTTAATTCCGGACCGAAGAATTCATAATGGATTTGCTCGTCTGGGACTCCCCATTCTTTCAAGGAGCTATGGACTTCCCGCATGAAGCCTTCAGGGCCGCAGAAATAGAATTCTGCATCGTAAGGAACGACCGATTTCAACCATGGCAGATCGATGCGCCCTTCCCTGTCATATGCGCTATCCTCAGTGCCTGGGGTACTGTACACGACCTTAGCCTGGACGGAAGGTGATTCTTTCACAAAATCAGCTACTTCATCCTTAAAAGCGTGGACTTCCTGATTGTGAGCCGCATGAACAAAGTAAACATCACGATCCGAATTTTGGTGAACCATACGATTCAGCATGCTCATCATCGGCGTCAGTCCGACACCTCCACTAATCAATACGAGCGGCTCATGATTCTCCTCATTCAAGTAAAAATCACCCGCAGGAGCTGTGACCGGCAGTACAGCACCTTCTTCCAGCTGATCATGCAAGTAGCTGGAGACTACTCCTTCAGGTCGTCCCGGACCCGCTTCTTCTCTTTTCACACTGATTCGATAATATCCCTTACCGGGTGCATCGGATAAGCTATACTGGCGTAAATGTGTATATTCACTGTGCGGCATATTGATTTGAACCGTAATATATTGACCCGGGTGATAAGATGTAATCTTCTTCCCATCCTCAGGCTCTAAATAGAAAGAGGTGATCACGGCGCTTTCTTTCACTTTTTTAGCTATTTTAAAGTTACGATAACCGCTCCAACCTCCATCCTGGGCGACCGCCTGCTCATATTTCTTTTCTTCTACCTGGATAAAAGCATGTGCGATCGCTCCATAAGCTTCCTCCCAGGCTTGCATAATATCATCCGTTGCAGCATCCCCAAGTACTTCTTTTATCGCAATTAATAAGTATTTTCCCACGATCGGGTAATGTTCTGGCTTCACTTGTAAGCTTCGGTGTTTTTCAGCAATTTGATTGACGGTCGGTAATATGGCTGTTAAGTCATCGATATGCTGTGCTGCTGCATACACAGCATTGGCGAGCGCTCTTGGCTGTCGCCCTGCTTTTTGATTGGTCATGTTGAATATGTTCTTTAATTCAGGATGGTCCGCAAACATCCGCTTATAGAAGTGAGTGGTGATCGCTTCGCCATGCTCCGCTAGTACAGGTACAGTAGATTTTACAGTTGTAATCGTTTTTTCACTTAATTCATAAGGACTTTTAGTACTCATCGTAAAAACTCCTTTTATTTTAAGGTGTATTTTCTATACACCTTTATTGTAAAGGAATGACTGTTAAAAGCAATATATAAAATACATCTTTTGTGACAGTTTGTTAACTTTATCAAAAGCAATATTAAAGTTCCGTGTTGATATTCACTTAAGCTCCCTTTAGTGGAAGACTCAGTTTCGAGATGTTTGGCCTGTTTCCGTTATGTTTAATAGAGATAAGAGCTCCGGGAAATCACTCCCTTTCCGTGGGAGCGCAGTGAGCCTCCTCGAGCTTCGCTCTCCGGGGTCTCACCAAGCACTCTTTTCCCACAGGAGTCTCGTAATTTCCCGGAGCTCTTTGCGATAATTAGGGGGTACGGAAACACCGATTTCAGGATGTCAGATGCTGCGCGACAGTTATGATAAAAACTTGATATTGAGCGGTTTATCCCTAGAAACAACCGCTCACCAAAAAACGAACATGGATAAAGAAGAAGCACCTTCTTACAAAAAGGGTTCATTTCTAGCTTGCTTTCACGGAAATGAAAAGGGTTTTAAGAAATGTGCGAGGCTCCTACCTTTGAAAGCGGAAGCACTTCGTTCAGCGGGGCATGGACTGGGCTGAGATGGCGGAGATAAAAATAAATTTAAAAGAACGGTATAAGAGGGATCGTTCATCTCATATCGATTGGTGTGGTTGGGAAGCTGCGAGACTCCCGTGGGAGAAGGATGTAGGCGAGATCCCACAGGGCTGAAAAGCCCGAGGAAGCTCGCCACTTCCCCCACAGGAAAGCGAGTAGCTTCCCAACCACACCAGACTCTCATTACAGCCACGAACCCTGGTTATCTCGAAACTGAGTCTTAAAGTATCCTGCCATATTGTTGAATAACTCACTTATCAATATCAACAACCACCTTTAACATGGCCTTATCAAAAAGAAAGTAGAAAGAGGCTGGTCTTGAACAGAAAACACTAAAAAAGGACACACTTCGCTCCCTGTGATAAAATATAAAATACTAACCAACCAGAATGAGGGTATCAGCCTATGCGTTTAAAGAAATATACAGATTACGCTTTACGAGTCATGATCTATACTGCTTCGAAACCTGAAGGGGAGTTAGCCAATAAAAAAGAGATCTCTGACGTTTTCCATATCTCGGAAAACCACTTAGGGAAAATCATCCATAAGCTTAATAAACTGGGACTGCTTGAAACGATCAGAGGGCGAAGCGGCGGCATCCGTTTAGCGAAGCCGCCATCTGAAATCAATGTAGGATATGTGGTGCAAGCCATGGAAGACGACTTCCATCTGCTGGAGTGCTTTGACCGTGAAACGAACTACTGTGTCATTACTCCTGCCTGCAAGCTCAAGCATATTCTCAATGATGCCCTTCGCGCTTTTTTAGAGGTGCTCGAGGAATATACGCTGGAGGATTTACTTTCCAATAAAGATGAACTAAGAGATTTGATGAATATCACATAAAAAAATCCGTGAAGTCCTAATAGACTTCACGGATTTTTTATACCGCTATTATTCAGCAGTGTAAGGCAATAGAGCCATTTGACGAGAGCGTTTGATCGCTTTTGTCAATTTACGTTGGTACTTAGCAGAAGTTCCAGTTACTCGACGAGGAAGAATTTTTCCACGGTCAGAAATGAAACGTCTTAGCAAGTCCGTATCTTTAAAATCGATGTGTGTAATTCCGTTTGCTGTGAAAAAACACACCTTTTTACGTTTACCGCGTCCACGACGTGCCATGTTGCATTCACTCCTTCCTTAATTAAAATGGTAAATCGTCATCCGAAATATCGATCGGTTCGCCTTTATCAGCGAATGGATCATCGTTTCGATTATTATTGTTGTTCTGATTAGGATTGTTTGGTTGTTGATTCTGATTTGGCTGGTATCCTTGCTGGCTGCCGCCTCCACCTTGCTGTGAAGAACCGCCTTTGGATTCCATGAACTGTACGCTGTCCGCAACAACTTCTGTTACAAACACACGCTTGCCTTCTTGATTGTCGAAGCTTCGGGACTGTAGACGTCCATCTACACCGACAAGACTGCCTTTATTCATAAAGTTAGCGAGGTTTTCAGCTGCTCGTCTCCAAACGACACAGTTAATGAAATCTGCGTCACGATCTCCCGAGTTATTCGAGAATGGTCGATTCACTGCAATAGTGAAATTGGCAACAGCTACTCCGTTTGGCGTATAGCGTAAATCCGGATCCCTCGTTAATCTGCCGACTAAAACGACACGATTTAACATCAGAACCACTCCTTATTTGTCATCTTCACGTACTGCGATGTGGCGGATAACATCATCCGAGAACTTCGCTTGACGGTCGAATTCATTGATCGCTTCACGGTCACCTGTGAAGTTGATCGTTACATAGATGCCATCACGATAGTCGTTAATTTCATATGCAAGACGACGCTTACCTATTTCTTTAACGTTCTCGATTTCCGCACCGTTGTTCGTAAGAATACCGCTGAAACGCTCAACTACAGCTGTTTTAGCTTCTTCCTCGATATCTGGGCGGATGATGTACATGATTTCGTAATTTCTCATCCGTATTCACCTCCTTATGGACTTAACGGCTCCTCCTCGATGAAGGAGCAAGGAGTAATTTAACTATCATTACTCACAATGTTGTATTATATCAAAATTCTACTAAGTTGACAACAGCTAACGGAGAGATCCTCGCCTATACGTTAAAACGGAAATGAATAACGTCGCCATCTTTCACTAAATATTCCTTGCCTTCTAAACGGACACGGCCGCGATCACGCGCAGCACCCATCGTTCCGGCGTCTACTAGATCGTCATAGGAAACCGTCTCCGCACGAATGAAACCTCGTTCGAAGTCTGTATGAATAATTCCGGCTGCTTGTGGTGCTGTCATGCCTTCTTTGAATGTCCAGGCTCTTACTTCCTGTTCACCCGCCGTAAAGTACGTAGCCAGCCCTAGAAGGTTATACGTCGCTTTAATCAGCTGATCCAGACCGGATTCAGCAATTCCAAGATCCTCAAGGAATTCAAGCTTTTCGTCTCCTTCAAGCTCGGCGATCTCCGCTTCAATTTTTGCGCAGACAACGATGACTTCCGCATTTTCTTTCTCAGCAAATTCGCGGATGCTTTTAACCTTATCGTTATCGCCTTCCCCAATTTCATCTTCACTTACGTTCGCTACGTAAAGAATCGGCTTGGCAGTCAAAAGGTGAAGACCTTTGACGATTTTCTGCTGATCGGAAGAGAACTCAATGGCACGGGCGGGTGTTTCTTCTTCCAATCCTTCTTTCAGCTTCTCAAGCACGGCATATTCCGCGACGGCGTCTTTATCTTTTTGACGAGCCATTTTCGCAACACGGTCCAAGCGTTTTGAAACTGTTTCAAGATCAGCTAAGATAAGTTCTAAATTTATCGTTTCAATATCCATAATCGGATCGACTTCACCTGAAACGTGGGTGATGTTTTCATCTTCGAATGCACGCACGACGTGGGTGATTGCATCCACTTGACGAATATGAGACAGGAACTGGTTGCCCAGCCCCTCCCCTTTACTTGCGCCTTTGACAATGCCTGCGATATCGGTAAACTCAAATGCTGTCGGGACGGTTTTCTTAGGATTCACGAGTTCAGTCAGCTTCTCTAAACGAGGATCCGGGACTTCAACGATCCCGACGTTCGGGTCGATCGTCGCAAACGGATAGTTCGCAGATAAAGCGCCTGCCTGTGTAATTGCGTTAAATAATGTAGACTTGCCCACGTTAGGCAGCCCTACGATTCCTGCTGTTAATGCCATATAAAACTTCCACTCCTTAAGGATTTACATACATGTATGTTGGTCATACCAATTATAGATACTCTACAGGAAAATAACAACCTATGCGAAAATGAAAAAACAAGCCCTAAACAGAGCCTGTTTCTACGTTTCCATTCACCAAATATTCCATTTTCTTATATAGGTTTCTCTACAATATCTATTGTTCACTCGTTTCTAATACTTTTTTCATCTTCGTTTCGAACTTTTTCCTCGGAATCATGACGCTGTGTCCGCAGCCTTCACATTTAATCCGGATATCGGCGCCCATCCGAATGATCTTCCAGCGGTTTTCCCCACAAGGATGAGCTTTTTTCATTTGCACGACATCGTTTAACTGATACGTTTTATCCATCAAAACAGTCAGCCTCCTATTTTTGAGATGGTTCCTGGGACGTCTCTTCTTCATGACGAGAATACATCACCAAACGTGGGAATGGAATTTCAATTCCTACTTCATCTAATCTGTTTTTCACTTCTTTTCGAATCGCCCGTGAGATGGCATAATGTTCCATCGGTTCACATTCCGCCATGATGCGGATAACCACCTCTGAAGCAGCGAGGTTATGAACGCCTAACAACTCAGGCACCGCCACCATTTGAGGGTAGCGTTCCGGCATCTCTTCCAGCAGATCGGTCATCACTTGCTCGGCTTTTTCAATATTTTCTTCGTAGGCGATACTGACGTCAACAATGGCAAAGCTGTTGTGAATAGAGTAGTTCGTAACCTGCGTCACATTTCCATTAGGCAGAATATGCACTTCGCCTGTCCATCCTTTCACTTTACACGTCCGCAAGCCTACTTCCTCGACGATTCCTTCCACCCCTGAGGTCTGAATGAAATCACCTACGGAAAACTGATCCTCAAATATGATGAAAAATCCGCTGATAATATCACGTACGAGGTTTTGAGCACCAAAGCCGATGGCCAGTCCTGCGATACCTGCCCCGGCTAACAGGGCGCCTATATCTAACGTGAACGTTTCCAGTATCATAATGAATGCCGTAAAATAAACAACATAGCTCAGTGCATTAGCTACAAGCTTTTTAAGCGTCGCTTCCCTGCGTGCTGTAATAGAAAAAGGACCCTGCCTGCGCTGAACAAAAAACTGGCCGATAACTCGTTTCCCTACTTTTATAATAATAAAAGAAATGATCAAGATTAATAATATTTTTAAGGCCCCGTGCCCTAAACTCATCCATAAATCAGGGCCTGTGACGTAGTTTACTGCATCATCCACCTGTTCAGTTACTTCTTCCACCACAGTTATTCGCCTGCCTCTCATAGTATGAGATATATTTTAACAGGTTTTTAACTGATTTTGAATCGCTGGGTCAAAGGATAAATTAATAATGATGATAAAACGTATAAGTTGAGTAATCCATATAGAGGATACAAGTATTCTATTAATGTAGAAAAACCAAAAGACGTAAAGGGAAGCATGAGAGCGACGACGGCGAAAGCTACCATCCAGAGCGGCTGTTTCCAGTAGCTGCGAAAACGGGTGACGAGCCCTAACGTGCCTGAAGCCGCCGTTGTGAAAATGGCGATCCACATCATTATGGACATGAACACCATCATTCCATAAGGATAATGCTGGAGAATTGCAAATAACGGAATTTCATAGACAAGGATTTCATCAGAAATTTGAATCAGACTATTATTGTATAAAAAGGAAACCACTCCTAAGATTAAGCCGCTTCCTACACTTGCGACCCACACTTCTTTCCTGCTCCTCATCCGGTTCCCGATTGCTCCAAGCACAGCGATCAGCGGCAGGACATTCAAGGCTGTAAAAGGAAAAGCAGCTTTCCAATTATCCGTTTCTGTAACGTGGCTGAACAAGGAAAGGTTCTGATCTGAGATGAACACAATCAATATGAACAGCAGTCCTGAAATCAACAGCGGCAGCACGAGACTGTTCACCGTAACAATCCCTTTTATATCCCAGACGAATAGTAAAATCAGCGGGATGGCGATCGCCAATACACCGAGCCTGTATGAAAGGTGGAACGCCTCCCACGTCGCCCCGCTGCCGGCCAGCATAACGACCGTAGTCGTAAATAGATAGATGATTATCATCCAATCATATACCCCCGTGAGATGCTTGCCTACAATCGTACGCAGGACAGATAAATAATCGCCAGACTGCTGCTTGAAGCTGATACTCATGATCGATAAACAGCAGATGATGAACATCACCGTAAATAACAGGATCGCCAAACTGCTGTCATAGCCAAAGAACTGCCATAACTCTCTTCCGGAAGCGTAGCCAGCACCAATCATCGTACCTACAATTAAGAACATCCACTTTATCCCTGAAACCAAGGGAATCGCTCCTCGCCCTATGTATTTGTCACGTATAGAAACTCGTCCACTCTTATATACTGTTACTAATATGTGTGTGGAGGAGAAGCTATGAATAGGAAGGACATGTTTTCAAAAGATGAACAGCGGTTTCATACAGATGATCCCCTCATGAGCGAACAATTGAGCGAATGTCTCAACCAATGGCTCCCTAACCAAAAAGATGTCATTGTCATTTGTATAGGTACTGATCGTTCAACAGGGGATGCGCTAGGTCCATTAGTCGGTTCGATGCTTCGTGACCAGCCCTTAAAAACCATCCACGTGTACGGAACATTAGAAGAGCCTGTCCACGCTTTGAATTTACACGATACCATTAAAGCGATTAACCGACTGCATTCAAAGCCTCTGGTGTTAGCTATTGATGCTTGCCTTGGAAAAAAATCGTCGATAGGATCAGTCGTTCTCGGCCAGGGATCTTTAAGTCCCGGGGCAGCTTTGAAAAAGGACCTCCCGGATGTTGGAGATTATCATATTAGCGGAATGGTGAACGTCGGCGGATTTATGGAATATGTCGTCCTGCAGAATACGAGACTCCATATCGTCATGAGCATGGCTGCCAAAATCGCTGCCGCCCTGCGCCTCACAGAAACGAAAAGGTTGAACGAGCGCGAAGCCCATGAGCCCTATAGAGATTTCTTAGCCGCCACGAAAAAACAGCAACGATGACATCGCTGCTGTTTCTTGTTTCCGTGGACCTTTTTAAAACCATTGAGCAGCATAAACGACCACCCCTACCATCAGTAATGCCGGGAGCAGGTTAGCGACACGGATTCTCGTAATCTTCAACAGGTTGAGCCCGAGCGCTACAATTAACAGACCGCCTGTAGCCGTCATTTCTACAATGAAAAAATCAAGCATGTCCTGAGGAACCCAGCGGTTAATTTGAGTCGCCAGTAAAGCGATCGAACCTTCATACAGCACAACAGGAATAACAGAAAACAACACGCCGATGCCTAAGGTTGACGTGAGGACCAGCGCCACAAACCCATCGATGACGGCTTTTGTAATCAGGATTTCATGATCGTTCCTCAATCCGCCGTCCAGTGCTCCAATGACAGACATTGCGCCTATGACAAACATGAGAGATGCTGTGATGAAGCCTTGCGCAATGGTAGAATTTCGTTCCGGTTTAACAAACTTCCCTTCAATCCAGCGTCCTATGTATTCCAGTCTTTCTTCTAAATGCAGAAGCTCCCCAAGGATAGCGCCGCTTAAAATACTGAGCAGCACAATGACGATATTATCCGTTTCTAAAGCCATTTGAATCCCTATCAGCAGTACGGCGAGGCCTACGCCGCTCATGACGGTTTCCTTGAACCTCTCAGGAATTCTCGTAAAAATGAGTCCAAGCAACGTACCGAGCACGATACAGATGCCATTTACTATTGTACCTAATAAAACCATGACGACCTCTCCTATTCCATCCACTCAAGTAAAAAGACCCGGTCAGCACCTGCCAGGTCTCTTAGGTCTTATTTATGATCCATCCAGCCTAAAATCCGTTCAAGGTCTTCGTCATCGAAAAATTCAATCTCGATTTTCCCTTTTTTCTTTCCTTTATGAATGGTTACGTCTGTTCCGAGCCGTTCTTTAAGCGTCGCTTCCCTCTCTTTGAGGAAAATGTCTTTTTCCACGGACGGTTTTTTTCTCTTCGGTTTCCGTTCATTATAATCCAATATCAGCTTTTCCACTTGTCTTACATTTAATTGATCCTTTTCGATTCTTTGCAGGACCGCAGGAAGCTGGTCTTTATCCTTCAAACCTAATATTGCCCGTCCATGACCCATCGATAACGTTCCTTCATTGATCTTCCTCATCACTTCTGGTGAAAGGTTGAGGAGTCTCACTAAGTTCGCAATATGGGATCTGCTTTTTCCGAGACGTTGAGAAAGCTCTTCCTGAGTGATTCCGAGTTCCTTGATGAGGTTCTGGTAAGCTTGAGCTTCTTCTATAGGCGTGAGGTTTTCACGCTGCAGGTTTTCCAGCAAAGCGACCTCCATCATTTCATTATCCGACATCTGCCGGACAATGACCGGGATGTACTCCAATCCTGCCTGGGATGCCGCACGGAATCGTCGTTCTCCTGCTACGATTTCATAGCCTTTGATGCTTTTACGAACAATCAACGGCTGCAGGACCCCATGCTCTTTGATCGACTGGGCCAGCTCTTCGATTGCGGACGCCGTAAAATGTTTTCGAGGTTGATAAGGATTGGGCCTGCATTCCTGCACCTTCACTTCTGCAAGCTCTTCGGCATCTCTTGCATGAGAGTCGGTAAAAATTGAATCCAGCCCTTTACCTAACCCTTTCGCCATTTGTCACCACTTCCTTCGCTAGATCTAAATAAACTTCTGCACCTCGTGACTTCGCATCATATAAAATAATCGGCTTCCCATGACTAGGTGCTTCGCTTAAACGGACGTTACGAGGAATGATAGATTGATAGACCCTTTCCTGAAAATACTTTTTCACCTCTTCGATGACTTGCATCCCTAAGTTCGTCCGGGCGTCCAGCATCGTCAGTAACACCCCTTCAATCATCAGTTCCTTATTCAAATGCTTCTGCACAATCCGAATCGTATTCAACAATTGACTCAAACCTTCTAAAGCATAGTACTCACATTGAACAGGGATCAAAACGGAATCTGAGGCCGTCAATGAGTTGATGGTCAATAACCCAAGAGAAGGCGGGCAGTCGATGATCACATAATCATAGCTGTCCTTCACTTCATCAATTGCCTTCTTAAGCCGGACTTCCCTTGAAATTGTAGGAACAAGCTCTATTTCGGCTCCGGCCAATTGGATGGTTGCCGGGATGGCATCTAAGTTTTCTACCAATGTGGACGTGCGCACATCCTCAGCACTTACACTATCGATTAATACATCATAAATGCATTGGTTGATGGAACCTTTCTCTACACCTACTCCACTCGTCGCATTACCTTGCGGGTCAATGTCCACGAGCAGTACTTTATGATTCAAGTAAGCTAGGCATGCACTTAAATTCACAGCGGTTGTGGTTTTCCCTACACCCCCTTTTTGGTTGGCAATGGAAATCACTTTACCCATGCTGTCACCTGCCTTTTAACATACGATATTTTTAAAAACACCCATCTCATGTCGTCTTAAGATGGGTGAACGAGTTGAAGCTATTGTTTTTTCTTCGGTATTCTGATCGTGAATTGATAATAATCTTCATGATCTTCTTCATTCGTTTCTAAATCGACACCCGTATCGGTCACCATATCAAGAGATTGACGAATCGTATTCATGGCAATTCTCATGTCTTTGTTTACGCCTTTTAATGTCGCCTTTTTCTTCTTAGGTGTCGAATCGTTCATTTTGTTGATCCGTTCTTCCGTCTGTTTCACATTGAGCTGTTTCTCAATGATTTCGTGAAGCAGCTTCTCCTGGCGCTCTGCATCTCGAAGAGCGATCAGGGCTCTTGCGTGGCGTTCGGTAATTTCTTTGTTCATCACGGCCTGCTGGACCGATTGAGGAAGTTTGAGCAACCGTAATTTATTAGCCACGGTCGATTGACTCTTGCCTAAACGCTGAGCCAAAGCCTCCTGCGTCAATTCGTGAATCTCAAGCAATCTAGCATAAGCTGTCGCTTCTTCAATCACCGTCAATTCTTCACGCTGAAGGTTTTCGATTAATGCGACAGATGCAGTCTGGGCATCGTCCATATCGCGGATAATCGCAGAAATATACTCCCATCCGAGCGTCTGGACGGCACGCCATCTGCGTTCCCCTGCGATTATTTCAAATTGCTCTTCATTTAATCTACGTAAGACAATCGGTTGAATCATCCCATGTGTGTGTAGCGTCTGGGCAAGTTCACTGATTTTTTCATCGTTAAATATAGATCTTGGCTGATATCGGTTCGGCTGAATGCTATCAACAGGAACCTGGATAACCTCATCGGACGTATATTCTTCTTCGATCTCCTTTTCAGGATGATCATTATTTTCAGGATCCGGCTTGTCCCCCAGACCGAACAAACGGCTAAAAGGATGTAACACGATCACACACCACCTTTTTACGATCAATCAAGCACACGAATTATTTTGTTCCACGTGAAACATAATCTTTATATCCAATAGAAAAAAACGCCGCAGGCTATCATGCTGCTGCGCGTACGTATGCCTTTTAACTCTAAATCTATTTTATCATATTTTGCCTATCAAAAGTATTAAGTGAACCGAATATTTGAAAGATCGCTCCTTCAACAGCTGATTTATGCAGGAAATTCATAGCTCATTATGCATGTATAAAATATTAAGACATATTTCGACATTACATCTAAACTCCCTGACCTGAAAGGATGGTTTCATTATTTCCACTTAGAGAAATGGGGTCTTGGAAATGACTTGCTTTCCGCGGGGAAGACGGCAAGCCTCCTCGAGCTATCGCGGTCTAGCTAGTCTATCCTTTCCTGCAGGAGTCTCACCATTTCCAAGATCAGGGGGGATGAAACCATCTTCAGCTCTCCATCCTTCCCTCCGTGCATCATATTCTTAAACAAATCGGAGACAAATTTCTTTCTAATCTATAAAGAATCTACATATTCTTTGGCTTCTAATAAGGAATAACCGAATTCCTGGCGGGCGCGTTTTACGGCCTGGACATCTTTTCCTTCACGGACTAACCTTCGAAGCTCTTCGTTTATAGGGGGTTCTGGGAGATCTACTTGCTCGCTTAACTGTCTCACCGTTTGGTCCAGCCGCTTCACTTTTTTCTCTAACTCCTGTGTTTTTGCAATAAAGAATATAGCGATCAAAGCTATTAGGCTGATAGCTACTATATTCATACGTTTCCTCCTCCACTCATTTCAGATGATCCAATGGCTTTTTATAGCAAATTGGTCTAATGCTTGTGTTCAGTCTCAGTCGTATCCAGCAGCTCGACTTCCACATAATCCGCGCTGCCCCACTTCGTATACTTCTCTACGTGCCATTTATTTAATAAGCGGGGATAGCCATGCTTTTCCATCCACTGCTGTAAAAATTCGTAGGCGGGGACGATTTGTTCGTTGTTACCTGCGATAGGTAAAGATGCATAGGTCTGATCAGGAATTGTAAGGGAAACCATTCCTTCAGGGATTTTATCCAACGTGTGAACAGGAAACCCTACCCAATACCCCTCTTCCTCCGCGGTCTCTTCATCAACTACAAAAGCCCCGAATTGCTCAAGAGGGGAAACCAAATGTGCAATTTCATTTTTCCGACGGTCTAGTTCAGCAGAGGCCTTCGGTATTTCGTGTATGTAACGGGAGCCTTCGCATTGGACTCTGAACCCGACGAATGTCATTTCGGCTAATTGCTTAATTACAGGTTTTTTATATTTCATCAGCACTCACACACCATAAGTAGATTGCCGTCTGGGTCTTTAAAGGTAAACCAATGATCATGTTCAATCTTAGAAACGATATCGACATCTTTTTGCCGCATATACTCATAAGCTGCCTTAATATCAGTCGTATCAAAGTGAAAAGCAGGAATTTTATAAATGGCTTCTTTTGAATAAATTTTGCTGTCTAACACAATTCCTGTTCCTTGCATCGGTAAAATATAAAGATGGCCCGCTGTAATTTCTTCATCATTTGGAACGCCAAGCAAATCACAATACCAATCCCGAGCCTGCTCAATGTTTTTAACCGGGATGAATGTCGTGCCGATCTGATTCAAAATGGGGTGCATCGTGTCATCTCCCTTTACTTTTCATCCGATCGCCCCTGCTCCAGGACCTTCACTCGTTCGCTCAGGCGATTCACTTCTTCCGAGAGGTCCTTCCCTCGTTCTTTCCGGTCAGACACTCGCTGTTTAATAATGAAAAAGCCGGAGAGGAGAAGGATGATCCAAAAGAGGACGTAGATTACTATTATGATTACAAAGTCCAAGAAATCCTCCTCTCCTTAAAAAATGGAAGTTTTTATAGCTTTTTACTCATGACCGTACGGTTATCGGAAAAGCCCAGCTTCTCATATAATTCTTTCGCATAATTGCCTGCGTAGACGACGAGCCTCACAGAATTCATGCCTTGAAGCTTCAGCTCGGTCATCGCATTCTCCATGAGCGACTTTGCGATTCCCTGTCCCCGGTACTCATGCATGACGAACAAATCATAAATAAAACCGATATCTTCTCCGGTGAAACTGTCTTTTTGCTGGCCATACAGGACCCAGCCGATAATGGTCTCCCCATCTTTTGCGATCTGGATTTGGCCATCTTCATCGAGCACGTCCTGCATCATTTTCGAAGCCTGGTCTTTCCCTATCTGATAGAACCCGCGGGAGCCTTCCTGTAAGGATTCCCCAATATGAGGAAGAACTCCTTTAATTTCTTGCAAAGTTGCGTGTGTTATATTCATAGACGATTTTCTCCTTGTAAAAGTTTCTCTGCTGTTATCTACTCCCCATTGTAGACATTTCTCCGCTTTTTTTAAAAGGAATATCAACCAATCCTCACATTTTCCTCACAAAAATACGGGACAAGGACGGGTGTAAATAAAAGAGGGAGGCTGCTGTCGCAACGATCCCGCCGAGCAGGATCGTATAAGTCGTGCTGAACTCCTCGGCAATTAATCCAGCAAGCAGAGCAGCGGCAGGCATAGACACCCAGCTGATCAAACGGCTCGTCGCCTGGACTCTTCCTAATAACCTTTGAGGTGTCAGCTTCTGCCGGACCGTTACGATACAAGGACTTTGAACGGAAGCGGCAAACGTTCCCGCTGCATTCATAATCACCAATCCTGAAAAAGAGGAAGTCATGCTGAATCCGATAATTGATAATCCACCGAACGACGAAGCCGTGAATAATATCCGCTGGTAGCTCCACCTTTTTCGTAAAGCCGCGGTGATCAGTGCGCCGATTATGGCAGCTCCCCCTCCGACAGAAAGCAGGACGCCAATTTCTGATGCCGTCAGTTCGACCGTCCCCTTTAAATGAAAAACCAACATCGTCAGAAAAAGAGTCGTCCCAAATATCGACACCATCATAGCCAAATTCGTATATAGAATTGGTTTTATCTGATAGACATAAACGAACCCCTCTTTCACATCCTGCCATAATCTCTGTTTGCTTTCTCTAATGTTTGTATGTATTAATGGTAACGTTTTCACTGCCATCCACGCCAGGAAAAAACTTAAACTGTTGATCAATAATGCGTAACCAGGATGATACAAGCTTACGATCAGCCCGCCAGCCGCCGGTCCTAGCATAACGGCGGTCTGGAAAAGTCCGGTATTTACAGAATTTGCTCTTTCTAAATCGATTTCCCGGACTAAGGACGGAATCGAAGCGAACTGCGACGTATTATACAGCTGTGTGAAAAACCCCATCACTAATGCCGCCCCGTACAATTGCCAGAGCATCAATTGATCGATGATAAACAGTCCTCCGATCAGTCCGGCGGTAATTCCTCGCCCAGCATCACAATAGAGAAGAATTCGTTTACGGTCCAATCGGTCTACGGCTGCTCCAAGGAAAGGCTGCAAAAGAATAGGAAGCCGCTCTAAAAAAGCGATAACCCCCATGGCCAGGGGAGATCCGGTTAATGCGAAAACGATGAGAGGTAAAGCAAGTAAATAAATCTGGTCTCCGAAAAAGGAAATCACATTTCCTCCAATAAAGCGGAAAGCAGGGTAATTCTTTTTCCATTCCGGTGGGCGCTGAACATCCTGTGGCCGGGCGTTTGTTATCATTTCCGGCCTAAGAACTGTTCCAGTTCTGCCCCCATCATGTCGATCGTCTGCTTTTTCAGTCGATACGTTGAGTGCCTCGACTCTACAATCCTCGCTGCCTTCAGCATTTTCAAGTGGTGATGGATCGTCGATTTCCCCATTTCCAGAAGACCGGTAAGCTCTTGAAGCGTCCTCTCCTGCTCAAATAAGTATTTGATGATCTTCAACCTTACTTCATCACCCAGTGCCTTGTATTTCTGTACGACAAATTGATCCGGGGTATAAGGGTCATTTGAATGTAAGCTGTCGTTTGAGACGGGATAATAAAATACTTTCGTTCCTTCTAAGTCAGCTTCTACGTTCCACGGTCTGTACGTCATGTGAGGGATTAATAGAACTCGATAGACACTAGGTTCCGCCGGATACTGGATACCGCCTGTCGCCCATTCGATAAAAGCTTCCGGCTCCATTTCTGCGAGCATCTTTTCTTTTGCACGATGATCCCGTTCTAAAACAGCGGTCTGTTCCTCAGGCTGAATGACCGCTTTATACCATTCATTCATGACAGTCTGAAGATGGGTTTTAAGCTTTAACGGGTCAATACTTGAGATATAGCTGATATATTCAGCAAAAAATGGATGATCCTCGACTTCTTTTTTCAAATAGTGGATGGACTGGTCCTGTCCTTTAGAAGCCTCCGCACGCTTCTCTTGAAGAGATTCTCCTAAGTAAGGAAGACAGATGAATTTAAGCTGTTCCTCTGGTAAATGGTCAATAAAATCTGTAAATTGCTGAAGGGTTTGGAAGGATTCCTGATGTAAGAGCTGAAGAAGGGATTTCCACGTATTATTTTTTTCTACCGTGCCGAGCTCCTGCATTAATGCCGGGCTGAAGCTGGCTGTTGGCCAGTCCTTTTTCTCAAGTGTGTCAAGCAGGGGCTTATTCGTTATGGCGGCGATGCCAAGCGCACATTCGAATAATATGGAATGCTTGATCGTGACGTGATACGTTTCTCGTCTTTTAAAATTTGACTGAATAACGTTCATAGAACCACTCCTCCACATGTATTTCTTTATATTCTATAATATTAGAATATGTAATTCAATATTATTAGAACAAATTAAACCATACATATTTTTTGCGACTAGTGGAACAATGAGAGCACTAATCAAAAGAAGAGGCGGGAGCATATGGAAGCTAATTATTCAGGCTATCAAGCCGGGGATATCGTATACGTCATCTACCGAAATCCCCACACTTACAACGTTGCGAACATACAAGAAGCGGCAGTCGTTCACCATCCCGAACACGAAGGACAACTCGCTTTATTTTTATACGAAACTTATTTCCCACTGGATTCCGATATTGCTGTGTACACTTCGCAAGCAGAAGCTGAAATGGCTTATGAGCAAAGTTTCGGTTCCACTCATGAGGAGGGACTGGAGTGGTAAAACCCTTCGTACCGCAACTCGTATATATTGAACCACGCGCACTTGAATATCCTCTAGGAAAAGAATTAAAAAACAAGTTCGAAAAAATGAATATTGAAATACGGGAAACGACGTCCCATAACCAAGTAAGAAATTTACCAGGAGACAATGACTTTCAAAAATATCGTGTGGCGAAATCGACATTAGTCGTAGGTATTCGAAAAACGCTGAAATTCGATACTTCCAAGCCTTCTGCCGAATATGCGATTCCTTTTGCTACTGGATGTATGGGGCACTGCCATTACTGTTACTTGCAGACGACGATGGGGAGCAAACCGTATATCCGCACGTACGTTAATGTCGATGAAATCTTTGATTCGGCTGAACAGTACATGAAGGAGAGAGCACCAGAGGAAACCCGTTTTGAAGCTTCTTGTACATCTGATATTGTGGGTGTCGATCATTTAACTCATACGCTGAAACATGCGATTGAATACTTCGGCAAATCTGATCACGGACGCCTTCGTTTCGTTACCAAATTCGCACATGTCGATCATTTACTGGATGCTGAACATAAGGGAAGGACAAGGTTCCGCTTCAGTTTAAATGCGGATTATGTTATTAAATACCTGGAGCCAGGCACTTCTCGTCTTGATGAAAGAATCGAAGCAGCCGCTAAAGTAGCAGAAGCCGGGTACCCGCTTGGCTTCATCATCGCTCCGATTTATCTGTACGAAGATTGGAAGGAAGGATATAGAATCCTGTTTGAAAAGCTGGAAGATAAACTGCCTGCGTACGCGACGAAAGACTTGACGTTCGAACTCATTCAGCATCGATTTACACAGCCGGCCAAGCGTACCATCCAAAAAAACTACCCTATGACAAAGCTTGAAATGGATGAAGAGAAACGTCAGTACAAGTGGGGACGTTACGGGATCGGGAAATATGTGTACAAAAAAGATGAGCAGCAGGATATGAAAGATACTCTCGGCGGGTACATTGAAAAGCATTTTCCTGAAGCGACATTAGAATATTTCACATAAAAAGCAGCCAGAAGGGATCCTCTGGCTGCTTTATGCTTGTATTATTTAGTTTACCGGGCCTTTAGCTACGGTAGGATCATTGATGTCATCATCGTCATCTTTACTTGTTGTGGACGGGCTAGTAGTGGCTGCTGCTTCATCCTCTGCAGAATCCGTCAGCTCATCTTTCGCTTCTTTAACCTTATCGCCAACCTCCTTCAATTCTTCTCCTGCGTCTTTAGCCGTAGAGACGATATCTTGAGATTCGTCTTTGACCTCTTGTGCTTTTTCTGCAATATCTTTTCCTTGAGTATCCAAAATTTCCTGAATCTTATTAAGAGCTTCTTTCGTAATGGAAGCTGTTTTTTGAATACGATCCACAAGGTCATTTTTTGCACCTGACGGATCAGCTTTCACGTCTGAAACATATTGACTTACAGAGTTTTTAGTAGTAGCTGAAGTTTCTTTTAAACGAGTACGAGCATTATCATTTCTCGCCAGGACAAGGATTCCTCCGACTAGAGCTCCTACTGTAATGGCAAGAGAAAGCTTTCCTTTTTGTGATTCCGTTTGTTGACTTCGTTGGTTCAGTTGTTCGTTTGGCATGATGGTTCCCCTTTCGATTCTTTTAGTAAAGAATCATTAGATTTTAATTTCGTGTGACTGCATCTTTCCTGGCTTCTGATTTCAACGCCTGTTTTTTCACTTGGATCTTTTCATACCTTTGTCTTCCCGTTTCATTCAAATGATCCATCTTCTGCTGGTACTTATTCTTCACATACTCTTTAGAGGTTTTACGTATGGAAGGATCGTCCGGTGCTGCTTTAGAACGAAGCAGGGCACCTCCTATAAACCCCAAAAATAGAGCGGCTCCCGTACTGAGAGGCTGGGACTGTTTACGTTCTTTCACCGTTTCACTCATGATGTTTTGCCCGCAGCAGCCGCTTCTTTAAGGGCTTTACGTTTTTGCGTGAGGTAGTATCCTAAAGCAACTGCGCCGTATAGACCACTAACATCTCTTTCTTTCACTTTCGTTTCGCCTGTTGACGTGTTCTGTTTCATTGATTTCGTTACATCAACGAGAGAAGACGTCAGCTTACGTGAAGACTCTCCGATATCTCCTACCATGTAAAATAGAGGACTGAGCGCTTTGATCTTTTCATTCACATCGGCTAAAGTGTCGTTACTCGTATGAAGAACATCTGTGGTTTGCGACATGACCCCGTCCAGCTGATCTGGAAGCTTCTCAACTGTACGATCCACACCTTTTAATACATTAGCCAAATTGTTAAGCGTCTTTATAAGAAAAATTGAAACAATGGCAAATACGATGCCAATGATTAATACACCAATTCCTAAATAATCCATAGTTTTAACCTCTTTTCATTTTAGATTGATTACTTCGTATCGTGGTTGGGTGCGCGACCCTCGAAAGTCTGTTTTCTTAATTTGTATTTCGTATACATATTGATTGCCGTATCTCCCCACTTCATGAACTTCGCCAAGTCATCGGAATGCTTTTCTGAAGTCCTGGAGACACTGGCCGACAATTGGTTCATAGACTCACTCATGTTGCCTACTGACGCTCCAACGTTATTTAAAGAATTAAAGAGACTATTTAATGATTCACTCTTATGCTGAACATCGTCCGCTAAAGAGTTCGATTTTTGTAATAATAATTCCGATTCTTTTGTAATTCCGTCCATCTTGCTTTCTACACTTTCTAATGTGCCAGCTACATTTTTCATTGTGCTGGAAGCCGCCACTAATACTTTCACTACAAATATAGCTATGAGTGCAAAAGAAACGGCGATAATTAATAAACTAATCGATGTTAAGGACATTCCCATCATTCCTCCTTGTTATGTAAAAGATACCCTAATACAGTACGGCCAAACGTCAAATTTAAAATGAATTATTCTGGTATAACTTTTTCTTTTCTTACGATAGATTTACCCCCCTGAGTCGTTAATAAAACGCCTGATATCACAATAATTGTACCAAAGATATGCATCCAGGTGATACGCTCTCCAAGCCACAATGCTGCCCCTGCCATAGTTACTACAGGGAGAAAGTTGAGGAAAATTGAGGCTTTCGATGCGCCGAGCAGGCCTACAGCCCTATTATATAAGATCAGAGCGATAAATGAAGGAAAAATACCTAAATACAATAATCCAATGAAATGACCGGGCTTATCGATGGAAGGAACACCTGTCATCCACCATTCCACTACCACGGCAGGAAAAAGCAGGACTAACCCTATCCCGGTGATGACGAGTACAACGGCATACGGAGGGAATTTGAACATATGAAGCTTCACGAACAGTGAATATACTGCCCACGATAGAATAGCACTGATCATTATAAAATCACCGATGTTCCATTCTAAAGCAGCGAGCTGAAGAAGTTTGCCTTCTATGATGACCCATACGGCTCCAAAAAGTGACAGGACGACTCCGATCCATTGCACCTTCATGACTTTTTCTTTTAAGATAAGTACGCTTAAGATTACTGTGACAGCGGGGATAGCAGACTCGAGAATGGCGACGTTCGCAGAGGTCGTAAACTGCAGAGCCCCGTAGATTGATGTATTGAATAAAGTGATGCCTGATAAGGCCAATACGAAGACCGGCATTTTGTTAGCTAAGAATACCGTTTTGTTTCTCCAAACACTTCGATAGCCGATCGGAAAGAGAACAATGAACGCCACAGCTAGACGAACAAAGGTGATCGTCATTGGCGGCAGGTCGTTCAGCGCCTTTCCGACCAGGATGTTTCCCGCATACATAAAGACGACACAAATCATAAGCAGATAAGGATAAATAGAGCCACCCCCTTCTTAATAGGAGATTCATAAGTAATCAACTCCTTATAACCTACCACTTTTCAAGGGTAAAGAACACAAAAAAAGAAGCGGGTTGTCCCGCCACTTTAGAACTGCGTCTTATCCTTCTGCAGATATCTTTCCTAAGAAGAAGCCATCCACTTTGTCCAGGCTGCCTCGCCAATAGAATTTCCCATCCGATGGAGTAGGCTGCTCGTCTCCATTGTAGACTTGAGCGTTCTTCAAATGAATATAGGACACATCTCCGTTAGAAGCGTCTTTAGCCGACTTGCTGGCTTCTGAAAGGTTTTCGCCGAGGGCCTTAGACACCTCATTTCCGTCTCCAAACTTTTGGGATAGAGAATCCAAATACTCTTCTGCTGATATTGTCGTGCCTGTAACCAGTGCTCCATTGACATTCAAAGTGATATCCAACGAAAAATCATGGTTATTTGCTGCTTTAATAAAAGAAATCAATAAATCATCCATAGTCGATCCTCCCTATTCTTTAATTTACAAAATTATATTTTTCTAGAGTGCCGGCTTATTATTTTGAAGTATCATCATCATTAACAATTGTCGTTTTACCTTTAGATGAACCTTTTTCCTCGGATTGATCAGACTGAGATGAACCGGCAGAAGGCTCATTGTCTTCTTGTTCCGACTCACTTCCCTGATTGTCCATTGGGACAATATCGGCATTATTTTTTTTAGGTTTAGAACCAGATTTTTTCTTCGTTGTTGTCGACTTAGAAGCTGATGCTTTTGAAGCTTTCTTTTCTTCTTTTGGCTGCTCTGCTTTTTTCTGTGGTTGTTGTTCTTCTTCTTGCTCTTCCTCTTTTTCTTCATCTTCGCTGTCATCAGCAGCTTCTTCTTGTTCCTTAGGATCTTTTAGTTCTACATCTTCTTCTGCTACTGCTGATTCAGCTTCAGCGGTTGCCGCCGCTTCCTGCTGTGCTTCATCATCTTCTTCTTCGGACTCATCATCGTACTCTTCTTCTTCGTCTTGATTCTTATTTCTTCTCAGCTTGCCGGCTGCGTTTTTTACTTTTGTTCTTTTGCTTTTCGGTTTTTCTTCCTGCTCTTCTTCCTCATCGTCGTACTCTTCTTCTTCTTCGTCTTGATTCTTATTTCTTTTCAGTTTGCCGGCTGCATTTTTTAATCTGGCTCTTTTGCTTTTTGGCTTTTCTTCTTGTTCTTCTTCTTCCTCGTAGTCGTATTCTTCTTCATCCTGGTTTTTATTTCTTTTCAGCTTGCCAGCAGCATTTGAAGTCGTTTCCTTCGTTTTGCTGGCAGCACTTCTTGTTTTATCTTTTACACTTGCCACACCAGCACTCGCTTTACTGCCAATCGCTTTCCCTCTTTCTTTTAAGCTGGAGCCTTCTGTTTCCTGAGTGGTGTCTGAATCTGAATTCAACGTCGTTTTCTTTTCGTTACTTGAATCTGAATCTTTGGAACGGATCATCATCCCTGCAGCCGTCCCTAAAAGTCCTCCAATTATTGCACGGTTCAGTGTACTTCTTTTGTTTTCATCTCCCATAGTCAACACTCCTTTTTATTTTATACGAATCTATTGTTATTAGATGGATTCATATTTTTTTCTAATTGTTCGATACGCTTTTGCAATTCTTTGTTTTCTTTCTCTAACTGCTCGGTATTTTGTTCCGCTGCTTTGGAGTTTAGGTAAGGATCTGTTTCCCACCAGTCCATGCCGATTTCTTTAGCTTTATCAACGGAAGCCACAATCAGCCGGATTTTTATCGTCAATAACTCTACATCGGCAATTCCTACTCGGATATCTCCGGCGATGACAACACCTTTATCCAGTACAGTTTCCAAAACGTCTACGATACTATTTCCACGCGTAGAATGTTCAATGGTCATGGTCGTCATTCCCCTTTCTTATAGTAGATTCCCAAGAGGTCCTAAATCTATATTGAGATCTTCGTCTTTCAAGTCGAAAATATCCTTAAGCTCGTCCATTTTCACTTCCAGGTTCATGAGTGCCACTCCAAGATTCTCGATTTCTTCTTCTGTAAGAGTCCCTCCGTCTACCCGGCGGATCGCATGGCGTTCTACCAGCTGGCGCAGCAGCTCAATAACTGTCAAAACGAGCTGGGCCAATCCTTGTTCAGCGCCTTCAGGATCAAGATTGATCCTTCCGCTTTGCGGGGGCTGGTGTTTAAGATTGCTCTGTGACATGGGTCAAATCCTCCTTTTCTTGATCGAAACGTTTGGATGTCAGGCTGTCCGAATCCATATTCGACTGAACGAGCGTTTCAACGGCCGAGATGAGCACACGCAAATCAAGATAGACTAAATCGATTCCGGCAATCGAGATAATCAGATCCCCTTTAATGGCGACCCCTTTATCAAGAACCGTATCGAGAATATCGATCAATCCTATTTCTTTGTTTTGATAGGTTTCTCTATGGGACATCGCTGACGCCTCGCTTTATGATAAATTTGCAAAATGGTAAGCCGGCCAAGGTCCTGTCGCTTCAAATATCCAGCCGGATTGCCCGTGAGCTTTTTCTGCCTCTGTCACCAACTCAAGGAAATTCTCCACCTTATCTAAAGGGACAAGGTAGGCACTGTTCCAGCACATTTCTTCATCTTTCCCCGTCACATCACGGTTCCAATTCTTCTTCACCGTGCTGTTGACGCTGAATTCATCAAGCTTGTCATGGAACTCAGAAGAGAATTCTTCTTGTTCCTTTTCGACTTCCTGATCGATATATTGATCGATTTTCCTGGATTCTAAATACTGCCGCCCTTTTGACATTTGAGCGATTTCTTCTTTTTTCTTCTTTATATTTAAATTGTGCTCGCTGACTTGTTCAGAAAGTTTGTCGCGGTCACAATATATTTTCAAATTCCACTCTTCTTTTCCATCTAATTGTTTGAGTAAGTCCACCATCTGCTGCTGGTGGGAATCAATCATGGTGCGAAGATTCTGCTCCGTTTTATAAATCGTGCAAAACTTCATGGGAATGATCGTCGCCTGCTCATGGATTTTCATAAGCATTTCATGGTGATGAAAGGCTTTATCTTTCACCCACTCCATTTGATTCGTTTTCTCTTCCAGTACCTCTTCACCAAATTCTTCTTCATCAACATGGCAGAATACTGCTGATAATTCCCCGTATTCCAAAAGGTCCAGACGATGCTCACCGTCTATTCCTTTTAACTCGGAGAAAGGATTCGTTTGATTTTCCCGTGTCTGAATCATTCCGTATAAATAAAATAATTGACTCATCGTAAGACTCCCCTATTTTTACCGCTTGGTTAATTCTTCCCACTGCTCCATCTCCAGCTTCTTAGCTGTTTCATATCTGGCCAGCAGTTCTTCTTCTTGCTTCTTGTAAACTTCTTCTGAGACTTCATCCAATTCATACATCATTTGTAAATGAATGAGCTTCTTTTGAATCGTTTCGAGATCATAAAATTCTTTATCCACTTCTTCCTTTACGTGCTCGCCAATATTTATAATCATGTCGATGGGAAAAGTGAATAATTTATGAATCATGTGCTCTCCTCCACTTTCAATTTAATATTAATGAAATTGTATGCCGGCCAAGGCCCGGTATATTTGAAGTCGACTTTTTCTTTCCATTTCTCGTGCAGTTCGTTCACTTTCACGTCAAATTGCTCTTCTTTACTGCGATCGATAAGATAAGATCCATTGAGAAGCATTTTTTCACCGATTGGATCATTCGCTTTGGCCGAATCTGAATACTTCACTAAAGGCGCGTGTATATCTTGTTCGATCTCCTGCTGCAGCGACTTGAAAAACTTCTGGGCCATTTCCCCGAGTTTCATACGGTCGAAATATCCGGCATCCTCAGATTTCTTCGATACTTCGCTTTTCTTCTGCATAACTTTGGAATCCTTTGAAATCTGGCTCTCCAGCCAATCCTTCTTCCCGACGACCTTTAACCCGACTTCGATTTTATTCTTAATCTGCGGGAACAGTTTAGATAATTGGGGATATAAGTTCTTCAATAAAACCTCAATATCTTCTGTTGAATGAAATACGTTTCCGAAGCTGATAGGAACTACCGTATCCTCTCTATCCATAACGTTTGAGATGACCTGCTGATGAAGCATGAGGTTCTCTTTATTCGGGTGATAAATTTTCATAGGAACTTCTGCAGCGACCATAGCTGCATCCTCATAATGAACCGTAAACGTTTCACGATCTTCTCCTTCAAAATGGATAGTGCCGAATTCCTTTTTCTCCTGTGTCTGGATACTGCAAAAAATGTATATTCCTGTTTCTTGTTCCACTTTGTTTCCCCCTATACTTCTCTGCATTCCGCTAAAATTTTATCTCTTAAATCATCGATCGACTCGGAATCATCAGAACATGACCGTAATGGAAATAACGTGATATCCATACATAAATCCTGAAATTCTTCGTCATTGCCGTCGACCTTGATGTCGTACTTCTCCACAACCTGAGCAATCATAAGGGATGAGCGTAAACTCAGACTTGCTATGTCGTTATCACATAGCTCCCTGACACGATTGACGAATTGAACAATTGCTCTTGCTTTATATTTACTGATTTTCGTTTTTTGTATAACGATAGCGATTTCCGCTTCTTCGTCCATATACTCCACCGGAAGAGTCACCATACGATCCAGTAACGCATCCTGAGATTGATAGACACCCGCATATTCTGCCGGGTTGCTTGTAAACATGATAGAGAAATCGGGATGAACATCGATATAAGAGGCTGTTCGCTTCGTTCCATATAAAGGAAGAATTTTTTCCTCAAGAATGGAAAGAAACAGGTTATTCGTTTCTGGCTGCGAACGAGTAAACTCATCATAAACCACCGTATAACCTTCTTTTACAGCTTCATACAAACGACCTTGCACCCACTCCTCGGAGATATTTTCTTCGATTTTATGGACGGTGCGCACGAAGTTATCGTTTAGTTTCTTTCTCCTATAACCTGTATATGCCCCGATCAGATCTTCGTTCGATAACTCTTTGTTTCCATTGATCAGCAATACGGGCCGCTGTCGCTGTTTGGCAATGTGGAGGGCAAGTGTGGTTTTTCCTATTCCTGAGGGACCGGTGAAATGGACAGGATATCCGGTCTTTAAATATCGTAAGGACCGCTGAATCAAACTTTTAAAATAGGGATCGTTGTAAACATCCTGCTGGATCTGGTTATTAGTACTGTCCTTTAAAGTCGTCATTCTCTGCCCTCCCTACTTTATTCGGCTTGCTCTTCAAGATCACTTCTGAACCTGAGACTGATACGGTGGAATTCTGTTACTTCTTTATCATTATCGACGGTCACTTCATACAAGCCGACCATTTCATCATGCGCGTATCTGCGCATATATTCTCGTTCTTCGATTACTTCTACAAGAACTCTCCAGCCTTCATTCTCTTCCTTTTTTTTCACAGAAATGATCTTATGTGGCGGAGCGATATGTTCTTTAAAAAACTGCGTAACGTTATCCATAATCTTCATGACTTTTTCCTCACCTTCCTAACGGCATATTGAAGAGGGCTGGACTTTTTCTCCAGCCCTCCCTTAACTACTAGATGTTAAATTGGGCACGTTCGTTTTCCTGGGAATTGGATGGAGAGGATTCCTGCTCTCCTAGACGTCCGCCCAGACCTTCTTCTTCCACTTCGTCACGAAGCAGCCCCACTGCTTCCGCGTAACGAAGCCATGTGTCTACACTTGCTACTACGACTCTCGCTTCTACGGTAATAAGTTCAATTCCTACAACGTTAATTCGAACAAACGCATCTATTACAATCCCTTTATCCAGAATACGGTCAATTACTTCAGCCAAGCTTGAACTGTCTGTCGATTTTTGAATAGCCATAATGATTCTCCTCTCATATTTTTAAAAATAGGTTTTAATATTTTCAATCCCTTTGACATCTTTGGGACCCTTCATATCACTGTAACTTCTGATGTCCGCTGTCCCTTTGACATCTTTAGGACCTTTCACATGATTGTAACTCTTAATATTCGACACACCCTTTATATCCTGTGCGCCTCTAAGCGTATTATGGCTTGTACGCATGGTTGAGGGTTTGTTTTCGTCTATCTTTTCCTGCAGCTCTTTTCCTGACTCTTTAAAAGAAGCGAGGTTTTTTCTAAGCTCCAGCATGCCATCCTGCATTTTTTCCTGAGCCTCTTCAGCTTTTGCATGGACTTTTTCAGCATTTTCTTCTTTCTTCTCTTGCAGGTTCTCAGTTAATTGATTAGCTTCCGATTGCAATTGTTTCTTAAACTGCTCACGAATCTGATCGCCCATTTCATCTTTTACTTCTTCTTCCGCATGTTCTTTTGCTTCAACGGGATCGTCTGCTTTCTTCACTACACGAGAAACTCGGGGCCATTGATTCTTTACGGCTCTGGCTGTCTTCTTAACACCACCTTCGATTTTCTCTAACATACCTTCGGATTGAGAGTTTTCCTTTTCTTCTTCGCTCATTCCATCACCCTTTAAAAAATACCTTTTTTTAGAAGCTATTTTTATTCTTCCTTCCCATGTGAGAGATCTTGAAACCTATATTAGAAAGGTTTCTTTTTAAAATGGTAATATTTTCTCTTATTATTACAGAAGCCGAGTTTTCATTAGTTCTAAAGCACCTTATAAACAAAGGGAATATTCATGAGTCCTATAATTATTATTACAAATATTTCTTTTATATTTTTTCTAGTATAATAATTTTCTTTTACGTGAAAGTGTTTGAAATTTTTACTAGGGTGGAATAAATCATTTTATCAGCAGCACAGAATGTAAGGAGGAATTAAAATGAGTCGAATGGATCGACAAACACAAGGACAGCCCGGTCAGGAACAGGAAAGACAGCCTGGTTTTGAAGATAAAATGGATCCGCTGCCGCTTCAGGCAGATGAGGATTACCGCAGTGGAAACAAGTTAAAAGGAAAAGTAGCACTTATTACAGGCGGCGATAGTGGCATCGGCCGCTCCGTTGCCATTGGATATGCAAAAGAAGGAGCAGACGTTGCGATATCCTATCTTGATGAGCATGAAGATGCCGAATATACGAAAGAGAAAATCGAAGCAGAAGGACGACGAGCGATTTTGATTCCTGGAGATGTCGGGGAAGAATCTGTTTGTCGTGATGCTGTAGAAAAAACCGTGAATGAGCTAGGGAAATTGGATATTCTCGTTAATAATGCAGCTGAACAGCACCCTACGGATGACATTATGAACATCTCTACGGAGCAGCTGGAAAGCACGTTTAAAACGAATATCTACTCTATGTTCCACTTAACGAAAGCCGCTCTTCCACATTTGAAAAAAGGAAGTGCCATCATCAATACAGCTTCCGTTAACCCGTATACGGGAAATGAACAGCTTGTCGATTACACGGCAACGAAAGGGGCAGTCGTCGCTTTCACAAGATCGATGGCGAAGCAGCTTGTCGATAAAGGGATCCGCGTCAATGGAGTAGCACCCGGTCCGATATGGACACCGTTGATTCCGTCCACTTTCTCTGAAGATAAAGTGGAACAGTTCGGTTCCGATACGCCGATGAACCGTCCGGGTCAGCCTGTGGAACACGTAGGCAGCTATGTTCTGTTAGCTTCTGACGATTCCACGTATATTACTGGCCAATTCATTCACATTAATGGCGGAATGATTATGAACAGCTAGTTTGAATAAAAAAAGAACCCGATATATTGATTAAAGGGTTCATACCTGAAAAATATGGCGCTCCCGCTTAATTGCGAGAGCGCCTTTCTTTTTATTAGGATTGGGTGAGTGAATCAGGGCTGCGGGAAACTAAACACACCGTCTCTATTCCTAAAATAACTTAGGATCCAAATAGTGAAAGATATCCTAAAGGTAATAGTGTTGCGATAAGAAATCCTGTTACAGTAGAAATAGCAATCAAAAATCTATGTTTTCGTTTTGTAATCTCATCTCTTTTTAAGGCTGTATTAAAAACCTTGATGAGTGAACGAACCGTGGTGTATATGATTAATGCCGAAAAGATACTGAACAAGAAAATTTCCATTACCTCTCCCCCTTTCCGATAAACATTTAAAAGAAATTTATTAACAGCTTCATTTAAACGATCTTCTAAGAAAAAGGTTTCAATCCTATATATAGATTTTCTGAATACAAACTCCTGATTCCCTGTTCTAGGAAATAAATCTCCTGGTCATTCATTAAAAGTCTCAATCAAAAAACAATCCGCCGAATTCATATGGCAGATCGCTGATTTTTCGCCCCAGTAACTATTCCACGTCACCTTCCATTCGATGTTGCAGGAAACGATATAAAAGGAAATAAGTTAAACCGATCGTCTCGATTATAATTAACAACCACAATAACGGGGTAATGGAATTCCCTGCCCCGAAAGTGAAGGCGATATAATCCTTCCATATGAGAATGGCTAATATATGAGTCAGCCACGATACGATTAAAAAAGCGTATGTAAACAAATGAATCCCTCCAAGGATTTAACTTCTTATATACAGGGTACCTGGAAAAGTACTACTTGAGAAGGAGTTCAGCAATTATGCCAGAAGGTCCAGAGATTAAACGAGCCGCCGATCAAGTCGAAAAAGCCCTAGCGGGAAGACCTGTGAACGACCTTTACTTCGCTTTCGATCACTTAAAAGACTATGAAAGTATATTAAAAGGCACATCCATAGAAAAAGTAAAAACTAAAGGGAAAGCGATGCTCATCCATTTTACGAACGGCTACACCATTTATTCGCACAACCAGCTGTACGGAAAATGGTACATTCGAAACGCCTATAACTATCCTAAGACGAATCGGCAGCTGAGATTAGCTCTTCATAATGAAAAAAAGTCGGCCTTATTATACAGTGCTTCTGATATCGAAGTGCTTCGCGATGAAGAAGTCCCTTTCCATTCGTTCATCGCAAAAGCGGGACCTGATTTATTAAGTGAACCTGTGACTGCCGAGGATCTGATTTCCCGCTTCCAAAGTGACAAATTCCGCAGAAGAAAGTGGACAGCCTTGCTGCTCGATCAAACGTTAATCGCAGGGATCGGGAATTATCTGCGCAGTGAAATTTTATTTTCCGCTGGAATTCATCCTGATCTGCGTCCGATCGATTGTACAAAGGAACAACTCGCCAAAGCCGCACATGCTTGTATCGATCTTATGTGGAGATCTTATGAAAATAACGGCATTACGAATGATCTTACATTAGCTGAACGCTTAAAAGCTGAAGGAGCCAAGCGATATCAATACAGACATTGGGTGTTCAACCGGGAAGGACTGCCCTGCCGATTATGTGGAACGGAAATCGTGAAGTTCAAAGCAGGATCGCGTCGCTGCTATTACTGTCCAAACTGTCAGTCTAATGAATCGTAAAATATATGCTGAGCTGTGATTCCTTGATTCAACGTGATTTTCCCAAAAGAATAATGAGGGAGTCTGCGTTTATCAGCAGCTGAACCAGGATTGAACAGCATTGTTTTTTTCGAAAATTTTAGAAGAGGAAGGTGGGAATGCCCAAAGATGATCAGATCCACCTCATCCTCTTCAAATTCAGCTACTGCACGTTTTTCCGTCGTTTTCTTTTCTCCATGTCCATGAACGACACCTATTTTATATCCTTCTACATTCAGCAATTGTCTCCTCGGGACTAGCCGCTTCATCTCTTCCCCATCTACATTCCCATACACACCGTAAAGATTACCAAATTTCTGGAATTCCTCATATATATCAGGAGTCTGCCAATCCCCCGCATGGATGACTAAGTCCGCCTTTTTCATTTCTTCCTGCAAAAGAAAAGGGAGCTTTTTTCCTTTTTTCGGCATATGGGTATCCGACACGACGATGATGTTCATTTACATGACCTCCTTTGATTCAAGACGTTTATTTTGGGATTAAAAGGGAACAAGAATATGGAATATTATTCAATAAAGGAGATTGTATCTATGTCCCATTATATTGAAGTTGATCATCATGTCGAATTATTTGTACAAGATATAGGAGAAGGACAGCCGATCGTATTCATCCATGGCTGGCCGCTCAATCACGAAATGTTCGAATATCAAATGAACGTACTTCCTCAAAATGGATACCGTTTTATAGGTATTGACTTACGGGGTTTCGGAAAATCCGACAAGCCTTCCTATGGATATGATTACGACACACTCGCTCATGACATTAAAATCATCGTAGAATACTTACAGCTGGAGAATTTCTATTTAGCAGGTTTTTCAATGGGAGGCCCTATTTCCATTCGCTATGCGACAAAATATGCAAATGATCAGTTAGCTAAACTAATTTTGATCGGAGCAGCTGCCCCAAGCTTTACACAGCGTGATGGGTACGCTTACGGTTTGCATAAGGAAGAAGTAGATGGTCTGATTTATGGAATTACACAGGATCGCCCGGCCGCTTTGGCGGATTTCGGTACAAATTTCTACAATACTCGTGTTTCAGAACCATTAAAAGAATGGTTTCTCGGGTTAGGGTTACAAGCCTCCGCCCACGGCACAATCGCCTGTGCTGCTTCCTTAAGGGACGAAGATTTACGTGGTGAACTAGATCAAATCAAAGTTCCGACTGTGATCATGCACGGTAAGCTAGATGAAATCTGTGAATATAACTTCGCTCTGGAACTTGAGAAGAGAATTCCTAGTTCAACATTGATTTCATTTGAAGATAGCGGACACGGGCTGATTTATGATGAACGCGATAAATTCAATGAAGAGCTGTTGAAATTAATTGAAGAACGATAAGAGTGCTCCAATAATCTTCCACAAAAAACCCCTCTATTTCCTGGGAAATAGAGGGGTTTTCATTATTCGATCGGTTCTTTATTAGGCGTACCAGCTTTTCTTGGATATTTCTTCGGCGTTTTACGGCGTTTTTCAATCAGCGCGATGTTGCGTTCGCTGTCTTCTTCAGGCAGCTTGAACGTATTCACACTGACTACTTCTCCTCCGACCGTCTGAATCGCAACGTTCGCATCTTCCATCTCTTCCGCCAGGTTCGGGCCTTTCATGGCTAGAAAATGACCGCCTTTGGCAGTAAGCGGCAGGCAAAGCTCGCTTAGCACGGACATGCGTGCCACGGCTCTGGCCATGACGAGATCATAGCCTTCACGAAACTTAGGATTTTTTCCGAAATTTTCAGCACGGTCATGATAAAAAGCGACATCTTTCAGCCCAAGCTCATGGGCTAAGTGATTCAAAAAGGTGATCCGCTTCTTGAGGGAGTCGACAATTGTCACTTTCAATTGAGGAAAAGCGATTTTTAATGGGAGACTCGGAAATCCGGCCCCCGCACCTACATCGCAAATACGCAGCGGCTTTGTGAAATCATGATAAAACGCGGCTGTCAGCGAATCATAAAAATGTTTCAAATAAACACCTTCCTGATCCGTGATCGCTGTTAAATTCATTTTTTCGTTCCACTCTACTAAAATCTCAAAATATTGCTCGAACTGTTTTTGCTGATGTTCGTCTAGTTCAATGCCTTGCTTTTGCAAGGCAGATAGAAAGGTGTTGATATCCATGGAGTCATCCTTTCACTACTCGCCAGAAACGCGGGCGATTTTCCCTTGTTCGATATAAACGAGGAGAATAGAAACGTCAGCTGGATTCACGCCTGATACCCTTGAGGCTTGGCCGACAGAAAGCGGACGGACTTTCTTCAGACGGTCGCGTGCTTCTGTAGCCAATCCATTGATATCATCGTAATCGATGTCTTCAGGGATCGTTTTCGATTCCATTTTACGCATGCGTTCTATTTGCTCCAGCGCTTTTTTAATATATCCAGCGTACTTCACCTGAATTTCCACTTGCTCGGTAACATCCTCGGCTAAAGGACGCTCACTAGGCGTCACACTTGCAATGACATCATATTTCATTTCCGGACGGCGGAGTAAATCGAGAGCTCGGACCGCTTCTTTTAATGGGCTGCCCCCTGATGACTCAATCGCCGCCTGAACGTCTTCGGTCGGTTTCAGCATCACTTGATCTAAGCGGTTTTTTTCTTCTTCAATCAAGCGTTTTTTCTCTAAGAAGCGCTCGTAACGCTCGTCTGAGATCGTCCCTACTTGATGGCCGATTTCTGTTAAGCGCATATCGGCATTGTCATGACGAAGCATCAGACGGAATTCTGCACGAGAAGTCAGAAGTCGATAAGGTTCATCCGTTCCTTTTGTGACAAGGTCATCGATCATGACGCCGATATATCCTTGGGAACGGTCGAGAATTAATGATTCAAGATCCAATGCTTTTGCCGCTGCATTAATTCCTGCCATCAAGCCTTGACCTGCCGCTTCCTCATAGCCAGACGTGCCATTAAGTTGACCTGCAGTAAACAGGCCGCTGATTTTTTTCGTTTCAAGCGTCGGCCATAGAGTCGTCGGTACGACAGAATCATATTCAATCGCATAGCCCGCTCGCATAATTTCCGCATTCTCTAAACCAGGAACGGTCTCCATCATTTCCTTTTGGATATACTCAGGCAATGACGTAGAAAGACCTTGCACGTAAACTTCTTCCGTGTCTCTTCCTTCAGGCTCTAAGAAAATCTGGTGACGCGGCTTATCGTTGAAACGGACGATTTTATCTTCAATGGATGGACAATATCGCGGTCCAGTCCCTTTAATCATTCCTGAATACATCGCCGACAGTCCGAGGTTATCATTAATCACTTTGTGTGTATGCTCGTTTGTATACGTCAACCAGCATGGAATCTGATCAGTGATGAATTCTGTCGTTTCATAAGAAAAGAAACGCGGTTCTTGTTCACCAGGCTGTATTTCGGTCTTTGAATAGTCGATCGTACGGCTGTTCACACGCATCGGCGTGCCTGTTTTAAAACGGACCATTTCGATTCCAAGCTCTTCTAACTGCTCAGAAAGAGAAACAGAAGTACGCTGGTTATTCGGTCCACTTTCATAAGAAAGATCTCCGATGATGACACGGCCTCGCATGAACGTTCCTGTCGTCACAATGACGGTCGGAGCGTAATACACGGCTTTCGTTTCCGTGACAACCCCTTTGATTTGATCATCTTCCACAAGCAGTTTCTCAACCATTGCTTGACGCAAGGTCAAGTTCTCCTGCGTCTCAAGTACACGTTTCATTTCTTTTATATAAAGAGGCTTGTCTGCCTGCGCGCGGAGCGCACGAACGGCAGGTCCTTTTCTCGTATTCAACAGGCGCATTTGGATATGTGTTTTATCAATCACTTTACCCATCGCACCGCCAAGAGCATCAATTTCCCGGACTACTACACCTTTGGCCGGCCCGCCGATAGACGGGTTACACGGCATAAACGCAACCAAATCTAAGTTCAGTGTAAGCATAAGGGTTTTTGCTCCGCGTTTTGCAGCGGCAATCCCAGCTTCCACTCCAGCATGACCGGCACCAATAACAATTACATCATAATGCCCTGCATCGTAAGTCATTTTGGTCGTCTCTCCTTTAAATAATTTATTTCCCTAAGCAAAACTGTGAAAACAGTTGGTCAATTAAACTTTCATGTACCGCATCACCGATGATTTCTCCAAGCAGTTCCCACGTTCTCGTCACGTCTATTTGCACAACATCGATCGGCACGCCCATCTCCATGCCTTCCTGGGCATCTTCAAGGGATTGTTTCGCCTGTTTTAATAATTGCACGTGACGGACGTTCGAGACGTAGGTCATGTCGCCGGTATCCAGATCACCTTCAAAGAACGTATCAGCGATAGCGTTTTCGAGCTGATCGATGCCTTCCTCACGTATGAGTGCTGTTGAAATAACCGGATGATCAGCTGCCAACCCTTTTACTTCATCAAGGTCAAGCTTTGGTTCTAAGTCCATCTTGTTGACGATCACGATGATATTCAGGTCTTCTACGGCTTCGAAAAGTTTCTTATCTTCTTCGGTGAGCTCATCTCCATAGTTTAACACGAGGAGGATGAGGTCCGCTTCTTTTAATACTTGTCTTGAGCGTTCAACACCGATGCGTTCGACGATGTCTTCTGTTTCTCTTATGCCGGCTGTGTCGATAAGGCGGAGCGGTACTCCGCGAACGTTGACGTATTCTTCGATGACGTCCCTGGTCGTGCCTGGCACTTCGGTGACAATTGCTTTATTTTCATGGACGAGGGCGTTCATAAGAGATGATTTTCCGACATTTGGACGGCCGATGATCGCTGTTCCCAGTCCTTCTCGCAAGATTTTTCCCTGGCGTGCGGTTGCAAGTAATTTTTCTACTTCTTCAAGGACTTCTTTTGTTTTCTCACGCATCATCTCGTTCGACATTTCTTCGACATCATCGTACTCGGGATAGTCGATGTTCACTTCAACGTGAGCGAGAGTTTCCAGCAGTTTTTGACGGAGTTCTTGAATGAGATTCGATAAACGTCCGTCCATCTGTTTTAAAGCTACACTCATCGCACGATCGGTTTTGGCCCGGATCAAGTCCATGACGGCTTCCGCCTGGGAAAGGTCGATTCGTCCATTCATGAATGCACGCTTCGTAAATTCTCCCGGCTCGGCTAAGCGCGCGCCGCTTTCGAGTACGATTTCGAGTACACGATTAACGGAGACTAGTCCGCCATGGCAGTTGATTTCAACTACGTCTTCACGAGTAAATGTTTTTGGGGCTTTCATAACAGAAACCATAACTTCTTCCGCGACTTCTTCCGTTTTTCTATCGATCAGCTTTCCGTAGTGCATCGTATGAGATTCCACTTCTTTTAAATCTTTCCCTTGAAAAAGGGATGCTGCAATCGAAACAGCTTCTGGACCGCTTAATCGGACGATTGCAATCGCACCTTCTCCCATTGGAGTCGATATCGCAGTAATCGTATCCATTTCCACAGGCGGTCACCTCCTTTTCTGAACTTTTTTATTTATAGTTATCCACACGGGGGTAAAATTAAACTCACTAACAAATTAGATTAACACATGTCAGGGTGTTTTGGGAAGTCTATTATTCATTTTATCCACATGTGTATAACTTTTTTCTTTTATTCCCTATTTCTTTTATATAGGCTTTAAAATTTCCGTGTTGAAATTTTATAAGCTTCACTAAATAATCAGTTTCCGTTAACAAGAATGAAGTCTGAAGGGTCGGGAAATCACTCGCTTTCCATGGGGGTACGGTGAGCTTCCTCGGGCTAACGCCCTCCGGGATCTCACCATGTACTATTTTCCCATAGGAGTCTCGCAATTTCCCGACCCTTTTTGCGATAGTTGAGAGAAACGGAAACAACTTTAGCTTCAATTGGGAGAGTCTCTATAAAAATCGTTATATTGGACGCCGTTGAATGAAAATCCTTCGCTTTCAAAAGAAGTAATATCCTTAAAATATATTTGGTTATCGAAATCGCTTGAATAACAACCTTCTTAATAATTTACGGATTATCCTAGTCCAGTGATTTGGTTATAGCTTTATAGTTTTAAATACGTTTTAGCTAGAGAAGGCCCACCGCGCTCCCAAGGAAAGCGAGTGATTTCCCGGATCTCCAAACGCTGTCAAACATAACGGAAACAGTACGAACATCATCAACACAGAAATTCGTATCTAAAATAGAAAACAAAAAAATACTCCTGCCAAAGGGTTTGACAGAAGTATTTTAAACTATAACGGACGGATGACTATATGGCGCTTAGGATCTCTCCCAGCAGAATCCGTCTCGACGTTTTGATTATTTTGCAGGGCCGCATGAATAATTTTTCTTTCATACGATGGCATTGGTTCTAAGTTAACCGGTTCCCCGATTCGTACCGCTTTATCAGCGAGACGCCGGGCTAAGGTTTCCAATGTTTCTTTACGCCTGGCGCGGTAATTCTCAGCGTCCAGGATGACCGTATAAAACTGATCGGTATCCCGGTTAACAGCTAGCTGGGCAAGAGATTGCAATGAGTTCAATGTTTGTCCACGTTTTCCGATCAACATAGCGATTTTTTCACCGATCATTTCGATGGAAATTTCACGGCCGTTCGATTCGGTTTTGACCTGGACAGGTGCCCCCATCTGCTCTGCTACTTCTAAGATGAATGATTCGGCCTCCTGCACGGGATCCTTCGCAATTGAAACTTTCACGATAGCAGGTTTCGTTCCAAAAACTCCAAAAAATCCTTTTTTACCTTCATCAATGACGTCTACGTTTACCTGGTCCTTTGATGTTTGTAACTGGTCTAGTGCTGATTGGACCGCTTCTTCCACTGTAGTTCCAGTAGCAGTCAATTGCTTCACTTAGCTGCGCCTCCTGTCGTATCTTTCATCATTGGCTTACGAATGAACAGGGTTTGTAAGATCATAACGATGTTACCGACGATCCAGTATAAAGCTAGGGCTGAAGGGAAGAAGAATGCAAATGTCCCGATCATAAGCGGCATAATATAAAGCATCATCTGCATTTGCGGGTTCTGCATGGCGGCCCCTCCGGCCATCATTAATTTTTGCTGTAAGAATGTTGTAGCTGCTGTCAAAATCGCTAAGAACGGATCAGCTGTACCTAGCTGCAGCCATAGAAAATCGTGTGTTTGAATGGTTTCTGTTCGCATGATCGCGTGGTAAAACCCGATCAATACCGGCATTTGTACAATAATTGGCAAACAACCAGCCAGTGGGTTGACCCCATTTTTCTGGAAGAGCTGCATCGTTTCCTGCTGCAGTTTCTGCTGAGACTGAGCATCTTTTGAGCTGTACTTAGAACGAAGCTCCTGCAATTGAGGCTGAATCTCCTGCATAGCTTTTGAACTTTTCAACTGTTTGACGTTCAAAGGCAGCAATACCAGACGAATGATGATGGTCACGATAATAATCGATAAGCCATAGCTTCCATTCGTAGAATCGGCAAAAAATTGAAGCGTTTGAGATAACGGAAAAACTATATATTCATTCCAAAAACCTGTACTATCCTCGGTGATTTCCTGATTGACCTCGGTACACCCGGATAAGAACGTAAGCACACCTGTCATCGCAAGTAATGCTATCCATTTGTTACGCAACGTCCTTCCTCCTTACACATTCACATTTCACTATAGAATAGTGTAGCACTTTTCCATAGGGAATGACTATAACAATTTGTCAGTTTCGCGACTTCTTATCTAAAAGCTTTGACTTATACAAAACATGGGTCAAGCTACTCTTAATTTCATGAAAGTCCATTTGATGGGTCGGTTTTCTGGCAATGACTACTAAATCATATTCAGGCTTTATGTTCTCTTCCAATTCATGAAAAGCCTGCCTTAAGTACCTTTTGATCTGATTTCTCATCACGGCATGTCCGATCTTTTTACTGACCGATAATCCGATACGAAAATGGCTCTGATCCTTCTTTAAATAATAGAGGACAAGCTGTCTATTGGCGAATGACTGACCATGTTGAAATACTTTCTGGAATTCTTTATTTTTTTTGATTCGATAAGTTTTCTTCATGGACTCCTGAACCTCCGAAAAGAAAAGCGCTCACGCTCAATTTGAACTTAAACTAGAAAAAAGACCACTGATTGCTTCAGTGGCCTAGGCTGATAATACTTTTCTTCCTTTACGACGACGACGAGCAAGAACGTTGCGACCATTCTTTGAGCTCATGCGGCTGCGGAAACCGTGTACTTTCTTGCGCTTACGAGTATTTGGTTGAAATGTGCGTTTCATTATATATACACCTCCTGAAAAAATTCCACTACATACATTTAAAAGGCAGTCCCGACAATTATAATCAATCCTCTACTTTATGTCAATCACTATATTCCTTCTATTAATCTCTCAAAAGTCAAAGGCGTTATATAACAGATCCTGTTACACAACAGATTTTGTGTCGATATTTGAACTTTTTTAAAGAACATTCACAGGGGGTGTGTATAGTTTTTCAGACCTTTTCAGAGTATCCACAACAAATATCGACAAGTTAATCACAAAATCTAGTACTGTGGAAAGATATTATCTACAAGTTGTTGAGGTTGTGGATAAGTTACCGTGAACCATTGCAAGAAGTGTCTTTATCTGGTATTATATTTGTGTTTAACTGTGAATGACAAGAAACGGCAAGTAAAACTATTCACAGGTTGTGGATAACGTGTGGACATTTACTAACATCCTTGTTTAAAAACTTATCAACAGTTATGTGGATAATGATAACAACATTAAAAAACCTTTTTATAAAAGTGTGCAAACGTCCACAGATCCTCTCTAGTTTCAGGGTATCCAGCATTGTACAAATATTATACAACGTCCTTTCGATCTTTTGATTACGTTCGAAAAAGAGAACGAAAGGTTTTTTTATTTTTTAAAAAGATAGGCGGAAGGGGTGAAAACTTGGAGAATATACATGAACTATGGGATAACACCTTAGAGCAAATGAAAGAAAAAATAAGTAAACCCAGTTTTGAAACGTGGTTAAAAGCGACCAAAGCCGATTCTCTCAATGAGAATACTTTGACCATTGTAGCTCCAAATGAATTCGCACGGGATTGGCTGGAAAATCAATATGAAGGATTGATTACGGAGACTCTTCAAGAAGTGACGGGAGCAGAATTATCGACTAAATTCATCATCCCGGAATCAAAGGACGATCAGCTGGAAGATGTGAAGCTTGCTGATAAAAAGGTGCCTAATGTTAGAAACGGTAATGAAGAATCTACTCAAAGTATGCTGAATTCCAAGTATACTTTCGATACCTTTGTCATTGGTTCAGGCAACCGTTTTGCGCATGCCGCATCCCTTGCAGTTGCAGAAGCTCCGGCAAAAGCTTATAACCCTTTGTTTATTTACGGGGGAGTCGGGCTGGGTAAAACCCACTTGATGCATGCGATCGGTCATTATGTGCTCGATCACAATCCGAATGCGAAGGTTGTCTATTTATCGTCGGAAAAATTCACAAATGAGTTCATCAACTCGATCCGAGACAACAGAGCGGTCAATTTTCGGAATAAATACCGTAGTGTCGACGTTCTTCTCATTGATGATATTCAGTTCCTGGCAGGAAAAGAACAAACACAGGAAGAATTTTTCCATACGTTCAATACACTCCATGAAGAAAGTAAACAGATCGTCATTTCCAGTGATCGTCCGCCAAAAGAAATACCAACATTAGAAGACCGCCTGCGTTCTCGTTTTGAATGGGGATTGATTACGGATATCACACCTCCTGATTTAGAAACGAGAATCGCTATCCTTCGGAAAAAAGCGAAGGCAGAAGGTCTTGATATTCCTAATGAAGTGATGCTCTATATCGCCAACCAGATTGATACGAACATTCGCGAATTAGAAGGTGCGCTTATCCGCGTTGTTGCTTATTCTTCACTGATCAATAGCGATATTAATGCGTCACTTGCTGCGGAAGCGTTGAAAGATATTATTCCAAGCTCTAAGCCTAGAGTCATTACTATTGAGGCGATCCAGGAGATGGTCGGGGAAAAATATAATATTCGTTTAGAGGATTTCCCAGCTAAGAAACGTACAAAATCTATAGCCTTTCCACGTCAAATAGCTATGTATCTATCAAGAGAGTTAACAGATTTTTCTCTGCCGAAGATCGGTGAAGAATTCGGAGGCAGAGACCATACGACAGTCATCCATGCTCATGAAAAAATTTCAAAATTGATGGCGACGGACCAAAAACTGCAAAAAGAGCTGGATGAAATCACAGAACAATTGAAAGCTCACTAGTTCTGGATAATGTGTATAAGTAGAACACACCCATCAACAGTCTATCCACATGTGGATAGACGCGGGTGACATGTTAAAATAAAGGTTATCCACAAATCCACAGCGCCTATTACTTCTATTACTACTTTTTTAATAATAATTAATATATATACAGGAGGAGTTTCTTCCATGAAATTTTCAATTCAAAGAGAACAATTAATGGAGAGCGTACAAAATGTAATGAAAGCCATATCGTCGAGAACGACGATTCCAATTCTTACAGGCATAAAATTAGAAGCCACTCAAGATGGAGTGAAATTAACAGGTAGTGATTCAGATATTTCGATTGAATCTTTTATTCCTGCAGAAGAAGATGGAATTGTATATGTAGAAAATATTGAACCAGGAAGCATTGTACTTCAGGCTAAGTATTTCCCGGATATCGTACGTAAACTACCTCAAAAAGATATAGATATTGAAAGTGATGATAAACGGAATGTAACGATTCGCTCTGGTAAAGCTGAGTTTCACTTAAATGGCCAGGACGCAGAAGAGTATCCACAACTGCCTCAATTACATACGGAGGACAGTTTTGAATTACCTATCGATCTATTAAAGAGTTTGATTCGCCAAACCGTATTCGCCGTTTCCTCCTCAGAAACTCGTCCTATTTTGACGGGAGTACACGTGAAACTTGAAAATGATCACCTTCATTTCACAGCGACGGACAGTCACCGTCTGGCAGCGCGTAATATTCCCTTAGAGAAGAGGGAAGGGCAGGGAGAAATTCCTGCAGTGGTCATCCCAGGTAAAAGCTTGAATGAATTGAATAAAATTCTTGCCGACTCTGAAGATATTATTGAAATCAGTGTGACGGAGAATCAGGTCTTATTTAGAACCAAACATCTCTATTTCTTATCTCGTTTACTGGACGGCAATTATCCTGAGACGTCACGTTTAATTCCAGAAGAGAGTAAAACGACCGTAAAAATCGACACGAAGGAACTATTGCAGTCGATTGACCGTGCTTCTTTACTTGCTAAAGAAAACCGGAATAATGTTGTTCGCTTGATTACTCAGGAAGGGAATCAAATCGAAATCAACGGAAATTCTCCTGAAGTAGGTAACGTAGTAGAAGAAGTTGTCGCTGATTCAATTGATGGAGAAGAGTTGAAAATATCTTTCAGTGCGAAGTATATGATGGATGCTTTAAAAGCCATCAATTACGATCAAGTGAAAATAGAGTTCACTGGGGCAATGCGTCCATTCCTCATTCGTCCGATCGATGATGAACAAATCTTACAATTGATTCTCCCAGTGAGAACTTACTAATTTTTATATAAGGTTCTGATAAATTTCAGTTTTATTATGTATATAAGCTTCCTTAGCTTGAAGACTTAGTTTCGGGATGTTTTCGTTACGATTGACAGAGTTTAGAGCTTCGGGAAATCACTCGCTTTCCGTGGGAGCGCGGTGAGCCTCCTCGAGCTGACGCTCTGCGGGGTCTCACTAAGCACTCTTTTCCCACAGGAGTCTCGCAATTTCCCGAAGCTCTTTGCGATAATTAGTAGAACGAAAATTTCCAATGTAAAATAGCAGCTCCATAAAATAGCCATGATAAATATCGGAGCATCCCTGTTTAAATGGCCGTACCACAATTTTTTCAAATGCATTAGTTGGCAAGCTTTATAGTTTCAGAACTAAGCTGCCGAAAATAAATGGGCAAATTCTTTTTTAAAGAGATAAAGGTAAACTTCATACTCCTAGCCAGGGGTTCGTTCATTTGATTATGAATGGGGTGGTTGGGAAGCTGCGAGACTCCCGTGGGAGAAGGAAGTAGGCGAGATCCCACAGGGCTTTAGCCCGAGGAAGCTCGCCAGGTCCCCCACAGGAAAGCGAGTAGCTTCCCAACCACTCCTGACTCTTAATACGGCAATGAACCTCAGTTATCCTGAAATTAAATCTTCAACACCCCTGCCATATCCTTGAAAAACTTTTTATGAAAATCTACAACGACTTTTAATATGGTTATATAAAAATCCGTTATGAACTAAAAAATCATAGCGGTTTTTTAGTTTTAACCAAAAAATACCGGATATTTTAGCTATTTTCTGTTATATTCTTCGGTTTGCTTTTCTTAAAGCAATATCTTTAGTAAAATAGAGATAAGACAAACCATGAAAAATAGGGTGAACATATGAGCGAACGAATTGAAATATCTACGGAATACATTCCACTCGGGAAGTTTCTGAAATTGAGCAACGTAGTGGAATCAGGAGGAATGGTCAAAATTTTTCTAGACGAATTTGAAGTCTACGTCAATGGTGAACGAGAGCAGCGCCGCGGACGAAAACTTTACCTGGGAGATGTTGTGAATATTCCTGCATTTGGAGCATATGAGGTTGTCCGGGAGGAATAGTCCCGGCAGCTTCCTTTTCTGATGTACTTAAATGAATTGTCGATGCGATCATTCAGAAATTATGATCAGCTCTCATTGACCTTTAACCACACGATCAATGTCATCATTGGTGAAAACGCCCAGGGGAAAACCAATTTGATGGAAGCCATTTATGCATTAGCTTTCACTCGTTCACATCGAACGCCTCGTGATAAAGAACTCATACACTGGGACGCTGAGTATGCTAAAATAAAAGGTAGTATCTATAAACGGAATCGACGCTTTCCTCTTGAGATCATTTATTCAAAAAAAGGGAAAAAAGCGAAGCTTAATCATATTGAACAGAAAAGGTTGAGTGATTATATAGGCGCACTCAATGTGGTCATGTTTGCACCTGAGGATTTGAACCTTGTCAAAGGGAGCCCTCAGGTGCGTCGTCGGTTTATTGACATGGAAATCGGCCAAATCCAGCCGAGGTATATTTACCATCTCGGTCAATTCCAGAAAATTCTCAGACAGCGGAATCACTCCTTGAAAGAGCTGCAAAGAAAATCGGGAGCTGACCGGACGATGCTGCGTGTACTGACAGATCAGCTCATTGAGCATGCCACAACGATTGTCGAGCGCCGTTTTAAATTCCTCCATCTTCTAAGAACGTGGGCTGCCCCCATCCATAAAGGTATCAGCAGGGACTTAGAAACGTTGGAAATCGCCTATTCTGCTAGTGTGAAAGTATCAGAGGATATGAATTTGGAAACAATAAAAGCAAGCTTTGAAGAAAAGTTCAAAGAGATAGAAGATAAAGAGGTCGACCGCGGGACAACATTAGCTGGACCACATCGGGACGATTTAGTTTTTTATGTAAATGGAAAAGATGTACAGACTTTCGGATCCCAGGGCCAGCAGCGCACGACTGCCCTTTCTTTAAAACTTGCTGAGATAGAATTGATTCACAGCGAAGTGGGAGAATATCCGATTCTATTGCTGGACGATGTGTTAAGTGAACTTGATGACTATCGTCAGTCCCACTTACTGCATACCATCCAGGGAAAAGTACAAACGTTTGTGTCGACAACGAGCATCGATGGTATAGAGCATGAAGCCTTGAAAGAGGCGGAGATTTTTCATGTGAAAGAAGGAACGATCGAAGTTCAGAAATGAGGTGACAAGTTGTTCATTCACATTGGGGATGATCACGTGATCCAGTCGAAGGATGTCGTAAGTATAGTAGATCATAGTTTGTTGAGTTCCTCCTCAATCATCGAAGAGATGGTGTTTAACCAGAGGAAGGAAAAACGAGTGATAGAGTCCAAAGAATCGGACCCTAAAGCCATCGTTATTACAAAAGATTATATATATTTCAGTCCGTTATCTGTTTACACGTTGAAAAAACGCGCAAATATGATGACGACTCTAAATAGATTAGAAGATTTTTCTGATGAATTTGAAGCTTGAGCATATACCAATTGAGAAATGTAGGTGACGTACCGTGAAAGAAGATATTTTAGAGGGAAACCAGGCTTATGATGAGAATCAGATACAGGTACTAGAAGGGCTGGAAGCCGTACGAAAACGCCCGGGTATGTATATCGGTTCAACGAACGAGAAAGGTCTCCATCACCTTGTTTGGGAAATCGTCGATAACAGTATCGATGAAGCAATGGCCGGTCACTGTGATCAAATTCAAGTCATCATTGAAGAGGATAACAGTATTACCGTCACGGATAACGGGCGCGGTGTACCTGTAGGAATGCACGAAAAAGCTGGCCGCCCGGCAGTGGAAGTTATTATGACCGTACTTCACGCAGGCGGTAAGTTCGGAGGCGGCGGTTATAAGGTCTCCGGAGGACTGCATGGCGTAGGGGCTTCTGTCGTAAACGCGCTCTCTTCTAAGCTTGAAATCTTTGTTCATAGAGACGGAAAAATCCATTACCAGGAATACCACCGAGGCGTGCCTCAAGAAGATTTGAAAGTAATCGGTGATACAGAGATTACGGGGACGCGTATCCACTTTGTACCGGACGAAGAGATTTTCTCTGAGACTAAGGAATACAATTATGAGACGTTAGCTAACCGTATTCGCGAACTCGCTTTCCTGAACAAAGGACTTACGATTACGATCGACGATAAGCGGAGCGATCAGGAGCCACAAGCTTATTATTACGAAGGCGGGATCGTTTCATACGTTGAACATATGAACCGTACACGTGAACCTCTTCATGATGCATTTTTCATTGAAGATGAACAGGACGGTATTTCAATTGAAATCGCGATGCAGTACAACGATGGATTTGCGAGCAATCTTTATTCGTATGCTAATAACATTCATACGTACGAAGGCGGAACTCATGAATCTGGCTTTAAAACGGGATTGACTCGAGTGATCAATGACTATGCCCGTAAAAATAATATGTTCAAAGAGACGGATCCTAATTTGACCGGAGATGATGTACGCGAAGGGTTAACGGCTATTGTTTCTATCAAACATCCGGATCCCCAGTTCGAAGGTCAGACGAAGACGAAATTAGGGAACAGTGAAGCACGTACCATTACGGACGGCTTGTTTTCAGAAGGTTTATCAAAATTCTTATTCGAAAACCCTGATGTCGCCAAGAAAGTTGTAGAAAAAGGATTGATGGCTTCCAGAGCACGTATGGCTGCTAAAAAAGCTCGTGAGCTTACACGCCGGAAAAACGCTCTTGAAGTGTCCAACCTTCCAGGGAAACTGGCGGACTGCTCTTCTAAAGATGCGAATATATCTGAGCTTTACGTCGTTGAGGGTGACTCCGCCGGAGGATCCGCTAAGCAAGGGCGAGACCGTCATTTCCAGGCGATTCTTCCGTTACGTGGAAAAATCATCAACGTAGAGAAAGCCCGTCTCGACAAAATCTTATCGAATAACGAAGTACGCACGATCATAACGGCTTTAGGTACAGGCATCGGTGAAGAATTCGATATTGCAAAAGCCCGATATCATAAAATCGTCATCATGACGGATGCCGATGTTGATGGTGCTCACATTCGGACTTTGCTGCTTACATTCTTCTATCGCTATATGCGTCCATTGATCGAGTATGGCTATATTTATATCGCCCAGCCGCCGTTGTATAAAATTCAGCAAGGTAAATCGATCTATTACACGTACAGTGATAAACAGCTGGATGATATCTATAAAGAGCTGCCAAGCTCACCAAAACCAAGTGTCCAGCGCTATAAGGGTCTTGGTGAAATGAACCCTGAACAACTGTGGGAAACGACAATGGACCCTGAAACGCGGACGCTTCTTCAAGTAAACCTTGAGGATGCGATCAGTGCTGATGAAACCTTTGATATTTTGATGGGCGATAAAGTAGAGCCTCGTCGTAACTTTATCGAAGAAAACGCACAGTACGTGAAGAACTTAGATATATAAGAAATATAAGGGCGGCTTTAACGTGGACCCTGCAGGTTAACTAGGAGGTAATGAAATGGTCGATCAACCCGAACGCAAGCGCGTCGAGGAAGTGAATATAAGCAATGAAATGAGAACTTCATTTCTGGATTACGCTATGAGTGTAATCGTTGCTCGTGCCCTTCCTGATGTGCGCGATGGTTTAAAACCGGTTCACCGGCGGATTTTGTACGCCATGCATGACTTAGGTATGCATTCGGACAAAGCTTATAAGAAATCAGCTCGTATCGTAGGAGAGGTTATCGGTAAGTACCACCCCCACGGGGACTCTGCGGTATACGACACGATGGTGCGTATGGCCCAGGATTTTGCTTATCGGAACATGCTCGTGGATGGACATGGGAACTTCGGTTCTGTCGATGGAGATGCGGCAGCTGCGATGCGTTATACGGAAGCGCGCATGTCCAAGATTTCCATGGAGATTTTGCGTGATATCAATAAAGATACGATTGATTATGCAGATAACTATGACGGCACAGAAAGAGAGCCTGTCGTATTGCCGGCCAGGTTCCCTAACCTCCTTGTAAATGGTGGAGCGGGTATTGCCGTCGGGATGGCTACGAACATTCCGCCCCATCAGCTCGGTGAAGTGATTGATGGCGTGCTGGCTGTAAGTAAAGATCCTGATATTACGGTACAGGAACTGATGGAAGAATATATTTATGGTCCTGATTTCCCTACTCATGGCCAAATCCTTGGAATCAGCGGGATAAGGAAAGCCTATGAAACTGGGAAAGGCTCGATTACTATCCGTGCAAAAGTGGATATTGAGGAGCAGGCGAATGGGAAATCTCGCCTTATTGTGACAGAGCTTCCTTACCAGGTGAACAAGGCCCGCCTCGTAGAGAAAATCGCTGATCTGGCCCGCGATAAGAAAATCGACGGGATTACCGATCTTCGTGACGAATCCGACCGTAACGGTATGCGTGTCGTCATAGAACTTCGCCGTGATGCGAATCCAAACGTACTCCTGAACAACTTATATAAAATGACGGCCTTGCAGACGTCATTTGGAATTAATATTCTCGCACTTGTAGATGGCCAGCCGAAGGTTCTGAATTTAAAACAGTGCCTGGAATATTATTTAGAACACCAGAAAGTCGTCATCAAACGCCGTACCGCTTACGAACTGCGTAAGGCTGAAGCGAGAGCTCATATTTTAGAAGGGCTGCGTATCGCTCTTGATCATTTGGATGAAGTGATCAAACTGATCCGTGGTTCCCAAACGACTGAAATCGCTCGAAACGGTTTGATTGAGCGCTTCGGACTTTCTGAAAAACAAGCTCAAGCGATTTTAGATATGCGTCTGCAGCGTCTTACAGGTTTAGAACGTGAAAAAATCGAAGAAGAATATCAAGAACTTAAGAAGCTGATTGATGAATTGAAAGCTATTTTAGCAGATGAAGAAAAAGTTCTCGAAATCATTCGGGAAGAGCTTCTTGAGATTAAAGAGCGTTTCAATGACGAGCGTCGTACAGAAATCATGCTTGGCGGGACAGACTTTATTGAAGATGAAGACTTGATCCCGGAAGAAACCGTCATCGTATCACTAACCCACCAGGGTTACGTGAAACGTCTGCCTGCCAGTACGTATCGTTCTCAGCGCAGAGGCGGCCGCGGCGTTCAAGGAATGGGAACTCACCAGGAAGACTTCGTCGAGCACTTGTTATCGACCTCGACGCACAATACGCTGCTGTTCTTCTCCAATAAAGGAAAAGTATATAAAGCTAAAGGATATGAAGTTCCAGAGTTCAGCCGTACAGCTAAGGGGATTCCAATCATCAACATGCTGAACATCGAACGAGATGAATGGATCAACGCCGTAATCGCGGTCGAAGATTTCGTCGATGACTGGTATTTCATTTTCACAACGAAAAATGGAATCACAAAACGGACAAGCATTTCTCAATTCGCTAACATCCGTAGAGGCGGACTGATCGCACTCGGCCTTCGCGAAGATGATGAATTGATTTCTGTGAAGCTGACGAACGGTGAGCAGGATATTATGATCGGAACGCAAAACGGTTATGTGATCCGTTTTAATGAAGATCAAATCCGTACCATGGGCCGTTCAGCTGCTGGAGTTAAAGGAATCTCACTAAGAGAAGACGATAAAGTCGTGTCCATGGAAATCATTCATGACGATCTTCAAGTTCTTACGGTCACGAACAAAGGGTTCGGTAAACGTACGCCAGCTGAAGATTATCGAATTACGAACCGTGGCGGTAAAGGGATTATCACTTGTAATCTAACCGAGAAAAACGGTCGTGTCGTCGCTACGAAAGCAGTGACGGGTGAAGAAGATGTCATGATCATTACCGCGCAAGGTGTGCTCATCCGTATGCCGGTGGAAAGCATATCTGAGACAGGGCGAAATACACAAGGGGTCAGGCTCATTCGTCTTCAGAACGAAGAAGAAGTCGCGACCGTTGCTCGTATTGAGTCTGAAAAAGAGGAAGAAGAGCTGATTGAAGAAGCTCTTGAGGCGCAAGAAGCCCAGGAAACTTCTCAAGAAGATGCAAACGATCCGGTATTACCAGAAGATAAGCCTGAAGAAGAGTAATTCATTATTATAAGAAGCCGCCTGCCAGTTATGAGGCAGTGCGGCTTCTTTTTTACATATTTACTTAGTAAAAAAGAGGTGAAATCCATGGAAGTCCATCCTTCCCAATTAATATCAGGGTGCATCCTTACGAAAGACGTGAAGGGAAAAACAAACTCTCCCATTATTCCTAAGCATACGGTACTGGATCCTATACATATCCACGTTTTACATGAATTTCTTATCGCTGCTGTAGAAGTTGGACCGAAGCTTTCAAACGGCCAGCCATTTGTTCCTGACAAAAAAGAGAAGTCTCCGCCACGACAAGACGCCTACACGAAAAAACCTGAAATACCCAAAGATCTCTCCTTTCACGAATACTACCTGGAAGCAGTAAAATCTTATGAACAATGGTTTGAGCATTGGCAGGGTGGTTCCTCCATTGATATGAAGGAAATCCGAACTTTTATGGTCCCTTTGATCGAACAAGCGGTTCACTCTACTAGAGATGTTTTCTTACTTCATCACTATTCAACAGAAGCCAATTACTTAGCCCATCACAGCGTAGCCACGGGCTTGATTTCCGCCTATTTGGCGGCTAAGCTCGGCTATTCCCGCGGCGATTGGCTGCAGGCGGGGCTGGCCGGATTGTTAAGTGATTGCGGCATGGCACGGATTGATACGAGGGTTTTACATAAATCAAACTCCCTCGATGAAGAGGAGTACGAAGAAGTAAAAAAACATGCAGCCTACTCTTATCGCCTAGTAGAAAACATTCCTTCCTTAAGCAGCCAGGCGAAGCTGGGCATCCTTCAGCATCATGAGCGGCTGGATGGAAGCGGCTATCCGCTTGGGTTACGGCAGAATAAAATCCATCAATTCGCTCAGATCATTGCGGTAAGCGACATGTATCACGCAATGACATCAGAAAGAGTCTACCGAAAAAAACAGTCTCCCTATAAAGTGTTAGAAGAAATTATAAAAGCACAGTTCGGACGATATGATCATACCGTCATTCAGCTTTTCGTCAAAGAGATGACGAACTTTTCTACAGGAACGAAAGTGAGATTGACATCCAGTCAAATAGGGGAGATCATCTTCATTGATCCCGCTCACCCTACACGCCCCATGGTTCAGCTTGAGGAAAACGGTGAAATCATCGCTCTTAGCCAGCAGTCGCATGTGCATATAGACGAAGTAGTAGAGTCATAAAAAAGACCGGTCTCATGAAGACCGGTCTTTTAACCATGAAGAAATAGAAAGGGAAATTCGGTCGGCCATCGATTCTAAAAAATGAAAAATGAACACATAATCTTCACGGTCGCGTAATTGATTCATTTCCCCCCACCATTCTCCTTCATAACGGACGAGCATACTTAAATTGTAGAGTACGGCGAATTCTGCGGCCAATTCTGGAAATAGCGGTGCTTGTTCGGTTGTGTCTTGTTTAAATTCATACATTTTTTTCATACAGGAGAGAGGTTTTAAAAGGTCGTTCATCATGACTTTGGCTGGAAATTCAGAAATGTTGAACATCGTTTTCGCTGCGTAAGGAAAAAGGCCATCCGGTTGAATTCGAATCTCATCTTCTAAAAAACGGTAATGCTGCTTTTTCCTTTTCCTCGTAGAAAGCCCATGAGCGAGGACCCGTGCGGAAGCAGGATATTCGGGATCGACGGTAATGATACAGCTTTTCAAATAGTGGGTGAGGCTATAATAATAAAGGAGCGGCTGTACGCTGAAAGTGGTGTTCTTTGCAGCTGATAAATATTCTTCTCCTAATTGCAAACCATAAGAGAAACGTTCAGCATTCTGATAGGCGTGGAGTTTTGCTTGATCCACACCTGCTGCCTGGTATCTCATTAGTAAATATTCCCTAGTATGGGAAGTCGATTTTAAGTAATTGAGGTAGGTTGTCGTTTCATTCGTCAATATTGTTCTCCTTTCTTATGATTTCAGCGTATTCCGCTGATTTTTTATCCTTGAAAAAGCACTGCTGTTGTCGTATTGTAAATAACAATAAGAAAGTGAATAAAACCATTACCCACTTACTTTCCCCATAATTACCCAAACTATTTAAGGAGAGGATCAAGCATGCGCGAGGACAAGTTTACGAAAGAAGGATTAACGTTTGATGATGTTCTGCTGCTTCCGGCTAAATCGGATGTGCTCCCAAGGGACGTTTCCTTAGCAACAGAATTATCACCTACGTTAAAGCTTAATATGCCGATTTTAAGTGCCGGCATGGATACGGTGACAGAAGCGCCTATGGCAATTGGAATGGCTCGTCAAGGAGGTCTTGGCATCATTCATAAAAACATGTCGATAGAAGAGCAAGCAGAACATGTGGATCGCGTGAAGCGATCAGAGAGCGGAGTCATCACGAATCCATTCTTCCTGACACCAGAGCATCAAGTGTATGATGCAGAGCATTTGATGGGGAAATTCCGGATTTCTGGAGTACCGATCGTCGATAACGAAGAGAACCAGAAGCTCGTAGGTATTCTTACCAATCGTGATCTTCGATTCATGGATGATTACTCACGTTCGATCAGCGAAGTGATGACACGGGACAACCTCGTCACTGCCCCTGTAGGAACAACGCTTGATGAAGCAGAGAAAATCCTGCAGCAGCATAAAATCGAAAAACTGCCGATGGTCGATAATAATGGCATCCTTAAAGGATTAATCACTATTAAAGATATCGAAAAAGTTATTGAGTTCCCTTTATCAGCTAAAGATGAACAAGGGCGTCTGCTGGTCGGTGCAGCTGTCGGCGTTACGGCAGATGCGATGACACGAATTGATAAGCTTGTCGAAGCAAATGTCGATGCCTTAGTGGTCGATACAGCTCACGGACATTCGCAGGGGGTAATCGAACAGGTGAAGCGGATTCGGGCTAAGTATCCGGATATCAACATCATCGCAGGTAATGTAGGGACACCTGAAGCGACTCGTGAACTGATTGAAGCGGGTGTCGATGTTGTAAAAGTAGGCATTGGTCCGGGATCGATTTGTACGACGCGTGTAGTTGCCGGTGTCGGAGTTCCTCAAATTACAGCAGTCAACGACTGTGCTATGGAAGCGGAAAAGTACGGTATCCCTGTGATTGCTGACGGCGGAATCAAATATTCCGGCGACATCGCGAAAGCCATTGCCGCTGGCGGACATGCTGTTATGCTTGGAAGCCTACTTGCCGGTGTTTCAGAAAGTCCTGGCGAAACGGAGATTTTTCAGGGCCGCCGCTTTAAAGTTTACCGTGGCATGGGTTCAGTCAGTGCAATGGAATCCGGATCCAAGGATCGTTATTTCCAAAGCGATTCCGAATCGAAAAAACTTGTGCCTGAAGGAATTGAAGGCCGCATGCCTTATAAAGGACCGCTGAGCGATTCTATCCATCAATTATTAGGAGGATTGCGTTCAGGCATGGGATATTGCGGAGCGAGAGGAATTGAAGAGCTACGTAAGGATGCCAAATTTATTAGAATTACCGGGGCAGGTCTCCGCGAGAGTCATCCTCATGATGTGCAAATCACGAAAGAGGCGCCTAACTACTCCATTTGATCCAAAAAATACTATAGACAGGGACTATTCCCTGTCTATTTTTTTATAAACGCCTATGGTAGAATAATAAGGATGCATATTATTATTCCGTGGAGGTTGAAAAATTTGAAACAAAGTTTACAAGCATCAGCGGCCATAGTCATGGTCCTGGTTTTAAGCGTTCTTGCGGTTTTTGGAAATCCTGAGGCTACATATGCAGACTCGGTAGAAGTGGAAGCAGAATCAGCCATATTAGTAGACGCACAGTCCGGTAAAATTTTATTCGAAAGAGAAGCTGATCTAACATTACCTCCAGCCAGTATGACGAAAATGATGACAGAATACCTCGTATTAGAGGCTATTGAAGAAGGCGACATAGAGTGGGAAACAACGACTCAAATAAGTGATTATCCATATAGTATTTCAGCTAATTCTACGTTTTCTGGAGTTGGCTTAAGACAAAGTCAAGATTACACCGTTCGTGAGCTATACGAAGCTATGGCCATAAATTCTGATAACGGAACATCAATCGCTTTAGCAGAATTAGTGGCAGGTTCAGAAGGCGAATTTGTAAATATGATGAACGAAAAAGCAGAAGAATTAGGGATGACAGATTACCAATTTGTAAACTCAACCGGTCTTGAAAATGAAGATTTAGGTGAAAATTATCCTGAAGGTACAGAAAGAGAAGATACGAATCTACTATCCGCTCGTTCTTCAGCTATTTTAGCCTATCACCTAGTGAATGATTACCCTGAATCTCTTGAAATCTCGTCTATTCCAACGACAGAATTCGATGGACAGGAAATCATCAACTGGAACCGGATGCTCCCAGGCATGCCGGGACAATTGGCAGCTGGCAGTTATGAAGGTGTGGATGGATTAAAAACAGGGTTTACGGATCTTGCCGGATTCAGCTTCACTGGAACTGCCGAGCGTGACGACCGTCGTCTGATCTCTGTCGTCATGAAAACAGATAGTGAAGAGGCTAGGTTTGAAGAAACAAAGAAACTTTTTGAATATGGTTTCAACGAATTCAGTCAACAGGAATTGTTCCAGGCCGGTCACCAAGTGGATGACAATTCCACGGTTGAAGTATCTAAAGGAAAAGAAGATTCCGTAGAATTGGAAATCGCAGAGGGTATCACGGCTCCAGTTAAAGAAGGAGAAGAAGAACAATACGCAGTCAATGTGAACCTTTCAGAAGAAGCCTTAGATAAAAACGGCAAACTAGAAGCCCCTTTTGATCAGGGAGAAAAAGTGGGAACCGCTGAACTCGTTTATAATGGGGAAGAATCTTATAAAGATCTGCAAACAGGGGAACCCTTAAGAACAGAAGTGGATGTTGTCACGGTTTCAAGTGTGGAAAAAGCCAATTGGTTCATGCTTACTGTTGGAGGAATCGGGGATTTCTTCAGTGATATCTTTTCCAGTGCAGTCAGTATGGTAAAAGGCTGGTTCTAGGCCAAATAACCAATTTATTTAGTAGGATTTAGGTTGCGTATGCGTTACAATAGAACGTAAGGGAATTTTTTGTTTTATTAAAAAATGATCGACTATTATAGATCACATTGGGAGGAATTATCATGGCTCAAACAGGTACAGATCGCGTGAAACGCGGAATGGCAGAAATGCAAAAAGGCGGCGTCATCATGGACGTAGTAAACGCAGAACAAGCAAAAATCGCTGAAGAAGCGGGTGCAGTTGCGGTTATGGCACTGGAACGTGTTCCATCTGATATCCGTGCAGCAGGCGGAGTAGCTCGTATGGCTGATCCTACAATCGTAGAAGAAGTTATGAACGCTGTATCCATCCCTGTTATGGCAAAAGCACGTATCGGCCATATTACTGAAGCTCGTGTACTGGAATCTATGGGTGTGGATTACATCGATGAGAGTGAAGTATTAACTCCTGCTGATGAAATTTATCACATTAAAAAAGATGATTATACTGTGCCATTCGTATGTGGATGCCGTAATATCGGCGAAGCGACTCGTCGTATTCGTGAAGGAGCTTCCATGCTTCGTACAAAAGGTGAGCCAGGTACAGGAAACATTGTAGAAGCTGTAAGCCACATGCGTCAGATTCAATCTCAAATCCGTCAGCTGCAGAGCATGTCTGATGATGAAGTGATGGTGTACGCTAAAGAACATGGCGCTCCATTCGATCTTCTGCTTGAGATTCGTGAAGAAGGACGTCTTCCTGTCGTAAACTTTGCGGCTGGCGGTATCGCTACACCTTCAGATGCGTCTCTTATGATGCAGTTAGGAGCAGACGGCGTATTCGTCGGTTCAGGAATCTTTAAATCAGATAATCCTGCTAAATTTGCTCGTGCCATTGTTGAAGCGACCACACATTATGATGATTACAAACTGATCGCTGAAATTTCTAAAGGCCTCGGTACGGCGATGAAAGGTCTTGAAATGAACACTCTTACTCAAGATCAGCGCATGCAGGATAGAAGTCAGTAAGTTTTCATAAAACGGAGAGATCCTGGCAGCTACGAGAAGCATAAACAAAAAGGAGACATGCATCATGACGACGATTGGTGTATTAGCGCTCCAGGGAGCTTTTCGTGAACATATCCGTTCCGTAGAAGCATCCGGAGCCAAAGGAATACTTGTGAAAAGAATTGAACAACTGGATGAAATTGATGGATTGATTATTCCAGGCGGAGAGAGCACCACAATCCGCCGCCTGATCGATAAATATAATTTCTTAGAGCCCATTCGTCAGTTTGGAAAGCAGGGAAAACCGATTTTCGGGACTTGTGCTGGATTAATCTTGTTAGCATCCGAAATTGATGGCTCCTACGATGTGCATTTAGGTCTGATGGATATCCGCGTACGCCGAAACGCTTTTGGGCGTCAGCGAGAAAGTTTTGAAGCGGATCTCGATATCAAAGGCGTAGCCGACCAGTATAATGCTGTCTTTATTCGAGCACCCTATATTGAAGGGGTTGGAAAAGAAGCTTCCGTGTTAGCTACGTATAAAGGCAATATCGTGGCCGCTCAACAAGACAATTTCTTAGCCTGTTCTTTCCATCCAGAGCTGACAGACGATCATAGAATCACCGAGCATTTTGTGAAAATGGTGGAAGAAGCGAAAAAATCTCTTGCATCTTAAGAGACATTCCGCTATTCTTATGTGAAAGACGAAGCTGATCTTCGTTTTGTAAAATTAAAACGTTAAACGCGATGATAGGAACTAGTAACAGTTTACTCTTTTTTGAAGAGAGTCAGTGGCTGGTGAAAACTGATAAAAGAGTGCTGTGAATCCATCCTTGAGTTGTTTGCCTGAAATTAAAGTAAGGTGAACCGGTTCTCACCGTTATGAGCTAAGCCGGAAGATCTTTGTATCTTCAATCAGGGTGGTATCGCGGGAATGTATAACAAACTCTCGTCCCTTTATTCAATTAAAGGGGCGGGAGTTTTTTTATTTTTATCGATGGTCAGGGGCCTGGCGAGACGCTATATGGCTGATTTGATCAAAACATATTTGACGGGCCAATTTACGAAGGAGGAATGCACGATGTTAGACATGAAGTATTTGCGTCAGAATTTTGAAGAAGTGAAACAAAAGCTCCAAAAAAGAGGGGAAGATTTATCTGAGCTTGATACGTTCGGCGATTTAGACAGCCGCCGCCGTGAGCTGATTCAAGAAACTGAAGATTTGAAAGCACGTCGAAATGACGTATCTAAAGAAATTTCTCTCTTGAAGAAAGAAAAGAAAGATGCTGATGCTAAAATTACAGAAATGCGTGAAGTAGGCGATCGTATTAAAGAATTAGATACCGAGCTGAAGACGGTCGAGGAACGTTTGGACACTCTTCTCTTATCTATTCCGAATATCCCGCACGAAAGCGTACCTGTAGGTGAAGACGAAGAAGATAATGTAGAGGCTAGAGCGTGGGGCGATCTGCCGAAATTTGATTTTGAAGCTAAGCCGCACTGGGATGTAGCTACCGATTTGAACATCGTTGATTTTGAGCGAGCTGCTAAAGTTACAGGAAGCCGTTTCGTCTTTTACAAAGGCTTAGGCGCCCGTCTGGAGCGTGCATTATTGAACTTCATGATGGACTTGCATTCTGATGATCATGGCTACCAGGAAATGCTTCCTCCTCAAATGGTAAACCGTACATCTATGACAGGGACTGGACAGCTGCCTAAATTCGAAGAGGACGCTTTTAAAGTGGAAGACTGGGATTACTTCCTCGTACCGACAGCAGAGGTTCCAGTGACCAATTATCATCGGGACGAAATCTTAAAAATAGACGAACTTCCGCAGAAATTTGTCGCATTCAGCACGAATTTCCGTTCGGAAGCAGGCTCTGCCGGTCGTGATACACGCGGGCTTATCCGCCAGCACCAGTTCAACAAAGTCGAGCTCGTTCAATTTGCAAAGCCGGAAGATTCTTATGATGTATTAGAGGAACTGACCGGTCATGCTGAAAAAGTGCTGCAGTTATTAAATCTTCCTTACCGTGTCATGAGCATGTGTACAGGAGATTTAGGCTTCACAGCCGCTAAGAAGTACGATATCGAAGTTTGGATTCCAAGCAACGACACATACCGTGAAATCAGCTCTTGCTCAAACTTTGAAGATTTCCAGGCGCGACGAGCGGGCATCCGTTTCCGCCGCGAAGAAAAAGGCAAGCCGGAATACGTCCATACCTTAAATGGTTCTGGACTGGCTATCGGACGTACCGTTGCCGCGATATTAGAGAACTACCAGCAGGCTGATGGATCTGTTGCTGTTCCAGAAGTACTTCAACCATATATGGGTGGAAAAGAAGTTATTAAATAAAGACGGATAGTGAACTGGCTCATCCAATGAGCCAGTTTTTTATTCAAATAGACATGTGATTATTTCCGAGGAAATAATATAAATTCTGAGCCAAATTAATTTAGATATTGTTGACTCAAAAGCAGGTTATTAGTATAATGATCAAGCAGTCAAAGGACTGAATAACTTTTTTTGAAAAAAAGTTGGCAAAAATATTGACGGATTTTGCGAGCCGTGATATATTATTAATTGTCGTCAAACGGAGGAATACCCAAGTCTGGCTGAAGGGATTGGTCTTGAAAACCAACAGGGGCTTCACGGCCCGCGGGGGTTCGAATCCCTCTTCCTCCTCCATTTTAACATCAACAATAGCGCATAAATATTGGAGATTATAGAACAAAAAAACCGCTGCCTCGTGCAGCGGATTTTTATTTGTGATCTATACAAAAATGCCCGAGCCTGCTACAGGCTCGGGCATTATAACGTTATGGGGAATAAAGCTTCAAAGACCAGCCATTACGTCAGTAAGTGACTTGAACGCCATTTACGGGATTGCTGGATAAAGTGACCGATTTTTTCTAAAACTGGTTCTATGCTTGTTTGATCATTCAGCACATCATAATCAGCAATATTCAGACGAAGCACAGGACAAGCATTGAAATTATCGATCCAGTTTTCATACCGCTTGAACATCTCTTCCCAGTACTCTACAGGAGTCTGCTGTTCCATCTCACGCCCTCGTTCTTTAATACGGCTTAAGATATCATCGAAAGACCCTTCTAAATAAATGAGTAGATCAGGATGTGGGAAGTAAGGAGTCATGACCATAGCATCGAATAAATTAGTGTACGTATTATAATCTATTTCAGACATCGTTCCTTTTTCGTAATGCATACGCGCAAAAATACCCGTATCCTCATAGATGGAACGGTCTTGTATAAATCCGCCGCCGTATTCGAAGATTTTCTTCTGTTCCTTGAATCGTTCAGCAAGGAAATATATTTGTAAGTGGAAGCTCCAGCGCTCAAAATCGTTATAAAATTTATCGAGGTAAGGATTGGTTTCGACTTTTTCGAAGGAAGTCCTGAATTTGAGAGCATCAGCTAATGCATTAGTCATTGTAGACTTCCCTACTCCGACCGTCCCTGCAATAGTAATGACACTATCATGTGGAATTCCGTAGCGTTCACGTGCGTTCATTTAAAACTTCTCCTTTACTCAAGTGATTCTCTACCTGTTCGACAATATAGAGGAGATCATCTTGATGCTTTACAAAGTCCAGCTTGTCTCCGTTCAATCGAATGACCGGAACGTCGGGGTGTGTTTCTTCAAAATGATTCATATAGTCCTCATAATCCTGAGAAAGCTGCTTTAAATAGGATGGCTGGATGTTCACTTCGACATCCCGATTCCTCAGTCTGATCCTCTCCAGCAGAGTTTCTAAGCTGGCATCCAGGTAAATGACCATATTTGGCTTTGGCATATCGTGTGATAATATTTCAAAGATCTGAGTATATTTTAGGAACTTTTCTTCTCGTAAAGTACGCTGGGCAAAAATCATATTTTTAAAGATATGATAATCGGCAACTACAGGCTTCCCAAGCTTAAGGTAATCCCTATCAATGTCTTCCAGCTGCTTCACACGGTTGCATAGGAAGAACATTTCCGTTTGGAAGCTCCATTCATCTATATTTTCATAAAACTTGCCTAAAAACGGATTCTCCTCAACGATTTCCTTTAGTAAATGAAAATCAAACTGGGAGGCGAGCTTTTTAGACAGAGACGTTTTACCAACCCCGATAGGGCCTTCAACGGCTATGAAAGGTAATTGTCCCATCTTTTCTCCTCCTTATATCAGGTGAAAACAAAATTCGATACGTTCTGACAGACAAGTACCATTTTACCATAGTGAGATAGAGGAAGTAATACGTTTCTCTCCATTTTAAAATAAATTCCTTTTCAATCAGCTCGTATTTTTGTATAATATGATTCACGTGCCCCCGTAGCTCAGGGGATAGAGCATCGGTTTCCTAAACCGTGTGCCGCAGGTTCGAATCCTGCCGGGGGCGTTTATATCAACATGTCTACTGCTTTAACTTTAGCAAAAGCAGGCTAAGTTTAAACGGTTGGAAACGTTACGAAAACACCCTCCTTGTGATCACAAAGAGGGTGTTTTTTAATGCAGTGATTCTCTAGCTAATCCTCATTTTTCTTTTTTTCTTCCTTCATTTCTTCGATAAGTACAGAAATCTGCTGCAGTTCCTGCCACGACAGGTCTTCATAACGATTCAACTGACCTTTTATGAAGGCTGCCGCCGGGTGACTGGATTTATTTTCTTTTACAAAAAAGGTGGTAATCGAACCAGTCAGCATCCCGATTAACCCGATTCCTACGAGCATCAAAATAACTGCGATCAGCCGGCCGAGAGATGTTTCAGGGGAAATGTCACCATACCCTACCGTCGTCGTTGTTACAATTGACCACCACACCCCATCGGAGAACGTGTCGATCCGGGGTTCGACCATTTTCACAACAATTGCAGAACCGAAGATGAGCAGAAAGGATATCGTAAGCACGCGATCAAGACCATTCGTATGTAAAATGGAAAAAGCGGACCTCAGGTAACGTTTCGAGAAAGGCAGAAATTTAATGATCTTTATTAAACGAGCTATTCTCGCGAGCTGGAATGTACTATCTAAAGGTATAGCTGCAATGAAGTCGAAAGGATTATGTTTTATGTAGTGCAGTTTATGGTCTGCTTTGGCGATTCGTATGAGGACGTCCAGTAAAAAAATGATCCAAATGAAACGATCGATAAACTGAAGAACCGGATGGTCCGTCCATATAAATAATACAGAAGCCAAAGCTAAGAGAATCAGGAATGTCTCATAAAAAACAGCCAGCTTAGGACGTTTTGAGAAGTTAGGCATATAAATCTCCTTATCATATTTTGAAAAATAGTGTTGTTTGCTGCACACACACCACGCAACTCAAGAACATATTATAAAGGATAAGACAGGTTCTTCAGACGAGTGAGATTAGTCTTTTAGAAGCTGTCTTTATTTTTTAGAGAGGTGAGACCTGTGGAGAATGACATTATGCAACAGGTATTGCTCTTTGCCACCATACTCTGTCCTTTTGTTACAGGAAGTGTAGAAGTCATGAAGCGTACAATCAACTTACCGAAAAATTACTTGCCCTTGATCAGTGCAGGAACGGGATTAGTGATTGGAGCATTAGCTTATCCACTGACGGATATGGATTTGGCCCTGCGTTTATGGGCTGGAGCTGGTGCAGGGTTGTCGGGTACTGGGTTATTTGAAGTCATGAATCGCAGTCAAGGATTCACGAAGCGTTCAAAGAACGGTTCAGATTGTGGTTCGGATAAGAACGACCTTGATCAATGAAAGATTGAATCTAAGCCCATTTGCTCGGACCAACAGCTGATGAGGGTGTTGGCCTCTTTTTTCTGTACATAACAGCTGTAAAATTTATTCATTTTTTATGATTTCCCATATTTTCATAAGTTTCTGCACATCTTCTTCTTTTGCGTTCGGCAGTTCTTCATACCATTTCTGTAATTCAGGATCACGGAATAAATGATTTGACTCTAATCCAGAGGAAGACGGTATGGGCTGGTTGTTTTTCCCCATTAACCAATCAATCGAAACCTCATACAGACTGGATAAGGCAGTGAACATCTTCGTATCAGGCTCTCTGTAATTTCTCTCATACCCCGATAAACGAGAGTTTGAGATCTGCAATACTCCGCACACGTATGTTTGAGACCATCCTTTGTTTTCCCTGGCTTGCTTGAGCCGCTCGCCTAAAGACCCCATAGAATCCCCCTTTCGTTTATCTTGTTTATAAAAAGTATACATTATTTTTTCGCGAAATGCGAAATATATTACGCGGTATGTTTAATTTTTATTGACTTACTACTTTCTCAATTTTATAATCAACCTATTAATTGCGCGATACGCGTAAAAAGTTAGGGGATGAATGATGGGATATTTAATCGCATTGGATGATGGACATGGAATGAGTACCGCGGGGAAAAGGACGCCGTACATTCCGAGTTTAAACAGGTTCATTAAAGAAAATGAATTTAACAGGAAAGTAGTTAATAATTTAGAAGAAGAGTTGAATCGAAGTGGTTTAAAGACAGTTCTTGTCGCTCCTGGGGACGAGGATACTCCGCTCTCCACTAGAGTAAGCCGAGCGAATCAAGCGAAAGCCGATGCCTATATTTCTGTTCATTATAATGCATATGACGGCAGTTTCAGCAGCCCCGCCCCTTCTGGAATCGAACTCTTCGTCTATCCGGGTCATCTGAACAGAGAAGCAGGAAGGCTGGCTGAAAGTATTGGGAAACGCCTGAAAAAGGGGACAGGTCAATATTATCGAGGAATCAAAGAAGCGGATTTTCAAGTTTTGAGGACAACGTCCATGCCGGCTGTATTAACTGAGAATGGATTTATGGATAACCTGGATGAAGCGCTCTATATGATCAAGCCTGAATTTCAGAAAGAAGTGGCGAGGGAGCATGCTCAAGGGATTTGTGATTTCTTCCGAGTTCCATATGTCAGCGATTCCGCGAAACGTAAACCATCATATGTAGGACGGAGAGTAGAATCCATTTATGATGGGCGTTTGCGGTTCTATCATCACCCTTCCTGGTCGGACCGGTCGCTCGCCGGCTATTTAGAAAAAGGGTACGGATTTCCTGTAATTCTTTCAAGACTATCCGTAGATGGTTACTTTCAATATGAAGTAGAGAATTCAAAAGGTGCGCGATATTATGTGACCGCTAGTAAGAAATATGTAAGGGTCGTCAATTAGTCAGAGTGTGCATACTTTTCCTTACCTGAATGATTATTGGTCGAATTCAGTTGTAATATAAAAAACTGGTGATTCATTAGAGATCGACAATTCATTATTCTCATTAAACTCATCTTTCTCTTCATTGTAAAAACGATCGGCTATGAACAAGTAAGCCAAGAGGCCGCCTAATATCGCTATACAGATGAGGAATACCAACAGAAACCATTTTAAGACTTTTTTCATAAACGGTTTATTCATTTGAAAAACTCCCAGCTTCGAATCATTTTTTTCTGGTCAACCACTTGATATTTTCTTCAATTTTCACAGAATCATTCAAAAGGCTTCAGGCGGGAGGCTTTTTAATTGTCCTTCTCGAATGGATAGGATACGATCCCCTAACTTTTTAGCCTCCTGTTTATCGTGAGTGACTAGAAGGATGGGGATGTTCCATTCTTTTTTCAGTCGATTCAGATGGTGGTAACATTCATCTTTCGTTTCTTCATCAAGAGATGAAAAAGGTTCATCTAAAAGCAAAACACCGGGCTTAGTCGCAAGCGCCCGGGCTAAGGCAATCCTTTGTTTTTCTCCACCCGAAATTTGTCGAGGGTATTTATCAGCTAAATGATGGACCCGCAGCAGATTCATCAATTGCTGCGTGACAAGCGAGTCATAAGCTCCGTACTCGATATTTTTACGAACCGTCATGTGGGGGAACAGGGCATAGTCTTGAAATACATACCCTACTTGTCTTTTTTGGATCGGTAATTTATTTTTTTTGCTTTTAAATAATATCGTATCAGCCAGGCTGATCTCACCTGTGTCTGGGTCTGTTAGTCCGGCGATACAATTAAGGATTGTCGTTTTCCCGGAGCCGGACGGTCCGAACAAAATGACGGTCTCACTTTTTATTTGAAAGGCAGCCTGTAACTGAAAATGAGGTAATTTCTTTTGAATGGATACGGTAAGCATGTAAAGCCCCCTTATTTTTCTGATTGGAATCGTAATATATTCTTCTTACTCCACCAGTTCAGCCAGAGGATAGAACTGAATCCGAGCGCTAAAATAATGAAAACCCACAACCTCGCCGCTTCCATATTTCCGGATTCGACTGCAAAGTAAATAGCTAAAGGGATGGTGTCTGTCTTTCCGGGGATATAGCCGGCAAGCATTAATGTCGCTCCGAATTCACCTAAAGCCCGGGCGAAGGTTAAAACAAAACCGGCTAGCAGCCCTGGCCATGCGAGAGGAAATGAGATGGTGAAAAAAACCTTCCATTTTGAAGCTCCCATCGTCAGGGCAGCCTGTTCAATTTGAGGGTCGTAATTTGAGAACGAGGCTGAAGCGCTCTGATACATAAGAGGGAAAGAGACTGCAATGGCGGCAATAACAGCACCTAACCAGGAAAAAACGATTTGAATGCCAAACCATTCAATCAATAACTTTCCGATCGGCCCGTTGTTTCCGAACAAATAGAGCAAAAGGAAACCTACGACAGTAGGTGGGAGCACCATCGGCAGTAAAACAAGTGATTCCACGATACTTTTCCCGGGAAATAATTTCCTGGAAATGACTCGTGCTAAAGGTACGGCGGTTAAGAACACAATCAATGTAGCGATTCCAGCGGTTTGTAATGACAGGGTCAAGGGAGAAAAGTTCATAATTACCTTCCAATCGTTTTATTTCGAGCTGAATCCGTATTTTTCGAGAATGCTTTGTGCTTTGTCCGCTTCAATAAATTCAATGAACTCTTTTGATGTATTGGTTTCGGTAGTTTGGTTGGTCACTGCGGCAGGATACACTACAGGGTCATGTGTTTCTTCATCTATCTCGGCTATTACTTTTACGTCATCTGATATCATGGCGTCACTTACATATACAAGGCCGTAGGAAGCATTGTGCGATGCAACATAAGCCACTACTTGTTTGACGTCACTTGAGTAAACAAATTGTTCTAAGTATTTATCCCATTGATTAGCAGCTTGCAAGGATTGCTTCGAGTACATGCCGATTGGTGCACTTTTGGGATCCCCTAAAGCGAACGTTTCATTTTCTTCGAGCTGCAGCTGTTCCAGTGATGTGATATCTGCGGAAGAATCGCTCGGGGCGATAAGTACCAGGGAATTATGTGTAACGTCTTTAATAGTGTCTTTTCGTAAATGTCCTTCTTTACGTAATCGTTCCACCCAGTGTTCGTTGGCTGACATAAAGACATCTACCGGGGCTCCCTGCTGGATTTGCTGGGCTAACTTACCGGAACTTCCAGTATTGACGGTAACCGTTACATCCTCGTGATCACTTTCAAATTCATCGACAATTTCTTCCATCGCTTCAGTGAGGCTGGAAGCAACGGAAATAGTCAGTTCTATGTCGCGGCTCTCTTCGTTTGAACAGCCGGTTATAAATAATAAGCTGAAACAAAAAGCAATCATCTTCGTATACATATGTACAATCTCCTAATCTCTCTATTTACTTAGATTATACGTATGTCGTTATTTTAAGTAAAATAGAAGAACAGGCAAGCTTAATGAAAGGGAGGACATTCGAGTGAAATTACAAATCATTATCTGCCTTATCCTTGCCTTCCTGTTAACACAGTCTCCTGTTATCGGTAAATATTTTGCTATGATTAATACGATGATCCACGAAACGGGTCACTCGTTGACAGCCTTGTTGACAGGCGGAGAAGTGAGAAACATCTCTCTATTTCCGAACACTTCGGGTGTGACGATGACCGGTCATTCTTCTTGGCTGAGTCATTTCCTTACTAGTTTATCGGGATACATTTTCTCCTCGTTCGTTGGTTTTTTATTTTTTTATTTGATCGTAAAAGGCCATTACAAATGGATGGTTTACATCTTGCTTGGAATTTTAATTATTAACGTACTGTTCTGGGTGAGAAACATCTATGGAGTGTTCTGGCTGATTACATTCGGAGCTGGTTTTATCTGGCTCTTGAAAACAGGAAACCAGACCGTCATCCAATACGTGCTTGTATTTATAGCTTCCTTAGTCATGATTGAAGCGGTGACAAGTGCGTTTGAAATCATGTGGTTAAGCATTTTCTCTCCTGGACAGGCGGGGGATGCTGCCAATTTAGCAAGGGCAGTAGTTTTTATACCGGCTCCATTATGGGGATTGTTGTTCTTTGGACAATCGTTATACTTTGCCTGGCTGGCTTTAAAAAGGGTGTTTATATTGTCATGACTTTTTTGACCGTCTGTATTTATGAGACGGGGTTTGGGTAATCTTTTTTAAAAACTCCGCTATAGCCCTTACCTTATGATTCTTTACACATAAATTAGTAAAGAAGTAAGGAGAGGGGGTATTCTAATGAGCGGAGGATACGGTGGCGGATTTGCCCTGTTGGTAGTATTGTTCATTCTTCTAGTAATCATCGGCGCTGCATACGCAGGCGGCGGTTACGGCTATTAATTCTTAAACAAAGAAGCGGGGAAGATTCCCTGCTTCTTTTTTATTTTTTAGGCTTCCCTGAATACGCTTCCTATTATTAAAGACTCAATTTCGAGACATAGTAGAAATTCGGGGGCGGAAGATGAGCCTCCTCAATCGGGATCTAACCTGTCCCGCTAATCCCACAGGAGCTTCACCGATTCGTTCCGTCCCTTGCTTAATAAGTATCTTGAAATCAATCCAACAACGTCATTTAACATAGCTTATTGTTAAAATACTCCGCAGCAGTTTGGTAGCATGCATATAGGGTATAGGAATAATAACTGAAGATGAGATTGATGGGGGATTTATAATGGATTTAAAAGAAAAGTTAATCAGTCAAGGATACGATCGTATTGATATTTTTTTGATTGATGAAGAAAAGAACCAGGAAACGATTGCTGACATTACTCTTCATAAAGTGACAGATTTGGAATACAAGCTTTATTTGGAACCCGATTCGATCGCCTATGAATTGGACGAGGAGAACCCGTATTTCACCGCTAATCAGAAAACGGAAAATGGGGGTTATAAGGAAATCAAAGGATTCATATTAGAATGGTAAACCCTCATAAGAAAAGGAGATCATGTATCCCCTTTTCTTTTTTTACGTTCTTTTCGATCTGCAAAACCCCCGATGATCAACAAAGATCCTGAGGTTATAAGTAAAGCAGCGATCATTGCATTTTCCACTACAAAATACAGAATGATAGCTGCGATTATATTAGCCAAGCCTACAAAGCTTAATATTATAAACATCTGATTTTCTTTATTCAAAAATGGTCACCTCACATCTATTTCTTTCATTATAACGAAAAGAGGCACGTATTGGAATGAGCACGGTCCCTTGTTTAATAAAAGGTAAATGGTGGAATGAGTGGCAATAGATTAACTAGAGGAGGATATTTTATGCAAACTCATAAACTCTATATAAATGGTGAATATACAGAATCAAACGGAAACGAATGGATAGATATCATCAATCCCGCAACGGAAGAGGTCATTTCAAAAACCCCGAAAGCGACAACAGAAGATGTGGACCGTGCGGTAGAAGCAGCCTCGCAAGCTCAGAAAGGCTGGGAGCTGACGCCTAATATCGAAAGAGGGAAAATCGTACGTGCGCTCGGTGATCGAATCGAGGAAAACCGTGCGACCTTTATTGACCTTCTTCAAGAAGAACAGGGAAAAGATTACGAATTAGCAAGTGGTGAAGTCGATTTAGCGATTGATTATTTCCGTTATATGTCGGAATGGGCTCGTCGCATTGAAGGAGAAGTTGTTCCGAGTGATCGCCCGAATGAGAACATTTTCATTTATAAAAAACCAATAGGTGTCGTGGCGGGTATTGTGCCGTGGAACTTCCCGGTATTCATTCTGGCGCGTAAGGTAGCGACCGCTCTCGTCACAGGATGCACGATCGTCCTTAAACCAAGTCAGCAAACACCGAATACCGCTGTTGAATTTACTAAAATCATAGATAGTATGGAAGAGGTGCCAAAAGGGGTCTACAATCTGATTACAGGAACAGGCTCTGAGATTGGAAATGCCCTGGCTAAGCACGAGAAAGTGCATATGATTACGATGACTGGAAGTGTACCTGCAGGAACAAAAGTGATGGAAGCAGCCGCTCAGAACATTACGAAGGTTAACCTGGAACTCGGAGGTAAGGCGCCGGCTATCGTTACGGCTAATGCTGATTTAGACGTGGCTGCCGAAAGTATCCAAACTTCTCGTCTCGCTAACAACGGACAGGCTTGTACGAATGCCGAGCGTGTATACGTTCATGAGAGTGTGGCAGAAGAATTAATTGAGAAACTTAAACAATCGTTTGAAAACCTTACGCTCGGTGATCCACGAGAAAATAAAGAGGCGGATGTTGGTCCGCTCGTAAGTGAAGATCGTCTTGAAAGTGTCGAAGGAATGGTGAAAGAAGCGGTAGGAGCAGGAGCTAATGTCGTTTGCGGCGGTGAACGCGGCGATGTCGACAAAGGTTTCTTTTACAAGCCTACCATTCTGACCAATGTCGATCATGAATCAACCATTATGCAGGAAGAAATCTTTGGGCCTGTCATCCCGATTACTACTTTCAAAACTATTGATGAAGCGATTGAAAAAGGGAACGATACCGACTTTGGTCTTTCTTCGTCCGTTTATACGGAAGATATTAACGAAGCTATGCGTGTCGTCAATGAACTGAAATTCGGTGAGACTTTTGTTAACCGTGAAAACTTCGAAGCTGTACAAGGGTACCATGCCGGAATGCGCAAGTCTGGACTGGGTGGTACAGATGGGAAGCATGGAATGGAAGACTTCCTTGAAACACAAGTTGTATACATGCAATATAAAAATGATAAGCAATAATGAGACAAAACAAGCGATCCTCTTCAAATGAGGATCGCTTGTTTATCTGTTATCGATTTTTTCAGGATAAAGGTCGTGGTTCATTAAGCGGTGGGACGCCATATCTTCGTATTTGGAATTCGGTTTTCCGTAGTTGCAGTAAGGGTCTATCGATATACCGCCTCTCGGAGTGAATTTCCCCCATACTTCGATGTAGCGCGGATTCATCAGTTCTATAAGGTCGTTCATGATCGTATTGACGCTGTCTTCGTGAAAGTCTCCGTGATTACGGAAACTGAATAAATAAAGCTTCAAAGACTTGCTCTCTACCATCTTCACGTCAGGTATATAGCTAATATAAATCGTTGCAAAATCCGGCTGTCCTGTTTTAGGGCAAAGGGTCGTAAACTCGGGACAATTGAATTTTACGAAATAGTCGCGGTTCGGATGCTGATTATCAAACGTTTCCAACACACCAGGATTATATTCAAAGGAATATTCATTTTTTTGATTTCCAAGCAGTGTCAAATCGGTTAGTTGTTCATCTTTTCGTCCTGTCAAGAATATCCTCCTCTTTTTGTATAAAATACACTCATCCTCTAAGGCTGTTGTCACCCTCTTTAAAGGAGGACAATGAATGATCATCTTCAGATCACAATCCTTTTAATTATATGAATCCCTATTCTATAAGTCAATCAGGGATGGGTATAGAACAAATTATGTAAAATTTTGACCGTTTCCCTTTAAAAATGGATGACTTTCCACTAAAATAGTAAGTAATTCACAAAATTTTTAGACAAATCATATGAAGACAGCTCTGTTTAAACATGCAAAAAAGACAGAGCTTTTTTCAAGGGAAGAAAGAAACCGTTTACAAAATTCATTCTATGAGGTGATATTATGGACATGCAACCAATCAAAGCAAGATCAGGAAATCACAACTTAGAAAATTACGAGCAAACGTACAACAACTTTAAATGGGATGAAACAAAGAAGAATTTCAGTTGGAGTGAAACCGGCAAAATCAATATCGCTTATGAAACGATAGATAAGCATGCTGAAGACCCTGCCACAAAAAATAAAGCGGCCTTAATTTATTCTTCCCCTGATCGTGAAGAAACCTTGAGTTTCGATCAATTAAAGAGAAAGAGTAATCAATTTGCTAACGTGCTGAAAAAGCATGATATAGAAAAAGGAGACCGTGTTTTCTTATTTATGCACCGCAGCCCAGAGTTTTACGCTGCCTTCCTTGGAATTTTAAAAACCGGGGCCATTGCGGGACCTTTGTTTGAGGCGTTTATGGAGCAGGCTGTAAGAGACCGTTTGGAAGATAGTGAAGCGAAAATGCTCATTACGACACCTGATTTATTAGAGCGAGTGCCCCAAAGTGAACTTCCAAACTTGGAAAAAATCATTCTGGTAGGAGACTCAGGCTCGGACGAATACATCAGCTTTGAAAAAGAAATGGAAGAAGCTTCTGAAGAATTCGATTTAGAATGGGTCGAATTGGAGGATGGTATGCTTCTGCATTATACATCAGGTTCCACTGGTAAACCAAAAGGGGTTTATCATGTTCACAATGCTATGATCCAGCATTATCAGACAGGGAAGTGGGTACTCGATCTTAAAGAAGACGATGTGTATTGGTGTACGGCGGACCCCGGCTGGGTGACCGGTACAAGCTATGGAATATTCGCTCCATGGCTGAACGGTGTGACGAATGTCGTTCGAGGAGGCCGTTTCAGTCCTGATGATTGGTATGGGACGATCGCTGAAAAAAATGTGAGCGTCTGGTATTCTGCGCCTACCGCTTTCCGTAAGCTGTTAAGCGCCGGCGAGGAAGCGGCTCAAAAACATGACCTTTCTTCGCTTCGACATATTTTAAGTGTCGGTGAGCCGCTGAACCCTGAAGTCATTACGTGGGGATTGAAAGCATTCGATTTAAGAATTCACGATACGTGGTGGATGACGGAAACAGGAGCGATGCTCATTTGTAATTATCCATCGGTCGATATGCGACCTGGTTCAATGGGTAAACCATTCCCGGGGATTGAAGCGGCGATCGTGGATAATGAAGGGAATGAACTCCCTGCTAATCAAATGGGGAACCTGGCAATTAAAGAAGGATGGCCTTCCATGATGCGTGCTGTCTGGAACAATCCAGGAAAATATGAAAGTTATTTCATCAATGGCTGGTACGTTTCAGGTGACAGTGCCTATAAAGATGAAGATGGGTATTTCTGGTTCCAGGGGCGTCTTGATGATGTGATCAACACATCTGGAGAAAGAGTCGGTCCTTTTGAGGTAGAAAGTAAATTGATTGAACACGAAGCTGTGGCGGAAGCCGGCGTTATCGGAAAACCGGACCCTGAAAGAGGAGAAATCATTAAAGCTTTCATTACGCTTAGAGATGGGTATAGCGAGTCCGATGAATTGCTTGAAGATATTCGTCAGTTCGTGAAAAAAGGATTAAGTGCTCACGCCGCACCTCGTGAAATTGAAATTAAAGATACGATTCCTAAAACACGAAGTGGTAAAATCATGCGTCGTCTGTTAAAGTCCTGGGAACTGGGATTACCGACTGGAGACACATCCACATTGGAAGAATAATCTTTTTTGGAGCGCACAGTTTGTAGCTGTGTGCTTCTCTTTGTCTAAAGATGTTTCACGTGGAACATTAGGATATAGGGAGTTAGGGAAAGTGAAATAATGGGTATAAAGCGAAAGTGTTTTTTCGGTTATGGCATATTCAAGGGTCAATTGGGGAATTAACAAGAGAGTCCTTACATTACAAGCTTTATGTACAAATTGTATTTCCCCACTGGCGAAGGGGTTTTTTTATTTTTACATAAGGCTGTTGGATAGTAATGGATTATTCGATTGCGAGACATTGTGCGTGAGAAGGGACGTTGGGGTATGACTCGCTTTTTAGCGGGAGTACGCTGAGCCTCACCTAGCTCTAGCCTTTAATATGATAAGTTGGTTTCGTTTCTCTTATCATGGTAATAGGAGTTCCTCATCATTGGGAAAGTTCTCCTTCATTATGCAAAAGAAAGCGACTTATAATAAGGTTCGAATTCCAATGAAGTTTTTTCACAACCACCACATCAGGTGTTTCCGTTAAACTCCCATTCGCAAGAAGGCCCGGGAAATTGCGAGACTCCTATGGGATACAGTACATGGTGAGACCGCACAGGGCTTCAGCCCGAGGAAGCTCACCGTACGCCCATGGAAAGCGAGTGATTTCCCTGGCCTTCAAGCTCCAATCAGTAGGAACGGAAACTGCCAAAACATCTCGGTATCTTAGCCTTAGATATAAGGGAACTTATTATAAATCAACACGGAGATTTAAAAGAGTATGGCTTATACGGATCGCAATAGATTCAAATGCAGTAGTTACGAAAAATTTATAGATGGATTGTGAAGGAAGTGGTTGAATTGTCAAAGCAAGTTTATGATGTAATAGGTATTGGAATAGGTCCCTATAATCTAGGGTTAGCCGCTTTGTTAGATCAAACCGAACTTTCCGGTGCTTTTTTCGATGGGGCTTCTCATTTTGAATGGCATCCAGGAATGTTAATTGAAAAAATGGACTTGCAGGTGCCGTTTCTGGCAGACGCAGCAACATTTGCAGATCCTAAAAGCCCTTATACGTTTATGAATTACTTATATGAAAATGATCGCATGTTCCCTTTTTTCTTTCATCAGTCTTTTAAAGTGCCGCGTCAGGAATATAATGATTATCTGCAATGGATAGTCAGTCAGCTTGACAACCTTTATTTTGACCAGCAGATCATTGACGTGATCGATCATAAAGAGGCTGGCGACCCTCATTATGAAATCATTGCTTTAAAAAAGAAAACTGGTCGTAAGGAAAGCTTTTTTGCTAAAAATGTCGTGCTCGGAACGGGCAGTGAACCGATTATCTTAGATGGAATGGATGGACATCCACCGGAAGACGTCTTGCACACAAGCCGGTATACTTATGAAAAAGATAACCTTCTCGATTCCAAGCATGTCACCGTGGTCGGCTCCGGCCAAAGTGCGCTGGAGATTTTTTTGGACTTAATGGAAGAGCAGAGACGAAGTGATATGAAATTGACGCTTCTTTCTCGAACAGGCGGATTGTTCCAACTCGATCAAGCGAAATTCGCTCAAGAATTTTTTACACCAGAATATGTAGACTATTTCCATTCTCTTACGTTTGACCAACGTCAGAAAAACCTGCAAACACTCGGGGCTCTACGAAATGGGATTGATCCTGAAACGTTGACCAGGCTTTATACTCAGCTTTATCACAAAACAGCCGGCGGTGAGGAGAGCAGAGTGTTCATCAACCCGATGACAGAGGTTAAATCCATTGAAAAGCAAGGGGCCGGTTATCTTCTTCACTGCGAGCAGTGGCAAGAGGAAATCGAGTTCTCCTATTCTACTGGTAAAGTCATCTTAGCAACAGGGTACAAGCCTCATATTCCTCAATGGTTCTTTGATCGTTTTCAAGATGAAATCGAATGGGAAGATGAGAAAAAATACCAGGTGACCCGAGATTATCAACTGGTGTTTAAAGATGATAGAGAGCATCGTTTTTTCACACTGACGGACCTTGTCCATTCTCATGGTGCCGGGGCCACCAATCTTGGCTTATCTGTACACCGGAACGTTCATATCATCAATACGATAGCTGGGAAACAAATTTATAAGAATCAACAGCAGACGGCTTTTCAAACATTCTCTATGAAAGATCATATGCAGTGATAATATCCATTTTCTTGAATATTTACGTTTTATTGCTGAGGTATGGGGGAACATAACTTCTGTGACTTCGTATATTAAAACATTCAAGGAGTGGTAAAGATATGAGTAAGATTGCATGCGTCATGACGTCATTGTTTGAAGATGTAGAATACACTCAGCCTGTAGATGCTTTTTCTAAACAAGGCCATGAGGTGACTACTATTGAATGGAAAGCAGGAACAGAAGTAACTGGTAAACAAGGACAAACAACCGTAACGATCGATTCTTCCATCAACGATGTTAAAGCGGAAGATTTTGATGCATTGTTTATACCTGGAGGTTTCTCTCCAGACCAGCTTCGCGGCGATGAAAAGTTCGTGAAGTTTGCGAAGCATTTCATGGATGAGAAAAAGCCTGTATTTGCGATTTGCCATGGTCCTCAGCTGCTTATCACAGCAAAAGCTTTAGAAGGACGCTCAGCGACTGGTTTTAAATCCATTGCTGTAGATATGGAGTATGCAGGTGTCGATTTCAAAGACCAGGAAGTTGTGGTCTGTGGAAACCAGCTTGTTACGAGCCGTCAGCCTGATGACATCCCTGCATTCAATGCAGAAGCTAATAAACTTCTAAGCTAGGGGATAAACTTATGGGAATGAAGTAAAACCGTTAAGGATATTGCTCCTTAGCGGTTTTATTTTTTTGTTTGTCGTATAGAGTCTGTTCGTAGAATAAATTATAATAGGGATACGTATGTTAAAAAGATGGGGGTGAGAGAAATGATTGTGAACGAACGTAAAGATCATTTCTTAATGATTGCGCAACACGATCATGCCTTAGTGTCAGGGGAAATCGTCCTGCATTGGAAACGCAAATTCTTATTGCGATCCAAACTTAGGGAGGAAGCTGATTGGGCGGTGTCTCAACACGATCGAGCCTGGATCGCGCTTGATGAGGAGCCTGTTTGGAATGAAGAAAAGCAGCGACCGTATTCTTTCATTGATTATCCTTTAAAGGAAAAGCTGGAAGCTTATCAGCAAGGCATTGAAGAGGTTGCGGAGCGGTCGTCCTATGCCGCTATATTATGCAGTGAGCATTATCAATCCTTCTTTTCCAAGGACAGCCGTGACCCGCTGATCATGAAGTTTCTCGCAGACGAAGAAAAACGGGTGCAGCAGCTTCACCAGTTAATGAAAATGGAAGTTCCATCAGATATTTATCAGCTCCATTTTGATCGATTGCAATTTGGTGATGACCTGTCGCTCTATATTTGTATGCAGGAGCCAGGCGTTTCAAAGGATGAGGAAATTTCCTGGTTCAAGGACGGGTTCAGACAGCAGTTCGATATAGCTCCGGATGGAGTGATGCCTCATTGGATTGATGAAAGTCATGTATCCCTCGATCCATTTCCTTTTGAACGCTCGTTTGAAGTCCGCGTACCTTATCGAATCGTCACTAAGCAAGCCGTTGAAGAGAAAGGATTAGCAGCGGCTTATCATGAAGCGGATGTTAAAGAACGTCAGGTGACCTTCATACATTCTTCATAAAAAAAACAGCTGCCTTGACCTGTACCTTGATGGTTATGCACTTTATCCATCGGGGTACAGGTCTTTGGCGCTGTTTTTTTATGTTTATACATTTTTTGATATATTAAAATTGCTATTCAATAACTCCCAATTCTGAGGGAAGGACAGGCCAAGCTTCCAATAACTGATCCCTTTTAATCCCAACTCTTTGATCAAATCAAATTTTTCCTGGATTGACCGGGCATCTTCAAACCAAACTTCATGATCATTTCCTTCGGCGTCTGTATAAGTGAAAAAAGGAGCCTGAGCCTCTTCATCGTATTCAATGGGCACATTATTTTCCCGAGCGATCTGGATAGCCCGCTGTGGACTGATGGCTTTAGCGAACTCCCCTCCAGGTTCATAAGGAAGTGTCCAGTCGTAGCCGTATAAATTTTGACCGAGCAGGATTTTGTCAGCTGGCATCTCCGTCAACGCATAGTCAACGACCTCTCTGACAGAATTTATAGGAGACACGGCCATAGGGGGGCCTCCGCTGTATCCCCACTCATACGTCATTAAAACGACAAAGTCTACAATTTCCCCGTGCGCTTTATAGTCGTGTGCTTCATACCATGCACCGACCTGATCGGCGCTTATTTTTGGTGCAAGAGCTGTTGAAATCAATAACCCTTCTGCAGCAAGACGCTGTTTCGCTTTTCTAAGAAATTGATTATAGTTTTCCTTTAATTCTGGAGGTAAAAATTCAAGGTCGAAGTGGATGTCTTTGAAGCCGACGGATTGGGCAGTTTGTATGATATTATCAAGAAGCGTATCCTGGAGCTGTTCATTGGTTAAAATAGTGCGGCCGAGCTCATCACTGAACCCTTCATCCGTCAGATTGGTCACGACCATCATGAGTGCCGCATCATTGGCCTCTGCGATAGCAGGGAAATTGTCCAGCGGCGGGGCTTCTAAGGAACCGTCTTCCTTCATCCGGTAGCTGAATGGTGCCAAATACGTCAATAATGCTGACCTGTTTTCTGCAGCATTGACTAAATTCTCAGAAACCTCTCCCCCGAACGGCTCAATATAAGCATTCGATGTGGCATCGGTTTTCGGTTTTTGTGGAATGTATAGACGGAATCCTACTGGCAGAGTGGATCCAGGCTGAAGCTGATTGACTTGAATAAGCTCATCGACGGTCGTATTAAAAAGCTGAGCGATTTCAAATAAGCTGTCTCCCGGCTGCACAAAATAAAACTCGCCGTCAATTGGAATTACAAGTGCCTGGCCAACGACTAAATTTCCCGGTGTTTCTAACTCATTCGCTTCAATAATCTGATTAGGTACGGCTTCATATAGACCGGCAATGGAAAATACCGACTCACCTTCAGAGACGACGTGAATTTGCATAACAAGCACTCCTTCCTCAACTATAATGAATATATGAAACAACTTGGTTCAATTATACGGATCATTTATAAAAGGAGAGATTTTTTTGAATAAGGACGATCATTATATGGGTCTGGCTTTAAAAGAGGCCCATCGTGCGCAGAGTATTGGAGAAGTACCGATCGGAGCAGTGATTGTACATAATGATGAAGTGATTGCATCAGCCTATAATGAAAGGGAAACGTCTCAACGGTCCTCGTCGCACGCTGAATTGATAGCGATTGAACAAGCAAATCAAGCGTTAGGAAGCTGGAGGCTCGAGGACTGCACGTTGTATGTAACACTTGAGCCTTGCCCTATGTGTGCGGGAGCTATCGTTCAATCGAGAATACCTCGCGTCGTGTTCGGAGCTTTCGATCCTAAAGCAGGCTGCGCCGGGACTCTTATGAATCTATTACAGGAAGAAAGGTTCAACCATCAGTCAGAAGTGGAAACCGGTGTATTAGGAAAAGAGTGCGGAGAGCTGTTAACTTCATTTTTCAAAGGATTAAGGGAAAGTAGAAAAAGAAATAAAAATGGAAACAATTAAGCCTTCGAAATCATTGCAATTTATAACAAAACTCGCTATACTAGGAAATACCGTGCTAAGCGGGGAGGTAGCGGTGCCCTGTACTCGCAATCCGCTATAGCGAGGCCGAATCCCCACTCCAGGTGGTTCGTTTTCAAGGTCTGCCTCATGAGAGTGGTGTTGACACCCAGGTCCCGCGCAACGAGAACCAGTGAACCCTGTCAGATCCGGAAGGAAGCAGCAGTAAGCTGATCATCTTGTGTGCCGCGGGGTCGCCTGGGTCGAGCCATAAACATGAGTAACGCTTGGGATCGAGCCATCGAAAGTGGGTGCACGGTATACATATACGCACACAAAGAGCCGTTATGAGATTTTTCATAGCGGTTCTTTTTTTAATGTTAGGATTTTTCAATTTGCAATCTTAAGGCCGTTTCTTAAGGTTCACATCTAATCCTTAATTCAGTTATAATATAAAAGAGACTAAAAAGGGAGAGCGGTTGAATGAGTTATCAGGCACTGTATCGAGTTTGGCGCCCCAGGAACTTCGAAGACGTAGTTGGACAAACTCATATTACCCGTACATTGCAGAATGCAATTGAGCAGGATAAATTTTCTCATGCTTATTTATTTTCCGGACCGCGAGGTACAGGAAAAACAAGTGCAGCGAAAATCTTTGCTAAAGCGGTGAACTGTGAAAAGGCCCCGATCAAGGAGCCGTGTAATGAGTGTTCGGCTTGTCTTGGGATTCAGGATGGATCGATCTCTGATGTCATTGAAATCGACGCCGCTTCAAATAACGGGGTCGAGCAAATTCGTGAAATCAGAGATAAAGTGAAATATGCTCCAAGCGCTGTCTCTTATAAGGTTTACATCATAGACGAAGTGCACATGCTTTCTATGGGAGCTTTCAACGCTCTCCTGAAAACATTAGAAGAGCCGCCAAAGCACGTCATTTTCATTTTGGCTACAACGGAACCGCATAAAATTCCGCTTACGATTATTTCCCGTTGTCAGCGTTTCGATTTTAAAAGGATTACCCAGCAATCGATGGTCGAACGTATGGAAAAAATCACACATGCCGAAGAAATCACGATAGGTCGTGAAGCTCTGGAAATCGTAGCGCTGTCTGCAGAAGGCGGCATGCGTGATGCACTCAGCTTATTGGACCAGGCCGTGTCCTACAGTGAAGATGAAGTCAACGTGGAAGATGTATTAGCTGTAACGGGTTCTGTATCTCAGGCGAAACTTTCTGAGGTCATTCATGCTCTGAACGACAAGCAGGTGAATGAAGCGCTTGGTGCGGTGGATGATTTAATCCAGAGTGGAAATGATCCTGGCCGCTTCGTATTTGATTTAATTTATTACTTGCGCGATATTTTGTTATATCAAAGTGCCCCTGACTTAAAGCATAATTTAGAGAGGGCGATTCCAGATGAGTCTTTTGAGGCTCTTTCAGGAAGTTTGTCAGCAGGATGGATCCAGCAGACGATTCGCGAACTGAATCAATGTCAGCAGGAAATGAAATGGACGACCAGCCCGAAGGTTTTTATCGAAATTTCCATCTTGAATATTGTCGACCACCAGCCGGCTGCCGAAGCTGGTATAGATTCGGAAGTCGTCAGTAAGCTTACGCAAAAGCTTGATAAACTGGAGAAAGAATTAGCTGAATTGAAAGCTAATCCTCCTGCTGGAGGTCAAGCTCCAGCTCAAGCGGCACAGCCTCAGAAGCGCAGTCCTGCAAGATCGAATAGAAACGGTTATAATGTACCATATGACCGGATTCGGATTGTATTGAGTGAAGCTTCTAAGGAAGAGCTGAAACAAGTGCAAGCCCAGTGGCCCGCTTTTATGGAGCGGCTCAAACAAACGAATGCTCCGGCTCATGCTACTTTATTGAACAGCAGACCGAGTGCAGCTTCATCAAAAGCCCTGATTTTAGCGTTCCGGTATGACATTCACTGTTCTCTGGCGTTAGAGCACCAGAAAACGATTGAACCTCTGCTTACAGAGTTCACAGGGAAACCATTGAACCTCATTCCGATCCCAGTAGAAAAGTGGAAGGAATTGCGTGAGGAATATGTACGTAAGCAAAAAAGTGATGGTGATGGGGAAGAAAGCCAATCATCAGCTGAAGATGGGGAAGAGGAAGAAGACCCCCTTATTTCTGAAGCTAGGAAATTAGCTGGTGATGATCTTATAGAAATTCAAGACTAAAGGTAAACAATTAAAGGAGGAGTTTTATTATGCGTGGCGGAGGAAACATGAACAATATGATGAAACAAATGCAGAAAATGCAGAAGAAAATGATGAAGGCTCAAGAGGAACTTCACGAAGAAACTTTTGAAGCGGCAGCCGGCGGTGGCATGGTTAAAGTTACTGCTAATGGTAAAAAAGAGATTACAGATGTAGAAATTAATGAAGAAGTTGTCGATCCTGATGATATAGAAATGCTTCAAGATTTAATTATTACGGCTATGAACGATGTCATTAAACAAGTTGATGATAAAACGAATGATACTATGGGAGAATTCACGAAGGGTATGCCTGGAGGAATGTTTTAGGAGGAGTTTTCATGTACTACCCAGAACCGATATCAAAACTGATTGACAGTTTTACAAAGCTGCCAGGGATCGGCCCTAAGACGGCTGTCCGCCTGGCTTTTTTTGTCCTTGAAATGGAAGATGATGATGTTCTCGATTTTGGGAAGGCGCTCGTTAATGCAAAAAGGGAGCTAACGCATTGTTCTACGTGCGGACACATTACAGATCAGGATCCATGCTCCATCTGTCAGGATGAAAGCCGTGATCAAAAAGTGATCTGTGTAGTCCAGGACCCTAAAGACGTAATCGCTATGGAAAAAATGAAGGAATTCACCGGTAAGTATCATGTGCTTCATGGAGCCATCTCTCCAATGGATGGAATTGGACCTGAGGATATCAATGTTCCTAGCCTCATCAACCGTTTAAAAGATGAAGGTGTGGAAGAATTGATATTAGCTACCAATCCGAATATAGAGGGAGAAGCTACGGCCATGTATATTTCACGATTAGTGAAGCCGTCCGGGATACGCATGACAAGGATTGCCCACGGACTGCCTGTTGGCGGGGATTTGGAATATGCAGATGAAGTCACCTTGTCAAAAGCTCTTGAAGGAAGAAGAGATTTATAATTTCAATCGGCAAGCCAGGGGAGCTTTTTCCGTGTTTCTTCCTATATGTATAATAATATGGCCGCACTTACCGCTATTGGGGAAAAGGGTGGATGGATCGTGTTAACGAAGAAAAAAGCCAAAAAGAAAGCTATGGATCAGCAGCTCTTAGCTGACATCAAACGAATGAAGCACGAGTGGGAAGCGTTAGAAAATATTATTGAACACAGTATCGAGCCGAGTGAACAAGGTATACTGGATGTATCTTTAGCCAAAGCCAAATATCTTTATCTATTGAGAGAAGCAAGGCATAGAAAAGTGAACGCTCTTTCATAAGCAAAAGGAATAACTCTCTGGAGAAAGGCATAACTTGTACTAAGAAATGCTATTTACCCAGGGGGTTTTTTAATGGATCCGGTGCTCGTCATTCTTTTGATAGGTCTCGCCATTCCTATATTGCTCATTGTAGGTATGCCTGCTTCACCCATTAAGTGGCTTGGACAGGCTTTAATGAGGGTTGTCATTGCAGTCATTCTATTATTCTTCGTAAATTTATTTGGTGCTCAGTTTGGACTTCATATTCCTATTAATGGTTTTACGGCGATCGCTTCTGCGGTCCTGGGGATCCCGGGAGTTCTATCTCTTGTCGCTATCCATCTATGGGTCTTATAAAAACGAGTGGAGTGATCAAAACTCTGCTCGTTTTTTATTTGCCCTTGTTTTATTTAGAGGGGCGGTGAAAGTAAAAGTCTCACCAATCTTATGTTGAGATCCCATGAAGAGCCAGCCCGAGGAAGCTCACCGTACGCCATACCGGACTTTTAAGAACTATCTTTCGTCGCGCAAAAGGACTGGATATATTAAAACTGAATCTCAGGATAAAGGATCTTATCAACTCAGAAATGAAATGCAGCAGAGTCTATTTTAAAAGTTTCATAGTTTTTTATTAAAAGGGGTTGCGTATATTTTTCACGCATGGTATATTATTTCTTGTCGCGTTAAAAGCGCGTCAGCAGCTAACACAAATCAGCGAAATATCATTTTAAAAAAGTTGTTGACTTAAATAACTATAAATGATATATTAATTAAGTCGCTGTTTTGAAGCGGCAAACAACATTTGATCTTTGAAAACTGAACGAACCAACCAGTACGTCAAGTCTTCTTTCTATTAAAGAAGGAAGTAAAACAAGCACATTCGGTGTGCAAATGAGCAAGTCAAACTAACTTTTATGGAGAGTTTGATCCTGGCTCAGGACGAACGCTGGCGGCGTGCCTAATACATGCAAGTCGAGCGC
>NZ_JAIZEN010000012.1 GCF_024189295.1 Halobacillus sp. A1
TCGGTGACATCACGCCTTCTCGATCTTTGATAGGAGCCGCTGACTGTACTATACTAATACCCGCTAGGGAACCATTTTCATATGTCATGGTGCGAAAAATTAGCATGAACGTCTATGTTAAAGGTGGTTGTTGATGATCATAAGAGAGTTATCCAACCATATGGCAGCATTGTGGTTGTTTTCGAGACATTGGGTGAGAGGAACAGGGCGGCGGGGAATGGTTCGCTTTCCGTGGGAGCGCGGTGAGCTTCCTCGGACGTTCCGTCCTGCGGGATCTCACCAAGCACTCTCTTCCCACAGGAGTCTTCACCATTCCCCGCCGCCCTTCACTAGATATGTGCTTCTCGAAATCGCTTCAAAACCTTTCTTAGTAATACTGGGGGAGTTAAACTCAAGTGGAGGGTATATAGTATTTTAGGTTTAATACTCGCTGTACTTTAAGGTTTCTCCAAGCATTTATTTGCACAAAAAAGTCTCTTTGGTTATCGCTCTAAAGCGGTTATTTTTTATACAAGCACCGTATATGATGTTTCCATTATCATCACAAAAGCAAGATAGTCCATGACATAGCGAGACTCCAAGGATGCCCAATCATATTTAATTATTTCAATAACTGGTTAATATTTCTGAACTTGGTGGTAGTTTCGAGTACCTTACAATCATATGGCGGCTTTAGAAAACGGTGAGACTCCTGCGGGATGTACATGTTCGGTGAGATCCCGGAAGGCGAAGCCTGAGGAAGCTCACCACATGCCCGCGGAAAGCGATCCGTTTTCTGAAGCCGCCGTATTCTCATACAAATCGCCATTCCATTAACAGCTTTTGTCCTACTCCAATTATTGTCCAGATCATAGCCATTCATCCTTCAACAACACATACCTGATTTTTTTCATAATTGGCCCTGATTACTTAAGTATTGATCTCAAGGTGATTCAGCACCATCTGATTTTCTTTCCCAGGTCGCCTCATACAGCCATTTGAAAAAAGTCGCAAATAAGGAGATCCCCATTATATCTAGCGGGGCAAATGTTAAGAACAATACCTGCCATAATGAAAGACCCCCAACCATGAATAAGAAAAACCAAAAATAACGCAACACTTGAATCACCTCTACCTTTACATCATCTTTTATGATAGACCCTTTAGTTGAAAAGAATATTTCCTACTAACCCGACTAAAATGATTAAGAAGAAGCCTCCGAAAAGAAAATACCCAATTAACTTTATTGGTAGTGGTAATTTTCCTCGGCCAGTTTTAGGGTAACCTTCAATATTCTGTTTATGGGCTATAACGTCGTTGAAAGGTTTGTTTTGGTTTCCATTACTCATAGACGATTTAACACCTCCATTATAGAAATTCCATTGACTTTCTCTTTCTCCTCTATTGAAATTTTCTTATTACATATACGATACAGGCCAAATTTAGTTTCATTTTGTCTATTATCTCGAAACTGAGTCTTTCACAGTTCTGCCCCTTAGCGCAATAAGCGATAGCCACTTTGCAGCTGCCGCCTCCTTTATCGGAAAATTGATTTCGTGATCCTCGAGTTGAGTGGAAACTACCGCAACTGCTTGTTGAAGACAAAAATCGAAAAATCACCTATCATGATTACGTTTCCACTCCATCGCTTTTCGTTCCAGATCTTGCACAAAATCATTTTTACCCTCACTATATCGTTCGATGTCTTTTGGGAACTGTTGAGCAAGCCTTTCTTTTAAATTCCCGTATTCATTCCTATCTTCACTATGAGATTTCAGGTAATCACGGACTGCAAGATGGCGTTCTATTTCAGATTTATTATCATTTTGAAAAAAATGAATTTGGTGTGTCCTGTTCTCTCCTCCTTTTCTAAAATACCTTCTTCCTACAATCCCCAACTCCCCAAGCGGCTCATAGCCTATTTCAATCATTTGTTCATTAAAATCATCAACTTTTTCCACATGATTTACTACTGGCATTATATCGATGATCGGTTTAGCTTTTAAGTGGGGTACTGCTGTACTGCCTATATGATGAATGTCAACAAGTTCACCATTGAATATTTCTCGTATTTTTAGTGCTTCCTTTTTGTACAGCTCATTCCAGTTTTCATCATACTTTGTAACCATAATGTTCATATCACGGTTAACCATTATAAACGCCTCCTTTCCTTCTTGCTTAGATAAGAGAAGCTTATCAATTAATAAACTATAAGGGAATTCTCCAATAATCATAAAAAAGTTTATGCGTAATTAAGATCATTCCCGCCTCGATTACAGGACGCTCATTCGTATATTCTCCTCAGCGGCCATATATAGCTTAATTTATCTGCGCTTCATTTCAAAATACACGTAAGAACCATTACCTTTTCCAATGGTCAAATTTAACTTTACATTTTTTCCCTATTATTAAATGGAATTCTAAGCCAATAATAAGTAATAACAAATACATAAAAAAGCGGTGATCTTCATTCTTTTTAATTTAATCGTTGCCTTTATTATTCCTTGGACGATTGCTATTGTGGCCTGCCGGCGGGTTCCTGTTTTATTTTTGACAGTGGCCCCACTTATGTCGTTAATGTCGATTACCTTTAACCAGTTAGGTATGGAAATGGGATTTTGGACCCTTAACCCTCAAACTGATTTGTTAATCTTTAATTCCGTCAATATAGACTTTGGCTATAACCCAGCGGCCGGATTGCTGTTTGTATTTATGGTTTATTTTAAGAAATGGAAGCGGTGGATCGTGTACTTAGGGTTTTTATTATTTTTAAACGGGGCGGAAATCGTAGCTCTGTCCTTCGATAAAGTCGTATACAGCGCCCCCTGGAATGTCTTCTATACGTTTCTTGCTTACTTCTTCGGCCTGATCGTGTTGGATTTGTATTATTTCTTCCTGAAAAAATCAATCCGAAAGCTAGTAGATTCAAATTGATATCATATGGATTTCATTGACGCTGCAATGATGGTTTCGACTTCTATCGTTACAGCAGTACTTGAGACTCGGACAACCCAAAAGTGTTTTAATTTCACAAAGATAGCCGCACACGTAAAAATAAGAGTTTATCTTATTCGCAGATCGGATATATTAAAGATGTAGCGTTAAACCACCGCTCCCCCTATTTTAAATAATCAATTGGTGGATATAAGCTAAGCCGAAAAGGAGTTCCGTTTCCTTTTCGGCTTTTTGTATGTTTGCTGTAATTCCCATCTTTTTGAAACGAATCTCCAGTTGGTACGTATGCATACCATGAGGGATAACCTATTCAAAGAGATGAGGAGATATTTTGAGACTCAGACATGTTTCTAGACGATGGAGCGTAGCCGCTCTGTTCTTCATGCTTTTAATCACCACCGCCTGTGCTTCTTCTACCTCCCCTTCAGGTGCAGAAGATAAGAATGGCGAGACTCTCGAAGCTTTTTTAACTAAACATTTTTCAACTGCGGATGAGGAACTTGTGGAATTAATAGAATCTCCGGAAAATAACACTATTATTGGAGAAGAGGGCGATGATGCCGCGGAACAGCCAGACTCCCCCACAGAGCTGGATGTGTATCTTGAAGAGGAGTATTCGGCTTATTTCACCGAACATGCGTATAGTGAATATATTGGCAGCCAGGCGTTCAGCTATGGATTAGCAGCTTATTACAATGACTATCAGCTGCAAGTCGATCGTGTGGATTACAAGGAAAGTTCAAGCGGTGAAGAAGCTTATGACTTCACGGTCACCGTCGATTACAAAAAAGAGGGCAGAGAAGAAAAGTCCGCTGACGTTTCCGGCAGAGTGAATGTTAACGAAGAAGGAAAGATCAGCAGGTTTATGATTCATGAGGATGAAGGGTTATTAGAAGCGATAGAATCCAGACGCTAAGCGATCAAAAAAGGAGCACCTATGGAGTGCTCCTTTTCCTATTTATTCATCTTTTGTAAGAGAAACTCTTCCGACAGAACGATCAGACGCTTCCCCTGTCACTTTGATCTTTAATCCATACTCAGGTACGTTACGTCCGGCGTCCGGAATCGCTTCGTTCAAGTAGCTGAGGCTGTCATCGAAAACTTTGACCGGCTTTCTGTTTTTATCCTTCAAGGTCAGCCCGGTAATATCCCGATAATCGACAAACAGTTTCTCGTCTTTCCTGAGACTGAATGCAGCATCGTGGATCTGGTAGCGTGTCTGTGCGACTGAGTCGTCACTCCAGAATAATTCCTGCTGATCGGAATCTACAACTCCGAGGAACCCTTCTCCTGGGTGGATACCTGTCCAGTTGTCCGTGTACTTATTATCGGCGTACCAGATGACAAGACCGGGGTCGTAAGCCATAAGACTGTTTCCGCGGCGGATGTTGCCTAATCCTTCATCCACTCCCTGATGATTTCTCCATTCCAGCAGATAGTAATGTTCGGATATTTTCACTCCATCGCTCTTCGTGAATCCATCGAGTGTCACTTTCGGCTCGCCTTCTGCATCATCAAATAGGAGCTCAAATTCTTCTCCTTCCGTCACGCTGCCTTCAAGCTGCAGCGTACCGGCTAGATCAGCGGAAATCGGTTTTTTTGGATCTCCGTCTTTAAGAATCATCATGCCTTTTTTATGGTGCTTGACGAGGACATATGGCTCGTCATTCATAATGAATAATCCATGGAGTGTTCCGTTATCTCCGTTCCCATTCGTGCGGAACAGCTGCATGCCGTGATAGAAAACAGAGACCCGGTTGCTGCCTTTATCATATTTCGCTTCATAGTTTCCTTCTTTGATAGATTCCTGATTTTTATCAAAATAGGAGCCTGCTTGCTTAGCGGAAATCTCTTTTTTCGGATCGGCATCCAGTAAGATCATATTTCCTTTCTTATAATGCTCGACTACGGTGACGGCTTCCCCGTCGACATCAGCAAGAGCTTTCAGTTTGCCGTTGTCACCATTTCCATTCGTGCGGTAAATTTGCTTGCCGTTTTTATAAACGTACACCCGCTCCCCTTTTTGTTCAGCGGTGAATTCTCCATCTTCATACGTTTCTTTTCCTTCCTGGGCGGTGACGCGGATTTCATCCACATATAATCCTGGATGGATGGCGGCTACATCTGTCCAGTAGTTGACTTTCACTTGAATATCCTTGCCTGCATAACTGCTCAAATCAAACACCGCATCAACCCAGCCATCCGATTTCCCAGTAATGCCGTGACCCGGGTTCTGTTCATTTGGATTCGTATCGGTCGTAATATTACCTGGAATGGACGTCCATTTCTCGCCATCCTCACTCACTTTAACCGATCCGTAATCCCAGTCGGTTTCGATGTCATACCAGGCTTTGAACGTCAGTTCGCCGGCTGTGGCGTTAGACAAGTCGGCATCGAATACTGCTGAGTTATCGAGCTCATCATCACTTCCGCTGAAATATTCATACTCTCCGCTATACGGGGTATTTATTCTCGTTTCTTTATTCGGAAGATTGACCCTCAGGGCATCCAGGTTGGTACCTTTCGTGTTGGCCTGATCGAGATACACGTCCATCCCCTTGCTGTCAATTTCATCTATATCGACTTCATCGTACTTCAACCAGTTTCCGTCATGCTTCGCTTGCAGGAACTCTTTCGACCAGGCGCTGAAACCAGTCGGCTCGGTGCCTGGAATATCTCCCGCCCAGCTGCCGCTCGACATAAGCGACCAGTAGCCGACCGCTTCACCTGCTCCTGTATACTGGGTATCGTACTCATCGGGAAGTCCGAGGTCATGGGCATATTCGTGAGCGAACACACCGGCTGCTCCGTCAGCGGGTTCAATCGTATAATCATAGGCGTACATTGAACCTTCACCCCAGTAATCCACTTCCGGTTCCGGCGATCCAGGAATAGGGAAAATCGATCCTAGGTTCCAGCGATGAGACCAAATGGCATCGCCGCCTAACTGACCACCGCCTGCTTCTTCACCGACCGCTGAGTGCACAACCATTAAATGGTCCACCAGTCCATCCGGCTCATGATAGTCCCCATCGCCATCAAGGTCGTAACGGTCTTCTTTGTCATAGTCAGCCAGATTTACGTCAGGGTCTTTTGCAGCTGCGGCTAACGCTTCTTTGACAAGCGAGCGGGGGTCCTTATCATTGCCGTCGGGCTGGGGATTATTTCCCCCGTAATAAGCGGCAGGCTCCGAGGCCTCATACCACCCGGCAACCTGCCCGTCCACCGTATACGCTCCGTTTGTCTGTTGTTCATAGAATTGCTTCATCGATACTAGATTTTCTCCGTTAGGTCCTTCATACCCGTCCTCGCCGAAAATCAAGTCTTCATAATGTTCTTTCACGTAATCTTCATAATACATATCCGTTTCTCCAGGCTCGATGCTGTTTTTAGGGAAGTCGGAAAATTCCATTAAGATGACAAGCACATCATCGGAGCGAACTTCTCCGTTATACTCTTCCTCAACGACAGGATCGAGGTTTTTCTTTCCGCCCTTTTTCTTCGCTTGATCGTTGGCCTTCCCTTCATTTTCTTTTTTCAGCTTTTCTTTTACGTCGCTTTCAAGCTCCAGTTCTTCTTTATGAAGCTCTCCGTTGTCTTCCATCTCTTTAAGGCCTTCCGCTTTGCTGTCCAGAAATTCATCGACCGCTTTTTCTGCTTCTTTAGCCGAGGCATCTTCAGGTATGTCCCCGCGTTTCTTCAGCATGTCAATCAATCGCTCTTCATTAGCTATCGCTAAGTCAAAAGGTCCTTGACCGTGGGAATGCTCCTCCTTCGCTTCTTTTTTTGTTGAAACCGTACTTGCCGCTTCTACACTGCTCGTTGCTGGTGCTGCAAATAACCCTAAACATAAAGACGCTATCATGGCCATGGACATTACCCGATTTGCTCCCAAGCTCTCACTCTCCCAATTTATGTATATTTTCACAACGTCTTTACTATATGTTATTTTCTGAAAAAAAAGAATATGACGTTGGACTTATTGTTTCTTGTTATTTTTACAATGTTTTACGAGAGGAGCCGGGACATGGATAAAAGTCGACATCAAGGCTTCTGCTTCGGCAGAAAACTTCATAGCAGCCATAAAAAAAGACTTAGGAGAGTCCTAAGTCCGCACGTTCAGCTTTCACTGTTTATATCCTGTTCGATCTCTTTTTTCAATTCTTCCAGGTAGGCTTTAGAATCCTTTTCATTAAAATCATGACCTTCCGCCTTTTCCTTCACATACTCGTTTAGGGCCTGTTCAATTTCTTCAGGGGTGGCATCCTCGGAAATGAAGCCCGATTCCTTCAGCATGCTGATTATGCGCTCATCATTAGCCATCATATCTACATGCTTCGGTTCGGCTGTGCCTTCCTCGTCTGCTTCTTCATTGGTTATCTCATCATTTTCTTCTTCGTTCGTAGTTGTTTCGTCTTTGTCCTCTTCTTCATTCGTGGCGGTACCATCATTGTCTACTTCTTCATTCGTATCGGAGTCGACCGGCGGATCCTGGTCCTGCGTTCCGCACCCGGCGATTCCAATTAGCAGCACGCTTAGCAGCAGCAAGCTTTTCCGTTTCATAGAATGTCCTCCATCCCATTTATAATCGCCTTCACTTAATTAGACGTCTTCTGTTGGAAAATAGTTACACTTTATAAGCTGATAAGAACAGCTGGTCCATGAAAAAGCGGAGAATACCCTTTTTCAAATTAAATGTCCAAATAATCGACCAGTGACTGCTCCACATTCCGCAAGTGCTCGTACATCATCTGGCGCGCCTTCATCTCATCTCGTTCGGCGATTGCTGTAAAAATCTGCCGGTGCTCTTCAAGCAGCCGCTCAGTCCCCTCTTTCGTATGAAGAAGCTTGCGCGTTTCCCGCATCGCCTGCACCATAATTTCTGAAACGCTTTGCATCAGATGAATCAGCATCGCGTTATGAGTCGCGTGAACTAACGCCACATGAAAATCGAGATCCGCCTGCTCGCCAAGCTCTCCGTCTCCTTTGGCTTTTTCCATCGCAGACAGCGCCGCTTCGAGCGCCTCAAGGTCTTCCTCACGATGATGAACAGCCGCCGAAGCCGCCGCGCCTACTTCAAGAATATGGCGAACCTCAAGTAAATCCTTAACATCCTCACGCTTCATCAAAAAGGCGACCGACACCGGAAGCGAAAAACGGCTGACATCAAAAGCCTTAACATACGTCCCTTCCCCCTGGCGCATTTCCAGAATGCCCATCGCCCTCAGTGCGCTTAACGCCTCACGAATCGCTGATCGGCCGACGTTGAAACTCTTTGCCAGATGCTCCACACTGTCGAGCTTATCGCCTGGTTTCAGCTCTCCATTTTTCAATGATTCCAGCAGAACATCCGCTACCTGTTCATAAATCTTTTTCGCACGCACTGGTTTAAAATCCATTTGTCCTTCACTCCTGCCTATCTAAATAAGGTCATCAGATGACCTGCTTAACACAATTGTATGTCTTTCGATTGGAAAAAACAAGGTGGCTAATCCAATTAGAAAAAAATCAGGCTGCCTCCTCCAGAACAGCCTGAAATCCTATATAAACAAAGTGAACACAAGCCCTACGAGTCCAGCTAGCGCTCCATACAACAACGCGGGCCCCAGCGTTTTGCGGATAATATCGCCTTCTCTGCCAGACAGGCCTACAACTGCACCAGCCGCTACTACGTTGTGCACACAGATCATGTTCCCCGCGGACGCTCCGATGACCTGCAGAGAAAGCACCGTATTCGTATCCAGTCCTGTCTCCTGAGCGATGTTGTACTGGATCGGAGCGAACGTTAACGACGAGACCGTCGCGCTCCCGGTAATGAACGAGCCAAGCTCCCCGAGAAACGGAGCCACCAATATCCACATCGGACCAAAACTTCCGGCCAGCGTCTGCGCAATGTACTGCGGCATACTGACGAGATCCTGAGCATTCATTCCAGAGTTTGTAAATACTTGAACAAGCGCAAGCGTAGCAATGAGCGCAAGCGCTGCATCTTTCATAGAAGAAAAAGATTCCTTAGACGCTTCCACAAAGTGACGAAACGGCTTTCTTTGGATGACGACCGCAAGCAGGGCAGCTGCCACGAGCACAGCTCCCGGAGAATATAGAACTTCCCAGTCTGAGGTAATCCCTTCGACTCCAAGGATATCCGTCCACGTCCAATCGACCCACGTGAGAGCCGCTTCCTTTATAAAAGGGACGATGCGCGTCACGAGCAGCAAGACGACAATGATCAAGTAAGGGGACCATGCGGTCAATAAAGACATAGAAGGCGCGTCACCGCTAGGCTTCATGTTCTCATCAAGTGCATCCTTCCACTCTTCCTTCGGCAAAAGGAACCCTTTTTTAGCCGTAGTCGTTGCCACTATAAGTCCGGTAAGCGATGCTAAAATCGCAACGAATTCATGACCGAACAACGTCGCATACAGCAAGGCGGAAGACGTGTAGGTAATGCCGACGAAGAACGCCCACGGAAACAGCTGAAAAGCATCCTTCCACCCTTTTTTCTTCCCAAAAAATATCGTTAAAATGACGACCAAAACGAAGGGAATGAACGTCCCGGCAAAAAGATCGAGGAAAGCGACCTGAGCCCCGATTTCTTTATACAAAGAAAGTCCGGCATCAGGCAGATTGCTTAAACCGACCTGGATCGGCGTACCGACAGCTCCATAAGATACGGCTGAACTGTCCGCAATCAACGCAAGAGCCGCCGCTGCCATCGGCGTAAAACCAAGCGCGACCATCAGCGGACCCGTGACCGCGGCCGGGGTGCCGAATCCGGAAGCCCCTTCAATCAAAGAACCGAACAGAAAAGCGACGATGACGACCTGGACCCTCATATCTGTAGAAATACTGCGGAAGCCTTGATTGATCCGGTCCACAGCTCCCGTGCGCCGAAGCGTGTTCAATACGACAATCGCACCGAATAAAATAAAGAGGATCGTCAACGTCTTATGTGTGCCTTCAAGTACCGAGGCAGCAATGACCCGTCCGTCGACCCCCCACACAAAAAACGCCAGAGCAAGGACGATCAACGCACTGAAGAACATTCCTATCTTAGCGGACATCCTTAACAGCACAAGAAAAATGAAAGGGGTGATAATGGCACTGAACGCAACAAGCAATAACATAACGATGACGCCTCCTCTTTAACTATTTTACCCATCTATAAGTCAGGTCATCAGATGACCTGATTTCCTAATACAAGTGTATGCTATTTTTCAGAAAAATGCAATATAAAAAAGCCCTTTCTTTCTTTGAATAGAGTCGTGGGATTCCATTTGACCTCCACGACCATCACAACAAATTCAAATTCACTAAGTCATACAATATTGATAGGGTTTATTTATAAATTCTACTATCTGTACATACCCCTGCTTCCCGCCCGACTCCATGAATCTATTAAAAAACGACCATCAATCCTCAGGGTTGATGATCGCCAACACTTGGTGATCTTCCCACCGGCCATTGATTTTCACATTTTTGCGGGCCAACCCTTCCTTATGAAAGCCCGCTTTTTCAAGCACACGCATCGAACCCGAATTATGAGGCATGACGCCCGCTTCAATTCGGTGCAGCTGCAGCTCCGCAAAGGCATAGTCCACAATCAGCTTAACAGCTTCCGTCGTGAACCCCCTCCCATTGTGCTTTTCATCCAGGAAATAACCGACGAAGGCACTCTGCAAAGCCCCGCGCATGACTTGAAATAAGTTGATCGTGCCGACGAGTCTATTGCTTTCTTTAGTAAAAATACCAAAATTATACTCCTGATCCTCTCTGCTTCGCTCTTCATACTCCTGAACCTTTTCCAACTGCCTGTCCATCGTATAAAATTCATCCTTGCGCGGCATGGAAGCCCTTTCAAAAAAGGTCCTGTTTTCCTCTTGTAAAGCAAGCAGAGCACGGGCATCAGCTGGCTGGAACATTCTTATGTATATACTTTTTCCTTTTTTCATTAAATGCTCCTTCCGTTTGTCAGACCAAAGACTTTCAATTTTCCATGAGCAAATATAAACCGGTAAACAACAAGATGAGATAAGTGAACACTCGAAATAATCCAGGATTTACCCAGTGAAACAAACGCTGCCCTGCATACATTCCAAGAAAAACGAGCGGCAGAGCAAGGAAGCTCGACTTCCAAACAGTTGAGTTCGTGCCCGCAAAAACGACCTGGATAATCAAACTGCACGCATAAATGAATAAATAGAATGCAAGGGTAGTCGCCCGTAATGTTTCTTTTTGCGTATCCGTACCTGAAAAATAAAGTAGCAATGGCGGTCCCGGCATCCCGATACTCGTCGTCATTATGCCGGATAGTCCACCCGTTAACCCATCTCGTCTCTTCGTTTGCAGGATGCGGACATTCAGTATAAGCAAAAGGGTTAAAGTGATAATGGTAATACTTACACCCAGTTTCAGTCGGCCGATATCCAGCCACAGAAAAACAGCCATCCCTATAGGCAATCCGACTAAACTCCCGATGACAAAGCGTTTGACCACGCCGAAATCTACATCATTCTGAATCTTGCGTAATAACGAGAATGAAATAACCAATGATAGCAGCAAATTGATTTGAATGGCTTCTCTCGGTTCAAACAGCAGCAACAGGAAAGGCGTAGCTAGAATCGAGAAACCGAACCCTGTACTCGTTTGCAAAATGGAAGCAATTATAATGATGAAAACAAATAGTAAAATATTCAAAACCCCAGACCTTTTCTAATCTGACTTTAATTTTATCACAAAAACCTCACCAGAGAGCCGCTTCTCCTCCCTCAACCCAACCAAATCTTAGTAGGCAATTGAGTCTATTACTCACACGATGTTTAACACCTGTATAAAAGATGGTATACACCAACAAATCCCACCGAACTGGAAAAACACCCTTTTTACACCAGCCGGGAAAGGAGTTTACGAGATGCACACGACCCCTATTATTCTCTTATTATTTATCGGATACATCATATTCACGCTGGATAAGAAAAAAGAAGATATTCCCGTGCCGCCGATTTTGGCCTTAATCGGCATCGGACTATTTTTCATTCCATACTTTTCATCCATTGAAGTGACGGAGAACTTGATCTACCACATCTTTCTGCCGGCTCTTCTATTTACTTCAGCTTACCGTTTTCCCCCTTCAGCATTGAAAAAGAATGGAGGAATCATTGGGTTTCTCGCTACAGCCGGCATCATGTTAACCGTTCTCCTATTAGGAGCGGTCATTTATGCGCTCAGCAGCCCGTTCATTTCCCTATCATTTATTGGGGCTCTAGTAATTGCGGCCATGCTGACACCGACGGATCCGGTCTCGGTGGCGTCGATTCTCAAGCAATCTACCGGAGATGAAAAAATGGCCGATGTCGTAGAGGGAGAGTCTTTGATCAACGACGGAACAAGCATAGTAATTTTTTCAGTCGTCACCGGCATGTTCCTTACGAATGAATCCTTTTCCATCAGCAGTTTTTTCGGTGAATTTTTATTAGTATCTCTCGGAGGAATTGCCATCGGACTGCTGTTCGGATGGATGTTCAGTAAGGCGATTCATTTCACCCACCACCGGGAATACCAGGTGATGCTCAGTATCGTCGTCGCCTACGGAATATTCAACCTGGCCGAATCTATTCATCTCTCAGGTGTATTGGCGACGGTTTTTGCCGGCATTATGCTTTCTTTTGAATTCGGACGCACCATTAAGGAAGATCATTTCCGGGAATCGCTGGACAGCTTCTGGGGCATCGTGGAAATTTCAATCCTTTCCTTATTATTTTTGCTGATAGGAATCGAGGCGGCCAACCATCTTTCCTTCGATTACTGGGGACTGGCTGTATTGATTTTCATCGCTTCTTTATTGGTGAGGTTTGTCATCATTGCAGGAACGATCCAGCTTTTCCCGATGTGGCGAAAAGAAATCAGCTGGCAGGAATCGCTCATTCTCAGCTGGTCCGGGTTAAAGGGTTCCATGTCCGTCTTCTTGATTTTAAGTCTGGCGACCCAGGCCGGGGACAAGGCTGACGTCATCATCTCGTTAACGTTTGCCGCGGTGCTGCTTTCTTTAGTCGTCCAAAGCGCAGGCATTCACCCTTTATCAAAAAAATTGTTAAAATAAATATTGACTTAATTGTAAAAATAATCTAATATAAGATTACAGTTACAGAGTAAAAACTGTGCTCTACATGAGCTTATAACACTCCAAAGGGGAGTAGCTTACAGTTATGTCGACATTACGTGATGCTTATATCACCGGCTTAACTGGCAACATAACGTTGTTTGCGAGACCTTTGCCATTTTTGGTAAAGGGATAAATATGACGATCCCAACCTTTACCAGATTGCTGGTAAAGGTTTTTTATATGTATTAGGAGGAGAACGACCATTCATTAGTTAGACGTTTCATTCATGAGACAGCTTCTGATTTTGCTTACGATGACGGTTACGCTTTCTTTATATGCCGTAACGATCATTACGCTCGACACCCATAACCCGCCCCGGAGTCTATCGTTACAACAGGGGCATACAAACACAACCCCTTTACAAAAAATTACTAGGAGGTCCGGAGTATTGATTGCCAGAATGTTTAGTTACTTTAAAATTGGTTCACCAAAAGTTGACCTTGTATTACACTCCCACAAAATTGAGGCTGGAGGGCATGTTTCCGGCTCCTTCCATTTATACGGAGGATGGTTCGCTCAGAAGATCAAGCGGCTGGAATGCGACTTAGTCAAGGTGTCAGCCGGCAAGTCGCAACCGATTCAGCCGGTCACGACCGTATTGATGTCACAGGTGATCGAACCCCGTGATCAAAAAGAGTTTCCCTTCCGATACCTCGTGCCGGAGGCTCTGACACCGACAGACGACGGATGCACGTATCGACTGCAGACGAAGATTGTATTTGAAGATGATATACAAACCTTTGATCACGATGAACTCATCGTCATCACATAATATAATTTAAAGGAGAACATGAATTGGACGTTACGTTATTAATGGAATACGGATGGGTACTGCTGATCCTTATTGGGCTAGAGGGAATTCTGGCAGCAGATAATGCGCTTGTCATCGCGACCATGGTCAAACATTTACCAGAGAATCAAAGGAAAAAAGCTTTATTCTATGGTCTGGCCGGAGCTTTCATCTTCCGCTTTGGATCACTATTCATCATTTCCTACCTCGTCCACATTTGGCAGGTGCAGGCGATTGGAGCGCTGTATCTTTTCGGAATCGCCGCCTACCACCTTTTGAAGAAGCATGTATTGAAGCCTAAATTAATCAAAGCCGCTGAACAGAAAAAAGGCTCAGGCTTCTGGATGACCGTCGTGAAAGTGGAGTTGGCCGATATCGCCTTTGCGGTTGATGCCATCTTAGCCGCTGTGGCGTTAGCGATCACTTTGCCAGCCGCCAACCTGCCTGAAATCGGCGGGCTCAATGGAGGACACTTCGCTGTCGTCCTTGCCGGGGGCATCATCGGCCTAGTCATCATGCGATTTGCCGCGGGATATTTCGTCATCCTGCTCGACCGTCGGCCAGGGCTCGAAACGACGGCTTATCTCATCGTCGCCTGGGTAGGCATCAAGCTCGCCGTCTATACGCTGGCTCACCCGGAACTTGCTGTATTAGCTGAAGGTTTCGCTAAAAGTGCAGAATGGAAGGCGATTTTCTGGACGGTCCTTCTTTCGATCGGAATCGGCGGCTGGTTTTTATCAAAAGAAAAACCTGTTCGTGCTGAGGAAACGACAAAAGCTGTTTAATTCAATTAAAGCTACAATATAACTGACGGATATGAGATACAAAATGGGGTGCAGAATCGCAAAGATTCCAGCACCCCATTTTTGGTTTATAGAACTTTAAACATATCTTCAAAAAGTGTAAGAGTAATAATCAAGGTGGATAACGTACCAACAGAAGTTAATGCAATGAGTTTGCGGCTGTTTTGTTCCTTCGAAGGTTTGATCAGCTCATAAATCGCGGCAATCCATATAACCACGGACGCAAGGATGATAAGGTTCATAATCATATCTCCTCTACCTCTTCCCTATTTTTATAATCCATTCACTTTTCTTATGCCTCTTTCTGCTTTTTTCTCCGTCTTACAAAGAACATCAAACCAGCAACAACCACAAGAACAACAACACTCGCCACAATTATGTTCGTAATATTGGGCGCTTTCGCCTCTACCATGATGTTATTTGTGCCGGTCAGGTCCACGTCCCACGTCAGCACCCTGCCGTCCGCTTCATCGGCGTTATGATCTGACGGCCGGATCGGCAACTCCAAAGTGAACGTCATATCCATTTGACTGGCCAGCATTTGCTCCATGCCGCCGAGCCCTGCAGAATTGGAAAGATCCATTTCCCCTTCAAAAAGGTACGTATCCGTAAACAAGCCTTCTTCCATCTTCAAATCAACCGGACTGTTCACGACACTGGAGTCATCAGCGGGAGCATCGATGCCCGCTTCGCTCAGCCCCTCTGTATCAGGAACAAGCTGCATGTCACTCACTTCTTCAAATTCCTTTGTGGCACGGAATCCGACGTATCCATCTTCATTATAATTTTCTACCGTATACCCTTGCGCTTCCAGGTCATCATTCGTCGAATCAATCGTCTCTCCTTCACTTCCCCCGAATTGTTCAAACACACTTTCCTCTATCCCGAGCGTAATCGTATGGACGCCGCTTCCATCCTTATTGATCTTCACACCGAAATCCCCCTGCACACACCCCGCCAAAGCAAGGACGAGCACAGCCCCTATCATGATTTTCACCCTATTCATATCGGTCTCTCCTCTTCTCGCAGCCAATGACAATATATACTAATTCTACTCCTATTGATTGAAGAATTACAATATGACCTTATGTAAAATTGAACAAGTCCCATAACAATAGAAAAAAGCCAGTCTCAACGCAGACTGGCTTTTTCCATCACTTCATCCTTCTCATTAAAAACAATCTCTTGAGGAATGAGACGGTATGTCGTGCTCGTTTCATATTCTTCTCTAAGTTCAACGTAGCCTTCCTCTATCAATTCGTCTTTCGCCCGGTTAAAAGACTCCTGATTCAAGGCTGCCCGCTTCATCAACAATTCATTATCCGCCGTACATTCCTTTTTCGGTCCCGATCTGAAGTTCGCCCACAGCAGCGCCAGCCAGAGGAGGCGCGCTTCAGCAGAGACGGTATGCCGCTCCGCATTCGTGAAAAATAAGATGAATTCCTTTTGATAATTCAATACCTCTCCCCCTTTTCTCGGTTCATCATTATAATCGAAAGAAAAAAGCAGTTGGTGTACTCTATGTTTCTAGTGTTTCACATAGAACTCTTAGGTATACTAAAAATAATAGCTATGTTCAATCTTTTCGTATGGACTCCCTTCTATTGATAGAAGGGAACGTGCAAGCTTTTATGAGTGAAGTAACCGTTTAAAGGAGGGATTTGATTGTTACACACAAGAGACGCCGTACTAGAAGATCTGCCTATTATGCTGGATATTTATAACGAAGCGGTACGCGACCTGACGGCTACTTTTGATTTAGAAGAACAAACGCTGGAGGAACGGAAGAGCTGGTTCAGCAAACACGGAGAGAAATATCCCCTGATTGTTGCAGAATTGGATGGCCAGGCATCAGGGTATTGCGGATTGAGTTCCTTCAGAGGAAAACCCGGCTACGCCTATACAGCCGAGGTCTCAGTCTATGTGTCCTCCATCCAGCAGGGCAAGGGAATAGGGTCTGTTTTGTTGAAAGAGATCCTGCAGCGAGCATTTGATCTGGGCTATCACACGATCATTGGCGGAATCAGCGGCGATAATCCCCAAAGTGTACAGCTTCATAAAAAATTCGGCTTTACATATGCAGGCAGTTTAAAAGAAGTGGGGTACAAGTTCGGGGAATGGCAGGATGTCCATTTCTATCAATATATCATCAGACCGTGATGGATAAGCTGAAAGGCCGGGACACTCCGGCCTTTCAGCTTTTTAATGCAGACTAAGAAATTATGTGTCTAAGTATTTTTTCATGAGGTACTGTTCACCAATTGGCCCTAATATTCTTTTTCCCGTATCGTGAAACCCTGCTTTAACGTATAATTTCTGGGCTGCTATATTTGTATGATTGACGGCTAATACAATTTCGTTACATTCAGGAAATTTTTCACGGACAAAACTTTCTAATAACAACATCCCCTGCCTGGCGTATCCCTTCCCCTGTTCTGGATGATTGATAGATAAGGCAGTCAGCAGCATAGCATGAGGGTTGGTGGAAAATTCTTTGACCCTATCGGTTTCATGCAGCAAAAAGAACCCGACTGGCACATCATCACTTACGATGACCACTCGATGCTCCCCTTCGGCCACTTCTGAAAATCTGTTTGGTAATGCAGTAAATCTTTCTTGTTCGTAAGGGAGTTTAAAAGCATGCAGTACGTCTGCGTAGCGGTTAGAGTAAAGTTTGAGTTGTATGGAATGTGCTGGATTCATTGGACTTCTCCTCGTTTTCCTTAAGGGGATCATTTTTATATGGAACATTATACAATATTTAGTGGGTTCTAGTTCACTTCACACAAAAAAGAGACAATGTTCACGATTGCCTCCGCTCATTTGACTCCTTTTTATTATCTTCTCTGCGTCACCCGTTCGGAATTCGCACTTTGCAGCTGCTTAATCTGTTCCTGAAGATCATCCAGCTGCTGCTGCATTTGCTGCTTCTCCAATTCCTGCTCCTGCTGGTCGATGATGTCCTGTATTCTTTCTTGCCTATCTTGTTCAATGGCAATGGTTTGACCGGCCAATGTTATAAAATCACCGGTTGATACGAGCCACTGTCCGAATAATTGCAGGAGGTCCGCGAAATTATAATCAACTTCTACTTCTTCACTTTGGTCATTATTAATTAAAAAGCTCATAATATCCACCCTCTTCGGAACTGTTTTATGTTATGTATGAAGGGCTTGGATTGCTTCTCCAATTCCGTTCTTCTTATCATTCAGCGACTAATAAATTATATGTGGAAAGCGGCAAAGAGTGAATCAAACTCTTTGGAAGCTTCTAACTCTCTCCTTATTCAAACTCAGCGAAAATAAAAAACTCTTACCCTGACCACGCTCCAGAGTAAGAGAATCCTATTACATTGCGAGTTCAAAGCGCTCGCGGTAGTGCGGATGCGCCATATAATACAAAGGATACCCCTTCGTATAAAAGAATTGAATGAGCGTACCGGCAAAAACAACGCCAAGCACCGTACCAAGTCCAACGGGTCCGCCAATCAGCAGCGCTGAGGTGGATGTGGTGAAAGCGATAGCCGTCTGGCTTAGACGCAAGCTCAAGTTGAACCTTTTGGCAACGACGAGAAATAGTTGGTCAACCGGTGCACGCGGCAGCTGAGGTAAAATATAAATCGCAACGCCTAATGCACTGAAGGCTACGCCCATGGACAGAATGACGACCTGAAGGGCAAGCGGCAGAGAAGCGAAACTGATATTTTTAAACACGATCTCTACCCAAAAGTCCAAAATCAAACTTTCCAATACGATAGGAAGCAAAGCTCTCACTTCCGGCGACTGCTTCATCAGCCTGCCATTCACAAAAATAATAGCCAGTTGAAAAATCGCGTACCACATCCCCACAGTTAAACCGAGGTGATCGGAAATCCCAACAAACAACGCCGTCCAAAACCCCGCCCCTAACGCAGCATTAATGATAAGAGCGACTCCAAAATAATTAACAAACATCCCAAGAATATACACAGTCATACGGTAAAACATATCTGATCCTCATCTTTCCTTTTAATTGCCGAGAGCTACCGTCATTGATTTATTATCCGGCCATTTTAATAGCGATGAAGGCTGTGGTCAATTACATTTATGTAAAAATGAATAGGCGGAGTTTTCTCAATTTTTCAGGTGGGGTTCCGGCGGCGAGATAAGGTCATCTTCAGGAATAAACACGACGTCTTCTTCTAGCGATAATTACAATTTCTTTTGGTCACAACAGAGTATGTCTTAATGAAAAATAAAGCGGTATGTTCTCGATAATCAATGGAGAACATACCGCTTTATTCTATTTATTTAGCTCTGTTAATTTTTAGTGTTGATATTCAAACAAGCTCCCTATTTTTGAAGTTTAGTTTCGAGACATAGTGAGAGTTTAGGGGCTGCAGGAAACGATTCGCTTTCCGTGGGACGGGCGCTGAGCCTCCTCGAGCTTCGCTCTGTGGGGTCTCACCTGTCCCGCTAATCCCACAGGAGTCTCAACGTTTCCTTCCGCCCCTCTGCCTAATAGGTATCTCGAAACCGCTTAAAGCAGAAATCTTAATGTAAGCATGTGGTTGTTATTGAAATACTTGCTATAGAGCGTTTGCTACTTCTAGGACAAGAATGATAGAAGACGCTCTCTCTCTGAGCAGGCGGTTCGTTTCTCCTCTTATCGAACGGGGTGGTTGGGAAGCTGCGAGACTCCCGTGGGAGAAGGAGGTAGGCGAGATCCCACAGGGCTTTAGCCCGAGGAAGCTCGCCAGTTCCCCCACAGGAAAGCGAGTAGCTTCCCAACCACCCCTGACTCTCAATACGGCAACGAACCCGGTTATCTCGGAATCAAGTCTTCCGCATTCCTGCCGTATTGTGGAATAACTCTCTTATAAACACCTATAGTAGAGTTACCCTGTTTCCACATGAGTGGTAATAGACCCTAAACAAAACAAGTCGCCTGTGACACTTTCTGAATGAACTACAGAGAGATCAGCTATGAACATCCGGCTTGTAAAAATGGTTTGCCCGTTATCACAAAAAATTTCAATGCTGGAGGAATCCACAAAGATACGAATACGATGGCTCTCTTTGTTCTGTCGTAAAGCATACCTTTTCACCCCATAACGTTCCGCAAAAAGGTGAGTCATGTTTGAACGGTCTAAACAATACTCCCCTCCATTAGAAGAGAACGTGATGGATTCCCCATCCTTGTTTTTAAATGTCATTTCAAATCTTTCATCCACAGACACTTCGATTTCAAACGCCCGGGAAGACAAAACGTGATTTTTCTTCAACGTTTCACGACCGGTTCGCAAACTCTCAAGCTCTTTTATTGGATGTTGAAGAAGACGATTTCCGCTTATCGTAATTTCCCGGGGGATAGTCAGCATGTGCGCCCACATATTTGAATCCGTCGGGTAATCACTCTTGGAATTACCGAGCCAGCCAATTAGAATTCTTCGACCTTGCTCATCTTGATACGTTTGCGGAGCGTAGAAGTCAAACCCTTTATCCAGCTCGATGAACTCACTTCCACCAAAGCTCAATTGGTCAACATCAAGGGGCTGACCGACCGCATACACGACAGAAAATACATTGTTGAAATTATATTTATCTTTTATTAAATCTCCCTGCGGAGAAAAAATCAGAACGCCTTGATCTTCCTCTTCGAAATAATTCGGACATTCCCACATATAACCCGGATTTTTCATCGTAGTATTCACAATGCCTTGATACGTCATTTCATGAATGGAGGGTCCGCTGTATAGAGCTAACGCCCCTTGCTGATGGACGGTTTCCCCTCCAACGAGCATGTAATACACTTCATCCCGTTTAAACACGACTGGATCCCGGAAATTATGTGTGAATTGCGGGGCAGGTGCTTCTGTAATGGCACCGTGCTTCGTTACGTTCAAGTTTTCATCCATAGACGCATATACCTGATTCTGGTTGACCTGGCCGTCTTTGCTGACTTGGTTCCCCGTATAGAAGAGATGAAGATCCTCTCCTTCGATAAAGCTTGATCCTGAAAAACAACCATGAGAATCATAGTTCTGATCTGGATAAAGTGCGACTCCGTGATCTTCAAAATGGATAAAATCCTTTGTAGACACATGATACCAATGCTTCAGGCCATGCACCGGACCAAGCGGAAACCATTGATAAAAGATATGGTGTCTCCCCTTATAGTAGGAGAGACCATTGGGATCATTCAAAAGCCCGTGACGGGGAGCCACATGATACGTCGGATAGTAAGGATCCTGTTTCGTTTTATTTTCGATCATATTCAAATAACCATCGGATACGTCCGTCATTGATAAAAATCGGTTCTGACGGTTAGAAAAGTCGATAGGCTGGATCATAGGAGGCTTCCTTTCTTTTATTAACCATGATTGACCTTGTAGTTTAGTGCCGGCTGTTCCGCTTCTTGTTTTTCACGGTACGCTGCGAATGTGACTAAGAAGGAAGTAGCAAGCGCTACTAGAATGACGAGAATGTATTGGAAAAATCCATCTCCGATATACAGCAGTAAACCTGGCAGCATCGTTGAACCCGTTCCTTGAGCTGCGATGCCGAGAATAGAAGCTAAACCACCGCCAACTGCTCCACCTAAACACCCGAAGAAGAACGGTTTCACTTTAGGCAGGTTAATCGCAAACATAACAGGTTCAGTGATTCCTAAAAAGGCCGGGATGACAGAGCCGTACATGTTGGAGCGTTTGATCTTGTTTTTCTGTTGAATGATCACAGCAATCGCAGCCCCGGCCTGCCCGGCGATGGCAGCTGTGCCGATCGGATTAATGAGATCATAGCCCGTTTCTGCTACCATTTTTACCGAAATGGGAACAATCGTATGGTGCATGCCGGTGATCGTAAGAAATTGAATGGCCCCTCCATAGACGAAACCACCGATTCCGAATGGCAATTCAAAGAAGTACATGATCCCTGAAGTGATCAAGTTTTCAATTCCTAGAATCAGCGGTCCTACCATGATTAAGCCGAGAACTAAAGAGAATAGCAACGTAATGAACGGTGTCAAAATCAAGTCCAAAGCTTCTGGAACAAACTTTCGTGCCTTCTTTTCAATCGTTGCTGCTAACCAACCCATAAAAACAGCTGGCAGGATCGAACTTTGCATACCGGTGATCGGGATATCAAATCCGAGGAACGGAAGCAGTAAAGGTTCAGCATCCCCAAAGGTCACTGCCCACTTATCCGGCAGCTGCGGCGCCACGAGCATCAACCCGAGCGCAACACCAAGAACAGGAGAACCGCCGAAGGTTTTCATGGCTGACCAGGCAACGAATACTGGAATGAACGTAAAGGCCGTGTCTGTCAGTACTTGAGAGAGTACTAATACGGTATCGGACATTTCCATCCCAAATCCGTTGATTAATAAACCACGCAGCCCCATCAATAGCCCGGTTGCAATCAAGACAGGGATTACAGGAATGAATATATCAGCAAACGTCTTCGTCAACTGCTGGATTTTAGTTTTATTCGAGCCGCCGGACGGTTCCTCTTTTTCACCTTGCTCTTCAGCCACGCCTTGATTAACCAATTCAGCGAACACCTTGTTTACAAATCCAGTACCCAAAATGATTTGATGCTGGCCGCTTTGAAAAAAGTAACCGCTCACGCCTGGAATCGAGTCAAAAGCCTGCTTGTCCAATTTTTGATCATCGTGCAGTTCCACTCTCAACCTTGTGGCGCAATGCGATACTCGATAAATGTTCTCTTTTCCACCGAGGGCTTCCAAAACACTATCGGCAACTACTTTAGGGTTCTTTGCCATTACATTTTCCTCCTAAGTTAGATTACTAAAGTGGAAACGTTTCCACTTTAATGAAAAATAAAAAGATCATTCAAGTAAAAAAGTTTCATTTTTTGGAAACGTTTCCACTTTTGTTTTTAAAAGAAAGCGACTCTAGAAATCGCTTTTTGTTAATAACCATAATAGCGCTTTCACTTTAGAATGTCAACACTATTTTATTTAGTACTCGTTCCGTTATGAAATTCGACAGGCAATATCACCTTCTCATCAGTCGGTTGATCGTTGATCATGCTGATAATCGCTTCAGCTGCCTTTTCCGCCATCAAATGCACAGGCTGCTTAATCGTTGAAAACGTCAATTCTTCTTCCTTACTGGCTGTAATTCCATCGTAGCCGATGACCTGGACATCCTCTGGAACGCGTTTTCTTTCGTTTTGTAAGGTGCTGATAATAATCCTGGCCCATTTATCATTCATGGCAAAAACGCCATCCACATCAGGATGCTCATGGAAGAATGTGCGTACACTTTCACTAATATCCTCCACCGGTTCTTCCAGTTCAAGCACATGGTAGGAAATGCTGCTCTGCTTTGCTTCAGCTTCAAAGCCCTGGCGGCGTCTCATCGATTCGTTCTTAATGTCCGAGACGCTTCCTAAGAAAGCGATCTTCCTGCATCCTCGTTTAATCAGTTCATCCGCTGCGATTTGGCCGCCTTTTTCATTGTCACTGGTGACGTAAACGACATCTTCCGTGAAGTGGCGGTCAATGCTGACGATCGGCAAATGGCTGGTGATATATTGATCAAGATCATGACTGTACGTAATCGCAATCAATCCGTCGATCTTATTTTTCTCCAGCATCGATATATAGTTGATTTCTTTCATTACATCACTCTGCGAATTACATAAGATCATTTTGTACCCATTGTTAGAAAGCACCTGCTCCACGTGGTAGGCGAATTTCGAGAAAAAAGGATGCCATATTGTAGGAACAATCAAGGCTACCGAACGCGATTGCTGCATCTTGAAGTTTCTGGCCACTTCATTTGGTTTATATTTCAATGTCTCAATCGCTCGCTCTACTTTGAGCCGCGTTGATTCTTTAACGGGACCATTTTTATTAATCACTCGAGAAACGGTGCCAAGGCCGACTCCTGCTTCCTTAGCTACGTCTTTCATATTGACCAAAGTATCACCTGCTTTACTAGTTCTTTATTAGTAATAGTTTATCATAGATCAATCCATTATAATCTTTCCTATTACCTGGAGAGTGTAATTACATGAAGATTTGAATTCAAAATATCAAGATGAATCTCCCTTATGCTTCTAAAATAATGAGGGACTCACTAAAGATCAAGTCCTAAGATGAGGGTCACCGGACTATAGCAACCTCACCATCATTTGTGTGGAATATATCTATAAATGACGCTTCAAGAATAATACCCTTGTTAAACTTTCCCAAGTTGATGCTTCCACACTGCCTTGAGCAGCCTCTTTTACATAGGTATTTCCCAAACATCCGTCATACTATCGACGTTATCATAATATTAGAACTATTCAGAATTCTATTGGAACTCTGAGTAAAAAATTAAAGGAGGACTTTGATGCGTAAACACATGTGGAAAGTAGCCGGGTTTATTTTAATGTTTGCTCTAGTCTTTACATTCAGTAACATAGCCCAAGCTTCAGCTGAAAAAGCGGCTGAGCAAAAGGCAGTGGTAGAAGAATACTTAATTGGCTTTAAATCAAAAGTGAACCAAAATGCCGTAAAAGGAGTCGGAGGAAAAGTAATTCACGAATATGAATATATGAATGTCGTGCATGCCAAGCTTCCGGAACAAGCAGTAAAAGCCTTATCCAACAATCCTAATGTGGCGTATGTAGAAAAAGATCATGTCGCACAGGCAACTAGTCAAACGACGCCCTACGGAATCTCACAAATTAATGCAGATGATGTACAAGCTCAAGGAACGACTGGGAATGGTGTAAAGGTAGCTGTACTGGACTCTGGTATTGATGGAGCACATGAAGATTTAAATGTAGCTGGCGGAGAGAGTTTTGTAAGCGGCGAACCTAACCCCTTAGTAGATGAGAATGGCCATGGTACACATGTGGCTGGAACGGTTGCAGGGGTAGATAATTCACTAGGTGTGCTAGGTGTAGCGCCATCTACTGACCTCTACGCCGTTAAAGTATTAAGTAGTGAAGGCAGCGGTTCTTACAGTGGAATTGCTCAAGGGATTGAGTGGGCAATTAGCAATGACATCGACATTATTAACATGAGTCTGGGTGGAAGCCGCGGATCAGCCACTTTAGAACAAGCAGTAAACAATGCTGATGATCAGGGCGTATTAGTAGTAGCTGCTGCTGGAAATGAAGGGTCTAAAGGGAAGAAAAACACAATCGGTTACCCTGCTAAATATGACGCTGCGATGGCTGTTGGCGCCGTAGACGATGTCAATAACAGAGCCTCATTTTCCAGTGTTGGGGACGAACTTGAAGTGATGGCTCCGGGTGTAGATATTTTAAGTTCTGTACCGGGTAATGATTATGAGCGCTTTAACGGTACTTCCATGGCAAGCCCGCACGTTGCTGGGGCAGCTGCTTTACTATTAGCAGATGATTCTGGATTGACTAATGATGAGATCAGACAAACGTTGAATGACACAGCTGTTCCTCTTGGTGATTCCTTCTCCTATGGAAACGGAGTTATCGACGTGCAAGCAGCTATTCAATAATATTCAAAAGAGGCTCCAATATAAGTAAAAAGTGTTTCTAATAATGAAAAAGCGTGTGAAATTATCGATTTCATGCGCTTTTTCATTTCCCTACTGGGTGGAAGTTGAAAACCCGCACAATACCGCGCCTTCATCAATAAAGACTGCGCACCTCCAACACGGCACTAAGAAGAAGTTTTCAACCCACTGGCTCAAGAGCAGTTTGGAATTTATAAAACTTAAATAAGTGTAGCTATTATTATATATAAACAGTCCCTTTCCTTTTACCTAGAAGCCAGCAGTCGATGCGTGTATTTTTATAACAGGTAAAGACAAATGGTGTCGATTACTGAGTTACACTTACTGTAAGTTTGAGAAAAGCGGATAAAGCAGCTGCATTAAATTGAAATTATTGGGAGTTATCGTCTGTATATACAATTCAGAATGTTCTGTAAAATGTAGAATAATATGGAAAGGAGGAGAATTTTATTGAATGTTAAACGAAGACAAACCTGGTCATTCATCGTGTTAGTGGTCCTTTTGTTCACTACAGCACTTCCGGGCGGAGCTTTTGCTAAGGGGGGTCCTCATTATTCTGAAGATGAAGTAGCTTATGGAGAGGAAGGAATGGTAGCCACTGCTCACCCTGCTGCCACAGAAATTGGTGCAGAGGTTCTCCGTAAAGGGGGAACGGCCATGGATGCAGCGGTTGCTATACAGCTTGCGCTAAACGTGGCAGAGCCGATGATGTCAGGCATTGGCGGTGGCGGCTTTATGATGGTGTATGAAGCTGAGGAGGACGATGTCTCGATCATTGACAGCCGTGAACGTGCTCCGGCTGGTGCGGAGCCGGATATGTTCCTTGATGAGAATGGAGAGGTTATACCTTTTTCAGAACGGCATATTACCGGAGATGCTGTTGGTGTGCCCGGGACGTTAAAAGGGTTAATGACAGCCTACGACGAATGGGGAACCCGCCCATTTAATCAATTAATCAACCCCGCCATTAAACTTGCACATAAGGGTGTAGAAGTAAATAGTGTGCTGGCAGAGGCTATTGATGATAATCAATATGAATTATCAAGAAGCGCAGCGAAAGATGTCTTTTTACCTGGCGGTGAGCCTCTGCAGGAAGGAGATAAGCTTGTCCAAAAAGACCTGGCAGATACCTTTAAACTAATCCGAAAAGATGGGTTAGATGCTTTTTACGGAGGTGAAATTGGACAGGCTCTTGCCGATACGGTTCAGGATTTTGGCGGCACCATGACATCTGATGATCTGGAAAACTATCAGCTTACAATAGATGAGCCTGTAACGGGGACTTACCGGGGGTACGAAATTGCTTCAATGCCGCCGCCAAGTTCTGGAGGCCTGACTGTTCTTCAAATGCTTAAAATGCTGGAAGGGTTTGATTTAAGCGAATATGATGTAAAATCACCTGAAAAATATCATGTAATGGCCGAAGCGATGCATCTCGCTTATGCTGATCGAAATGCATATATCGGAGACACGCAGTTTGTGGATGTACCGATGGAAGGCATGTTAAATGAAGAATACTTAGCAGAACGAGCTTCCCTTATCGAGATGGGGCAGGCTAATGAAAATGTCGAACCAGGTGATCCGTGGGAGTATCAAGATGGGGAATTAGACCCCGCAGCCAGTAGTGAGGACGACCGTGAAATCGGAGAGACCACCCATTTTAGTGTAGCGGATAAATGGGGAAATCACGTGTCCTATACGACAACGATTGAGCAAGTATTTGGTTCAGGGATTATGGTGCCGGAATACGGTTTTATGCTGAATAATGAGTTAACCGATTTCAGTGCAGTCCCGGGAGGACCTAACCAGGTGAAGCCTGGCAAACGACCGATGAGCAGCATGACACCTACCATGGTGTTTAAAGACGGCGAACCTTATCTGTCACTTGGTTCCCCTGGCGGCCCTACGATCATAACTTCTGTCTTTCAAACGCTCGTTAATGTAATCGATTATGATATGCCGTTGAAGGATGCGATAGAGGAACCGAGAATATACAGTGCCTCTTATCCTCAAATTAGTTGGGAAGACGGCATTCCGGATGAAACAAGAGCTACAATGGAAGACTGGGGCCACCAATGGCAAAGCAGCCCTGGAGAAATTGGAAACGTACAGGCTGTAAGAGTTCTTGAAGATGGCAGTTACGAAGGTGCAGCCGATTCATCAAGAGCCGGTACAGCCATTGGGCTTGATAAAACAACAGGAAAAAATAAATAAGCACCTTAGCAGAAAAAGCGGAGTCCTAAATCAGGACTCCGTTTTTGATGTTAGACTAATTATTTCATAAAAAATTAAGACTCAGTCCTACTTAAATAAAAACTGATAAAAATATAAACCCAGTATATAGATTTTTTAAATCATTCCCAAGTGTTATAATAGTTATAACATTATAATGAGGACGTGATCATTTTGGATCAATTCGAAAGAAAAGTTACTAAGATTGGAAACAGCTTTGGAATTACTCTTCCTACAGAACTACTGAAGCAAGTTGGCTTATCACAGGGAGATGATGTCCAAGTTGAAGTAAAAGACGGGAAAATTGTCTTAAGAAAAAAAGAGGAAATAAGACTTCCCGAAGGGGTCGATGCTGAATTCATGGATGTTTTAAATGATGTGATTAATGAGCATGATAAAGCGTTCAAAGGTTTAGTGGACAGATAATGAATGAGGTTGTCTATTTAACAACAAATCAAGTTATCGCTATTAACGCTGTCCAAATTCGCCTATTTCTCTATTACTTCATTCTTTTTCCTTTATTCCTTTTAACAATTCAAGAATTTGTTCATTTGTTTTATTCAATCTCCTCAGCTGTAACTCAATCGAAAAAACCGTTACGATTACAGCTATCCCAATAATGATCTCCATGGAATTGGTCTCCTCACATTTTACGATGCACTTCAAATTTCACAAAGAAGTTTTCAACTTTCAAACTTGCCTTCGTCAGTCTAATAATGAGCCCATAATAAATGGTGCGATGATTAATAGTATAGAAGTAAAAACAAGTGCATTCGAAACTTTTTCAGGCAGCTTCCTTCTTCCTTTTCCCTTATACCAACCAGAGAATTGCAACTTGTTTCTATATAGTACAAAATATAAAACTAATATTGCTAATGCACCGAGCCACGAATAGCTTTCCGTTGGTTCATGGATTGCATAAATTTCACCAATAAATGCAAAAACCAAGCCGCCAAGTAGTACAAAAATTAAGATGATGCGCAGTAATTCTAATATCGTCCTCATCTCTAACCTCCTTCCTCTTTTATTCATACCTTATAGTCCTCAAAAACTACTATTAGAAAAAATCAGGAGACGACGTATGACGACTAGGAGTAAGTTATATTTACCGCTGCTAAGGCGATGATAAACAAGACGTATAATGACAAGGCGATTTTCTTATTACCTTTATGTCCCTCTTTATTCTTAAGAACCGTAATGAGTTTATAAGTTAAAAATAGAGCTGCTAAAATTGAAACCAAAAACACGCCATTCATTGGGATTACCCCTCGCGTTCATTAACTTTAGTTTGCACTTGCTTAAAATTAGTGATGATAGTTTCCACGGGAAAGCTTAATGTTTCTAACGTATTGTAAAACTCTTAATCAATGTCTCTGCATGACATTACCGACCTTAGCAAACAAGCCAGTGAGACCGAAATAAATGTTAAAAAAGATCAGCCCGCAAAGAGCTCCAACTGCAATGTTTCTCAGAAAACCTGAGATTGAATTAGAGGATAAAAATCTCTGCACCGTAAAATCTTCAAAAATAATAGAATAAATCGGCGGGAAATACATAATCAAAACCCACAGCACAGCCCCACTCAACATATACACGAGAAAATTCGTCAGGTATCGATTTCTCCATTGAATCCACAAGTACATGATTTTAACAATTATTCCGCTGCCCACAAATACAATGAAAGCAATTAGAAATACTAGAAGCGCATATTCTTCGCTGCCTTGCCAATAGAAATAAAGACTCACGAGCAATGCAGCTAAAATACTTGTTAGGATTTGGATTACTCCTTCTCTCACCTTGTTCAAACCGACTCCTCCCTTAGATTTTGTCCTTTCACTATTTTCCCAATAGACTGAACAGTAATTAATGGGATAAGCCTCTATCTAACTAGCCAAATTTTGCACCGATGATATTCTCTTTTCGATATATTTATAAAGCTGGGTTACAGATTCTTAGAGGTCAAAGATTGTTACAATTACATGTAGTAAATCTGATGTTCCCTTATAAAATATTAATTCTGACGACCTCTCCTATATTAACCCCCACCCAGGTGACGATAAATGGAAGAGCGTCGGTAGGAAAGTCCATTCTTGCAGATCCAAAATCCAAAACAAATAAAAAAACTGTAAAAACAATGCTAAGAACACTCAAAAGTCCAGCTTCTATCATGTTTTTTCGTTTCCAGCGCTTCTCCCCCTTATTATCTCTTTCAAAATCCTCAAGAAAGCGGCTTGTCTTTGTTCCGATCGTCTTACCTGTCTTAAGCTTGTACAGTGAATATACTGTTACCCCCCAGAAAAACACGCAGCATAAACCAAGAAGGACGGCAGCTGACCCTCCCTCCTTCATATAATAAATAAACAGAACGAATGACAGCAGCATGGAGATATTGTGTTGGACCAAACGCTTCTTTTTTAAACGCTTAACTTCTTGAATATCCCATTCTGTTTCATCCATCATATCCTCCCTTTCTATATAGATTCCTTTCATTTCAGAATTAAACGATTACTGTGAATAACCAGCACTATCTGCTTCACCACTATTCAAATCATGCTCGGATAACCTTAATAAACCAATCGACACCGCTTTAATAATCAGGATGTACATTACAACCAACGCACCATCTCCTAAATATAATGTAAACCACAAAGCGCTAAAAGACTCTAGGGTTGACTGCCTCGACAAATAAGAACTCAAAACAGTTGTAGCTATCATGAGAAAATAATATATAGGGATATATAACGCTAGTCTTGATCCGATTGTATGTACAGATGAATTCTTTTTAAAATAGTCTGCCATCGTCGAATAAACGTTCCATAACCCATATATATTGTAAATTGGAATCAAAACACGAGCGATGGCGCCACCTGGTGTAATAGGGTAAAATTCATCCAACGCTTGTAAATCTTTGTGTACTTTAAATAGCCAGAAGAGATACATGATCGTATAGATAACTACGTTTACACTTACTACAACAGAAACGATAATATCATAGGTCAAGAAGGCTTCTCCCGCCCCGGCCACTCTTACAATGACTATATTCACCATTAATAGTATGGTTAGCCCGATATCTGCCCAAAGAAATTTTGTTAAGACATTCCCTAACCGCTTTGATCTTAACTCCATCTAAACCCTCCCATAGAAACTCTCCTCATAAATTAATTGTCATGTTATTTAACCAGAATATGAAACCCAACTACTTCTTCATACGACTGAACCAGTAGTTGGGTTTCATGACTATCCACAATTTAGTGGAGCAAACCGCTTATCAGTAACAACACTTCACTTCTTTTTTTAAAATTAATTTCACCCACATAAAAACGCCCGTCCCCAAAGAAGAAACAGGCGATTTTCTTATTATTTTTATGTCCTTCTTTGTTCTTAAGAACTGTAATTAGTTTATAAGTTAAAGATAGAGCTGCTGTTACTTTACTAATGTCCTTGTTAAAGTCTGTTGTGGAAATTATCTGTGTTGATCGATTAGGATAGGATTACCATCTGGATCTGTAATTGTAATATGCTCCGGACCTTCAGTAGTTTCATCAGCTTCAGAGTCCAGGTTAACTCCGTTTTCTTTCAACTGCTTCTGGATTTCTCGCACATCTGTAAACGAATCAATGTTTTCGGCATTTTGATTCCACCCGGGATTGAAGGTTAAGATGTTTTTCTCAAACATTCCTTGGAATAAACCAATCACACAGTCTTCATTTTTCATTATGAGCCACTTCTGACTGGGATCCCCTCCAAACGATTGAAACCCTAATTTTTCATAAAAATCTTTTGATTTGTTTATGTCCTTCACACTTAAACTTATGGAAAATGCTCCAAGTTTCATAAATAATCCCCCCGTTTTTTAGTTTCTAAATTAAAGGTTCGCTTTTATTATGTGAAATTCCTTGTTCTATCTATAAGTATATCGAGTATTTAAGTTTAAAAGATTTTGTAAAAGGGAGTTGTCTTCAGAAATGGGGGACTACCCCCGTTCTGCATATTAGACATTTATTTAAAAGACTCTGCCACTGTAATCAAGTCTTCTTTTGAGGAACTGGTTCAACTATTTCTCAATCGATTACTGCACGTTTCTTTAAGACTTCGTTTAGAAACAGAACCACTACCGCCCCAGTGTTTCATTACCTATAGATCAGGTAATTGTTCTTTTACAAGCCGTAAAGAAGTCTTATTGATGCCAAGTATTCGCATGTACTCCTATCCTTTACGTTAGCAGGTGAGGTAAATGTCTAGATCCTTAGAAAAAAATGAACATCAACTGGCGAAGTTAGATTGTCATTTTGCAGAGATGAATTACAATTTTGGTCCTGGGAAATTAATCGCAACTAATCAAAGGCTGTTTTTTTACAGTAACGATGCTTCCTTAGTACAAGGATTCCGTGAATTTTCTTATGAAAAGTTAAAACCGATTCGAAAGAGAAGCTCACGACAGCCATTTAAGTTTTTCTCAAAACTACTTGCCCCAGATGAATATGGGTGGTTTATGTATGATGGTGAAGTATATACCATTACTCTTCTTTCCGTGGATGAGGGTGAATTTGAAGAGTTTGTTAATATAGTTAATGAACAAATCAACAATAAACGGAATCGTAATTAATGCACCTTGTCGGGCTTAAAGTTTTGAATCCACAACACCTATTATGCTGTTAACGAGATAGTCCAAATGATGATGACTATCTTCCGGTTATTTATCAAAATTTAAGAAATCATTGAGAATAGTTAAGATTTTCGAACCCTGCTTTCTCATCAAAAGCAGGGTTTATTTTTTTTGACTTTTTTGTTTAAATAAGAAATAAATTCTATATAAGAGGAGATTTCTACAAAATGAAAATCATCGAACTCATCGATAGAGTTTACCTAATCGTTATTCTCGGTGCGCTAGTCATGTATTTAGCGGGAGCGCTAAACGGCGAGTATCTTATTCCGATTGTTGGCGGTTCATTCATCATTCGATCGCTTCGCAAATTTCTAGAGGACGAAATGACGTTAACTTATAGATTGTATGGTGGTCTTGGAGTGTTTTTTGTGGCTGTCGTCTTTTTTATTTAGAGGGGTTTCATTATTTTATGGATGCCATTTTAGGGTTATTTAACTATAGCTCCCTACCCAGGAAGGCTTACCACATCTTTTAAAGGGCGGAGAGTTGAACGGATATTTCATTTGAATAGATACTTGCTGTATGAAGAATGTTTTAACTAGGTTTTGTAAGCAGAGTGATAAAATTACTATTTTTTGTTTTTCTCCTGGTATACATAAAAAAATACATCAGAGGTTCAAATGAAAGTGCCTAAGTCCCGGTCGGATGCCGCTGTTTCAAGTTCCACCCCCCCTCCGCTTTTACGGCTTCAAAAGAAATCCAAAAGAGGAACTAACGGAATCTTTTATTGTATTGCTATGGCTCCTCTACCTATAATGAGAACAAACGTTCCTTGTATTGGAGGGGAAACGATGAGGAATACAAATGACCGCGGCACGATTAAATGGACATCGCTCATGCTTCCCGAACATGTTGAAATGGTTCAGGAGATATGGAGAGAGACGGAAAGAATTGAAAAGCCGGTGATCGATGAACAGCAGATGGAAGAAAACAGCTTTGCCTTACAGCGTTCAATGAATGATGACCTGACCGTTAACGTGAAGTATCATAATGGCTTTGATTTTAGCTACGCCGCAATAAAAGTAAACCAGATGGATCCGAGTACGAAGAAAGTGAGAGGGATTGATCCGAAAACGAAAGAGACGGTCTCTCTTTTGTTTGATGATATTTCAGAGATCACTTTTCCTTAATTCAACGCCTGATATTATTTCTGATTTCCACACTTCTATGTCGTTGAAAGAAATCGGTGCCTGCCCCCCGTTCTGCTAAAGTTTTAACGCAGCGGGGACAGGCACCATTATTGTTAGTTATAAAATTAGGATCCAATCTATCTATGATATTATTTCTTCTTTTTATAGAAACTCCCGCCTAAAGCAGCTATAAAGATTACAAATATCGCTACAATTATACTCATATCCATACTACCACCCCCAGTATGAATGCACTTACTTTTCCTTATTAGATTACAGACAATTTTTATCCACCATAGAAATAATTGGTTTCGTAATCTTATGCTTCCCGGTAGAGTCTTTGCACGCGATCAGAAGGCCTTTCGCTGGTGAATAACATAGGAAATGCTCCATGAAATGAAATATAGGAGTATTACACTAAGCACGGCTTCTGTATATAGTCTGAACTTGTTCAATAACTTTTAGCAAACCATTAAAAGCCCAAACTAACACTGAAATGGTGCCTGACCCCCATTCTTTAGATACTAAAAAAACCGCCCTGAAAAGCGGTAATTATAACTATCGATTTCCTTTTCTCAACGAATAAGAAAGTCATGTTCACTAATTTTTCTCCAATATAACAAGTGAAGAAACCATGGGAACCAATCCAACTGGACTCTGAGAAACGACCTTCCATCCTTCTTGAAGTAGTTGGTTTAACTCATCTACGTTATTCTTTTTATCGGATTGATAATTAACTGTGATGGCCTTTTGCATAATACACCTCCCCAACCCCAATATGCTAAACAACATTATACTCTATCAACCTCATTTTTTATTGGAGCCACAAACAGAGATCATTTTAGTTAATTATATAATAAAGGCTTTACATAATATATATAGCATGACGATATCCAGTAAATAAAGGAACATTCCTACATAAACATCATTTTAAATGACTTCGGTGCCTATCTCGTTCTGCTAAAGTTATAACGAAGCAGGACAAGGCACCCTTCTTTATGATGGTCCCAGTACAGTGTGGTACAAGAACCATCATCCGTGCGATCCCAGGGTGTTTCTCATATCAAACAGTACTTCAATCAATGACTTATGATAAGGGATAAATAAACCTTCTGAAATCATATCGACAATGTCTTCCTTTGATGCCCACTTTACCTGCTTCACTTCTTCAGTCGGCAGTGAAAGGTTTGAGGTTTTCAAATCGTTTTCTATGAGATAATAATCATCAAAACCATTTTCAAAGTTAACGGTTAGAGAAGGGCGTCTATTTCTAAGATTAAGTACATAGCCGATTTCTTCTTTAACCTCCCTTTCAGCTGCTTGTTGACTAGTCTCATTTGCTATAGCACTGCCTCCTACGGTAATGTCCCACAAGTCTTTCCAATCTTCCTTATCAGGCTGTCGCTGTTGAATCAGCATTTGTCCAAGTTGATTAAATATACACACATGGATTACTAAATGATAAGCACCTGGTTTAAATGTATCCCCCCGGTTCATTTGTTTGCCGGTTAAATTTCTATCCCTATCGTAAACATCCCACGCTTCCAATCTCCCACCCCTTAAAACTGTCTTGTTCATTTAAACTTTGCCGAATTGATTCACTCCCAATTAAACTAGGGTACGAACCATTGCAGGCGATAGTTCAATAGGTGTTAAATGAATTAGTGCGTAGTTTTTGTGAAATATTTATATAAACTTACTACTCCTACAAGAATTAGAACGGTCAAAGCGACACCATAAAAAATCGACTTAAAAGTGGAACTTAGTGAATTTATACTGCTTACCATTGCAGAGCCTAGAACAAAAAATAATACCACTGCCAACAATAAATTATTTTTCATGTATTTCTGTCCTTTTTAATTAGTTTTTAAAAACATTATCCACAGTTGTATTAAGAACTGCTGCTATTTTAAATGCAAGCTGCAAGGTAGGATCATACCTGTCATTTTCTATAGCGTTAATTGTCTGGCGTGATACTTTACATTTTTTTGCTAGCATACCTTGGGTTAATCCTGCGCTTTTCCGCAGTTCAAAAATTTTATTTTGCATTTCCACTTAACCGTCTACTATAAATTAGATAATATACAAAATAGCTTCCAATCAGTAGTAATAAGTAAAATAGCTCTGGATGATTGAACGGAGCATTTTTTAGAAAACCTGTTCTTAAGTCGAAAAAATTAAAAACAATGTTTATAAAAAATACGATTAATAGGAACGTCCAGCTTCCTACAATTGCTTTTTGTTTTATGTATTGAGATCGTTCATCGTCACTTTTATTAACACCTCCAAACTCCTCACCCCCAGTAAGCCGGCCAATAAACATAAATATAAATATCCCGACTAAAATAGAAACAGCCCATTCGATTCCCAATAATATCACCTCTTTAATATGTAAAAAGATCTTTACACTTCCAAAATATCACAGCATAACCAATTATGTCAAAAGTTCTTTACATCGATTTCTTGATGAGACTATTTTATTTTTTATGGAACCTTCAATCTTAGAGGAAAATTATTTACTAAGATAGATTCGCGTTAAAAAAGAAAAGCGGTTATCTATTATTAGATAACCGCTCCAGTTATGTGAAGACTTAATACCAAGTAAACTCGCTTTAAGTATCTTCTTTACTTCTTTGAAAATTAAACGAATGAAGAGAAATTCGGACTAAATCATAGGCATATGCAAGGAACAATAGATCTGCAATTACTGTTCTCAAAACTTCACGCTTCTTGAAATTACCCAGAGGAGCTTGCTGATATTTAGTTTTGTCGCTTAGTCCGTAAGTAATAAACATAAAGATAAGATGCAAGAAAACAAACGAAGACTATTCCTCCTACGAGTATTCCAGCACCCAAATCACCTGTAAAGGTAACTAAGACTCCAAAACCGATGGCAATAAATGTACTCACAACTATTGAAATGATTAATCCTTTTTTGGGGGAATTTTTACTCGATTCATGATCTACACTAATGCTCATGGATAAATATGCAGATACGACACCTGTAAGAATCAAAACATACCATACTGGATTATCTGTCATACTATCCATTCCTTTAGTGACCAGGTCAAATCCCAATATACCGATGATTCCAATGGTTTGAACCAAAAATAAAACCCTTATATTTTCTAAGTTTTTCAATTTCAATCGTTCATCCGTTATTTTTTTCATCATTTCGTCCGCTCCTCCTTATCCACCCAGAATAGTTCATCCAGTGACTTTTGAACGACGTCACAAATCGAAAGACATAATTTTAAAGTAGGATTATACTTCCCTTTTTCTATTAAACTAATGGTTTGACGGGTGACACCTATTTTTTCAGCTAATTGCTGCTGGGTTAAATCCACCTGAATACGAGCTATCTTTACGTTATTTTTCACCTATATAATCCCTCCTACCCTTCAACTGTAACATATAGTTTACATTATTCAATATATAAATTACAAACCACCCATAAAAATGACGCTAATCTTTTGATGAGAGAAGCGTCATTTCAGAAGAGATCATATGGTTTACTCCACGGAAAGGACCTATTAAGCAATATTGAGCGCAAAGCTTATTACGCTAAAGCCCCCGTTAAAGTAAGACTTGAAATCAAGATAGTATTTATATTTACCTACTATTTCTTAGGCGAGTGTTTATTTTCTACAATTTTAGATACCCCCGTAAGAAGCAACCCAATAGTAGCAATAATATAAGAAAAAAAATTACTCCCATTTAATTCATTATTCATAATAGCTAAAGCTAGACCTCCAACTACAAACATTAAGAATCCCAGCCAAAATAATTTTCTATGTATCATACTACACCTCCAGCAACGAATACCCTTAAAATCCTCTATTATAAAGGACATAAGAGTCCCTATCATCTTTATTGAACAATAGCCCCAATTAGCGAAAGACTTGAAAATAAAATCCATTTAAAGCCCTCCTTGCACAAATAACATTACCCTATAAACGACGTACCAGTGGCATCAGTCAAAGTTTTCTATTGAAGAATAGCCCCAGATTATGTAAGACTTGAATTCAAGATAATTTCACCTTTTATTATGTTTAATTTTCCAATTCATCCTTATTCTTGATAACATAAAAGATAATAAGAAAGGGGTTGCTTATATCACACAATTAACTAAAACTACGAAAGTTTTAATTGGAATAAGCATCTTACTACTTATTCCTGGATTTTTATCATTTTTTGGTATAGATACTATACCGCCAGGGTACTTTTTCCTAGCATTAGCCGCGACGCATTTTTCTCTTGCTTTTGAGTTTAAAAGAAACGATCACGAACACGCCACTTTTATGATATGGACGTGTATTGGGGCAACCGTGATGTTTTTGTTCGCTGGTCTCTTTGACTTAGGTATCCATTATAATCTTATACTTTTTATCTTTTAATATTTGCTATATTTAGAGTAAGAGGTGATGAATTCTCTATCGAGCAATCGCCCCAGTTAGCTGAATATTCGAATTCAAGATAAATCTTTCTTGTGTTGCTCAATTCACATTATCGTGAAACTATGTATTTTACTTTGTATTCGTTGTATCCCTCTCGTCTTATTTTCGAAAAGTTAAGAATACAGCTATTGTAAATATTATAAAGAAAACAAGACCAATTCCAATCAGTATATTCATTAAACTCATAACGTTCCTCTCCCCCTCACAGACCCTTTTTATTTAGTTATTTCAATTTCCTTTTAGTTACCACATATATAGTTCAAATTATTTCAAAATGGATCCAGAAACTCAATCTTTAGTTGCAAACATTAGAGGGCTTATCTATGTTGCAGATAAGCCCCATTATGCGGAAAACTCAGTTTCAAGATATTTTTAATCTTCTTTAATACCTGCCCCCGTTCCTAATACGTTAATGATTAGTAGATAAAAAGGATAAATGAATACGGCAAACATCATTGCAAATCCAGCTCCTGCTCCAGGTTCGTGTCCTGGATAATTAACGGGAAACAGATTAGCAAATATAAAATTAAAAAGAATAAAATACGGAAGCCAAAGAATAATTGACCAAAAAGAGGACTTTCTTTTATCCATCCATTTTTTAACTACCTTAAAAAGTAAGAAACTGAAGATAATAAAACCAATAATATAAAGGACTGTTACCAATTTCATTACAACATCTTGATTCAAACTAAATAAATCACTAATTTCATATACATTCAGCCCAAGTTCAACGGCTAAGAACAATACAAAAGCATTTAATATGCTAAATAAGTTTATTTTCAAAAATATATTCATTCAATCCCCCTTTCATATTATTAAGCAACTGCCCCAGTTAAAGGAAGACTTGAATTCAATATATACTAAGCAAATTTTCAACCAACGCTCTCTTTAGTGAAGAAGAAAATATAGCTTAAACTGTTAATCTTTTTTGCTTAGGATTTTTCGGAACAATTGTAAATTTGGCGATGAAAAGAATTGTAAGGAAAATAAAACAACTAGCACTGGTATTATTGCTTGTAATTATGCTTGACTGCATAAATTGCATTGAAACTACTAGGTTTAATACAAATGAAATCAAAAACCCAGCCATTGCAATACTTGTTAGATAATTTCCAAGTAATGACCTTTTGTAATCTACTGTTTTGTCTGAATTTAGGAGATCAAGAGTATGTTTTGTTTGTCTAACTAAGGCATAAACAAACCCGATAATTAGCAACCCCACTCCTAGATAACCAATTAGCTCATTCATAATTTATTCACCCTCTTACATAACTAATTTTAATACTAACATTTATTAACTAACCTGATTCTTCAAATTAAAAGCTATATGTAGATACCCTTATTCTTATGTGAATAAGGCGACTACTCTTTTGAGCAATCGCCCCAGTTAGTTGAAGTTTCGGAATCGAGATATCTTCGAAGAATACGTGTACCTACACTCACCGTTAGTACAATTCAAATTGTTAGATTTTTCAATTATATCATTACATTCCTTTTAAGAAATCTATCTTTCTAAAGTCTTTGTTATTATCAAGATAATTTGACTAGATAACTTTCGCAGCTAGTACATCAAATTAAAATAGATATAAACTCAACAAGATTCCAATCATAAAACCAACCACATGGGAAACAAATCCACCCAAGCCAATTAAGTTTCCTAAAATTGAATAGAAAATAATATAGTTTGTTTTCCAAGTTCCTAATTGGAGATTGAATAATTCAGGAGTTTGTAAAAACAGATAAAATATACAGCCTACCAATGCAAATATTCCTGGAGAAGCTCCTGTTCCCTTATTAAATGAAGTCAATATAGAAAATAATAAGGAAACCATCAAATTTCCGATTGCGTAAATGAGCAGAAACATAAAACTTCCAATTTTGTTTTCTAACACTAATCCGACGAAATAAATACCAAAAACGTTTCCCACAAGATGAATTATATTCAAATGAAAGTATGGCGCAGTAATGAGCCGGTACCATTCTCCCTTTCTCATGTTGTCAAAACTTTTCCCTGTGCCCCACTCAGACAATTTATCGCTCCATATTCTATCTGTACAAAAAATAACTATGTAAATAATTAATAAAGTAAGTGTCACAGGAGGTGTATCTAATATGGCGATGTTCTCAACTTCCTTTCTAAAAGTGATACTCAAAATTTATTTTCCTTCTTATCTTTTTACTTTACCCCCCCTATATACCGCTATTATGGTGACTACACTTACCCGAGTATCGCCCCATATACATTAAGATTTGAAGCCGAGATAAATTAAACAAAGAGGTTCATTTTATGTAGAATTTATTATTTATTTTTCTTCTTCGTAGAGTAAATTTGTAAGTAACAAAATAAGGTAGCTATAACAACCGCACTTATCCGTTCTGCTAAACTGTAATCAAAAATTGGCCCCAACATTAAAATTACTCCGGTAAGAAAAATGGGTGGTCCCAATATTTTTAGAATAATCAACATATCACCCTTCGTCACCTCACCTTTAAAGGTCTTCAATTAAACTCACCGAAGCAGTAAAAAGATAGCAATTTCATTATTAAAGAATCACCCAAGTTCTATAAGATTTGATTTCAAGATAAGTTGCAAAAGAACTTTAACTTTTATATCCATTTAATCATCCATCTTCTTTAAACTGATGGTAACTTCCACCTTCTCTCTTTACGATAATAACTTTATTACTCTCAACTGCTAAAAAAATTCCTTCTCCAACTTCTAAAATATTTGATGAGTAATTTGTTTTCGGCGTTCCTTCTATCTCTACTTTCTTATTAACTTCCCCAATTTTTTCTCCGACTGTAAATTCATTATTCTCAATTTCACCTTGCCACGTGTACTCCTCTCCATCAACCATTAAAATTCCTGCATATGGACCTTCTTCTACTGATTTATTACAACCAATTAACATAAGAAAAACAGATATTAGTGAGTATAATAAGACTTTTCGATACATTGTATCGCCCCCTTTACATGAAGACTCGAAACTGAGGTAAAGGTTACTTTAAATTATTTAACCCTATTTTTTGAAGGATTCAAATAAGCAAAAAACTGAATTCTTTTAGTTTTTTGCTTAATCTAAATCCAAGAAGAAATTAACAAAATCTCTTCCGAATTTAGACACTTCAAAGTTATCCTTAGATTTGAGCTTAGGTTCCTTTAGTTTCGGAAGAGATCGTTTGTGTTTTGGATTTGTTAGCTTTTCTAAGTAAGAGTATAATTCTTTAAACCTTTTTGAAATTTCTTCTAGATCAGAGTAAATATTTAAGTCTGTTCGGGTTGTTAATACACCAATTCTATTAAGATTATGACGGACTGCCTCATATTGCTCGTAACTTAGTCCATGTCTTTCCATTACATCTTGGTATGACTCTCTATTTGCGTGGTCAAGAACATAACGAGAAGAGTACATTAATTTTAATACTGCTATATCCACCATTCTTAATTCTTTCAAAACATCATAATAAGTAAGTAAAAAATCGTCTGATATTTGTTCATGTTGTGTAACGTTCACAAAGCCATTAACCATATAAGCTATTTTTTCATCTTGTTGTTCATCTATGACATAATCCATAATAAAGGCTAATAGTTGATCTATTTTTTCTTTTTGTTTATCCGTCTTTTCTTCCATATTCATATTGACTTCTTCGATCTTTGCGTACAACTCTTCAGTAAAAACAACGATATTTCTTTCAAATCGAGCACGTTTATATCCTTGAACAGCTCCAGAAACAACAGGGACAAGTGAACTTGCCGAATCAACAATAATGTCTCCTACCATACTACTGATAGAATCTTTTGCTACATTTCCAGCTGCACTACTTCCCGCATTTATTATAGAATCAATTGTAAATCCTTTACCTGTACTTTTTAAATCTTCTCTTTTATTCTCTTTCAATAGCAATCACCCTAATTTATTTTTTAAGAACACACGTACCATCCAAGTGAGTTAAGTATAGTAATTTCTTCAAATAAGGAACTCTTATATAAGACACACCCCCAATACTTGAAGGCTCGATTTTGAGATATATGCAGCAATTCTAATTAAACGTGGTTTATACACCTTACATAAAAATATCCATGGGATGAGAAATCACTTATGCTGCCACCAGTTTTCACTAACTATATTAAAAGGGGACAAATCTTTATTAGGATTCGTCCCCTTTTCTTTTGGATCACATTTGAAATATCACTATCTCTTCTTTAAAACCTAGTGTCCCGGTAAAAGACGCTATACTAAATCTGATGCACCTACTAGTTTAAACTCTTGGTAATCCATAGCATTTAAAACCGAAGTGACCAAATTGGCGTGCATAGCGTCATTTCCATTATATTTTACTACCACTGATCCATACACCCAGTCATCTTGATTATGGTCGACTGCACTTTCATCCTCAGAGAAAATGAACGAATCAACAGCTTCAAAATCCGCTACCAATTTGGCTTGTTTAGTAAACCTTTTTTCAAACTCCTTTGTAGAAAAACTAGGAGAATACTTAATTTTTAATATAGACTCCATTAGAAAACCTCCCTTATCCTCCATTCCTATGAAAAGGATAAAATTCCCTTCAAAAAACCGAACCTATAACCTTCTATGTGGGTGTACTTCTCAACAGTAACTCGCTTCAAATAATGATATAAGGAGGATTATCAATTTATTAATGTAGGTTCTGTTAAAGTTTAGTGTTGATTACTAACAATAAATAAATACCAATTTTATGGAAGTGTTTTTCTTATATTAGATTAATTTAATTAAGGCCCCCTATAGTTGAAAGCTCAGTATCAAGGTTTTAATCTCTTTTCTAAATTATCTTGATAGGTTTTTCACCCATTTGTCTGTAGTTTCTTTAATACCTTCAACTAAAAATTGTTCATTTTTCCAACCTTGCATAAAGTCCATGTCAGAAGAATCTGGTAGTTTATCCTCTGGAAGCTCATTTATTTTAATTCTACTCGGAAGAGCGGCAGCTTCTCCCACAAATATTGCTTCTCTTCTCGTTAAAGACGGCAGAATTGTTGTTAAACCAGATAAGCTATCAGGTATAAAATTCGTAACATAGCTTTGGTCATTTGAATTGGTTAACCTGAGTATTATCCAAGTATTACATTGAGATAATACAGTTGACTCAAGATCAGAAGGTCTTTGTGATACAAGCATTAGACCTATCCCATATTTTCTGCCCTCTTTAGCAATTCTCCTTATAGCTATTTGTGCCTCCTTATATTGTGCTTCCCCATAATTAGGCACGTACCTATGAGCTTCTTCGCATACAAACAGAACCGGATCAGCCTTTCTTAATTCACGATCTTGCCATAATTTATATTGAAATATTAACCTTGAAATGAGTGCAGTCAATATACCAGCTACTTCATTTGGCAATCCAGAAATATCAATAATTCTTAAGTTTTTATCATTATCTTTCTTCCCTACTAGCTGGCTAATTATATTTGGTAATTCAATTGAGCCATTTTCATACTCTTTCATTATAAAATGCAACTGTGGATTGGACCTTAGTATCCTTAACTTTTTTAGTATACCATCAATTTTAACCCTTCCTGATTGAGCTAACTGCTCAAATTTACCGGGCTTTCTTCCTTGAACCTTATCAATATGAAAAATAAAGTCCTCTAGTTTAAATGGCACTGGCTTGTCTCTATCAAAGTTCAATCTCTCTTCTTCTTGCACACCCTCGTTAATTTCAGGCTCTGTACCACCTTTTGCATTCTCTTCTTTGATTCGTTTAATTATTCCAGCATTGACCATCCTAGCATATGATAAAGCTTCATATACTATATTATTTTGAGTAGTTGCTTCAAATTCTGTTTTCCCAATAACTAGAGACCGAAATTCATCAGCTGTCATAAGCCAATATGGGAGCTCTATTTCGCATGTATCTTCATCATTAGGATTGGACTCACTATAAGCGTTATAGATTATCGCATTGTTTTTAAAAGCTTTTCCATACTCTCCATGCGGATCAACCATTAATATTCTAGGGTGGAGATACTGGCCTTCCAAATCCCTTGCTTCTATAACTGAATGCAATATTGAAGATACAGTTCCTGACTTACCAGATCCAGTTGAACCTAAAATTGCACAATGATTTCCAAAAAGTTTGTTAATATTCGCACGTACTAATTGATTACTACCTGAGTATTTCCCTATCTCTATAAGAGGTGATGATGAATTATTTTGAACATTTTTTTCAGCTCCACTATACAACTTATCTAATTCTTTATCTGTCATTAAATAGACAGACTGTAGAGGTAATGGGTATAACTCTACACCTCTAGAAAAGTTAAGAATCTCATTAAACTTATCCCAAATTCCTTCACCTAATAAGTCAGCTTCGATAATCCTAGAATCATCATTAATCGTGTTTTTTTCGAATTCATCCACATCTGAGTTCATCCTTAAGAGTCTGACATTTATAAAAAGTATCTTTCTCCCAAAGTGTATTTTTAAGATACTCGCTATCTGACCTATTGAATAAACCCTGCCCTCATATGATCGAGTTAGATCATCTAATTCCTTATCTAGCTCAATCTTCACCCTTGTTCCTTGAACTTCTATAACTCTGCCTATGCATAAATCATGTGCTACTGAAAAATTCTCCACTTTATCTCCCCTAGTCAAGTAAATTAGTCATACCTTTAAACGTCCACCAATCAAATTGCTGGTCGCCCGATGAAGGAATATTTAACTCACTATTTCCGTTATATATACCTTTATCAGTTAGAACAAATACTCTGTCCCTAAAACTACTCTCATCTAGCCAATTATAAATATCTGATGGTAAACAACTTTTTTGCAAGTCTTCATCCCATGTTTCTTTAAGGAAAATTATTAAGTTGGTTTTATTGTTAGGTAATGACATCGCCATTTCTACTTCATTATTTATATGGTTATCTCCAAAACTATAACCACATGCCACCAAAATATTATCTCTAGAAACAATCAAACGTTCCCTAAATTTACTAAATAATAAGGCAAATGGGTCTTTCTGTGTTTCTACATACTTTGTAGCTTGAGGATAAATAAGTAAATTAGAGTTATCCGATAAGTACTTAGTGCCGAATCTTGATCTAAGCAGACCTTTCTCATCATCCTTATACCAGTCTATTGACCCGTGTAACTTGTAAACTTTATAAGAATATGAATTGTCTTTTTCACTAAACACATCAGGATTCCAGAACCCCATTGCACCTCCAGTAAAGCCGTCTATAACTTCTTTTTTTTCAAGTGTCAATGCATCTTCTAATAAAGTATCGTAGTTTGTAGTGAAAAAGTTAATACTTGTTATATTTTCTAGGTTTGATCTTCTGTTGAATAGCTTCTTCACAAATTCTTGGTGAGGACCAATCTCAACTATTGGCGACTCAATATCCCCTTTCTCATCAACACTATGTTTATATCCAAATCTCACTAATTCTCCTATTATGCGAATTATTTGTTTATATAATGTGTATAGAGAACTATATTCATATTTAACATTGTTCATTGTTATTTCGCTTGCGTGTGATCTATCAAGAAGAGCTAGCAAATCTCCAATATGACTTAAGTAATGTTCAACATGAGATGAATTAGGGAGGAATTCCTTAATTTTGCAAAAAGTATCAAAATCGTCTCCTTCCAATTCGCTTTCAATTTTTTCAGTCATTGGGTACATAAGAGGAATATTTGATTCAAAACTTATTCCAGCTCCAAATAGCCAATTTTGGTAAGTACAATCAAGATGCCTATGTATTTGCTCTAGTAGTTCATCAAATTTACTCAAGTGATTTACCCCTCCAAATTATAATCTAATGAAATTATCTCAGACCCATGGACATTCCACAATATGGTTATATTAATGAATTTATATATAGGCTGGATAATTTATGGAAGGAATGTTCTTATGATAAAATTAAATTTCATAATTATCTGAAAGAGGGTGGTTACAATGACTGAAGCGAGTCCAGGGATTAGGAATATGTATACTGGACCTGGAGGTGGTGCTTATTCCGGACCAGGCGGTGGAATGTACACTGGACCCGGTGGAGGTGCTTATACAGGACCAGGCGGTGGAATGTACACCGGACCCGGTGGAGGTGCTTATACAGGACCAGGCGGTGGAATGTACACCGGACCCGGTGGAGGTACTTATACAGGACCAGGTGGTGGTTTGTACACTGGACCCGGTGGAGGCCTTTACAATGGGCCAGGGGGTGGATTATATGCAGGACCGGGTGGAGGAATGTACACAGGTCCTGACTCTTCCCCGTATATGGCCATACACCCGCCTTGGCCATTATTTGCGAAAGAACTTCGTAAGATAGGCAAGATAAGAGAAGCTGAAACGATTGAAAAAGCTTTAAAAGAAATTGGTTGGAATAATTAATCATAAAGGCTACGTCTTTTAGGTAAAGAGTAATTATTGTCACCCAAAAGAAGGACTTCCATATTTTCAGGGTAGTCCTTCTTTCTTCATTTTTCTTCAGATTCAAGAACATATTTATAATAATTAATATATACCTCTATATGGCTTAAACCATGTAAGTTATCTCGAATTCAAGTGTTCCACAATCCTGCCCGTTAGCGAAAAAGCGATTGCTCATATTGAACAATCGCCCCCGTTTACGTAAGACTCGAATTCGAGGTATACCTACTTTTATTTCACTTTAGCACCTGTGTATTTAGGTACATTATTTCACTAAACTTAACCCATAGTCTTCATTTGGTATAGAATGCTGCCCAGGTTGTTTTCACTATAACTAGCACTATGTATAATCAACCTGAAATTAGTTGTATCTGTTTGTAAGTTGTAGACTATTTAGAATTGGAAATCCCCATCCTTCATTAGCAGTTCTTCAGTTCCACCTTCTTTATTGCCCACTACTTTCATATCTTCGGTACCAAAAGTCACATTGACTGATAAAAGAGAAGTATTCAGCCCTACTGCCTTTAAATCTTCCTCAGATTGATCATTGCCATGTTGAATATTGGAAGGAGATGCATTTCCGATTCCAATATGACAGGACGTATTTTCATCAAACAATGTATTGTAAAAAAGAGTATCTTCCTGACCAAGAGAAGATTTATTAGAGACCAAGGCAATTTCACCTAGATAATGTGAACCTTCATCTGTTTCGATGAGATTTTGTAACACTCCCTGTCCCTTTGCGGCATAATAGTCGCTAATCCGTCCATCTTTAAAAATCAGACAAAATTCTTCGACGACACTTCCCCCATAGATAAGAGGTTTAGTACCTACCAATTTTCCATTCACCTTATGTTTATGGGGAGCAGTAAATATTTCTTCCGTAGGAATGTTCGGAAAGAAAGGTATTCCATTTTTATCTCTGACACCCCCACCAATAAAGATGTGATTGTTAGGCATACCGATGACTAAATCCGTTCCTCGACTATTGGTAAAATGCAGGGTGTCAAACTGGAAATCGTTTAGAAACGTTTTCCGTGACTCGAAGGCGCGGTCATGATTTTCCCAGTTTTTGATAGGATTTGTTCCATCTGCTCGCGCTCCACGTAAAATGGCTTGCCATAACGATTGCACGGCTTCTTCTTCACTTACGTTCGGAAATACTTTCGTGGCCCATGCGAAGGACGGGACTGCTAGAAGACACCAGCGTATCTCGTGGGACATAATCTTTGCATAATAACTTTCCAACTTGGTCCGTGAAGCCTTTTGAAAGCGACTGATCCGTTCTGGGGAAACCTCCTTAAATACATCTAAGTTTTCACTAATAATATGTATGTAAGCAGCACCTGCATCGTCCCACTCCTTAAAGCGGGCAGCCTGCCAATCAGGAAAGTGATCGATAAGACGATCTGCTGCATTTAAGTAAAATTCTTTAGTGGACTGTTCATCTGTCCAATCTATAAATACATTTGAAGCTCCTGCCTCGTAGGCTACTGTCTGGATTAAACGGGCAAACGTAGCATTTTGTATATCACTATGAATAACCAATAATTGATTTTTTTGCAGATTCACACCAGCTCGTACAGCAAGCTCTGCATACTTTTTTAACTGTGCTTCACTAATAAATTCATATATTCCTTTAATCATTTAATATCTCCCCTGTGATACTGTTGTATATGTTTATTCAAGAAATGCCTCCATCAGCGAAAGGCTTAGACTCAAGAGATTAGAGTGAAATACAAACTACTCTGGCTATTATCTTAATAATTTTTCGAGCTTTATTTCGTCTCTAATAGGAATACCATCGTTACCTTCAAATGGAATTTCGGGCTTCAATTTCCTTGCTTTTCCAACTGAATTTCTATATAGATCCGCTAAAACATAACCACGCTTTTGGTAAAACTTCAGTGCTAATAAATTATCATTAGTGGTTATAAGGTTTATGTATTTACATTCATTCTCTAATGCACCTCTCTCAACTGCTTGTATAAGAGAGGCCCCGATCCCTTTATTTTCTTCTGTGCTATCCAAAGAAATAATTTCGCATGTATCATCGGTAATTATATAAGTAATTAAACCAATAACTGTCTTGTCACTATCTAACACCGCATATCCGTCCAGTTTACTACAATCATAAATCCCAGAAGAAATAACCATTTCTGTACTACCCCAATGCTGCTTGAAAAAATCAATTACTTTAGCCTGGGAAATATCACTTATTGCTGTAATCTCCATTAATGGCCCTCCAAAGTATAGATAATTAGAATGTCACGCATTGCACATTAGACAAAAACTCTATTGAGCAATCAGCCCCAGATACAGTAAGAATTGATTTCGAGGTATCTTGATGTTGTTTGAAACTAAACTAATAATACCTTTTAGTTGCACAATGACTATTCACTACCACAAATACTCCTGCTTTAAATATCAATTTTGTTTTTATTCTTATAGAATCCAAATATGCTTTGAATAGTAAATAATGAACCTAATAATAAATATAATGATGCCCTTTCAATTCCCTGAAAGCCTATTATAATGAAGATTATTGAAATAATAAGTATAAATGAATGAAATATTAACCTAAAATTTCTATACCCTTCTATCGACTCGCTCATTGTATCCCTCCATTATTTTTAATTTTATTATTACACCTTTCATTAACCACTTCTTGTTAATTCTAATCTGATGAAAAGCTATTAACTTTATTAGACAATAGCTCCCGATGATGTAAGACTCATTATCAAGACAAGTAACTAACGTGATTTGAATGAATTAAGATAAAAAATAGAATTCCTTATTTAGATGAATCCTTTTCTCATCTAAATCATCATCGTTCTCTTCAGTTCCCCAATCATAACCTGATTTACCCCAATAAATAAGAAATACAGCAGGTGCTACTATCATTAATATAACCGTAATTAACCCCATATTAGTAACCACCTTTTCTTCAATATTCTCATCTCATAACTTTCATAGTTTTCCACTAGTGAAAATTCTCTTATTACACATACGATACCAATCAAATTTAGTTTCAAAACCCCTAATATCTCGAAACTGAGTCTTCAACTAACCTGCCCTTATCTGTAAGACTCAGTTTCGAGATACCTCCCCATCTACCCCTTAAAATTCACTCAATACAAAAAACGCCCGTCCCCCTTTTGGGCCAGGCGCTTTTCTACATAGAACCCTCATCAATCAAATGACCCAGCAATTCCTCCCGAATATCGTCCGGAATTCGTTCCGGCGTTTGTTTCTCCAAATTGTAGTTCACGTACGTCGTATGCCCTTTTGCACACAGCGTATCATTCTGCCAGACTTCTTCATACAGCTGCAGGCTTGTATTGCCAACCTTTTTTACCCATGTGCAGATGTCGACGTTGACACCGAAATAAATCTGGCTGACGTAATCGATGTTCATATTGATGATGATCATTTTCCAATGGTCAAAATTGTCGTCAGGAGTAAAGAGTTTGAACAGCGGGTTGCGCCCGGCTTCGAGCCAGACGGGAACGACGGTGTTATTGATATGTCCGACTCCATCGGTCTCTGAGACGCGAGGTTCGATAGTCATTTTAAACATGGCGATCCTCCCTTTACCGGTTGTGAGTGAACGTACCTTGAAAGGCATTATAGTAAATCTCTTTTATGCCTTTTTCATCTAATTGTTTCGGGCTTCTTTTCAGCAGCCTGGCTTGTTTAAGAGCGTTTTCAGATAGCGACTCTATGTCTTCTCTTTGGATGTTATAGGCGATGAGCTTCGTTGGTAAGCCCACATCCTCGACAAGGTAAAATAAAGCCTGGACCGTGTCCTGGGCGATCGTCCGACGGTCTTTGCCTTCGGTCGGCACACCCATCACGTCAGCGACTTTCACTAGTTTATCGAGACACGCCGGCCAGATGCTGTCATAGACGTAAGGCAGCAATACTGCATTGGATTCACCGTGGGGGATCTTGAATTGACCGCCGAGTGGGTAGGCTAATGCATGGACGCCCGCGACGCCTGCATTGTAAAAGCTGAGACCGGCGATTAAGCTTCCTGACGCCATTTGCTCTCGTGCTTCCCTGTCCGCTCCATTCCAGACGGCGGTCCTAATATTAGCTGTGATTTTGCCGATCGCCTCTAACGCCAGCGAATCGGTAAGAGGCGTCGACTGAGTTGAAGTATAGGCTTCTAAAGCATGAACAAGCGCATCTACGCCACTCGCAGCGGTTACTTTTTGCGGCAGTGTGTAAGTTAATAACGGGTCGACGATCGCATAGTCAGCAAGCAGATAATCGTGGGTGATGACGTCCTTCGTATCCTTCAGGGAGAATACGGAAATATCGGTCACCTCCGAACCTGTGCCTGCGGTCGTAGGGATGAGCACTTTAGGGACTCCCTGGCGTTTTAATACCTTCTCTCCGTTTAGGTTCAAGTACTCATGGATCTCCCCTGGGTTCTCAAGCAGGACGGACACGGCCTTGGCAAGGTCGAGCGCACTCCCTCCGCCTATGCCAATGACGAGTTCCGGCTGGTAGTGGCGGGCTTGTTCGACCGCTTGATCCGCCGTTTCAATCGGCAGCTCCGCTACGACGTCTGAGATGACGTTCCATTCTATCTCCTTCTCGCGTAATAATTCTATAACGGGCTCTATAATTTTAAGTTCTTCGAGCATCGGGTCCGTGACGATCAGGGCGTTCTTGACGTCGAGTGTTTCGATGATGTCGGTCAGCTTATGTAAGGACTCTTCTCCATAGTAAATGTGTTTCGGTGAAATGAATGGATAGATACGATCACTCCTTCACGATTTAGGTAACGCTTCCAATATATTGATTTTAAAATGGGTACGTATGAACGTCAAATATTATAAAGGATGTGCAGCAGGTGCTTTTGAGTAAAAGTCTACGTGAAGCTGATTCCCCGCCTCTCCCTCGCGCTGATAAAGTTTGATATAATTTCCATAGAAAGCGTGGTGAGTTCGTTGTTTAACATTTTACTTATTGAAGATGATGCCTCCCTTTTTAAAGAAATCCAGGAGCGGCTGGCTCAGTGGGAATATAACGTTTACGGAATTGAAAACTTTCATGACATTATGGGCGTGTTTACGAGCGTACAGCCTGATTTAGTGATCATCGATATCCAGCTGCCGAAGTTTGACGGCTTCCACTGGTGCCGGATGATTCGCGAGCATTCGAATGTGCCGATCATCTTCTTATCGTCCCGGGACCACCCGACAGACATGGTCATGTCGATGAACCTCGGAGCGGATGATTTCGTGCAGAAGCCGTTTCATTTTGACGTGTTGATTGCTAAGATCCAGGCGATTTTGCGCCGTGTTTATAACTATAGTACGGAATCGCCGGAGCTAAAGACGTGGCTCGGAGCGACGGTCGATTTTCAGCGGAACCGGGTTACGAATGAGCAGGGAATGATGGAGCTGACCAAAAACGAGATGCTCATATTGAAGCTTCTGATGGAACGCAAGAATCAGATCGTCAGCCGGGACGAGATCATGAATCGGTTGTGGGATGACCAGCGGTTTGTCAGTGACAATACGCTGACGGTCAATGTGAACCGGCTTCGGAAAAAGTTAGCGGAGCTCGATCTTGGTGATGCGATTGAAACGAAGGTCGGCCAGGGGTATATGGCAGTCGATCAGGTGAGCGGATGATTCGTACATTCTTAAAGGAGCGCCGGAGCTGGCTGCTTGTTTTTGTGCTGCTGCAGCTGCTCGCTTTGCTGATTGCGTATCTTGATTCCGCCATGACTTATCCCGCTATGTTGTACTATGTGTTTTTGTCGACGGTGCTGTTTACGACATTTGTAATTGTTCGCTATCCGCGTGAGACGAAGTTTTTCAAAGAGCTTGAGGAACGAAAGCATGACCTTGATCTTACAAGCCTGCCTGAGCCCGAGAGGCCGTTTGAATATTTGATCGATCACAACATCACCGAGCCGATCATGGAGCTGCAGGAGAAATCATCAGCTCATCACTTACGGCTTGAACAGGAGAAAGATGAGCTGCTCTCCTGGATTCATGAAGTGAAAACGCCATTGACGGCGATGCACTTGATCATCGATCGAGTGGAAGACCGCGAGCTGAAGGCGCAGCTGACACACGAATGGCTGCGTGTGCACCTGTTGCTGGATCAACAGCTGCATCAGAAGCGTATGCCTTTCATCGAAAATGATTTATATGTAGAAAAAGTGGAGCTCGAGCCGCTCCTGCACAGTGAAATCAATACGCTGCGTTCGTGGTGTATGCAGAAAGGAATCGGGTTCGATGTGGACCTTTCTATTACCACCGTACTCAGCGACGCCAAATGGCTCGGCTTTATCCTACGCCAGCTGCTGACGAATGCCGTGAAATACAGCGAGCAAGGCTCTGACATTACCGTCATAAGCCGCGAGCACAAAGGTCAAGCCAGCCTGCAAGTCATCGATCGCGGACGCGGCATTGAACCACGTGACCTGCCTCGCATCTTCGAGAAAGGCTTCACGTCAACGAGCCAGCACCACGATACCGCTGCTACCGGCATGGGCCTTTATTTAGCGAAAAAATCCGCAGCACCGCTTCACATCGAAATCGATGTTCAATCGACGCCCGGGTCTGGCGCCACTTTTACGCTCACCTTTCCGAAAGCGAACGAATTCATTGAAATCCAGGGCGTGTGACAAAAATGTCACTCGCTTTTCTTTTTTGTTCGGTGAATGAAAGGACTCTCCCTGCCGGAACTTATACAATAGGGGTATCACGAAAACCGGGGGTACAATATGAACATACTGGAAGCTCATAAAATCCATAAAAGCTACGGAAATAAATTCACCAAGCAAGAAGTATTAAAAGGCATTGACGTAAACATCGAGAAAGGCGAATTCGTGACGATCATGGGTGCGTCGGGCTCAGGAAAAACGACGCTGCTGAACGTTTTGTCTACCATTGACCGCGTCAGCCATGGAACGATTAAAATCGAAGGCAAGGAATTGACCGGCCAAAAAGAAAAACAGCTGGCGGAATTCAGAAAGCACCACCTTGGCTTCATTTTTCAAGAATATAACCTGCTCGATACATTGACGGTCAAAGAAAATATCCTGCTGCCGTTATCGATTTCAAAAGTATCGAAAAAAGCAGCTAATGAAAAATTCCAGGCGGTGGCAGCTGAGCTCGGTATTGAAGATGTCGCGCACAAATATCCGAATGAAATTTCCGGCGGACAGAAGCAGCGAACGTCAGCCGCACGATCCTTCATTCATGAGCCGAGCATTATTTTTGCCGATGAACCGACCGGCGCGCTCGATTCCAAGTCGGCCTCGGATTTGTTAGATAAAATGAGCAGCTTAAATGACAAGCGGCAGGCAACCATTGTGATGGTGTCTCACGATCCGGTCGCTGCCAGCTACAGCAGCCGCGTTATCTTTATTAAGGATGGCAGCATCTATACTCAATTGAACAAAGGCGATCAGACGCGCCAGACGTTCCTGAAGGATATTATCAAAACGCAGGGCGTGCTCGGCGGGGTGCACTATGAGCATTAATCAACTCATTTTCCGCAATTTGAAAAAGAACCTGAAGAACTACTACTTGTATGTATTTGCTTTAACATTCAGCGTCGCGCTTTACTTTTCATTTGTTACTTTGCAATACGAGCCTTCGATGGATGAAGCGACCGGTTCGATTAGAGGGGCAGCCGCCGTAAGAGCCGCTTCGGTTTTACTCGTTGCCATCATTGCCATCTTCCTTTTTTATGCGAATAATTTATTCATTAGACGGCGCAGTCAGGAAATCGGCTTATTCCAGCTGATCGGGATGACAAAAAATCGCATTTTCAGCATATTAAGCATCGAAAATCTGATGATCTATTTCGGATCGCTGCTGCTCGGGACGCTGCTCGGCTTTTCCATATCCAAACTCGTCACCATGACGCTGTTTAAAATTATGGAAGTCGATGATGTGGCTGCCCTCAGCTTCTCGTTTCCAGCTTTTCTGCAGACGATGATCGTGTTTGCCGCCATCTATGCCGTGATTATGCTGATGAATTATTGGTTTATTAAACGACAGAGTATCCTCTCTTTGTTTCATGTAAAATCAAAAACCGAAGGACGAGTGAAGAACATCTCGATTTTCGAAATCCTGATGGGGATCCTCGGAATCGGACTGATCGCGACGGGATATTATGTATCCTCTAAATTATTTGACGGTGATTTCACCTCGATCAACACGCTGTTCATGGTGATGATCTTCATCCTCGCCTCCGTCATTATCGGGACGTACTTTTTCTACAAAGGATCAGTACGGTTTGTCGCCAATCTCATCCGTAAAAACAAAAGCGGCTATTTGAACATTAATGAGGTGCTCTCCCTTTCCTCAATCATGTTCCGCATGAAATCGAATGCGCTGCTGCTTACGATCATTACGACGATTTCCGCTTTAGCTATCGGACTATTGTCATTAAGTTATATTTCTTACTATTCCGCTGAAAAAACAGCCGAAGCCAGTACCCCTGCCGATTTCACGGTTGTCACGGAAGAAGCAGCCGATGAGCTCGGGCAGACCTTTTCTGAAAACGGCATCGAGTATAGCGAAGAGAGGATCGAAGTCGTTATCGCAGAGGCGGATATCACTAATATCGTTGGAGCCAACTTACAGGAAATCAGCTTAAATGACGGCATTACGGATATGGCCTTCATCAGTGAGGAAGCCGCGGATATGGACATCCAGGAGACGGAAACCCGATTTACCGGGTACAATGATGCCTTACAGCAATTGATGAACCTGGAGGATTCCGGGGACATCGTCATCCATACAGCGAATGAAAATTTAGAACAGCAATATACCGGCCTTGCCGAAGAAGACCTGCTTCCCACTTACTTTACTGGCGGATTTCCTACAGCCGTTGTTGATGAAAAAACGTTCGACATCCTATCCAATGACATCGATGAGGACATTCAGCGTGAGTCGTCCCTGTATATCGGACTTCAATTAGAAGAAGGCGAAAACAGAGCAGAAGCGGATGAGCTATTTCAAAGCCTGGCCATCAGTGAAGAATACGGCAATGACTCTCAATATGACAGCGAACGCATGCAGAAGCAGAACATGGGACTCGTCATGTTTATCGTCGGATTCCTCGGCCTCGCGTTTCTGATCACCTCGGGCTGCGTATTATACTTTAAGCAAATGGAAGAAAGCGAAGAAGAACAGCCGAACTACACGATCTTAAGAAAGCTCGGCTATACCCGCCATGACTTGTTAAAAGGAATCCAGGGCAAGCAGGTGTTCAACTTTGGAATCCCTCTGCTCATCGGACTGCTGCACAGCTATTTTGCCGTTCAATCCGGCTGGTTCTTCTTCGGAACCGAACTCTGGACTCCGATGCTGCTTGTGATGGGGGTGTATACGGGACTGTATTCGATTTTTGGACTGTTGTCGGTCTTGTATTATAAGAAAGTCATTAGAGAATCCCTGTAAAAAAAAGGATCCAGAGCTGCCATCGCTCTGGATCCTTTTTCATTTATTCGATGGAGTCTACGAAAGCCGCAAGGATCCTCGCTGTCAGTCCCCAGATCACCCGGCTTTCATATTGATAAAAATACTCTTCCATTTTCCGAGTCTGCCACTCATAATCCTCACCGTTCGCAATCAAATCATAAGGAAAGCCATCCTCAGGCTTCACTTCAAAATTCACATAGTGAACCTCCGGCTTTGTATGTCTAAAAAAGGAAAGCGGCACCGTAAACACCTCTTCCACCTCAGCAGGATTAGACTGTATGTTTTCCTCTGTACAGTCCAGAAAGCCGACATACGTATCGACCATCATTCGGCCAAAAGGAGAAAGCATGTAGTCGAATGGATACACCTCGCCAAAGTCCCCATCCTCAATGCCGAGCTCCTCTTTTGCTTCCCTTACCGCAGCCTCCTGCGGCGATTCCATCCGGTCTACTTTTCCCCCGGGAAAACAAATCTCACCTGGCTGCCTTCTCATCTCAAGCGAACGTACTTCAAACAATAAGTGAAGCTCTCCGTCCTTTTCGATGAGAGGAATAAGAATAGAAAAGTGGTTCAATTCCTTCTGGCCGATTACGGAGGGTGTGTGATTTTTTAATATATGTGTAATCGCTTTTCGTTCCATGATTTCCACCCTTTTTTACGAAATAGTCATAGGTTCATTATACGCTGATGAGCCGGGGGTTTACAGAATATCGCTTCTTTCTGCCAGTAAAACCTGAATTCTGTATGAATCCACACTTCTAGGAAATTATAAAATCAGGAGGGATGACGATGAATGAGCGATCTTTATCCGTAGAGGAATTCAATGAGCTGCTGCAGAAGTGGAGCGGTCAAACGATTAGAATCATGAAACACGAGCTGGATGACCTGGACAGGGTGGTCATGGAATTGAAGGACATTTCCTATGAAACGAATACGAGACGATCCGATCAATATGAAGCGATGCATACGTTACTGCTGAATGGGACGGGGATTACGGAAACCGTCGCTTCCAACATGCAGCCGCTTCCCGACTCGACGTATGAAATACCGCTCGAAGACTCGACGTTGTACAAATTCGACAATCAGCGCTTTTCCCTGCTTACCGACAGAGGGACGTATACCATAGAAGTCGCTTCAGAAAATTATCTGCCCTAGTTAAAAACCACCTGAGTGCTCAGGTGGTTTTTGATTGCCCTTCACTTTAGGTAAGGTACAATGAAGATAATGAAAAATTTGGGAGGAATGAGGATGAAAATCGGAATTGTTGGATTGGGAGAAATTGCGAAGAAAGCCTACTTACCCGTTCTTTCCGAAAAAGAAGGAATCGAGCTTGTCCTTTGCACGAGAAATGAAGAAACACTGAACAAATCAGCCGCCAAATATAAGATCGAGAAAAAGGTCCAGACCGTAGACGAACTCATCGACAAAGAAGTAGATGCGGCGTTCATCAGTGCCGCGACCGAAGCTCACTTTGAACTCGCCGAAAAGCTGCTCCTAAACGGCATTCATGTTTACATAGACAAACCGATTTCCATGAATTTTGACGAAACGGAAAAAATCGTCCAGCTTGCCAAAGACAGCGGCAAAGTCGCCATGGTCGGATTTAACAGAAGGTTCATCCCTAAAGTGAATGAACTTAGAGAAAAAGGAAAACCCAGCCTGATTCTTATTCAAAAAAACAGATTCGCTTCCCCTGACTATGTGCGAAGGTTTGTTGTCGAAGACTTTATCCACGTCGTTGATACTCTCCGCTTTTTAATGAACACCGACGTCAAGGATGTAAACGTGCAGTGCCTGAAAAAAGGAGAAATACTGGATCATTTGATCATCCAGCTGATCGGTGACGACTGCACCGCTATGGGCGTCATGAACAGAAATGGCGGCGTCACTGAAGAAATCATCGAATACTCGACCGGCCATGATAAATACGTAGTAAAGAGTCTCGTGGAAACGACCCACTACCACAATAAAGAAATCAACCTATCCACATTCGGGGACTGGGAACCGACTTTGTATAAGCGCGGCTTCTATCAAATAGCCGACCACTTTATCGATTGCGTACGAAATAACGAGACGCCTGACCCGTCTATCGAGGATTCGCTTCTCACTCATGACATATGCGAAAGAATTGTCAAAGCGATTGACGAAAATGCGTAAGCTTAAAAGACCTCACGAATTCGTGGGGTTTTCTCAATGTTTAATAGCGACTCAACTCCTCTAAAGAGACACGACCGGCGACTTCATATCCTTTCCCCCGCCCAAGAGGCTTCACGACGACAGTCCCCATATTAGGTATGGCACCTAACCCTGCATATTCAGGAAAGCTGTGTGCAACAATCACTCGATTCGTCCCAGCAGGCGGAGGAAATTCTAAACGTGACTGCACAGAGCGCAGAATGTCAGCCTCCTCTGCCTGCGACACATTCCTGCTCAACCGGTACACTTCCACCCAGAAAGGATCGACTTGAACGACCCCACTTCCAAACGCCAGCTCGGCAGTTTCTCTATTTCTGCAAAAAGGACTGGCGAGCACCGGAGCGACCAAAGGAATACGTAAACGCCGCAGGGCCGCTCCATAAGCTGCCGCCTGCTTCCTTCCCGCTTCTGATAAATTTCTCTGCGTCGTACAATCCATAAAGGTAAAATTCATCCCATCTTCTCCTACGGTAGCTTCCGCGTGCCGGGCATACAAAATATACCCGCCTCCCCGCAGCAACGATAAAAGCGATCGATGCTGCGTGTGACGTACTGCCATCGGCTTCCATGTATGATTATTGATTTTTTCCGTGCCTCCTCATAAGAGCTTTTGGAGTCTGATTTTCCAGCAAGTATCATTCTAGTGTAGTCCTTACTTTTATGAGGCATGAGTATAATATTTGATATCTCGAATTCGAGCCATTATACTGAGTACTATGAAAAAATAAGATGTAAACAGGAGGATTTCACCCATGAATGTATTAGTCATTAAAGCTAATAACCGTCCAGATGGAATATCTACAAGAATGTATGATACTTTTCTGGAAAATATAAAAGATAACAAAGAAGTAAACGTCAGCACGTATGACGTGTTCGAGGAAGACACGCCTTACTTCGGTCAGGAAGTCTTCACAGGACTAGGAAAGCAGCACGAAGGCCTGGAGCTGAACGATACGGAGCAGCGCCTTCTGGATGCTAAACAGAAGGCAAAAGACGTAATCAGCGAAGCAGACGTCGTTGTTGTGGCGTTCCCACTATGGAACTTCACGATTCCTGCCAAGTTGCAAACGTTCATCGATTATTTAGCAGAAGCTGGCTTCAGCTTTAAATATACAGCAGAAGGTGCGCTTCAACCTCTACTGACGGATAAGCGCGTCATCTTCCTGAACGCACGCGGCGGAAATTATTCCGATCCGAACGCGGCTCCACTGGAAATGTCACTCAATTATATGCGCAATATCTTCGGCGGACACTTCGGCATGAAGGTTGTTGACGAAGTGGTTATCGAAGGTCATGCGGCAGCTCCTGATCAGGCTGATGAGATTATTGAAGAAGGTCTTGAGAAGGTTGCTAAAGTTGCGTCTGAGCTTTCTTATCAAAACGCGTAAGAAGTAATGATCATTAAAAACCCCCGCCTGGGTGTAGGCGGGGGTTTTTTCGAAGGTAAGATTACTTTAGTAGGTTTTGACGTAGATTAGCCAATCTACACTAAAAAGGATGAAAAACTGTTAATTCAAGTGTTTAACAAATATAACTCTATCTTGTCCAGGACCATCGTAATCCGAAGATACAGAAATTCCATCAGTTACTTTATCTCCATCCTTAATATCAAAGCCCATTTTAGTATGGTATGCAACCGACGTCTTGTTTACTGGTGAGGTAATTGCTTTTATTATATACCGATCTTCTTTTTGCGCAGCATTGTAGAATTCTTCGTATAGGTGTTTACCAATATGTTTTTCACGATAATCTGGATGAACTCCCACAAAGTGTATGTAAGCTTGATCTACCTTAGATTGAGACATAAAGCCAATTAAAAAACCTACAATTTCTCCATTATCCTCTGCAATAAAACTACTGTTATTAAAATGGTCAAAGAACAGTTTAGGCAGCATAGCTGACATTTCTCTGCCTCCCCACCAATCGTTTATCAATGGTGAAATCACATAATAATCTGAGCTGTTAACAAAGCGAATATCCATTTATCTGCCCCCTCATAGTTTTTATTAACCGCAAGATGTATTGAATTCCGATTACTAAAATCCGCTGCCTGTTAACTTTCTTTTAATAAAACACCCTCAATCACTTTAGTAACCTCAAAAGGACCAGACTCAATATTGGAAGGGATAACAATCTTTAAATTTGATTTCGGGTATACAGAAGCTCTAAAGCTGACTCCGGGATCATATCCCATCACATGATATTTATAAATTTGATTGTTTCGTTGGTTCATCCATATCCCATAACCATAGGATATTTCTCCATTTACATGAACATGAGGCCTGAGCAATCTCTTGGTAGTCTCTTCATTTAAAAGTTTAAAGTTGAATAGCGATTCCCACAGCTTCATCATGTCAGCTGCTGTAGTGAAAGCCCCTCCATCTGACCCGCCTTTTTTAGGAATAGAATAAATATTAGTTCTCCACGTATTTTCTTCATGATCATCAATGTATCCTATCGCTGTATTCTCAGGGAGTTGATCCAAAGCAAAATACCCTGAATCCATCATATGGCTCTTACGAAATATTTCAGATTCTATGTATTCATTAAATGACCTTCCCGTTTGTTCTTCCAGAATAAGACCTAAGAGGATATAACCCGCGTTGTTATAATGGAACCTATGTCCAGGCTTGAACTTCATGGGTTCTTTTTGAAATAACGGTAAAAAATCTTTCAGAGAATTGATTTGATAGACAGGATAGTCTTTCCACAAATCTTCATAATCACTCATTTTCTCTTCATCAAAGTAATCAGGGATGCCGGAAGTGTGCGTTAACAAATGGTGAATCGTAATTTCTTTATCAAAGTTAGGAAAATGTATATCTAAGCAGTCGACTAAATAAGTATCATAGTTTAATAAACCGTCTTCAATTAATTTACTAATCCCAATAGCGGTAAATAACTTGCATCCAGAGGCTATCCCAAAGCGGGTATGTAAATTGTTTTTCCTTTTTTCCACTCTGTCTGCGTAGCCAAAGGCAAGGTTTGATATTATGTTCTCGTCTTGTTTCACGTATACCACACCAGAAAAGTCGATGGTTTCAACCTCGTTCGTAATGATATGGTTTAATTCACTATTTTCTTTCACATTGGTTCTCCTTCCATGCAAACAAATACTTTCTTAAATTCCTTCCGTCCCATCACTTCTTTTGACAACCCTTAATAGTAACGCCGCTTTGAAGGATGGACTCTCCAAAAGGTAAAGTCCAAATTTTGCCGTATTCTCTTTCTGCATTTTTAATGATTTCCTGCTTTTCTTGTTCTGTAAATAGTACTTTCCTTAAGTAATAAACGTATTCGTACGTCTTTCCTACTCTGTATTTAAACTCCATAATGTAATTTGCTTCTACAAGATCGTTGCAGTACTAACTGATTTCTGCCCATCCTTTATAAATCTCTTATATAGCTCAGTTTTATGTAGTTCCCATGTTGTTGGATAAGAAAGCAGATTAACCAGTAAGCCTAATGTTTTTAAAGATAACGAAGTATCACTAATATTATTGCTTGTATTCTTTTGTGGTGCTTGTGCTGTGGCTACTGGAATAACTATATTATAATCATGTGGGATTTGTACTATCTTAGCCATGATTAACTACCTCTTTTTGTGATATACTATCCATAATTATTAGTACTCCTTTATCCACCTTTGCCGAGGTGGGTATTTTTTTGTTTATGTTCCTGAATGAGATAAACAGAGATGGCCATTCTTGACATTGTGTAATTTATTCTAATAGGTAACTATTTAAAATCATCTGAAAGCCTTCTATTTGGCTTATGAGTTATTTCGGTTTCTTCATACTTTTGAGTAAACCGATCCAAAGCCTTATCTCTCTCATCTTTATCTTTAGTGTAATCAGAACGTTTTGGACGTGTTACCTCAAGTTTATCATCAGCTGTATAGATAAACCTTTCTTTCCTGATATCACTCATACTATCACCCCTTTATTTTATACTGCTGCTGCCTCTAATTTTTTCTTAGCTCTAATTAATGTGCTTTTGCTTATCCCGGTCATTTCTTCAACTTGTTTGTAAGACATTGTTTCTTTTAATTCCAGAGCATGTTTTATTTGTTTCTTAGAATATACATTAGGCCTACCTTCTCTAAAGTCTGGATTTTGCCTTGCAATTGCTTTTCCTTCTTGTGTACGTTCTACAATCATATCCCTTTCAAATTCCGCAAAAGAGCTCATTATATTAAAAATAAGTCTTCCGGTTTGTGAATCTTCAACAATCCCCATATTCAGCACATGTACTTTCACACCACGTTTAAATAAGTCCTGGACAATTTCTATTACATCTTTAGCTGATCTTGCTAAACGGTCTAATTTTGTTATGACTAGGATAAAATACTATATTTTCTTAGGGTTGATTCTTTTATATTCATTAGTTTAGCTATATCTGCCGGACGATACACCTTCATTATGTCACACACCTTTTTAGTTCCATTATAGCGATTGGTTCCGTTTCTTGTAATGTTTTTCCATGCTATGTACGGTGTGCTCCAATATAAGTTTCACAACCTTGCTGATATTTCCAAACTATTCTCCTACGAACGACATTTACCAATAAAACATAAAAGCTCCCCTTTTCACAGGAGAGCTTTCCTACTAATATTGCAAAACGACAGGCTGCCAGAAATAAACGAACAGGACGATAACAATAATAGATAGAATGTTCATCCAGAACCCGGCTTTCACCATATCGTCGATCGTTAAATAGTCCGAGCTGAACACAGCCGCGTTCGGCGGTGTTGAAATCGGCAGCATAAAGGCACAAGAAGCTGTTAGAGCGACAATACCCATGATCGCGTATGGATCTGCGCCGATACCGAGCGCAAGCCCGATGCTGATTGGAATCAGCATGTTCGACACGGCCGTATTAGACATGATTTCCGTCATGAACAGTACGATCGTGGCAAGGGCAATAAGGATGAATAGAAACGGCAGGACTTCAAGCCCCTGCAGCAGTTCACCGAACCATCCGGTTAAATCCGAGGATTCAAATGCCGCCGCAAGCGAAAGACCGCCTCCGAACAGAAGCAGCAAGCCCCAGGGCAGCTCTTTCATATCCTTCCACACCATCAAGCCGCCTTTAGCCTGCTTCGCCGGGAATAAGAACATGGAAGTCGCCCCGATCATGGAAATGGATGTATCCGATAAAGTATAGGCTTCTGGTATGAAACCACTCGACATCCAGAGCGCACCAACGACCGTGAAAACGGTCAGGACCGCTTTTTCTTCATACGACATCGGCCCCAGCTCTCTCAGCTGATTTTTAGCAAAATCAGAAGAGACATCTTTTTGGCTCGTAATTTTGAACTGGATTCTCGTCAGGTAGAAATAAAGCCCGACTAACAAAATAATCGTGAGCGGGAATCCGAATAAAAACCAGTCGAAAAAAGATACCGTTCGATCGAGACTGCTTGACGCTACAGCGACAAACGCCGCGTTCGGTACAGAACCAATGATCGTCGCCAGCCCGCCGATAGAAGCGGAATACGCCACAGCAAGAAGCAGCCCCTTCGCGAAGCGATTCAATGAAGCTTCATCAAAAAAGTTCTTCTCCTTAATTTCCGTAATCAATGCAAGTGCGATCGGAAGCATCATGAGCGCTGTCGCCGCGTTTGAAATCCACATCGAAAGACCGGCCGTCGCAATAATGACACCCATGACAATGCGCTGACTCCCCGTTCCAACAAACGAAAGAATCGTCATGGCAATTCGTTTATGTAAGTCCCACTTCTGAATAGCTAGAGCGATCGTAAAACCACCCATATACATGAACACAATCGGATCCGCGTACGCCATCGACGCCGTATCTTGATCCGCTCCGCCCGTAATCGGCAGCAGAAAGATCGGCAAAAGCGACGTCGCCGGAATCGGCAAAGCTTCCGTAATCCACCATGTCGCCACCCAGGCCGTGACTGCAAGAACAGCCCGCGGTTCGTCCCCAAGTCCGGTGATCGACGGAATAAAATAAAAGATAGCAAAAAGCAACGGACCGAGAATCAGCCCAATTTTTTGTCTGCGTTCCACATGAAGTTCCTCCTTCAACAGTTGAAATCGTTTTCATAAATTGATAGAATAATACAACAATTTCAACTTTAGCACGCCAATCGACAAAAGTAAATATCCCCCATGTAAGGAAATAGTTGTGGTTCATATCGCTCATTGGCTTTTGGTAGGTTCGGTAAAAAGACTTCATTATGATCATGATTGAATTCTTATATTGTAGTAATAACTCTGTTACCATTAAAAGAAAACACTGTCTGTAATAGTTTTATAATTTCGTTTATAAAAGGAAGTGGCGTTTTTGAGCAAACACGTAACAAGCATTACAGCTTTAACATTTTTTTCAATAATACTATATTTAACAGATCATATGCCTGCAAATATTTTTATTATAATATTTATGGTGACTGGGGTAATGATGTTATTTATTGGGATGAAGGAATTCTATTCTGCCGTTAATAAATAAGGTACTTTTGATGCTGGCAGTGGCCTCGACACGATACAATCGAAACTTTGACACTATCTGGGCAGCCGTAGAATTATGGGCTTAAATCCAGTCATGTCCTGGGTATTGCGAAGGGAAACACGAAGTACAAGTTTTTTTCAAAAAAACCCCAAGTGATCATGAAAAGACCAAAACAACAAGAAAGATACTCACTACTCCCCAGGCTGTGGTACCCACGACCCACCAAATTATGGCTTTTGATTTTATAGAACTTTCAGCGCTTTCCGGATTTTCTTTTATAAAAGCAAGCTTACTTTCCATACCTCTTTTCATAGATACGAGGACAACGAATCCGATCATGATGAAACCAATAGTTACCCAAAGCAAGACGTCCATATTCTAACCTCCACTGTTTGGTGAATGGCTTTCCTTACAACTTTCTACAAACTCTCTCCATAGTTTACTAGTTTAGCTTCCCTAACCTTTATAGCCCCACTCGACTTTACTGCTCCTCCTTAATCTGATACTTTTTCATCAATTCCTTCGCCACCTTTTCCCCTTCTTCACTTAACATCACCGATTTGGCACGACGGCTGCCGTAGATGTAGTTATCTTCCATTAATTCATCCAATGAGGAAAATGGGTAGCCCTTCCAACTTCGCAGTGCCTCTTCTCCAGCCAACTCTTCTTTAAATGATGTTAAATACAATAGCAATAAGGTCAGTTCATCTACTTGATTTTTCATACAGCATCCTCCTTTTTCATTCACTTCTTCTCCCTCAATTATACCAAAAAACGCAATCCCAATGAGTGGAATTGCGCTAGGTGAGCCTTTCCTCAAACCACCATAAAAGCGACAAATGCAATGACCGATAACAAAATCGGCAGTACAATGCCTAAGCTGCTGCAAATAATCCCGGCAACCGCCATCTTTTTACCTTCCTGATCCTGCCGCTTAATCTCCTTTAAACCGATGATACCGAGTACTAAACCAACGGCGCCCATGATCAGCCCGACCACCATAAGGATCATGGTGACAATCGATAGAATACCAAGTACAAGGGAAGCCACGGCTTTTCCATTCGTCGTACTGCTTGCGGAAGCCTCAAGCTGACTCATTTTCATCCCCCTTCCTCTTAAATCTCACATGTATTTACTATACATACGAATTCATCAAGCGATCGTTTCAGAAAAGTTGAATTCAGCTTCCTGCACTTTCCCTTTGACTCCCCTGTCCAGAAACTGCCCGAACTCTTTCTTAAACTGAAACTTCACATCTCCTACCGGACCATTCCGCTGCTTACTGAGCAGAAGCTCCATTTCTCCTTCGTCCTTCTGCCAGTTATAATAATCTTCCCGATGCAAAAATCCGATCACGTCCGCGTCTTGCTCGATGTTGCCCGACTCTCTCAAGTCCGACATAACGGGACGCTTGTCCTTGCGCTGCTCCACACTGCGGGAAAGCTGTGATAGTAAAATGATAGGAATATTAAGCTCACGCGCCAGCAGCTTCAGTTCTCTTGTGATCGAGCCGATTTCAAGGTCGCGGCGTTCGAAGCGGCTGCCGGAGCTCATCAGCTGAAGGTAATCGATGATGATCATATGACGGGCGTCTTTGTCCGCTTTTACAACTTTTCTTACATTGGCCCGGATGTCGCTTATGGTCCAGTCCGTCTGGTGGATGTTCATCTGCCATTCAGCGATTTGGCCAATCGATTCCAGCGCTTGAAGATAGTCCTGACTGGAGAATTTCTTCGTCCGCCATTTATGCCCGTTAATCGAACCTTCAGAAGAAATGAACCGGTGCAGCAGTGATTTCATATCCATTTCAAGACTGAACAGCTGTACACTGCCTCCCTGCTTACAGTGGTTGGCTGCCAGATTTAAGGCAAAAGCGGTTTTCCCCATCGACGGCCGACCAGCGAGAACAATCAAGTCACCGCGCTGTGCGCCTCCTGTCATACCATCAAGATCCTGATAGCCCGTCGTATAGCCTGTTATTCCGTTTTCATTAGGGGATACCATATCACATGCAATTTCCAACAGCGTTTCATAAACGGTAGGTTCCTCCGTCGGTACGCCGGTCCCACGAAATGCTCCCCTATACTCGTCCAAACTATCAAACCTCTGACCATTCGCCGACGAGGAAAGTTTGTCCAAATCTGTTTGATCATGAAACGTATTCAATTCTTTTAAGTAATTCATTTATATTCCTCCTTGTATTTAGACCATAAAAATCCCCTGCACTTCTAAAATCGAAAGAAGTGCAAGGGTGGTGTCAATTTTAAGAAAAAGTTTTTTGAAAGTGTTTCGGGAAACATTCATGTTTGTTTTTTCTCTAGAACATTATTCTGTGCTAAATTCCTCACTCTCACTTTTAATCGTTTATCTTCTAGGCTTTCCTCTATATACCTCTTGATTAAACGAGGTCAAATCTTGAAGTGTTTACGAGCTTCCCTGCTTTAATAACTATGGATTTCCTAGACCTATGTACTTTTTTTAACGACTTGGAATCTCTCTGCATAAATCTAACTATAATTGGAAAATATACAAGAAAAAAACCGAAACGTTCCAAAACAGTTTAAAGTGTTTAGGGCATAAGTATAAAATTACTATTGCGCATTCAAAAAACGAAATAATAAACGCGTGAAATCATGAACCTGATTTCACGCGTTTATTTTGCAACTCATATTATTCTGTAACTAGATCAAGCTCAACTGGTACAAATTCCTCTACTTCTTCACCTTCGACTACTTGAGCAGCTGTAGTAATCGCTTCTTCGCCTATTAATTCAGGTTGCTGAGCAACTGTTGCATCCATTCTTCCTTCTGAAACGGCATCGCGTGCATCGTCTATTGCATCAAATCCTACTAAAACGACTTCATCAGCTAAGTTATTCGATTCCAGCGCTTCAAGTGCACCTAATGCCATTTCGTCATTATGAGCAAAAACAGCATCAATTTCACTGTTACTTTGAAGAATATTTTCCATTACATTAAGTCCGTTCGAACGATCAAAATCAGCAGATTGCTTCGCCACTACTTCTATACCATCTATCTCGTCCACGATATTGTGGAAACCTTCTCCCCGCTCACGTGTAGCGGAAGCCCCGGAGATTCCTTCAAGTTCAACAACGTCCCCTTCTTCCTCAATTTGTTCTGCAATAAACTCCCCTGCCATCTCTCCACCTTCCACATTATCTGAGGCAATATGTGTAGCTACTTCTCCCTCATCGGCAGTACGGTCCACAGTAATAACCGGAATATCTGCACTATTCGCAGACTCAATCGCTGATGAAATTGCTGATGAATCAGTGGGGTTTACTAATAAAACGTCAATATCTTGCTGAATAAGGTCTTCAATATCGCTCACTTGCGAAGCTGAATCATCTTGAGCATCTGCCGTAGTAATCTCATAACCTGCTTCCTCGGCAGCAGCTTCAGCCCCATCACGTAATGATACAAAAAATGGGTTATTCAATGTCGAAATCGACATTCCTATTTTAATAGACCCATCTCCATCACCGGAATCTTCGTCTGACGAACTCCCCGGACTTTCCGTAGAACAAGCTGCCATTACAATCAATAAGCTTACAACACCAACTGTTTTCAACCATTTTCTCATGTTTCTTTTCCTCCTTATATTAAATTATTTGGACCTGCGATCAAGTACTACAGCCAGCAATATGACACCACCCTTTACAATCTGCTGATAGAATGAGGAAACGTTTAGCAAGTTTAGCCCATTGTCTAGCACTCCTATAATCAATGCCCCAATCAGGGTACCCGTGATCCAGCCTCGTCCTCCTGTAAGGCTTGTCCCCCCGAGAACTACAGCAGCAATGGCATCTAGCTCATACATCGTTCCCGCTGTGGGTTGGGCTGAGTTTAATCGGCTCGTCAGGATAATACCTGCCAATACCGAAAGCATTCCGGTAATAGAATAAACCCAGATTTTCACCCGGTCAGCTCTTATACCAGATAAAATAGATGCTTCTTCATTACCACCAATTGAATAGACCTGTCGTCCAAAGACTGTATTTCTTAGAATGAAAAACAATACACCAAAAGCGATAAGCATTAAAATGACAGGAAAAGGAATCCCAAACACATAGCCTTTACCAATCATTTCAAATGAGAAGCTGTCCGATAGACCTGTAATGGGACGGCCTTCGGTATAAACTAGAGTAGCTCCGCGGAAAATCGTCATGGTCGCTAACGTTGCAATGAAAGGAGCCACTTTTCCTTTTGTAATAATCAGTCCATTCATAGCTCCCATGAGTAATCCAGCTAGCAAACCGATAAAAACAGCTAACATCGGGTCCATCCCACTTGAAAGCATTCCTGCGGTAAGTGCGCTACCAAAGGCAAGGATCGAGCCGACTGATAAATCAATTCCTCCAGTCAATATGACGAACGTCATCCCAAATGCAATAAGAGCATTAATCGATATTTGCCTTAATAAATTTAGTATATTGTTAAGAGTGAAAAAGCTATCGCTTGTAAACCCGAGGATAATAACAATGATGATAAGACCTATCAGGGGACCCAATTGTGAGAGATTATTTAATATTTTCTTCTTCATCTCTTACTCACCTCCAGTGGCAGCATGCATAATCTTCTCTTGATCAGCTTCGCCTTTATTGAAAATTTGTGTCACTTTTCCTTCATGGACTACCATGATCCGATCGCTGACTCCTAGTATTTCCGGTAATTCAGAGGAAACCATAATAATGGCAACGCCTTGTTCAGTTAATTGGTTAATAATGTTATAGATTTCCTTTTTAGCTCCTACATCGACGCCTCGAGTTGGTTCATCTAATATAAGTAAGCGCGGTTGAATTCCGAGCCATTTGGCAATGACTACCTTTTGTTGATTCCCTCCACTTAACGATTTAACTTCCTGTTCACGCCCCGTTGTACGAACATGCAGTTTCTCGATTAAATCATCAACTAACACACTTTCTTTTGAGCTCGAAATCCATCCGTTTTTAGAAACCGTTTTCAAATTTGTTAATGCGACATTCTCTCGAATGGATAAATTAAGTACGAGTCCTTCATCTTTTCGATCTTCCGTTATGAAGCCAATTCCAGCTCTTATAGCGTCTCGGGGATGCGTTACATTTAACGGTTTGCCATCGAGCAGCACTTGTCCTTTGGACTTTTTAGCTGCCCCAAAAATCGTCTCCATAATCTCCGTACGTCCAGCGCCCATAAGTCCTGCTACACCCAGCACTTCTCCTTCTTTGACTTGAAAGTTTATCCCTTCAAACAACTCTTCCCTCGATAGATCTTTAACTTCCAGTAATGTTTCCCCAATCACACTAGACCTTTCAGGGAAACGATCACCTAATTCTCTGCCAACCATCATTTTTACAATCGCATCAAAGGAAGTTTCTTTAATTTGTTCTGTACCAATCGATTTGCCATCTCGCAACACCGTGATTCGATCACATATTTGAAAAATCTCTTCCATACGGTGCGAAATGTAGACAATACTCACTCCCTGTTTTCGAAGCGACTCAATGACTTTAAATAAACTCGTGATTTCTCGATCAGTTAAAGCAGCTGTTGGTTCATCCATAATAATCATTTCTGCATTTGTTGAAATTGCCCTGGCAATCTCAATCATTTGCTGCTTCCCAACAGATAAGTTTCCAGCGGTTTCATTTGGTGGAATATTGTCTACACCGAGACGTTTTAAGTTTTCAAGCGTTTGTTTATGCATATCTTTTTTTCGAAGAATGCCTGTTTTTCCGATTGATAGTTCTTTTCCTAAAAACATATTTTCGGTCACGGTTAAGTGAGGAATGATATTTAATTCTTGATGAATGACTACAATGCCTTGCTTTTCAGCTTGTTTCGGGTGGGAGAAATCAACCTCTTTACCCTTTACAGTAATTGTGCCGTTGTCTCGAGGGTGGATTCCTGTTAATACTTTTACCAGGGTCGACTTTCCCGCTCCATTCTCCCCCATCAGAGCATGGACTTCTCCTGGTTGAACGGAAAAGTTCACTTTCTGTAAGACATGGTTTCCTGAAAAAGACTTATCAATTTCACTCATTTCTACAAGCGTCGGTTCATTCATACCACTCACCCCATTTCTTAAAAAATGACTCCTGAATGTAAAATAAAATTGGAATAAGGTGTCGCTTCTCCCGTCCTAATAACAGCCTTTGCCTCTTTTGCTGCTTTTTTTAACTCATCATGTGAGACAATGCGAACATCTTTAGAAGCAAAATCTTTGTGCAGTTCTGTGAACATTTGCTTATTATTGCGTTCCATTTCCTCAGCAACCGTTACGGCTTCAACTTCCATGTCTTCAATTAGTGTTCTCATCACTTGCAGTACTCCAGGAATCCCGAGGGAAAGCGAAACGTCAATACATTTCGTTTGGTCATGGACTGGCAAGCCGCAATCTGCAATAACAATCGTGTCTGTATGTCCTAATCGTGCTAAAACACTAGCGATTTCTCTATTTAATACACCGTGTTTTTTCATATCTCTTCTAACCTTTCTTTTAAGAAGTTCTGTACCTCATCTAACGTCGGCATTCCTCCTTGCGCCCCTTTCTCAGTTACAGATAAAGCGGCCGCTGCATTCGCAAAGGATACAGCTTTCTTTGTCGAAATGCCTTGGGCAAGCTGAGTTGCTAATGCTCCATTAAACGTATCTCCAGCACCCGTTGTATCTTTAACAGGTACAGGATAACCAGGAATGTGCACCTCTTTTCCATTTACATATAGGCAAGAGCCGAGCTCGCCTTTGGTTGTAATCCACTTCTCAAGCAAATCGTCAGCTATAGATTCCTGTTTAAAAAGCTCAGCTTCTAAAGCGTTTGGAGTCATATAATCAACTTGATTTAAAATCGCAGCTGGTAAAGGCTGATAGGGAGCAGGATTTAATATAACTGGGATCTTAAACTCCTTAGCAATGGTAACAACATAGGAAATCGTTTCTATCGGTATTTCCATTTGCAGCAGTATGATGTCGCTTTCTTCAATTGCTGCTCTGTGCTTTTCCACGTAAGAAGGCGTGACCAATTGATTCGCTCCTGGAGCAACGATAATTCGATTATCGTTGTTGGATAAAATAATCGTTGCCGTACCAGTAGATTGTTCATTGAAGAGTTCCGTTGAGGAAGTGTCAATTCCTTCTTGCTGAAGATGTTCCTTTAAGCTAATGCCGAACACATCATCACCGAGAGCTCCCACCATTTTAACGTCGCTTCCTAATCTTGCTGCCGCGACAGCCTGATTTGCTCCTTTTCCACCTGGGTAGGTAGCAAAGCTTTCGCCCATTACCGTCTCTCCCTGGTTAGGAATAACAGAAGTTGAAACGGTTAAATCCATATTGATGCTGCCAACTACACATACCGTTGATGTTTCATTCATTATTGATCCTCTCCCTTTTTCCGAGTAGAATCTCGTTCAATAAGCTTTACGGAGAATTCTTCGACTAAGGTTTTAGATTCATTTTCTTCCACTTGTTGGATAAGTATCTCTGCAGCACGCGCCCCAATTTTATAAATAGGCTGAGCCATGGTTGTTAATGCGGGTGACGTGGTCTCCCCAAGCTTGATTCCATCAAACGAAATAATAGAAAGCTGGCCTGGAACGGATATACCTAAAGACTCTGCACCCTTGATCGCTCCTACTCCCATTAAGTCGTTAGCTACAAATAACCCATCAATTTCAGGGAACTTTGTTAAAAGGGATTCTGTCGCTTTTTTTGCACCTTCAAAGTGATACTCTCCCTGTTCAATAAAATCAGAGGTAAACCATTCTTCCTTTTCTACTACATCTAAGTAACCTTTTAATCGTTGTTTTGCGTTACTGACATGATCAGGCCCCGTCACATGAGCGATCCTTTGGCAACCGATTTCTTTTAAATACTGAACGGCTTCCTTAGCCCCTTCACGATTATTTACGGTTACTGATGAAATATTTGAATGTATAATACGATCCAACGCCACCGCTGGTATATCAAAGCTTTCAATGTATTCTGCCGTCATCGTACTTGATACAATAATGATCCCATCAACAGACTTTTGTTTTAATGCATCTAAATAAGCCATTTCTTTTGTAAGATCATCATCTGTATTACATAAAACAAAGGTAAACCCTTGTTGTTTCGTCATGTCTTCTACTGCACGTGCCAGCTCCGGAAAGAAAGGGTTCATAATATCTGGAACAAACAAAGCAATCATCTTAGAACGACCTTTAAAAAGACTACGCGCTACATCATTGGGGCGATAGTTCAGTTGTTTAATTGCCGCTGCAACTCTTTCTTTTGTATCACTCCGCACATAACCATTTCCATTAAGTACGCGGGAGACCGTAGCGACTGAAACTTCCGCTAACTTTGCTACATCTCTAATCGTGGACATATCGGCCAATCACTTCCCTGTTTTCATACATATGTAACCCGTTACATACTACACAAAAAAATATAAGTTCATGCATATGTAACCCGTCACACACATAGTAAAGCGCTTTCATTTAATTGTCAACCTTTTATTTTCAAATATTTAACTCGTCCTTTTACACCCTTAACAGGAATCAAGCATAGCTCAATACACGTCTAAGAGAATACCAGAAAGAAAAAAATGAGGCATTACCACAAGCATCTCCCAACGAGGGGACAGCTTCGATAATGCCGTCATTTAATTTTTATACTCTTCTTTAAAGTCCGAAGAAATCATTCATTACGCCGAAACTAACTAATCATACCTTACGATAAAAAGTCGAGTCGTCCATGAATTATGATCAACCTTTTCATAAGTCAGACTGCCGGCTCTAATTGAATGTAGAGTCATGGCAGCCTAGGTGTTTCTTTTTAGTTTTATTTAGCCTTATTTACATTGATTCTGCGTACTTCTCGCCTTCCAGCTTAAGCGCCCGATCCGTTGAAGCATGAATCTCACGGATCAGATCAGGATTTTCCGATAATGAGATTCCGTAAGAAGGAATCATCTCTTTGATCTTCGGTTCCCACTCTTTGATATGCTGCGGGAAGCATCGTTCTAATACTTCAAGCATGACGGATACTGCCGTTGACGCGCCAGGTGAAGCACCTAATAAGGCCGCGACGGTACCATCAGCGCCGGTGACCACTTCTGTTCCGAATTGAAGCGTTCCTTTTCCGGCTTTTGTATCTTTGATTACTTGAACACGCTGTCCGGCCGTGACTAACTCCCAATCTTCACTTTTTGCGTTCGGAATGAATTCACGCAGCTCTTCCATACGCTGTTCTTTGGACTGGATGACTTGTTCAATCAAGTATTTCGTCAGGGACACGTTTTTGACCCCTGCCGCCATCATCGTGAAGAGGTTATCTTTTTTCACAGAAGTTAATAAGTCGGATAGAGATCCTGTTTTTAAGAACTTCGGCGAGAAACCGGCGAATGGGCCGAATAACAGCGACGTTTTATTGTCGATCAGGCGTGTATCCAGGTGCGGCACAGACATAGGGGGAGCCCCTACCTTCGCTTTACCATAAACTTTGGCATGGTGCTGTTCGATCACTTCAGGATTTTTACAGACCATGAACTGACCGCTGACTGGGAAGCCGCCGATGTTCTTGGATTCAGGGATACCGGTTTTCTGAAGCAGGTGCAGACTGCCGCCCCCGCCTCCTATGAAGACGAACTTCGCCGTATGGTATTCAAGTTTCCCATTCTCATGGTCAAACACTTTGACTTCCCACAGACCGTCGCTCGTGCGTGTAATATCTTCCACACTACGCTTGTAGTTGACCTCAAGATTGTTGCTCTCTAAATGATCGAACAACTTGCGTGTTAAATCACCGAAATTCACATCCGTGCCGGCATCAATTTTTGTAGCGGCAATCGGCTCTGTCACTTTACGATTTTCCATCATGAGCGGAATCCATTCTTTAAGCTGCTCCGGATCATCGGAAAATTCCATATCCTTAAACAATGGGTTCGCCCCCATCTTTTCATAGCGCTTTCTTAAAAACTCAACGTTCTTCTTCCCTTGCACAAAACTCATATGAGGCAGTGACAGAATAAACTCCTGTGGGTTACGAATCATATGACTGTTCACGAGGTAAGACCAGAACTGTTTAGACACCTGGAACTGTTCATTTACTTTAATCGCTTTCGTAATATCGATCGAACCGTCCGGATGTTCATGCGTGTAGTTCAGCTCGCACAAGGCAGCATGTCCCGTCCCTGCATTATTCCATACGTTGGAGCTTTCCTCTCCCGCACTTCCTAGCTTTTCAAACACTTTCACATTCCAGTCCGGCACTAATTCCTTCAGCAGTGACCCCAATGTAGCACTCATAATACCTGCACCAATTAAAATCACATCTGTATTAGCTTCTCTGTTGCTCATCATTAACCATCCTTACATCCAAATATTTGGTGAAAAGATGCAGACGTTCACGTAAGTACACCTTTTCTGTGATTAATTCCTATGATAGCGTTTTATAGATTTAAAAATCACTCTTGTCTGATAATTAAATTATAAACTATTTCCAGTTAGGTTAAAAGTGAGAGCCTGAACATTCATAGAGTTAAGCCCGCTATACCATAAAAAAAGCCCATTACTTTAAAAAGTAATGAGCAGGGAACACGCGATCAATCAAACCGGCGCTTTTTATAAATATAAATCGTGACGATCACACTGGCGACCGCCCATATCGATAAGACGAGGATGTGGTCACCAACAGCCTGACCGTTATTCAACTGCAGAAGCAGCTGGCCGATTTGCTGATCGGGCAAATAGCCCATTGCATCAATAAGCCACTCGGCTTCAATCATCGTTTGAAAAATGTCACCCATGCCAAAAATGAACAACACAGGAATGCCGATGACCGACGTTTCCATGACCGTACGAGAAACCAGTCCGAGAATCGTCCCGATACTGATAAATATAGTGAGACTAATAACCATCGCTGCCGTGGTGAGCAGCATCTGATCGGGCAGCGGTATGTTCCCGATCAGGACGACCGCCACAATCATAATGAGGCTTGCAACAGCAGAAATCACACTTTTCCCAATGAAAATCTCTACTGTATTGAGCGGAGACAGGAGCAGTCCTCTCAACGTGTTCTTCTCTTTTTCTTCCGCGATGACAGCCGCCTGTATAAAAGAACCAACGATGACCATCGTAAGCGTGATCGGCATAAAGACAGCCGCTGTCTGAACTTCTCCCTCCTGATTTAATAAAAGCGCAAAGAACAGCGGAATGACAGCCGTAGACAGCATATACGCATTTTTCAAAAGATCCCGGTAATCCTTGATCACAACCGCTTGAATTCGTTTGACGGATATCATTAGAACAGCTCCTTTCCTGTAACACGAGCGAAAATATCACCTAAAGTTGGCTCATTGGAATGCACAGACGCCAGCTGTTGACTGGCGATCGCTGCCCCAATACGTTCCGCTCCTTCATGATCGTTGCCGACGAGCTGCTCTCTTCCATCTTTCAGCAAGAGCGTGATCGAAGAATCCGAATGGCTCACCCGCAGATCCCGCGGCGGCCCCTGCAATTGGATGTGTCCTTTATTTAAAAAAGCGACACGGTCACATATTCGTTCCGCTTCATACATATCATGGGTCGTTAAGAAAATTGTGGTGCCTTCTTCGTTTAACGTCCGTAAAATGCTGTGAATTCGCTCGGTACTGACAGGGTCCAGGGCAGACGTCGGCTCATCAAGAAATAACAATTCCGGCTTATGCAAAATCGTCCGAGCCAACGTCACACGCTGCCTCATTCCTTTGGAGAGCTTGCTGACAATCTTAGATTCTTCCCCTGTTAATCCTACTTCATGCAGCACCTCGTCAATGCGTTGATAGGATACATCGTACAATTTACAATACAACCTTAAGTTCGCTTCGACCGTTAGCCGCTCATACAAACCGGTATTATCCGTCAATACACCAATCCGCTTCATCTGCTTCGGATGTTTTAACTTTTCCACAGAAGCCCCAAACACGTGAACATTTCCCGACTGATACCCCTCTTGAGCCGTCAGCAGCTTAATCGTCGTCGTTTTACCCGACCCGCTCGGCCCTAAGAAGCCAAACGTTTCTCCAGGTTGAATCGAGAACGACAAATCGTCCAACGCTTTTTTTCCGTCATATTCCTTATGAACATTCGTGACGTCAATAATGCTATTCATATTCATTTCCCCTTTTCTGCTTTCGCAACTGGATGACTTAAGCTTATAACGCTCTCGTCAACCCAGCATTAAAAGCAGCATGAAAGGAGTGAATCACAGGGTGAATGGAGCTATGAAACTATGAATGAAACATCACAAAAGGCCAATGGAGTATAGAAAGCTGTGAATCAAACGACTTGTCCCGACAATTTCCCGGGAAATATTCACTTACATGCGCAATACTTGCTTTAAATCCTGCAGCTTGCCTTTCGATAAAGGAATATTGCTCTTATGATGATCATCAAGAATTAAGCTGTAGCTGTTTCTCGTCCACGTCATCACCTCTCGCACCTTCTGCAAGTTCACAATATACGAACGATGGCAGCGAAAGAACCCAAACGGCTCCAGCCGCTCCTCCAACTGCTGCAACGTAATCGCACACGGAAACACACCGCCCTTCACGTGCAGCTGCACCGTACCATCCACACTTTCCACATAATCAATCTCCGTAGGATCAAAAAGAATCATCTTCTCCTTCACCTTCGCAGGAATCCGCTCCAATTGAACGTGCGCACTCGACTCAGGCTCCGGTTGGCTGTCATCTTCCTGATCGGGCTGATCGCCCCCCGCTCCCTCGTCCGGCTCCTGCACATCCATCTTCTTCAAACCCTCTTCATTCAAGCGGTACACCTCATTCGTCAAGATCACCGCACTCTCCATATTACTCGTAATCACCAAAGCCGCACCGCCTTCAGCCGTATGCACATTGATCAATTCCCGCAAGAGCACCTTACTTTCTAAATCAATGTTCTGATCAGGCTCTTCTAAAATCACAAGCTCCGGCTGATGAACAAGCGCCTTCACAAAAGACAACCGCCTTCGCTCCGAATAATTGAGGTGCTTAATCCGACGAGACTTCCCGATCGGTAGATTCACTTTATGTAATAACTCATTAATATCGGCTTTCCTGCCATAAAGCTGCTGGAAAAACTGTACATATTCATAAGGAGTCAAACGCTCATATACCCCTTCATCATGACTCACCAACCCAATACGATGGCTATACCGCTTCCAGTCTTTAGGGTGAGGCTGATCAAAGTAAGACATCCTGCCAGATCCCGCTTCTTCTCCGGTTAGAACATTAAATAATACCCGACCCACTATGTGATCGCATTGGATGGCAGCCACTTCGCCCTGGTTTAGCTGGAAGTGAAAGGGATGAAACCATACTTTATCGCCTTCGACTTTTCCTACGTTTTCTATTTTGAGAATGGGTTTCTGGGACATGGGAGGTCACTCCTTTTTGAGTTGGATAACCGAATATCGTTAACAACTTTCATTGTTATTATATACAGGGGAGTTAAAAATTTCATTAAAAGAAGGGTTAAAACCTGTGGGATGGTTTTAACCCTTCTTTTAGCTATCACTCTCATCCATCATCCATACTCTCTTAATCGGAATCTCTTTTTTAATTTCGTCACTTAAATGCTCATAATTTTTGAAGATCTCATTGATTACCGTTTTCGAATCCCATAAGCGTACTTTAAAGAACTGCTTTGGAACTTCTCTCATCACGGAATTTTTAAAGCCACTCCATGAAACCAATAAACCAAAACCTGCACTAAAGTTACTCATCGTACCAATTAACTGGTCTAATGTAGGTCGGTCAAGAGGAGTATCAGACGTCTTCACCTGTACACAAATTCTCGGATGCCCGAAGCCGAGCGTATCAGAGGCAGCCAGGATATCAACGCCGTGATCTGCTCCTTCTGGACTTCGATAAGTGGTAAACCCTTTAGCCTTAAGTAATTCTTCAATTAATGTCTCCATGTTATGTCCTTTAAATCGCTGAATGATGCGCTTGGAAATCTGATCATAAATGTACTCATCTAAATCAAACGTAACCTGGTCTTCATTTTCATCAACCAGATCCTCGATCGTTTTGTCTTTTTTGATATGCCAGTGATTCCGATACATCTCACGGATTCTTTTCTCCGCATCGTTTCGTTTGATCTTACAGACTGTCATAAAGGCGCCAAATGAATACAACAAGTCCTGGTCAAAACGGTCCCGCGGAATATCCTTCGCAAACCACTTCACATCACGAAAATGATAATAAGGGCTCCCGTTTGATTCTTCGTACTGATAATCCCCAGTAATCTCCCCAATATGTATTGTTCGGTTCATTTTCGAAGGAAGAACTACCCAGTCTCCAACTTCCATCCTATGAGCGATCGGCCAGATCTGTGAAGCCCAGTTAACCGCCTTCTTTTCTTTTTCAAGATCATAGAGGTTAATAAGTGCCTGATAAAGCTCTCCCTTTTCGCTGATCACAGATAAATCTATCTTTAAATCATCCCAGGTCAAATACACTCGATTATCCTGTAAAAACTTGTTCTCGTACTCCCCCTGCCTCCCAGCTCGGAACAACCATATACTCATCTGTTTCCTCCTCTTTCAATCATTTCTTCCATTTTATCACAAGTACTTATCGTTCTCTGTTTCCTCATAGAATTTCCTTGCTCGACTCTGATATTTTCAAGTTCAATCCTTAATAGGGATATTTCTTCAGTATTTCATCTTTCATTTGATCTCTATTTAACTGCTTTGGATTATTCTCATGAAACTTGTATCCATCTACTTCAACTACTAATAGAGGCTTTTTATTGAAAATACCAAAGTCGGTATGAGTAAATTCATTCATGGCATATTTTCGTCCTTCAGGTATGAGCCACGCTGTATCATTGATTAGCATCTTTAAAGGCTGATGAAGGGCTATAAGGGCAGACCCCAAAATCCTCTAGAACTAGAAATGTAACAAAATCTTATGTACTTTCTATTTATGTTTGGTAAAATTAATCAGTTTAAATATGATCATAAGAAAATGGTATACTATTCTCATTTCGATAGTAATCGACAACGAAAGATTGAAAAGTTTCTCCCGGTAGAGAAAGGTCATAATCCTTAAAAATGGTATACAAAGACCTTGTTAAATTTATGTCCACGATTCTTAAAGGTTTAAGAGTATTTAGACGGATCTCTTTCTGAATAGCTGCTCTCGAAATAATAGAAATTCCCATACCTGATTCTACAGCTGATTTAATGGATTCAGTATTTTCTAATTCTAGAATAACGTTCAATTTTGAAGGATTTAAATTATTATGTTGTAGTTTTTCTTCTATTACCTGTCTTGTGCCAGAACCTTCTTCACGTGAAATAAAAGGTAAGGAAAAAAGTTTTGAAGTAGAAATATAACCATTTTCTCCTTGTAAAGTAGATTTATCACAAGAAGCTATGATAACCAATTCGTCTTGCAAAAAAGCTTTTTGTGTAAATTCAGGGTACGAAATCATAGATTCGATAAACCCAAGGTGAATTTGTTTGTCATTTAATTTTTCGATGATTTGCTGAGAATTGTAAAATTTTAATTCAAGTTTTATATTAGGGTATTTACGACTGAATTCTGCTAAGAGATAGGGTAGAATATATTCTCCAATAGTTAAACTTGCACCTATGATTAAATTACCACTTGTCTTTTGTGAGAGCTTTTCAATGCTTTTTTTTGTATCATTTACTTGCTTTAAGATATTTTCTGCGGATTCTAACAAAAGTTCACCTGCAGGAGTCAAATATACACTTTTAGTAGTGCGTTTAAATAAGGTGACTCCTAGATATTCTTCCAATTGCCTGATTTGCAAACTAACACTTGGTTGAGAAATATGTAAGGTCTTTGCCGTTTGAGAGAAATTCTTTTTAAGAGCAACTGTATGAAAAGTCTTTAAGTGTTCTAGATTCAAAAGAGGCCCTCCTTATTTACATTCTATTGGATACAGATAAAAACTGACATTAAATAGGGTTTAAAAGGCTTAGGCAGCCAAAAGATAAAAGCCTGCTTTTGAAAAAGATTGATCAAAACAGGCTCTAAACATATTTGATATCGGGGGCTAATTATAAGAAATTCTATGCCTATTTAAGGAATTTAATATAAAGAACACGATTGTTTACTAACTATAGCATTCGAAAAGAAACCCAACCATTGTGTAGATGAAAAGCTCGCAGCACCCTTATAAACTAAGGCATAACTTCTTCAGTAACTTGCTGAATAATAGTTGTAATCTGTTTACAGTCATCTAAACTAAAAGTTAAAGGTACTCTAAAATCACACATGAAATTTAAGAGTTCGGCTGTTTTGGGTAAAGGATTTGTTTTGCCAAAGTATTCCCAGCTTTCAAACCTGCTTGTGAACCCCTTAGGTTCCATACTCCCAAACCATTTAATTTCAATTCCTCGATCTGAACATGTATTAATAAATTGTTTGACCTTAGAAACCGGGGCACCTTTAATGGTGAACTGAAAGGATGAGCCAACAAAGTGTTCCTTTACGCTTCTCTCAGGTAGACGGATATAGGGAGTCCCCCTGAGTCTTTTCTCTATCAGTTTATATCGATCATTCCAACGAGTGCATTGCTTGTCCAATTCTGGAAGCTGGGATCTTATTAAAGCAGCAACGAGATTTGACATACGCAAACTGAAATTAGGTATCATTTGTTTGTATTTTTCAAAGACTTCTAATGGCGGTTTGGCAATATGCTTTTCGTAAAGCATATAGGAGCCAGAGTACAGAATAACTTTTGCTGCCACGTTATCATCGTTTGTAACTAACAGCCCACCTTCACCAGAATTGATATGCTTATAGGTTTGAGTGGAAAAACATCCAACTTCACCAAAAGTTCCTGTGAATTTATCTCCCCATTTTGCCCCCATCGTGTGCGCGCAATCTTCAATCATTGTAATTCCAAACCGGTTGCAAATTTCCGTTACGCGATCCATATCAACAATATGACCTCTCATATGCGATAAAAGGAAAAATTTAGCGCCTGATGCTTCAGCTTTCTCTTCCAAATCATCAAGGTCCGTTAGATAATTCTCATCAATTTCCACAAAAATTGGTTCTGCTTCCGTATTCATTATTGCGCCAGGCACGGGAGCTAATGTAAAAGCATTGCAAAGGATTCTGTCACCTGGCAACACACCTACACTTTTTAGTGCAACATATATCGCACTCCCACATGACGATAAACCAGTACAATATGCTGTTCCTACATAATCAGCAAACTCTTTTTCTAGAAGACTGGTCTCAGCAACTTCACCCCTCACAGTATTATATCGATGAAGTCGGCCGGTCTCCATAATTTCCATGGCCCGTTTAATCCCATCCTCTGGAATAGGTTCCTGTCTCGTAAACTCTTTATTAAAGACTAAACGGTTTTCTGATTTTGGGTTACACATAAATTTAACCTCCTTAGCCATTAACCTATACTTCATTCTTCATGACAGAGCTAGAATTTTTTCTCTCTTACTTCTGCAGTTACGGCGTGGGCAGACATGCCTTCATAACGACACTGGTTGGCAATAATCGGTGCTATTTTTTTGCTAGCTTCCTTTGTACATTTTTGATAAGTAACCGTTTTAAGGAATTTACCAACCCATAGCCCACCAGTATATCTTGCGGCTTTGCCTGTTGGTAGAATGTGATTGGTGCCGATACCTTTGTCTCCATATGTTACAGTCGTTTCTTCCCCAAGGAATAACGAACCATAGTTCCTCATGTTTTCCAAATAATAATCTAAATCTTCAGCCTGTATTTGAACGTGTTCAATCGCATAATCATTTGCAACTTTTATCGCTTCTTGTTTATCCTCCACTATAATAATTTCACCATATTTCTCCCAGGATCCTTTAGCTACTTCTGAAGTGTCTAAGGAAATGATTTGTGTTTCCATTTCTTTTTGGACTTTTCTCGCCAATTCTTCCGATGTTGTAATAAATATAGTCACAGCATTGAAATCATGCTCGCATTGTCCCCAAATATCTGCTGCTATTAGAACGGGATCTGCAGACTCATCTGCAATAATTAAATTTTCGCTTGGCCCCGCAATTTGATCAATTCCTACTTCCCCAAATACCTGTCGCTTAGATTCAGCAACGAAAGCGTTACCTGGACCAACTATAAAGTCCACTGGTTTAATACCCTCAATTCCATAAGCCATTGTTCCTATAGCTTGGATACCTCCAAGTGAATAGATTTCGTCAACCTCTGCTAAGTTCATCGCATACAGGACACCTGGGTGAATTCCTTCACCGTTTCTTGAAGGAGAACATGCAATAACTCTCTCGACTCCGGCCACTTTTGGAGGGATAGTGCTCATCTGAACAGAAGCAACAATAGGAAAACGACCTCCAGGTACATATGCACCTACATTGTCCATTGGAATTAATTTCTGACCCAAGAACACTCCCGGCTGAGTTTCCTTTTCAAACTCAGATAGAGTTTCTAACTGTGCTTTCGCAAAATCTCTAACTTGTTGTTGACAATACTGGGTATCTTGTTTAAATGTCTCAGGAAGGGTTTTGATGGCTCGACTTATTTCCTCTTGTGAAACTCTGAAAGATTCAGGGTTCCACCCATCAAATTTCTCAGACAATAACCTGACTGCCTCTTCCCCATTTTCTTTAATATTATTTAACTCATTCATCACAATTTCTCTTACGTTTCCTGTGTTTTGCTTAGATTGCTTTTCGCTCTCTTTAATGTACTTCACCATTTAATTCATCTCCTAATTTAGGTATAGTTAAGGAAGGTATCACATGCCCGTTCGTGAGATATCATCCGATTCGTCGCTGATATCCGACAGTTCTTTTCCAAGAATGTAGTAATCCAATTCATTTTTGGGTATTTTATTGTATCTTTGTCTGTTAATTAGATAAAATAATGCACCCAGTAAAACCCAAGCTACTAATGCAATGATGGATGGTAAAGCGAGGAAAGCTGGAGATCCTGGAATAAAGAGCAAGCCTAAAAATACCAGACTGATAAGTGTTCCTGCTAAGGAAAAAACCTTCCGGACAGGATTATCTTGCCAATTAAAAAACGTATATGCTGATGCACAGGTGTAAGCATATGCAATTGCAACCCCTGTTGCTGTCATATCAACAATCCATAACAGTGCTTGACGTCCAAACCATGGCGAGATAAAGCAAATAAATGCGGCAGTAATAATGCCGACATAAGGTGTGTTAAATTTCGGATGAACTTTGGTAAAAATACGTGGTAAGATTCGTGCTCTTCCCATAGCAAGTAACATTCGGCTGGAGGAAACAAGAAAACCGTTAATTCCAGTAAAAATCCCCATACATAGTGCCACTACTAAAATCAACATCCCTATTCCACCAAACATATCAGTTGCCACATCACCAGTACCCCACACAGGATTAGTGCTTGTCAGTTGCTGCCAAGGAGCACCCATAGCAGTTGCATAAACCATTACAGCATAGACGATTCCACCGCAGGCAAGTGCGAAGATCATCAACTTGAATGCCATCTTAGAAGAGAAATTAAATTCTTCAGATGCCTGCGAAATATTGTTAAAGCCTGAATATAAGAATGGCGCAGTTGCTACAATTACGAGAATGGATGACCACCCACCTATACTCGTATTAAAAGCGGGCTGAAGATTTGAAAATGAGGTGTCTGGATGTAGAGTCATAGCTATCCCCATAAATAGTACGCCCGAAAACAAAATCACACTAAAAATATATTGCATTCTACCAGTGATAGAAATTCCTTTTATATTCGCCAAACTAAATACAACTAAAGCTATACCTGCTAAGACAATTTGACTGAAGTATATTTCCCACCCGGCAATTGTATACATATAACCTATTTCAACTACATTGGGATACAAAAATTTAAAAAGAACAACTATGGCAGATGCGTTCAAAGCCACTGAGGTAACATATGACAATGTTACAAACCACCCACATATGTATGCGTTTGTTCGTCCAAATCCCAAGTAGGTAAAAACAAACTCTCCCCCGGAAACAGGGAATTTTTCAACCAGGTAACCATAACTCACAGCTATGACCATTACCAATATAGCGCCAATTAAGACGCCTAATATCACCCCCATAGGCCCAGCCTCTCTCATCCAATCAGTAGGGAGCACGAATGCCCCCCACCCTATAGCGGAACCAAAAGCAATTGCAACGACCCAATGTGGTTTTAGTGTCTTTGATAACTCCGTCCTCTTTTCCACTAACTATCACTCCTTTTCGTAATTTTATTAATTGACAAGGAATTGTTTATTTCTATTTTAATTACCAGGGCATCCATCATCCCCAAATAAACAATGACTGTATATTTCACATATCTAAGGTAAATGAAGCCCGATAAATAAAATAATTTTACATGTGAGCGAACTATTGGACTTATATCGGTAATTATCACGGGGAATACTCTTGCATAACAATCCCTACTATAAGCAGGCAGGTGACTTCTTCGCCATATTATTATTAGTGTGGTCCACACTAATAACTTTACCCTCACTGCAAAGAGGGGCTATTTTTAAATAATAATGAGTTATCTTACATAATCCCTTACAATTTTATCCTCGGGTTGCAAAATCGGTGCATCGACTTCAACAGTATTTGGATATTTAATACCAGCACCCGTATTCAATACAACTACACGATCATCCTGCTTAATCCAATCGCTCTCCCGCAACTTACGAGCAGCGGCGAATGCTGCAGCTCCCTCTGGGCAAACAAAAGCACCTTCAGCTGACGCAACCTTATTTAGTTCTTCTAATAGAGTTTCATCACTGACCGCAATAGCACAACCGTTTGTTTGCTTGATGGCATCCAAAATTAAAAAGTCTCCCAAAGCTTTTGCTACATTTATGCCAAAAGCGACTGTTTCAGCATCCTGCCAAGGTTCTGCTGATAATTTTCCTTCTTTCCAGGCTTTCACAATTGGGGCACATCCTTCAGCTTGTACAGCAACTAATCTTGGCATCTTATCCTTAATCCACCCCAGCTCTTGTAATTCTTGCAACGCTTTGTATATTCCAATCAGTCCTACGCCCCCACCGGTTGGGTAAAGAATCACATCGGGTACCTCCCAACCAAATTGCTCAGCTATCTCTAGTCCCATCGTTTTTTTACCTTCGATCCGGTACGGCTCTTTAAGTGTAGAAGCATCAAATAAATCATAGTCTTTTACTGCTTGTGCAACAATTTTTCCTGCATCGCCAATTAATCCATTTACTAGATATAAAGAAGCACCAGCTGCGGTACACTCTTTTCTGGTTATCTCAGGAGCGTCCACTGGCATTACAATAGTCGACGTCACTCCAGCTTGTGCACAATATAGTGACCATGCTGCCCCTGCATTGCCGTTTGTAGGCATGGCTAGTTCCTTAACACCTAATTCTTTTGCTTTTGATACTCCTACAGCAGCCCCACGGGATTTAAAGGAACCAGAAGGGATTAAACCTTCATCCTTCATGTATAAATTAGGAATATTCATGTCTTGCCCTGTATTTTTCATATGAAGTAAAGGTGTCAATCCTTCTCCTAATGTAACAACATTCTCAATATTCTGAATAGGAAGAAGTTCATGATAGCGCCACAAATCCGCTTTTCTCTCAAGCAAATTTTTCGGTTTTAAGTTGGCCTTAAGTTCTTGCATGTTATAAGCTACTAGAAGTGGTGAACCACATTCACACAATTGATTTTTTTCTTCCACGCTGTACGTGTTATCGCACTTTGGACAATATAAATGAGATACATAACTAAATGACATGGATAAGCCTCCTAAAATTTATTTGCTATTTTCTAATAATTACCGCATTGCAATTGATTCTATTTCTATTGATGCATTCTTTGGTAGCTCTTTAACACCTACCATTGCTCGAGCAGGTTGAGTTTCTCTGAAAAACTTGGCATAAACTTCATTTACTGCCGCAGCTTGTTCTAATGAAGTAACAAAAATCGTGTTTTTAACAACGTGTTCTAAAGTCATATCAGAGGCACTTAGAATCGCTTGAATATTCCTAAGTGATTGCTCTGCTTGCTCTACTATACTTTCACTCATTTCGTTGGTTTCAGGATTTATAGGTAATTGGCCTGAAATAAAAAGCAAATTTCCTTTCTCTACTGCTTGAGAATATGCTCCAATTGCTGCTGGTGCTTTTTTTGTTTGAATTGTTTTTACCATGTGATCAACTCCTATTTATAATGAAATCTGTTTCTGAACGAATTTTTTGCAGATAGTTATATATTGTATATTTGGATACCCCTAGTACATTTGCTAAGTATTCAGTAGAACCTTTCATAAGAAAAACCCCTTTTTTATCAAGTTCTCTTATTACATCAACCTTCTCTTCCATCTCAAGCAATGTAGCTGTCTTATGGTATTTTTGCAAAACTCTTTGGGTCATGTCTTCAATGACTTCATGAATGGTGTTATAAAAGTTTTCTTTGTTAGTTTTCTCCTCATTAAATTTAATAAAGTCCTGAATCTCACCTCCTATTTGAATAAGTAAACTTATATCAATGTTAATGCACAATGCTCCAATTACTTTGTTGTGCTGATCTCGAAGAAACACCGTAGATGACTTCATAACCAACCCTTTTTTGGAAACTGTTTTATAATTAGCAAAGTCATTCACTTCACCATCATCTGTTTGCAGTTCTCTGAGCACAAGATCAGTAATCGGTGACCCAATTCCGCGCTCAGTTAATGTTCCCGCTAAATATATTAATGATTGTTCTAGATCACTAAAATCATGGATCGCCACTTCACACTTTGAACCTAGCATTTCCACTAAGATGTCTGCAGTACGAATCGCCTGATTAAAAACCAATTCATTTTCAGATTCCATAAGCAACCTCCACTTTCGCAAACTTTTAAATATTCAAAATATTTTAAAAACAATGATAACAAGAGAAAATTTAAATTACAACAATTTTTTAATAATTAAAATATTTTTGCAAGGACTACAATGTGAAATAAGTTATGACCGTTAGCAATATTGAAGTAATGAGCATAGCGACTAATGGACGGGCAGCCTTAGTGCGTATTGCCTGAAAACTAACATTAAGACCAAGCCCTACCATAGCCATGGTTAAGATAAAAGTGGAGAGATCTGCAATTCCATCCATCAGATACGAAGGGATGGAAATATAAGTTCCAATAACATAACTTCCAAACAGACTCATAATTATGAATCCAATTAGAAACCAAGGAAAGGCGACTTTTGTTTTGCCAGTATCAGCATTTCGTTTATTCATCCAATAAATGAGAATAAAACATAAAGGAATCAATAGCAAAACACGACCTAGTTTAGCTAATAACGCAATTGCTAGAGCATCCTCTCCCCCAGGAGCAGCAGCCATAGCCACATGGGCAATTTCATGTAAACTTATGCCAGACCAGATTCCATAATCAGAGTCCGAAATCGGCAAAACAGGGCGGAGCACTGTATAAAATAAAGCAAACACGGTGCCAGCTAAAGCTATGATACCTACCCCTATAGCCGTGTCCTCTTCTTTTGATTTAACGATCGGTGATACAGCCGCAATTGCTGCAGCTCCACACACCGCTGTTCCAACTCCAAGCAATAGAGAAAGTACAAAATCTGCTTTCAACCACTTGGCTATCACCATCATAACCACCATTACAAAAGCAATGGTTGCAATATCACGTAGAAGGAGTGGCATTCCTTGGTTAAAAATCACTCCAATATTCAATTTTAGACCATATAAAACTATGGCAACCCTCAGCAATTTTTTAGCAGAGAATTCAATGCCTGGACGGATTTTCTCTGGATATTCCCAAATCTGGCGGCATACAATTGAGATAATTATTGCACTAGCCATTGGCCCCACACGATCGAACCCCCAGAGTTGCGATAAACCAACTCCTAATAAAGCAATGAAAAAAGTAAAAGCAATTCCGCCTATCCACGCTAATTTCGAATTTGATTTTAATTCTGGACTTTTATTTTGTTTTTTAGAATCCTCTAATTGATGTGCAACTGATTGTTGTGCCATATTCAATAAGCTCCTTTCTTGCTTACTAAAAACATAGCATAAGAAAATGCCTTTCTTTTATATGAATCACTAATAACTGTTATCTAGGAAATTAATAGAAACCTTTAAAACAAGAGAATAGAGGCGTTCTATAAAGTAGTAAATATAAAATGATTTGAAAAATTTATAATTTTATGAATTATAATATACATAAAGAACTTCTCCATTATTTAGAGGTCTTCATTCTGTCAATAATATTGTTATCTCTTAAACTCAGAGAACATATTGAGAGAACTTGGGAGGGGAGTAATAAGAAATATATGGGTTCTATACTTAAAAATGCTGTTTCTATTACTTTAAGAAAAGGGGAATTGATAGTGATTAATAAATAAAACGGTCTTTGTCGTTTCAGATTCGATTGGGGATACAGCTAAACTAATGGTAAAGGCTGTCGCAAGCAAATTTTTTGGACAGAAAGTTAAAATTAACCACTTTTTTTATGTCGAGAACAAGGTGCCGTACATTCGATGCCTGGAATGATGGATAATGCCATGTTGTGAATGAACTTAAGAAGATGCGCAAAATGGTAACTACAATTGGAGACCAAATTCAGGGAGAAACAGGGAAGGCATTCGACTACTTGAATGGAACCATGATTGAAACACCCCGCGCAGCGCTAATAGCCGATCAATTTGCCGAAGAGGTAGACTTTTTCTCTTTTGGAACCAACGATCCAACTCAGACAACGTTTGGATTCAGTCGTGGCGACCGTGGTGGTGAAAAAGAATTGATCCAGTTCTGGCTTTGATCCAGGCATGGATTATGTAAGCTGCTCCCCTTTCCGTGTTCCTTCTGGACGGCTTGCAGCAACTCAGGCTACCATACTTCATGAGCAAAGAATCGTCTTAAAGAGCCTCAGTACAATTAATAAAGAAGCTAAAAAAAATAAAGAAACTCTAAACCACTCCTCATCGGAATGAGGTTTTAGAGTTTCTTTATTGTATGAGTCAAAAATTTTAATTTAAAAAAGGAACTTCCCAAAAATTTAATTTGTGAGGTCCCTCTAAAATTCAATGAAAGTGCCTGCTCCCACCACGTTATCGCTTTATCAGAGCGTGGTGGGGGGGGCAGGCACTTTCACAGAGGCAATATGCAAATCGCCATCAAAATCTTAAGAAATTACACTTCTTTAATGTTTAACAATTCATGCAGCTTCTTACGAAGAGCGTTTTCTTCCCCACTGCCTGTTGTCTTGAATCGAACGATTGGGATGTTATATTTCTCCAGTATTTCATCTTTCATCTTGTCTCTATTTAACTGCTTTGGATTATTCTCATGAAACTCGTATCCATCTACTTCAACTACTAATAGAGGCATTTTATCCAGCTTATTGAAAATAACAAAGTCGGTGTGAGTCAATTCATTCATGGCGTATTTTCGTTCTTCAGGTGTAAGCAACTCCGTATCGTTGATTAGCATCTTTAAAGGCTGGTGGAGCACACGGCCTAAATTTCTAAATTCATCGCAGTCTAATACATTTTCTATCACAATATTCATGAGGTTCTCAGACGTGTGTTCAGATACTTTTTTAATTTTAGCCATTACTTCCAGTAACTTATCTGAATAACTACTATATAAAAGATCGAAGGTTGAACGAATGTTACTGTTGATGATTTCGAAGTTATTGTATTTTATATAATTAACTAGACCTCCAATATTAGTACCACGCCACTCCTCGCTGTCTTTGGCAGAAACTATAATTAGTTTTTTTACTGCTCTTGAAACGGCAACATTGATAAGATTTGGATCATCCACAAAGTCATTAACATTAACCTCATTAGAGACTGTGGAGAGTATAATCACATCTTTTTCTCTACCTTGGTATTTATGAACGGTATCCACTTCAGTATTTAAGGAAGTGGCCCTCTTTTGAATCCCCTTTACTTGTAATCGATAAGGAGCTGTTATTCCAACTGATTGATCACCTGTATTTAAACCCATACTCTCTACGACTTCATTATAAATAACATCAATCTGTCGGTGATTTATCATGCCCCGTGCATGGTTACCTTTAACGGTTTGAAACAAGGTTAACGGATCGTCACTTTCCTGCTCTTCAGTTAAGATAATTAATTCATTGTTGTAAAACTTTTGATTACAGAAATTTATTATCTTAGGATGGCAGCGATAATGCTCCTTTAACAAAGTTCTCGGGATTTCGTTATACAAGCTTACAATTGATGACAATAAACTATGTTCCGCGTAATTATATTCATGGTCAAGGTTATATTTTTTATATATTTCACCTGTTAACTTCTTTTCCTCTTTAGATATCACATTAGGTAATTGTTTAGAGTCTCCGACTATTACTGCGTTTTTAGCACAAGACAAAGCAAGGGCTCCCGTTACCAAATCTACCTGAGAAGCCTCATCTATTAAAACATAATCAAATAGGTAATTACTTTTAGCACTGCTGAGTAACGAATGAGTCGTACTTAAAATTACAGGATATTCTTTAATAAAAGAATCGAAATTTTTCCATAGATCTTCTTTCTGAAAGACTCTTCTATTTTGGTTTAAAGCGTACTTTTGTGCTAAGTAACTTTTAAGTGATTTCATGGATTTCTCGCTATAATCCTGCATCTCATGTTCAAAGTCGAACCGTTCTAATTCCTTAGTTAATAGGTTTATCTTTTTCTTTACTTCTTCCATTCTTGTTTTATAATATGTATCCTGCAAGTAAGAAACGACCTCTTCAGGTGAGGATTTGTAGAATCCAAAATCATAAATTCCATACTTAAAGAAATTATGAATCTTCCCAATAAACTTGAGATTTCTGTTTCTTAATTTATATTTGTAATCGATTAGTAAGTTTAAAATTCTGTCAGCATTTAGACGATATAGAGTCTTCAGCGTAAGGTCAGAAGAATTATATTTCAAAGAATAGTCGGCAAAATATTTATATTCAGTTTGAAGAGCTCTTAATTCTTGTTTTAGTAACGCTTGTTGGTTCTTCTTGTGAAGCATTTCATCTAATTTATGTTGTGATTCGTTCAACTGCGTTTTTAGTTCGTCATAATCATTGTCATCTATAAGCCAGTTGCTCATATCAGGATAATTAGAAGTTTGATTTGTGAAAAAGGTTTCCTGATTTTGCTTATTGCCAAGAAATGCGGCTATAAAATCAAGATCATATTTCTCTAGCTTTTCCAAAACATTATTCGTAGCAGAATTATTATTCGATACTACGGCGACTGTTTCCCCATTCATAATGGCATTTGCAATAATATTTAATATAGTTTGAGTCTTCCCTGTTCCAGGTGGACCTTCTATGACGCTTAACTGATCGGACATAGCTTTTTCAACAGCAGATTTTTGACTAGAATTAAACCCAAAAGGAAATACGATTTCTCTCTCATTCTCTCGGCTCGCAAAAGGTTGCCTCTGCAAGTACTTCGCCAAAACACTACTAGAGCTTACGGTGCCTAGCTTCTCATACTGTTTACTCAAGAAAGTTTTGTCCTCTTCATTTGGATTATAGTTGGCTATTTCTTTAAAGTATCCAAAACAATTGCGTGCCTTTTGATCAGATAAACAGTTCTTTTCAAACCTTATTTCATCCTTTGAATACGTTTTTTTAAAACCATTGTTAAATATAATCCTTACATATGAATCAAAATCTAAAATTTGGTTTATACCCGTAAGAGGATGATCGTTCTCATACACAATAATATTTTTTAGGTCCTTTAAAATGGGGTCACAAAAAAACTTTATATTCTCTTCCTTGTAGCTATATATTTTAGAATTATTAAAATATCTTATTCTCCAGTGTCCATTGTCTTTTTCAAATAAATCAATTTGCTCAGTCTTATCCTTTTCTTTTACTAAAACCATGTATTCTTTTAAATCCACCCCACTCATTCTCCCCTTTCTTTTTAACCACGTCCAAATGCTTATATAGAATTTTAACACAATCAGACTCATTCAAAAGAAATACGTAAGTTCTTCAGTGCATGGATCTTCTGTTTCCTAGGATTATTAAAGCCATTGGATTATTTTCTTTAAGAGGATTGGCTCTTGTATAATGGATAAGGGCAACCATTTAAGGAGGGTGATTTATGAGAAAAACAAAAATAAAAACTACCAACCGAAAAGCTTTAGAGCGATTTTTAATGGACATAGAAATCTTAGATGATATAGACTCCAAACTTGCACACTTTAATGTCTTTGAAACGTTAGGAATGATACATACTGAGATTCGCCACAGCAACGTTCTAAGTTGGTTATTAACACCAAACGAAAACCATGGACTAGGAGACTATGTGATTAAAAAAGTAGTTCAGTCTATTGTGTATCAATACCATAACGATAACTCCAATTTTGCTTTCAAGCCACTGGACATTTCTTTACTTGAGTACCATGACTTTGTGGTTCGCAGAGAGTGGAGAGACATAGATGTCGTAGCCATTTCTGAAGCGAATCAACTTGTAGTAGCTATCGAAAACAAAGTGTGGAGCAAAGAATCCAAGCATCAGCTGCAAAAATACCGCCACATTATTCAAGAAGAGTTTCCTGAATATCAACCACTCTTTATCTTCTTAACCCCCTATGGGGAGCCTGCCAGCGACGAAGAAAACTGGCTAAGCTTTGATTATAGTCAATTTATAAACATAGTGGAAAAAGGAATGAAAGTAAAAGAAGACACTATAAGTAATCGTGTTAAAATTTTCTTAGATCAATACATAACAACCGTAAGGAGGTATATTGTGGGGGACGATGAGTTAGAGAAAGTATGCAGAGAAATTTATTATAAACATAAAAAAGCACTAGACCTTATATTTGAATATAAGCCGGACGTTTACTCTGACATTGCTGATGACTTGAAACACCTAATCAACCAAGAACCTGAATTAATTTTAGATACTTCTACAAAAACATACATACGCTTCACTACCAAAAAATTAGATGCTTTGATAGAAAAGAAGGGAAAGGGGTGGACATCTTCCAAACGTATTCCATTATTTGAGTTTCAAAATAAAAACAATAAATTAGTTCTAAAATTAGTCATAGGGCCTGGAGATCAAGATTTACGACAAATAATATATAACATTGCTATAAACAATAAAAGTGCTTTCCGAGGTAAAATTGGAAAGCTAATGACCCAGTATACAACAATCTACACACGTGAATTTCTTCCGAAAAACTTTGAGGGTGAGAGTAATTATGAAGATATTCTGAAAAAAATTAATGCCAATTTCAATCAATTTCTTAAGCACGACCTTGATAGCATATACCAGACCATTAGTAAAAATTTATAATACAGATGTGCCTGACATTTACCGTGCTTTAATAGAGCGAGTGGGCAGGCACTTTTTCGGTGGGAGATAGATTAAAAGAGATAACACAGTAATATCTGAATCAAAGAAGGTTATGTGAATAGTAATATAACCACCAAGCAAAGAACCAATAAGGACAAGTGCTCACTCCCGCTATTTTTCAAAGATGGACTTCAGTAAAAGAACCCCTATAACTTAATTAGGGGTTCACAAGATTGAAAAAGCTACACTTTTAATAAAGAACTATGGATATCCTTACATCCCAATTGATAAATATTTTGTCTCTAAGAAGGCTTCTATCCCTTCTTCTCCACCTTCTCTGCCTAACCCACTTTGTTTCATTCCCCCAAAAGGAGCTTGAGCTGCGGAAGGTGCCCCATGATTCCAACCAATAATTCCGTAGTCTAGACTTTCCGCAATTTTCGTTCCGCGACTCATATTTTCAGTGAAATAATAAGCAGCTAACCCAAACGGAGTATCATTGGCCAGTCGAATGGCTTCCTCTTCAGATTCAATCTTTTGTATTGGGACTACCGGCCCAAAGGTTTCTTCTTTCATACATAACATGTTTTCTTTTGCTCCAAGGAGCAGCGTTGGCTCATAAAAGAGAGAGTCTTGATCATTGACTTGATAACCTTTTCCTCCGACTACCGTCTCTGCTCCTTTTTCTACGGCGTCTTCTACATGGCGAACCACTTTGTTATAACCTTGCTGATTAATAAGTGGTCCGATATCCACATCTTCAATTAAACCATTACCCACTTTTAATTCTTCAATTCTTTCCCTCAGCTTACTAACAAATTCACCGTAAATTCCAGATTGAACATAAAGTCTATTGGCACAAATACACGTTTGCCCTGCATTTCTAAATTTGGAAGCCATTGTACCTTCTACAGCTTTTTCTAAATCGGCGTCATCTAGGACTATAAGCGGCGCTTGTCCACCAAGTTCAAGAGAAATGTTTTTAATCTGTTCTGCACTCTGCTTCATGAGCAACCTTCCAACTTCAGTAGAACCAGTAAATGTCAATTTACGTACTTCCTCGCTGTTTTTTATGGTGTCACTAAAATCTTTGTCCTGAGTAACCACCATATTTACTACACCCGGAGGTATGCCAGCATCTGCTGCGCATTCCATTAATTTTGCTGCTGTAAGTGGTGTTTCCTTAGGTGGTTTAACAATAAATGTACATCCCGCTGCAAGTGCAGGTGCTAATTTTCGAGTAATCATAGCAGCAGGGAAATTCCATGGAGTAATAGCTGCCACTACTCCCACGGGCTGCTTAATGACTTGGATTCGTTGGTCGGCACCTTTAGAAGGAATCGTCTTTCCGTAAACACGTTTCCCTTCTTCGGCATACCACTTTACAAAAGATGCAGCATATAAGACTTCACCTGTTGCTTCTTTCAGAGGTTTTCCATTCTCCAGAGTAATGATACGGGCAATTTCATCTTTTCGTTCTATAATTTTTTGATAAAATGTTTCTAAATAGTTTGATCTTTTTTCTGCCGATAGATCTTTCCACTCTTGAAACGCTGTTTGTGCTCCTTCAATAGCTGCTAGGACATCCTCTTTTGTACCGATTGGCATCGTCCCTACTACTTCATTAGTAGCGGGATTGGTGACTTCGAACGCTTCTGAAGAGAAGCCTTGCCATTCACCAGCAATATAGTTTAATAGATTTAGTTGCTCTACATTTGTTTTCATGGTTTTCCTCCCTATCTTATAATCAATTACCCTTATAAAAATTATTGCGGGCATTTTCGTAAAAATTTAATTGATCTTGAATGTAATTCTCAGTGACCGGTTGTGTGGCTTTTACAATTGCTTCGTACATCGCTTTTCTAGCATTTAAACGAATAGTTGTTTCCTCTTTTGCATCGGGATCAAGCCAGCAGGCCACAAGCAAAGCAAGGTCTTCAATAGATTGTTCATCAATATAATTTTCTTTAATCGCATCAAGAACTCCTTGACTCAGACCAATTTGAGTTGCTCCAGAAAATAGCCGTCCATATTCTTCATCTTCCAACGTTACTTTGTTTACTACTACGGTCGTAGGCCTTACAAGATTATTAGCTCCCAAACAAGCTAGAAAAGGAACATGTCCTTTAGATGGACTCGCCATAGACCGAACAGCTTCAGCATAGGTAGCACTACCTCTTTCTGCTAATACTACATTAATATGAACACCGTTCGGCAAATCTCCACCGTATGCTTCACCAAATCTCCCATCGTAACCTTTAATAGTACTATTCATAAACCTCATCCTTTCTTTTATTAATTAATGAAAAGTAAAAATCTTACATTGAAGCGTCCGTGTATTCTTGGTCTTGCTCTTGGTAATCGCTACCCTTCATGGAACTCTCTTCTTCATATCGAGTACTAGTTTTATCGTACATCCATGGATTCTTTGCGATTTTCATTAATGAACCAAAAACCACTAATTCCAAAAACAATGCAGGTACGCCACCTAAGTTATTTAACATTTTTACGCCATCAATGTTGGCAAAACTAATCATTGTCCAAGAAATAACACTAACGGTAACACCCCAAACTACCTTTATTACTGTAGATGGCTCTGGATTTTCAGGGGAAATCCCGTGAGAGCTAATACCACTCATCGCGGCATTATTAGAATCACATGCAGTGACAAAGGTAACGAATACAATAAAAATGAAGAAAGGTATAATCAGTTGAGACCACGGAAGAGCTGCAAAAACTCCATAAAGTACGGTCTCTGGACCACTGCTAGCCAACAGGTCTGTAAGTCCTCCTCCATTCAAATCCGAAAACAAAGCTGTTCCTCCAAAAACACTAATCCAGATGGCACCAAATATTGCTGGAAAAACGAAATTAACGAGGATAACCGTTTTTACTTTATAACCATAAGCTACTCTTCCAAGAAATAAAGAAATGATCATTGCCCAAGCAAACCAACTCGCCCAATAAAAAGTGGTCCAACCGCCTGGCCATGGATCGTTAGATAATTCACCTGTAAATAAGCTTTTTTCAAAAAAATTAGTTAAAAAATTTCCAAAAGACTCAGTTCCAGCATTTAAAATAAAACTAGTCGGTCCTACTATAAATACGAATATAGTGAGAATAACAAAAACTCTTATATTTATATTCGAAAGGTATCTAATGCCTTTCATCAAACCTGTGGAAGACGAGATAACGAAGGTAAACATGACTACCGCCGCTACAATGGCCCACAAAAGAGGAGTGCTTTCTATGCCGGAAACATAGTTAATTCCTCCAGAAAGGTTCAATATACTAGTTCCCATGGAGGCCGCCATACCCGTAGCCAAAGTATATAAGGATACAGCGTCTACCACACTCCCTACTTTTCCATTAATCATTCTTTCACCGAACAAAGGCACTAAGGGAGAACTTAAACTATATGGCAACCGCATATTGTAATAAACAAAAGCAAAAACAACTGTTGGTACTGTATAAATTGCATAAGGTGTTATTGTCCAATGTAAATACATTGTAGAAAGTGAAAACATAGCAGCTTCCGGCGAATGAGGTTCTATACCTAAAGATGCTGGTGGTTGAGATACATGATAAATTGGTTCTACTAAGGACCAAAAAGTAAGCGTCGCTATGGTCGTAGTAAGAGCAATAGCAAACCAAGTTACCATCCCCAAAGACGGTTTTGCCTCCCTTCCTCCAATTCGTACATTACCTAAGGGGGAAAAATATGCACCAATACATCCAGCTACCATTAATAACCCTGCCACACTGAATAACCATCCCAATTCATTGATCACCCAATTATTAGCATTGGTGGTCATTTGAACAAAAACATCTTTATTCACGAGACTTAGGATCGCGGCACCAATTAATAGTAAGAAAGGGGGCCAGAATACCGCATGCCGCAACTTAAGCATAATAACTATTCACTTTCCACGTTTCACTTACATCTTTCGGGGGAGTTAACACCTGAGATTTGAACTCTATTAGCGAACGTCCCACGTTTGCGCATGTATGGTCTTGAAAGGAATCAAAGACTCGGTTGATATCTTCCAGTTGTATCCGACTTAATATTAGCTCATCCAGTTTATAACGCCCTTCTAAATAAAGATTTGCAATATTGACAAAGTCCCTAAAAGGTTGAGTGTCCCCATAGAAGCTTCCTTTTAATATTTTCCCTACACGATGGAATCCTCCAGCCGGTAGATTGACGATCATGGAAGCATGGAAAGCTCCAACAACAACCACAACCCCTTTCTTTCTTACTCCATTCCATGCACTTTCCGTAGCTTTAGTATTTCCTGAACAATCAATAGCGTAATGGACACCCAATCCTCCTGTGAGTGACTTTAATGCTTCCTCAACGTTCTCTTCTCCTACTTGGATAGTGTGTGTGGCACCAAAATGTTTTGCCATTTCTAAATTAGCCTTTTTTACATCACAAGCAATAATTTTTTGTGCCCCCGCGATTCGAGCACCCTGAATAGCATTTATTCCTACTCCCCCAATACCAAACACTGCGACTGAAGTTCCTGGTCTTACTTGTGCCGCATTAATTGCGGCACCATAACCTGTAGCGACTCCACAACCAATTAATGATGCTTGAGCAAGTGGCATTTCATTAGGCAATTTCACACATGACATTTCTGGAACTACTGTGTATTCAGCAAATGTTGAAAGAAGTGAATGATGGTACATACGTTCACCGTTTCTTGTGAGCCTAGTTGTTCCATCCAGCAGTGTTCCGTTAAACATAGGTCCAAAAGCTTCTTCACATAAATGAAAATCTCCAGATGTACAATACTCACATTTTCCACAATACGGAACCCAGTTTAAAGCAACCCTATCCCCAACCTTCACATTCTTCACATGCGGGCCTATCTCTTGCACAATTCCTGCACCTTCATGGCCTAGGATAGTAGGAGTAGGAGTAGTTGGATCATTAAGGGCATTAAGATCACTGTGGCAAATACTTGTTGCCTCTATTTTCACTAACACCTCATTTACTTTCGGGTTATCTAATTCAACCTCTTTGACTTGGAGCGGGCCACCCACAGACTCCATTACAGCTGCTTTCATTTTCATTATGCTTACCCCCTAGTTAATACTAAAGCGAACCTAACCAGCCCTTATTATTTTCCTGAACAATATTCCTCCTCTTTTTAAGATAAAGCGCTTTCATAATAGTTCAAAAATTAAGCGATACGTTCGTATTATGAACATACCGTTCTTTTAATGAACTTTGAGTGAATTATATAACCTATAATTTAGGTGGGTCAATGGTTTTTTGTATTTTATTTACAAAAATTCTTATATTTACAAAAAATGACCTTTAATGACAAAACATAATTAGTAAGATATAATTTAAAGTATGAATATCAATAAAGAAGAAAATTACGTACAATCTGTAGTCAGAGCAGCTCATATCCTTCAACTAGTCGCAGATAGCGACCATCCTATTACTATTAACCAACTATCAGAAGAAACCAACCTTAATAGAACTACTGTGTGGAGATTGTTAGAAACACTAGAGTTCCTTCATTATGTGGAACGGGATCCACCCACAAAAGGGTATCAACTCGGGTATACCCCATACCGTTTGTTTTCAAATAATAATATGTATTTATCATTAATCCGAATGTCACGTCCATTGTTAGAAAAACTTAGGGATGAAATTGATGAAACTGTTCTCCTTAGTGTACCTAAACATAACGGAACATTAACTATAGACCAAATTGATGCTCCTCATAGTATTCGCCCTATCAATTTAGTCAACCGTTTATTGCCTTCCCATTGTACTTCTAATGGCAAGCTGTTACTGAGTCGCCTATCAATTGAAGAATTCAACTTAATCCTGGATAGGGAGTTAGAGCCCATTACACGGTTTACCATTACTGATCCAACGCTCTTACAGGAAGAATTAAATTGGGTACGTGACCATGGTTTTAGCTTGTCTTTAAGAGAATGGGATGAAAGTGAGAATGGGATGTCTGTCGAGATTACAGATAACCGAAATGAACTAATAGGGTTTATTAGTTTACTAGGACCTTATCAGAGGTTATCCAAAGATAAAATGCTTACACTAGCTCCGAAAATTAAATCCACTGCTAAAGAAATCGCTGAAAAATTAAGCTAGAAATAAAAAAGGTTACCTGATGGTTATAAAACATCAGGTAACCTTTTTAAAATGCCTGCACCCACCGATCTATCGCTTTAACGGAGCGGGGGTCAGACCCCAAAATTCTATTGTATCTCAAAGTTAACCCTGAAAAGGTTGAGCTAGAACCTGGCTTCAGCCGTGATGTCAGAAATATTGGTCACTATGGGACAGGCGATTTAGAGATTGTCATAACGAAAGATGAGGTTATTGAGAAAGCAAAGCATTATATTGATTGGAGTTATGATAATAGTTAATTTAAAAAGTGCCTGTCCCAATTGTAACGTCATGGGAACAGGCACTTTACCTGATATCAAGGAACCAAAGGAAACGTCATGACCCTCTCGACTGAAGGTTCACTATTTCCCTGAACACTTTATTCACGTTGTGCACCACATCCTCATAAGAAAAAGCTAAGCTTCCCTTATGTGATCGTACATGAACAACCGGTTCATCCACCTCTACTGTTATTCCATTAGTAATAGTCCTGAAAGAGGTAACTTTGCCCGCCCTTTCAAGCTCCTTATGGTCGAGATCCATACGAATATCTTTAGAAAACCTTCTTAACACTTCCCACAGCTGTCTTTCCATAGCACTCTTCATATAGAGTTGAGGTAATTCTTTAGCTGCCTTTAAATCCGGTAAAGTACTTAAAGTGGAAGTACTAATACCATAACCCACTGGCTTGATCGAATGCTTGAGTCTTTTCCACGTATCCATGTATAGACGGATTCCACCACGTTGATAATCTACTTTTACATCACGTAGTTTAGCGTACTGGTAGATCCCACCATCCTCAGCAAAGGTAGCTTTCGGTTTATATAAAGCTATGTAACTTGCTTCCTTCCAGCCCTTACATAAATACGAATCCGGAATAAACATCTGGCCTGACTGGTTGATGTTCCTTACCTGTTGTTCACTCTTCACCTTTGCGATTAATACTTTCTCTTTCACTCTAGAATTCCACTCTTCAAGCGTACCTTTAGGTAAAATCCCTTCTTCCTGTAACTGTTTAGGTGAGCACTCTATTAATCGGTCTAAAAAACGTTCCACTAATGCAGTTGATTGAGGTAGAAAAGGAAAGCCACCTATATTTACTTTTTGAATGCTTCGGTAGAAAGCGTGTTTTTCGTATTCGTGTTCTTCGCCCCAAGGAAATAATACGTAGGCACCAAACGTATTACGTTCATAGGCGCTAGCATTATTTTCTACTATAGCATCTCTATATCGGTGCATCGTGTTGATATCTTCTTCCAAAGGACCGGGACTATGATAAGTCCGTCCATAATAACTTCCTTCTGCAGCAAAATCGACGCGGTACTTGGCATCAAAGACATATTCGTAGGCATGATCTTTTCCCACTTTTTCTATGCTTAACATAGAATCTGGTTTTTGCCTTACCGTTGGCAATGTTCCTGAATGCTTTTGGAAATGTAAGGTGATCTTTTCATTCGTATGAGGATGACGAAAGACTCTTTTCGCCGACTTCGACTGATTTAACGTTACAAAAAGACCCTCACGATTGACCTTAATAATATCTTGACTGATCACCTTATACTTTGAAGCTAAAATCTGCCCTAACTTTAAAAACGTCCAATATTCATAAAGGGTGGCCACATCCTTGACAGACATCCTCGCTAATTCTCCATGTAAAACTAAACCACGAGATAGCGTCAGATAGGCTTGATAAGCTTCTCGGTATCCAGGGGCCATTTGTAGTACGAGGGACATCACAGAGCGATCAAGCTTCCCTATGGTTCTCCAAAAGGGAGAGGCTAGCTTTCGTTGGATAGAGGACTCCATCTCTTCGACTACTTTTATTTTATCTTGATTGGGATTTTGCTGATCAAAGGGTTTTCTCTCTTCCAGCTTTCGTTTTAATGAATTCAATTTATGCGATAGCCTCACCATCATCCATTTGACGAAGCGGTTTTCTAACGTGTCGTAGGTCGGTTCTTTTTGAACGTTTATCCCTTTTGTCGGCATCATCTTTTTTTCATGAATGGGAATGCCATGGGGAGATTCCACAAATAGACCAGGACGTTTACGCAGATATTTCAAGCCAACCGTATCCTGCCTTTTAAGCTGGTCCCCCCTCACTAAGCGATGTTCTTTCTTCAATTGGTGGTGGGGTTGCTTTTCGACTTGTGTAACGGCCTTTGTAAACTGTTGGAAGTATTTCATTACTAAACGATAAAATTCTGCCCAGGAGGGGTCGGCCGTTTGCGTGGTGGTAGCTCCCAAATAGGTTTTCTTAACGAAATGATAGGCTAAGTTATAAACTTCCTCATTCACTTCCTCTAAGAGCTGCTGGTAATCTTCCTTATACGACAGTTTAGAAGGAAAGACTTCCAACGTTACATCCAACTGCTTTTTCCCTTCACTAAGGATAGAGAAAGTAGTGTACCCTACTTCATTCGTAAAAGATAAATTCCCCATTAATAGTTGATGAGGATGCTTCCCCACCTTACTGACCGCTTTCCTTAAGGCAGGGTGTTCATGTTCAAACTCTAATGAATTGTGATTTTTAGGAGTTACCACGAGTTGATAAACTCCATTTTCAAAAAATAAAGGCGGCACACTCGTATGACCCGTGAGCTTCTCTTCACGCACATCAAGAACTCTAACGGATTCAATAGATTCTCCATTTACTGAAAAATACATTGATTCATACGGCTGAATAGCCTTGTATTGCTTCAAACTCTCATAACGACTGTGGTACGGTTTTCCCTTAATGTAGAGGGAAAACGAGTCCGTCTCTATTTCAATCAGTTCTCTTTCATCAGCTGCTCCAGAAGGAAGTAAATCCATCTAAATCACCTCGCCGGATCATCTCATGAACCTTTCGACCACTTCTCGGAAAACGTGCCTGGCCCAGTATGTCCTCGATCTGATCTGATGGTAAACCTTCTTCATAAGTATGGTTCGTAAAGTAAGTAAATAAGTTCATTAACACTTGAAAAGCTTGTCCATGACTAGCTGTAAGTCGCGGAAGAATCTTTTGGTAAAACTGAAAGTCTAACGCTTCATCCTCAGTCATTAAATAGCGACTATAAATCGTATAGAAACAAACCTCATCACGGACACGGTAACCCACATGTGCCTGAATGGGTTTAAGGATCTCGTTGATCTGGACTAACTCTTTCGTTACGTGTTCTACCGTCTCTTTATTTGATGAGTAAGCGTCTTTCAAGCGAAGGTATTCTGATTGTATCCGTTGATTCGGAAGGTTTACTTGTTCCTGTTGCCCTTCCTCTTCTTCAAGAAAAAATAAGGTATCCAAATGAACGTCGTTCCATTCAATTGTATTCGCACGATCTAATACCTTTTTACTAAACGGATGAGTAGTTTCATCCATATTCACTGTCCCAATAATATATAAATTGGGCGGGATCGTTAGCCGTTCCCCCGCTTGGTTTTCACTCATAATCGGGAGGCTTTGAACTTCTCCATCCACCCATTTCCTACTTTCCATCACACTTAGAAAATCACTAAAATAATACTCCACACGTGCCAAGTTCATTTCATCTAGCACGACGAAGTAAGGGTGGTCTTTATGTAGCCTTGCCTCCTTAATCACAGAGGTTAAGGGTCCTTCCTGAAATACTCCTCTTATATCGGTGTAGCCTAGAAGGTCAGATCCGTCACTCCAGTCGGGCCTTACTGGGATTAAAGTAAATTGCTTGTTTTCCTCTGTTGCTCCTATACTTTCAGAAAACAACTCTATAATTTTTGTTTTCCCTGTTCCAGAAATACCAGATAAAATCACAAAAGGCTTTGTTCTGAGCGAGAGGAACAAATTTTTCACATCTTCTAATTCATAGTAAAAACCTTGATTCCTTATGTAAGAGTGTATATGTTCGATGATTTTTTCATCTGACCACTCTATCTTGTGATCTGTATCATTTTCCTCTACACGTTCACTTTGAACGCGGATGTAATCATCATAGATATCAATCATGGACGATAAATCTTGTTGAAGGTCAGCTTCTGAAGGCAGAGAGTTCGGATCGTATTCAATATACAAAGCCGTAGACTCTTCATAGCTCTTTCCCTTGGAGCTGCTTCCGATGTTAATCGCGTCATCTTTGTGTATAGGTGACGAAGTAAGATAACGATCTGTCTGAATCGTACTTCTAATATCTTCCCGGATGTGCTTGAGCTGTTCTTTCGAAGCTTTTGTAATTCCTTGAGCGAATGAAAGATAGACCCTCTCCATATCTTCACTAAACAAATACCCTAAATAGTAGCCTTGTTGCGTACTTGTTGTTACATGCTTATCTAAGATAGTAATCCAAGGAATTTGGGCCCAATTCCCTTGTCCCACCGAACCTTTCACTATAAAGCGGTCTTGATCAATAAAGTCCAGCGAGTTGATTATTTTTGGAGCATTAGTTCGAACAAATTGACCTAATGAATTGGATTTAAATTGCTTATTTTTTTCTGTTAAATATTCACTTGTAATCTTGATTAATATCGAGTGAAGCTTGTCTTTACTTTCTAAATTTACTTTTTCACTCACCGGCCCAACTCTCCTTAAACAAGTATGTAATTATCCTGATTTCCTATCACTTCTGACAATTTATATATTCTTATAAATAATAAATAGTTATCATTAACACTAAACTATGAAATCATGTTTTAAAAGCAAAAAAAGAAGAGTAACACCCCCGTGTTGATAAGAAAGGCAGCTTTTTTCATATATTGAAAAATTATTCATTCTTAGAGTTGAACATTTTAGCTTTAGAGAACAACAACGTTAATCTCACAGTAATCGCAAATGTGATTCCCACCCCGATGAAATAAGAAACCCAGTGTTCAGGATAGACGGAAAGGAATGAAAGATCCTTGGTAGTGGAAACGAGGAAGATAGTTATCGCATGAAAACCCGGAAAAGCATCTGTTCAGCAGAAGTGTTAAAGGAAACGTACAAAAAGTGATGAAAGAGAATTATATTATCAATAGATAAATGAAACTAACCTGATCCCACTCTATGATCGCGTAAAAAAGCGTAGCACCAATTATACAATTGGTGCTACGCTTTTCTTTAATGCTCTAACGCGCCGGGGGACTGTCCCAAAATTAAGTAAAAAAATTACTCAGTTCTGGACAAAAGGAACAGAGTAATTCTTTATTTTCTTTCTTACTACATCATTAAAACTTCATTTACTGATGGTACGGTTCACCGTAATGTTAAATAGGGTAAAACAAGAATAAAATTACAAATTAAAAATAAGGGTGGCAGTCGTTTATGACCGCTACCCTATTAATTTCAAAGGCTAAAATTTTGGTAAGGATAATTTATTAGCCATTTAAAATATACTAAATCTCTCTATATTCTTCTCCAGAAAACTTTTTACCTTCTGAGACTTTATTCCATTCTTCATCTTTAAGGTTGGAAATCCAGTTAACTGCACTTGTTGATGACGCCTCATTTAAATTATTTGATTGCTTATACATACTACCCATTTCTGTAGCGATACTTCTGGGCACGTTCGTTGAACGCATTAATACTGCTTCTCTTGAATTTACGCCATAATACACCATTGATGGTATATTTATTACATGTATCTTTTCCTCTTCACTCAATTTATCAAACTCTATACCACTTGTTGGAATTTTTAATAATGAGGAGAGTCCCCAAGATGCCGCATTAACTATTTTGGAATAAACCGCTCTACAACACTCTGTAATGGTTTCTTCATTAGAATTCCCGAAATACTTATTCGAAATTTCATCAAGGGTATTCCAGGCTTTAGAGACACTACCAACAGATCAAGTAAAGATAGATATTTTGGAGCAGCTTGAACGAATTATGACAATACAAGGTTCATTAGACAATTTATATTTTTGAGGCCGATGGCTTTTGATCAGTTGCATCTATGATAAAAACCTGAATTTCTTTTCCAAGCTTTTCGGTTAGACTCACTGCTTCATCCTTTAGATTTCTTGCTTTAGAAAGTTCTTCATCTTTTTGAACTATGACAACATAATATCCTACCTTCACATCCTCACTAGCTAAGTATTGTGGAAGTTGTGATTCTAAACCATGTTCCAGCTTTGAACTGTTAGCCCTTTTAACTTCGATTAAAACCCTAGGTTTGTACCCATTAGAAAACTTAAAGTCTACTGGTCCTCTTCCAGCATCTGATTCACGGGTCAAGTCTACATTATTTAATCTACAATGTTCCTTTACCATTCCGTATAAGAGTAACTGTGAAGCCTCTTCTTTTCTAGGAACTCTGGGCTTTTCATTCCAGAGAAGTTTATAACCACCATTGTTTACAATATAATTATTAAATGCTTCTATAAGCTTACTCACAAAACTTTTTAGCCCTTCCTCATCCTCAGGTGTAGGAAGTTGTACACTCTCTTTTTGAGCAATTCCTTTAGAAAATTCATACCACCTGTAAACCAATTTTTTATCCAGTTCTAAGTCATATGCATTGGAGCCTTGTCTCTCTACATATTCTATAAACCTATCCACCAAATCTGTTCTTTGTGTTGCAAGTTCAATAATATCTTGTTTGTTAATTTGGCTTTTTATCTCAAAATTAAAATCGTTTCGAAGAATCTCATTCTCATTCGTCCAAGCCCAATCTTTAAAACTATCAGGACCAATACTAGGTAGATCTCTAAGGATACTACTTGGCACAAGGAGAATCGGCTTTTCATTATAAGGATTGAGAGGTAAGTCATAATCATTTAATCTCCATTGCAAAAACCTTTCGTTAAAAGTACGAACTCTTAATGATTTAACTGGAACAGAATACTTTTTACATATTTTCTGAGTATATTGTATTAACTCCTCTTTAATAATATTGGCACACATATCACTAATCCTATCAGGACCAATACCTGACTCTAGTATTGCAATTTCTTCAAAATGGTTAAATTCCTTCATTCCTACATCTATAGCTTTATGAATAGAGGAAGCAATGTTTTCCGAAAATCCTTCACCAGTCCCACTACCTCCAGTACTATTGCCAGAATACCCTAAACAGATTTCATCTACCTCAGGAAATGTAAGTATTCTTTCTAGTTTTTTCTCAACTAGACTCTCACTTTTTCTACTTGACGTAGCTGCGAGTTTAAATGCATCACTAAAAAAGTTAACAATCTTTTTATGAGCATCATTAAAGTTTTCGTTTTCATATTCAAATAAGAGAAAAGGATCAATGAAGACTTCTGTATCAACATCTAATATTGGATCAAACCAATCATCTTCAGGGTTCTGTTGAAGCTTAAATTGTTCAGTAAACAACATATTATCTCTCCTTTTGCACCAGTGGTTGATGTAGTCCATTCTCCGTCGAAGTAAGTGAGTTTAGCCGTTCCTTTAAGCTTTAGTAAATGGATCATAATGCAGATAAACTTGCGTTATTAGTTCCGGAAGCCACCCCTATAATTCTTTTATGAGTAATTTAAAATAACTCCTGAAAATATTTTTTCCTGACTACAGTGAGCGGTTACGATTGAGCTTGCACTCAAGTATAAAGCATCCATGCTGGTTTATTCTTCGAGGCTTTCCCACCAATGGGTCTAAATTTAACCTTTAACCCTCTATCTTGCAGAGGTTCTAAATACCATTCTAGGCTCTTACCACCAATCACCCATAACATGCCGCCTTTATCCCTATGATCGACATACTCGAATTGTTGTTTGTTAAGATAAGCTAAGAGCCAATCATCACTCAATTCAACATGTTCGTCCTCATCTACTGATGGATATGCACCGCTTTCTGCGAGGTGATCTTCCAGTGTGCGAGGTGGAACATCCCCTTCACTAAGGCTCGACGTTTGAACAACCGCTGCAACTTCCCCGAATGATGATTGCTCATCATGTGACAACTGAGATACATCATAATACTCACCTAAGTACTCTAAGAACAACTTCTTCAACTCTTCTTTATTCAGTATTGGAGACATAATGATTGGGTAGCTTTTGTTAAATTCAAAAATGACACGACGTCCGACACGCTCATCATCTCCGAGATCTTCTCTGCCTTTAATCTTCGCCTTCAGCACCTTGGAGAGCTGCAACTCATCAATGATACTTAAAATGTTTAACAGGAAGTTCTCATTCCTAAAAATCTCGTATTTGATCATGTAGTTATACAGATCCAAGTTCTCAATGACTAGCTCATAGTAACGTTCTCTTTCTTCGTGACTCTCGATATTGTCTTTGATGTATTGTGCGCCGAGGATGACCTTGTAGATATAATTCTCCCAGTCTAACTTCTTCAACACTATATTTCGGAAGGTGTTTTCTCCGTTGGCCACTTCTGGATATTTTGTTAGGATATAGTTTTGTTTTTGTGCTACTAAAAGAGAATGCCAAAACCGTTCATCTAACAAATGCTCTCTTCTTGTATCCAAATAGGATTGAGACACAACACGAAAGGCTTCAAGGAAAGCCTGTCTCTTTTCCTCTTCACTTCCTTTCCCTATATAGATCGGGAAATCAGGAATCGCTCGAATATAAGCTGTTTCACTAGAAAAGTATTCTTCTTTGTCTTGAAGGGTCCCGTTTAGGAAATCTTGATAAAGAGACTCCATCTTCTTGTAGTCTTTGTCTAATAATCTAACTTCCATTCGAAACGACCTCCCCAAGTGCTGCTGTATATTTCTCGATAATGCGATCGGAAATAAGATAGATCACTTCATCAATGTTGTCCATATTCAATTCCGTCACTTGCTTTTTCTTCATTAAGTTGTAAAGCTTTAAATCAAGTGATCCTTCTGGTTCTGGTAACTCTTCTAAATCAACATCGCCATCTTCCCCGTTGTTGATAATGAATGTCTGAAGAGCTTTAGATAAACCAGCATAGATATATGGATTGTTAAGAACCGTACTGCGAGGAAGGTGATTGAATTGGAAGTCTGGACTACGGTAATGAATGACAATCGTTTCTTGTCCTAATTCCACTTTAATATCTGACTTCAAGTTCTCATCGACTTTTTTCTCAAAAAGATCAAAAGGTTTTGTGATACTGCCATCAAATACAATGACGTTCGAATACCCCAGAAGCGAGAACTTCGGCACAACGATTTCCTTGCGAAATGGAAGATAAAACTCACTCAAATCATGATTCGTATCAAAAGAAAGTTTTTCCAACGCCTGAATGTGCAACTGAATAGACGTCCGTCTACTTAAAGAAACACGTGTTTTCGGTATCGATACGGACTTTTGCAAAGGATCCAGCTTAAAGAATTTATTATCTTTCGATTGGATAATAAGAATCAATTGGGCTTTCCCGTTGCGAATTTGCTGTTGGATAAATTCCGATTCGATCTCATAGTAAAAGTAGAAATTGTATTTACCTGCATTTTCACTCACGTTCACATCGAGTTCGAACGTATTAAGTGCATAGCTATGGGATGTGTTCGATAAGACAGGGTACGGAAAGTTGGCATCTTTTCGGTAAATCACCTCTTACACCTCCACATAGTATCCAAACTTCAACGAACGATTGAAAGCGTTTCTTAAATTCAATTGAAGTTGTACGATACCATTTTTAATTTGAACACCTTGAATAACGTTTTTTCTGTAAGAACATATACTTCCAGAATGAACATCCACAATGTCTACATAACTGTTCTGAATGCGAAATTCATCTTTATATTCAACGCCCATGCCATCTATGATAGACAAGGCAATGTCACATGTACTTGCCCCTTTAATTTCCTTACTATTGGAAAAATCAAATTGGAGCATCTCCCTATCCCCTACGAGTATTCGTTCAACTATATCAGGGTGGGTGCTATAACGTTCTTTCTGTTCTTCCATGCCACTTGTTTCGCTCTCATTCTTCTGTCTTTTAAGAGGTTTTCTCTTCTTCTTCGGACCCTCTTTTTGAGAAACCTTCTTCTTTCCTTCCCCTTTATCCCGTTTTTCTTTGGAAGAAGGAGTAGTAGAGGATTTTACCAATGATTGACCCTGGTTGATCTTTACGGTTCCCATCGACTTCTCTAAATCCTTCTTAAACTGCGTTTCAACCACATACAGTAAGTCTTTTGTATCCATGAGTCCGTCCGTAGGGTTATTTTCTTTAACAGCCTCATCGATCACTTTGGCAATTTCTTTGGATAAATTATTTATAAATCGTGTAGCCCGTCTCTTTAAATGAGCATCACTAAAATGATCTTTTGACAGTCGAGTATGCGATTCGTTTTCCAGTGACTTCAAATAAGCATCTTCATCGTGACCACCGATAAGAACAGCATTAAACGGCTTCGTCGCATTGGACTTCACCGTAAAATCCTCGATCTTCATTCCGATCGTTCGAACAACCGCTACTCTCCCCTTTGGAATTCTCTCGTCATATCGAAAATACAATTGAAAACGAAAATCCTTGTGTCCATTGGATACCACAATCTCCTCAGGGGACGTGTTCAAGTATGTATCGAGGTAGAGTGGCGTGAATTCTTTCTTGGCCTCAGAAATTTCTTGATTATAGTACTGCTGGTTCCTCACATACTCTAAGATGGTATCTTTATTCACAACATTTCCATTTACATGTACTTCCAATTTATTCTTTAAGATTGAGATAAAGAAACTGTTGCAAATGCTGCGAATGATATCTTTCTCATCATCGTACTCCTGACGTAAGTATGGGATAACAATCTTTAATCCCCTTGTATCTTTTTTGAATACATTATGGAAATTGTTCTCGTAGGGATAAAACTTCGATTTGTTACCCCCAAGATGCTCGATATCGGTAAAATAACCTGTAGAGCGAAACGCCTGGTTCTCGTGTACGTGCTCAATTAGCTGCACCGTACCACCTAAGTGTTGATTACCCTCGGCATCACAGTTTGCAAAATACATCACGTGAAGATCAGAGGCTGCGTTCGATGCAATCTTCCCAACACCGTGCGAACCACCTCTCGACACCTCCACTTCAGCCTGATCTTCTTCAAAGTGAACGCCTTTGTTGTAAGCATAGATCCCCCACGTATCCTTTTTGGATCCGCTTTGGCCATTGCGTGCTCCAGTAAGCCCTCGTGTATTGATGTCTTCAAACGACATATAGCGAACTTCTTCTTGATTCAGTTTATTTTTCATATGGCTGATCGTTTCATTAGTGTACGCATTTCGTCCTTCCAGTTGCGAAATACGAGCATGTACTTCATCAACCCCTGGAATATTCCGTTTATGCATTGTCCCTGTTTCAATCTTTAATACAATGGGACCATCGTAACCTAGCAATCTACCATCCAATGAATTTTGGATATTCTCTCTAGTTAATCCACTAACGCCCATATCGTAAAAGCGTTCCAGGGATTTATTGAAGTTTGATTCTTCGATGTTTGGAATCGGAGAGAATTTCCATTTATCTTTCTGAAGTGTCTGCTGCACTGTTGTCACCCTCCTCAAAGAAATGTATGCATCATATGTTTGACCACATTCGCTTTTTATTATGAAATAGTGGTACATTTTATTGGAACAGTCTTAAAATTCAACATATTACATACTATTTTACCACGATTTTCTATTATCAAATTCAATAATTTCAGATAAAAGTTAATTGATTGTGAGAGAAAATATTCATTATAATACATAGTGATAATCTGTCGGTGTCCGAATAGAATTGGATAGGGAAATGTTGTTGTATCAGACCCCAAAACCATATAAGCTAATCCCCAACAACATGTATTGCGGTTTCATGGGATTAATACATACGTAATCTTTTATGATGATGAAGGTTAGAACAAACCTTAGTAACATGTCGCCCAAATAAAAATATTAATACAAATGACAAAATTCCCACCATTTATATTCTGTAAATTTACAAGCTTATTCACGGCGCTTGAACCTTTGTATAGCCTGACTAACAAGTTTGAAGGCTATTGGTATAACCCTGATCAGTATGTAAAGAAGAGGTTAAAAACCTGTTAAATCAATACGCTCTGTTATTTAGCCGAATATAAAATAAAGGATATGGGGCAGGAACAATAAAATCCTTCCCCATTATATAATCCGGTTTCTACATTACAAAAGTAACCTCCACCAGCAACTGAATAGGAATATTTATAAAGAAGTCCTAAATTGAGGATTTTAAATTAAACACTTTCACAAAGTTAAAGCGGTTAAATACATTTCAAAGTTACTTTACTTTAATTAAATTTCCACTATTTCTTTATACAATATTGGTCTTAGAGAATCTCATTATTTCCCTAAGGAGTTCTGTTCTGCACAAATACTACGATTGTATTAGCAGTAATCATAAAGTCATAACTTGACCTTTCAAAGGTTATAGAGCAGTTTAATGAGCTAAGTCGACCGGCTGTTTTAAATCTCTTATAGTCTTCACTTAGGTTTACTCGGTCACCAAAAAAAACTACGCTCTTCAAACTTCTAAAACCTGACGTAGATGAAGTCCTTACTTCTATGAATATCTGTATGCTAAACAGAGAAGAGAAACTAAATATAGGAAATGCTCTAAAAAATAAAATAATCCCCACCTTTGGCGAAAGATGAGGATTGTCGCTTACATGAGAAATAGTAAAACTAGGATATGATTTAATTATTTCACCATCTTTTTTGTTCTTTTTAAATTATTCCTTCGCATCTTCAAGCGCTCTTTCGTGCTTGCTTACTCACAGTTAGAAGTTTGGCGTAGTACTTCATTTAAACTTCTTATAAGAACTTAGTATATGTTATTACCTTCTAATCCAAACTAAAAATATTGACTTAATTTTGTTACTTTAATTTCAACTAACTCTGGTTGAAGGTTAAGATGAATTTCCATGAATTTTAGATCATTAATTAGCGTTAAATTGGATCATCATTTAATATAGGTAATTGAAATATGTAAGATAACAATACCTTTTTCGCTGATTTATCCAACACCTGTCCCCTTTTATACCTGATTAAAATAAGCATAACCTCTTCAAGATCCAGCCTTATTTTATTTACTTATTGTATTGATATTGTTCTTCTTGATTAGCTATCATAGAGTAAAGGATCGAAAATTGTAGTCCAGAAGTTTATTTAATGACCAATCACTTTTCTATACTCACACTACTTAATGGCAACATACTAAAAATCATTACATTTTAGGAGGAAACGATGATAAATTTACAAAGTAAAGAAAAAATAAAAGACTTTTTCATCAATAATGGATACGCAGATCAATCAATTTTTGATTTTGATAAATCTAATTTAGATTTCAATTATGATTGGTTGAAAAAAATCCACTTAATTAGCGATACTGATGATTTTAAAATATGGATATTCGAAATTGATGAAATAAAAACTGATTTAATGAACAAAATAACTCATCGCTTTTATAGAAGAAACCCTTTTGATTATAACCTTTTAATTTTTACTAACGTTGACTTTACTCATACTGTATTTTTACATTATCACAAGGATAATGACGGTAAAATTAAAATCAGGCGATTACGAATAGAAAACAACCGTTTAACGGCCACAGATATTAGAATATTATCCGAACTAAAACTCACTGGAAAGGACATCATTGACGATTTAGACATAGCCAAGTTGCATAAGAGTGCTTTTGATATAGAACGTGTAACTAACAAATTTTTCGAAGAATTTAAAACTCAAATAGAAACATTTTCTGACAACATATCAGGGCTAGATACAGAAAAAGATAAAAAAAACTATTCTTTATTAGTAGTTAGTAGGTTAATTTTCTTGTGCTTTATCCAACAAAAAGGTTGGTTAAATGGCGTTAAAAGTTATTTGTATGATAGATTTCAATACTCTGAATTAAACAATAAGAATTATTATAATGAAATCCTAAAACCGCTATTCTTTGAGTGTCTAAACAAGCCCATTGAAGAAGATATGTTTAAGGAAAATTCTCGGAGTAAACAAGCAAGAGATTTGTACGAAGGTTACGAACCTGTTTTAGATGATATGGAAATAAATCACAACTTTCAAGGGATCCCATATTTGAATGGTGGTTTATTTGAAGCAAACCAGTTTTATGAAATTAATACGGATGTACAAATTGAAAACATCTTGTTTAAAAATTTATTTGAAAATCTACTAAATAAGTATAATTTTACAGTCAGAGAAGATCTTGGCTATGACACAGACATTGCCGTCGACCCTGAGCTTTTAGGTAGAATATTTGAAAACATGATTATTGAAGAAGAGAGATCAAGTACAGGTAGTTTTTATACTCCAAAAGAAATAATTAATGAAATGTGTAAGACCAGTTTAAGAAAACACTTAAAAAACAGATTAACAGAAAACCTATATGGCAAAGTTGATTACTTAATTAGTCATTTAGAAGATGAAAACCTTTATTCAAAACAAAAAAAAATTATTACTGATGAGATTAACCAAGATACAGAAATACAAGACTGCTCCTACTATAAATTTTCTAAAAATGAAGCTGACGAAGTAATGAACACATTAAAAGAGCTAAAGATATGTGATCCAGCAGTTGGGTCAGGAGCCTATATTTTAGGAATGTTGCATATTCTTGTAGAAATTTTCCGCAAAATCACATACTACTCATTTGGAACTAGAATAAATATTTATGATGCTAAAAGAGATATTATACAAAGTAATCTCTATGGAGTAGATAGAGAAGAAGGCGCAATTGATATCGCTCGATTAAGAATTTGGCTTTCTTTATCTGTTGAATATACAGCAAGTTCTGTTGAAGAAATCAAGCCACTTCCCAATCTCTCATACAAACTAATGCAAGGAAATAGTTTATTTTCTTCTTACGACAATATTGATTTTGATAAGGAATTTGACAAAGTTGGTTTTGGTCAAGTTTCTCTATTTGAAGAAAAAACTGAATTGCATTTACAAATAGAAGAATTAACAATGCAGAGAAGTAATTTCTTTAATGCAACAATTAATAAAGAAGAAATAGAAGAGAATATAAAAAAATTAGAAGAGACACTTCTTAATTCATTTGCATCAAATAAAGAAACACAACTTAAAAAGCTGAATAACAAGAGTTTATTTTCATGGAAAATAAATTTCCCTGAAGTTTTTGAAAAAAATGGCTTTGATATTATTATTGGAAATCCACCTTACGGAGCAGAGCTTAGTGAGTCTGAAAAAAAGAGGTTAAAAACTAAATACCCTAGTGTTGCTGATTATGAGTCTTCTCAATATTTTTATTTAAGAGGGTTAGAATTATTAAACAAAAATGGATTAATTAGTTATATTACGACAAATACCTTTCTCTTTAACGTTCATGCTAATCGTTTTAGAAAAGAAATAATAACTTCCTCCACTTTAAAAGGCATATATGATCTAACTGAAGTCAATGTATTTAAAAAAGCACAAGTTAGAACTATTATCAAGTATGGGTCAAACTCTATCAACAAGAATTATGAGGTTGAATATTATAATTTTAACCCGGATACTCAAACATTTTATTTTAAGAACAGAAAATACTCGAAAGACTTGTTAAAAAATGACAAGAGATGGATCTTTATGATGCGCTTTACAGAGGAACAAGAAAAGCTAATAGAAAAAATTTCATTAAAAGGTTCCCCTTTAAAAAAGGATTTTGATTGTAGTCAAGGCTTAATTCCTTATGATAAATATAGAGGACATTCTAAAGATATAATTCAAAATAGAATCTGGCATAGTGATCACAAGAAAGATGATACATTTAAACCCGAGTTGAAAGGGGCAGATGTTGATAGGTACATGGTGAATTGGCACGGGAAAACGTGGATAAGTTATGGCAATTGGCTAGCTGCCCCCAGAGAGCCAAAGTTTTTTAATGGCCCCAGATTATTAATAAGAGAAATTGTTAATAAGCAAAACGGAAGATTAAATGCCGGCTATACAGATAAAGAATTCTACAATTCACCTAGTATTATAAATATAATTCCAAAAGAAGACGGGCAAATACCACTCTTTTATTTATTAGGATTACTTAATTCACAACTTTTCGCTATATATAACTATGGTACATCACCAAAAGTTAAGAAAGGATTGTTTCCTAAAATTTTAGTTACTGATATTAGAGAATTACCTATTAAAAAAGGTACCAAAAAACAAGTTCACCAAATGGTTGAGGCAGTACAATCTAACATCAAGTTAATCGAAGTGATTATTGCATACGAATTGAGCCATCTGTGCGGAGTTTTGAGCCACTCAGTGCGGACGATAGAGCCGGTAAATGCAGGGATAAAAGCCACCCTACTAAATAATTAACCTCTTGTATAATAAAATTT
>NZ_JAIZEN010000013.1 GCF_024189295.1 Halobacillus sp. A1
TTACGCCAAGTAAGTAAGATTCCTCAGAGACGATGAGGTCAATAGGTCCGAGGTGGAAGCGTGGTGACACGTGCAGCTGACGGATACTAATCAATCGAGGACTTAACTATATCAACCTTCGTGAAAAAGGTTACGTTTGTGAACATGTCCAATGTCTTATCCAGTTTTGAGGGTTTTCAAAAAAACTCTTGATTTTTTAGTGAATGGGTCATATAATATATCTTGTCCCTAAAAAAGATCTGGTGGCGAAAGCGAAGAGGTCACACCTGTTCCCATGCCGAACACAGCAGTTAAGCTCTTCAGCGCCGATGGTAGTCGGGTTTACCCCCGTGAGAGTAGGACGCTGCCAGGTTTTATACTAATCCACCGTAGCTCAGTGGTAGAGCAATCGGCTGTTAACCGATCGGTCGTAGGTTCGAATCCTACCGGTGGAGCCATTACGGAGAGCTGTCCGAGCTGGCCGAAGGAGCACGATTGGAATTCGTGTAAACCGTTTTCGCGGTTTCGAGGGTTCGAATCCCTCGCTCTCCGCCATCTTTGAAATTTCCGACTGGCCCGTTGGTCAAGTGGTTAAGACACCGCCCTTTCACGGCGGTATCACGGGTTCGAATCCCGTACGGGTCACCACTCAATGGAGGATTAGCTCAGCTGGGAGAGCACTTGCCTTACAAGCAAGGGGTCGCAGGTTCGAGCCCTGCATCCTCCACCATTTAGACTCTGTAAGAGTTAAAAACTATTGGGAACTATGTATGTAAAGCTCCCTAATTATCGCGGGGTAGAGCAGTTCGGTAGCTCGTCGGGCTCATAACCCGGAGGTCGCAGGTTCAAATCCTGCCCCCGCAACCAATTAATTTTATAACGGTCCGGTAGTTCAGTTGGTTAGAATGCCTGCCTGTCACGCAGGAGGTCGCGGGTTCGAGTCCCGTCCGGACCGCCACTGATTACTTCTTTACATAAGCTAGATCATAGTTAATAATGAGAACTTCTCATTTGTTTGGCTCGGTAGCTCAGTCGGTAGAGCAACGGACTGAAAATCCGTGTGTCGGCGGTTCGATTCCGTCCCGAGCCACCATTTTTTTGACTAGCCGGCCTAGCTCAACTGGTAGAGCAACTGACTTGTAATCAGTAGGTTGGGGGTTCAAGTCCTCTGGCCGGCACCATGTGTGTCTTTCTTATATGGAGGGATAGCGAAGTTGGCCAAACGCGGCGGACTGTAAATCCGCTCCCATCGGGTTCGTAGGTTCGAGTCCTACTCCCTCCACCATTTATTTTCATATTACAAATAGGGGTATAGTTTAATGGTAAAACTACGGTCTCCAAAACCGTCAATGTGGGTTCGATTCCTACTACCCCTGCTTTTATTTGTGGCGGTTGTGGCGAAGTGGTTAACGCACCGGATTGTGGTTCCGGCATTCGTGGGTTCGATTCCCATCAGCCGCCCCATTTTTTTATAGAAAAATGTTGGGCCATAGCCAAGCGGTAAGGCAACGGTTTTTGGTACCGTCATGCGCTGGTTCGAATCCAGCTGGCCCAGCCATCTATTTAAAAATAAGGCGCGGGAGTAGTTCAGTGGTAGAACACCACCTTGCCAAGGTGGGGGTCGCGGGTTCGAATCCCGTCTCCCGCTCCAGAAACTTTCATAAGTCATTAAATGATGAATATAATTATTTAAACGTGATTTCAATGGCGGCATAGCCAAGCGGTAAGGCAGAGGACTGCAACTCCTTTATCACCGGTTCGATTCCGGTTGCCGCCTCCATGAAATGCCGGTGTGGCGGAATTGGCAGACGCGCACGACTCAAAATCGTGTTCCTCACGGAGTGCCGGTTCGACCCCGGCCACCGGTACTACTTTATAAAACGTCAATTACAGAAGAATTAAGTAATATCAACGTTTTTACGTCTTTCTACAGTATTGTAGGAAGGCTTTTTTTGTTGATTAATGGTATTTATTCAAAAGACTATATAACTTCAAATCGTATGCACTAATCGTGTTCACCGAGGAAGGGGAAACATTTTTGAAACAACAGAAATTAGGATGAAAAATAATAATTCAAAAACCAAATCAAATGAAAATGTTTTTTGTATAAACTAAATTTCATATTAGATAAAAAATATAATAATTAATCCTTTCCTACTGTTATTTTATAATTTCTAATAAACTACATGTTATATAATCTAACAAGATGTTTGTTTGGCCCTAATTAATGTGATAAAGTAGTGGAGTAATATTCAGAATTATTTTATTATTTTACCAAGGAGTGGAAATATGGATTTTCTTATGGAAATTGTGGGACAGATTAATGGTTTTCTGTCTACATATTTAACAATTCCTATATTATTAGGAGCAGGTTTATTTTTTACTATTTTTTCTCGGTTTGTTCAGTTCAGGTACATCAAGGAGACGTTCCGAGTAATATTTGAAAAGACACCAGGTCAAGGCGAAAATGAAATATCTGCGTTTAAATCTTTCTGTATAGGTTCTGCTAGTAGAATTGGTACAGGAAACCTTGCAGGGGTTGCTGTAGCTTTAACTATGGGGGGGCCGGGCGCTATATTCTGGATGTGGATTGTTGCCCTTGTAGGTGGAGCAACTGCTTTTTTTGAAAGTACGTTAGCACAAGTCTACAAAGTAAGAGATGGTAAGGATGCCTTTAAAGGGGGGCCCGCTTACTATATTGAAAAAGGACTTAAACAACGTAAGGTAGGAATTGCATTTGCAATAATCATTGCCATTACATTTGGTCTCATTTTTAATTCTGTTCAAAGTAATACGATTGCGGATTCTTTGAATTCAACATTTAACATTCCTACAGCTGTTGTTGGTATCGGATTAGTGGTGTTGTCGGCTATTGTCATTTTTGGAGGGGTTCATCGTATTGCGAACTTCTCAAGTGTTGTTGTTCCTATTATGGCAGCTGTATATATCCTATTAGCATTGATTGTAGTTGCTATGAACATTACACAAGTGCCTCAAATTATTGGCTATATTGTTTCAAATGCGTTTGGGTTTGAGCAGGTTATTGGAGGAGGCATTGGTGCTGCTATTATGCAAGGTGTTAATCGTGGGTTGTTTTCCAATGAAGCAGGTATGGGTAGTGCACCGAACGCTGCCGCTTCATCTCACGTTTCTCACCCTGCAAAACAAGGTTTTGTACAAGCTGCAGGTGTGTTCCTGGATACTCTTGTAGTGTGTTCGGCTACTGCATTTATTATATTAGTTTCTGACCAAGCTGAATATGGAACAGAAGCAGGAATCACCTTGCTCCAAGACTCATTAGTCACACAAATAGGAAGCTGGGCAAGCATCTTTGTTTCCATAGCGATTTTCCTGTTTGCGTTCAGTTCAATTGCGGGAAGTTATTATTACGGTGAAAAGAACATCGAATTTATTAAAGAAAGTCCTAAAGCGATTTTGATTTATCGAGTAGGATCGCTTGCAATGGTAATGTTTGGTACAGTGGCAAGCCTGGATCTTGTGTGGGCTCTTGCAGATGTATTTATGGCTCTAATGACGCTCATTAATATGTATGCCGTTCTTAGGCTTAGTAAGATTTCATTTATTGTTCTTACTGATTACATGGAGCAACGAAAGAACAATAAAAATCCTGTTTTTGAACCAAGCAAATTAGGGATATCTAATTCTGAAACATGGGAAAATCTCGATTTTGAGGAACAGAAGAGAGATGTTATCTGAGTGTAAGGTGTCTGGTTGATTAATCTATAATAAAAATAGAGAAGAGGTCCAAAAGTGACCTAACACTTGAAAATGAATAGAACGCCTCCAAATTTGTAAACTCTTACTTTTACGCTTGGAGGTGTTTTTTTATTATGAGAAAGATAATAAGGTATCCTAAATAAGTGACACGATTTAATCCCATCTATTGAAAACGTAGACGTGTTGAAATTTATTTGGTCATCGAAAGGAAGTGGTTACAGAAGTATTCGTCAACGTCATAGAAGAGTGTAAATCTAAATATACCGGACATGTTTTAATATGATGATGTGCGTTCTCTACAAAGAATTAAATTGCCAGACCCTAATTGAATATAGATCAATGCCGGCCGGCCTATAGTTTTTTGGCTCGTTTTAATTTGTCACTTCAGTAATTAATCGCTAATTTTTTTGTGTAGTCAGGATAATGTAAGCTTAAGTTTTCAACATGGACTTTTTAACCATGGTCATATTTATTGTAAAGGATGCAAAGGTTATGATACGATCCTTGCAAAAAGATGAATAAGGTGAAAAGATGGACAATAAAGATAATAATCAAATTAAGTATGCCCAGCAGCATCTAGCAAATGAACGGACTTACTTAGCATGGGTTCGGACTGTCATCGCTATTGTGGGAATTGGTTTTTTGAATACCAGCCTTCATTTTACAATCGGGGCAGAACGCAATCAGACGATTGATGTAATCAGTATTGCATTAGGTGTTTTTGCTTGTATTCTTGGATTCAGCATTACAATTCTTGCTACATTCGCTTATTTCAATAGAAAGAAAAAAATTATGAAAGAGGAGACGTTTCTTCCATCCACACTTCAAGTTACTTTAGTCTCTGCTTTAATGGTGATTATTATCGTTTTTATTGTAATGTACTTTTTATATTTAGAAAGTTAGGACCAACGAAGCTTTATAAGGGTGAAAATATAAAAAGTGGTTGTCAGTCGTATATTGGATTGTTATAATGTTAACTATCACTTCAGCAAGTGCGTATGCAGATAGGGTTGAAACCTCAACAAGAGGAAGCTTTAAGCTTCATGGAATGATTTCTTCCTTGAGTAATTTAGGAGAGGAAGAGGTATGACTTGGGGAAAAGCGAAATGAGGCTAATGAATTTTTATAAAACGGGTGAAGTTTAGTGGTATAACCTCAGCCACGAGCGAAACTTCTGCCGAATAAACTTCGAGTTGCTTCGACGCATATGCTTCGTTGAATGATCTAGAAGAGAAAGAAGCATGAATAAACAAAGCTAATGAAACTATATTATATGCGGGTGTAGTTTAGTGGTAAAACCTCAGCCTTCCAAGCTGATGATGAGGGTTCGATTCCCTTCACCCGCTCCATTTTTAATTGCAATCATATTTTTACTACGTGTACAACGCAGTGTTTCGTTAAAATAACGAAGCATTGCGTTTTTTATTGAAGATAGAAGGTTATAAACCTATATATAATAGAGGAAAGGAGAACGAAGCAATGAACCAATTAAAGAAACTACTACAACAGATTGATGGTAAAAGTTATAAAGGATACAAACAAATACAAGGCAGTTACTCTTTTTCTAATTACAAACTGAAGGTTGATTATGTACAAGGGGATCCATTTGCCGCTCCTTCAAAAATAAGAATTCAGGTTGATGATCACATAAAATCGATACGTCCTGAATGGAAGCGTACGAAAAAGCGTCGTATTTATACGGAGGATGTAATTGCACGTAAAGTAGCGGAAGTCCTCGATAAAAATAAACCGAACGTCAAAGGCTCGGGTAAAAGCGGTATGGTATCCATTGATCAGCCGAAGCAGGAGATATTAGAGCGTACAGCTGTTAGTATAGAAGGAGACCAAACAACGGTATGTCTTACGGTCGGACTGCCGGCGAATGGACGCAGAATCAATGGCAAGGAAGCGGACAAGCTGTTTTTTACAATCCTGCCTAATTTAATTAAGGATTCTGTACTTGCGATTAAGGAAGAGGAAGTCATACCTTTTGTCGAATTAGCTGATCAGCATGATGCGATATTGGAAAGAATGAGAGAAGAGAAGCTTATTTCTTTCATTGCGGACGATTCTATTTTACCGAGAGCAAGCGGCGTGAGTGACCGCCCTATGAAGAATGCGGTGGCTTTTGAGAGTCCTGAGCAGAATCGCATAACGATTGAAGTGCCTCATCGAAATGAACCGTTGACTGGTATGGGAGTACGAGAAGGTATTGTCCTCATTGTCGGGGGAGGATATCATGGAAAAAGTACCCTGTTGAATGCGATGGAGCGTGGGGTGTATCCTCACATTAAAGGGGATGGTCGAGAGTTCGTATTGACGGACCCGGACGCTGTGAAAGTAAGAGCGGAAGATGGACGTCAAGTAACGAACGTTGATATTTCTCCGTTTATTAAAAACTTGCCTGGAAACGTAGATACGTCAAGATTTTCTACGGAAAATGCCAGCGGCAGTACTTCCCAGGCGGCGAACGTGGTGGAAGCGATTGAAGCAGGTGCACGAACGCTGCTTATTGATGAGGATACGAGTGCGACGAACTTTATGATCCGGGATGAACGGATGCAGCAGCTGGTCGCGCCTGAAAAGGAACCGATCACCCCGTTCATCGATAAAATAAAAAGCCTGAGAGATGAATTAGAAGTGTCGACGATTCTAGTTATGGGTGGTTCTGGTGAGTACTTCAGTGAAGCTGATCAGGTCATTATGATGGATGAGTATCTGCCTTACAACGTAACCGATCGAGCTAAACAAATAGCGGAACAGCATCCAAGTGGCCGGGAGACTAATAATGCAAAGTTCGGCTCCCTGCCTTCTCGTCACTTCCTTTCGCAATCCATTCAGGCTCGTAAAGGCAAGAAAGAGAAAGTCCAGGCAAAAGGAAGAACGCTGATTCTCATGGGATCTACAGAAATCGCTTTAGATGGTGTGGAACAACTGGTGGATTCTTCCCAAACACGTATGATTGCCGACATTCTTATGCATGTTTATAAAAAAGGAACACTGAAAAAAGAACAGACGCTTCACCAGCTGCTTGATCAAATTGAAGAACAGTTCAATCAAAAAGGGCTATCGTCGTTTGCCCCATTTCAAGATCAGCACCCCGGTGAATTGGCTCGGCCGCGTCGTTTTGAAATAGCTGCCACATTAAACAGGCTGCGGACAGCTAAAGTTAATGATTTGAGATAAGTGGAAGGAGGTAGTCAAGGTGGATGTTCATAAGCTGAAAGAAGAAGTGATCGCTTATAGTAAGGAAATCGGTATCGATAAGATCGGTTTCGCTTCAGTGGACGTTTTCGAGGAATTAAAAGGAAGGTTGAAACGTCACGAGGCCCTTGGCTACCACTCTGGATTTGAAAAGGGAAGTCCTGATGAACGATCAGAGCCTAAGCTGTTGATGCCTGAAGCCCAGTCCATTATAGCTATTGCTTTAGCGTACCCGTCTAAGCTGAAGGATGCACCAAAGAATAAAAGGGGCGACAGGCGCGGAGTTTTTGCACGTGCTTCCTGGGGCCAGGATTATCATGACGTGTTGAGAGACCGTCTGCATAAACTTGGTGCCTTTTTAAAAGAGCGGATGCCGGATGTAGAGATGAAATCGATGGTTGATACCGGGGAACTGTCTGACAGAGCAGTAGCAGAGCGTGCAGGTATCGGGTTCAGTGCTAAGAACAGCTGTATCATAACGCCTGAATTCGGATCATATGTGTATCTAGGGGAGATGGTAACGAACATTCCATTTGAACCTGATGAACCTGTGGAGGATGGGTGCGGAGATTGTAACATTTGTGTGGATACTTGCCCGACTGGGGCCCTCGTACAAGGAGGACAGCTGAACGCTCAGCGGTGTATCGCTTTTCTTACACAGACGAAACATTTCTTAGCCGATGAATTTCGTACGAAGATCGGGAATCGGGTGTACGGTTGTGATACATGTCAGACCGTTTGTCCGAAAAACAAAAAGATGGATTTTCACAATCATGAAGAATTTGAACCGGATCCAGAGATCGTAAAGCCGAGGCTGCTTCCTTTATTGTCAGTTTCCAATCGTGAATTCAAAGAAAAGTTCGGACCTCTTTCTGGGTCTTGGAGAGGAAAAAAGCCTATTCAGCGTAACGCGATTCTAGCATTAGGTCTCTATAAAGAAGAAGCAGCCGTTGATGAACTCATCCGATTAATGAAGCAGGATCCTCGTCCGGTAATTAGAGGAACAGCAGCCTATTCCCTCGGGAAAATCGGGACAGATGCTTGTTACGAAGCGATTAATGAAGCTATGGCAAATGAAACCGATGACGAGGTGAAGGCTGAAATGAAAAAGGGATTAAAGTTCCAAAAAGTTTAAACGGTTCTCCCTTTTCAGAATATAATAGGTTTTGTATAATAGAAAAAACTGGTCATTAAGAGGGGTAAATTATGAGCAACCATTCTAAGATCTATTATGGAGTGATGGATTCTCCCGTTGGATCATTAACCATTTTGGCAGCAGATGAGGGAATATTACGTGTGGATTATGGTCACTACGAATCTCTTATATCATTTTACCAAACGTGGACAAAAAAACATCTAATGAGAAGCTCCTTTGAACATCAACCTGACCACCATTATGTTAAACAGGCAGTTCAAGAAATTAAAGAATATTTCGCTAAAGAGCGCACGACTTTTTCACTGCCTCTCCTATGCTATGGCACACCTTTCCAAAGAAGTGTATGGAAAACCTTGGTGGATAGCATACCGATAGGGGAAACGAGGTCTTATAAAGAGATCGCGATTGCCCTAAAGGCTTCCCAATCGGTGAGGGCTGTAGGAGGAGCAATTAATAAGAACCCTTTTTCTATTGTGGTTCCTTGTCATAGAGTGATAGGAACAAATGGAAAACTTGTAGGTTATGCAGGTGGATTAGATCGCAAAAGGAAATTGTTAGAACTTGAATCAAGTGAGCATTTAATAGAATCCCATTTATAACATTTGAATGATGGTGTTATCGTATGGTTTGAATCCCCCTTTCATATAGTTGGAGAAAGGGGGATTCTTTATGGAAACCATAAAGTTATACTGGGATGGAATTTTAACAGGTCTTTATGAACAGGAAGCGGAGCCCTGGCTTCAGAGGAAAATTCAAGGGTACAAAGATAGAGGACAGAAAGTAGAAAGAGGAACATTCAACATTCTTCCGTATCATCGAGTTACATATGAGGAAGTGGAAGAAATTCAATATTTATTAAAGGTCCGCTTCTTTATTAAAGACGGGAAGAAACCTTATGTGGAAGAAGGCATTTATCCTTGCAAAGCAAAAACTAATGGGAAAACTCTCCAGGAACATTCCGTCAATACGGAGAAGATTCTCCCGAAGGAAAAAGCGTTTCTCAGTCCTTTTATTGAGAAAGAGTCGGAGGCTAGAGATCCTTTTACGTACGACCGAAGAGAAGCCGTTCGATATGCAGAAAGATGGTGGGACAGCTACAATCCTGCTTACAAACATTTTGAAGTTGATTGTACGAACTATATTTCTCAATGTCTCCATGCCGGCGGAGGGAGGATGTGGGGGCAGCCCAATCGCAGCAAAGGATGGTGGTATGGATCGGGTAATTGGAGCTACAGCTGGTCAGTCGCTCATTCCTTTCGATGGTATTTGAGCGGTGCACGCCAGGGGTTAGTTGCCCATGAAGTATCTGAGGCCAGTGATCTGTCTGTTGGTGATGTTATTTGCTATGACTTTCAAGGAGATGGACGTTTTGATCATACGACCATTATCGTGAGTAAAGATAGTCACGGAGAGCCTCTCGTCAACGCCCACACAACTAACAGCCGTCAACGCTACTGGACCTATACAGATTCTACAGCCTATACTTCTGATATCAAGTACAAGTTTTTTCACATTGGGGGTTGAAGGGTGTGGTATAATAATTTAGTTGATGATGTTGAGATTGAGGTGAATAACATGGCAAATCATATTGTACTTTTTCAACCAGAAATCCCTGCCAACACAGGAAATATTGCACGTACTTGCTTAGCGACGAATTCACAGCTCCATTTAATTCGTCCGCTTGGGTTTTCCACTGATGATAAAATGCTGCGAAGAGCGGGGCTCGATTATTGGCATGATGTTACCATCCATTACTATGATTCATTGGAAGAACTTTATGAAAAGAACAAGCACGGGGAATATTATTATATAGAGAACTTTGGTACGAAATCATATGTGGATTTTGACTTTAGTGATTCAAATAAAGATTGGTTTTTCGTATTTGGCAGGGAAACGGATGGCATTCCTAAACATCTTTTAGAAGGTCTTGAAGATCGTTGTCTGCGTATCCCGATGACGGATAAAGTCAGATCTTTGAATTTGGCGAATACGGCATCCATTATTTTATTTGATGCGCTTAAGCAGCAAGGTTTCCCTAATTTAATAAGGTGAAAGTATTTCCTTATAAAAATCGCTCCTTTTCATTTTTTGTTAAGCTTAGCTGCTTACACTAAATGTACGGGGCGATTTTTTGTTATCGCATTATGACTTTGATAGTCCCCCATAAGATTTATGAACTGGTTTACGGCCTTAGACTAATTTACGTGTAAGAGACGGGATGACACTTTCAAAGGAGCTTATATGACTATCAACTCTGAAATTTTTCAGGGCAGATAAAAATAAAGGCTGTCCTGAAAGTCTAGGAATTAAACTTTTAGGACAGCAACTATTAGGGTTATGTTCTATTTTTTCGGTCGGCCGGCTTTCGTATCATAGCCAGCAGAAAAGATGGATACTAAGTACGTTACACATACGAGAATAATTAATGTCAGCTTCATCTAACATGTCCTCCTTTAATCTCTCAACAGACAAGCACTTTGATTGTTATTATACCCCATTTATCATTTTCTGTGAATTGTTTAAAGACATATTAATTGAAAATTCAACTCGTTCGCCCATACAAAGATTGCTCCTTTTACATATGGTGAAATGTAGGTGAATACCCCAATCAGTTACACAGGAGGGATGAAATGTTACCTGAACCGTATAATTACGATTCATTTTATGGAATGAATGATGAATACCGTAATCCTTATCATGAAGAGGATGAAAGATTCTTTTTCGGTGGACCTTTTGTCGGAGGTCTGCTCGGAGGTTTTATTGGAAGCGCACTTCCCCCATTGATTTATGGAGGCTTCGGTGGAGGCTATGGAGGAGGGTATGGCGGTTATTACGGACCACAATATTATGGACCTCCCGGCCGGCCAGGACCGTATCCCCCTTATGGTTATTACTGGTAGAAGAAAGACCGTTTAAAAAGCGGTCTTTTTCTATGTCATAATGTGGTATAATCAACTCAAAAGTTCGACAAGTATTTACATAAACCTATGATAAAGGGAGTGGTACATTGATGAGGAAAATAGGTTCAGTTATTATAAGCTGCGGTATGGTGCTGTTGTTAGCGGCATGCGGTTCTAGCAAAGCGAGTGAAAAAGAACCTGCAAAATTAACATTAGAAGAGATTGAGCTCGAAGAAGAGAAGGAAAATGAAGAACTGGTTCAAAAAGACATTGAGGAAAATATTCCTGAAAATGAAGTAGGAGAAATTTCCCCGCCTGAAAAAGTAGCGTTAGATGATGAAACTCCTGTAGAGCAGGAGGAGCAAGAAGTTGTGGAGGAAGAAGTGGAGAAAGCTACTCCGCAAGAAGTATCCGAAGTGGAACGTACCACCAATGACAGTTCCGAAACGACTGAAACGAATACATATGAAAAAAAGTCCTCCCAGCCATCAGAAGCTGTATCAACTCCGGAAGTGAATGAGCCTGAGCTGCCGACAAGTCCGAGTAATAATTCATCTGATGATACTCCTTCAAAACATAAGTCTGAAAAACCAGATGAAAAAGAGAAAGTGAACGACGAATCATCCAGCAAAGAAGACGTGGAAGAAGAAAAAGACGAAAGTGAAAAAGTCGAAGAAAAAGAAAAAGATGAAGAGAAAGAAAATGAAAATGAAGAAGAAAAAGAAATAAATGAAGATAAAGACGGAGAGAAAGAGAAAGACGAAGAAAAAGAGGAAAGCGCAACAGAAACTGAAGATTCCAAGGTAGATGAAGAGGAAGAAATGGAAGAGGATTCGACAGACGAGAGCGAAGATTCATATGAAGAGAGTTCTGAAAAAGACGATTCAAATGATGCTAGTGAAGAAAATAAAGATGAAGAAGAGAGTAAAGATGGAGAAGAATCATAAAAAAAGATCGCCTTTTTACGGCGATCTTTTTTCGTTTCTAGAATGTAGTTTTGTTTAACGTTTCTCCTTGAGATTCATATCCCTGCATATATTTGATGCGGCGCTGAGCTGAAGTTTCGTTTACTTGTTCATCTGCATGGTAAGAAGATCGCACCATTGGACCTGCTTCACAGTGCCTGAATCCTTTTTCCATAGCGATTTGTTTCAGTTCTTCAAACTCATCAGGATGATAGTATCTTTCCACGTTCAAATGTTTTTTTGTCGGCTGTAAGTATTGGCCGATCGTCATGATATCGACGTTATGAGCAAGAAGATCGTCCATAGCCTGGATAATCTCTTCCTTGGTTTCGCCTAGTCCTACCATAATGCTGGACTTAGTTGGTGTATTCGGACGGATTTCTTTGACGCGTCGAAGTAATTCTAACGAACGATCATACATGGCACGGGCTCTGACTTTTTTCGTTAGACGGCGGACAGTCTCAATATTGTGGTTGAATATATCAGGTTCACCGCCCATAAGTGTATGAAGGCTTTCATAATCCCCTTTCATATCAGAAGGAAGGATCTCAACCGTACACCCAGGAACCCGGCGGCGGATTGCTTTGACTGTCTCTGCAAACACTGCAGCACCCCCGTCATTCAAGTCATCACGTGCTACGGCTGTTACTACGACGTGTTTAAGCCCCATGATTTCAACTGATTCCGCTACACGTTCCGGCTCTCCAAGATCAAGCTCGTTTGGCAGCCCCGTTTTCACGGCGCAGAAGCGGCAGCCTCTCGTACAAGTATCCCCAAGAATCATAAAAGTAGCTGTTTTTCGTTCACTCCAGCATTCGTGGATGTTCGGACAGCGTGCTTCTTCACATACCGTATTGAGTTTCTTATCACGCATCAGCTTTTTCAAACCGGTATAAGATTTGTTCGTGTTGATTTTAATTTTCAGCCAATCCGGTTTACGTATGTACTCGTCTTTTTTAGGCAAATTCAAACACTCCTTTTTTAACGTGCATAATTCCAGTCATCCGACCTATATTTTTCTTTAGCAAGCTCCTGGACTTCTTCCCATTGTTCCTTATTTAACTCAAAAGGCTCCAATTCAATATCCAGCCCTTTTTCGAACCCTTTTTTGAATGCATCACGAGTCTCTTTGAAGCTGACGGGTGTGTTCAAGATGTCATTGATAGACACCGCTTTGTCGCCAAATGCATGGCGCGCTCTTTCTTTCAGTCGTTCATTTTTATAAATGAACATATCAAAAAGTTTCGTTTCATCAACCTCAATTGGTATCGAGCCGTGTTGTAAAATAACACCCTTTTTTCTAGTTTGAGCGCTTCCAGCAGCTTTCTTGCCATCGACAATGAGTTCATACCACGAAGGTTCCTCAAAGCAAACCGCTGAGCTCGTAGTATTCAGCTTCTCTTTGGGAATTGCAAAATCCGCGGATATATGAAGTTCCCTGAACCCTTCTAGTAATCCTTGAGATAAGACAAGGTAGGCATCTTTAACAGAGGCGGGCATTCGGGGATGATCTTCAGATACGATTACACTGTACGTGAGTTCATCATCATGTAGTACAGCTCGTCCTCCCGTCTGCCTTCTGACTAATTCGAATCCATTTTTTTCAATACCCTCAAGGTCAATCCTGCCTTTTACTTTTTGAAAATATCCAACCGATAGACCGGCCGGTTTCCATCCATAAAAACGAAGAACAGGAGGGATCAGGCCTTTCCTATGCCAATTCATAAGTTTCTCGTCCATCGCCATATTCAGAGATGGAGTAAGATGTCCAGAATCAACAAAGTACCAAGTTTCCATCATTTTGACCTTCTTTCTCAGAAAATCCTTTATTCTATTAAAATGTTTAAGATAATTTTAACAATGGAGGTTCTTAGTGTCAAAACGGATAAGCCTATTTTTGCGTGAATTTTATAATTATTGCGGAGGTTTGCGGGAAGACGCAAATTGTCATTTTGATAAAGGGAAAGGAATAGGATTAGATAAAGTGAAATTTTGTTATTTGAGATAGAAAGAGGGACATGTCTGCTTCAGTCTTTGAAGGTCTTAGCCCAATAAATCGAGCATAGAAAAGAGTGAGGGGGGGCAAAAGGGAGGGAAGTACAAACGGGAAACATAGCTTGTACATCGATGAATGATTCAGCTTTTCGCCGCATAGGATATATTAAATTTGCTAGTTACGACGAGGGAGGTCGTTGAGTGGATATTATTAAAAGAATACAAGATCATAGAGAGCATGAAGAAGAGTTGAAATGGGAAGGAACGTTCAGGGATTATTTAGAGTTGTTGAGAGAGAAACCTTTCTTAGCCCAGTCGGCACATTCTCGCGTGTATAATATGATCACTGAAGCAGGGATCGAACAAGGGAACGCACATAAAAAATATTCTTTCTTTGAAGAAGATATTTATGGCCTTGACGAAGCAATGGAAAGACTTGTGGAAGAATACTTTCACCCGGCAGCTCGTCGATTGGATGTAAGGAAGAGGATTCTGTTATTGATGGGTCCTGTAAGTGGAGGTAAATCGACGCTCGTCAACTTGTTGAAACGCGGTTTAGAGAAATACTCTTATACTGACAATGGGGCGGTATTTGCCATCAAAGGCTGTCCGATGCACGAAGATCCACTTCATATGATTCCGCATCATCTGCGGGATGAGTTCAGGGAAGAATATAATGTCCGCATTGAAGGAAGCCTGTCTCCGCTTAATACGATGCGCCTGGAACAGGAGTATGGCGGAAGAATTGAAGATGTTCTAGTCGAAAGGGTTTTCTTCTCTGAAGACAGACGAACGGGTATCGGAACGTTCAGTCCTTCTGATCCGAAATCACAGGATATTGCTGATTTGACCGGCTCTATCGACTTCTCGACAATCGCTCAGTTCGGTTCTGAATCAGATCCCCGTGCTTACCGATTTGATGGAGAACTCAATAAAGCCAATAGAGGAATCATGGAATTCCAAGAAATTCTTAAATGTGATGAGAAATTCCTATGGCACTTATTGTCGTTGACACAGGAAGGAAACTTCAAGGCCGGGCGTTTTGCTTTAATTTCGGCTGATGAATTGATCATCGCCCACACGAACGAAGCGGAATACCGCTCGTTCATCTCCAATAAAAAGAATGAGGCGCTGCATTCCCGTATGATCGTTATGCCGATTCCATATAATTTGAAAGTGACAGAGGAAGAGAAGATTTATCATAAGATGATACGTGAAAGTGATATCCGCGATGTTCATATTGCACCGCACACCCTTAAAGTGGCGGCTATGTTCACTATACTCACGAGACTGAAAGAATCGAAGAAAGCTTCTATCGATGTACTGAAAAAAATGTACCTATATGATGGGGAAGAAGTGGAAGGCTTCAGTGATGTAGATGTAGAGGATCTAAAAAGGGAATTCTCCGATGAGGGAATGAGTGGCATTGATCCACGATATGTCATTAACCGCATTTCATCTACGATTATCAAGAAAGAAATGACGTCGATCAACGCTCTAGACGTATTACGATCCTTGAAGGATGGTCTGGATAGCCACGCATCGATATCTAAGGATGATAAAGAGAAATATCTTGAGTTCATTTCATTGGCGAGGAAGCAATATGATGATTTAGCTAAAAAAGAAGTGCAAAAAGCTTTTGTCTACTCTTATGAAGAATCTGCGCACACGCTTATGGATAATTATTTAGATAATGTTGAGGCATATTGTAATAAAGCGAAACTTCGTGATCCTCTGACTGGTGAGGAAATGAACCCTGATGAGCGCCTCATGCGTTCCATTGAAGAGCAAATTGGTGTATCTGAAAATGCGAAGAAGGCTTTCCGAGAAGAAATTTTAATTCGGATTTCAGCTTATGCCAGAAAAAACAAGAAGTTCGATTACCAGTCCCATGAGCGTTTAAGAGAAGCGATTCAGAAGAAACTGTTTGCAGACCTAAAAGATATTGTTAAGATCACCACCTCGACGAAAACGCCGGATGAACAGCAGCTTAAGAAAATTAATGAAGTCGTAGCAACTTTGGTGGATGAGCATGGATATAATTCCACCTCCGCTAATGACTTACTGAAATATGTAGGAAGTCTACTCAACAGATAAAATTTAAGAAAGGTCCCAGCCATATGCTGGGACCTTTTTGTGATATAATGTGCAGAAATAAAAGGTAAGGAAGGTGGAACGAATGTCTAAACAATATTATGCCATAATCGATGTCGGTTCCAACACGGTACGTCTTGTCATTTATCTAAGAGACAAGAGCGGCCGCTTGCGCGAAGTCGAAAACGTAAAGTCTGTAGCACGGCTCAGCACCTTCTTACGTGACGATGGCAAACTTTCAAAAGACGGGATTAATAAGTTGATCAGCACACTGAACAGTTTTAATGAAGTTTTAGAGACGTATCAATTAGAAGAATCTATTTGTGTAGCGACGGCAGCTATCCGCCAATCTGTCAACCAGGAAGAAATCATAGATAATGTTTCCAGCAAGACTGGATTGGATATGAGAATAATATCAGAGAAGGAAGAAGCTTTTTATGGATATTTAGCGGTCGTCAATTCTACTTCAATTTCTGAAGGGTACACCGTGGATATCGGTGGAGGAAGTACAGAGGTTACATACTTCAAAGATCGAAAACTCATCCATTCTCATAGTTTTCCTTTTGGAGCTATTACTCTTAAGCAGAGATTCTTTAAAAATGATTTACCTACAGAGGATGAATTCGCAGATTTGCGTCAATTTTTGAAGAACAGTTTTGCGACTTTATCCTGGCTGCGTGATGGGAAAGCTCCACTGATTGGAATCGGCGGTGGGGCAAGGAACGTCGTACAAATCGATCAAAATTTGAAGGAGTATCCACTCGCGGGGCTGCATCAATATAAGATGAACGACAGCGACCTATCATTTATTAAAAATTATCTGTTCACACTTTCAATGAAGAAACTTCAAAAAGTAGAAGGTCTGTCAAAAGATCGAGCGGATATTATTTTACCAGCGACTGAAGTCTTTCATACGTTGTATGAGACGGTGCAGGCAGAAGGGTTTATTCTTAGCCGAAAAGGACTGAGGGACGGAGTATTTTATGAATTGCTGACACAGGGGATGGGGACGAATCTATTTCCCAGTGTGCTCGAGGAAAGCATTCAAGAATTAATCAATGATTATGATCTGAATATAAAACAGATTCATCATGTACAGCATTTAGCGAAAGAATTGTTCGATCAGTTCCACGAAAAAGGGATAGGTTCTTTTTCAAAGGAAGATTGGAAAGAGCTTAAAATGGCGAGTTATGTATTTAACCTTGGTCAATATATTGATGATGAAGCCAGCGCTCAACACACTTTTTATTTATTGGCGAACCGGACGATTGACGGTTTAATGCATATCGATCGACTAAAGCTGGCCTTGATGGCTTCTTTTAAGAACAAGACTGTATTTAAACAGTTCATCCATCCATATAAGAAATGGTTTTTAAAGGATGAGCAGCATCGAATTCGTAAACTAGGCGCCTTTCTGAAGTTCTGTTATTGTCTCGATAGTACAAGACGAGGGGCTGTGCAGGACTTGAAAGTGGAAACAGATAAAGATGATTTGAAAATCACGCTCTTTTGCACGAAGGACTATATGCCTGAAGAATACCAAACTGAAAAGCAGAAAAAACATTTGGAAAAATCATTAAAGAAACAGATCGAATTAAACTTTGTGGAAGTAGAAGGCTTAGAGTAACTACGGTGAAAATTTACTTGAAAATTACATGACTCTTACAATTGACCAATAAAGTTCTAGTAAGGTTGTTGTGAAATACATTGTCGGAACAAAGGGAGTGTCCTATGTCTAACACAGATAGCAATAACAACTTAGATCATCCCAGTTATTATAATAATCGTGAATTGAGCTGGCTCGCTTTTAATGAAAGGGTGCTTGAAGAAGCTAAAGATTCAAGCAACCCACTGTTGGAAAGGCTTAAGTTTTTAGCGATTTTTTCTTCGAATCTAGATGAGTTTTTCATGGTCAGGGTAGCCGGGCTGAAAGATCAGGTAAAAGCCGGCTATAACAAACCGGAGAATAAAGCCGGCTTAACTCCAAAACAGCAGCTTAGTGAAATAGCTTCTATAAATCACGAGCTTGTAGAAATGCAATATGAAACATACCAAGAAATGAAGCCGGAGCTCGAAGAAGAAAAGGTTTCCCTGACTTCGATTGAAGAGTTGTCCAACACCCAGTTGAAAGGGTTGGAAAGGTATTTTAATGAAGAAATTTTTCCAGTGTTGACACCGATGGCAGTAGATGCTTACCGTCCCTTTCCTATTTTGCTGAGTAAATCGGTTAACTTGGCTGTCGTTTTAAAGGATAATTTGGATCTTAGTGATGAAACAGAGAAAAACGCCATCGTTCAAGTCCCCTCAGTGATGCCGAGGTTTGTAGAGGTATACCATCCTTCCAAACAACAATTCATCCTTTTAGAAGAGGTTATCAGCTATTTCATAGATGAATTATTCAAAGGGTATAAGGTTGAGTCGATAACTGAATTCAGAATCACAAGAAATGCCGATATGACGATCCATGAAGAAGGCGCAAGAGACTTATTGAAAGAGATAGAAAAAGAGTTGAAGAAAAGAAAATGGGGAGCCGCTGTAAGGCTTGAAGTTCGAAAAGGTAAATATGATGAAAATGTTGTGAGATTTCTGCTGAATGTATTGGAGATTCACCATAACGATTTATACGTTACAAATGGGCCGTTAGACTTGACCTACTTGTTTAACTTTTATAAATCCATTGCTGATACAAGAGAGCATTTGGTTTACGAACATTTGATCCCACAGCCGCTTAAGGATTTAGAAATTGATGAAGATTTGTTTGAAGCTTCACTGTCTCGGGATATTTTCCTTCATCATCCTTACGAATCATTTGAACCGGTCGTCGACTTCATCTCTGATGCAGCAGATGATCCGAACGTACTAGCTATAAAACAGACACTTTACAGAGTGAGCGGTGATTCACCAATCATTGATGGATTGAAAAGAGCAGCGGAGAATGGTAAACAGGTGACAGTCCTCGTTGAGTTAAAAGCTAGATTTGATGAAGAGAACAATGTGCAATGGGCGAGAGAACTTGAAAAAGCAGGCTGTCATGTCATATACGGTATGACTTATTTGAAAACACATAGTAAGATTACACTTATTGTAAGGAAAAGAAAAGATAAGATTGAGCGTTTCGTTCATCTAGGAACAGGGAACTATAATGATCAAACGGCTAAACTTTACACTGATATGGGCATTATAACGACCGTAGAGGAATTTGGAACGGATGCAACCAATTTTTTCAATTATTTAAGCGGGTATACGGATAAACCTCAGTTTAATCATATTGAGATGTCGCCCTTTGATATACGCACAGGTTTCCTCGATAAAATCAACCATGAAATTGAATGCCATAAGCAATACGGTAATGGCAAAATCATTGCAAAGATGAATTCGCTGACCGATAAGCCTATTATCAAGAAACTATACGAGGCTTCAAAAGCCGGCGTAAAGGTACACCTTATTGTTAGAGGGATTTGCTGCTTAAAACCAGGTATTCAAGGTATAAGTGAAAACATTAGAGTCATCAGTGTAGTAGGAAGGCTTTTAGAGCATAGCAGGATTTTTTATTTTCATCACAATGGAGAAGATAACGTCTACTTATCTTCCGCTGATTTGATGACAAGGAACATGGTGAAGCGTGTGGAGTTACTTTTCCCTATTTATGAAGTTCGCATCAAAAATCGTCTGATTAAAATTCTGAACCTTATGCTTGCCGACAATGTTAAGGCAAGAGAGCAGGATCGATATGGAAAGTATCATTATGTCGAGCCCTCTGAAGATGAAGAACTGGTAAACAGTCAGATGAAGTTATTTGAATCGGCTTATAACGTTTTAGAGGATGAAGAGTGAAAATTTCAGTTTGTTTCGACAAAAGTGAAAAAGGCGTACCAAACGGTGCGTCTTTCTTGTTATAATGTAGATGATTCAGAATAAAGAAAAAAAGAGATAAATGTTGAATTCACAAACGTTTGAACCCTATAATAGTAAGTGTGTTTGCAAACGTTTACGTTCCAGCATTAGACAACAACTACTTGGAGGTATTTGACGTGGCTAATCAAGGTGCCAATGAAAGATTTTGGGAAGGGTTTCATGGTCCGAATATGGGCTACATTGAAGAACAATACGAATCGTATGAAAAAGATCCACAGTCAGTTGATGCAACTTTAAAACAATTATTTGATGAACACGGAGCACCGGATTGGATGAGTGCTTCAGTTTCTACTTCTGCAAATGGAGAAGCTAAAGCCTCTTCTGTAGATATAAACAAGGTAACCTCAGCCCACAAACTGGTTGAGGCTATTAGACGTCATGGCCATCTTGATGCAAATATTTATGCTGTTGGCAGTAATGATCGGGCACCTACAAACATGTTAGAGATATCAAGATATGGCCTGAGTGAAGAAGATCTTGAAAATATCCCTGCTGAATGGGTATGGCAGAATTCACCGGTCAAATTAGAAAATGCTTTACAAGTCGTCAAAACTTTAAAAGAAAGATATGCAGGAACGACTGCTTTTGAATATGACCACGTCAGTCATGAGAATGAAAGACAATGGCTGCAGAATCAGATTGATTCCGCTTCATTTAAAGTAAACTTAAATAATGAAGAGAAAAAACAGTTACTTAAGAGGTTAGTTGATGTAGAGGGATTTGAACACTTTTTGGCGAGGACGTTCGTCGCACAGAAGCGTTTTTCTATTGAAGGTCTTGATGTAATGGTTCCTATGCTGGATCATATCGTCCAGGCTGCTTCCTCCGATAGAATCAGCAATATCATGATGGGGATGGCGCACCGCGGCAGATTAAATGTTCTGGCCCACGTCCTCGGGAAACCTTATGACCGTATCTTCTCTGAATTCCATCATTCTCCGGATAAAGAACTTGTTCCTTCCGAAGGGTCGACTGGAATCAACTATGGCTGGACTGGAGATGTGAAATATCATTTTGGTGCTCACCGTGAAATCGGCAATGGGCAGCAGTCCACCACCCAAGTGACGATGAGCCATAACCCTTCACACTTAGAATATGTGAATCCAGTAGTACAAGGTTTTACACGAGCAGCCCAGGATGACCGGACGAAACCAGGATATTCTCAGCTCGATGAAGAAGAAGCTTTTGGCATTCTAATTCATGGGGATGCTGCTTTTATAGGTGAAGGGGTTGTAGCAGAATCGCTGAACATGAAAGATTTACCTGGCTACCGTACAGGGGGGACTATTCATGTGATCGCAAACAATTTAGTTGGTTTCACGACCAATCGTAAGGATGGCCGGTCTACCCGCTACGCTAGTGATTTGGCCAAAGGTTTTGAAATTCCGATTCTTCACGTGAACGCGGATGACCCAGTAGCTTGTTTATCAGCGATCTCTTTTGCTTATGAATACCGTAAAAAGTTCAAAAAGGATTTTGTCATCGACTTGATCGGTTACCGCCGATACGGACATAATGAAATCGATGAGCCAAGATCTACTCAACCTAAACTTTACAAAGAAATAGATGATCACCCTACAGTGCCTCACATTTTCGAAAAACAATTAATTGAAGAAAATGTGGTGGAAGAAGGAACGCTAAAAGCGATGTTCGAAGAAGTAGAAAGCAATTTGCGTGATACTTATAACAATATGAAAGAAAATGAAACAGCGGAAGCGGATGTCAAAGATCGTCCAGGCGGGGTTGAAAAGCCTCTGGATGAGATCGTTACCGCCATAAATCTAGATCGTTTGAAAAAACTCAACAAGGAACTGCTCAAACGCCCAGAAGGCTTTAATGGTTTTAAAAAGCTTGAGAAGATTCTGCAGAAACGCAGCAATATGCTGGAAGACGGCAATAAAGTCGATTGGGCTACAGCAGAAGCTCTAGCTTTTGCTTCCATTATTGAAGACGGCAAACCTATTCGTATAACGGGTCAGGATACGGAGCGAGGAACCTTTGCTCATCGTCACCTCGTTCTTCACGATGTGGAAACGGACGAAACGTACTGCCCGCTTCATGGAATAGAACAAGCTGATGCTTCTTTTGATATTTTCAATAGCCCGTTGTCAGAAGCAGGTGTACTAGGATTCGAGTATGGATATAGTGTCCAAGCACCGGAAGCTCTCGTAATATGGGAGGCGCAGTTTGGTGATTTTGCCAATGCCGGCCAAGTTATTTTCGATCAGTTCGTTGCAGCAGGCCGCGCTAAATGGGGAGAGAAATCCAATATCGTATTCTTACTTCCTCATGGCTATGAAGGTCAAGGGCCTGAACACTCGAGTGCAAGGCTTGAACGTTTCTTGCAATTAGCGGCTGAGAATAACTGGACCGTAGCTAACGTTACCTCGTCTGCGCAATATTTCCATCTCCTTAGACGACAGGCGGCTATCAGCAACGAGGAAGAAGCACGACCACTAGTCCTCATGTCACCTAAAAGCCTGCTTAGAAATCAGCGTGTAGCTGATGAGGGCAGCAAGTTCAGCAAGCTTAACTTCCAGCCCATTTTAAGACAGCCGGGGCTGACTAAGGATACGAAAAAAGATAAAGAAAAAGTGAAATCGTTATTGTTAGGCAGTGGGAAAATAATGGTTGAAATTGAGGATTATGTTGAAAAACTTGAAGATACCTCCTTTGAGACTATAGATGCTGTGCGTGTTGAACAAATCTATCCATTCCCGACCAGACATTTACAAGAAATCTTAGGAGAATATCCTAATATAGAAGAGCTTGTCTGGGTGCAGGAAGAACCACAAAATATGGGAAGCTGGTATTTTGTTGAAGGAATTTTGCACAAACTGCTGAGTAAAGGACAAATCCACCGATATGTAGGAAGGCCGCACCGTGCTTCTCCGTCAGTCGGTGAACCGAATATCCACAAAACAGAACAAAATCGTATAATCAGAGAAGCGTTACAGTTGTCTAAAGGAGGAAATACAAATGAAGGAAATTAAGGTCCCTGAATTAGCTGAATCAATCACAGAAGGTACGATTGCCGAGTGGCTCGTAAAAAAAGGTGATCAAGTTGAGAAGGGAGACGCCATCCTTGAGCTTGAAACAGACAAAGTTAACGTAGAGGTTAATGCTGATGCCAGCGGTGTTTTAGCTGAAATCTTGAAAGAAGAAGGTGATGACGTTGAAGTTGGAGACGTCATCGCTAAAGTAGATGAAAACGGAGAAGCTGGAGGCTCTTCCGAAGAAGAAAACTCCGAGGAAGAAGAAAGTACCGAGGAACAAGAAGATACTGGGGATAAACAAGAAAATACAAAAGAGACGGCTCAAAAAGAAGAGTCTTCCGATGGTCAAGAAGAAGAGCCTGCAAAAGAAACTTCTTCTAATGAAAAAGAATCAAAAAATGATGTCGTAGCCACCCCGGCTGCTCGTAAGCGCGCGCGTGAGCTCGGTATCAATCTCAGTGAGATCAGTGCTAAAGATCCTTTAGGTCGTATTCGTCCTGAAGACGTTGATGCGGCTGCTCAAGGAGAAAGCAAGAAAGAGGAGAAGAAAGAAGCTCCTAAAAAAGAAAAGAAAAAAGAAAGCAAGCAGGAATCAAGTGAAAAGACAGAATTTGAAAAGCCTGTAGAGCGCATTAAAATGTCCCGTCGCCGTCAAACGATTGCTAAGCGTCTAGTTGAAGCCCAGCAAAGTTCAGCGATGCTGACGACATTTAATGAAGTAGATATGACGAATGTGATGAAGCTGCGCAGTGACCGTAAAGAGTCATTCCAGAGAAAGCATGATGTGAAACTAGGATTTATGTCATTCTTTACTAAGGCTGCAGTGGGAGCACTTAAGGAGTTCCCTAACATCAATGCTGAAATCCAGGGCAATGAAATCATCCAGAAGAAATTCTATGATATCGGTATGGCTGTTTCAACAGATGAAGGCCTGGTCGTGCCGGTTGTGCGCGACGCAGATCGCTTAGACTTTGCAGGAATTGAAAAAGGGATTATGGATATGGCCAAAAAGGCTCGTGATAAAGAACTGCAGCTTGATGATCTTCAAGGAGGTTCTTTCACGATCACAAATGGCGGAATATTCGGTTCTATGCTCTCTACACCGATTCTGAATTCACCTCAAGTCGGAATACTAGGGCTGCATAATATTGAGAAACGTCCTAAAGTCATGCCGGATGATACGATACAAGCTCGTCCGATGATGTATATTGCTTTATCCTACGATCACAGAATCGTAGATGGAAAAGAAGCTGTGCAATTCTTGCGCCGAATCAAGGAAATGATAGAAGATCCTTATGATCTGCTTTTAGAAGGATAATAATGAAGCCCCCGCTGCTCAGCGGGGGCTTTTTTATATCTGTTTTTTAAATGCCGATAATAGTAAAAGTAACATAATCAATACTTTTAGCCTTACAACGTTTTTTTAAAAAAAGCTATGTTAAAGGCGGCGGTTGATATGGATAAGTGAGTTATTCAACTATATGGCAGAATAGTGGAAGGCTAGGATTCGAGAAATTGGGTGAGGGGTCAGGGCGGCGGGGAATGACTCGCTTTAAGTGGGAGCGCGGTGAGCTTCCTCGGACGTCCCGTCCTGCGGGATCTCACCAAGCACTCTCTTCCCACAGGAGTCTCCCCATTCCCCGCCGCCCCTCACCGGTTATGTACTCAACGAAATCGCTTTAAAAAACTTCTTAGTAATATTGGTAGTATTAAACTTCAGTGATCTTTTTATCGTGTTTTTGTATAGAAACTTCCTGAACTTTAAGGTAGTTCCAAGCATTTTTTGCATACAGAAGTTCAGATGGTTATCACTTAAAAGTAGTTATTTTTTAAGTGAAGACACAAAAGTTGTTTACGTTATCCTCACAAAAGCAAGAAGGTCCGGGAAATTGCGAGACTCCTATGGGAGAACAGTACAGGGTGAGATCCCGGAGGGCGTTAGTCCCGAGGAAGCTCACCGTACGCCCATGGAAAGCGAGTGATTTCCCGGACCTTCAAGCACTATCTTTAGTAACGGAAACAGTTTAAATATCAACAAGGAACTTTAACATAACCTTGTAATTAAAAGGAACAGCTTTTGAATGCGAATATTTTATATAAGCGTACGTTCAAAAACACTTAAGTTTGCACTTCCTCCTCATAATTATAAATAAATCTTAATAAAAAACCAGTCATATCTGATTTCGCTTCATCCATCGAACTTGTCCTGCATATGATAGAGTAATCCACAAAGAGGAGGGGGAAAAATGTGTTGAATGATAAGAAGAACTTTGTCATTGCTGAAGACGACTGGTCCCTCCATCGAAAAGGCTATGATGACCAGAGGAGACACCAGGAAAAGGTTAAAGATGCAATGAACAAACAGTTACCAGATTTAATTACGGAAGAAAATATTGTGATGTCAAATGGAAAACGTGTTGTGAAGATACCCATTCGGTCACTTGATGAATATAAGATTCGGTATAATTACGACAAAAACAAACATGCAGGTCAAGGAGATGGAGATAGTCAAGTTGGTGATGTAGTTGGTCAGTCTCAAGAGGCTCAAAAAAAACCCGGGCAAGGAGAAGGTGCTGGAGACAAAGCTGGTGAAGATTATTATGAAGCAGAAGTCAGCTTAGCCGAGTTGGAAGAAGCCTTTTTCAAAGAGCTTACACTTCCTAATTTAGCTGAAAAAGAAAAAGACACGATCATGCATGAGGAAATTGAGTTTACAGACATTAGAAAAACGGGACTTGTAGGCAATATTGATAAGAAAAGGACGATGCTTGAGGCGTTCAAGCGAAACGCTCTCGGGGGGGATTCATCCTTTGCTCCGATTTATCCTGAAGATATTAGATTTAAAGCATGGACAGACCAAGATAAGCCTGAGTCAAAAGCTGTCGTCATCGCTATGATGGATACTTCCGGGTCTATGGGCCAGTGGGAGAAATATATGGCCAGAAGCTTTTTCTTCTGGATGAACCGATTTTTGAATAAAAATTATGAAACGGTTGACGTAGAGTTCATTGCCCACCATACGCAGGCTAAGATTGTGAGTGAGAATGACTTTTTCTCTAAAGGGGAAAGTGGGGGGACGATTTGTTCTTCTGCCTATAGAAAAGCATTAGAGTTGATTGATCAAAAGTATCCGCCTGAAAGATATAATATTTATCCTTTCCATTTCTCTGATGGGGATAATCTGACATCTGATAATAAACGCTGTGTCTCGCTGATTCACGATTTAATTGAAGTATCCCAGATGTTCGGATATGGTGAAGTCAATCAATATAACCGTTCATCAAGCTTAATGCAGGCATATAAATCAATTAGTCATCCTAAATTCCGCTATCATATTTTAAAGAAAAAAGCTGACGTATTCTACGCAATGAAGCATTTCTTTAATGAAGAAGTGAATGAAGAAATGGCATGGACAGAATGAGCTGAGGATTAAATTCCTTGGCTTATTTTTTTGGTGCGTAAATATGCTTGTCTGGACTTTTTGTAAAAAGCCAACGAAACCGATCTTCTGGGTAAAATGAAAAAATCTATATCAATAGTATTAAAGCATACAGAAAAGGGGTATAAGCTGAATTACTCCTATTTTGAAGGGGGTTGTTGTTATAATTGTATTAAGATACATAAAAGGAGTTCCGGATAATGATTCATGAAATATTAGAGTCTAATCAATTTATCATGCTCGTCGCTTTACTGCTCATTATGAGTGTAGTCGTAACTAAGTTTTCTTCCCGCCTGGGTGTACCTTCTCTTGTGTTGTTCATCGCTGTAGGAATGCTGGTCGGAAGTGATGGTCTGGGTTATATTTACTTCGACAATGCTGAAATCGCTCAATTGGTAGGTATTTTCGCCTTAATCGTCATTTTGTTCGAAGGGGGAATGCAGACTCAGTGGAAAGCTATTAAGCCTGTCATCGCTCCCTCGGTTACTTTAGCCACGTTAGGCGTTATTTTAACGAGTACGATTGTTGGGGTCGCCGCTAAGTATGTACTCGGTATTTCGTGGCTGGAGGCTTTTCTTTTAGGTTCCATAGTAGGTTCTACAGATGCGGCTGCAGTATTTGCTGTGTTAAAGGGGAAGAATATCCGAAACAAGCTGGAGGCCACTTTAGAAGCAGAGTCGGGCACGAATGATCCAATGGCTGTTTTTCTTACCATAAGTTTTATTCAAGTTCTGACAATGGACGAAACGAATGTTTTGGGAATGGTGGGGTCCTTTTTCTGGCAAATGGGAGGAGGGTTAGCGATTGGGCTTATAATCGGTTATGGAGCCAGCTTTGCTCTGAATCGAATTAATTTGGATTCCAGTGGATTATATCCTATTTTCGCTTTAGGGTTTGCTTTCCTTACATATGGAGCCAGTTCACTAATTCAAGCAAGCGGGTTGCTGTCAGTTTATGTAGCTGCTGTATTGATTGGAAATTCAGACTTGGCCTATCGTTATTCAATTTTAAGATTCCACGAAGGATTCGGCTGGATGGCCCAGATTCTCATGTTCATACTACTTGGGCTGTTTGTTTATCCTTCAGAGGTATTTACGTGGGAAGTCATCATCGACGGTTTATTGATTGCTTTAGTGCTCATAATCATCGCTCGTCCTGTTGCTACTTTCCTGAGTCTCATTTTCTTCAAGTTTAATATAAAGGAAAAGCTGTTTCTGTCATGGGCGGGTTTACGGGGAGCAGTACCGATTGTACTGGCCATTTTCCCTTTGTTGACAGATGTAGATAACAGTCAGCTGATGTTCAATGTCGTATTTTTTATTGTCATCATTTCTACTCTGCTTCAAGGTTCTACGATCACATGGGTTGCCGAGAAATTCAAGCTTGTGTCTGAAAGTAAAACGAATCCCATCCATTCTTTGGAATTAATATCGATTGGAAAAGCGAACGTAGAGCTTATGGAATATGATGTGAACGAAAAGAATTTAGTAGTGGGCCAGACATTGGAAACTATGGAACTTCCTAACAAAGCCTTAATTAATGCTATTATCAGGGATGGAGAAGTCATTACTCCTTATGGACAGACGACCATTAAAGCCGGGGACACGTTGTATATCATGGTTACGAAAAAGGTTAAAAAAGAAGTGAAAGATATGTTGGAAGCTGTTGCGGAAGAAGAGGTCAAAGAAGAGAAAAATTATAACGAAAAAAACCGAGCTTGAAGGTAGCTCGGCTTTTTTCGTAGCAGCTATGATATTTGTGGTCAATCGTTATGATATGAAGAATACACTGTTAATTATAGATAAGCTGCCTTGATTTGTAAAGGCTTTAAAGATAAAACATGTATTTTTTACTAGAGAGGCCTCTGAATTTTTTAAAAATTTAGTCAAGGGATTCTTGTCGTAACGTTGTCGTGTTGGGTCTAATCATATACAATTGAAGACACGAAAGAGAGGGGCTGGTATGGTGAGTAAAAAGATTGGTTTTTTAGGATGCGGACAAATGGGACAGGCTATGATACAGGGAATGATTGATTCTAAGGTGGTAGAAGCAAAGCAGATTTCTGCTACAGCTGTAACAGATGAGACCATTGATTTTGTGTCAGATGAATATGGAATTTATATTTCAAATGACAATAAAGAGTTGGCTGCTTCAAGTGATATTTTATTTTTGGCGGTCAAACCTTATATATATGAAGGTGTGCTTCAAGAAATAAGTGATTCTGTACCGGAAGATACCATTATTGTAACTGTTGCTGCAGGAATTACCCTCGCTAAAATTAATGATGCCTTTGACTTTAATGTGAAAGTCGTACGATCAATGCCGAATACCCCATCTCTAGTCGGCGCAGGTATGAGTGTACTCTGTCCGAATGATTTTGTGACAGAAGAAGATCTGGCTGGTGTGAAGGAGATTTTTGAAAGCTTCGGAGAGGCCGAGGTCATTGAAGAGAAGCTGATGGATGCGGTACCGGCCGTAAGCGGTTCCTCACCGGCTTTTGTATATATGTTTATAGAAGCAATGGCTGACGCTGCAGTACAGCAAGGGTTTCCAAGGGATAAGGCGTATAAACTCGCTGCTCAGTCTGTTCAAGGCGCCGCTAAAATGGTTCTGGAAACGGGCAGACATCCTGGTGAATTAAAAGATACGGTTTGTACTCCAGGCGGTACAACTATTGAAGGTGTGACCAAATTAGAAGAAACGGGACTGCGCAATTCGATCATCCAGGCGATGAATGCTTGTACAGCCCGTGCTAAACAATTATCCTCAGGTAATAAGTGACCACTATAAAATCCAGGCTGTTAAGTCTGGATTTTATAGTGAAACGTAAACGAGATATATACGTATAGAGTAAGATGAGGGAGGTTTTAGAGATGAATGAACCTACACAGCGAATTTCCATCAGGGCTCTTACTCTGTGGCGGATCCACGGGGTAATAAACGCAGCCGTTGTGGCGCTTGCTGCTATTGGCATAGGGTTACTTACATATTTTTTTGAGTGGTCGATGTGGCCGTTTATCATCATCAGCATTATCTTAGCTTTAGAGATCATTCTCTATATATTCGTTATTCCTACACTCAGATGGAAAAGGTGGCGATATGAAGTAAGGGAGCAGGAAATCGAACTGCAATATGGATTGTTCATCATTAAGCGTACGCTCGTTCCGATGGTGCGTGTACAACACGTTGATTCGGAACAAGGACCTTTACTGAGAAAGTACCGTTTAGCTACGATCAGCATTTCTACCGCTGCTACCACTCATAAGGTGCCTGCTTTAGACGAAGTGGAAGCTGAAGAGCTAAGACACTCTATTTCTTCATTGGCGAGGGTGGCGGAAGAAGATGTTTGAGCCAAAAAGATTACACCCGATTTCTGCACTTATTAATTTTATTAAAGGATTGAAAGATGCGATCCTTCCGCTGATTGCTGTTCTTTTTCTGAACAATAACCAGCAGGACGGTTGGCTTGGTTCGATGCCTCTACTTATTTCTGGTTCTCTTTTATTAGTTATATTAACGGCGGGGATTATTAAATGGCTCCGTTTCAGTTATTGGATTGAAGAAGGGGAGTTGAGGATAGAACACGGTTTGTTTGTGAAAAAGAAACGATACATCCCGATTGATCGTATACAGAGCTTGGATTTTTCTGAAGGTATATTTCATCGTCCGTTTCAACTCGTCAAAGTGAAGGTGGAAACCGCTGGATCCTCTGATGCGTTGGAGGCTGAAGCCGAATTGACAGCTATTCACAAAAAGGAAGCTGATCATATTCAGCTCGTCATCGATGAACGAAAGAAGGAAAAGTTCTCTGAGAATGAATACGAAGCAGTGGATCGTAAGTTAGTTTACCAAATGGAATTGAAAGACATTATTATTATGGCACTCACATCTGGCGGAGCAGGCGTTGTTATTTCAGGTGTACTCGTTTTTTTATCTCAAGGGATGGAGTTTTTACCGGTGGATGCCATATATGATGAAGTCATCAGCTGGCTGCAGGTAGGGCTGCTAGTCGTCGCTGCAGCTATACTATTTGTTCTGTTTATTGCCTATGGTATCTCAGTCATTCTTACCATCTTTCGATATAGTAATTTCTCTGTTTATATCGATAATGGGGATATCATAATGACTAGAGGTTTACTCGAAAAGAAGCAAGTCACAATTCCTCTGAATCGTATCCAGGGCGTTCGTGTTGATGAAAACCCGATACGCCAGCCTCTTGGGTATGCTACGGTTACGATTATTAGTGCTGGGGGGAGTGTTAACGATAGCGATCAAACATTGACAATCCTTCCGTTGATTAAACGGAAGCAAATTACGGACGTTTTACGGAGAATCATCGACGACTATGAATGGGATCTTCCTGCAAACCGAGTGCCTAAACGTTCATTATTTCGATATATTCTAAGGTTTATCTGGCTGCCTGCGGTCATAGCAGGAGTTGTAAGTTATTATTTATTTCCATTCGGTCTTCTAGCCTGGATACTAGTCCCGGCAGCATCCATATTCGGATATTTGTCCTTTAAAGATGCAGGGTGGAATATAAATGGTAACCAGCTTACATTGATTAGACGGATATTAGTTAAACAGACTTATGTTATGAAGAAGCACCGTATACAAGCTGTCACTAAGGACCAGACGATTTTTCAAAAAAGAGCCCGTTTGGCTTCTATAGAAGCTACATTGAAATCTGGCGCTGGCGGGGCAAGCGCCCGCTTATGGTATTTAGAAGAAAAAGATACGGATATTGTCATGTCATGGTATCGCTACAAGGATTCTTATAATAACGGTTCCCTCGATTGAGAGGGGACCGTTTTTTTTGGCCTAAAACACGAACGATATAAAGTAATGATTGAAATTTGTTCGGAAAAAGAATATTATATTAAATGTTGGTCATTTCATTTGGAAAGTAAGGTGTTTCTTATGTTTAACATGTTTCGTTTAGAAGAAAATAATACGAATATACGAACTGAGTTGCTGGCAGGATTTACGACATTCCTCACTATGGTCTATATTGTCGTTGTGAACCCTGCGATTCTTTCAGAAGCAGGTCTGCCATTTGAACAAGTATTCATGGCTACTGTAATCGCTGCAATTATAGGTACATTAATTATGGCCCTGGCTGCTAATTATCCAATTGCTATTGCCCCTGGCATGGGAATGAATGCATATTTTGTAACTGAAGTCGTTCAGCAGGATGTGAGTTATTCGGTTATATTAGGTACAGTATTTTTAGCTGGTGTATTATTTGTCATCTTAAGCATGACGAGTTTACGGGAAGTATTGATCACAGCGATCCCCCCTTCATTAAAGTATGGCATTACATCAGGTATTGGATTATTTATTGCATTTTTAGGGCTAAGGATGTCTGGAGTTATTGTAGCGAGTGAATCAACGCTGGTAACGTTAGGTGACCTGACTGCCCCAGGTGCATTTCTTACTATTGTAGGTTTGTTTGTTACGTTAGCCTTAATCGCAAGACGTGTGACAGGTGCTCTATTCATTGGTATGTTAGTCACAGCAGTAATCGGAATGTTTACAGGCCAGTTATCTTTTGCTGAGGGTTATGTCTCCGCTCCCCCGGCGCCTGTATTCTGGGATATGGACCTTGCCGGTGTTTTTAGTAATGGGCTTTATACTGTAATTTTCGCATTTTTACTAGTGACCATTTTTGACACTACAGGAACGATGATTGGAGTAGCAGAACAAGCTGGATTTATGAGGAAAGATGGAAGTCTGCCGAGAGCAAGAGCAGCATTAATGGCTGATGCTACAGCGACTACGGCTGGAGCGATGTTCGGAACGAGCCCATCTTCTGCTTATATAGAATCTTCTTCAGGAGTTGCTGTGGGCGGGCGTACAGGTTTGACGACAATTGTAGTAGCTGGTTTATTTCTACTGTCAATTTTCTTCTCCCCTATTGTAGGGGCGGTTTCCGGATTGCCTGCTATTACCGCTCCAGTTCTTATTATTGTAGGCTGCTTTATGATGGAAGGATTGGCTAAAGTGGACTGGAAAAAGTTCGATGAAGCTTTTCCAGCCTTTATCATCATTTTGACTATGCCGCTTACTTCTAGTATCGCATCAGGAATAGCTATCGGTTTCATTACGTACCCCTTATTGAAATTATTTAGTGGAAAAGGAAAAGACGTTCACTGGATTTTATATTTGTTTGGCTTTATTTTTATCATTCAAATGACCTTCTTTCCAGGTCATTAGATTGTATAACCACTGCATATGCAGTGGTTATTTTTTATCCTTGCAGTCCATACGCCACTGCACGAAGCGATGCTGCTTTCGCATAAGGAGTCTCGTCCACCTCATTCGCACTAGTCCGTGGAAGATGAACGTACGAGAGTAACTTCCCTGACCTTCCAGCTCCATTCTTAGAAAAAGAAACCATCTCGAAGCTAAGTCACGGATTAAGTTCTACTACCACAAGGGGGAGGAAACTTTTATAACCGTTCGTTTTTTCAGTTTGAAATATTCACAATTTAATAAATTTATTGAGGTTGTACATCAAAACTTTTATTCACAGACTGACTTTATTTTCGTTCCTTTCCATGAATAGGAACGCATACTTTAAGGCATGCTAATTTCAGGTGATGAATATGGGATTTTTCAGGAAATTTTTTCAAGGTGAACCATTACAAGATCGTAAAATAGCTGATGATAAGCAAGAACCAAAACAACCAAGCACAAAAAATCTTTCCCGCAATATTGATTATTTGTTAAACGAATTCAAATACACGGATGATTTGAAAATCCGTGTGCTGAAAAAAGGCGATGCAGCACTGCTTTACTTTGAAGCCATGACCGATCAGGAAAAAGTACAGCAAATGATTTTTGATCCCATCGAAATGGGAAAAGCCGATCATATTTATGATATTCCAAACTCAAAGGAAACAACTAATCTTGAGGAATGTATCCGTTCTTTATTAAGAGGTCATGCCATCTATATGGAAGATGGGCATGAACGAGTCACCATGTTCAACGTGACATCTGTTTTCAATCGATCCGTTGAGGAACCTGCGAACGAAAAAGTGGTACGAGGAGCCCATGATGGATTTGTAGAAAACTTAATGATTAATATTAACCTTGTAAGAAAAAGAATCGAACATCGAGATTTGACCGTGAAATTTTTCAAAGTAGGGAAAAAAACGAATACGAATGTTGCGATTGTTTATATGGATGGCATTGCCAATCCGGAGCTTGTCCAAAAGGTTAAAAAAAGGATTCAATCGGTTCATACGGATAAAGTCCAGAGCCCGGGTTTTATGGAGGAGTTCATGGAAGATTCTCCTTTATCTCCCTTTCCGCAAATGTTAAACAGTGAGCGTCCGGACCGGATAGTGGCCAGCATAATGGAAGGACGTGTCGCAATGTTTACAGAGGGCAGTCCGACCGCGATTGTAGCACCGTCTACTTTTTTTATGTTCTATCAATCTCCCGACGACTACAACACCAGATGGTATGCGGGAACATTCGTCCGGTTGATCAGGTTTGCCAGTTTTTTAATTGCGGTCGGTTTACCGGCTTTTTATATTTCTGTAGTTAGTTTTCACTTTGAAGTCATACCAGATGACTTAATTACTCCTATTAAGAGTTCAATCAATGAAATTGCTTATCCTCCGATTTTGGAAGCCTTGGTAATGGTGGTCATTATTGAACTCATACGTGAAGCGGGGATAAGACTTCCTTCGCCCGTAGGCCAAACAATCGGTATCGTAGGGGGATTGGTTATCGGGGACGCTGTCGTAAGAGCGGGGCTAGTATCCAATATCATGGTCATCGTCGTAGCTCTTACCGCGATCGCCTCTTTCGTTGTGCCTTCTAATGAACTGAGTATGACTTTACGCCTGCTTACGTTTCCTTTGATATTTCTAGCAGGAACATTGGGATTTGTAGGACTGATTTTCGGATTTTTACTGATCGCTGTACATTTGGCCAAACTAGAGTCGTTTGGCACTCCTTACTTCGCACCTGTAGCTCCATTAAGAATAAAAGATTTAAAAGACACATTTGTAAGGCTCCCCATATTCACAATGAAGCAAAGACCTAAAGGTGCGCAGCCCGTCAGTACTACAGCTGTAGAAGAGGGAGCAAGGGGGTGGAAGAAAGATGAGCAGTCAAACCAATCAAAAGATAAGTAGACGGCAATTTTTCTTCGTGATCATCCAAACTCAAATCGGGGTAGGGATTTTAGCTCTGCCTTTTGATTTGCATCATACTGCGAAGCAGGACGGTTGGATTTCACTTCTGATTGCGGGAGTATTGATTCAACTGCTTTTATTCCTTCTATGGTGGCTGGCAAAAAGATTTCCATCGAAAGATTATTTTCAAATTCAAGAGTATGTGTTGTCGCGATGGTTTGGAAAAGTTACTTCTTTCCTATACGTTATATATTTCTGTTCAGTGGGCATATTGATTGTCCTTATCTACAGCCGCTTGATCAGTATCTGGGTACTCCCTAATACGCCTTTTTGGGTGTTGGGGTTTATGATGGTTTTCATATGTTTATATATGGTTTGCTGCAGCCTGCTCGTCATCGCAAGACTATATATGATGTTTGCCGCCCTGTTGATTATAATGGTCGTGTTTATTTTTTATTCAGCTAAAGATAGTAAGCTTATGTATATATTTCCGGTAGGAGAAGCAGGGTGGTCTAATATTATTGCAGGAATAGATATGGGAATTCTCTCTTTTCTCGGTTTTATCGTTTCATTAGTGCTATATTCCAAGACGGAGGGGACGGCTAAGGAGAAATTGGTGGCCATTCAGTCGGCGCAAGCTTTTGTTTTCACATTTTACTTAGCGATCGTATTAATTACCTTCACGTTTTTCAGCACACAGGAAATGGCACTCGTTCCTCAACCAGTCTTATATATGTTGAAATCGTATGAATTTCCCATTGTAGCCAGGATCGATTTGTTTTTTATATCTACGTGGATTGTCTTTGTGGCTACCTCATTATCGACATACTTACTCATGTCTTCACTCGGATTGACAACTATCTTTAAATCACTTCCTACAAAATGGGCAACTATAGGAGTAGCCGTGACCATTTTCATCACAGCCACTTATATTGGTTACGATATTAGTAAGTTGAATAATTTCAACACATACGTTAAAAAGGGCGGCTATATTTTTTCTATTGGACTGCCACTCGTGGTACTTATATTCAGTTTTTTTAGGAAATCACCTGCTAAAGAGGGGGCGTCCTCATGATAAGGTTCATTATTTGTAATCTCTGCACTTTGCTTATTTTAACGGGATGCTGGGATCAGCGACAATTTAAAAATGTCAAACTCACTCTAACGATTGGATATGATGAGGGTGAAGAAGGGGAAATTTATGAAACGGTATCGATTCCTACCGTCAAAGGGTCTGAAGGTATAGTTGAAGAGACTGTCCAAGTTCTATCTTCGGATGCACGTACTCCATTAGATGCCAGGGATAAAATTGATCAGATGATTTCTGAATCGTTTAATCCGTCAAAAGTAAAAGTGGTTCTCATTGGCGATGAATTAGCGAAAAGTGATATTTACCCACTACTTGACAATTTCTATCGCAATCCAAACAGCAACCTTAATGCACAATTGACCATTGTCGAAGGGACAGCTAAAGAAGCGATTAATTTCAACAGTACAGGTGATACGAAAATAAGTGAATACATCAGTGGGATATTGAAAGGTGCTTCTTCTGCTACTCATGCACACGCGGACAACATGCAAATGCTTTGGGGGGAACTGATTGAAGAAGGGGAAGACTTTACTTTGCCTCTTCTTAAGGTGGATGAAGAAAGTGATGTAATTAAATTCAACGGCTTAGGATTGATGCGTGAAGATTATTATACTGGAATTAAAATTTCACCAGAACAATCTACCTTGTTCTTACTGATGGAAGGTAATAAAGGGAACGTGGCTCGTATGACGAGAAAGGTGTTGGATGATCAACCAACTCCTATCCTTGAATATATTACCTTTCAAGTGCTGGATTTCGATCGGAAAATGAAAATAAGACCAGAGGGAAAGGAAGTGAATGTGGATATGGCCTTGAATTTAGATATACACGTGACCGAATATCCCCATGATCACTTAGTTGATGAGAAAATTATTGAAGATTTAAATAATGATCTATCAAATATTCTGACTGAGGAAGCAAGTGAAATTTTCAGCATTACGCAAGAAGCGAACAGTGATGTATTTTCGATCGGCCGCATGCTGAAAGCCTATCATCCTGATGTTTGGAAGGAATTGGATTGGGCGGAGGGTTACAAAGATGTGACTTTTAATCCTAAAGTGGAAGTAACGATTCAAAACCATGGGATTATCAATTAAATTTTTTTCGGATATTGAAACCTTTATAATGTTCGCATCGTCTAAAGTATAGGAGCGCTTTAAAGCACTATTGAATAACCAATTCAGCTAGGCTTAGCCTCCTATGAGAAAGCTGGCACCCGTAGAAACGGCTGCATTTTTCAAACAATATACCTCCCCTAAGGTATAGCACCCTCCGTCTGACCACCGGAGGGTGCCTTTTTGTTGTGAAATCTTTTGATAGAAAATGTTCCAATTCCCTTGCATTTATCGCATCCAGCGTTGAAAATGTAATATGGTAAAAAAAATAGTCGAAATTTCACCCATTTTGGAATGGGTTGAACCTTATGGCAAAAGGAAATGAAGCGTTGTAGTCATTTCGTATGAAAATTCAGTCTTTATAAATTGTCTTGCAAGACGTCTGACAACCTGTTAAAATCCGTAGTAGAAAGATCGAATGTAAGCATTTTCATGACGCGTGTAACAAGGACGACTTTATAACTATTTGAGGGGGAACCAAAGCGTGGATATTATTTTAGGAATTTTGGCCATTGGTGTTATTTTAGGTATAGCTTTTCTAATGTCTAATGACAAGAAAAACATTAATTACTTCGGTATTGGTGTTATGTTGTTAGCCCAAGTTATCACTACTTTTGTCATGTTTCAGACAGAGGCAGGGGCCTGGGTTATTGATCAAATATCAAAAGGTTTCAATAAGCTGATTGAGTTCGGTACAGAAGGTGTCATGTTTGTACTTGGTAACATTGTTGTTGAAGAAGGTACAACTGTATTCTTCTTTAATGTGCTGCTTCTTATCATTTTCTTTGCTACTATTTTATCCGTTCTTACGTACTTAAAGATTCTGCCATTCATTATCAAATATTTAGGACAAGCACTATCATATATCACCCGTTTACCGAAAGTTGAATCTTTCAACGCTGTAAACAGTATTTTCTTCGGGCAGTCTGAGGCTATCATTGCGATTAAATCACAATTCAAGCAATTAAGTGATAACCGTTTATATATCGTCAGTGCTTCCGCTATGGGTTCTGTATCTGCATCTATCGTTGGTGCTTACATCGGGATTCTTCCTGCAGATTATGTATTAGTCGCACTTCCATTGAATATGTTCAGTGCGCTGATTGTAGCTTCTCTAATTGCTCCAGTACGTGTCCCTAAAGAAGAGGACCATGTTGACGTTCAAGATGTTTCCAATGCGAAGAGCTTTTTTGAAGCTATGGGTAACGGAGCGCTTGATGGTGGTAAAATTGCCTTGATCGTTGCTGCAATGCTAATTGCCTTCATCGCTTCACTTGAACTTGTCAATGCCATGTTCGCTGGTATTTTCGGTGGCCTGACTCTTCAAGAAGTATTAGGTTATATTATTGCGCCTATCGGAATTCTTATGGGAATACCTACAGGTGAAGTTCTTGACGCTGGTGCCATAATGGGTACGAAAATTGTAACCAATGAATTTGTTGCAATGCTTGAATTTCAGGGTATGGTTGACTCAGTTTCTGAGAAGACTGTCGGAATCGTTACGGTATTCCTTACCAGTTTCGCTAACTTCTCTTCTATCGGTATTATAGCTGGTACTGTTCAAGGGATTGATGCTGATAAAGGTGCTCGCGTATCTGGATTCGGTATGAAACTATTGATTGGAGCTACTCTTGGATCTATGCTTTCAGCTACAATGGCCGGCCTATTCTTATAAAAAAATGAACCGCCTGGAGAATCATTTTCTCCAGGCGGTTTTTTTATGACTTCCGCGCACTTTTTTATTACCAGCCCTGATTGGTCGGTCGAACAAGAATTTCGTTAATAGCTACCTCGGAAGGTTCTTCTACAGCAAACCGAATGGTTCTTGCAATACTATCCGCGTCAATTGCTTCTTTGTATACGTCTTCGATTCCTGATTTGACATCTTCGTCTGTGATAGACTCTGTTAGCTCTGTAGAGACAGCACCAGGTGAGATAATCGTAGCTCTTATATTGCTATTCGGAGATTCCTCCTGACGAAGTCCCTCAGTAATGGCACGGACAGCAAATTTTGTTCCGCTGTATACTGCACTCCCAGGCGCGACAGAATGACCGGCAACTGAAGAAATGTTGATGACATGTCCTTGTTTTCTTTCCTGCATATACGGAAGAACAGCACCGATTCCATATAGTACACCTTTAATATTCACATCAATCATTGTATCCCACTCATCATATTTTCTTTTATGAAGCAGTGATAGCGGCATTAGGCCGGCATTGTTTACAATGACATCGATTTTTCCATAGGTGTCGTGAGCATACTTGGCCAGTTCATCCATTTCTTCGGATGAGGTCACATCCGTCACTTTATAGACGGCGTCGCCTCCTTCATCGATTAATTTCTCTTGCAGATCCTTCAGCCTTTCTTCTCTTCTTGCAGCCAATACGAGTTTTGCACCATATTTCGTAAGCTCTTTAGCAGTTTCTTCTCCGATTCCGCTGGAAGCACCTGTTAATATAACTACTTTATTTTCAACGTTTGACATGAATACTCATCCTTTCAAATTAGCTTTGTTAAATTTACGCGTTGATTTTCATATATGCTCAGTTTCGAGGGGTTTGGACTGTTTCCGTTATGTTTATTAGAAGTAAGAGCTCCGGGAAATCACTCCCTTTCCGTGGAAGCGCGGTGAGCCTCCTCGAGCTTCGCTCTCCGGGGTCTCACCAAGCACTCACTTCCCACAGGAGTCTCGCCATTTCCCGGAGCTCTTTACGATGATGCGTAGCACGGAAACGTCTTTGATAAGACATTGGAAGCCACGAAGCGTAAATACTCAGAACATGGCTGCCGGTAGACATACACCACCTCCATCCATGTAGTGTTTCTTACCCAAATAGAAGCAGCTTCTCTCCTTATTTATTAAATTTTAACGCTGGAGGTGTTACAAGCATGGTTAGTTGTTTACGATACCATCAATATTCTCATAAAAATACAAACATTGATGGTAAACACTGAGGGGCGTAAATTACGCTGGAATTGGGAAGACGCTCATTTCCATGTGAGGGTTCGTATCTCATCTTCATCGAATGGGGTTGTTGGGAAGCTGCGAGACTCCCGTGGGAGAAGGATGTAGGCGAGATCCCACAGGGCTGAAAAGCCCGAGGAAGCTCGCCACTTCCCCCACAGGAAAGCGAGTAGCTTCCCAACAACCCCTGGCTCTTAACCCTGGTTATCTCGAGACTAAGTCTTCTACTATCCTGCCATATTGTTGAATAACTCACTTATCAATATCAAAAAAACCAGACTTCTATATGTCTGTAGAACAGAAGTTTCCCAGGAGTGAAAGTCATTAAACATCATAATGCTTTATCAATGAAGAGAAGAGTATTATGATTTGAAGTAAGTGAGGTGATACTGTGGAAAGAAAAATTGCGATTATCACAGGTGCTAATTCTGGTATGGGGTTAGCAACAACGATTGAATTAGCAAACAAAGGTATTCATGTAATCATGGCTTGTAGAAACAAGGAAAGGGGCAAAGAAGCTCTTTCAAAAGCAAAGAGTGTAACAAAAAAAGACCACATAGAAATGTTGAAATGTGATTTAGGAAGCCTCCCAAGTATTAGGGAGTTCGTCAGTCATTTCAAACTGAAATTCGACCGCTTAGATATTCTAATTAATAATGCTGGTGTTGTTTCGTTAAAAAGAGAGTTAACTAGTGATGGATTTGAATCTCAAATGGGGATCAATCATCTGGGGCATTTCTTATTGACGAACCTGCTGCTTGACGAGTTGAAGAAATCCAAAGACGCTCGAGTGGTAGTTGTATCTTCAGGTGCTCATAAATGGGGGAAAATTCATTTTCGCGATCCTCATTTAAAGAAAAGGTACAATGTTATGAAAGGGTATGGTCAGTCCAAATTGGCTAACATATTGTTTGCGAACGCATTAGCCGATAAAACAAAAGACGATAATATCTCTGTGAATTCTTTGCACCCTGGAGCTGTAGCAACTAATTTAGGTGTGAATCGGCAGTCGGGTTTTGGAACATCCATAATGAAAACGCTAGAGCCATACTTCAAAACTCCAGAAGAAGGAGCAGAGACGGCGGTTTATTTAGCAACTGATGAAAACCTACGTGGAGTAAGCGGGAAATATTTTTATAATAAGCAAGTCTCTCCTCTTTCAAAGACTGCCAGTGACCGGAAGTTGGCAGAAACGCTTTGGATATGGAGTGAAAGGGAAGTTGGACTACGCTCCCTGTAGTTTAAGTAATACCTGGAAAGGAAATAGTGTCTATAGATTCCAAATAAAGGAGAGAACATGTCTATGGCTCAGGAATATCAATTATATATTGATGGAGAATGGGTAAGTACTGGTGAACAACTTGAAGTACTTAATAAATACACACAGGAAACCTATGCCAAAGTCTCAAAAGCATCAGAAACTGAAGTGGACCAGGCGGTTACAGCTGCGGAACAAGCTTACAAAAACAATGCAATGTCTCCATATGAGCGTTTTGAAATATTAAAAAGGGTGAGTGAATTATTGGTAGAAAACAAAGAAGCGCTCGCACAGGTAATCACGATGGAAGCAGGAAAGCCGCTTAAGCAGGCACGCACGGAAATTGAACGTGCAGCACTTACTTTTGAAGTCTCAGCTGAAGAGGCTAAGCGCATCCACGGAGAAGGGGTTCCTGTCGAAGCAGCTCCTGGTTCAGAGAATCGAATGGCATTTACTATCAGGGTTCCTGTTGGTGTAGTGGGTGCGATCAGTCCTTTTAACTTTCCTATGAATTTAGTGGCTCACAAAATAGGACCTGCCATAGCTTCGGGTAATGCGGTAGTATTGAAGCCTGCAAGTAAAACACCTGTATCAGCGATCAAATTAGCTGAGCTGTTTCATAAAGCCGGTTTGCCTAAAGGTTTTCTTAATGTTGTGGTCGGTTCAGGTTCTACTGTCGGAAACCAGATGATGAAAGACTCCAGAATAAGTCTCTACACGTTTACGGGCAGTGCTGAAGTCGGCTTAAAGCTTAAACAAGAAACAGGGATGAATAAATTGATTCTGGAACTTGGAAACAATTCACCGGTTATTATTGATAAAGAGGCTGATGTTGCAGCTGCGGCTAAAAACACAGCCGCTAAAAGCTTTGCTTTCGCCGGTCAGGTCTGCATTTCTGTTCAAAGACTCTACGTGCACGAAGAAGTTCAAGAAGAGTTTCAACAAGCATTTTTAGAAGCTATTAAAGATCTTAAAATTGGAGATCCAAACGATCCGGAAACCGATGTAGGACCTATGATTGGCGAGGATGAAGCGAAGCGGGCGGAAGAATGGATTGAAGAAGCTGAACAGGCGGGGGCTAAGATTTTGCATGGCGGTACGAGAAAAGAAGCATTATTGCACCCTACAGTCCTTACAGATGTTACACATGATATGAAAGTCGTGTGCGAGGAAGTTTTTGCACCTGTCGTTACTTTAATGCCATTCAGCGACATCAAAGATTGTATCGAAGAAGTAAACCAGTCCCCTTATGGTTTACAGGGCGGGATTTTTACTCAAAACATCGATACAGCCTTCTACGCTGCAAAAAAAGTACAAGTCGGTGGTTTTATGATCAATGATGCTTCCCAATACCGTGTCGATCTTATGCCGTACGGTGGTGTGAAAGGCAGCGGCTGGGGCAAAGAAGGACCGAAATATTCAATTGAAGAAATGACGGAAGAGCGTTTAGTTGTTATGAATTTGAATCCATAAAAACTTTGTGTGATTATACTCAATAAAAGCCCAGAGTCCGTTATGGATCTGGGCTTAATTTTGGAATAAGGTTTAGCTAAAGAGCCGGAATGATGAATAAATCATGAGGTTGATCCAGAAAACTTTATAAAAAAACCAAGCGATTTGCCTTTAGTAATAATAAAAACTAGAATTGATCTCTAAGATCTTTATGCTTCCGCTTGCTTCTGTATATTTCTGCGCTGCAGCTGAAGCATCCTGAATAAGAGAGTGATAGCCCCTGCTGTCAACCCAATGATCAGGCTCATCCAGTATCCGAAAGGTCCGAGGTCTGTATAATTGGCAAGCAGGTAGCCGCTTGGTAAGCCAATGACCCAATAGGAGACAAAAGCCATCACTAAGGTTATATTCACATCTTTATATCCACGTAATATTCCTTGTAAGGGAGCTCCGAAACCATCCGATAACTGAAAGAAGATGGCGTAAAATATAAAACTTTTGGTCAAAGCGATCACTTCTTCATTTGAACTGTATAATCTGGCTACAGAATCATCAAAAATATATAAAATGAGTCCAGCTGCTACCGACATGGCTACAGCCAGAATTATCCCCATATAGGAATAAGTTTTTGCCTCTTCGTAACGCTTGGCTCCTACTTCGAATCCAACAGCAATGGTCAGTGTGAAAGCTATGCTGAGAGGCATCATATATACGAGTGAAGCAAAATTGATCGCTGCCTGATGAGCGGCAATCGTATATGTATCATATACGGTCATAAAGAAAGTAACAGCAGCAAAAATACTTGTCTCAAAGAAGATAGCGAATCCTATCGGAATTCCGATCCGCAGCTGTTCTGCCCAGCTTTTCAAGGATGGCTTCACCCATTTGCTGAAAATTCCGTAACGGCGAAGCGGATAAGTTTTATGAATGACAGCGACTACAATACCGCATGCAACCCAATATGTAAGTGCAGAAGCCAATCCTGCACCTATACCGCCTAACGCCGGAAGCCCTGCCTTCCCGAAAATCAATACGTAATTGAATACTATATTGATCGGAAGTGTGAGTAGAATGATACCCATCGAAATTTTTGTCTGGCCCAGGGCATCGATGAAGGACCGAAGAATATTGAAGACAAACAGCGGTACAATACCAAGCCCCAGTGTAATCAAATAATACTTAGCTATGTAACGGACGTTTTCTTCAATACTGAATAATGAAAGAATAGGATCTAGTAAAAAGAAGCCAATAAAACCAATCAAAAGGGCAAGCACGATTGCTAAATATACGCCTTGCTTGACGGATTCTGGTATCTCTTTTTCTTTTTTTGCACCATTCAATTGAGCAATGATAGGAGAGATCGCCATCATGATCCCATTAAGGCCTGTGAAAACGGGCAGCCAGATGTTTGAACCGATAGCGACACCAGCCAAATCCTCAGCGCCGGCTTGACCAGACATGATCGTATCAAAAAAGTTCATAGCATACATGCCGATTTGAGTGATTAAAATAGGAAGTAAAATGACCATGAATAACTTGAATTTTTCAGACAATGTTTTTGTTTCGTACATAAATGTTCTCCTTTTTGATACAATTCCTTTAGGCCACGAGGATTATAGCACACAAATGTGTAGAAGCCTAGCTGCGCAAATGAAGAAAGGACGTTGAAGATTTTGACTAATAAACGCATATTATTTACGGGTGGCGGAACCGCCGGGCACGTTATCGTTAATCTTGCCCTCATCCCTGAATTTCAAAAAAAAGGATATGAGATTGATTATATAGGATCGTACGAGGGGATTGAAAGAAATTTAATTGAACCCTTGGAGGGTGTAACTTATCATGCCATTTCGACTGGTAAATTAAGGAGATACATGTCTAAAGAGAATTTTAAAGATCCATTCAAAGTTTTAAAAGGTTTGTATCAATCACTTAGAATCATAAGTAAGACCAAGCCGAAGGTCATTTTTTCAAAAGGCGGTTTTGTTTCTGTACCAGTGGTAGCAGCGGCAAAATTGAAAAAAGTTCCCGCCATTATCCATGAGTCTGATTATACACCTGGTCTGGCCAATAAGTTATCATTTCCGTTCGCGCAAAAAGTGTTGGCGACATTCCCGGAAACGATGAAATACTTACCTGAAACCAAAGGGAAATATATTGGTGCTGTAGTCAGAGAAGAGCTTTTTGAAGGAAACAGGCAAAGAGGGTTGGCATTTTGTGAATTTAACAATTCGAAGCCTGTTGTGCTGGTCATGGGTGGAAGTACAGGTTCAAAAAAAATCAACGATTCGATACGTGAAAATCTTGATGAATTATTACAAAACGTCCAAATCGTGCACCTTTGTGGAAAAGGACAAATGGATGAATCGATTCACAGGAAAGGGTACGTTCAATTCGAATATGTGAATGAAGAACTGAAGGACCTATTCGCTGCATGTAATTATATTATTTCAAGAGCCGGGTCTAACGCAATATTCGAATTTTTAGCTTTAAGAAAACCGATGCTGCTCATTCCATTATCAAGGCAGGCGAGTCGAGGCGACCAAATACTGAATGCCGATTCTTTTGTAAAACAAGGGTATGCTTTAAAACTTGAAGAAGAAGAATTGAGTGCCGATCGTCTCTTACAAGAATTTAATCGACTGATGGAAAGAAAACCTGAACTTCTGAACAATATGAACACCTACGAAAATAGAAAGACAAAACAGGAAGTCATTGATCTTATCCAGCAATCTGAAAAGTGAAGATGCGAGGACCACGCCCAAAAAATATGAGCGTGGTTCTTTTAATTTGGAGCAAAAGTACCGATATAAGATTTAAGCATTGTCGAAATGAATCGTATAGTGATAAATTTTGTCTGTTTTTAGTTATGAAATCGGGAGGGATAGTACATGGCAAAAGAAAAAGTGAAAATGAGTGTTTCAAAAAAACTGATGCTGATTATTGTGGCTGCAACTGTTTTCAGTTTAATCATGGGCACGCCTATTTCATATTTACAGAATCAGCTCTTGAATTCAGGGATATTCGATGTTCTAGGAACAACGTCTATTGCTTTTATTCAGACATATTTTACGATAGTTGCAAATTTGTTGATTATGATTGGTAGTGTGGTAATAGGAATACGCAGGTTTATTTCTAAACCGCTAACTAAAATGAGTGAAGAAATTAACGAAATGCATGGTGATACCATTAATCTTTCTAAAACCCTGCCTATTAAAAGTCAAGATGAGCTCGGACAGTTAGCCTGCACCTTCAATGATTTAAATAAAAAGCTTACTAAAGTCATCGAAACGTTCAAAGAATCTTCAGAATCTATAGCTGCTATATCAGAACAGAACGCTGCTTCCGTTGAGGGTATGGAAGAACAGACAAAAAATGTCCTCTACCGAAGTGAAGAAATGGCAAAAATTGCACGAAAAGGTGAGGAAGCCATAAAAGAGGTTTCCCAAAGTCTTCTGGAGTTATCCTCTTTAATACAAATAGCTAAGAAAAGAGCATATAGCGCAGTCGATGTGTCCGAACAAACGGTGCAAACCTCAATAAAGGGCCAGGAATCGATCAGCCAGGTTATAAGTAAGATGGCGGAAATCCGCTCCCAAAGTTTTACAGCGTTACAGGAGGTTAATCAGCTTGATGTATATTCGACCAGAATCACCACGATGGTAGATACAATTTCAAATATTGCTGAACAAACCAACCTATTAGCATTAAATGCTGCTATAGAAGCAGCTCGAGCAGGAGAAGCCGGAAAAGGGTTTGCGGTTGTGGCAGATGAAGTAAGGAGATTGGCTGAACAGTCCACAAAAGAGTCGGAAGAAATTGCGGAAGTTGTGCGGATCGTTACGCAGACTACGAATAGAGCTTCACAAGAAATGGGGGAAAGTTCAAAACTTGTAGATGAAGGAGTAGCCTCAGTAAAAGACGCTGGTGTTGCTTTGGATTCTATTCACAAATCTATACAAATGACGTTAGAGGAAATGAATCAAATAAAAGATGTAACGGATGAAAAGGTAGCAACTAGTGAAAAAATCGTAGGAGTAATTGATGAATTAGGAGGGTTCATAGATGAAACACAATCCTCAACTCGCCAAGTTACTCAAAGCATCTCAGGAGTTTCTGAAGCAATTAAAAACATATCCGGTACATCAGAACAAATGAGTACGATGGCTACCTTATTAAATGATGAAATGAGGGTATTTAAAACTGAAAATACTCAGGTGCTTAATGAGAACAAAGCATACCCAGAAGTGGAGAGTGAGTCATTTGATACAACAAATCAAGCGTCTTGATAGAGAAGTAGTTGTTCGACTTTCAGGCAGCATCAGAGTTGATGAAGCTGCAGACCTTAGAGAAAAACTTCTTATAGAAATTGAAGAAGGGTATAACATTTTAAAAATAGACTTTTCGCAAGTGACCTTTCTGGACAGCGCTGGTCTGGGGGTGCTAGTCACAATTTATAAACGAGTGCGGCACCGTGGGGGAGCATTGATCATACAAAGGGCGTCAAATTCGATATTAGAATTATTTAAGCTTACCAGGCTGACTCAGGTTTTTGAATTTGAGTAATTTGATTTAATCAGTCCCGAAGAAACAGCATTCTAAAAGCAATTGTAATTTGCGGCTGCAGTGATGGCAGAAGGAGTAGAAAGCAGAACCTTGACGTACGGGGAAATTGTTTACGTCTGCTTTCAAATCTACTAAGAACTTTGAATGCTCTTATTCCATAAAATAGACCTGCTGAGTTATAATAGAGAAAGAGACAAGAGAGGTGCTATTCCGCTTGTAAACTGCTCTGTTACTTAATATTGCAATTCATGAACTTAAAGAAGCGCATCAAATAATGAGGGGCGGCTGGGATTGACTTCTATTTTCAAATAACTTTCATACAGAAATCACAGTCCGCCTCTACTTAGTTTTAAAAAATGATTAGGAGAAGATGTCATGCGTACTCAAGTATGCCGCTATTGTTATAAAGAAATTCGTGATAGAGACGAATTGGTCACCGCATCAAATTGGTTCAGAATACGCCCTTTTCACTACCGATGTTTTGATTTAGTTGAACAGGAAACGTCTACAATTGCGGGTACATGGAAGCCGATTAACAGCCGGGCTTCTTTAATTTCCGTAGTATTGATGCTTGTTTTATCTGTGTGGATGTTTGCGACAGATACATTAGGTTTTGTCGGAGATCTAATTGGGCTGATCGCTTTATATCCGGTAGTCTTGCGAACTATTTCTTTTGTTTGGATAGAGAGCCGCCTGCCAAAGTTCATCGAAAACAAGCGCCACTATTAGAGTTACAGTTCAGTCTGCTACACCAGCAGGCTTTTTTGTTACGTTTACTTGAGAAAATCCAAGGGGATATTTTTATAAGAATGGCTTTGTTAAAGCCCTGTGTTGATATTCATATAAGCTCCCTTTAGTGGCAGACTCAGTTTCGAGACTTATGTATAGGGAGATGGTGGCTTTAGAAAACGGATCGCTTTCCGTGGGCATGTGGTGAGCTTCCTCAGGCTTTGCCTTCCGGGATCTCACCGATCATGTACATCCCACAGGAGTCTCACCGTTTTCTAAAGCCACCATCCGAGTGGAAGGTGCTCGAGACTATACCAAGTTTAAAAGTATTAGCAATATATTGGAAATGTTAGTAAAATCCTTGTGTTCCAAGAGTCAATCCTTTTCTCGGACTTCTTGCCTTTGTTAGGATAACGGAAACATTTTTGCGGTGCTTCACTTTAAAAATAACTGCTCTGAAGTGATGCAAGAAAATATTTGAAACACTTAAAATATAGGTTTATAACTAAAATGCTACAGCCATACCACTGAAGTTTAATGATCCCACTAATATTAGGTAGTTATTTTTAAAACGATTTCGAGAAGTACATCTATAGTAAGGGGCGGCGGGGAATGGTGAAGACTCCTGTGGGAAGAGAGTGCTTGGTGAGATCCCGCATGACGGAACGTCCGAGGAAGCTCACCGCGCTCCCACGGAAAGCGAGCCATTCCCCGCCGCCCTGACTCACTCACCAAATGTCTCAAAATCGAGTCTTCCACTACCCTGCCATATTGTTGAATAACTCACTTATCAATATCAACAATCACCTTTAACATAGCCATAAGAATAAGGAGGCTCATATCAATGGATATAACTAGTAAGGTTCTTCTTTCAAACGGTGTAGAAATGCCCTTGATCGGTCTGGGAGTTTATAAAGTTGATGGGGACGGGGGAGGTCTATGAGACGGTAAAGACAGCACTTGATGCAGGTTACCGTCATATCGATACGGCTTCATTTTATGATAATGAGACTGGCGTAGGTAAAGCAATACAAGACAGCGGGGTTCCACGAGAAGACATATTTCTGACGACAAAGGTATGGAATGATGAGCAAGGATATGAAAAGACGTTGCAAGCTTTTGAACGCAGTTTGGAAAGGTTAGGTGTTGACTATGTCGATCTCTACCTTATCCATTGGCCAGTTCCAAATTTATTTAAAGAGACGTGGAAAGCCTTTGAGAAACTCTATCAGGAGGGAAAAGTGAAAGCTATAGGAGTCAGCAACTTCACCATCTCCCATCTTAGTGAGTTGCTTGTAGATGCTGAAATCGTTCCTATGGTCAACCAAGTGGAATTCCATCCTAAGCTTTTTCAAAAGGAACTTATGGAGTATTGTAACGAGAACAACATTCAATTAGAGGCCTGGTCTCCTTTAGCAAGAGGATCTTACTTAAAGGATCCAGAGCTTGAAGAAATAGCAGGCAAATACGGTAAAAGTACAGCGCAGATTATATTACGATGGGATGTTCAGCATGGGATCGTAACCATCCCGAAATCTACTAAATAAGAGCGCCAGGTCGAGAACGCGGACATTTTCGATTTTGAACTGACAGAGGAGGAAATGTGGCAAATTAATGAGCTTCATGCTAATAAAAGGGTGGGGTCCCATCCTGATAAATTTAATTATTAATTTATACAACCCGAACCGCTCAGTATTCATGCTGGGCGGTTTTTTATTTGCTTTTTTTGGGTGCGTCGTTCCGTTGGTCAGCAGTATCTTCTTTATAAATCAGTATGAAAGGAAGGAATAAGATCAATACAAGATAGAGCATCAAAAATAACTTAGCCAGCCCTTCCATAAGAAAAAGTATAGATAGGAAGAAGCAGGCCAGCAGCACGAAAGGAACAATATAAGCGAGTACCAATTAACCAACCTCCTTTGCTCCTATCCTTTCCATAAATCGAATAAAAAACAGCGTTTTGTTAAGAATATTAAACAAATAAACTCCCGCTAATCTTTTAAGAACACTTGCTGGGTGAAGGAGTTTTCTCATGTGGAGACCGAAGAAAAAGGAACAAGAGAAGAACATAGATCGTTTTCAGTCATTATCGTCCGAACAAACGGTGCAAACGTTATTTGACACATTAGAGCATTCTAACGATTTTAAGCGTTATAAAGTGGGTGCCAGCGGATGGGTGATTTCGTATGTGTCTACAATGTGCGATGACAAAATAATAAATGATACACTTCTTCCTGTTTTAAAGCAGCATGAACTTCAATCACTTGAAGATATGAAAGATAAGCTCCCTGTGGATAACATCCGAGTAACAGAAGATACAAAGAAAATCGAAGAAAATGTGATGACCGGTTATATTATTGTGCAGGAAAAGAGTGCAGACCAAAAGGTGCTTTGCGTACCTGCCTCTAAGTATGAAGGCAGAAAAGTTTCCATTCCAGAAGTAGAATTCAGTGTGGTCGGGCCAAAAGAAGCATTTGTAGAATCCATAGACACAAATATGAGTCTCATGAGAAAGCGGCTGCCAATTTCTCAGCTTACCTTCAGGGAATTGAAAATGGGGAGTATTACTCAAACTCGAGTAGGTGTGGTGTATATTGATGGCATTGCCGATGAGGATAATATACAAACGGTATTCCAGCGATTAAAAAATATTGATTATGATCAAATCATTGATAGTTCTTTCATTTCTCAAATGATATCGGACAACTCCACTTCACCCTTCCCTCAATTATTGGATACAGAAAGACCGGACAGGGTAGTTGAGGTGCTGGTGGAAGGTAAAATCGCAATTGTAGTAGATGGATCGCCACATGTACTTACATGCCCAACGACCATTGTAGAATTCTTTTCAGCTTCCGATGACTATTTTCTTCCGTGGCACCTCGCGACTGCCTTTCGGCTGATCCGTTTATTCGCTGTGTTTTTCTCGGTGTTGAGTACTCCGTTGTATGTAGCGATTTTGACTTACCACCACGAAATGATTCCAGAAGAACTCATGTCTACCATTGTAGCTTCAAGAGCAGACATCCCTTTTCCACCAATACTTGAAGTTATCATCTTAGAATTGACCATTGAGCTATTGCGGGAAGCAGGGGCGAGGCTGCCTACCAAAATCGGTCAGACGATCGGTATTGTAGGAGGAATTGTAATTGGTACAGCTGCAGTAGATGCGGGTCTTACGAGTAACGTACTGTTAATTATCGTAGCCCTCGCTGCACTAGCATCCTTTACAACCCCAGTCTATCAAATTGGTAACACGATCCGGTTGATCCGCTTTCCTTTCCTGATTGGTGCTCAAATGTGGGGATTAGTCGGCGTAGCCATGGTCATGATGTTCTATATAGGTCATTTGATTAAACTTACTTCGATAGGAAGGCCTTTTTTTGCACCCTTATACCCCCTGAGGTTTCGTGACCTCAGAGATGCTTTCATTCGTCTGCCATTTAGTAAACAGTCGGAGCGTCCACTGCAGACCCGCCCTGAGACTTCCAGGCGCTTTAATAAAGAGCATGTTTCGGAGAGAAGGGATATAGATGAATAAGATTGATAACATCACAAGTGTTCATGTTCCTGACAAGTTTCTGATTACTCCGATGCTCGTGTTCTTTATTATCCATTCTATGCAGGTGGGGGTGGGGATTTTAGGGTTTGAAAGCTATATTTCTAGGTATTCAGGGTTTGACTCGTGGATATCGATCTTGATTTCCGGCGTATTTATCCACATATTACTATGGATGGTTTATCAATCCCTTCAGACGGGCGGGGGTGATATTGTTGCAATCCATCAACAGTGCTTCGGTAAATATGTAGGAGGAATGCTCAGCATTGTGTTGAGTGTCTATTTCTTGCTTCTGGCATTGACTGTTTTACGTACATTTATTGAAGTCATCCAAGTATGGATGTTTCCGAGCCTCAACTTAAAAATCTTCTCCTTCGTGTTTCTGCTTCTCATTTATTATCTTGTCGTTGGAGGTTTCCGACTGGTTACTGGGTTTTGCTTAATCAGTGTCATCTTGACGATTCCGTTACTTCTGCTCAAATTCTTCCCGATCATGGTCGGGAACTTTAATTATTTATATCCGGCTATCGATCACACTATTTTAGATTTGACCAGATCCACAAAGGATGGAATTTTAAGCTTTTTAGGGATTGAATTACTGCTGATATTCTATCCGTTTATCAAAAATCCGCAAGCTTCAAAGAAGTGGGCGCATTTTGCAGTTTTTTATACTGTCTTAATCTATTTAGCGACAGCTCTAACAGCTTTTCTATATTTCAGTGAAGAGCAGCTTCAGTACGTGACGTGGGGAACGATTTCTTTATGGAAAATCGTAGAATTTCCTTTTATTGAACGATTTGAATATATCGGTATCGCATTATGGATGTACGTAATCGTACCTAATGTTTGTTTGGCTTTATGGGGAGCCAGCCGAATACCAAGACGGTTATTCAATATTAATCAAAAAATCACTGTCGGATTGTTTTGTGTAGCGCTGTATATTCTTATTTTATTATTTGATGATCGTCAGCGAGTTGAGCAGTTGAATGTTTTTGCAAATGATGTAGGTTTTTATGTGCTTTTGTATATTCCGGTGATTTTCTTACTGTCGAAGATTATGTATGAAGTGAGGACACGTCATGAGAGGTAAACTTTTAAGCGTATTATGCTTAATATTCGCAGCGGGTTGTAACAATATCGATAGTGTCGAGGACAGGGCTATTGTACAAATTTCAGGCTATGATTACATCGATGAGAATCGTATCAAGGGTACAGTAGGGATACCCCAGTACGGGGAGGAATCAGCAAGAACAGTAGAGGAATTAAATTTAACGGTAGAAACCGAATCATTGAAGGAATTTGACATTCAAATTCAAAACGAATCTTCCAAGCCGCTTTCTATGGGTAAGCTTGAAGTGAATCTGTATAATGAAGATTTAGCAAGCCGGGGGATTACGGAATTTATGGACATCCTAAGCCGCGACCCTCGAATCGGGAGAAATATCTATTTAGGAATCGTTGACGGTGATACGCAGAAATTGATTGAAGGGGAGTATAATCAAAATGAAACGACAGCAAAATATTTGAAGGGTATTATTGAAAATAATATAGATCAGAATCTTCCTAAGACGAATCTGCATTATTTCTTATATGCCTATTATGCTGATGGTCTTGATGGCTACCTGCCTTATTTAAAAAAGAAGAACAGTCATATTGAAGTTTCAGGTATATCTATATTTAAAGAAGCTTCCCAAGTTGCTGTCATACCTGCTGAAGATACGCTTATCTTGAAGTTGTTAAAAGAAAAAGTAGAAAAAGGAAGCCAGACGATTCAAACAGAAGATGGGCGTGTAGGGATGGAAATTACAGATTCAAATACTTCCTATCAAGTGAAGAAGACCGGGGATGTACCTCGATTCTTCGTAAATATAACAATGAAAGGATTCATAAATGAAATGAAGGAGACGGGAGTAGAAAGTCAGAAAAATCCCACTCGCATAAATAAATTAGAAGAAGAATTTTCCACATACTATCAATCGAAAGCAGAAGAAATGATAGAACTGTTTAAAGATAATGAAACGGATCCTATAGGATTAGGAAATATATATAAAAATCGAATGAGAAATTTTGATAAACAAGTGTGGGAAGAACAATATTCTGAAGTACTGGTAGAAGTGAACGTAGATTTGAAAATAACGGGCATGGGTATTTCATTATAGAAAGAGAAGCTTAAACGATTCCAGCTGTTCCACGAATCAAATCAAAAGGACAAGGGCATTCTACGCATAATACACATAGAATAGAGCGGATGCCATGAGTTTACAATTAGTTGAAGTTCATGTTCCTCCAACCCACCTTGAATTTTTCCGTGATCAATTGAACTCTTATACCTATGAATCGTGCTGGGTGGAAATACAGACAGATGGAAGATCGTTATTCAGGATACTTTCAAAAAAGGGTAACGTGGAAGACATTCTGAATGATTTAGAAGGAATTTCACACAGTGTAAAAGGGTTTGAAACGGTTTTGTTTCCGGTAAGGGCTTATTTTTCTAATGAAACGATTAAAGCTGAGAAAAAAGAAGAACAGAACGTAAAGCTTCAAAGATTAAGCCGGCATGAGCTTCTAGCTTCCATAAAAAAGAACAGTAAAACGACATGGAACTATTTATTGCTTATCATCCTATCGGCAATAGTAGCGACTGTCGGATTCCTTAAAGACAGCGAAGCCGTGGTCATTGGGGCGATGGTGATTGCGCCCATGATCGGTCCTGTGATTGCCGTTGCATTTTCTTCCGTATTAGGTGATTATAAAGTACTGTCGAAATCTCTGATAACTTCTCTGTTAGGAGTAGTTATTGTTGTCGCCATTTCCATACTGTTCGTATTATTTTCGAGTCTTGAACTGACTACAAATCAATATTTAAGCCGGACGGTAGTCACTCCAATAGATATTATTCTCGGCGTTGCCTCTGGAGCGGCCGGAGCATTAGCTTTCATAAACCGCCTGTCAGGAAATTTAGTAGGGGTGATGGTCGCTGTAGCTTTACTGCCTCCAAGCGTAGCTTTAGGAATTTCAATAGGAAGTATGGAATGGGACCTTGCTTATGGAGCGTTTCTACTGGTTACGGTCAATATCATGTCTATTCTATTAGCAGCTGTCATTATTTTTTCGATCAGTGGAATCCGACCTGTACAGTGGAGGGAGGTCCAAAGAGCCAATGTTTCCAGACCTCTATCCATCCTATTTGTAAGTGTGATCGTCGTTGTGCTGGCTTTGCTTATTTTTGTAAGTGAAGGCACTTTTAATTTGTAATATGCAAAAATCCCGTTGCAATAATTTTCCGAAAACTATATAATTAATAATCATTAAGAAAAGGAGGTCACGAGCATGAATAAGAAAGTTGCATTAATCAACCTTAATTTCATAGCACTCGTGACCAGACGGCCTTGATTAAGTATTTCTTCATGTAAGGTGAAAAGGGTCACGTATGTCCGTGGCCGTAATATGTTCGTTTCAATGCATACGTCACGCACGTATGCTTTTTTGTGTTTTCGCGGGTGAAACCGCTTTAAAATACAACTACATTAAGATTAGAAAAAACATGGGAGGTATGTTGATATGGAACATTTACAAAGTACTGGAGCAAAGAATGATGATTGGAAAGAAAGCGGCTAGCGGGAGCTGTTTGGGGAAGGGTGATGAGGAATGTTTAGTGTGTTATTCAAACTGGGATGGTTTTTTAAGGAATATTGGAAAAAGTACACGTTTGCGATTTCCGCACTCATTGTTGTAAGTGCGATTGATTTAATTCCGCCTAAACTCGTAGGGATGGCCATAGATGAAATGCAGTTCAATTCTCTTACGTGGGATAGGCTGACAGAAATTTTAGTGATATATGGCTCAATTATCATAGTAAGCTATACGCTTTCCTATTTGTGGGATTACACATTATTCAGTGGAGCAGCTACGCTTGAAAGACGGATGCGTTCAAATCTGATGGACCACTTTTTGAAAATGACTCCGAGATTTTTTCAAAATAATAAAACAGGGGATTTGATGGCTCGATGTACCAATGACCTAAAAGCCTTGACGATGACGGCAGGGTTTGGTGTGCTGACTCTAGTTGACTCGACCATCTTCATGATTCTGATTATTGCCATGATGGGGTTTACGATCAGCTTTAAATTGACGTTGGCAGCATTATTACCTTTGCCGGTCATGGCCTATATTATGAATAAATATGGAAAGGTCATTCATATGCGATTCTTGGAGGCTCAAGAGGCATTTGGTGATTTGAACAATAATGTTCTAGAGTCTGTTCGCGGGGTAAGAGTCATTCGAGCCTTTGTTCAAGAAGAAAACGACGAGCGTTCCTTCAACCAAATGACGGACGGAGTTTACGAAAAAAATGTTCAGGTGGCTAAAGTAGATGCTTTATTTGAACCGACGATTACGGTATTAGTAGGATTCTCATACACGATCGGGCTCGGTTACGGCTCTGCCCTCGTATTTCAGAATGTGATTACACTAGGCGAAATGGTATCCTTTAATGTTTATTTAGGAATGTTGATCTGGCCAATGTTTGCGGTAGGCGAATTGATCAATGTAATGCAGCGAGGGAACGCTTCGTTGGATCGAGTCACCGAAACTTTGGACCAAAAACCTGATGTGAAATCTCCTGAGACCCCTGTCCAAGTAAGTAAACCAGAGGTCATTAAGTTTAGAGATGTTCATTTCCAATACCCCGGGTCAGAAACCTGTGCTTTAAAAGGTATTCATTTAACCGTAAAGCAAGGGCAGACACTCGGTATCGTCGGTAAAACAGGAGCTGGGAAAACGACTTTGCTGCGGCAGCTTTTAAGAGAATACTCCGGTGTACAAGGATCCCTGACAATCAGTGATGTAAAGTTAGAAGATATTGACCTTGAAGTAAGTCGTTCATGGATCGGGTACGTTCCCCAGGACCAAGTGTTATTCTCAAAAACGATTCGTGAAAATATTCAGTTCGGAAAAGTGGATGCAACCGATGAAGAGATTTACAAAGTGATGGAACTTGCTTATTTTCTAGAGGATATTAAAGCACTGCCAAGAGGTCTGGATACAACGGTGGGTGAAAGCGGAGTTACGCTATCCGGCGGGCAGAAACAAAGGGTTTCTATAGCTCGAGCCTTTATTATGAATCCTGAAATTCTACTGCTTGACGATTCGATGTCAGCGGTAGATGGAAAAACAGAAGCGAATATCATCGAAAACCTTCGTAAAGAGCGTTATGGAAAAACTACTTGGATTGCTGCCCATCGATTGTCAGCTGTTACACATGCTGATCACATCATTGTGCTTGATGAGGGTAGAATTATTGAAGAAGGAACACATGAAAACTTAATGAAACAAAATGGCTGGTATCGAACTCAGTATATGCACCAGCAATTGGAGAATAAGGGGGTGGGTGATTGATGAAAAACCCATCGACTGAAAGGAAACTGCTTCATTACGCCTTAACCTATAAAAATAAAATTCTGATTGGGCTTATATGTTTGATTATCGCCGTCGCTCTAGAACTGACAGGACCTTTCATCGCTAAACGATTGATTGATGAGCACATCGTGGGGATAGAGGATCAGTGGCACGAAGTAGAAGTACAGGATAGTTACACCGTCTCTTATAATGATAACCTCTATAAAAGAGAGGATAGAATGAACAGCGGAGAAGACATACTGGGAACTGCTGCAATTATACAAGTGGGACGCAGCTATTATTTTACAGAGGAAGAAATACCGTTTACGGGCACTCGTTCGATTGAAGGTGGAAATGTAGTAATCGAAACCAGTGATAAAACGACTACTGCCGAAGTCCGTAAACTATCATTGAATGAACTGTATCGCTTCTTCCAGCCTGAACAGACCTCAATATATTGGCTGCTTGCTATTTATGTAGTGATATTATTAGTGGCAGCAGGTTTCCAATTCGTTTACACGTATGTTTTACAGAAAACGTCGAATCGTATCATCCGTAAGATGCGAGATGACTTATTCCATCATATTCAGAGGCTTCCTATCAACTATTTTGTGGACCAGCCAGCAGGGAAGATTGTGGCAAGAATCACTAACGATACTGAAGCGATAAGAGAGCTGTATGTAAAAGTATTAGCAACATTTGTAACAAGCTTTTTTTACATGGCTGGAATTTATATTGCTCTCTTTCTCTTAGATGTTCAGCTGGCCTTATATTGTTTATTGGTCATACCTATCATTCTTCTGTGGATGAGAGTATATAAACATTACGGAGGCAAGTACAATACTGTGGTCCGCTCTACTGTAAGCGATATGAATGGCAGCATAAACGAGTCTATTCAAGGAATGCCGATCATCCAGGCGTTTCAACAAGAGAAGCACACATCACAGGATTTCGAAAAGCTGAACTCCACTCATTTTACGTATCAAAGAAAGCTCGTCAGACTAAGCGCTTTAACCTCTTTTAATTTAGTGAATGTCATAAGAAATTTAGCATTTGTATTATTTATTTGGTACTTCGGGTCAGGAGCGCTTGGAGCTGAAGGGCTTGTAACAGTAGGCGTGTTATATGCCTTTGTTGATTATTTAAACCGTTTATTCCAGCCCGTTACTGACCTTGTCAACCAACTGCCGCTATTAGAACAGGCGCGTGTAGCTGCCGGCAGAGTATTTGAATTGATGAGTGAGAATGGAGAAGATGTGAAAACTGAACCTCTTTCACGATATAAGGGCCTCATTAAATTTGAAGGCGTGTCATTCGCTTATAAGAAAGGAGAGTATGTGTTAAAAGATATTAATTTTGAAGTGCAGCCGGGAGAAACTGCTGCATTTGTAGGCCATACAGGTTCAGGTAAAAGCTCCATCATGAACTTGTTATTTCGTTTCTATGATCACGAAAAGGGAACGATCAAGATTGATGAGCGGCCAATCATCGAATGGTCAAGACAGCAGTTGAGAAGTCACATGGGAATTGTATTGCAAGATCCCTTTATCTTTTCTGGCAGCATTCTGTCGAATGTGACAATGAACGATGAAATGATTTCCCGGGAAATGGCGATAAAGGCTTTACAAGCAGTAGGTGCCGACCGCTTTATTGAAAAACTGCCCGATCAATATGACACGGTTTTGAAGGAAAATGGCGCATCCTTATCTATGGGAGAGAGACAGTTGATATCATTTGCCCGTGCTTTGGCTTTTGACCCTGCTATACTTATTTTGGATGAAGCGACGGCAAATATTGATACGGAAACTGAACAATTAATTCAGAATGCTTTAGACGTATTAAAAAAGGGGAGAACCACGCTTATTATTGCTCATAGACTATCAACAATCCAACAAGCCGATCAAATATTTGTACTTGAGCATGGTACAATTATTGAACAAGGAACACATACTTCACTTATCGAATCAGGCGGCAGATATCATCAGATGTATAAAATGCAGCAAGGCGCTATGAAACAGCCAGCGATATAGTGGTTTCTTGATTTACAGAATTTTAGAGGTGTAAACATGAGCAAGTATGATGATGAACGAAAAGATATCATTGATGATGATTTGTATGAAGAAATTGATGAGGAAGAAATGTATGAGCTCGTTCAGGCTGAAAGAAGAGAAGCGTTAGAAAAAGCAAGAAGAGAAAAACAAAGCCCGAAAGAAAAAAGGCCTTTTCCTAAGTGGATATTTTACCTTATCGCCTTTATGATGGTCATGAACATCGTAGCAGTTCTGCCTAACACTTTTTCCATTCCGGCGGTTGATTTTCTCATAACCTCTGCTAAACTTTCGACAGATGACGATATAAAAGAATTTAAGAGATCTATCGTAGTCGTTGATGCGGGAGAGAGTAAAGGAACGGGCTTTTCGATAAGCGATGACGGGACAATACTTACTAATCACCATGTAATTGAAGGAGAAAGAAGAATTTCAGTAGGCTTTCAGGAAGAAGGTTTATATCAAGCTGAAGTTGTAGAATCTTTCCCGGATATTGACCTGGCCATCCTGCAGGTTGAGGGAGGTGGATTTCCTTCACTAGATTTGGCGGATGAAACATCTTTTGAGGAATCCGAACCTTTTTCATTCATAGGGAACCCCTTGAGTTTTACAGGGGTGGCTAACGAGGGGACGATTATAGATTATATTGAATTGAAAAATTGGGAAGAGCCGGTTCTTATGCTTGATGCTCCAGTTTACAGAGGGAACTCAGGCAGTCCGGTAATTAATGAAGAAGGAGAAGTCATCGCTGTTGTGTTCGCAACATTACGTGAGGATGAACATGGAAGAGTGGGCTTAGCTGTCCCGATTGATTACTATTATGAAAAGCTGGAGGCCTCCTGATGTAACCAGGTGGCCTCCAGCTTCTTAATGACTGGTATAAAGGAATGGAGAAGGGTCAGGGTTTAAACTTGTGAGGTATCTTCGATCAAAGGGATGGGGCTGAAGTCAAAAATCTCCGCGAAGTTAATTAAATTTGAACACATGCGAAACACCTTTTGTCCTGTTTGTGCGGTTGAGTCTGTATCATAAGGATCGCTGCATATCGTGCTGGAATGAGGTGGAATGGTAAACCCGAGCATTGATAAACTGTAAATGATTGATTGTACAGCTAACCTGGCTCCGCCTTCACCTTGTTCGACAGCAATGACTCCTCCTACTTTGTTGTAGAATAACTGCTGTCCTTTCTTATTTTTCATGTCATGATAACCTTGTAATCGTTCAATGATTAAAGTTGCTATGCTGCTTTTCTCACCAAGTGTGATCGGTGTCGCGAACAAGATGATATCTGCTTCGCATATTTTTTTGAAAATAAATGGCCAGTCATCATTGCCGTCCAGATTACTGGTAATGCCAAAAGTAATTTGGAAATCACGTAAATGGACCCTTTCGATATCTACTTGTTCTTTTTGGAAGACCAATGCTGATTTATTCAACAGTGTTTCAGTTTCAGTTTCGTTATGACCTTTTTCAAGACTGCAGTTCAACAATAAAGCTTTCATAATTTTCACCTCCTGGAAATTGATTAATCAATGGAGGTTTAACCTAAATAGTCATGAAATAAACTTTATCGCCTTTTATGAGTACAAAGAACTAGTTATAATTGGTTAGTTAAGGATAAAACGCCTATTAGGAAATATGTAGGTTATAAGTCCTGTGTTTTGAAATGATTATTTAACAAAATGTAAATAGAGTGTGGTGGAATTATTGGTGGTTATTAAGTAAAATTGGTTTGCTTGATAAATTACCAATACTCACTCTCCTTATACAATTAGATAAGAGTACTTCAGTTGCATCGGTTGATACACAATTGTAACTAAAATGAAACTTTTTTGAAAAAAACGCCCATAGAATAAAAGAGAAACCCGAAAATATATGAGTGGCCGGAGGTGATAAAGGTTGATTAAACGCCTGTTAAGAAGTGATGATGCCTCCCTTGATGATAGAGTTACTGCGGCTAAAGAGGGAGACGAAGAAGCAAAAAATGAAATTCTGATACAGTATCAACCTTTTATCGCCAAAAGTGTATCTGAAGTATGTAAACGATATATAGACCCTGATAGAGATGATGAATTCAGTATCGGCTTATCCGCCTTTAATGAGGCGATCCATGCATATTCTTGTGAGAAAGGATGTTCTTTTTTATCTTTTGCCAAGTTGGTGATCAAGCGCAAAGTCATCGACTATATCCGTAACGAGCAGAAGAAACCAAAAGTCGTATCCTTGGATGAAGAATATATAGATGATGAACAAATGGAGAATCCATCTGAAATCCAAGCAGCCAAAGATCGCTATGTGCTGGAAACTGAATCGTGGTACAGGAGAGAGGAAATTAAGGAATTTCAGTCTCAGCTTCAAAAGTATAATTTGACGTTTGAAGAATTGACCATATCCTCTCCAAAACATGTGGACGCTAGGGAATCTGCGATTCAAGTCGCCCGCATCGTTTTCAATGATGAAAATTTAAAGGAAACCGTGCTTTTGAAAGGGCGTCTGCCTATGAAGGAATTGATTCAGAAGGTAGAGGTCAGTAAAAAGACGCTGGAACGTAATCGTAAATTCATTATCGCCATGGTACTCATCCTAGACGGGGACTACATTTATCTAAAAGAATATTTGAAGGGGGTGGGTATGTGAGAAAAGGTATTGTCATGGAGCAAAGCAAGAAATACACCATCATTATGACTCACGATGGTTTATTTCATAAAGCAAAACGTTTGAAACGCGCAGAAGTTGGAATGGAAGTTCATTTTCAGCCACTTCATGCGTCTAAAATCAAGCAAACCTTTTTTCTCCATAGAACAAGATTTGCTGCTGTCACTATGGCTTTCCTTCTTACGTTATTCCCTACATTCTATTGGTTTGAGGATAATAAAGCGTTCGCTTATGTCAGCGTTGATATCAACCCAAGCGTGGAACTGGAAGTCAACAGTGACATGGAAGTGTTAGACATTCAGTCGTTAAACGATGATGCAGAAAAATTAGTCTCGAAACTTGATGGATGGAAAAATAAACCAGTAGCTGAAATAGCACTCGAGATGATTTCTATTAGTCAGAATGAGGGATATATGAAGCTTGGCCGAGAAGTATTGATAGGGGTAAGTTACATAAAGGAAGGCGACTTTGATTTATCTAATGAAATTGAAGTTTTCTTGAACAATGAGTTAGAGGGATTGATGCTAGCCTCTTATAATGTGCCTAATACCGTTCATCAAAGGGCTGAACAGGAAAATACTTCAGTTAATAAATTAATGGCAGAATCCCTCGACGGGGAGAACGACAAATTTCACCTCGATTCAGGGGTCATTGAAAATGAGGATCGCGCAATAATTCAAGCTTTTTACAATGATGGTGAGTCACTACATCCTGAAAAAGAAAAAGGCTCAGACGATAGTCAAAAACTAGAATCGGACGAATCATCACAAATTCCAGTTAACGATTCTGAAGGTGCTCCTGATCAACATCCACATTCAGTTCCCCAGCCTTCCGCTCAGGTGAAATACTCTGAAACGAATCCCCCAGATAAGCCAGATAAAGATCAGGTAACTCCAGGGACGGCAGGGAAAGAAAAAACCCCCAATAATGATAAGCAGTCAAAAAAGCGTCCTTTGTCCAATAGTAATAGTGAAGAGAAGGGTAACCACAAACTTGAAAAGAAAGCAAAAAGCCGAACGGATACGGTAGATAAACAATCTGAAAAGAAAAATAATCTCCCTTCAAAGAAGGATGAAAATAAAACAGACAAGTCATATTCAAAGAACAATGAAAAAGGCAAAGCTGATAAAGACCAAGACAAGAAAAAAGATAAAAGCAAAACTGATAAAGATCAAGATAAGGACAAAGATAAAATTAAAGCTGGTAAAGATAAAGACAAGAAAAAAGATAAAAGCAAAGCTGGTAAAGACCAAGACAGGGACAAAGATAAAAATAAAAGCAAAGTTAAGGATAAAGGTAAAACCAAAGAGAAAGACAAAAACGAAGGCAACGACAAAAGAGATAAAAGTCCAACAAATGAAAAGCAGAAGAAAGATAAAAACAACAACAATGGTAATAATAACGGCAACGAAAAAAAGAAATAATGGACTTTATTCAAAGAATGACACTTCCAAACCTATGGAAGTGTTTTTTAATGAAGGAAATAGTGAATATACTAGGGAAGGATGAAGGAGGAACTGATTATGAATAAGAATTACTTAGGAGTAAAAGACGGGGAATTAGCCCCGTGTCCAAAGTCCCCTAATTGTGTATCTACAAATACAGATCAACGGGATAAATTAATGGAACCACTGCCTTTTGTTCAATCAAAAGATACGACCAAGACGGCCATTAAATCAATTATAGCCAAGATGGGAAGATCAACGATAAAAGATGAAACAGATGACTATATTCATGTAGTTTTTACTTCTAAATTGTTGAAATTTAAAGATGATGTGGAGTTCTATTTAGATGATTCCTCCGGCTTGATTCATTTTCGATCGGCTTCAAGAACAGGTTATTCAGACCTCGGTGTTAATCGCAAAAGGATGGAAGAGTTTTCTGAGCACTACTACAATTGGATTGAAGAGGAGAAGAATTAATGAAATATGATTACCAAATAGCCGTTATAGGCGGGGGATCCGGCGGACTTACTGTGGCAGCAGGTGCGGCAAGTTTCGGCGCTTCAGTTGCTCTGATTGAGCGAAAGGATGAGCTCGGCGGGGACTGTCTTCACTATGGCTGTATGCCGTCTAAGGCATTAATACAAGCTGCATCCGAAGTGCAGGTAGCTTCTGAACAGACTGAACTTACTTCAAACCAATACGATCTCCTTTTTAAAAAAGCTATGAATAAAGTTAGCGAGGCTGTTGCCGACGTTCAGTCCCATGATTCAAAACAACGATTTATAGATATGGGAGTCGACATTTATGAAGCGTCCGCACAATTTGCAGACAATCATACCCTGAAAATTGGCGATCGTACAATTACTGCGAAACGTATTGTAATTGCTACTGGTTCTTCACCAGCGGTCCCTTCTATTGAAGGAATTGAAGATGTGGAATATTTGACCAATGAATCCATTTTCTCATTAAAGGAAAGGCCAGGGCATCTTATGGTTATCGGAGGAGGAATTATTGGTTTAGAGTTAGCCAATGCGATGGCACATTTAGGGGTGAAAGTGACGGTCGTCGAGAACTCTGAGTATCTACTTTCAAAAGAAGATATTGAAATTGCACAATCAGCCCAACAGATACTTTCGGAGCATATTGAATTTGTAACTGAAGCGAAGGTAAACAAAGTAGAAAAATCAGGAGGGCAAATTCATGTGCAGTACCAACAAGGTAATCGAATAGAACAAGTGGAAGGTTCTCACTTACTTGTTGCTGTAGGCAGAAAACCGAATGTGGGAACGCTTGAATTGAATAAAGCAGGAGTTCAGGCAAAAAGTGGAGCTATTGAGGTCGATGAAACGTTAAGAACTCATCAATCACATATTTATGCTGTCGGTGACTGCAACGGTTCGATGCCTTTTACACATGTAGCTGGAATGGAAGGGAAAATCGCTGTATCGAATGCTGTGCTAGGGTTATCACGAAAAGTATCATACAATAAAATTCCCTGGGTCGTTTATACATCTCCTGAAATTTATCATCTAGGTCTAACTGAAGAGGAGGCCAATGAAAAGTACGGTGATCAGCTGTTAACCTTTAAAACGAAGCTTAAGGACGCTGACCGTTTTATGGCTGAGAGGAATAAGAATGGACTCGTAAAAGTGATGACTACGGAAAAAGGAAAAATAGTAGGTGCCCATGCCATAGGTGCTGGAGCCGGGGAATGGATGCAGGAAATAGGCACTTTGCAAGCTTTGAACAAGAAGTTTCAGACTTTATCCAATGTCATCCACCCGTATCCTGCCAGAAACAACGTTGTATCTCAGACAGCGGACTTGTATTGGCGGGAAAAGCTGTTCAACAGCAAATGGAACGACGCCATAAAATGGTATGTGAAGAAATTCCGATGAACTCTTATAGAGAGCTAGACAATAGCTAAGTGGATTAAGTAGGATAGAGAAGAGTGAACACTTTGATTTAGAAAGGAAATCCGTGATGTCTAAGATTGATTTATCTCAATTTGAGAAAAAAATGATCGTACGTAATACGCAGGATGGAGATATTGATCAATTATTTGAGTTGCAGAAAAAATGTTTTCCTAATATGGAACCTTGGAAAAGAAAGCATATTGAAAGCCATTTGCGTCTTTTCCCTGAAGGACAGTTTGTCGTGGAGTATGATGGGGATATTATAGGCAGTTGTTCAAGTTTAATCGTCAACTTTGATGAATATGATGATAAGCATACATGGGATGATATTACGGATGAAGGTTATATTACGAATCATGATCCTGACGGGTATAATCTTTATGGGATTGAAGTAATGGTTCATCCTGATTTTCGCGGCATGAAAATTGGGAGAAGATTGTATGAAGCGCGTAAGGATTTAGCTAGAGAATACAATTTGAAAAGTGTAATCATCGGAGGGAGAATTCCCAATTACCACAAGCATGAGAATGAATTATCACCAAGAGAATACGTTGAAGAAGTTCGCAATCAGAATATTTATGACCCTGTCCTGACTTTTCAAATTATGAATGGGTTTACGGTAATGAGAATCAATCCAAATTATTTACCCGATGACAAACTTTCTTCTAAATATGCTACGTTAATGGAATGGAACAATATAGACTATAGGGCACGTACGAAACGTCATTTTAAGACAAGTCATCCTGTCCGCATCATGGTGATTCAATATATGATGAAAAATATTGATACCTTTGAAGAATTCAGCCGTCAGTGTGAATATTATGTGGATGTTGCGGCGGATTATGGCTCTGACTTTGCTGTATTTCCGGAAATTTTTACGACTCAGCTTATGTCCTTTTTAGAAGAGAAAGTTCCTTCGAAATCCGTGAGGAGACTATCTGAATATACAGAAGAGTACATTGAAATGTTTACTCATTTAGCTGTGAAATATAATGTTAATATTATCGGTGGCTCTCATTTCGTCGAAGAGAATGATCAGATTTACAATATATCCTATCTGTTTCGACGGGACGGCACTATTGAAAAACAATATAAAATTCATATCACGCCAAATGAGCGGACTTGGTGGGGGATTCAGCCAGGAGATGCTGTGAAGGTTTTTGATACGGATTGTGGAAAAATAGCCATTCAAATTTGTTATGATATTCAATTTCCGGAACTTGCACGATATGCCGTAGACCAAGGCGCAAATATAATTTTCGTACCTTTCTGTACAGATGACAGGCAGGGATATTTACGGGTGAGATATTGTGCGCAGGCTCGTGCAATAGAAAACCAGGTCTATACAGTAATTGCTGGTACCGTAGGTAATATGACGCAAGTCGAAAACATGGATATTCAGTATGCTCAGTCCGGCATATTTACGCCCTCTGACTTTGAATTCGCAAGAGATGGTATTGTGGGAGAGTGCAATGCTAACGTCGAATCTGTTGTTGTTGGAGACGTTGATTTAGAAATATTAAGGAGACAAAGAAAGTCTGGAACTGTAAGGCAGCTCCATGACCGCCGCAGAGATTTGTTCGACCTTTCATTTAACGTCAACACAGAATTCAAACCAGAAAGAACGTAAGAAAAGCCACCGCGCCAGTTCATTTAGGCGGGGTGGCGTATTTATACATAAAGAGTCGGTTGTGTCGCAGCTTGTGCATGGTCTATATAATGTAATAAATTTTCATGTGTTACATATAGAGACGCTTCAGAGTCGGGGTAATGGTAAGCGTGCAAAAAAGATTCGATCTTTTTGGCTAAAAAATGATCATTGGTCCTTACCATGAGGACGAGTAAGTCGTCCCATTGACCCCAGATCATAAAGTTCAAAGCTTTTTCATAGTCGTCTTGGTACATTAGGTCACTTCCTTAAAGTAAGGAGTGTTTTTATTATCTCCATGGAGGGTACCAAGAAAACAGAGAGTTCCTCACATTAATGGAAATATCGACAATTAGGAAAAAGGAATAAATAACGTCTGATTAGATTCTTCAGGAAAATGGAAGGAGTCGTAGGTTCATGAGTGCAAGGCAGTGGGTTTGGATTAATTTAGGTGGTGTTTTTGCATTTGGGCTATTTTTTGTCTTAAGCTTAATCACTAGAGGTCACACAGCTTTTGTAGTTTTAACGGAAATCATCGGTTTAGCAGCACTTGGCTTTGCAATAGCCGCAATCATTTACAGAAAAAAAGATTTAAGGTGGTTAGCTATATCTATTATCAGCTATATGACGCCTTGGCTTGTTTTCGCGATCGGGCATGAAGCGGGAGTAAATGCATCGAGTACTTTGAAAGGGCTTTGGTTTTTCCCTTTCTATATAACCATTATTGCTGGAATGTTTTTTATAAAACGCAGTTATCATTATTTAGAAGGACTATTTAAGTTACTACCGGCTTTTTTCTTATTTTTTCATTCGATTCTGCTTTTATACATGATTGCTCTACATATATGGTGGGTTCTACCCTTTCAATCGTAAAGCCTTCTTCGGGAGGCTTTTTTATTACTTTGTTTCGTGGCCCTTAAATAAAAATTAATTTGATGTGGATACTATAGTTTGAAAATGGAGAAAGTTTAGTGTTAGTAAAAGATTGTTCTTTAACTAACTGGCAGGATACTTTAAGACTCAGTTTCGAGATAGCCAGGGTTCGTGGCTGTAATGAGAGTCTGGTGTGGTTGGGAAGCTACTCGCTTTCCTGTAGGGTATCTGCTGTTCCGTCAACATGATAAGTGGAAGGTGGTTTTAGGAATGGACTCGCTTTCCGTGGGAGTGCGGTGAGCTTCCTCAGGCTGTCGCCTTCCTTGATCTCACCATTCACTCTCATCCCACAGGAGTCTCGCCCATTCCTAAAACCACCTAACTTATATTAAGAGACGGAACTAAGAAAAGAGAAGCAAAAAAATCTCTTGTACCAACGTTTCCGCCGCCCTTCACTATAGATGTGCTTTCTCGAAATCGCCTGGATAAGAACTTTCATAGGAGCGTTAAACTAAAATGCTCTGGTTATAGCATTTTAGTTTTAAAACTTCCTGAATATCTCGAACCTGAGCCTTCCACTAAAGGGAGCTTTAGATTAACAAGTAACTAAAAACAATCCTATACTTTTATCAGAATTTTTTTACCGATTTTAAAAGAAAGTTACTGCCGTAAATTCCTTTTCGAATAAATCATTTCTCCTTACACATACTACCGTTAAGAACGGAAGGAGGGATGAACATGAAAACGAAAATAAAAGCAGTAATGTTTGGATTACTGGCAGCTTTTACGTTAACAGCTTGTCAAGCTGAACAAGAATCAAGCCCCAATGATGGCAATTATGATGGAGTAGAAAATACAAGATTTGAAAGAACAGCTGACCAGGATAACAGTGAAAGCACTAACAACAATCAATATGATAACGACAGAGGTATGCGACATAACACCAACTATCATGTAGCAGAAAAAGCAGCTGACCGTATTGCAAAAGACGTAGACGGAGTGAAAGACGCATATGTTTTGAAAACTCGTGATAATGCTTATGTTGCGGCAGTTTTGAATAATCAAAATGGAGACTCTGAAGAAGTTTCTGATGAAGCTGAAAAACAAATCACAAAAATTGTTAAAGACTCAGATCAAGATATTGAGAATGTTTATATTACAACCAATCCTGATTTTGTCGACCTCTCTAATCAATATGCAGAGGACGTGGAAGAAGGAGAACCTGTGGAAGGATTTTTCCGTGAATTTGGAGAAATGGTTGATCGGGTATTCCCAAACGAAAATAGCTGAGCAGCAGTCAGGATTCTCTAAATTAGAGGACCCTGACTTTTTGTATACTTATCGAAAATTGCCTCCATGTAGTTCATTTATATAGCATTTCGTCATATAGATAACTATGTATATTAAAGGAGGGGGCACTTTGAGAGCGGAAGAACAACTGAATTTAGAACGGGCTATTCAAGAGATTACGGAAATCGCCATCGGGTTTGGTCTCGATTTCTATCCTATGCATTATGAAATTTGTCCTGATGACATTATCTATACATTTGGTGCTTACGGAATGCCTACGCGTTTTTCCCATTGGAGCTTTGGAAAGCAGTATTACAAGATGAAACTCCAGTACGACTTGGGTTTAAGTAAGATTTATGAGCTCGTGATCAACTCTAATCCTTGTTACGCATTTTTATTGAATTCCAACAGTTTGATCCAGAACAAGCTGATTGTAGCTCATGTGCTGGCTCATTGTGATTTCTTTAAAAATAATGCTCGTTTCCAAAATACGAAGCGTGATATGGTGGAGAGCATGGCAGCTACAGCTGAGAGAATTGCCGCTTATGAAAAGAAGCATGGAAAACAAGAAGTGGAATCATTTTTGGATGCTGTTTTAGCTATTCAGGAGCATATAGACCCGTCTCTCGTCCGTCCTAAGCTTTCGTGGCAGCCTGATCAACCAGAGGAACAAATAAAGAAGAAGCGTACACCATACGATGATATTTGGACAATAGGCGAATCCCCTGATGAGCCTACGTTTAAGAAAAGTAAAAAATTCCCTCCTCAACCTGAAAAAGATATTCTTTTATTCATCGAACAATTCAGTCGAGAGCTCGATGACTGGCAATGCGATATTCTTACGATGATGAGAGAGGAAATGCTTTATTTCTGGCCGCAATTGGAAACGAAAATTATGAACGAAGGCTGGGCCTCATTCTGGCATGCAAGAATCATCAGAGAAATGGATTTGACGAGTGGGGAGTCGATTGATTTTGCTAAGCTGAACGCGAGTGTCGTCCAGCCATCCAAAACCCAATTGAACCCCTATTACCTAGGTTTGAAAATATTTGAGGATATAGAAAAACGCTATGATCATCCAACAGAGGAGATGATACGCCACGGTATAAAACCTGGGTCTGGCCGAGAGAAAATGTTTGAAGTCCGGGAAGTAGAGTCCGATCAGAGCTTCATAAGAAACTATTTGACGAAAGAACTTGTTCGCGAAGAAGATATGTACTTATTCCAAAAACAAGGACAAAAATATAAAATAACAGATAAAGATCACGAAGCTGTTCGTGATCAGCTTGTGACGATGAGAGTGAATGGAGGCTTTCCATATATCACAGTGGAAGACGGAGATTACATGAAGAGTGGTGAGCTTTATTTAAAACACCATTACGAGGATGTAGAACTGGACTTGACTTATTTGGAAAAAACGCTTCCTTATCTATACCAGCTGTGGGGACGTCCAGTACACATGGAAACGAGAGTAGAAGATAGAGATGTAGCGTTTAGTTACGGAGGAAAAAGGGTTCAGAAAAAGTATTTATAAGTATTACAGTAAAGGCTATCCACATAATGGATGGCCTTTTCTAGGTATATGGTATGATATTGATTTGATTTAACTAATTCATCCATTAAAATTAGATTTTTTGGTAAACTAGTCGTTAAACAGAAAAGCTTAGGAGGCCGTGCGATGAGTGTATATGAATATGTGCTGACCCAGAAAGATTTTGTTCATAAGAACGATTTGAATTATCCGTTTGAAGAGAGAGGATTACAATTCGGTGATGGAATTTATGAAGTCATCCGTGTATATAAAGGACGGTATTATTTAATTGAAGAGCATGTGGAAAGGTTATTTCGATCAGCGGAAGCTGTAAAAATCAAAATGCCTTTCACAAAGCAGGATTTTTATCACCAGTTAGATGAACTTCTTCAAAAAAATAAAATTAATACAGACGCCAAAGTATACCTGCAGATTACAAGAGGATCAGCTCCTCGTGATCATGCTTTCCCTATAAGTACAGACGCGAACTTATATGCCTATGTCCAGGACTTACCTAGAAAAGAAGACCTTATGCGAGAGGGTGTATCAACCATTACTCAGCCAGATGTTCGCTGGGACTGGTGCTATATCAAAAGTTTGAACCTGCTGCCCAATGTGATAGCGAAACAGGAAGCCAGTGAAGCCGGCTGTTTTGAAGCGATCTTGCATAAAGATGGGGAAGTGACAGAGTGCAGTTCGTCCAATGCCTATTTTGTAAAAGATGGGAAGGTCTACACCCATCCCGCAAAGAAAAATATACTTCACGGATGTGTAAGGATGAAAGTGGAACAGTTTTGCAAAGAGGAAGGCATTCCATTCATAGAGGAATCTTTCCGGATCGAGGATATTCAATTTGCTGATGAACTTTTCTTATCAAGCAGTACAGCTGAAGTGATGCCGATCATTGAAGTTGATGGGAAAAAAGTGAAAGAAGGCAGACCGGGTCCAGTGACGAGAAAAATCCAGGAAAAATATGAGAAGGACGCAAAGATTGGGGAAGAAGCTTCAATTTTCGCAAAATAGACGTTTTATTCTAAATATGCTATTATGACCCTGCTTACATTATGCGCAGGAGGGTTATCATGAAAAAGATACACCTTGAATTGAACGAAAATCAATATAAGAAGCTGGTCGAATCTGTATTTCTCGGAACTTGGATGGTGAATTCCACTAAAATGGAATTAGATGAAGATTTTGAAGAGGTTCGGGAACTTGTATTATCAAAATATAAGGAAGCTGAATTAGAAGATAAAATTAATTATCAAGAAGCTTTTGGAATACATGATCTCCAAATGGATTATGAGAAAGAGTTATTTACAAAGTATGTAGATGAGTATGAAGAATTTAGTTTCTGGGATATGTTAATCGAAAAATTATCTGAGAAACGATTGAAGGAAGAGTATGGGGAGCTTACTTCTCCGTTAACAGAAGAAATGATAGAGCGTCGTCTTCAGCTTGAGGAAGAGATCGGGGAAAAGTTAGAAGAACAGGGTATAACAAATCTAGACTTTAAATAAATAGCGCCTGGTAGGACGTATGAACTAGTTTATACGTCCTCAGCTTGTAGAGAAACCCCGTGTTTTCCTACAAGCTTTTTTTGTGCGCCTGTGCGGTCAAATACCACTCGCTTTACGCGGACGAACGCCCGAGCCTCCTCGTGAAAACCCCACTGCGGGGTCTCGGATCGCCCGTTTTTCCGCAGGAGTCTCCTGGTATTTGACCGCCCTTCACCTAAAAAGACTCTCCTTCACCTAACTCACCTTGGTTAGGTGAAGGGCAATCTTTTTCATGTTCTGGCAGGCAGCCGTCATCAGCGCCTGTTCCTTCACTTTCTCCGGCAATAGCGCAGCCCATGCAATTCTTTTGAATCTGCGAAGCTACGCTCGACTTTCTCTTTTCTTATGCAGTATATCCACTTTCCTTCATTGGAAAGCCGGTTCAAGCGAACCTGCTCTTTGTCATCCTCCCAAACATGACGCGTGATCGTTTTCTGCTGCTCTTGATTTTGGGTGCACTGAGCGAGAAGAGGACATTCCTTACATCGTGCGGGCTCTGATTTGTAATGGTGATATCCACCACGATCTGTGGTGACATATGTCAGTTCTTCCCTCGTGGGCAGACGTAAGTATTGCGATCTTTATCATATTTGTATTTCCATTTTGCTAGAAATCCTTTCCTGGTTTGAAATCGACGGTAGGCAATCACTCCAAATACTGAAATCAGAAAAAAATCAGGCTGTCGAGAAAGTCTCGACAGCCTGAGGACGTATGAAACTAGTTCATACGTCCTTTTTGGATCCTTGACCATTATCTTGGTATCGCTAATGTTACAATACAGTAAAGAGAGTGGGTTTAAAGTGATATTTGTAAAGCTATTTTAATTTTTGAAAAATTCATGTAAAATAAGAGTGTCGCTAATGTAAACTTTCATTACATTAAAGGGCGCACATCTGATTGTTAAACTGTACATACTCTAGAACGGTTTACTGGTCAGGTGTTGTCATAAAAACTAATAGGGAGGAATTTACATGTTTAGTAAGAAAGGCTTATTAACAGTTGCAATGTTGTTAGCGCTGTCTTTAGTTTTGATCGCATGCGGCGGCGGAACTTCCGACGGCGGCGGTGACGAAGGTGGAGACGGCGGTGACGAAGGTGGCGGCGGAGAAGAGCAGTTCTTGCAAATTCTCACCGGCGGTACTGAAGGCACATACTACCCATTAGGCGGTACATTTGCTCAAGTTATTAACGATAACCTTGATAACGTGGAAGCGAATGCAACTTCAACCGGTGCTTCTGTTGAGAACATGAACGCTATAAGCGGTGGTGATGGAGAGATTGCATTTACTCAAACCGATATTGCCTCTTATGCTGCTGAAGGAGAGGTAATGTTTGAAGAAGCAAATGAAGATTTCGGTGCTATTGGAACTCTTTACCCGGAAACGATTCAAATTGTCACAACTATGGACAGTGGAATAGAAACAGTGGAGGACTTGGAAGGGAAAACCGTTTCTGTTGGAGCTCCTGGTTCAGGCACGAATGCTAATGCGGACAACATTCTAGATGTACATGGGCTGAACATAGATGAAGATATCGAAGCTCGTGACCTTGATTTCGGTGACTCCACCACTGGTATTCAGGATGGGACAATTGATGCAGCATTTATCACCTCAGGTACACCAACTGGTGCAGTCGAAAGCTTAGCAGCTTCAGTAGATGTCAACATCGTGAGTATTTCTGCGGAGAAAGCTCAAGAATTGATGGATGAGTTCAGCTACTATTCTGAAGATGAAGTACCAGACGGCACTTACGGTCTTGAGGAGGCTGTTCCGACAGTAGCTGTACAAGCTATGCTTGTAGCGCACAGTGACCTTAGTGAAGATATGGTATATGAAATGACGAAAGCTATCTTTGAAAATACAGATCAGATTTCTCACGATAAAGGAGAAGAAATCGACGCTGAAAGTGCACTGGAAGGGGTTGGAGTAGACCTTCATCCGGGTGCACAGAAGTATTTTGATGAAGAAGGCATTAGTGAAGAGTAAAAAAGCATATTCATAGGACCAAGGGGCTGTCCCGGGTTTTTCACTTACGTGATGGAAGCCTGGAACAGTCCTTAATCTTGTATGTGAATTATTATAGACAGCATGTCAGTTCTAATTAAACATTTTTGCCTAGGTGTGGATGAACATGAAACGTCGCGGAGTATACACCACTATAGCAAGCTTGATCATAGGGGTATTCATTATAGGTTTGATATTTTATCCTTACCGATCTGTTGTTTCCTTTGAAAAAATGGATCGGCAAGGACCAAATATTTATCTGCCACTCACTGAAGGAAAACATTTTCAAGTGAAGTATACACATTCAGTCCATTTATCGGATGTTATTGAAGAATATGAAGTGAAGAAAGAGCGGTTGTATCCTATTCAACTTATTTATGAAGATACTGGCATAGGCATGCCCTCAGGTGCAGGCGAAGGAGAAACTTTTGAAATGAAAGATGGAAAGTATTACATTTCTAATATTCAAGGGTACCATGATTCCATCAGCTTGTCGGTCGGTGCAGTGCGTGCAGACCACACGATACGCTATGAAAACCGTTCCTATTTGTTAAAAGACTACATTGGGGCAGGCTCAGTGATTACTATCAAGCCGTCCCATGTTTCAAATTGGAATTTGATGAGAGGAGAGACGCTAAGTGAGTGAAGAAAATAATAAAGTATCAGTAGAAAAACAAAAAGAGATCATGGAAAAATACGACCCTGAAGGAGGAGTAAGAGAATTAACCGGGTGGTTAGCGAAAGTAGCATTCATCGGATTGCTTTCCTTCTCCTTATTCCAGCTATATAGTTCTACGATACACCCTTTACCTGCACAGATACTGAGATCTGTACACGTAGGTTTCGGTTTAGTATTAATCTTCTTACTTTATCCAGCTACTAAAAAGAATCGTAAAAAAGGTAAAATAGCCTGGTATGATATTGTACTCGCCCTTTTAAGTATAGTAGTAGGAACTTATTGGCTGTTCTTTTATGAAGAAATTGTTTCAAGTGCCGGTGCATTAACGACGCTCGACTTTTATGTAGGGGTACTCGCAGTGCTTCTTGTTCTTGAGGCTACTCGCCGGGCAGTGGGAATTCCGATTACAGTGATTGCCATCGCCTTTCTTGTCTATGCCTACTGGGGTCGACAGATGCCAGGGTTTCTCGTGCATAGAGGTGTGGACGTAGATAACCTTGTTCAATCGATGTTCTTTACGACCGAAGGGATCCTCGGTACCCCCATAGCCGTATCCTCCACCTTCATTTTCTTATTTCTACTTTTTGGGGCTTTCCTCGTGAAGACAGGAGTCGGACAATATTTTAACGATTTAGCTGTGACACTTGCTGGTAAACGCACAGGAGGGCCAGCTAAAGTAGCTATATTTTCCAGTGCGCTTCAAGGAACGATCAGCGGGAGTTCTGTAGCGAACGTGGTAACCTCGGGTGCTTTTACGATTCCGATGATGAAAAAGCTGGGTTATCGAAAGGAATTTGCCGGCGGCGTAGAAGCGGCCGCTTCTACTGGCGGGCAGCTTATGCCGCCGATTATGGGTGCTGCTGCATTCCTTATGATTGAATTCATAGGCGTGGATTACTGGACGATTGCTAAAGCTGCCTTGATACCTGCTATTTTATATTTTACAGGAATCTGGATCATGACTCACTTTGAAGCTAAACGAACAGGGCTCAGCGGGTTAGGTGAGGAAGAAATGCCTGATCGTAAAGAGGTTTTCAAGAAGCTTTACCTGCTGCTTCCCATAGTAGCGATCATCCTTTTTCTGAGTAGTGGAATGAGTGTGATGCGTGCGGCCTTATATGGAATTTTAACCACTATTCTTGTCGGCCTGCTGCGAAAAGAGAAATTCCGCAAGATTTATATTGCCGCTTTTGGAGCAGGTTTTGCCGGCTACACAATATACAGCTTCACTGCCGGCGGATTTGATTTGGTGACAGCAGTAATAATTGCGATAATGGTGACCATAGTAGTGAGTTATTTATTTGATGGGAATTTAGTGGAATCCATTGAAGCGCTCGTGGATGGTGCGCGCACTGCTCTAGGTGTCGTAGCTGCTACAGCAGCGGCTGGAATCATCGTAGGTGTCGTAACTAAGACGGGTCTTGGCCTTAAATTAGCCAATAGTCTAGTAACACTGGCTAATGGAGAGGTTCTGCTTACTCTATTCTTTACGATGCTTGCTGCAATAATATTAGGTATGGGTTCGCCAACAACAGCAAATTATGTTATAACTTCTACCATTGCTGCACCCGCTGTAATATTATTAGGGGTAGCTGATTTGCCTGCCCATTTGTTCGTATTTTATTTTGGAATTATCGCCGATATTACACCTCCAGTAGCGCTTGCCGCGTTTGCTGCTTCCGGGGTGGCATCATCGGAACCGATTCGGACTGGGCTGATTGCCGCCAAGCTCGCAATAGCTGCTTTTATCATTCCGTACATGTTTGTGCTTGAGAACCAGCTGCTGCTGATCGGGGTGGATAGTCCTGTTGAGTTAATTTGGATATTGTTCACTGCGATTTCCGGAATGATTGCCATAGGGGCTGGACTCGTAGGCTATTGGTTCCGTAAAATGGAATGGTATGAAAGAATTCCAGCTGTTATTGGGGGATTATCACTCATTTACCCAAGTACTATGAGTGATGTGATCGGACTTTCAATATTTGTCGTTCTGCTCGGTCTGCAATTCTTAGTGAAAAAAGATATGATCGGTGTTCCTGTTTACAAAGTAAAACCTGCTAAATCTTCTCATCAATCATAATGGTAATCTCTTAGTAAACTAAGTTTGATCATAACACCTAATAAAGTTCAGAGTCGCTATACGACTCTGAACTTTACTTTTGTGAAATTCAGTAAAAAATGAGGGGGGATCTAGATCAATGGATTCTTGGGTACTCTTACAATATAACGGAATGGAGCCCTCTGGATAACTGTTAGTTAACTGAGAAGCTTTGGAACCTGCCAAGGTATTGTTCATAAGTGGGTATTGATCAATAGTAGGCTGCTGATGAGAATGATACTGCTATTAAACTTAATGAAAGCTAGGATGTTAAAAAATCGAGTATGGATACCTTTATGGCACCATACTCGATTTTTTAACATTGTCTTTAACAATTTCTAAACAAGAGACCTCTTTTTAACTTCTGCTCGTTGACTCACTCCACATTTCCCCTACAGGCCTGGATAACTGATAAGACCATTGGATGAATGGGCCGAGTACGAGCGCGACAATTAAGGTACCTATTCCGACAGGTGCTCCCAGTAAAAAGCCGATAAGAGCCATGCCGGATTCGGTGAATATCCTTATAGTACTTTTTGATTTCTGTGTTCTTTGATTCATTACCATCATAAAATGGTCAAGAGGTATACGAGGGAACGGAGTGCGCAGATAAACTGCTATTCCTGCTGCTGTAGCAAGCAGCCCTAATGTGAAGACCCCCCACTGAGAATACCAAGCTGAGTAACTCGCGTCATTCAGCATTCCATATAGAAAAAAATCAAGGGTCCTCCCGCGGATTATGATCGGAAGTAAGGATTCATATTGAGGTCTTTTATGCTCTAGCTTTGCATTGACCAATAATAAAATGATGAATGCAATGATCATAACTGTACCTACTGTAATTGGAGAGTGCATGGAGATACCGACAGCCACACTGTCTCCGGGCCCCACCCCTAAACCTGAACGTATAATCAAAGCAAGGCCAAGACTGGATACTACTAATCCCACTGTGTAAATAATGAACAAATATAAATATTTCATAGATGACTCCTTCATTCTTGAAGAATCTTTCATTATCATATATGCTGAAATCTTTATTGTAAAGGTATAGTACCCGACTAATGTTTTATAGGCAAAAGGATAGGGAATTTTAATAAAAGTTAAAGGAGGAAGAAGTATGCAATATGCAATCGTTACAGGTGATTCAAAAGGTTTAGGTCAAGCTATCGCGACAGAGTTTATTGAAAAAGGAATCCATGTGATTGGGGTATCGCGGACTTATAATCATTCTCTTGAACAATTAGCAAAAGAGAAAGAGGCTGACTACTCCCATATTCGATGCGATTTTAGCGATACTGATGATCTGGCGCAAGGTATTGATAAGGTCATGTACTTAGCTTTTCAAAGGGACTCTGAAATGGTTTATTTGGTGAACAATGCTGGAGTCATCGACCCGATAGAGACGGTAGGAAATCTCGAGGCAGATACACTGTATAGACATATGCAGATAAACGTTAATACTCCGATATTGATGATGAACAGGTTTTTGAAGGAAGCGGATGAACAAGGAGTGAAAGGCAGGATTATCAACATTACATCGGGAGCAGCCGAAAAATCTGTTCACGGTTGGAGTGTTTATAGTACTGGTAAAGCAGCAATCAATCGTTTTACAGAAACCACCGCTTTGGAGCAGAAGGAAGCTGGTAAGGAGCACCTTGTGATAGCATTCAGTCCAGGGGTAGTTGATACAGATATGCAAGGTGAAATTCGGTCAGCTGACTCTTCTTCTTTTGCGGATGTCGATAAGTTCAAACAGATGAAGGAAAAGGGACAGCTTCGATCGCCTGATGCTGTAGCCCAAGTGCTAATGCAATTACTTGACCGGCAGGATATAGAAAACGGGAAAGTCTATAAGTTATATGATTTAATTGAAGAGTAAAAAGGAAAAAGGAAGGATTTTTTCCGACCTTATCTGAATCGCCCCCTCCTCAAATGGGGGTTTTTTTATAAGGCTAGGGTAAAGGTGGTTGTTGATATTGTTAAGTGATGTATTCAACAATATGACCAGGATAGTGGAAGAATTCAATTCGAGATGATCTGGGTTCGTTGCCCTATTAAGAGTCAGGGGTGGTTGGGAAGCTGCTCGCTTTCCTGTCGGATCTTTGCTGTTCCATCATCGTGATGAGAGGAAGGTGGTTTTAGGAATGGATTCGCTTTCCGTGGAAGTGCAGTGAGCTTCCTCAGGCTTCGCCTTCCGGGATCTCACCAATCACTCTCTTCCGACGGGAGTCTCGTCCATTCCTAAAACCACCTTGTTTAAAAGTGAGAGATGGAACTTAGAAATTAGTTCTCATGGACCAATATTCGGAGAAATTAAATAAGTAAGCTACCTGAACAATTGGCATAGACCACTGGAGTGCTATCAAGCTTCAGCGCTTTTTTACTTAAGAATTCAAGCAGCTTCTTAACCACCCCATGCAAAGTAAATGAAAAAACTTTTACCAAGAAGCAGCGTCTTCTATAGGAATGTCCGGTTAGAATATAGCGCTCTACAGCAAAGTTTTCAACATGGCAGCATATTAGACATCCACCATACGAACATCAATGTTCATCTTTTCTTGAAGCGGTTTCGAGAAACTTATATGGCAAAGGGGCGGAGGGAAACGGTAAGACTCCTGGGGGAGGAGCGGGACAGGTGAGACCCCGGAGAGCGAAGCTCGAGGAGGCTCAGCGCCCGCCCCCCCGGAAAGCGATCCGTTTCCCGGAGCCCCCAAATTCTCATGATGTCTCGAAACTGAGTCTTCCACTATAGGGAGCTTATATGAATATCAACACGGAACTTTGAAAAAGCCTTTGTATAATCATGTCCACATGAGAGGAGTGCAATAGTTGAATTATAAAGTATTCGACGGTCATAATGATACGTTATTGAATATTTATCAACAACAACTTGGCAAAGAACGGTCTTTTTTTGAGGAATCTATTTACGGTCACTTGGATTTTCCAAGAGCTGGAAGGTCGTTGTTCAGTGGAGGTTTCTTTGCCATCTTTCCGCCACCGACAGCGGAATTGATGGTGCCTGATCCTGAGGATCACTTGACAGAGGATGGGTATGATGTTCCTCTTCCTTCAGAAGCTGACCCTGAAGCCTGCCGCAAAGTGACGCAAGATATGATAGACCTTTTATATGAGTGGGAAAAGGAATCAAATGGGCAGTTTAATGTAGTAAAGGATGCCTCATCCTTAGAAGAGTCTCTGCTGCAAGGGAAAATAGCGGCTGTTTTACACTTTGAGGGGGCAGAGGCTGTAGATCGAGATTTAAAAAACCTCGAAACATTTTATCAACAAGGTTTGAGGTCCTTAGGTCTTGTGTGGAGCCGACCTAATGCATTTGCAACTGGTGTGCCTTATCGTTTCCCTTCTACCCCTGATATTGGGGAGGGTTTGACAGAAGCAGGGAGACACCTCGTGAGAAAATGCAATGAATTAGGAATCATGATAGATACATCCCATCTGAACGAAAAAGGGTTTTGGGACGTAGTGAATGAATCGAATGCACCTATTATAGCTACCCATTCCAATGCACATGCTCTATCCCCTATTTCAAGGAATTTGACTGATGATCAAATCACAGCTATCGCAAAGTCAAAGGGGGTAGTCGGTGTTACGTATAGTGTAAATTTGCTGCGTTCTGACGGAAAGATGTCCACGGATACTTCTTTACAGAAAATCATCGATCATATTAAATACATGGCGGACCTGGTTGGTGTGGATCATGTGGCACTAGGCTCGGATTTTGACGGTACTACGATACCCGATGCAATGAAAGGTGTAATTGGAATACCTGAGCTAGTGCAGCTCCTTGAGGATAACGGCTTTTCTTCATCCGATGTGAATAAAATTACTCACGGAAACTGGCTTCGCGTACTTAAGGAGACATGGATTTAATAACTGAGCAGGCTTTTGATCATATTTTGTGTGAAGATAGGAAAAGCGATTATCCATAAAAGGACAATCGCTTATGCGGCAGCCGCCTCTTTGTTGTTCCTCAAGAACATATAGAACGAAGCACTGAAGATAATGATGTACCCTAAAATACTCAGCCAGTCTGGCACTTGTCCAAATAAGAGGATACTGATCAAAGCCGAATAAACTACGGTGGAATAAAAGAAAATAGAGATTTCTCTTGCTGGAGCAAACTTATAGGCGATCGTTAGCCCGAACTGGCCGATTGTTGCGAATCCACCGGCGGATAGCAAATATATCCATTGCTTACCTGTCATAGGCTCATAAAAAGCGATCGTAAATGGAGTTAGAGAAACTGTCGTAAAGAAAGAGAAATAGAAAACGATCGTATAAAATTTCTCTTTATCTCCTAACACGCGTAAAAGCGTATAAGCTCCTGCAGCGAAAACAGCCGAAAAGAAACCGGCCAAGTATGGAACGAGTTCTACTGAAAATTGAGGTTTGATAATAAAAAGAGTCCCTAAAAATGCGATAATTATTGAAATGACCTGATATGGCTGTGCTTTTTCCTTAAGAAATATGGCAGAAAAAATAATCAATAAAAACGGACTTAATTTATTCAGCATATCGGCATCAGAAAGAACGAGGTTATCAATGGCATAAAAAAATAAGACCATACCTATTGTTCCTAGAGCCGAACGTGATAATAACAGTTTTTGGTTTTCTTTTTTTCCAAATATACGTTCTTTATGATAGATGACGAGTCCAAAGGCAATAATAGCAGAAACAAGATTACGGAATAATGTTTTTTGTACTGTCGGAACGTCGCCGGACAATTTAACTAAAGCGGCCATCATTGAAAATCCAAAAGCTGAAATAAGCAGTAAAATGATGCCTTTGTTTCGATTACTCATTCTTATGTCCTCCATCAATCTATAGCTTTTACAAAAACACCTTTACTATCCTAATACAAATCGTTTTAGATGAAAAGTATAAAACGGATAGATTGACGAATAAGCTTTGCGCCGTTAAGATTTTAAACAAAGAGGAGGGATGTTTTGATATATTCCCAGCCCATCGTCTGGACAACACGTAAAATTAAGCATAACCAACAGCATTACATTGAGAAAGAAGCTTCGGTGGATTTATATAAAGATGAGGTCGTAACCCCATTCGATCGGTTCCCCATAAAAGAAATCCATGATGTATCCTACCGTCCTTTACCTGGTAAGTTGAGCTTTTTTTATTTACACACCGTGCGAGGCGTTTATACCTATAGAGTGAAAAGCTCTCCGGAGGACTGGATCGCTGAGTATAAAAAAATTCAAATTAAATGAATCCTCTCTCCGAAAAAGGAGAGAGGGTTCATTTTTTGTGGTAAATATTATTGGTGTATAGAATAATAATGGGTGCGAATAACTTTTTTTAGTATCAAATGGCAGACAAAAGAAAGAAGGATAAAAGCAGCTGTGAGAATAGATGAGGTCATCCACAACCCTTCGAGCCAGTCAACATTCCATAAAAATAGAATGATGCTTCCGAATACGACAACCTCAATTATGAGAGCCAGTATGCCGATCAATCTTCCTTTGAATACTTCCCGTTCATCGGTCCATTGTAAATTCGGGGTGTAAAGATCAAGTGTCGTTCCGGCGACCGAAGTGATCCAGTTTATTATAAGAGACATCCCGAACCAAATAACTCCAATGCCGATCGGGATATTTGCGAAAATAAATGCTACGGCACCAATGACAAGTAATGTGAGTAAATTGATGCAAAAAGCTGCCCATACTTTGCTCATAATAACGGTCTCGGCTTTAATCGGCATGTATAAATGGTTGAACCAGCTTTTCCCGTCACGAGAAATAGAAGAAATCGAGGCGGGATTAATACCTAAAGCAAAGACGGTAAATCCAGTCATCGCAAGTATAAAGCGCTTTGGTTCAATTTCTTCGACCATACTCCCCAAACTGCTTATAGAAAAATCACCCCCGTTTGAATCAAACAGGATAACAACGATGAATAAAACAGGAAAAACTAAAGACTGCACAATAATTTGAGTGAAGAATGTCGGTGTACGAAAGATGGTACGCATCTCCCTGACCCAACTAATAAAAAGAACATTGCTTTGTTTTATTTTTTTAGTAATTTTTTCTTCATCGAATTTCTTTTTTGATCCTCCGGAGAGCCCTAGAACTCCTTTGAAATAGAGTTTCTGGCCAGCAGTTAAATAGAGGACAAATGCACAAGCAATGATTATTAAACTCAGTACTAAAAATAGAAAGCCCCGTGCTGACACAGGATCTGTCAAAGTGATCGAATGTAAATAAGCAGTAGGAAAAAACGTAGTGATGGTGTTCAACAAACCATTTTGCTCTTCGATCAAGCAAGCGAGATCTTCTCCCGCATCCGTAGAGGAATTATTCATTCTCAGCACTATGTTGATACCGATTATAAATATGAAAGTGAATAGTCCAGCAAAAATTTTCATCCGGTCTTTATTTTTCGAGAGGTTAAGAAAACGCATTCCATACATAACGATGATAGCAGTCAGGACAAAAGGAAGGACAGGCGTGACAGTCCATAAGATGAGTGCGTATATATAATAGAGAACCCCCGATCCACTATGCATCCCGAATACGATTAACCCTGGAGCGAGAACTGCCGCATTTGTCACATAAAGGGTAATGAATGGTACGGCCGATTTACCAAGCATGATTTGAAAAGGGTGATAGGGAAGGGAAAGAAATGATTCAATATCCTCCGCAAAATAGAATGAACTTAATATGGATCCTACACTTACGAGAATAAGTACGACAAACATAGAAATAAATAGAAGCCCCAGAATAAAGCTTTCATTCCCTGCAGGCTCCAGTATATTATAAAGTCCACCCACAATGCCATCAATCGCATAAAAGATAAAAATAGAGAAAGGTATGGCAAATATGAATAAAAAAGCATAGCCTATTTGTTCACTTGTACTTTTACCTGCTAAAGAGAACTGCATTTTGACGATCGTACGAACCAGCTTCCAAGTTTTATTCATTTTGAGTCAGCTCCAGAAATACTTTTTCCAGGTTGTCATCTTCTTGAAACTGTTGTTTCATTTCACTCATGTTCCCAAGAAATTCAATGTGCCCATTATTGATAATGGCAACCTCGTCACAGAGCTGTTCGACCACTTCCAAGACGTGGGTTGAGAAAAAAACTATATTTCCTTTGTTCGCGTGTTCTCTCATCATTTCTTTTAACGTATAGGATGATTTAGGATCCAAACCAGTTAGGGGCTCGTCTAAAATCCACACTTCAGGCTCGTGCAGCAAAACTCCTGAGATTACTATTTTTTGTCTCATACCATGAGAGTAGGTTAATATATGATCGTTCAATGACTCGTATATGCCGAAGCTTTTCGCGTAATACTCAATTCTTTTTTTTCTGATGTCTGTCGGTACGTCATACACATCAGCAATGAAGTTCAAGTATTCTATTCCTTTTAACCTTAAAAAGACATCAGATCGATCCGGAACATATCCTATGCGTTTCTTTGCTTCAAGCGGGTGCTCAGTGATATCAAATCCGTTGATTGTGATCTTTCCTTGCTCGATAGGTAAAATGCCGGTAATCATTTTAATGGTTGTCGATTTTCCAGCTCCATTTGGACCTAGAAACCCAAAGATTTTTCCATCTTCAACGGTTAGAGAAAGATTTTTAACTGCTGTTTTACCAGAGAATTCTTTTGTAACTTGTTGAATGTCTATCAAATGAAGGCCTCCTTTCTACTTGCACGTATTATTTACGGTTGAATTGGACGTTTAGTTTCATGGGGATAGGAATAATGTCATCCAATGTTCATCTAAGTAGCCATTCTGAACCTTGATTGCGCGATGTTCAGTGCCATACACCGTGAAATCCAAACTCTCATACAATCTAATGGCGGGTTTATTTTCAGTGACTACGGCAAGCTGAAGCACTTCGATAGAGGAAGTCAGGGCGTGCTCGATGATTGTTTGGATGAGCTGTTTAGCTATCCCTTCTCTTCTATGTGAAGATGTAACATACAATCCTACTATGGATCCTTTATGTAAAAACTTCGGATGGCTTTGCTGAACAAGTGTAACGATTCCTATTAGTTGATCTCCATCAAACGCCCCAAAAGTCGCCGATTCACTTGAGTCGAGTCGTTCAGCTGTGGAATTCAGCGGGTCTGGGCGCTGCTTTTCCTGCTCATATGTTGTAATAAAGGCCTCCGGATTAGTAAGTAGAGCCTCTAGCCTAAGCTCACGGTAAGCTTTTGCATACTCACCTGTTAATTGTATAATCTCCATCACAATTCCTCCTTCTGATTGTACTAAGGTTAGCGAATCAGTATGATAAAGTAAAGGAAGATGGCAAATTCAGAGAAAATAGGTGACTTTCATATGACTGAAAAAGAAAAAATGTTAGCAGGCCAACTGTATAAAGCGTGGGATGAAGAATTAGTGCATGAGCGGATGAGGGCGAGCCAGCTTTTGTACAATTTTAACCAATCCAAAGTTACCGAAGAACATTACCGCGCGCAAATTTTGCAAGAGCTGCTGGGATATTCAGGAGAGGGAACTTACATTGAGCCTTCTTTTCAATGTGATTATGGATATAATATCAAAGTGGGCGATGGCTTTTTTGCAAATTACAATTGTGTTCTTTTGGATGTTTGTCCGATAACAATAGGTGATCGTGTGCTGTTCGGTCCTAATGTACAAGTCTATACAGCTACACATCCTTTGAATAAAAAAGAACGGGCAAATGGTTTAGAATCGGGCAGGCCGATTACAATAGGTGATGATGTGTGGGTGGGAGGAAGTGCGGTCATAAACCCCGGTGTCTCTATTGGGGAGGGCGCGGTGATTGGTGCTGGAGCTGTTGTGACAAGAGATGTTCCGCCTGATGTATTTGTTGGAGGAAACCCAGCTAAAATAATTAAAGAAATATAAGGTGGCAGGGTGGTCGCAAGCGTGTTTTTTCGATATGATACTAGGTGGCTTAAACTTATTTGTAAGGAACAAGGGGGTTCGGCATTATGATCAAAAGAAAAAGTAAAAGGGAAATTGAACTCATGCATGAAGCAGGTAAACTGCTGGCTAATGTTCATAAAGAATTAAGAAAAATGATAAAACCAGGGGTAACCACTATGGAAGTTGAAAGGTTTGTTGAAAACTATTTAGCTGAACATGGGGCGACAGGAGAACAAAAAGGTTATCAAGGCTACGAATTCACTACATGTGCTTCAATAAATGATGAGATTTGTCATGGTTTTCCTAGAGATGAAAAGTTGAAGCAAGGGGATATCGTCACGATCGACATGGTTGTCAATCTAAACGGAGCGCTTGCTGATTCAGCTTGGACTCACCCGGTTGGTGAGATAAGCGAGGAAGCTGAACAATTATTAGAGGTAACTAAAACGTCCCTTTATAAGGCGATTGAACAAGCAAAGGTCGGTAATCGTATTGGAGATCTTGGGCATGCCATCCAATCCTACGCAGAGGGTAAAGGATATTCTGTAGTTCGTGACTTTACAGGACATGGCATAGGAGAAAGCATTCACGAAGATCCATATATTCCTCATTTTGGAGCGGCTGGCAAAGGAGCTCGTTTAAAAGAAGGTATGGTTATAACTATAGAACCTATGATCAATATTGGTACGTATGCCAATAAAATGGATGAAAACAACTGGACAGCACGAACACTTGACGGCACCTTATCTGCTCAATATGAGCATACGGTCGCTATAACTAAAGACGGACCATTGATATTAACAGAGCAGGATACAGAATAAAACAAAGAAAAAAGCTCCCATTAAGGGAGCTTTTTTTATATTATGCTTTTTGAACGTTAGCAGCTTGAGGTCCGCGTTGACCTTCTTGGATTTCGAAGTTAACAACTTGTCCTTCTTCAAGAGATTTGAAACCTTCTTCTTGAATTGCAGAGAAGTGAACGAATACGTCGTCTTGACCTTCAACTTCGATGAATCCGAAACCTTTTTCTGCGTTAAACCATTTAACTGTACCTTCTACCATGTAGAATACCTCCTGCGTGGATCTAAATCCACATTGTATTACTATTCTTGCTCTTCACAATCAAGACGAAAATTACTTTGAAGCAACTTCTTTCTTTGATTCGTATCCGAACAACAATAACTAAGTTTAGTATAACAAATTCCCAAAACAAATGAAACCGTTTAGCGAAAAATTCTTATAAATATTCAAGTATATTCAATACTTAAAATCAAAAAGACTCCCATAGAGGGAGTCTGATAAAGCATACTTACGCTTTTGTAACGTTAGCAGCTTGTGGTCCACGTTGACCTTCTTGAATTTCGAAGTTAACAACTTGTCCTTCTTCAAGAGATTTGAAACCTTCTTCTTGGATAGCAGAGAAGTGAACGAATACGTCGTCTTGACCTTCTACCTCGATGAAACCGAAACCTTTTTCTGCATTAAACCATTTAACTGTACCTTCAATCATGTACAATACCTCCTGCGTGGATCTAAATCCACATTGTATTACTATTCTTGCTCATCATATTCAATCAAGACGGAATCACTATTACGCTATCTTCTCTGTTATGAATCTTATCGAACAACAATAATTAATTCAATTATAGCAGATAATATGAGAATTGCAAATGCCTATAGAAAATTTATTCGTTCGATCGAATATATTTCGCTTCCTCCATCACCTGATAAAGAGTTTGTTCAACTATTTTTAGGATCTGCTCTTCCGGAATGGTTAGAAGACTAGCTAAACTGTGTCCTTTTTCCAACAAATGTTTGATGGTTCTCCACCCTACAAAGCTGGCTTCATTTGTGTACCCTGAAGCCCCCGTCCCTTTGGTAAATGAATAAACCGCTTTATAGTCGGACCGTCGCAGGTGGGGCAGAAGGTTCATCATGATCCTTGTAGGTTCGCGGCTGCATTTACTTAACCATGGGTAAATATTCAAGCTAAGATAGTCTTTCGGTGTAACCCAATCTGCAGTGTGAAGAGCTAACCCTTCTAAGTAAACAACGTGAGCGACATCATTAAGTGATCGAGGATTAAGCTTAGTTTGATTCAGGTAAACGGTTTTAGCCAATTCGTTAACTAAAAGGATAGGCTTCCACTCGATTTCTATAGGAAAATATAATGTGTAAGCATCGTTGGATTCTTTTTCTATGAAAGGATCTGTTTCAAAATCTCCAATGAAGAAGACTATAGAAAGCTGCATAGGTTCAAAAGCATTTAGACTTTCACGTATCAAAGAAATGTATTGAAAGATTTCTTCCTCATCCACCAGGAAACTTTCTATGGTTGGCAAGGCCCGCTCATACTTAGGGAATGCCTGTTCAAGCATTTCTCTGGCTAATTGTTCTTTCGGGTCTTCTTTCATGTAAGGGTTGAAACCATAGTGCTTTTTCCAGGCAGAGAAGCGATCATTTTCATTAAAAGAGTGCTGGGAAGCATGGTGATAAAAAGATAGGAACTCGTCTTTATAATGGGTTATCTTGATGGCGTCCACTTTTATCCTCCTTCATTCATTGACTAATGAATTCTAGTCGTTTATTCCAAACTTGGGCAGCGTTTTCGCCTATCCATATGAGATGGCTGTCTGATTTCACCTCATAAATTTCACATGTAGGTACAGTGGATTGAAGCAGGATTGCGTTCGAGTAATCCACGCTTTTATCCTTTTGCGTATACATGCCGAGAACCGGAACAGTAATTTTACTTAGGTCGGAAACAGTGTGATCGATATCCATAACGAATCCTTTACCGGAGCGTGAAGTTTGCAGCATATCATAAATAAAACGACGGTCATTAGGTGATAGTTTGTTCAAGTATTCATCTACAGGATCAGTAGTAAGTGAACTCATAATTTGCTTCATCGCCAGGTTAGGGGAGACTTTTAAAAGGGTGCGTACACCTTTCCATACAGCTTTTTCGCCTTTCCCGAACAACAGTCTTGCTTGTTTTTTTGTCTTCGCATTCCAAGGAGTCGTAAGTGCGGCTTCCATTATGAGCTTCTCAACGCGATGAGGGTGGTTTACGGCTAATGAAATGCCTGTCGGTCCGGCTGCTGAAATGGCTATGACCGTCACTCGATCTATTTGAAGGTGATCTAAGATTTCAATAATAGTCTCAGCAAAAGCCCCTGGTGTCCGGCCTGTGGAAGTCTCCGTAAGATCGTATCCAGGGCGTGAAATCGTTAGAAGTGAATATCCTTCATAGATCAAACTGTTGTGTGACAAGTCAGTATCCCTGCTGGAATGTCCACCTTTTAATAAAAGGATAGCAGGTCCTATTCCTGCGTAGGAATACTCCACCAAACCTTTAGAAGTATCGTACAAAGTTGCTGTCACACTGTTCACCCTTTCTATCTTTTTCCTTATTCTAAATATAAGCTATAATGGTTGAAAATGAAACATCAGAGGATTCTGAAAAATGAGGTGTTCCTATTCGAATTGTGTCGATTTGCCCAAGCAATACTGAAATTGTAGCGTATCTGGAACAAACAGAGTTGTTGATTGGTGTCGACAATTATTCTGATTTTCCTGAAGAGGTGAAAAAGCTCCCTAAGCTGGGGCCTGATTTATCCATTGATATAGAGAGGATTGTCTCGTTACAGCCTGATCTTGTGCTGGCGTCATTGAGTGTCCCAGGGATGGAAAAGAATATAGAAGGTTTAGAGGCTCATAACCTTCCCTACATCATACTCAACCCTAATTCCCTAGGAGAAATTGCTGAAGATATAGCCAGAGTAGGGGAAGCCATAGGAGAAAAGAAACTGGGGATAGAAAAATCTGAACAATTCAGGCGTGCAATTGAGGCGTATCGTGAGAAAGCTTTAGATAAAGAAGAAAGACCTTCCCTTTACTGGGAATGGTGGCCGAAGCCTATATTTACTCCGGGACGGGCAAACTGGCTTTCAGAAATAAGTGAGCTGGCTGGTGCATACAACATTTTTCGAACAGAAAAAGAAGCAAATGTGAAAACAGATTGGGATGAAGTTAAGAAGAGGAACCCAGAACATATTTGCATGGTTTGGGTAGGAGTGAAGGAAGAGAAGATGAATCCTGAACTCATAAAAAAACGTCCGGGCTGGAGCAATATGACTGCTGTTAAGAATGAACATATTCACGTATTAGAAGAGTCTTTATATTGCCGGCCAAGCCCTCGCTTATTAGAAGGCTTAAGCAAACTAACTGAAATTCTTGATGAGCTCCAATAAAAAAAGGCCGTGCGTCGGCCTTTAGTGTAATTTACTTTGGTGTTTGGGGATAGCTAGCTCTTTAAAATTCAATGCAAGTTCTAAGAGTTGCTCTTGAAATAATTCCCCTTCCATAGGAAGTCCGTGCCCGGTTAAAGCCGTCCTGGGGTTAAGAGCGGCTAGCTTCTTGACAGATTTTTCTGCCTCAATCCAATTAGGTGTGAAATAAGCAGGAGGACCGTGAACATGCTGGTGTTGAATAAATACGGCCATACTTGATTCTTGTTTTACGGTAATAAAAGCGTCTCCAGATAATAAGGTCCCATCCATATTTCGGAAGAAGGAAACATGTCCTGGAGTGTGTCCTGGAGTATGGATTGCCCTCCAGTGTTTTAGGTGGGGGACGGTTCCATCGTCAGGCAGAGGATGTACCCAATTGGACAGATCTACAGGTTTTGTAGGGTAAAAAGGGGAAAGAATAGACATCAATCCGCCGCCTACTGTCGAATCTCCAACTGGATATGACCTTTTACCTGTGAGGTAATCCATTTCAAAGGGGTGGGCATAAATACGTACATCGTAATGCTGAGCAAGTTTTTTAGCTGACCCGACATGATCGAAGTGGCCATGCGTAAGTAAAATAGCTTTCGGGGCAATGTTTCCAAACCTTTTTTCTGCCGCTTCAATAATTCTTTTTGCGTAATGACCTATCCCACAATCCACCAGCACCCAGTCCTCTGTTCCTGGTTCACCGATGAAGGCCACGTTCACCATCAAAGTTCGGTAATAAGCTACATCAGCTAAAATTTCTTCAGCGACCGCGTGTTCCATATCGACCATTTCATCTTTTACCTCTTCAAATGGTTCTTGATTCATAGATCCGCACACTCCTTTATGTGGTAATAAATATATAAATAGTGTGAGTGCAGGAGGAGTGTTCTATTCGTGATCGTCAAAATAAAGTCCGGAAAAGAGTGTTTGAAATGAAGGTTAGAGAAGCAGTAGCAGGGGATGCCGAAGCCATAGCAAAAGTAAGTGTAGATTGCTGGAAAACAACGTATAAAGGTATTGTACCAACGACCTACCTGAAAAATATGTCATATGCAAAAAGATATAAAAAATGGAAAAAGCAAATTTTAATAGAAGATGTGCAAACTTATGTGGGACAAAAAGAGAATGGAGAGGTAGTAGGTTTTTGTGATGGAGGTCCTGTAAGGAAGGAAAACTTGCACGAGACTTTTGAATTGTATGCCATTTACATTTTAGAAAAGGCACAAGGTCAAGGTATAGGGAAATCCTTACTCTATCAGTTGGTATCGGATATGACCGACAGGGGTTATAAACATATGATTGTATGGGTTCTTGAGAAAAATGACTACCGCAGGTTTTATGAAAAGCTGAAAGGACGGTTATATGGCAAGGATGAAATCACTTTAGAGGGAGAAAGGCTTCCTATGGTCGCTTACACGTTCTCGGATTTATCTGCTTTGAGAAAGAATTTATTATAGGGCAGGGATAGCCACCTGCCTTCATTGTTGTGTTTTTTCATAATAGAATGATTGGATACTACATTAAAAGACCTATGTTTAAGGTGGTTGTCGATATTGATATAAGTGAGTTATTCAACAATATGGCAGGGTAGTGGAAGACTTGATTTCGAGACATTGGGTGAGCGGATCAGGGCGGCGGGGAATGGCTCGCTTTCCGTGGGAGCGCGGTGAGCTTCCTCGGACGTTTCGTCCTGCGGGATCTCACCAAGCACTCTCTTCCCACAGGAGTCTTCACCATTCCCCGCCGCCCTTACTAAAGATGTGCTTCTCGAAATCTTAAACTTCAGTTTAGTTATAAAACCTGCCCGTTAAGGTAGTTCAAAACATCTTTACATACCACAGTCTCGCAAGTTTTCACTCAAAAGCAGTTATTTTTTAAGTGAACCACTGCATTAGATGTTTCTGTTACCCTCACAAAAGCAAGAAGGTCCTGGAAATTGCGAGACTCCTATGGGAGAACAGTACATGGTGAGATCCCGGAGGGCGTTAGCCCGAGGAAGCTCACCGTACGCCCATGGAAAGCGAGTCATTTCCAGGACCTTCAAGCACTATTATTAGTCACGGAAACCGTACCGAAACTGAGTCTTCAACATAAGGGAGTCTAATGAATATCAACTTGGAAATTTATCAGTTCCTTTTATTTAGAAGATGGAGTCAGCGTTTTTCCGGTGATGCCATATAAAATGGTCAGCAATGGAGAAAGCAGACAGAAAAAGGCGAATGGAAGGTAGACTAATACAGGGACACTCAATACGTCTGAGAGGAAAACACCGCATACACTCCATGGAACAAGCGGGTTGATTACTGTACCAGCATCTTCTAATGTTCGGGACAGGTTTTTCCTCGCTAATTTCACTTTTTCATAAAGCTCCTGATAAGCTTCTCCTGTTAACAAAATAGAGAGGTACTGCTCCCCGATTGCAATATTAATTCCAATCGCAGTCAAAGCTGTCGATAGTGTAACGGACTTTGCTGAATTCAGGGAATGCTGAACTTTTTCTAAGATGGAGGGAATGACTCCTGTTACAAAAAATAGCCCGCCTAAAGATAATGCTAAGAGAACGAGAGCGATCGTAAATAACATATTGTTCATTCCGCCTTGCGTCAGTAACTCGTTTACTACTTCATTACCCGTTTCGTGAATGTAACCCCCAAACCAAGTATTCCATAACTCACTCCAAGGCATCGTCCCTCTTACTCCTGCAATCAGAGTAGCTGTAACACTGGTAACCGCTAATGAGAGGAAAGCAGATTGTTTACTTATCGTCAACAATACTAGTAGTGCAAAAGGAATCCATGAACTCCAATGCAAAAGGCCGGTAGTTTGCAGGCCATCTTGCACGGAGGACAATTCACCACCGCCCATTCGTGCTGCAGGTGAAAGAATAGCAAATAATACGAAACTAATGATAAAAGCGGGGACTGTGGTCCATGCCATGTTCTTAATGTGATCGAATAAATCAACGTGTACAACTGTTGAGGCTAAATTGGTTGTGTCCGATAATGGGGACATCTTATCTCCAAAGAATGCACCTGAAACAACAGCTCCTGCGGTTATTGCAAGCGAAAAGTCAGTAGATTGTGCCGCTCCAATTATAGCCACACCTACGGTTGCTGCAGTAGTAAACGAACTGCCGAGAGCTACACCTATAATAGCTGTTATTGCGAAGGCAATGGCATAAAACCAGGGCCCGCCTGTTAGTGCGAAAGCAGTATTCATAAGAACCGGGATCGTTCCACTAGCCATCCAGCTCGATATTAAAATACCAATCAAAAAGAATAGCAGTACAGCCCCTAACCCAGTTTGAGCTCCCTGAACCATTCCATTCTGCAAATTAGGAAATGACATTTTTTTGAACAAGCCATAGGTGATCATAATAAATATACTGAGCAGAAGAGGAATGTGAGGTACACTTTCCAAATCTATGATGAAATATCCGATGATCGTCATGATAAGAATTATGATAGCTGTGGATTCAAGAAACCCTGGCAGCTGCTTTGGTTTAAGATGAAACATATGAGTACCCCTTTTACATATATTGAATTTCGCCAATTGTAAAACCATAGACGAAGCAAAACGGTGTGCCTTGATGTGGCCCATGTTATAATTTACGAGCATGAAACTTCCGATTAGCAGGAATTCCAATTTTTCACTTGAACGCTTTTATGTGGTGAAGAGACAGGTGTAATATTAAAACACGGTATGATGAATGTCAATTTATTATCAACCTTAATTGAATGTTAAATATTAGTATGAAAACTCCCTTATCTTGAAGTCTTTGTTATCATTATTAACTCTATAACTCGTTTAACATAGCTTACTTTTACAAGTGAAATTAATCTAGATTTGAAAGAGAGGAGTAACGTCTTTTGAACAATACTCAATCCATACATATTTTGAAATCTGAAAGTAGATTACACATGGCCAGACGTGGCGCCGCTGCTGGTGTCCCGATTGTACTTGGCTATTTGCCTGTGGCTTTGACATATGGTGTCTTAGCCGGACAATCAGGGATGTCGATTTCAGAGCTTACTCTAATGAGTGTTTTAGTGTTTGCTGGTGCTGCTCAATTTTTAGCAGTCAGTATGATCGCAGCAGGGACTGGAGCCATTGAAATCATAATTGCTGCGTTTGTACTGAATTTCAGGCACTTTGTCATGAGCTTGTCATTCATGAATCGTTTAAGGGAAATCACACTTCGGGCTAAGCTGCCTATGTCACTAGGGTTAACAGACGAGACATTCACGATGTCTTCTTTACATAAAAAAGAAGCAAAACAAAAGTACGGCGCCTATTTCTACGCTTCTTTAATACTAACTGCTTATCTTTCGTGGGTCGGAGGTTCGTTCGTTGGAGGGGCATTAGGGGACGTTATCCCTTCCAGACTGAGCGAAAGCATGGGCGTTGCACTTTATGCTATGTTTATTGGACTTCTTATCCCTTCTGTAAAAAAGCATCATCGAATTGTCTTTATTGCCCTTATTGCGATGACAGTCAATTTTATCTGTCAAGCTTGGGGGATGAGCGAAGGGTGGTCAATAGTAGCCGGTACTCTTTTAGGCGGCCTTAGTGGTGTTTGGATTTTAGACGATGAGGGGGAAGATATATGATTATTTGGGCAATTATCGGTATGGCGGTTGTGACTGCGGTACCAAGAATACTGCCGGCTTTCATTGTGGACTATGTTCATTTCCCTAAATGGGTGGATCGTTGGTTGAATGCCATTCCTTATGCAGCACTCGGAGCATTGATCTTTCCGGGGATCTTGACCGTTAAGCCTGAAGCTCCCCAAATCGGTGTCATTGCAGGTATGGTCGGCATTTTGCTTGCATGGCTGAACTTGAACATCATAATAGTCATCATGGGTGCGATAGCCTCCGTATTTTTAATGACTTTTTAGCACGCCCGCCCAGTCCTGGCATAACGTATATTGAGACTTCACGAAGGGGATGGATCGTTATGCACAGACAAAATGGATTTCCTGGGTTCGGCCCAGGCGGACCGGGTGGATTGCCCGGATTTGGACCTGGTCAGGGTGGCCCTGGCGGCTTCCCAGGGTATGGTCCCGGTCAAGGGGGCCCGCCGGGCGGCTTTCCGGGGTATGGTCCCGGTCAAGGGGGGCCAGGCGGCTTCCCAGGTCAGCCTGGCGGTGGATCACCTCAAGCCCCGCCTTTTTCAGCGGATCAGCTGCCTCCGCCACCTAGTTCTCCTCCTGCTTCAGCTCAGGGAGCGGAACTTTTCGCAGTAGACCCTGGATCTCTTTATGGCTGCCTGTACCGTTATACGTGGATTCGTTTGAACAATGGTCAACGCTTTTGGTTCTTCCCTGTTTTCATAGGTAGGACTTCAGTCGCAGGCTATCGATGGCGACCTAATCGCCGTCGCTGGGATTACTTTGGAATCGATACGAATCGTATTGCCAGCTTCAGTTGTTAACCTTATTAAAGTGCTTTTATCAAAGGGTATCACAAGCGCGATACCCTTTTTTCTGATAAAATATAATCATGACCTAGGGGAAAAAGGGGAAGATAATAATGGCACACGTGAGAGCCGCTCAGCTGGAGGATGCTGAACAAATTGCAAATATCCACATTAAAAGCTGGAAATCTACATATAAAGATTTAATAGACGAGCAAGATATGAGTAATATCACGTTAGAGAATAGAATGGCTTTGTGGGAAACTGTGTTAAAATCTCCTATTAACGGGCAAGTTGCCTTTGTGATTGAGAATAATAAAGGGGAAGTAGTGGGATTTGTTTCCGGTGGGAAGGAACGGACGAAGAATTATACCTATGATGGGGAAATTTATGCCATTTATTTATTGGATGAGTACCAGAGAATCGGATACGGAAGCTGGCTTCTCAATTCATTTGCACAGGCCATGAAAGCCGCTGGTTATCAGTCTTTGCTTGTATGGGTGTTGACTAGGAACCCGTCTGCTAATTTTTATAAAGTATTAGGAGCCAAACCGGTAGAAGCAGAGGAAGTTACAATCGGGTCGGGTACTTATGAAGAAACGGCATACGGGTGGAATGATATTAATGATTTGTTAGACAGATTATGATCCCTTCATTGTAAAAAAAGCTGTCAACCTTTCCTGGTTGACGGCTTTTTTAGTGAGCAGAAATTTTATTCATTTTTATTATCATAAGGTTCTATATGGATATGAGCATGATAAATGTGCAGCTCTTCTTCTAATATCTTTTCTACTTCATCAGTAATCACATGGCCTTGTTCGATAGTAAGACTTGGGTTTATGTGTATTGTCGCATCTACAAGGGTCTGGTTTCCTTGCAGTCTGCCTTTTACATCTTTTACAGCCCATACGTCTGGGTGGGCTTCGATTAATTTACGGATCGATTCAATTTCTTGTTCATCGAACCCATCAGTCAACCTGTGACTCGCGTCATAAAAAATATCCCATGCTGTTTTACAAATTATAATTCCCACAATCAAACCGGCTAAAGGATCGAGCCAGTAAATACCGAGCTGAGCCCCAAAGATTCCTATCGCCGCACCGACACTTACAAGCGCGTCAGATTTATTATCTTGAGCGGCTGCATAGAGGGCGTTGCTATTTACTTTACTGGAGAGGTTAATATTATATTTATAAACCCCGAACATAATTGCAGCTCCAGTCAGGGCGGTCCATGCTGTTAAAAGTGAAGGCTCAGAAACTTCTTGATTAATAATGTCCTGGAACGTACCGAAGATTACTTCTAATCCTATGGTGACCATAATAAAAGCAGCGATTAATGAGGCGATCGTCTCAGCCTTGAAGTGCCCGTAATGATGATCTTCATCTGGAGGCTTTCTGGAAATTTTCAAGCCGATGAGAACAGCCACAGAGGCGACAATATCTGTCGTATTATTTAAACCGTCCGCACGTAAAGCTTCAGAATTACCGATTGAAGCAACGAACAATTTTGTCACTGCAAGAATCAGGTATGCAATAATACTGACCCATGCTCCGCGCTCTCCTCTTTTTAAATTTTCATATTCTCCCATACTTCTTTCCTCCGCTCTCTAACTTTAAAGCATGGTTAAGCTTACCAAACCCTATGTATTTGGGTCTAGAGAAAAAAAACTACCCTGATTCACATCCCTTGGAGATGGTAAGGTTATTTGCGTTGGCTCAACTCCTTACGTATTCCAGGGAAGGGCTTCATAATTATATATTTACCCTCCGTAAGATGAAATATAAGGGGGAGGATTATTTAAAAGAATATCCCTAAGGAGAAAGTGCACAATAATAAATTATTTCCTAGTGTCGCTTCTTAACAGTAAGTCCTCCCCTTGACATTAATAATGGAGTTCACAGCACAACATAATCTCAATCTCGAGATTCTTAGTTTTGAATAAAAAAAGAATGGGTATATGTATCGTGTATTATGAATAAAGACGAGGTTACAATAAGCCGGAACGATTCATAACACCAACTAAAGGAGAGATTTATGCATGGCTGATGTAAAATTAGCGATCATTTATTACAGTTCTACCGGAACGAACTACAAGATGGCTCAATGGGCAGAAGATGCTGCAAAGAACGCAGGTGCTGAAGTTAAATTAGTACGCGTTCCTGAATTGGCACCAATGGAAGCGATTGAACAGAATCCGGCATGGAAAGAACACTACTTGGCAACGAAAGATAAAGTGGCTTTAGCTACAGTGGAAGACCTCGACTGGGCAGATGCATTTATTTTCAGTTCGCCTACCAGGTTTGGAACGCTTCCGGCTCAAACTAAACAATTTCTTGATCAAGCAGGCGGTCTTTGGGCGCAAGGCAAACTTGTGAATAAGGTTGTCAGCGGCATGACTTCAGCACAAAACCCGCATGGTGGCCAAGAAGCCACACTTCTGAATTTGTACACGACAATGTTTCACTGGGGTGCAATTGTCGCTTCTCCTGGATACTCAGATAATTCAATTTTTTCTGCAGGCGGGAACCCATACGGCACTAGTGTGACGGTGGATGGGGAAGGAAACATGAAAGAGGACGTTGAAGGAGCTGTACGTCATCAGGTGAACAGAACATTGGAAGTGGCCCAAAAAATCGTAAATGGCTAATACTTAAATCTAAGATCCCGTATCCAGGGATCTTTTTTGTCTCTTTTCAATCATTATGAGTTTTTTATAGATGTTCCTTATAGGAAAGAATGGTTTCGGTGATTGTCAGCAGGTAAGATGGATGAGAAAAACGTTAACTTTACATAGATTGCAAACAAAAAATTGAGCGGGGTATGCAAAACAATATGTTCTAAAAAAAATAAATGAGCGTAAATGGCTCTACAGAGGTTTATATTCGACCTTTCCTGGGAATTATATAACTAAATATTCAGAATATTATTGCGTTATGCTTCAAAATGCTTCATAATGAAAAAAAGCAATAGGGGGTATTCTCATGAGAAAGCAAAAGCTAATATATGTGCTACGTCGTGATCCTGGATTCAGAAATCGTGAAATCACTGCCAAAAGAGAATTGTCCTTTGGAATTAAGCTAGCCTCGAAACTGCTTCTAGACCAACTATGTTTTCAGTTCAATAAAGAAAGATTGGACGAAAAGATAAATTTAGCGATTGATAACAACGATCGTGAAGAGTTTGAAAGATTAAGTCAAAATTATAAATACTACACTTTGAAATAGATGTACAAAATGCCGCTCATTGTGAGCGGCATTTTTTTTATGAACCGGTTAAAACTCCTTCTTGATTTGCCGTTTCTCATAAGATGCGTAGTATGGAAGAATGATTTTGCTCTCTATTTTTAGAGGCGTGTGTGTAGATGGAAAAGCATGTCATTCCCACGTTTAACATAACTGTTTATTTTGTACAGAAAGATTTATATAATGTTATAGTTATAAGGACTATTTTACAATTAGGAAGGTACTTAATCATGCGAAGAAAATTAACAGTTATTTTAATATCTTTAAGCTTTTTATTGACTGCTTGTTCAGTAATGGACACTACAAATGAACCAGAAGCTCCACAGGAAGAGCAAACTCCTGAAACAAATGACGAGGCAGAAGAAAATGGGGAGGATGAAGCGTCGTCAAATGAGGAAGGAGAATTGAAGAATGAAAGTGAATATGCGAATGCTTTCGCAGAGAATTTGGATGAACGAGAAGATGAAGATGGACTTACTGTTATCCAGGAACCGGATATTAAAGAGGTGGTAGTCAATAAAAACCGCAAACTTCCAGAAGGCTATGAACCGGATGAATTAGTTGTGCCAGACGTTCGTTTTCCATTTGATGATGATCATCCGAAAAAGTATATGCAGCCAGAGGCTGCTGATGCCCTGGAACAGCTTTTTAATGCGGCGGATGACCAGGGATTAGATTTATACGCCACCTCTGGATACCGTTCTTATGAAAGACAAAAAACGATCTATGAAAACAATGTGGCGGACAGAGGTCAAGAGGAAGCCGACAAGTTTTCTGCCAGACCTGGTACGAGTGAACATCAGACGGGGCTTGCAATGGATGTAACGTCCCCTGAGATGGAATTTAGATTGGACCAGAGTTTTATTGATACTGAAGAAGGACAATGGCTGGCAGACCACGCCCACGAATACGGTTTTGTTATTCGGTACCTTGAAGGCACTTCTGATATAACAGGTTATGAATATGAACCATGGCATTTAAGGTACATCGGTAAAGATTTATCAGCAGAAGTACACGAGAGTGGGGGAACTTTAGAAGAATTTTTTGGTTTCTACCCCGAATAATACATGTGGCCGGCTATAAAAGTCTAAGAAGCGGACTTTTATAGCCGGCCTTTTTTCTCTCCTAGTCTTAATTAAATAGCAGGGTTCACATTCGCTTATTTTACTTGAAGACGGATTTCGTCGTTTCAGGAACGAAACTGCTTTTCCATGGTTACAAGCAAACTATGATGATACTCCTCTGTCATTGGGCACTTTTTTCAATTTGCTCGATCGGATTGAATATGAGTGATTTCCAAACACCTATTCTCCCGCCAAATCTCTAGGGATAGCTCTATAACATTCGTGTCATAAAAATGAATAACTCTAATGCTTTGTTTTTAGTTGGTCAATAACTTAAACCTACTCTTGTATAATGGAATTCATTTTCCTTAATTTCTTTAAAAGCAAAAAGGGCGGTATCTTTCACCGTTATACGGGTTCCCCCTTCCGGCAGGAAATTTTCCTCGTAACGCACCTCTCCTTCGTTCTCACCATCTGGTAAGTAGGTAGGGCATAGGATCACCCAGTCCAGGTTACTTTTAGCCAGACTTTGATAAACCTTCTGATGTTCCTCAGCAGCGAAAGTAGATCGTCGTTTCGACTCCTTGGATTGATATCTATATTTCCCTTTTTCAAGCCTGCTGTTCAAAATACCTGCGGTCCCCACGGTAATGATTCTGTCGATTCTATGGCTGATCGTATGTTCTATAATAAGGGGAATGGCCCTGGATAATGTATCCGTTTTGTCCGTACTCAACGCACTGAAGACGAGATCACACCCTTGAATTGTTTTTTCTACATCTTCGCTGATAGTTGCGTCACCCTCAATTAAATGAGCACCGGGAATCAAGGATTCAGCTTTTGGTAGATCTCTAACGAGTGCCTTTATTTCCCAGCCTGCTTGTAAAGCAAGCTGAACTACGTTAGAACCAACACGCCCGGTTGCACCGAATACTGCAATCTTCATAAAAAAAACTCCTTATAATATAAATATTTTCTCTATTTACACGTATCTTTTGCTAAGCTGATTATAAAACAATTAGGAGATGGGGAGAGCCTTATGAAAAAGAAACCTGTGTTGAGCTGGGTCTTGTATGATGTCGGAAATTCAGCTTTTGCAACGACCATCATGGCGGCAGTTCTGCCTATATTTTATTATGATGTAGCAGCCAAAGGATTAGATGAATCTTTAGCGGCGAGCTACTGGGGATATTCCCAATCTATTGCCGTTTTAATCGTCGCTCTTCTAGCACCAATCCTTGGGGCGATCAGTGATTATTCTGCAGCTAAAAAGAAATTCCTGATGTTCTTTGCTTTTATGGGGATGATCGCAAGTGTAATGCTCGCGTTTGTGGGTGAAGGCGGGTATCTTCTAGCTTCCATTTTATTGATTGTCGGAACGATAGGTTTTTCTGGAGGCAATGCTTTCTACGATGCTTTTTTGCCTGAAGTGTCGGAAGAAAACAATATGGATAAGGTTTCTTCGTGGGGGTTTGCGTTCGGTTACTTGGGTGGAGGCATTTTGTTAGCGATCAACTTACTTATGATCATGAAATACGAATGGTTCGGACTTCCTGACACCTTTGCTGGCACCCGGCTGGCTTTTATTTCCGTAGGGGTATGGTGGTTTATTTTTTCCATTCCGCTTTTTAAAAATATCGTGGAAGAAAAAAAACATACTTCCAAAAGAACGAAGTCCTTTGTCAACATAGGGTTCAGCCGGGTAACTCATACATTTAAGGAGATAAAGAAATTTAAGCAGCTATTATTATTCTTAATCGCCTTTTGGCTTTATAATGACGGCATTTCCACCATTATAAAAATGGCTACCATTTATGGCAGGGATATAGGGATAGACAGTAACTCCCTCATCATTGCCCTATTGATTACTCAATTTGTAGGTATACCCTGTACTTTCTTTTTTGGATTTTTGGCTGGCAAAATTTCAGCCAAAAAGGCTCTGACTTTCTCTCTGTATATATACTTAGCAATTGTAGGACTTGGTTACTTTATGACGTCCGCTCTTCATTTTTATATACTTGCTATATGTGTCGGTCTCGTGCAGGGAGGGGCACAATCCTTAAGCCGTTCGATTTTTGGAAAAATGGTGCCTGGAGACCGGCATGGTGAATTTTTTGGGTTTTACGGCATTTCTGCTAAGTTTTCAGCTATTTTCGGACCATTTGCTTTTGCATTAGTCGGCCAGTTGACTGGCTCTAGCCGCTTAGGAATATTATCTCTTATCGTATTTTTTATTGCCGGCATCGTTTTATTGAGATTTGTAGACATAGATAAAGGAAAAGAAGAAGCGGAAGCGCAGACGAACCCGGAACTCGAACCTGTCATAAAAACATAAAACAAGCAGGAAGGCCTGCTTGTTACACTATCGGAGAAGCATATTTATTAACTGCTTTTAAAGATAAAGGCAAACCTGTATCGTAGGATATATTTTGAACCATGCTCTTAATTGTTTCTAGACGAGCGTGTGAATCTTCACTCCAATAAAGAAGGATTTCTTTATAAAGGGCGTAAGCTTCTTCTAATGCCTGGGCATACAGCTGCTCAAATGAAGCTCTTCTCACTTCATTGGTTGCGGAATGTCTCCACATAAGCTGTTCCATGTTCAAGTAATCCTTGTCATCAATTATAGGACGGTGAGAAAAAGAAGAAACTGCAGAGCCAAGCAGTTTATTTTTATAGCCATATGGATCGAATAAGACTCGTTGGGCCTTTACTATATCTTTGAAAGATTTTTTGATGAAAGAAGAAGGCACATCAAGGTCGTAATGGTTCTCGATACAGGGTTTCAGCCATGATTCTATTTCCTCAACTGTTTGATCCGACAAGTTGATATGGGGGTGAACCGGTGTCAGCCAAGTGATGAGCCGGCGGTGCTTTTCCATCATAATTGTATCAATAGCAACCTCCAATGCTTGATGTTTATTCCCTTCATACCCTGATTTATAATGGATATAAGGGTGAGTGATCCTATCTAACATATGATGACTGACGAAACCAAGGATATAAGCTTGAGAATTATGTTTTCGAGACTTTCCCCGCTCAATCATTTCAATTAAGAAATCACCGCAATTCATTGTATGTAATTGCATACCTGCCTCGGGGACACCGTGATCGCTTGCTTTCGGCCAAAAATTATAATAGAAGAATGGATCTGGACCTTGAGCTCCTAAATATAGAGAACGTTCTGAAGTAGCCAAAAGATCCTCTCTTTCTAATTTTAAACAAAGATCTTCTGCAAATAAAATGTGTGTCCAAATATTTGGCATAATGATTTCACCTCCATCTATAGTTTACTACACAAAAAAGAGCCTACCCAGGCTCTTTTTCTAAACCATTACCCATTTGAAAAGATCAAGCAAAAACAGCTTAAGCTCTCCAACCCTCCTTAGTGGAAAATATGTAGGACTTTCTGTTTCTGCCTCCTTTCTTATTGTTAAATTTATAATACACTAAAGTTAGAATAATGTAAATACTCTGATTATTTAAATTTCGACATAATCGAATGGGTTGTTAATGATTGTTTGTTAGAAAATTGATACAATTATAGTTGGAATCTTAGTTCAAAAAGGGAGGATCTTCATGGATTATCGAATTGAAAAAGACACATTAGGTGAAATTAAAGTCCCAAACGATAAATATTGGGCAGCCCAAACACAGCGCAGTAAAGAGAATTTCCCGATTGGCCAAGAGAAAATGCCGACAGAAGTTATTGAAGGCTTTGCGATTTTGAAAAAAAGTGCGGCCATAGCTAATTTTGAATTAGGATTATTAGAAGAGAAAAAAGCAGAGGCTATTGGTTATGCGGCTGATCTTATCATAAGCGGGGACCTGGAAGAACATTTCCCATTAGTGGTATGGCAGACCGGCAGCGGCACCCAGTCAAATATGAATGTTAACGAAGTCATCGCTTATGTAGGTAATAAGTGGCTGGCTGAGGAGAACAGCGATTTGAAGCTGCATCCCAATGATGACGTCAATAAATCCCAAAGCTCGAATGATACGTACCCTACAGCTATGCATGTTGCTGCAGTCCGTAAAGTGGAAGAAGTATTGCTTCCGGCCGTTTCTCAATTCAAACAAACACTAAAAGAAAAAATGGAAGCGTTTCAAGACATTGTGAAAATCGGTAGGACCCACCTTCAGGACGCGACTCCGTTGACATTAGGGCAGGAAATCAGCGGCTGGCACCGTATGCTAGAGAAAACAGAAAATATGCTCATTGAAAGTACAAAGTATGTAAAAGAATTGGCCATTGGCGGTACAGCTGTAGGCACAGGCTTAAACGCTCATGTCGATTTTTCCAATAAAGTCGTCGACCATATCAATAAAGAAACGTCCAATACGTTCGTTTCAGCACCTAACAAGTTTCACGCTTTAACGTCCCATGATGAACTTGTTCACACTCATGGAGCGGTCAAAGCTTTAGCTGCTGATGTTATGAAAATTGCCAATGATGTGCGCTGGTTGGCTAGTGGCCCTAGATGCGGAATTGGCGAAATCACTATTCCGGCAAACGAACCAGGCAGTTCCATCATGCCGGGAAAAGTAAATCCGACACAAAGCGAAGCTATCACTATGGTAGCTGCCCAAGTTATGGGGAATGATGCCACCATTGGATTTGCCGCTAGTCAAGGAAATTTCGAATTGAACGTTTTCAAACCGGTCATCGCTTACAATTTCCTTCAGTCCTCCCAGCTTCTCGCTGACAGCATTGTTTCATTCGATGAAAGATGTGTAACTGGATTGGAACCTGATCATGAACAAATTGAAAAATACTTACGGGATTCATTAATGCTTGTGACGGCGTTGAATCCACACATCGGTTATGAAAATGCAGCAAAAATCGCTAAGACTGCTTTTGAAAAAAATCAAACACTTAAAGAGACTGCTGTTGAATTAGACTTGCTGTCAGAAGAACAATTTGAACAGTACGTAGACCCTAAAGCTATGACAAAACCGAATTCTTGATTGATTTTATTTAGCCATGTTCTCAAGCCTTAAAAAATACCGTTTATTACCAATTAAAATTTGTGATAAAAATTAAAGGCAGTGCTCATACTACTATCACACACAGGAGGTGAGACAACATGGCTAACAACAGTTCAAACAATCTAGTTGTACCTGGAGTACAACAAGCTTTAGATCAAATGAAATACGAAATCGCTCAAGAATTCGGAGTACAGCTTGGTGCTGATTCTACTTCCCGTGCTAACGGTTCTGTAGGTGGAGAAATCACTAAACGTCTAGTACAAATGGCTGAACAACAGTTCGGTGGACAACAAAAATAAATAAATTGAAAGAAGAGAAAGGGTGCGCCCTTTCTCTTTTTATATTTCTCGAAGTTATAAGTGATTTTTATTCTAACTTGATTCTTTGTTCGGTTATGGCATCAAAAAAGTGAGCCTTCCCCAAATCTAAACCTAAGGAAAGCCGGCCTCCTGCATGAATGTCATCTCTAGACTTTACGCGAGCTACGAATTCCTGACCGCCCATACTTGCATTTACATATGTTTCGGATCCCATCAACTCCGCTACTTCAACGTTCACGCTTATTTTGTTGTGCGGCTGATTATTTAGAACTGTATCCTGGAAATCTTCAGGTCTAATACCCAGGATGATATTTTTTCCGATTAAATTTTGTTTTTCCAATGCTTGGAGCTTATCTTTCGGAATAGATAGTTTGGTTTTTTCCATTTTAAAATAACCTTCTTCAATCCGTCCATGAAAAAAATTCATAGCAGGAGAGCCTATAAAGCCGCCGACGAATACGTTCTCCGGCATATCATATACTTCTTTAGGTGCTCCGACTTGCTGAATGAAACCATCTTTCATTACGACTAGTCGGGTAGCCATTGTCATTGCTTCAGTTTGGTCATGTGTTACATAGATAGTTGTTGTTTTAAGACGTTGGTGCAGCTTTTGTATTTCTGTTCTCATCTGAGCTCTTAATTTTGCTACAAGGTTAGACAAAGGTTCATCCATTAAAAATACTTTAGCATCACGTACGATGGCTCTACCTAACGCTACACGCTGTTTTTGACCACCGGATAGAGCTTTTGGTTTACGGTCAAGCAGGGCCTCTAAACCAAGGATTTTAGCAGCTTCCTGGATTCGTCGGTCAATTTCTTTTTTATCCATTTTCTTTACTTTTAAACTGAATTCTAAATTTTTATATACGTTGATATGAGGATAGAGGGCATAATTTTGAAAAACCATAGCGATGTCGCGATCCTTAGGTGGAATGTCATTCATACGGATGTCGTCAATTAAGAAGTTCCCTCCTGAAATAACTTCAAGGCCTGCAATCATGCGTAGTGTTGTAGATTTCCCGCATCCAGAAGGACCGACAAACACTACAAATTCTTCATCTCCAATATGTAAATTGAAATCTTTTACAGCTTTGAATTTTTTGTCATAAATCTTTTCTACTCGATCCAGGACTAATTGAGCCAAAAGAACCACCTCCAGATAATATTCAGTATTTTCTGTATATTAGCAGTTTAGCTTAGAAGGTGAGGGAGGTAAATGTAAGGTATGCACAAACCCTTTAGTGTTAATTTGTACATATTGTCGGTGCATAAAAAAGCAGCCTCATTTTGAGAGGCCACTGAAAAAGTCCATGATAAAACTAAACACGCATCCTTTCTTTGAAAATCAAAGAAAGGATGCGTGTTTTCTTGTATAATGAAAGAACTACATAAAAGTGAGGGATTCGATGTTAGACCGA
>NZ_JAIZEN010000014.1 GCF_024189295.1 Halobacillus sp. A1
GTAATTTCATTAATCATATAATCCTCCTTAAATCTTAAAAAACTTAACATATACCACATTTTACCACAGAACATTATGTAAAAAAGATTGAATATCTCGAAACTGAGTCTTCCACTATCCTGCCCTTATCTATAAGACTCAGTTTCGAGATAAATTACTCATTGGGAACAAGATTCAACAGTTATATAGTAAAAGTAGAACATCGCAGACAGTATTATTGATTTTAACTAAGGCTTTTCTTATTGAGCTAGAAGAAGAATTTGACAGACCCAAAAATACAAGTAGTGTGATTCTAATTTAATAAAAGGGGCAATGACGGAACGAAGTAGTATAAATATCAATGTTTCAGAAAGTCGATGGTGCTGTGAATATGTTAAGTTGAAATTAAATGACAAATAACTTACAAACAGAGTGTTTTTGCAAATGATCCTGGTATTTAGATTTCAAGTGATAAGGTCGATTTGCCAGCGTATTCGTGGTTCCAGTATAAGTGCGATAGGGTTTACGGACAAAGAAACTAACGCATGGGGGAGGGAATCCATGCAGGATTATTGCTCGTATAGGAGCCAAAAATAAACGAAGCATCGTGCGCCAAATGGCGCATCAATGCTTCGTTGTTTATTCTGTCTCCATGCGGATTTGCTTTGTTTATCTTACAGGCTCCATCAAATTAAGGGTGCGTGAGGTGGAATCATGAACCCGGTCCAGCAGTTCAGGATGATCCTCCAGGGGCTCGCCGTAGGAAGGAATGATTTCTTTAAGCTTCGGTTCCCACGAATCATGATACTCTGGGAAGCACTTGTGTAAGACCTCGAGCATAATCGAAACGGAAACCGACGCTCCTGGTGATTCGCCGAGTAGGGCAGCCATCGTACGGTCTTCTGCGTGAATCAGTTTGGTACCGAACTGGAGAGCGCCCCGGCCGCCTTCATCTGTATCCTCAATCAATTGTACCCGCTGTCCGGCTACGAGAAGGTCCCAGTCTTCATTGGATGCATTCGGAACAAAATTCCGTAACTCTTCCATCCGGTCGTTTTTGGACATCCTCAGCTGCAGAGCCAAATATTTAATCAGTGAGGTATTTTTTGCGCCGGCTGCAAGCATCGTCAGGATATTCGTCGGCTTGACCGAACCGAACAGGTCCATCATCGAGCCGGTTTTCAAAAATTTGGGTGTGAATCCGGCGAACGGGCCGTATAACAACGTGTCCTTTCCTTCAATATGGCGACGGTCCAAATGGGGAACAGTCATCGGCGGGGTGCCTGCCGGTTCTTTTCCATATACTTTGGAATGGTGCTGCTTCACGACATCCGGGTTGTGACAGACGAGAAATTCACCGCTGATCGGAAACCCTCCGATGTGCTTGCTTTCAGGAATTCCTGTTTTTTGCAACAATGGCAGGGCGCCGCCCCCGGCACCGATAAAGGCGAAAGACGAGGTATGCTCTTCAATGGTTCCTTTTTTAAGGTTTCGTACCTTGACTTCCCATGCGCCGTCTTCCCTTTGTTTCATATCATCAACCGAATGATTATAATGGATCTCAACATTGTTTTGCTTTTCTAAGTGCTTCAGCATTTGACGGGTTAATTCTCCAAAATTAACATCTGTGCCATGGTCGACTTTTGTTGCCGCTATTGGCTCTTCAGAGGAACGGCCCTCCATCATTAAAGGAATCCATTCCTTGATGCGTTCGGGGTCTTTGGAGAACTCCATCCCTTGAAACTGAGGGTGATCGGCCAGGGCTTTCACCCGCTTTGTCAAAAATTCCACATGATCTTCTCCGTAGACAAAGCTTATATGCGGCAAGGGGCGGATAAACTCTTCAGGACGCTGAAGATCGCCTTGCTCGACCAGGTGGGCCCAGAACTGTCTGGAAACATGGAATTGTTCATTTATTTTCACCGCCTTGCTGATGTCCAATGAACCGTCCGGCTGTTCAGGGGTATAGTTCAACTCGCAGAGAGCCGCGTGTCCGGTTCCGGCATTATTCCATTCATTGGAACTTTCTTGTCCGGCGGTATCGAGCCTCTCAAACAAAGTGATACGCCATTCCGGCTGTAATTTGTGCAGAAGCGTTGCCAGCGTCGCGCTCACGACACCGCCTCCTATAAGAATCACGTCAGTCGTTGTGTGGTTATCATTCATATTATTCCTCCTTTTATAGTTGCACAGGCACTAGGTGTTTCGGGAGTTAACTTCCTCCATTTTGCTAGTCCCGATGGTCATACGCTTTCATCTTCCCGTTGCTGTTCGTCACGCGAGGGTGAGGCCTTTTTAGCTTTTATACACATCCGGCAGAGGATCAGTTTATCTCTATGTATAGTGCTGTCAGCAGCGTATTTCTTGAGGCATTTGATCGTGCAGGAAGACAGCATGGCTTCCTGCGTCACCAACATAGATAAGGTCATCAGATGACTTTGTTTCTATCATTCTAGCACGAGCAGAAATCGCTTTCAATAAAATTTCCCACATTTTTACTTGTATGGGTCAGAGAGTGGGTAATGTCTAAATTTTGTAAAAATTGTGTGATCAAGGGTAAAACCTGTTGAAAATATTTATGTAAGCGGTTACTATGATAAATATGGTCATCTGATGACCGTATTTCCTACTGATAAACAAAAGTTTTCTAGGGATAAGAAAAACGATGAAATCAAAGAGGAGGAGATCAAATGTTGATGGTGGTGGCATTAAGTGCAGTGATTGTACCATTTCTTTTGCTGGTCTTATTACGAATGCCAGCGATAAAAGGGATGTCCATCAGTGCTGTAATTGTGATCGTTTTAGCGATGACCGTTTGGGGGATGGAGAGCCTGGAAGTTGCTTCTTCAATTCTGCAGGGGGTACATAAAACACTGACGATTTTATTGATTTTATTTGGAGCGCTCGTGTTATTGAATACCCTTCGTAACACCGGAGCAGTAACCCGTATCAATCAGGGATTTCAGAGTATTTCACAGGACATGAGGGTTCAGCTTATTTTTGTCGCGTTTTTATTTGGGTCTTTAATTGAAGGAGCGGCAGGGTTTGGAACTCCGGCGATGGTGACGGCTCCATTAATGCTTGCCCTGGGGTTTCAGCCGCTGGCAGCGGTGGCGACAGCCCTTATTGCTGATAGCACGGCGGTCGCATTCGGGGCCGTGGGCACACCGGTACTGGTAGGGTTAAGCGTCTTGCCGGAAGCGGGTGAAGCTTTTTATCAGGATGTCGGCGTTATGGTAACTTTCATTGATTTATTCAGTGGCACATTTATCCCATTTATCCTGATGCTTGTGCTGACTTTATTTTTCGGGAAAGGGAAAGGAATAAAAGATGCCATGGTGATGCTGCCCTGGACGCTGCTTATCGGGCTCACGTATAACGGTTCCGCTTTGGTGTATGCTTATCTGTTCGGACCGGAATTTGTAGCGATTTTAGGATCCTTGACCGGTCTGGTGGTCGCAGCCATAACGGCCAAAAAGGGGTGGCTTCTGCCAAAATCTGTATGGAAAGATGCTATGCAGGAAAGTTTCGAGGTGAACGAAGAAAAATCTGAGATGGGATTGATCAGGGCGTGGTTTCCTTACATCATTGTCGTTATCTTATTGCTGCTCACACGCATCGTTCCCTCGTTTCAGGAATTTACGCAGACGGCTATTGATTTAACGTGGTCGAACATCTTAGGCGTGGAAGGGGTTACGTCGGAATGGCAATTGTTATACTCTCCCGGTACTGTGCTCACCGTCGCCGCAATTTTTGCCGTGCTCGTCCAGCGAAAATCGTTTGGTCACTTTGGGCGGGCGTCCAAGCAATCGTTATCCACGATCAAAACAACGGCTATTACATTGGGGGCTACGCTTGCCATGGTGCATGTATTCAGTAATTCCGGGATGAATATAAAGGATATGATGAGCATGCCGGAATACATTGCCCAGGGAATGGCAGCAGCGTTTGGACCGATGTGGATTTTCGCCGCGCCGTTTCTCGGAGAGCTGGGGTCCTTTATCACTGGAAGTGCCACGGTCTCCACACTTACCTTCTCACCCATCCAGTACAATATAGCGGAGGCTACAGATGCAAACATCAAGGTAGTGCTCGCAGCACAGCTCGTAGGTGCTGGAGCGGGGAACATGATCTGTGTGCATAATGTGGTCGCTGCAAGCGCTGTCGTAGGAATGGAAGGGGAAGAAGGTAACGTGATCCGAAAAGCCCTGGGACCGGCTTTAGTTTACGGGGTACTTGTCGGCATTGGCGGATTTATTTTGATGGGGATCTTGTAAGAAGAAGTCTCATTACAAATTTAATTAGCTGGTAGTTTTTCAAGAAACTGGTCCAGGTGAGTTCATAAAAGAAAGCTTCCTTTTCAGGCTGTCGAGAAAGTCTCGACAGTCTTTATGTGTGCCCGGCATGGGTAAGCTTTCCACCATTAATTATGAAAGAATTTAATTCTAGTTGAAACTATGCTGGATTTTAACCGTAATTATAGATAAGGGGGAGGGAAGTTATGAAGAAATATTTAATTTTTATAGTGAGTTTTATTTTACTTTACTTAGTTTATCAAATGGCATCAGGTATACTTTTAACTATGAATTATACTCCGGATTTTTCTTCTGTAGGAGGTTTTGCACCTCAAGAAGTTAGTTTTGGAAATAGAAGCTTTCATTTGTTGGTCATATTATTAATCGCTAGCATCGCCTATGTCATTTCACAATTATTAAAAACAAAAAAGAGTTAAATTGAAATAAATGAGCCTTTCCATAAAGGCTGTATGTTCTGCTGTTTTATAGAATGGTGATTTCATCCAGGGAGGTGTGCCTATGCAAAAGGCAGCAAAATACATTAGTAATAGTTTGTTAGTAATCGCAGCTCTATTGTTTTTAGGGGGCTTATTAACTGATATTACCTATTGGTGGTTGTATCCATGGTTGTTTTTAGCTCCATCTATCGTAATCCAAGAGGTCTTACAGGTGCCTGCAAAGGGAAAAAGAAGGATATACTCATTTGTTTACATCAGTGTTGTTTCTACCATGTTTGGAATCGCAGTGTTGGAATTAATCACCGGCTGAGGGGGATTCAGGATGGAAGAAGAATAAAGATAAGACGGTAGAGATATCTGGAATTCGATTTTTACGTAAACGTTTATTTACTATTGATACGGTTATTCTGCTTATTAAATTGGGTGAGCGCCTTTATTACATAAAATAATGACTACTTGTAATTTTGTTTTTTAATTGGCAATAAAGTTAATTTGCCTAAGGCATTAGACCTTCATCGTGACATCAATATGCAAAGGAGGAGTTTGATGAGTAGGAAAAATACATTTGCAAGATGGCGGAAAATAAGAGAAAAAGGAAAGAAACACTATATTATTTCCTACGGCGTTTTAGGGTGGGGGATACCAGCAGGATTTATATTTTTTATTTTTGAAGGGATTATTGCCCACGGATTTGATATTTCAAAATATTTTACTGGGGATTGGATGTCCTCATTTTTAGTAGGATTGATTTCCTGTTTGCTTGGGGGGATTCTCTATGGTTATTTAATGTGGGGAGCGAATGAAAAAAAGTATCATAAAGAATATTTGAATAGATAAAATGGATGCGTGGAGATATCCTTGATTTCAAATCTTTTACAATCGGGTGCGTTCGTATACGATTTACTTAAGGTATCTTGAAAATTATTCTAATCCGTCAGCATAAGCGATAGCAAATATGCAGCTAAGAGATATTGTCTTAAAGTTTAAAATAGGGGGGATTATGTGGAGGTTTTTGAAATGATGGGGTTCATTTTTGGAATAACGGGATTCACTTTCAGTATTATTGCTTTTACGACAGTGTTGACTAGCAGCAATAGTATAAAAGAACTTGAAAAAAGAATTAATGATTTAGAAAAAAATGGTGAACATCGTCACGAGTAAACGGGTATACGTGTATTAAAAAAATGGGGCTTGAAGTCGTCCTTGGACGTCATGTGTTTGAAAATCATACGGCAGTCGATCAAAAGCGAGTGACTGACTTACATGATCCAGCTTAAAACTGTGTAAAAATAAGAGGTTTTTTAACTCTCAAAATCAAAGATTTATAATAAAGAGGCTTATCTGCAGCAAAGATAAGCTTTTTTATTATAGATTTAGCTTGAAATAATTGACGGTAATGTTGGGGTGGTGGTGCCTGGAACGTTCTAAAGCGTTAGTGTGGCCAGGCATCGGTATTAAATGGATGGATATCTCGAAACTAAGTCTTAAATAAATGGGTGGGATAGTTGAAGACTTGAATTCAATATAATAGGCATTTTGAAACTAAATTGGATTGATATCGTATGTGTAATATGAAGTTTTCTATAAGAACGAAGAAAAATTTTAATTTTTATAATGTAGGTGTTAACACAAGCAGTTTATGGAACATACAGAACTAAATCAGAATTGGAGGGTCTAAAATGGAAAAAGAAACAGAAGATCAAATTTTAAATGAACTGAAAAATATAAATAAATCGTTAGAGGATATGAATGAAAAAATTGATAGTGACGGTAAACCACCATTTATTATAGGGGACATAATAAAGTCTTTGTTAATAGGAATTCTCATTCTAGGTCCTGCTATAGCTGTTGCCATAGGAATATTTCAAATTCTGGGCAGTTGGATATAAAACTACTATTTAATAATTTCATTTTAACTAAAAATCAATAATATATTTAGCAGATCTTTAAAGTTATTCATGAAAGGGGATATTTATGGGGTTTTGGGTATCTATATTAGTTGGTGTGGTTTCAATGATTGGCTGGTTAAGTATCTCATATTATCAATCAAAAACTGAAGAATATGATGAAATATACACTAAAAACAAACAGTGAGGAATCTTAAAGTTAAATTTGTCTCTTGGTACGTTAGATTACTAAAGAATGGCGTAGTACCAAGGAGGATCGATTGGTAGTGAGCTTCTTTTCGTACCATCATATAGTGGAACTTGATTTTTTTGTTTTCCGTCTTATCAACCAAATGAATTTTCAGTAAAATCAAATTGTATATTCGAAATCGTTACTGATTTAAAAAAGTGTTTAGAAGAAGGGGTCAAGAATGAGTTATAAGTGGCTAGAGTGGGCAAAAAAAATACAAGCACTATCACAATCAGGGCTATCATTTTCGAAAGATGTATATGATATTGAAAGATATGAAGAACTGAGAAAAATTAGTGCTGAAATAATGGAGCAATATACAGATTTAGAAATGGAAAAAATAACAGAGTTGTTTACAAATGAAACAGGATATCAAACTCCTAAAGTAGATATTCGTGGAGCTGTTTTTAAAGACGATAAAATCTTGATGGTACGAGAAAAAATTGATGATAAGTGGTCATTACCGGGTGGCTTTTGTGACATTGGATTATCGCCTTCTGAAAATATAAAGAAAGAGGTAAAAGAGGAATCAGGCTATGATGTAACCGCACAAAAATTAGTTGCGTTGTTAGATATTAATAAGCACCCTCATCCACCACAACCATATCATTATTACAAAATATTTATTCAATGCGAATTAACAGGAGGAGAGGCGGAGAGTGGTGTGGAAACAAAAGATGTAAGGTTTTTTTCAGAAAATCATCTTCCTAAACTATCTACTGGTAGAAATACAGAAGAACAGATAACTATGCTTTTTGATTATTTAAGGAATCCAAATAAAGCATCAATATTCGATTAGTTTTATCTGTTATTACTTAAACTTACCTCGTGATTCTGGAAGTATGACTGTGGAAGATTTAGTTATGAAACACTTGGTGAAGATATTACTTCAGAGGATTTCTGGGAAAAAGGAATGGGATTATGAGTGCAAGTTGTAGAAGAGTTTATTAAGTTGACTGAATTTAAATTAAGTTGATTACTATTCTATTACCTCGAAATCATCAAGGGCGATTGTTCAATATGAGCAATCGCTTTTTTGCAATTAGCAGGATAGTTGAATCCCGCATCTATGCTTACCATGATTGATGATTAGGTCAGGGCATTTATATGATGAAGAAAGTCTGAGAAGAACGCTCTGAAAAAAGGGTACTAATGATTATTTTGTATAGCTTAATAAAATTGCCTTTCCAAGAGACTTGATCCGGAAAGCGAAATCCTACATGGGAATTTCCAAGCAGAGGAAAAGGTTAAGGGAAAAATTACACTTTGGTCTTGATATTTCCTTATTACTCATAGACACTTAATATGACTGTTGAAAGCGATTACATTATTAGGAGGTTGTTTAGGATGCTTCGTGGAATCACACTTTTTTTCGACCGGATGGTACAGCGCTTCTTACCGGATGCGTTTTTGTTCGCCATCATTCTCACACTCGTCGTTTTTGGATTAGGGATTTTCTTCACAGGCAGCTCACCAGGGCAGATGGTGCAATTTTGGGGTGATGGCTTTTGGGACCTCCTTGAATTTGCCATGCAGATGTCATTGATCGTTGTCACGGGATACATACTTGCCAATACTCCTTTAGTAAAAAACGCATTATCTAAAATAAGTACGCTGGCGAAAACGCCTGGCCAGGCTATTTTATTAGTTACTTTCGTAGCGGGGATCGCATGTTTAATCAACTATGGCTTCGGACTTGTAGCCGGGGCACTTCTGGCTGTCCATGTAGCGAGACGAGTGCCGAATGTGGATTATCGTTTATTGATGGCCAGTGCTTATAGTGGATTCATTCTTTGGCACGGAGGGTTTTCAGGGTCTATACCTTTGACTATTGCGACAGAAGACCATTTTCTAGCCGACACGATCGGTACCATCCCTATTACGGAAACATTGTTCAGTGGTATGAATATTTTTATCATCGTGACTCTACTTCTATCTCTTCCTCTGCTTAACTTGTGGTTGCTGAAATCCAGCGGTGACTTGAGTAAAAATAATCTCGATTTATTAAAAGAAGATAAGGCCGAGCAGCAAAAAACGCCAGCAACGGCTTATTTAACACCAGCAGAACGTTTGGAAAACAGTAAAATCATTTCCATGTTAATCGGTGTACTTGGTTTAGTCTTCATCGTCTATCACTTTGCGAGAAACGGATTTGACCTCAACATTAATATTGTGAACTTTATATTCTTATTCCTCGGAATCCTTTTCCACCAGACACCTAGGAGATTTTTGAACAGTGTAAACGATGGAGTGAAAAATGCCGGCGGAATCATCATCCAGTTCCCTTTCTATGCTGGAATTATGGGGATGATGGTCGCTTCGGGTTTATCAGAACAAATGTCGAACTGGTTTATCAGCATTTCCACAGAATTCACGTTCCCAGTGCTCGCCTTTATTAGCGCCGGCATCGTCAACTTTTTCGTCCCGTCCGGAGGCGGACAGTGGGCGGTACAGGCTCCGATTATGATCCCTGCCGCAATGGATCTTGGAGTAAGCACAGCCAAGACCTCGATGGCTGTAGCCTGGGGCGATGCGTGGACGAACATGATCCAACCATTCTGGGCCTTGCCGCTTCTGGCGATTGCGGGTTTGAAGGTCAGAGACATCATGGGCTTCTGTGTCATCATCCTGTTCTGGAGTTTCATTCCGATATCGATCGCTCTTCTATTTTTTAACTAAATTCGAGAACTCTCTCTTTTCGACTTTTTTGTTTTCCATCTATCGCGCAATGGTGCCTGACCCACACCTTGGAATGTTTTTTATCTCTTTACCCTTATAAATACTCATTTTTACATCAAGGAACCCACTCCTTCATGATAGTAACATTCTACTAGAAAATTTCTTTATTTCGACAGCCGCTTTCGACAATTTAACCCCCATTACCCGAAGTATAATGTTGGCAAGTGAACTAAGGGATTAATGGAGGGGTAGGACATGCAGATAAGAAAAATTTTAGTGGCCATGGGGATTTTGTTATTGGGTTTTTGTTTCATGGTAAAACCGGCAGAAGCAGCAGACAAAGAAGCAATTATTATTAATAAAAGTAATAATCAATTGGCGTTTTATGAAAATGGTAAACTTCAGAAGGTGTTTCCTGTAGCCACGGGGAGAAAGAGCAATTTGACGCCGGAAGGGAAATTTACTCTTGTTAATAAGGTTAAAAACAGGCCATGGTATAAAGAAAATATCCCAGGCGGTGACCCACGGAATCCTTTAGGCGCAAGATGGCTCGGGATAAAAGTACCGGGTGACTGGGGACATACCTCAGGGAATGTTTACGGAGTACACGGCACAAATAATCCGTCTTCCATTGGGACTTACGCATCAAGCGGCTGTATTCGTATGAATAATAAAGATGTCATCTGGCTGTATGAACGAGCTAATAAAAATATTCCAGTCTATATAACAAGTTCTTCATCATCTTTTACAGCGTTAGCACAAAAATATGAAGTTGGATCCAAAAATGTAGTGGCAGGATATGAAACCTTTAACGAAACGTTAAGGTACGGCAGTAAAGGAGATTCAGTCAAAGTACTACAGAAAAAACTCAGCATAACTGCTGATGGATCTTTTGGTCCGAAAACTTTAAAAGCTGTAAAGAAGTTTCAAACATCGAAAGGGTTAGTGGCTGACGGTATTGTCGGTCCTAAAACAAGAAACGCTTTATTTAGTAATTAGCAGGGTTCGGGGTCAGTCCCCCGGGTGCGCTGTATTGGGCGATTATTCTATAAGAATAGTCGTCTTTTTCATTTAGCAACCGGCCAGGATAGTTGAAGATTTGAATTCTATTTATTAGAAATGGTTGAAACTATATTAAATTAACATCGTATTTATACTAAGAGATATTAAGCTCTTTAAATTAATGGAGTGAGAGAGTTAAAATGAATTTTCCAATTTAAAAAGAAATAGGTTTATGTATTCTTGAAAGCGAGTCTTCCGGGCAATCGTGCTATAGAGGTAAGGAGAGTTCACAGTGATTTTAGTAAGGAAAGAAAGCTTTAAGGAATTTGTCTTACAATATCCAATGACAACTATTATAGTGCTGTTAAATACAACGATTTTTATTTTTACATCATTCATTGGAGGATTAACTAACCCTAATATATTATATGAATTAGGTGGAATTTCCTTAGATTATATAGTGGAAAAGGAGTACTACCGTTTAATCAGTTCTGCTTTTATACATAACGGTTTTATGCATTTCCTATTAAATATTGGATACATAATCATAACAGCCCCGCCTATCGAGAAAGTGCTGAGAAAACAATGGTTTTTGTTATTATTTTTATTTACGGTCTTAGGAAGTTCTCTTTTTACCGTTATGTTTAATGGTGATGTGACTGTTGGCTCCTCTGGGTTTGGTTATGGCATTTTAGGTTTTTATTTTTCGATTTTAATCTGGAGGCAAGGTCTCATAGATAAAGAATCAAGACTCGCAATCATTGTGCTTATCAGCATAGTTTGGATTTTAACTTTTTTTATTGAACATATTAGTGTTTTAGGACATTTAGGTGGCTTTGTTGTTGGAGTTATTTTTGGCTGGATATTTACATTAAACTTGGAAAACACCAAAATATTTTAGTCTATCTACATTGATCTAACAGAGCATTATTGAATAAGTAGACGCCATATCAGGAGGTACATCTATGGATTATGTTAGGGATTTAAGAGAATTGGTTGGTCATAGACCTCTAATATTAACTGGTTCCGTTGTTTTAATATTAAATGAAAATGAGGAATTGTTATTACAACATAGAACGGACGGCGGCTGGGGGTTGCCTGGAGGTCTTATGGAACTTGGGGAAAGTATGGAAGATACTGCACGAAGAGAAGTGAAAGAAGAAACCGGACTAGTTATAGGAGGGTTGAAGTTAATAGATGTATTTTCAGGTCCGGAATTTTATTTTAAAGTATCGAATGGTGATGAACTTTATTCAGTAACTGCTGTTTATGTAACAAACGAGGTAAAAGGAAATTTAGAGGTTGATGAAAATGAATCTTTAGATATACAGTACTTTAATCTTAATGATTTGCCTGAGGGTTTAACAGATGAATACTATGTCTATATCAATTCGTACATAAAACACTTGATCTAATAGTTCTTATTCACCAAGAGGGTAGCAAAGTTTTTAAATAGTGTATTATCTTGATCAATTCTTCCTTTATTTGATAGGGTCTGACCCCAACTGTACTAAAGCATTAGCATAGCGGGGTTAAGACACCGTCATCTTTTAGCTTCATATTACTGACCTATCAACGGATACGTACTGCTTTCCATCAAAGTATCATTCATTATTACAACTTCCCACGCGTGAAAGTCAAGCGCCGCCAATTGAATCGCATTTTCAAGTACAACCTGATCTGCTTCCGTTACGATATCTTCATCCATTGTGTATTGTACCGTAGCTACACCGTTTGTAATGGATGAGTCAACAATTTGTATCCCTTCCACAATGGCTGAGGAGTAAAACGCATCCCTATTCTCTATTGATCCCATCGCTTCAATCGTCTCCGGGAAAGAGAGCGGCTCATCGTTTTCATTTACCACGGGCTCCTCCAGCTCGCCACCAGGCAGAAACAACGTTTCCTCTAATTCTTCGTCATACATCGTATAGTAGCCGCGTGTAAAATCTCTTTCATCTTTAACGGAAGTAGTTTCATCGACTGCTCTCTCAGCTACTGTCATCCCCTTTTCACCGTCGGGATTTAAGAATGTGATTTCTTCTACTCCATAAAGATCACTGATCCCTTATAACACGTCAAAGAATAAATTGCTTTGAGCTGAGGTTGCGGATAATTCATTCCCATCTTCATTGAAGCGGATGATTAGATCAGGCCGCTCAAATGATAGATCAGCATACGAACTCAGTATTTCCTGCTCAGACGGATCATTATTTAAAAGTGACGTTTCTAAGCGTTCTTCAGGTGAAAGTGCTTGTTCTTCTTCTTCTTCCTCATCACGGTGTATAGCGTAGGCTGTATAAAACGCACTCACTTGATCGACTATTTGAGTATCAATAAAATAATTAGGATTCTTTTGAGCCCCGGCATATACGTCTGTGTCGCTCTCCTCGTCATTAGAATTTTCAGCTTCATCTGAAGCATCCATGTTTTCATCGTCCCCATTTTCAGCGTCTAAGCTGTCATCGTTTTCACCGTTGTCTTCAGTGCTGCCATCATTTTCAGGCGATTCTGCACTTTCATTTTCAGCAGACTCAGAGGTCTGCTTATTTGCGTCGTCCCCTGAGCTTTGACATCCAGCAATCAAAAAAGCAACAGTAAGCAACCCGGCTATTTGAGTTATTTTTCCCATTTTTAACGACCCCCTAATTCAGATATACTCTCTGAGTAATTTCTTGAAATTTTTTAAAAAATTATAATTGTTTTCCAAATATCTTAATAAAACCAGCAATTATCGATAATATATTAAGAGATTGGTTGTTCGATTGGTAGGGTAGCAAAACTGTCCCAGGGGAAACCTGATAGGAAACCATTGCTTGGTCTATGAATTATTTACTCTCTAAGCTGATTTTTGAAGAATAATACCGTTTCTAACTCGTCTTCTCGATCTTTAAAGAGATTTAAATGCTTACCTACCGCCACAGCAAATTCAACATAGGCATTTCCCTCAGCAGTAATGAGATTTTCACATATTGTTGTATCTGCTTCGCTTTTATATTGTGGATTGAAACAGGTGGGAAATTCAGAAATATCAATAGAAGTTGAATAGATTCTATTTCGCAAGACTGAACTCCTGCCTAGAAGCGTAGGTGCCCAACATATAGCGGCAATCCACTTATTCTTATCATCAAATTCCTGGACAAGTCTTATTAATCCATTTTCCTCAAGTAACGGTTCAGGGTCTCCCCCGGGTATAACCAGAATATCGTAATCATGAACGAGGCATTGGTCCAAAGTTTTGTCCACTTTAACTTTGAACTTTCCGCTGTGAATTATTTCTTCATTAAGGGCTGTGGTCTCAATTTCCACACTCGTTTCACTAAAAATGTAAGCTAATGGGCTGATCTCCCAATCCATGTAGCCATCATATAAAAAGAATAGAGCTTTCATTAACCCAATCCCTTCATCAACTGTTTGTAATTGTTTTGTATGTTTATACTTTTATTCTTAAAAGAAAGTTTATGTAACATAAGGCATCGCCTCCGATTATCAGTTATATTCTGAATTTTAACACACTTTTTTTGTTCAATTGATTTAGCACCGAGTAACAAGCAGGAAGCGAAATTAAAAAATTAAATTGAGATTATTTAGACAGCAGTAATGAGTATGTTCGCATCTATCCTATTAGAGATTCAAAGTGGAGGAGAAAAGGTGGAATGATAAGTGAGTGGCTATATTGTATTAATACCACTATTTCTTGTTTTAATTGCAATGCTGAATCGTATAGAGGTGTTTTCTAGAAAGGTAAAATACATTGGTTATGGATACTTTCTGATAGTTTCGTTGATTTTTATCGTACGAAGAGAGAGAATTCACGCCCTATATCATAAGGGTTCCCCTATCCCGGATATTTATTGGGAGAAGAATTCGAACTTGGCTGATATAGGGTTACTTTTATATTTGGCTCTGTTAAAGTTAAGTGTTGATATTACCTAAAAAAGAGGACTTCCAATTTTATGGAAGTCCTCATTATATATATTTCCTTATTAAGCTAAAGCCCCAGTTAGTGTATTAAGATATTCGAATAAATTTTGAAGGAAAAGTTTCCAGTGAGTAAACCTTTGGTGAACGACTTTACTCTTTTTGAATTGCTAATAATTTAATTTAAAGAGCATTACCTATAAAAACAATGAACCCTACCACTAATAAGCCTATACCATTTAAAGTCACACAGAGATATTTGAAATTTAGTTGAGCATTCTGTGAAAAGCTGAATATGCTTAATACAAAGAATAGAATATATGCAACTAATAAGTATGTGAATGGGTTTGGATAAAGTTGTTATTCTCCTTTTTTTGGTTTACAAGTAATTTTTCAGCGGTTTCTCGATAAAACAGGGTGTTTATTTAAAGAATTATGTATATTGCTAGAAGCAAACCTAGACCAATTAATATTCCTCCAAAGACTTTTTCTTCCCTCAATAAAGATGCGCCACCTAGAGATAACAATATTATTGTTATTAATACACTTATCAAATCTTGTGACGTAAAACCCATAAAATAACCTGCGATAATTACAATTATGCTGATTAATGCAATTCCTTTTAAAATATTGATTTTCATAAAAAACCTCCATACTTTTATAATTAACAGTTAATTCTAAAGGAATTTATATTTAAAACCACTGACCATAAAATTGTTTCGTAGTAATTTTACATTTGCTCTTGAAAGAAAATTAAACATCCGGCCTCTAAAAGGATCCAGCATTAAAGCTATAAAAACAAAAATGATAAAAAGGTTCCTAAGTAAGTTGATTTAGTTATATAATCATTCATTTTATTCCTCCTATAAAAAGGGGTATTAAACACCTTCCCATTCTTTTGTTTCGGAATTGCCCCAGATACACTAAGAATTGAATTCAAGATAATTAGTTTTTTTCAAAATTATATTAAACCCAAAATTTCAGTCTTTAATAATGTGAAGTACATTATAAGAGTAAACACTATATCACAAATTGTTACTTTATAAGCGTTAGGGTTGTGTGCATAACTTACATTCCATAAACCGCTCTCCCCATTTAAGAAACAGCAACAAAGAAAATAAGTATATACTACGGACTTTACTAGATAAGCCTAATTCCTTATTGTATTTAGTTTTACTTTTACCCCCATTGCAAATGACGCAAGAGCAAAAATGATTAAAAAGAAACAAAGAATGCCATAAGCTGCACCTTCAAAACCCCTAATGTTCACAAAGCCGTGATAAAAGAGAATGGCAGCAATTATTGTTAAAAAGCATCCAGGTAACATCCTGACAAATAAGGAAAAACCCTTTTTACTGAACCACCAAGTAAGCGTCAATACAATTATCCCTGGTATTAAAGACACTAATAAAGGTCCATAAAGCATCATAAGAACACCCCCTTTTAATTAGATTTTGCCAGATAATATTGGTTTTCCTAAAGAAAATTAAGTACCCCTACATTACAAAAGTTCAATAATCTTTCTCATTCTCCACCGAAAGAATCCTCTCATATTACAAATACGATACCAATCCAATTTAGTTTCAAAACGCCTAATATCTCGATACTGAGTCTTCCACTATCCTGCCCTATACTGGAAGACTCAGTTTCGAGATAAATCCCCCTTAGGGAACAAGATTCAGCAGTTATATCGTGAAAGTAGATAATCTAAGGGTATCATAAGTTTCGACACTTGGAAATAAATTCCCTTTTACCATCATATCCTTCATCGTCACTTCATTTCGCTGATGATGAATGCTTTCTAATACTTGAAACCAGGTTAAATAATTGTTGAGATACTTCGTTGCCACACCATTAAAGCGCTGTATCCACCCTTTCAGCCTTCGGTGGTAGTTGTTGACGTTCTGGATGTGATAAAGCCCTTTGGTACGAATTTTTCCGTCTGATTTGAATTGATAGATAGCCATTCCATTATCAAACGCATACGTTTTAAAGGCACGCCAAGCATCGGTGCATAACACATTCTCGTTGGAAAGTTTATGTCCGATGGCTTTGTCCAATTGCTCTTTTGTGAGTCGTCCCACACCCAAAGTCTGCGAAAAGGTCACCTTGTCACGGTCTCTTGCGACCAGTACGCATACCTGTTCATTGCTAATGCCGCGTTTCTTTGCGGAACCACCCCGTTTGCGAGGCTTTCTATCGTCAATCTTCCTTTTCCCTTTTTCTGAGTACAGGAAATAGGTCTCATCCATTTCGACGATACCTTGAAAATGTGAACTATCCATTTGTTTTAATGCCGATAGGAGCTTATGCCTCCAATAGAACAAAGTGACGTGAGTGACGCCCCCAATCAACTGTGCTGATTTACGAAGGGAATACCCCTCTATCATACATTCGATAAATTTCATCCAGCGATGGAGATGGCGCGTGCGGTATAAGGCGGTATTGGTGAGGTCCGTGAACGTCATACGGCAAGCCTTGCAGCGATAACGCTGTTTCTTCACTTCCTCACCGTCCACGATAGTCGAGTATTTTCCGAATCGAACAATATGTTCTGACTCGCAATCAGGACAACGATAACCTTCCTTATGCTTTCGTTCTGAAATCTCTTGTAGTGCGGTTCCCGTAGAGGATGATGCAGTAAGAGCATCGATTAAATATTCCCGTAACCGATGCTTTTCCGCTGGATTCAGTTTTTGAATGGCTTTAAGGATATCGGTTGCTCTCACAGTCATCACCTGCTCCTATTTGATGACTCTATTATAGAACATTTGTTCGATTTGAGCAAATATCAACATTAAACTTTAACAGAGCCTTATATTTAGTACCGACTGCCATTATATTTCTAATCCTAAGTTTATCTTGGTATAAAAGAGAAAAAGACCTTCAAGGTAAAATTCTTATGATTCTTTTCCTGGTAGTTGGTATGGCAATTCTTTTCGGATATGCTTTTTTCTTTAGTATGAGCTTGGGTTATAGTCCGTAAAGTAATTTTTTTCAATTAATCTTTGATAAAAGATGCAGCCCTATTTAACAAACCAGGTTTATGGAATAAGAAAGATTTAAGGGGGGCTAACATGCGAAAGAAAATACGAAGCATCATACCTTTATTTTTTCTATTTTTAATAATAGTTGGATGTGGAAGTGAAGTTGATAAAGATGACAATAAGGACGATGCTGACTACCAAGGTGCGATACTTGAGGTGAAGGAAAAGAGCATCATAATAGGGGAAGACGATATTGACCCTGAAGCACAATATCCGTCATATGAGATTGTGATTGATGATAAAACAAAACTTAGTGGAGAAGTTGAAGGGTTTAATGAATTAAAAAAATTTGTAAAAGAAGCAGAACATCCGATTGTACATTTATGGGTGATTGATAAAGGGGAAAATAACGATATTGACAATAGAGTTGCGAGTGAAGTTATTGTTGAAAAGGAGTAAACTTTAGCGTTTTCTTCTTCAACAAACGGACTGATTGTTCAATTTGAGCAATTGCTTTTTTGTAAACGGAAGCAACCTGTATGGCTCAGGTTGGAAGCGAGCCGTATTATTTTTTGAATTCATTACTTGATAAACCTATAGGTAGTTAAGATAAAGTCAGGTTGAATATCAACGAAGAGAAAGTTGAAAAAATTTTACATTCTCAGTAAAATGCCCCCAAAATTAGTTGAAGACAATAAGTTGATGCAAGTAACTGCATCCTTGGGGTGTTTAAATTGATCCTGTTAAAGATTTTCACATACAAGACTTATAAGAAGAACACCTAATATTTTAGAGAAGCTTGTACAATGCTTCGTTACTTTGAATTCGAGTCTTAAACCATTAAAAAAGGAAAGAGCAGCCGCCCTCTCCTTATAATAGGATTTCCTGTAAAATTGGATCAGTCTCTAAAAAATGCAATGCTTTCTCTCGATAATCGTCGTCATGCAAATAAGTATAGCGGTGCGGTTTCATGTGAGGACTTCTTTCAATCGCTTGTTTAAAATCAGCTGTGGTCATGTGTAAAGAGGGTACATAATCGAAAAAGCCCGTACGGCTGAATACTTTGTGCATCCGCTCCGCTCGATGACCTTGAACATTTGCCATAATATAAGTGGCGACGCCTACCTGGATCCCATGCATGTGATGATTTTCTGCATATTTATCAAGTGCATGAGAAATCAGGTGTTCTGATCCACTAATGGGTGCGCTGTTCCCGCTAATGACTGTGGCAACCCCTCCCATCGTTAATGAGCTGACGAGTTCTTTTAGAAACATTGGATTTTTAATATCTTCCATTGGTGTTCGAATGAAACTATTGACCGCTTTCTTGCTCAGCATCGAAGCAAATGCGTTTACACGGTCTACATCATGTTGTTCTTCAAACTCCCAGTCATAAAGAGCGGTCACGTTAGACATCAAATCGCCGACCCCCGCTAATATAAACTTATGTGGAGCATTTTTTATAATATCGAGATCCGCAATAATGCCGTATGGAATTTTTGCAGGAACGGTCGTTTTCTTGCCTTCAATCGATAAGGAGCAATTGCTGCTGGCAAACCCATCGTTTGAAGCGGAGGTAGGGACACTAATAAAAGGTGTGTTTCTTGAAAATCCGATGTATTTGCCGTAATCTATGACAGCCCCTCCGCCGATAGCGATGATCACATCGAATGTTTCAAGCGTAAAGGCTTTGGAGATTAAATCTTTGATATCCAGATTATCTTTGATTAGCAGCGTATCCGCTTTTATACTGGAGAATGAATGTTTCACTTTCTTTTCATATTGTTCAAACGTAAAGTCATCAAAGATGATGAGTACTTTTTTAAATCCATGTTTTTTAAGAACATCCTCAAGCTGAAAAATGATGCCATTGTCAATTTCCAATATTGCCGGGATCGGGATATTCGTAATGGGATTAGACATGAGGGAGAAATCCTTTTCTTTTTAATTCGGCTTCGATCTCTTTAAACGTTGTGACAGGGATAAAAGGAATATGCTTTTCTTTCAGAATGTCCTGTAATACATCTTTTGCAAAAGTGAGGTCAGCATAAACCGCAGGATGGGAATCCGGCTCACTGTCGCCTGCAAAATGGACCGTTTCATACTCTTTCTTAAGGTCCTGGATCACTTTTGACTTGTCGATCCCATACCGCTCAGAAAAATGACGATGCTCGGGATCTAAATTCATATGTACATTTTTATCGTGATAGTATCCCTCGTTGGACAACACAGTCACCTGTTTAATATCATATTTTTCTAAAATGTGATGAATGTAATAATCAGTACCTGCACTTAATATATAAAAGTCGCCGCCATGATTTTGGATCGTTTTAATAAACTCAGGGATGTAAGAATCAATAGGAATCTGCCGGATTTCTTCAATAATCTGCTGTTCCTCCTGATTGATCGAAGAAAAGACAGTCGTTAAAAACTCGATATCTTTCATCTCGCCTGCTTTCCACTTCTTAAACAGCTCTTCCCCTTCAGGAAAGTATTTCTCAATTACGATCCAATAAAAGTCTTTCGTTGAAATTGTCCCATCAAAGTCGGAAACAAACGCCCATTTCTTCACGATCTCAGCTCCTATTATTCTTATTTTAATATGTATAGTGTAACAGATTTTTCATATGAAGTGACGAGACCTTGCGTGGAAAAGTCGAATCTAGTAACTGGATTTTGGGTGTTATGGATAATAGTGCAGGAAGTTTATTTATTTTGTGATAACATGAATTCAAAAGTAAGCCGAAATGCATGGGGAGGTGGCGTGATGAACTGGATGAAGCGATCAAGCGTAGTGCTGTTGCTCAGTTTCTTTGTTTGCTTCGGCCTTTTAGGCGTATATACGATGTCTATTGATGTCGCAGAAGGCGAGAGTGTAGGAGAAGGATGGCATTTGCTGAAGAAAAACGAAGTAACTTATGAAGAAATGAACGGACAAAAAGAAATGGTCAGCAGCAGTATGGAAGTAGGGAGCGGTCCGATCAATATTTCTTTGATTGCGAGTGTGGTTGTGGCTTTTGGGTATGTGCTTGTTGGTTTAGTGAGACAAAAAGAAGTGGTGTCGAATTGAATTTGTTTAAACTTACGCACTATCGTCCATACATAATCGCTCGTAAAAAAACACTCCAGATTGGAGTGTTTTTTTATTTGATATAGCCATGGCTTCTTCGGATGCTGATGCCATCATGCAAGTCCTCGTCCCACGTAAGGATACGCTCGACATGTTCGCAGTCATTCTGTCCGAAGAATTGCTTCACTTTTTCACGGAATTCATTGTATCGAACCGATTCCTGACGCATCTTATAGTACGACTTCTTATAAATTTCCACCGCATCTTCTATTGCACATTCATAATCATGTTTCAGCTTTTGCTGAGCTTTAGAAGAAGGTGCGTCATTATAAGCTTCAGCCGTTAAGTAAAGTAAACGATCGACGATCTCATACGGATGATTCTGGACAGGTGCGTCCGGACAAGCTTTATTACTAGCTCGCAGCTTCTCATCCAGCGCGAGGATTTCCTCGACGGTCTCGCAGCAATTATGTTGGAAAATCATTTTAATTTTTAAAATAAGTTCATTGTAGCGCTTTACTTCTGGGCGGATATCTTCATTTGCTTCTTTATACATTTGGATCGCTTTCCCGAGGGCACACTCGTAATCGTGACGCAGCTTCTGAATCTTTACGGAATAATAGCTGTCGTTATAGGCCTCAACGGTAAAGTGAATTAGACGATCGACGATTTTTTGTGGTGTAGTCATAGGTCCTCTTTCCTTTCCTGGGGCCTTCGTGTGTCGTGAAGGCTTCTTGGTTTGTGTGATGGTATAGTTATAACCTATCTTGTTGGGGGATAAACCATTTAGAGCATATTTCTGTGGTTTGGTGGTGGATTGTGCCACTTTATGTAAATTGCAGGGCAGTAATAGTGCTATGAATTACGTTTAAAAGCAAGAAAATAATGCATTTTGTCGAAGTGGTTCTACTAGCTTACTTTATCTAGAGAAAGTTTTTCTTACAGTTTATATAAATGGGGGAATGGTGTGTTTGGAGTTTAGTAATCGCTTGAGCACAATGGAAGATATTTTCGGAGGAAGGTATACTTATGTATTTTAATAGTGCAATTAATTTAACATTAAGTATAATAATTTAGTTTTTATTATCCTAAAACACCGACTAAAGCCTACCTTTAAATAATGTGAGTGAATATTTCAGTCACTGATGAGCAGGTTTCTTCCGTTGTGGAGAGAAATTCGAACACTAACAGCATATTCCCTGAATAGGACATTTATTCTTTGTAGGTTTTGGCAGCATGTTTACTAGAATAGTGGTATAAATAAACTCATTATTAAGTGCATGAACGAGTATGTTTATTCAATGTTTGGGAGGATATCTCGGAACTGAGTCTTCAAGTATAGGGCAGGATAGTGGAAGACTCAGTATCGAGATATTAGGCGTTTTGAAACTAAATTGGATTGGTATCGTATTTGTAATATGAGAGGATTCTTTCGGTGGAGAATGAGAAAGATTATTGAACTTTTGTAATGTAGGGGTACTTAATTTTCTTTAGGAAAACCAATATTATCTGGCAAAATCTAATTAAAAGGGGGTGTTCTTATGATGCTTTATGGACCTTTATTAGTGTCTTTAATACCAGGGATAATTGTATTGACGCTTACTTGGTGGTTCAGTAAAAAGGGTTTTTCCTTATTTGTCAGGATGTTACCTGGATGCTTTTTAACAATAATTGCTGCCATTCTCTTTTATCACGGCTTTGTGAACATTAGGGGTTTTGAAGGTGCAGCTTATGGCATTCTTTGTTTCTTTTTAATCATTTTTGCTCTTGCGTCATTTGCAATGGGGGTAAAAGTAAAACTAAATACAATAAGGAATTAGGCTTATCTAGTAAAGTCCGTAGTATATACTTATTTTCTTTGTTGCTGTTTCTTAAATGGGGAGAGCGGTTTATGGAATGTAAGTTATGCACACAACCCTAACGCTTATAAAGTAACAATTTGTGATATAGTGTTTACTCTTATAATGTACTTCACATTATTAAAGACTGAAATTTTGGGTTTAATATAATTTTGAAAAAAACTAATTATCTTGAATTCAATTCTTAGTGTATCTGGGGCGTTAGTTGAACAATAGGTTTTGCGTGGCTACCGTTGTTGAATACATACAATAAAGGGGGAGTACTGATGAAAATAATTAGAATTGTATCAGCCATTATTGCATTTTCCTTAATAATTTTTAGTTTGATAACAGATAACATTCAAATCCTTTATTTTACGCAGTTGTTCATTGGGACAATTCTTTTAATTTACAGCTTTTCAGAGTTCCAAAGTAACCGGAAAACCCAGGCAGCTGTATTATTATTTCTATCTGGATTAATTCTATTGACAGGGATATTATCTCTTTCAAGTTGATAAAAAATGAGCATCTTCCTAATTCAAGTAGCTGGTGTGTAAATTATTAAATTACATAAAATATCTTGAAAGCAAGTCTTTCGTTAAAGGGGGCTTTTCTTCAAAAAGGAGATTAGCATTTTCTTATAAAAGTAACAGAGCAAATAAAAAAAAAGTAGATTGGAGGAACATAATGAAACGTTTTTTTAAGTTGAATGATGATGACTTAAAAGGCACTACATACATAGCAATTGACGATGATATAGTTTCTAAACAGATTACAGTAACGTCCAATAAGTACATAGCTTCAAACCGTAAAGATGAAGAGCATCATTTTTATTAAGGTTGTCTAATCATTCTCCAACTTCCTGCAGATTCATTCGGCGTGGTATAGATCATCGTGGTTTTCGGGTCGTCATGTCCGGCCTGCTGCGTGAGCCCATCAATGAAACAAAAGAAAAATGTATATAATCAATATATGAATTATCTAAATTGACACCGTTGGCAATAAAAGGGTACGTTTTAGATACAGGCCTTAATGGGTTACAAAAGGAGGATTCAATATGTTTGCCGGATTTAACTTAAATGGGTTGGATACCGCTTTTCTTTCGAGCTATAAAAATGCGGGGGAAGTTGCGTTCAACAAACAGAAGAATTACATCCAAAAAGAGTTGGATCGTTTCGTATTGGATGAAGGGAGCCTCGATGGGTCGGCGTTGCAGGATGATTGGTTTCCAGATGTAGATGCGGACATCTTTCTTTCTCACTCCCACGGGGACCAAAAACTCACCATGGCATTTGCGGCCATGTTGAAAGAGGAATTCGGATTGAAAGCGTTTATCGACTCCTGTGTGTGGGGGTATGCAGATGATCTCCTGAAAAAGATCGATGACGAATTTTGCAAAAATAAAACAGACACAGGGGCTACGTACAACTACAATCTTAGGAATTACTCCACCAGCCATGTGCATATGATGCTGTCATCCGCTTTGACTAAGATGATGGATAAAACCGAGTGCCTCATTTTCGTCAACACCCCAAATTCCATCACGACCCGTGATGCTATCGAGAAAAAAACAAAATCTCCGTGGATTTATAGTGAAATTGCCACATCCCATGTGTTGCGAAAGAAGAATCCGGAGCGACATGAGGAGTTGGAGAAGTCTTGGAAGTATGAAGCCGCTCAAAAGAAACTGGACATCGTTTATAACGTAGACCTCGATCATCTGACATTGCTCTCTACTGATGACATTAAAGACTGGCACCAACAGTACAAGATGGGTCAAGCAATCCACGTACTTGATGTCCTATACAGGAGTAAGAGATTAATAAAATTCAAGAACGAGGCGTTATACGGATAACAATCACAGGAGATGAAAATAAGTGGAAGAAAAAATGAGACATCTTGAAATGATTCAGAATGTAATATCCCGCATGGCATCTAATTCTTTCTTATTGAAAGGGTGGACTGTGACGCTGGTGGTAGGTTTATTAGCTTTTGCGAACATTGAACAAATGGATTCGAAGTTTATGTTCCTAGCATTAATCCCATCCCTATTCTTTTGGGTATTAGACGGCTATTTTATCCACCAGGGACGGTTATATGTCAAATTGTACGAGCGTGTGACCACCCTCGATAACGAGGAGATTGATTTTTCTTTGAATACTGACCAGTATAAAACAAAGGCTGGTACTCTGGTGGAGGCTATTTGTTCGAACACATTATTGATTTTTTACCTGCCGACCCTGTCCGTTGTGGCCGCTGCCATTTGGTACCTCAAGTAAGCTGGTTCAGGCTCAATCGTTCCTATAAGAGAACTCGTCGACGAATTGTCGATGGGGTGTTTTCTTCACTTCACCTACGATCAGCATGCTTTAATGAATTATAATAAACTTCTTCTCCTGCTTCTTATTTGAACTAACGGGTGCGTTAGTTGAACATCTGCTTCAATATCTCGAAATCAAGTATTCCGTTAACTGGGGCGATTGCCCAATAAGAACAATCGCTTTTTTTACTATCAAGGCAGGATAGTTGAAGACTTAGTTTCAAAAGATAATATAAAATAACGTTGTCCAAGAACCTGTATAAAAAAAGGGGGATGAATGATGGAGTTTGAGCTTAGTTTTAGAAATAAAATAGTTAGAATGTTTTTTATTTGGGTTATTCCGGTATGGTTATTAACGATAATTTTATTTTTCACCTTGCCTAACCACTATCAATGGATACCATCTTTTCTTCCAATAGTAACCGTGATTATCTTTTATCTATGGGCTAAATTTTATAGTAAAACGGAGAAAAGTTAATTATTTTATCTCGAATTCAAGTCTTCCTTTAACGGGGGCAATTCAGCAATAACAAACCATCTTTAGAGGGTATTTATTGTCTTTAGTCACAAGGCGTGCTTCCAGAGGGGGATTATGCCTTTTTAGTAAATACTGTTGAGTAAAGGGTGAGAATTTGAAATAATTGGAACTAATCATAGGCACGAGATTAATGATTAAGGGATGTGAAGTATGAAGATTAGAAAGGCAACTGTAACAGATGCAGAGGGTGTGGCAAAAGTTCAGGTTGATAGCTGGCATTCAACATACAAGGACATAGTACCTGACGAGTACTTAAGAAAGATGACCTACGAAAGCCGGGGAAAAAAGTGGAAAGATTTAATCTCTATGCAGCCAGTTTATATAGCTGAAGACAATAAGGGAAAGATAATAGGCTTCTCTAACGGCGGGCCTGAAAGGACAGGAAAGTATCCTGAATTTGAAGGAGAACTTTATGCCATTTACATATTAAAAGATCATCAAAGAAAAGGTTTAGGAAAACAGCTATTAGAGCCAATAATACAAGAACTAGAGGATCTAGGAATTTATTCAATGCTTGTTCTAGTCTTAGAAGACAATCATTCCCGTTTTTTCTATGAAAAAGTTGGAGCTGAAAAAGTGGATATTATTGAGATTGAAGTCTCTGGGAAAAGACTAAATGAAGTTGTTTATGGATGGAAAGACATTCGGAAGATCCAATAGCTGATTTAACTTTATCTTGAAATCGAGTCTTCCACAATAGGGAGCGTTAGTTGAACAATAGGTTTTGCGTGGCTACCGTTGTTGAATACATACAATAAAGGGGGAGTACTGATAAAAATAATTAGAATTGTATCAGCCATTATTGCATTTTCCTTAATAATTTTTAGTTTGATAACAGATAACATTCAAATCCTTTATTTTACGCAGTTGTTCATTGGGACAATTCTTTTAATTTACAGCTTTTCAGAGTTCCAAAGTAACCGGAAAACCCAGGCAGCTGTATTATTATTTCTATCTGGATTAATTCTATTGACAGGGATATTATCTCTTTCAAGTTGATAAAAAATGAGCATCTTCCTAATTCAAGTAGCTGGTGTGTAAATTTTTAAATTACATAAAATATCTTGAAAGCAAGTCTTTCGTTAAATGGGGCGCGCGACAAGTTCTGCTATAAGCGCTTTTCAGCGCGAAAAAGCAGGGAATTTATTGGCTTAAATTTCAACTATACAATGAAGGATGGGAATGAAGGAACCAGGTTTCTGGAAACCATCCCGTTAATACTCCTGCATGCGTTGAGACGGACAGGTCTCTTGGTATGAAGCACAGGTGAAGGCGGCAGAACAAAGGCTAAAGCCATTTGCAAAGAAAAGGTATGCCTGAGGATATGCCGGACGGCTAAAACTTAGTTAAGGTGAGAATCGTTCTTTGAGATAGGAACTGACGAACTTCCGAAGGTAAGGGTCTAAAGATACGAACGTAAGGAAACTTATGTGGTCATCTAACGATGACGTGAGTGGTGTGGAGTAAAACTGCCCCATCTGAAAGACGCTATACCGAACCAAGGCGGTATCCAGCTCACAGGCTTACAGGAAGCACCTAATTCTAGTATTGATAGCTACGTTGTATGGTACTTGGAAAGCAAGGAACGTTGGATCAAGGGCTGTCACCCGAAACGGTTGCTATAAAGATATACTGAAAAGCATTTATCCTTGTGAGGGTAGGGGAATGACTGATGAAACTTCTGTAATAGAAGTGGAGGAATAGCCCCAAGTCTAGAGTATGAAACGATTATTTTCCTAACGTGAATGGCGCCGATCGGGTAGGAACGTGGGAACATCGCTCCAAAGGAGGGATGCCACAGTGTCAACGCTGCGAAACTGGGACTATTATAATATGACGGAGACCTTTTCGCATCTTCATGAAAAAGCGAGTCAGGGAAATACGTTCTCTCATCTATATGAAACCATCATATCTAGAGAAAACATCCTGCTCGCCTTTCGCATGATCAAAACTAATAAAGGATCTAAAACACCAGGCACCGATGGGAAAACTATCGATGACATGAAAAAGCTCTCCGAAAATGATCTTGTAAACGAAGTCCGAACGAAACTTAGAAACTATTGCCCGAAGAAAGTTCGCAGAGAATGGATTGAAAAAGACAACGGAAAATGGAGACCCCTTGGGATTCCATGCATATTGGATCGAGTGATCCAACAATGCTTTAAACAAGTTCTCGAACCGATTGTAGAATCTCAATTCTTCAAACATAGCTACGGTTTCAGACCCCTACGGTCTGCTCATCATGCTATGGCAAGAATACAATCTTTGATTAATCGCGGTCAACTTCATTACGTCGTTGATGTAGATATTAAGAGTTTCTTTGATAACGTAAATCACCGTCTATTAAAGAGGCAACTCTGGAACATCGGTATTCAAGACCGTAAGGTACTCGCTTGTATTTCTAAAATGATCAAGTCAGAAATTGATGGAGAAGGAGTGCCCGATAAGGGTTCGCCACAAGGTGGAATTTTATCCCCTCTTCTTTCTAATGTCGTCTTAAATGATCTAGACCAATGGGTTGCCGACCAGTGGGAAGTATTTCCCCTGACGAAAGCCTACAGTTCAGATGATGCCAGAAGGCGAGCGAGAAAACAAACGAATTTGAAACAAGGATATCTGGTCAGGTATGCTGATGATTTTAAAATTCTTTGTCGGGATGGAAAGACAGCGCAAAGGTGGTACCATGCGATACGTCTGTACCTTAAAGAGCGTTTGAAACTGGACATCTCACCGGAGAAATCTCAAATTGTAAACTTAAGAAAACGAGAATCTGAGTTCTTAGGGTTCACCATTCGTGCGAATAAAAAGGGTAAGAAACGAGTGGCTCATACTGGGGTCATTTCTTCTAAAAGAAAGAAAATGAAGCAGGAAGCGAAAAAGCTCATTCGGAGAATGAAAAGTTCACCTTCTGCTGAGAATATTCATCGTTACAATAGTTTTGTTCTGGGACTTCACCAATACTTTAAGCGAGCGACTCATGTAAATCTGGTGTTCTCACGTCTTGCTTACGATCTTAAACCATTTTTAGTGAACCGCCTTCGACCGGTTGGAACGCTAAAACATCCTTTTCAGCCACCGCCTTTTTATAAGAGAACCTTTAGTTTAGGAACGAAAACGATCTATATCAATGGTACGTATCTATTTCCCATCGGAAATGTGAAAACATTTCATGCGATGAGTTTCAGTTCAAAACTTTCGCTTTACACAAAGACAGGCAGAGAACAGATACACAAAAGTCTTCGCCCGGATATCCAGAAAGAAATCGGTCACTTAATGAAGTCTTCGTTACCGAATCGAAGTGTCGAATACCTGGATAATCGAATTAGTCGGTATAGTATGAAAATGGGGAAATGCGAAATTACAGGCGAATATCTTCACGCTTCAGATGTTCACTGTCACCACTATGTACCAAAGAATCTCGGAGGAAGCGATCAATTTAAAAACCTGCGTATTCTTCATAAGGATATTCATCGACTGATTCATGTAAAAGATATAGAGAAGATAAAGGTTTATCTTAAACAATTACCACAGAATCGATTGATCTTAGATAAGATCAATCAATACCGAAAGGTATGTGGGGTGGAAGGGATCGAAGCATCTAGTCTCGAAGAGTAACATAGGAACTTATAATTTAGTACATACCTTTAGATGGAACGCCGGATGCTGGGAAACTAGCACGTTCGGTGTGGAGCAGGGGAAAAGCCGGAGATAACCTCAAACGCTTACCTATTGCTAACGATTGCTCGGTAGAGAATTCATCACCTCTTACTCTAAATATAGCAAATATTAAAAGATAAAAAGTATAAGATTATAATGGATACCTAAGTCAAAGAGACCAGCGAACAAAAACATCACGGTTGCCCCAATACACGTCCATATCATAAAAGTGGCGTGTTCGTGATCGTTTCTTTTAAACTCAAAAGCAAGAGAAAAATGCGTCGCGGCTAATGCTAGGAAAAAATACCCTGGCGGTATAGTATCTATACCAAAAAATGATAAAATTCCAGGAATAAGTAGTAAGATGCTTATTCCAATTAAAACTTTCGTAGTTTTAGTTAATTGTGTGATATAAGCAACCCCTTTCTTATTATCTTTTATGTTATCAAGAATAAGGATGAATTGGAAAATTAAACATAATAAAAGGTGAAATTATCTTGAATTCAAGTCTTACATAATCTGGGGCGATTCACGAAGATTGGATTGCCTTCTTCCTGTTTTAATTTTTGGAATTGTGTGATAAAATTTTCGCTTACAAGTTCTAGGAGGGGTTTTAGATGATAAATTATAATAACCGCCATTTTGTTTCCATAGAGAACACAGAAAGTGGTGAAGTTTCTTCCAAAACATATTTTGACTATTATCAAGAAGGGAATATTCTTTATGCTGATTATTCTGGTGGAGAGATAGTCAAAGGGAAATTAGTAGGTATTGTACATAAAGATGACACTTTAGAATTTCGATATAATCATGTGAACACTTCAAATGAAATCAGAGGAGGAAAGTGCAAATCCATTCCTCATATAAACTCTCAAGGGAAAATCGAACTGCATGAAGAGTGGCAATGGCTTGATAAGGATCAAACTGAAGGGAAATCCATCGTTAAGGAAGTATAAAGCGATCCTTATTAATTAGTGTAATAAAATCATGTGATTTATATATAAATTATCTCGAATTCAAGTCTTACGGAATTGGGGACAAATCCAAAACAAATGACTTTAAGATGAATACTAAATTATTTGACGTTAATCTAAGAAATGGTGGGTCTACATGAGAAATTTGCACAAGCAGTGGGTAAGAAGTTTACTTTTAATAATCGTTCTATCTTTTCTGTTGATTTGGGATAAGACGCTCCTATTTATACTAGGGTTATTGATATTGCTCCTAATAGAGGTATTTGTATATAAAGATAAAAAGAACTCTAATTAGTTAAATAAATATTGGATCGGCTACAGTTAGTTCGGAGAGATAAGGCCATATTGACTTAATTAAATATTAAAGTCGAGAAGCTATATTCATGACCAAACGAAATGGCAGCTCCAACATATCTTGAAATCAAGTCTTATAGAAACGGGGGCAAATCTTGAACAATGTTTGGGAACAAAGTTCATACTAAATAATCATTATATAAGCAAGCACTGTTCATTGAGCGGTACCTGCTTATATATTATTATTTGTGAAGCTAATGTCGAGAGGAGTCGTTAATGATTTTAAACAAGAGCAATTTGTTACTTGCTATTAGTTATCTATTTATAATTAATGAAATACTTAAACAAGTAGTTGGAGAAAACGACTACTTACAATGGTCTGTCCATACCTTGTTAGGCTTTTTAATAATAATGGGAATTTTAGTCTTCAGTAAACAAAAAGAAAAGAAGAATCAAGTAATTGCTATAATAGGTCTTGCTATATTAGCCATAGCCAATGTATTTCTTTTTGCTTAAAGCTTTAGCCCAGATCATTCCATAAAGGAAGAGCAGTTTTTTGTTTAGTCTCATAAATTTGTAAATTAAAGTAACTGGGACTTTACTTTAACAAACTTCATGAACAAAAAGACCATCAATATACATCAATTATATACATTTGTGATATATTGATGGTTTTTTTCAATACGAAAAACATACTGCCATTTCATACATGAATTAAATGTAAAATACATATTCCCTCTTACGATCCGTAATTCCTCCAACCGACCAGTTCCTGCCGTAAAATTTTTTCTGATAATTGGTTGCAACTTTTCTCCTATTTGTATATAATGAGAACCGTTATCAGTTATGCTATAAAATAAAGATATCCTCGAGCCGGGGTTATTTTTTTTATTATTTTTGATTGAAAATGATTATCATTACTAAATAGGGGTGAGTACATGCTGAAAGTGGAAGAAAGTCAATTAGTTGAAACGGTGAAGGGTCGACGTTCTATCAAGAAGTTTCAAAGCACTTCGGTGGATAAACAGCTTGTCGTTGATTTATTAAACGATGCGGTTTGGGCTCCGAATCATGGGGTCAGGGAGCCTTGGCGTTTCATGTTATTCACGGGTGAAGGGAAAGAGACAATCGTTGATGCACTGCAGAATGAGTGTGAGCGCGGCAAGTTGTCGACGAAGAATCCTGACAAGCTGATTGAGAGGTACCGCCATATCCCTGCTCACTTAGTGGTTGTGATGGAAGAGAGTGAGAAAAAGAAAATATGGGAGGAAGATTTTGCAGCAACAAGCGCATTGATCCAAAACCTGCAGCTGCTTGGCTGGGAGCAAGGGCTCGGAATGATCTGGAAGACCAACCAGTACATAAATTCCGGCTCGTTTTGTGAGGATATCGGGGTTCAAGAAGATGAAAAAATCGTAGGGATCATCCACATGGGCTATCCTGAAGAGATTCCAGAAGCTAAAGAAAGAAAGAAAGCAGAAGATAAACTAACATTCGTTAACAAAAAGGAGAGTTTAACATGATGAAAAATAAATGGGGAGTCGGAAGTCTGCTCTTCGTATCACTCGTATTATCGGCGTGCGGGAGTTCTTCCGATGAAACTTCAGGCGAAACAGACGATCAATCAGGTGAATCAGAAACTCGTGAAGTCGAGCATGCGATGGGTACGGCAGAAATTGAAGGGGAGCCGGAGCGTGTGGTTTCGCTGTTTCAGGGAGCTAATGATGCTGCCGTAGCTTTAGATGTTGAGCCTGTTGCTATTGTAGAGTCGTGGGTGGAGCAGCCTGTTTATAAATATTTGCGGGATGATCTTGAGGATGTGGATCAAGTTGGGGAGGAAACACAGCCTAACTTAGAAGAAGTCGCTAAGCAGGAGCCTGATGTTATTTTTGCCAACAAAGACCGGCACGAGGATATTTATGATGAACTTTCTCAAATTGCTCCAACGGTCATGATCGATGAAATCTATGGATGGAAGGACACGGTTGATCTCATGGGACAGTCGCTTGATAAAGAAGAAGAGTCGGATGAGCTGCTAACGGAATGGGATGAGAGAGTAGAAGACTTCAAATCTCAAATGGAAGCTGAAGGGCATTTTCCTGTCGAAGCGGCCATTACGAATTTCCGTGCGGACCATGCGAGAATTTTCTACACAGGCTTTGGCGGTGGAATTCTAAATGAACTTGGATTTGATCGTCCGGATAATCACAAAGAAGATACGTGGGGCGTAAAGCTGACGTCTAAAGAAAGTATTCCTGAAATGAATGCGGATGTTATCTTCAACTTTAATTCTGGAACGGAAAAAGACGAAATTCAGCAGACGTATGAAGATTGGACAGGACATCCTCTATGGCAGGAACTTGATGCGGTTCAGAATGACAATGTGCACAACGTCGATGAAGTGACGTGGAACAGTGCGGGCGGCTATTTAGCTGCGAACCATATGCTGGACGACTTGTACGAGATTTACGATTTAGAAGAAAATAACGACTAGAAGGAGGGGGGAATCTCCCTTTTTCTGTCTGTCAAAGGATAACGGCTGATTATGTCTTATTTACTAAAAACAAACCTATCCAAAATCATAGGGGCTGCCATCGCCGTACTTCTCTTCCTTTCTGCCTTTCTATCAAGCTTATATTTTGGCCAGACAGCGATTGTAGTGGACGATATCGTGCAGGCATTTACTAGTTTTAACTCTTCTTCTACTAACCATATTGTTATTTTAGAAGAACGGCTGCCACGGGCGGTGTTAGGCAGTGTGATTGGGGCATGTCTTGCTATCGCGGGAGCGTTGATGCAGGCGTTAACCGGCAATCCTCTTGCTTCTCCGAGCATCTTCGGAATCAATGCGGGAGCCCTGTTTTTCGTCGTGTTATCGATTACCTTGTTTTCTTTTACTTCGCTCGTTCACATTATGTGGATGGCGCTGTTAGGTGCAACTGCGGCAGGGGTCATCGTATTTATGCTGGGTTCGCTTGGCAGGGAAGGCATGACCCCTATAAAAGTGGTGTTAGCTGGAGCGGCGATCAGTGCTTTGTTTTCATCGATGACGCAGGCGATGCTTGTGTTAGATGAGAACGGTCTGCAGCAGGTCCTGTTCTGGCTGACGGGTTCCATCAGCGGCCGCTCGCTCGACATGCTTTATCCGATCCTCCCTTTTATCGTCGTAGCTGTCGGTGTGTCGATGTTTATGGGGAATGCGTTAAATGTGTTTGCGACGGGAGAAGATGTGGCGAAAAACCTTGGACAGAAAACGACTCTTTTAAAAATTGCGATTGGAGTCATCGTCATTATTCTTGCCGGGAGCTCTGTATCCATCGCGGGTGCCATCGGCTTTATCGGGTTAGTCGTTCCGCACATCACAAGGGGGATTTTCGGTCCGGATCACCGCTGGTTGATTCCTTTATGTGCCGTGCTCGGTGCCTCCTTGCTCGTCAGTGCGGACGTAGTAGCGAGATTGCTGATTATGCCCGAGGAAATACCTGTTGGGATTATGACAGCATTGATTGGAACACCGTTTTTTATTTATATTGCACGCTATGGTTTAACGAAAAGGTGAGGGCTGTTGAGGAGGGAGTTTCAGTATGGGAAGACAAATTAACATTCGCACTAAGAAAAATACGATATCCTTTCAAATTGATTTGAAGTCTCTAATCATAACCTTTCTTTTAATGGCACTCACCATTTCGGCTCTTTTTGCAGGACCCGGATTCGGGGATCCTTTTTTTAGTCCCGTGGAAATCGGACAGTCGGTATTCGGGATCGGAAATGTGGGGAATGAATTTATCATTAATACGCTGCGATTTCCAAGGGCTGCTGTATCTCTGCTGGCTGGTTTCTGTTTAGGGATAGCCGGGGCGATTCTTCAAGGAATCGTGCGTAATCCATTAGCTTCTCCGGATATTATCGGAATTACTGGAGGAGCGGCCGTAGCGGCGGTAAGCTACATCAGCTTTTTCCAGGATACGTTTGGCATTCAGTGGCTTCCTTTTGCAGCTATCGCAGGTGCCTTACTGGCTTCACTGCTCATCTACGTCATTTCATGGAACGAAGGAGTCACACCTATCCGGCTGGTACTGATCGGCATCGGCATATCGGCAGCGATGCAAGCCGGTACGATGCTCATTCTAACGATGGTCCCAGATTATTCGGCAAGCCAGGCTTACATCTGGATGACAGGAAGCATCTATGGAGCATCATGGGAAGGTCTGCGTTTACTACTGCCGTGGGCGCTTCTCATTGTACCGTTAATCATTATGTATTCAGCTATTCTCAATGTGCAGGAACTGGGCGATGATACTTCCGCCGGGCTCGGCCTGAGTGTGCAAAAGCACCGACTCGTATTGTTATTAAGCAGTGTAGTGCTTGCCGGAGCAGCTGTCTCTATCGTAGGCACCATCGGCTTCGTAGGATTAGTCGCTCCACATATCGCGCGACTGCTGGTAGGACGTTCATTTTCCTATCTGCTTCCTTCAGCTGGCTTTATTGGCGGACTGATCGTATTTTTAGCCGATATCGTTGCGCGGACGGCTTTTTATCCGAGTGATATACCTGCGGGGATTTTCACGGCTGGGGTAGGGGCGCCTTTCTTTATCTTTTTATTAGTAAAGCATAGGAATAAATTTTGATACAGCAGACCAAATCAATGCGATTTGGTCTGCTGTTTTTCTTTGGAGTTTGTGAAGGATTGCGCTGAAGCTGTATATATTCATCTCTTGTTTATTGTGAGCGGACAATCCTTTACAATGAAGGCAACTTGAAAATATTCATTTTAGGCTGCAGAAAGGAGAAGGCAATGAAAAAATTGATTTACTGTCTGTACAGCTTAATATTCGCTGGGACGATAGTGACATTGTTTATCATGAGTCAGGATATAGATAATACATATTCTTACTACTTTATTGTTTTTTACATCATTTTGCTTCTATTCACAGTGTTTTTGTCTATTCTTCTTGCAGTGGGAAATATGAAGAATCTAAAGTGGTTTGAGATAAGAAAAAGGTTTTTCCTATTTCTTGTTCTCTTTAGTGTTTTTATGGGCAGCCATTATTTGTTGGATTATTTCTTTCGAACACTGGAATTTAGTATATACGACGTTGGAGCTCCTTTAGGTTTAGCTTTTGGTTTTAGTTTTTTTGATTTAGTGTTCTTAAAAAGGGAGAGGGAGGGAGTAGAATATGAGTAATGAAAATAAAACACGTGAAGAAAATGGGAAGTTGGTAAAGCAGAACGAAGTAAACGACCCCTCTACTAGTGTGCACGGGAGCAATTTGTCCGGGGCAGCTGCAATGGGGGAGGGCTTACTTCATCATGTAGAACTGTATGTTTCCAATTTAGAGAAATCAGAATTATTTTGGGGCTGGTTCCTCGAAGAGTTAGGTTATGAGTCTTACCAAAAATGGGGAGAAGGACAAAGTTGGAAGCTGGGGGCAACGTATTTAGTTTTTGTCCAAGCAGAACATAAGTATTTGGACGTCCCTTATCACAGGTGCAGGGCTGGGTTGAATCATTTAGCTTTTCACGCGTCTTCACGTGAAAGAGTCGATGAGATGACAAAGATGCTTAAGGAGCGAGGTATAAATATTTTATATGAAAACCAGCACCCTTTTGCGGGCGGTGAGGATTATTATGCCGTTTACTTTGAAGATCCGGATCGAATAAAAGTAGAATTTGTTGCGCCATCACCATAAGATAGTAATCCTAAATCTATACACTTTATAGAAGAGCTAGGAATCCATGCATAATGGGTTCTTTTTTTATTAGAAGAGATACAAAGCATCTTTACAGTGTAACAGTGTTATGTTACATTAATGGTAAGAGGTGAAGACCATGGATGAAGGATTAATATCGAAAAAAGACTTATTAGAGCAAACCGGCATTACATACGGCCAGCTCTATCGTTGGAAGAGAAAAAAGTTAATACCAGACGATTGGTTCGTTAGAAAATCAACATTCACTGGACAGGAAACATTTTTTCCAAGAGATAAGATGCTGGAAAGAATAAATAGAATTAAAGAATTAAAGGATACTTTATCATTAGATGAGTTAGCGAATGCTTTATCTCCGAAGAAAAAGGACATAAACCTATCCAGAGAGGACTTCATCGAACGAAACATTGTTTCGTCTAATGCTGTCGCTATTTACGAAGAGCACTTTGGTGAACTTGATACGATCTCCTTCAAATCTTCGCTCTATATCTATCTTTTAGATCAATCGCTGGAAACTGGAGAAGTCGGATGGGAAGAAGGAAGGCAGATCATTCAAACCTTACACGACCACTTTCCTAAGCTGGAGGAAAAGAGCACTTCACTAATCGTGTTAAGAAAAATGGGTGTTGTAACTGTGTTGCTCGTTACCAATTCCGATGACTTTTATGTGGATGAGAAAACAAAAGTGGCTGTGTTATTAGACATAGATACAGAATTGGATAAATTATTGAATTCCTTAGTAACGGGAGGTTTTTAAATGGAAAAGGTGCAAAATAAAAATTTAAAAATTATTGGAGAAGGAAGCTATCCTGGTGGAGATTACGAAAAAGTAAAACTTACAGGACAAGGTGAAATTTCTGAAGATGTTTGTTCCCGGGAAACAAAGATTATTGGGGAGTGTCATATAAAAGGGAAAGCTACGATGGACGAATTGCATGTAACGGGCAGTTTAAATATAGATAAAAAATTGAACAGTCAAAGAATAAAAGTTATTGGTGAGTTGAATGTTGCGAAGTCGATGAAAGCCAATACGCTTGATATGAGAGGGTTTCTCAAAGGGTCTGAAAATGTGGAGCTGGAAAAGATGATGGTTAAAGGTGGATTTCAAATTACGGGATTGTTAAATGTGGGTGATCTCCAGGTTAATTTACAAGGCGCTACTAGCAAGGCCGGTGAAATTGGCGGTGAGAAGATCAGCATTAAAAGTAGAAATTTCTTGAAGCGATCTTACACACTAGAAGCAGAGGTTATAGAAGGAGATCATATTTACCTGGAGCATACCACGGCGAAAATAGTTAGAGGAAATGACATTGAAATAGGGCCGGGCTGCCATATTGAGAAAGTAGAATATAGATCTACGTTTACAAATAAAGAAAAGAATTCAAAAGATATTTCACAAGTTAATCAAATTTAAGAGCGGGGGACTTTTATTATGGTTCAAACATCAAAAAGGGACTTAATTTTATCTGGACATAGTGAATCAGGTGGCGGCTCATTCATAAAGGTTGAAATTAACGGCCATGGAGCTATACATGGAGATGTAGAATGTGAAAACTTCAAGTGTAATGGATCGGCAAAAATACATGGGGATATCTCGTCCCGGCAGGCTGTGATCAATGGAAGTACAAAGGTTCAGGGAGATTTTTCTTCTGATGAGATTAAGATATACGGGGACGCAGCGATAGAAGGGCATGCGTTTTTTCAAAAGATGGAAATCAATGGCCACGCACGAACGAAACAATCGATAAAAGGCGACCACATTCTCCTTGCAGGAATGATGAAGGTAGCTGGGGATTGTGAGGTGGAGAAAGCAGAGCTGAACGGAGCCTTTACTATTGATGGATTGCTAAACGCAGATCAAGTTGAAATATCATTACATGGTAAATCATCTGTGAAAGATATTGGAGGAGAGGTGATTACTGTAAAAAGAAATCGCCACCCTATTCTTCATTTAGATAAGCTGATTAAAACGTTGAGTAAAGAATTACAAGCAAATGTTATTGAAGGTGATGTCGTTAAACTGCAGTATACGAAGGCGAAAGTTGTTCGTGGAAATACAGTAGAGATTGGTCCTGGATGTGAAATTGAGTATGTCGAGTATAGCACTGACCTTCAAGTATCGGAAAAGGCTGTCGTAGAAAAATCTGAGAAACTTTAAATACGTATGCGGCGAGCATCTTGCCTGTTTTATGGATGTAGTAGTTTGCTGAAGATGTGAAGTCTTCAGCTTTTTTGTTTTAGCTTTTATTCTCAGTGTGGATATAACTGTTTCCGTTGAGATTGACAGCGAATAGAGCTCCGGGAATTGACTCGCTTTCCGTGGGAGTGCAGTGAGCTTCCTCAGGCTGCCGCCTTCCGGGATCTCACCAATCACTCTCATCCCACAGGAGTCTCGCAATTTCCCGGAGCTCTTTGCAATGGTGAAGTGGAACGGAAACTTCTATTGCAGGAAGTCAGATACTGAGAGATATTCATGATAAAAGCCGGGATATACCCTTTATCAGTAATTATGGAAGAGGCTTTTTCAGGTTAATGGGGTGGTTGGTAAGCTGCGAGACTCCCTTTGTAAAAGCGGAAGCGCTTCGTTCAGCGGCGTATGGACTGGACTGAGCTGTAGGAGATAAAGGAAACACGAAGAACGGAGTGATTCGATGTTGACTTATCGTACAGAAGTGAAGGAAGTCTCAGTAGCCGCTAAGCGCTGGAGCTGGATAGTCCCCCATAAGGTTTATGAACGAATTGATGCCCTAGGCTAATATAAGTGTAAGACTGGGAGAAGGATGTAGGCGAGATCCCACAGGGCTTCAGCCCGAGGAAGCTCGCCACTTCCCCCACAGGAAAGCGAGTAGCTTACCAACCGCCCCTGACTCTCAACTCTGCAACGAACCGCGGTTATCTCGGAATCAAGTCTTCCACTATCCTGCCTGCATTACTCTTTAAATTAATTCCTCCACTAGACGAGATAATTCGAACGCGTTGTTAAAATAGAAAAGAGGAAAAATTGTTTAGTGAACTTAAGACCAATTAGTTATACAATGAATGTTGAATCTTTACAATAATAGTCGTTTATTCTCTAAATATAAAGAAAATCAATAGAAAGGGAGAGAGACGAGATGCCCCCACAAGAAGATTACCGTTTTAAAATTGCCAATCGCGAAGCTTTAATCGGCGTTGGGCTGGCTGTCATCAATTTTGTTTGGTGGTTTGCTTTTGCCTACGGTCTTGGCAGCAGGCCGCCTGAGGAGTACAGCTATGTATTCGGGATTCCTTCGTGGTTTTTCTATAGCTGCATCGTCGGTTTTATATTGATTGCTGCTCTAGTCACGTTTGTCGTGAAAGTCTTTTTTGTAGAGGTCCCTTTAGACGATGAAGAGGAGGGGGACCGCTCATGAATGTGGCTGTTATTATTCCTTTAGTTTTATTCTTAGTCATTATTTTCGCTGTAGGTTTTATAGCGAGTCGGTCACTAACTAAATCGGGCAGCGATTTTATGCAGGATTATTATCTTGGCGGACGTCAGCTCGGTGGATTTATTTTAGCGATGACGATGATTGCTACATATGGAAGTGCAAGTAGTTTCATAGGAGGACCTGGTGTTGCTTATACGGAAGGGTTAGGTTGGGTGCTGCTGGCGATGGCACAGGTGGTGTCCGGCTATTTTGTGCTCATGATCCTCGGGAAAAAATTTGCGATTATGGCTAGAAGATATAATGCCGTAACGCTGACGGATTTTTTGAAGGGGCGCTATCAAAGCAAGTGGGTCGTCATCACGGCAGCTTTCAGCATTATTATTTTCCTTTTTTCAGCGATGGCCGCTCAGTGGGTCGGCGGGGCTCGTTTAATCGAGTCGCTTACCGGGCTTAGTTACACATCGGCTTTGTTCATCTTTGCTGTGTCCGTCCTAATTTATGTTATCATTGGCGGGTTTAAGGCTGTCGCATTAACCGATATGATCCAGGGCGTTGTCATGGTCGGCGGAACGTTGATTTTACTTATAGCCACCATTATCGCAGGAGGCGGGATTTCTAATATTATGGCAGACTTGACGGCTGAAAATCCCAATTTGATTACACCGTTTGGAGCGGAAGGAAGCTTGACGCCGTCATACGTATCTTCTTTTTGGATTCTTGTCGGTGTGGCCGTGGTCGGTCTGCCGCAAGTAACGGTTCGCGCCATGTCGTATAAAAGCTCAAGAGCGATGCACCGTGCACTGATTATAGGGACATTTGTCGTTGGTTTTATTATGTTGAACATGCACTTAATCGGTGTGTTCGCTCGTCCCATCCTTCCAGGCATTGAAGTCGGCGACACGGTGATGCCGCTAATTGCTCTGGAAGTTCTCCCGCCGTGGGTAGCCGGTATTGTTTTAGCCGCCCCCATGGCAGCGATCATGTCGACGGTCGATTCCCTGCTGCTTCTCGTCAGCTCTTCCGTCGTCAAAGACATTTACGTCAACTACGTTAAACCAGATGCCACGTATCAAAGGGTAAAACGTATGAGCTTTGGCGTTACAGCTGTATTAGGAATTTTAGTTTTTCTTATGGCGCTTAATCCTCCCGATCTATTAATCTGGCTGAATCTCTTTGCTTTTGGCGGATTGGAAGCTACGTTCATTTGGCCTGTCGTGATGGGGCTGTACTGGAAGACAGGCAACAAATATGGAGCTCTTTCTTCGATGGTCGTCGGCATTGGTTCCTACATTGTGATCGATGTCTTTTACACGTCATTGTTTGGATTGCACAGTGTTGTCTTCCCTGTCGTTCTTTCCTTTATCGCCTATGTAGTGGTCAGTCTGGCTACGAAACATCTAGTGGTAAAAGAGGCTGGTGAAATAGCAGCGGAGAGTTAATGTACATGTCATCATCCGGACTCGTGAATGATTGAAAAAAACCCCCGCTTCGACTTATTGAAGCGGGGGTTTTAATGTATTGGCAACCTAAAATAGCTTTTGAGATAAGTAAGAATACAAGCCGTTTTGTTCGTAAGTTAACGGTGTTACTTCATCAACCGAACGCTTCACGACGTCTTCCGCATTCTGCATCGCGACAGAGCAGCCAGCCAACTCAAGCATAGGCAAGTCATTTTCCCCGTCTCCTATCGCCATTAAATCTCCAGGAGCCATATGATATTCCTCCAGCAATTTCGAAATTCCGACGGCTTTTGAAACGCTTTCCATAATTTCTGCATTATGCAGCGTAGAAGAAAAGGCGGAAAAGTTGTAGCTTTCCTTGAACGTTTCTAAAGTCTGTTTCCATTCCTTTATTTTCACCGTGTCCATACTAAAGAAATAAACTTTCACATTGTCTTCGTAAGACAGGTTGTCCACCCAGCGAATATCCTCAGTAATTGCCTGTTTTCTTGAAAGGTATTCATTATCCATTAACGTATCCGGCCGGGAACCACCTATTATATTTTCGAAGACCTCTTTATCCTCTTTGCGTGCAATTCGATCCCCTTTATGTGGATGAACTTCGTAATATAATTCATTTTCACGTGCTTTATCAACCGCAAGACGTACGAGATCCGGGTTTAATTTATGCTCGAACAAAACCTCCTCGCCCCTGTAGCATCCCATCCCGTTGGCAGAAACGATCCCATCAGGTTTTAATTCTGACGGTAGAACATCCTCGATTTCAAGTCTGGTCCGGCCGGATGCAATAAATATTCGAATACCTTTTTCCTGTTGGACAGTCTGAAGCAGCGAGAGTAGTTCTTTCGTCACTTTATTTTCAGAATTTAATAACGTGCCGTCCATATCAAGCGCTATGGCTTTAGGGTTCATTAAAAAGCCTCCTTGTTTTGAAACTGTATATAGAATAGTTAAAGTATAATGTCGTTATACTAATAAAACAACGTAGCAGAGAGCCCAATCTGTGTTTTAAACGCTTACACAGATTGGGCTTGAATGTTGTTGTGAACGATTTGTAAGCGTTTTATAATTAGAAGTAAGAAATGGAGGTTGTTCCTTTGCTAGATCAAAAATCCTATCAATTTCTCGAGAGGATCATAAAGTACAACCAAATTACTAAACCGGGGGTCATGATGGAATTGGACCTGTCGGAAAGACAATTTCATTACCTTTTAGAAAAGGTGAACAGCATTTTAAGCAGTATGAACCTGCCTTCCATTGAATTGAAAAACCAAATGTTTGTAGTAGATGATCAAACGAAAGAACTCTTAGAAACAGAGTCGGCTCTGGACATGAGGGGAAACGATCTCGTTATTTCTGAGGACGACCGTCCATTCATGATTTATTTATATACCTTCATTAAAAAGGAAGCCATTTCTAGCTACCATTACCAATCACTGCTTAAAGTAAGTAAAAACACAGCTTTAAATGATGTGAAAAAAGCGAAGGAAGTCTGTCAGACGTGGCAGGTGCAGATCGTTTACAAAAGAATGGAAGGATATTGTTTAGAAGGTCATGAAATGGATAAGCGCAGGTTCGCCATTTACTGCATAGATTATCTTCTGTCCCAGCCCCTTGGAAAAGAAATGATTGAGATGATCTTAAGATCTTGGGACAAAGAGGAAGAGATGCTGGAAACACAACGTATCATTGAAGAGTTCTTGAGTCGCACAACTCTTCAACTTGTGAAAAGCAGAAAGGTGGAAATGATCTACCACCTTATATTTGTGAGAGCCCGTCGTCAAAGCGAAGACCTTCATTTTACAGCTGCTCAGAAAGAAATGCTTGAGAGTCAGGAATTATTTCAGCTCGCCTCAGATTTGGCGGAGGAATTATTTTCAGAAGAAGACAAGGTGGAAAAGTATTTCACAGCGATTCAGTTGTTAACTTCTCAGGAGGAAGTGTACAGTCACGATAACACATCTCTACGAAACCTGGCTGAAGAGATCATTAATGAATTCGAAAAAAATACGCTGCTGCCTATCAAAAATAGAAGTTATCTAATTAAGAGCTTATTTAATCATCTCGTTCCCACTTATTTTCGAATCACATTTGAGATCCCGTTAATTAATCCGATGACTGAGAGAATTAAGGAAGACTATAAGGAACTGTTCCAATTTGTAGAAAAATCATTGCGTCCTCTCTCTATTTTAACAGGCAAACAAATAAGTGAAGCGGAAATAGGGTATTTTACTCTCCATTTTGGGGGATATTTAGAAAGGTACAGCGAGGTCAAATCGGAACATGTAAGGGCTTTGATCGTCTGTTCCAATGGGGTAAGTTCATCGATCATGCTGAGAGCTCAATTGAGTGACATGTTTCCGGGGATTCATTTTTCGCGCATCCACACAGCGGAAAATATTCAGACCATCCCGCCTTCAAGCTATGACTTAATATTTTCGACGGTTCAATTATCGTCTATCAAACCTTTGTTTATAGTGAAACCTTTATTATCTCTCGTAGAAAAAACTCACTTGATTCAAGCTGTATCCGCACAATTTCCTCATTTGAATGAGCGCAACATTTCTGTCGATCAGGTGATGAATATTATTAGAAGAAACACAGATATTAAGAATGAAAAGAAATTAATATCCGAATTAGTAGAACTTATGTACTTTAATAACACAGAACAAAGGTGGGAGAAGCCAATGCTTTCAGAATTATTAACGAAAGAAACAATCCAATTTACAAATAGAGAACTCGATTGGAAGTCAGCTATTAATCAGGCGGCCGAGCCGCTGGTAGAAACAAATAAAGTGGAACGAAGATATGTCGATTCTATGATCAAGAATGTCGAGGAAATCGGCACCTATATTCATATCGGAAAAGGAATAGCGATCCCACATGCCAGACCAGACGCCGGTGTGAATGAGGTAGGGATGTCACTTCTTCGAACACAAAAACCTGTTTTGCTGCTTGATCAGGAGGAACATCCGATTGATTTATTCATTTGCTTAGCAGCGGTCGATAACGAAGCTCACTTGAAGGCTTTATCTCATTTAACAAAATTGCTCGGAAATGATTCAACTTTACAAGCTATTAAGAATGCTGACTCTGCTCAGCAAATCATCGATATTATCCAAGAAGGAGAGGAATTATAATGAAATTTTTAGCAGTTTGCGGATCAGGATTAGGTACTAGCTTTATGGTGGAGATGAATATTATACAGGTATTGAATGAGCTTGGGGTGACGGGAGTCGAAGTATCTCACTCTGACTTAAGTTCAGCTTCACCTGGAGATGCCGACGTTTTCTTCTTAGCGAAAGATATCGCTGAAGGCAACGATCACCTTGGCGAAGTTGTCGTCCTTGATAATATTATCGACATGGATGAATTGAAAGAAAAGGTGAAAAAGGTGGTTGAAGAGAAAAACCTTTTATAATCGTTTGAATTTTAAGAAGGGGGAGAAAAGAGATGAATAATGTTCTAACAACTTTAATCGATATTTTAAGTCAGCCCGCCATATTAGTCGCTCTTATTGCTTTGATCGGTTTATTGGCGCAAAAGAAAAATTTGTCGGACACGATGAAAGGGACGACCAAAACCTTTGTCGGATTCCTCGTCATTGCCGCGGGAGCGGGTATTTTAGAGACATCCCTTGTACCCTTTGGTTCGATGTTCCAGGAAGCATTTAATGTGTCCGGCGTCGTGCCGAATAATGAAGCCATTGTAGCTTTGGCATTAAATGAATATGGTTCCAATACGGCATTGATCATGTTTTTCGGAATGATCGTCAATATCCTGATTGCACGATTCACAAGGTTCAAATATATCTTTCTGACAGGTCACCATACGTTGTATATGGCCTGTATGCTTGCCGTTATTATGGCTGTAGCTGGATTTGATACAGTTCCTCTAATCGCAGCAGGAGCAGTCGCACTCGGGATCATCATGACATTATCTCCTGCAATCCTGCAGCCATTTATGAGAAAGCTTACAGGAAATGATAATGTAGCCTTAGGACATTTCAGTGCTGTTGGTTATGCATTAAGTGGATTAGTAGGACAAGCAGTAAAAGGAAAAGGAAAAGAGTCAACCTCTACAGAAGAAATCGACTTTCCAAAAGGGCTCGGCTTTCTACGTGACAGCACGGTAAGTATAGCGCTGACTATGATCGTAATGTACTTCGTAGTAGCGATAGCAGCAGGACCTGCTTATATCGAAGCAGAGCTTAGTGACGACACAAACTTCCTTGTATTCTCATTAGTACAGGCAGGTAATTTTGCAGCAGGTGTATTCATTATCCTTGCTGGGGTGCGTTTGGTGCTGGCAGAAATTGTTCCAGCCTTTAAAGGAATTTCAACAAAACTCGTTCCGAATGCAAAGCCTGCATTAGATGTTCCCATTGTTTTCACGTATGCTCCAAATGCCGTCTTAATCGGATTCTTCTCCAGTTTCATCGGTGGATTGTTCAGTATGATTGTGATGGCTGTTGTAGGAAGCACAATTATTCTTCCAGGCGTCGTCCCTCACTTCTTTACGGGAGCGGCAGCCGGTGTGTTCGGGAATGCTACAGGTGGATTAAAAGGAGCTGTTGCGGGCTCGTTCATAAATGGTATCATTGTTTCATTTCTGCCCGTCTTCCTGCTGCCGGTATTAGGCGAACTAGGATTTGCCAATACGACATTCTCTGATGCAGACTTCGGTGTCGGTGGAATATTCTTTGGTTCACTTGCCAACTACGGAGGACCGATGGCTATCGTGATCAGTCTTATAGTTATTCTCGTACTGATGGCCATTCCATTTGGAAAGAAAAAAAGTGCATAAATAGTGGCCGTAAAAGGGGGGGATTCTCCCCTTTTACTTATTTTGATAAAATGAACGGTGTCTATAGCTGAGGCAGGATATTTTTTTACGTTTTAACTTAGGCAGGAGGTTACTAGGAATGTATGTAACTGAATACCATCACCATACGAATCACTCATTCGATTCTAAAGCAGATATGGAAGCTGTTTGTAAGGAAGCCATAAGCAAAGGGATCGACGAAATCTGTTTTACTGAACATTACTCGGTTAATCCCAACCTTCCTACTTACGGCCATATTGATTTTGATAGGTACTTCAACCAAATTAAATCGTGCCAGGAAAAATTCAAAGGTGAACTGACGATTAAAGCAGGAATTGAACTTTGTGAACCCCACCTTATGAAAGAAGATTATCATGACGTGCTGCATAACAAGGAACTGGATTTTATCCTTGGCTCCGTCCATAACATTGAGGAAGTAAAACTGCGGACATTTATGAGTGATAAAGAGAATGAAGCAGCTTACCGCAGATATTTTGAAGAAGTTTACTCTTTAGTTTCTTCAGCGGACATCGATGTTTTAGCACATTTGGATTTAATGAAACGGTACGCCATGGAAGCGAAAGGAAACTATTCCTTTACGGATTTGCAGGACATTTTACAAGCCATCTTACAAAAAGCGATTGAACGAGGAATCGGAATAGAGATCAATACGTCCGGATTATCCAATGTAAAAGTCGGGGAAGCTTTTCCTACGATGGAGGTTCTCAAACTCTATAAAAACCTTGGCGGCGAAATATTAACCATTGGATCAGATTCTCATCGAGCGGATACAGTGGGCAGCCATTTAGATGATGCGCTTGAAATGGCGAAGCAGGCGGGTTTTGATGATGTGTACACGTTTGTGAATCGAAAGCCGCTGGCGGTTAAAATAGAGGAGTAGACAAAGCAAGATTTAGAAGCTGCGTTTAATAATAAAAGCCATCATCTCTCCCTGCGAAGCGGAAATAATGATGGCTTTTTATGATGTGTAAATTTTAATCGTCCTCAAGTTCCTTCATTAAATCCACATTATATTTCTCAATTGGACTCAACGTGCCATCATAATTCACATCAGTAACATACCAAGTTTTCTGAGAGAAATACTGTTGCAAGTCTTTGGATTCAAAAATATACCCGTGTCGCGCGAATATTTCATTACGAGCAAGACGTAGTTCATTCTTCGTTAAGTGGGTAAGCTCTTGTTTCGACAGCCGGTATTGATGACTCTCTGGTAAGAAATAAGTATCTGCATTGACCACTTCGGTTGGTTCAAATTGGGGATCTGAGCCAAATACTCTCTCATGAATGATTAATGTGTAGTCTTCTTCACTCGTACCCGTTAAGACAGGGATAGAATACCCGCATGATCCGGAATAGTATAGCAGATCTTCAGATGGTAATTGTTCAGGATATTCTTCGGTGCAGCTATTTCCTACATATACATGCCACTCTTCCTCAAGTGCAATGGATAACTGATCAATGGTGTCAAACACGTCTTCGGCCCAGTTTTCTAATGGAGTAAGGTTATCCTTATCAAATAGATTGAAGATGTTATCTAATTCATGTGCCGGGATTTGGTGAGCCTCCACGTATAACATTTGATCCTCTCGAGTGATACTCCATTCCCCTAATGAGATATTACGGCCGGGCAGATCAATTTGTAATTGGTTTAATTGTTCTTCTGTTTGAATGAGTAGGTCATCCTCTGACTGCAGATTCTGTTGTTCAGGTTGAGAATCTGGTGCTTCTTCCATGTTTTCCTTAGGTTGGGTGGAGTTGGCGTTTAATTCATTTTCTGGAGAGAAGTAATAGGTCCAGCCGAAAAACAATCCGATTCCTATCACGACAAATAAGCCTAGCAGTAAAGGTAATGTGGAACGCTTCGACCGAGTGGTTCTTTTTACTTCCGTTCGGCTTTGGGAGGGAGGGCTCACTTTTTCCCCGCAGCCCGTGCAGAAGGTTTGATTTTTATTTAACTTGTGTCCGCAGCTTTTACATTTCTCCATAAATTCCTCCATTTCTCAGACGATGTTCTCCTCTTAAAAAAAATAATAGAATTATTCTTGAGAGACTATTGCCGGGTCTGCATAATGGTCCGTTGAAATCATTCTCAATACAATTCCTCCCTTTGCTTTTTTATAAGTAATAAGTCCTTCATGTTGTTAAATTATAACCATATTATGGGTAATTAAGTTGTCGAAACATGATATAACAAAAAATAAGTACCCTCTATAGGTTAGAGGTGGAGGAGTTTCAGATGACTTCCCGCTGAAAGATTATCAATAGACTTTGTCTGCTATTTTTTAGGTGAATTGACCTTCTTAAGATTACAAGATTCATCACCCCACTATGCAACCATATAGTTGCATATAATAAAAATATGAACTGGAACAAAGATGCTATATTCAAAGCTCTCGGCGACCCGACACGACGGCTGATATTAGATGAACTGTCCGAACGCAACGAGTTGACGTTGTATGAACTTACCGCACGACTCATCATGAACCACGACCTTTCCATTTCCAGACAAGGAATTGCTAAGCATCTTTCTGTATTGGAAGAGGCTGAACTCGTGACATCAAAAAGAAAGGGGAAATACCGAGTTATTATTTTCAATAACGAACCGCTGAAAAATCTGCTGGAAGGATGGGTTGAGTAATTTTTATACATTGTTTTGAGATATTCGGGTTGTTTCCGTTATGTTTAATAGCGTTTAGAGGTCCGGGAAATCACTCGCTTTCCGTGGGAGTGCGGTGAGCCTCCTCGAGCTATACGCTCTGCGGGGTCTCACCAAGCACTCTTTTCCCACAGGAGTCTCGCAATTTCCCGAACCTCTGTGTGATAATTAGTGGAACGAAAACTACCATGACAGAGAGACCACCATGATAAAAGCTTGACATTGAGCTGTAAATTCTTATAAACAGGAATTATGGAAGGGACTCATTCTCGCATAGGGAGTCGTTTTTCCCCTCTATCAAATGGGGTGGTTGGGAAGCTGCGAGACTCCCGTGGGAGAAGGATGTAGGCGAGATCCCACAGGGCTGCAAGCCCGAGGAAGCTCGCCACTTCCCCCACAGGAAAGCGAGTAGCTTCCCAACCACTCCTGACTCTAAACATGGCAACGAATCCCGGTATTTACGAAATCCAACCTTCAACATCCAGTCATCATGCTGAAAAATCCTCAACGGCTTAAATACTTTAGAACAGGACTCACTACTTATGCTTGCAGGCAGATGGTCATCAGCTACCAGGCATGATAAATATCAAAGGAGGCAGTACAGGATGAAAATCGTTGTTACCAGCGTATTCGTAGAAGATCAGGAAAAGGCATTGAAGTTTTATACAGACATCCTAGGCTTTGAGAAAAAGCATGACGTTCCCGCAGGAGAAGCCAGGTGGATCACAGTCGTTTCCCCTGAAGATCAGGGAGGAACGGAGCTTTTGCTTGAACCGAACGGGCATCCAGCCGCGAAAGAGTATCAAACACGCCTGTTTGAAGAAGGAATTCCAGTAACCATGTTCGGTGTGGAAGATATACAAAAAGAGCACGAGCGATTATTGGAAAGCGGTGTGGAGTTTACGATGGAGCCCACAAAAATGGGGGACAACACTCTGGCTGTTTTTGACGATACGTGTGGCAACCTTATTCAGATCATGGAGTTATAATGTGAATTTGAAATAGATGGCCGAAAAGTTTAATCAACCATTATACAAAAATTTTTGTTACCCCAGTCCTCACTGTAGGACTGGGTATTTTTCTAAAAAAGCCCGTATTTCATTGCATAATCATCCAAATTCCATTAATATAATGTATGAAACTGATTTCATATACCAGCGTAGTGGAGTGATGAAAAATGCCGACGATTTCAGACGTGGCGAAATTATCAGGATTGTCGAAAGCTACCGTTTCACGAGTAATCAACAAACATCCATATATAGCAAAAGAGAAACGAGAACGCGTGGAGCAAGCGATGAAGGAGCTTGGCTACGTTCCGAATCCATCAGCGAGAAGGCTGCGGGGATCGACGACGAGCACGATAGGTGTGATTGTTCCAAGAATCGTTAACCCGTTCTTTTCGTATCTAGTCAACTCGATTGAACAAGAGGCGTACAAAAACAATTACCAGGTATTGATGTTCCAAAGCAATGAAAATAAAGATAAAGAACTGTATTTCTTAAACTTGCTTAAAAATCGCCAGGTGGATGGACTGATCATGACATCGATCGAAAACGACTGGGATGTGATTCAGCCTTATACGGAGTTTGGGCCGATTGTGTTGTGTAACGAATACTTGATGCATTCTAAAGCACCGATCGTACGTCTGGATCAGGCGAAGGGTGCCTATATTGGAACGAAACATTTGATTGATAAAGGGCACAAGAAGATCGCGTATTGTACAGGTGGTTTATTTGCTGAGGATGGCAAAGATAAGGACCGTAACCACGGCTATCAGCAGGCATTGACTGAAGCGGGGCTCAGCATTCAGACAAACTGGATTTTCATAAACAAGCATACAATTGATGATGGAAAAAAAGTGATGAGACAGATGCTGGCGATGGACGAACGTCCTTCTGCTATTTTTACGGGCAGTGATGAAATCGCGGCTGGTGTCATTATGGAAGCGAAGGAAAATGGCGTGCGTATACCTGAAGATCTTGCGGTCATCGGCTTTGATGATCAGCCAATCGCCGAAATTATTGAGCCGAAGCTGACGACGATCCGCCAGCCGATCAATGAGCTTGGGGAGAAGTCGGTCGAGCAGCTCATTATGCTGATGAGCAGCAAAGACGCTGATTATAAACAGATCGAACTGCCTGTAGAGCTCCTTGTCAGAAAATCTACGTAATTTTAAAAAAACTCTTGAAACCGATTTCATTTTGGCGTATACTTCAAATTAGAAAACCAATACGTGATGTCGGTTTTTATTTTTACAGAGATGTGAAACCGATATCATATACGTATTCATACTTCTTGTTCAGCTTAATGGGTACGTGGAATTTAAGAAGTCTGTGGCTTATATTTTTTTGTGAATTTGTGAAACCGATATCACATATTGAAAAGGAGTGGAGAGTAAATGAAGAAAGTGATAATTATGATTGCTGCGTCTCTAACGTTGGCTGGGTGCTCGTTTTCCTCTGGGGGTTCTGGGGAAGGTTCAGGCGATCAGGTGACAGTGGAGATTTATCAAGGGAAAGTTGAGTTTAAAGAACAGTTCGAGGAGCTTGCTGCAGAATATGAAGAGGAAAACCCGGACGTCAATATTGAAATCACGAGTGTCGGCGGGGGGAACGATTATGCTGGTTCATTGAAAACGAGGTTTGCTTCTGGAGATGAACCGGAAATTTTCAGCATCGCCGGACCGACCGAAGCGGAGAACTTTGAGGAGTATTTAGCTGATGTTTCGGATACGGCTTCAGCGGATGCTGCGCTTGAAGGCAGCCTTGAGCCTGTAACAAAGGATGAAGAAGTGCTTGGTCTTCCTTTTAACCAGGAAGGGTATGGGTTGATCTACAATAAGCGTGTATTTGAAGAAGCGGGCGTGAACGCGGAAGAGATTCAATCGTATGAAGACTTAGAGAGTGCTGTGGAAGAGTTGGACAGTCAAAAAGAAGATTTAGGATTAGAATCCGTATTCGCTTTCCCAGCCAAAGAACAATGGGTGCCGGGCAATCACCTTTCGAATGTGTTTATTGCGCCGGAATTTGATCAACAAGTTTTGAATGCTTATGAGGCGGACAGTGTAGAATTTGAAAAAGGCAGTGAGTTTCAAAGAATGATTGATTTACAGAATGATTATTCGATTCAGCCAACCTTGACTCTGGATTACTCTCAGCAGGTTGAGCAGCATTTTTCTTTAGAAGAAGTCGCGATCATTCAGCAGGGGAACTGGATTTACCCGTCTGTTGAGCAGATGGACCCTGAATTTGCTGAAGAGAACATGGGCATTATTCCAATACCAGTAGAAGGATTCGATGGCAAGATGCCTGTGGGCATTCCAAACTACTGGGGTGTGAACAAAAACAGCGGAGAAGAAGAAGTGCAGGCGTCGAAGGATTTCATTGACTATCTGTACACATCTGAAGCAGGTAAAGAAGCCGTGCTTCAAGACTTTAAATTTATTCCGGCTTATGAAGGATTCGACACAGAAAATATCGCAGATCCGTTGTCCAAAGAAATTTACCAATACGCGTCTGAAGGGAATACAATCGGCTGGGTTTTCCTTGGCTACCCTGGAACGTGGGGCGATGACATCGGCGGTTATATTCAAGAGTATCTAAGTGGAGATATGACATGGGATGAAGTGGAAGAAGAGTCCATCAGCCGCTGGGAAAACTATCGTCAATAATCACAAATAAATGAATGAGAGCTAACAGCTTAGGTTGTTAGCTCTCCTCATTTAAAAACACAGGGAGGATGGATATTATGAGTAATCGGACGCTTTCATTTTGGTTGTTTCTTACTCCTGTTTTATTAGGATTAGGGATTGTCGTCGTCGTTCCCTTTGTCTATGGTCTGGTGTATTCGTTTACGGATTGGAATGGGCTGCGTGCGGAAACGTTTATCGGCTGGCAGAATTACATACGGTTGTTTCAGGAAGAAGAGTTTATGCAGGCGGTTTGGTTTACGACGAAATTTGCCTTTGTCGTCGTTATATTATTGAATTTGTTTGGTCTTGGGCTTGCTTTGATCGTAACCCGCAACCTTAAGTCGAGCAATTTGCTGCGTACCGTTTTCTTTATGCCGAATTTAATCGGCGGGCTGATTCTTGGGTTCATCTGGCAGTTTATTTTTATCAGCGTATTTGGAGATATCGGAAATATCACTGGAATTGAAGGGTTCAACGGCTGGCTCTCTACGGCTAACACGGGATTCTGGGGCATTGTTATTCTAACGTGCTGGCAGATGGCCGGCTACATTATGATCATTTACATCGCCTACCTTGAAAATATTCCTAAAGACTTGATTGAAGCGGCAAAAATAGATGGAGCGAGTCCCATTCAGCGTTTTAAAAATATCACCTTTCCGCTGGTAGCTCCCGCTTTTACGATCAGTATGTTTCTGACGCTGTCGATGTCTTTTAAAATTTATGATCAGAACTTGTCGTTAACGAATGGCGGTCCTGCCGATCAAACGCAGATGGTGGCCATGGACATCGTTAATACGGCATTCTCCGATAACGACATGGCTTACGCTCAGGCGAAGGCCGTCATCTTCTTCCTTATCGTTTCAGTTGTTGCGTTGACTCAGGTGTATTACAACAAAAAACGAGAGGTGGAAATGTAATGAAGAAAAACAATGAGAAGCGAAATTTAGTCTCGATTGAAGTGTTCGGTTTGTTGCTCGGGCTCATATGGATTGCTCCTTTTTACTTAATGATTGTAAATGCTTTTAAAACGAAGCGTGATATTTTCACAGGAGTGCTTGGTTTCCCGGAAGAGTGGATTACTGGGAACTTTGTTGAAGCCTTTATCGATCTTGAGTTTCTTAAGTCGTTGTTTAATTCTGTATTGATTACGGGATTAAGTGTGGCCGTGATTATTGTTTTTTCATCTATGGCCGGCTATGCGCTTGCACGAAATAAGAGTAAGTTGAGCGGTGTCATGTTCTTTGTATTCGTAGCGGCGATGCTGATTCCGTTTCAGTCCGTCATGATTCCGCTCGTCGCATTATTTGGACAGGCGGATATGCTGAATGCTGGCGGGTTGATCTTCATGTATTTAGGATTCGGGTGCAGTTTATCGATCTTCTTATACCACGGGGCGATGACGGGTGTTTCGAAGTCGATGGATGAAGCAGCGATTATCGATGGAGCGAGTCGGTTTCAATTGTTCTGGAAGATCATTTTTCCTTTATTAAAACCAATATCCGTCACGGTCGGAATATTAAATGTCATTTGGATTTGGAATGACTACTTGCTTCCATCTCTTGTGCTAAGTGAAGCGAATGCGACGATTCCGTTGAAGATGTTTTTCTTTTTCGGACAATATACGAAGCAGTGGCACCTGGCGTTAGCTGGGTTGACGATTGCAATCATACCGGTAATCATAGGATACTTTTTTGCCCAGAAACAAATCATTGCGGGAGTTTCTGAAGGAGCTGTGAAGTGATGAATAGAGTAAAGCAGGAGGTAAGGAAATGGAAAGACAATGGTGGAAAGAAGCGGTAGCGTATCAAATTTATCCGCGCAGCTTTATGGATTCAAATGGTGACGGAATCGGTGATCTTCAAGGCATCGCATCGAAGCTTGATTATTTGGAGGAGCTGGGCATTGATGTCATATGGATTTGTCCGGTGTACCCGTCGCCGAATGATGATAATGGTTATGACATTAGTGACTACCAGGGAATTATGGCTGAGTTCGGAACGATGGAAGATTTTGATCAACTGCTGGAAGACGTTCATAAACGGGGCATGCGGCTGATTATGGATTTAGTCATCAACCACACGTCCGATGAACATCCATGGTTTATTGAATCGAAGTCGTCAAAAGAGAATCCGTACCGTGATTTTTACATTTGGCATCCGGGAAAAGACGGACAAGAACCGAACAACTGGGCATCCATCTTTGAAGGAACCGCCTGGGAGTATGACAATGAGTCGGAAGAATATTATATGCACATTTTTTCCCGGAAGCAGCCTGATTTAAATTGGGAAAACGAAGCCGTGCGCGAGTCGTTATACGAGATGGTCAACTGGTGGCTTGATAAAGGAATCGACGGCTTTCGTATTGATGCCATCTCACACATTAAAAAAGCACCCGGATTTCCTGACCTTCCGAATCCGCAGCAGAAAGACTATGTTTGTTCCTTTGCCGGTCATCGGAATCAAGAAGGAATACAGACTTATTTAGAGGAACTGAATCAGCAAACCTTTTCCCACTACGACATTATGACCGTAGGCGAAGCGAACGGCGTCAGTGTGGATGAAGCCAGCGAATGGGTCGGGGAGAAAGACGGGAAATTCAATATGATTTTTCAATTTGAACATACTGATTTGTGGGGAAAAGAAGTTGGAAAAAGTCTGGATATCCACGCCTTAAAACGCATTTTCACAAAATGGCAGACGGCGCTTGATGGCTCGGGGTGGAATGCACTTTTTTTAGAAAACCACGACCTTCCCCGTTCAGTATCCGTCTGGGGAAATGATGATAAATACCACGAAGCATCCAGCAAATGTTTAGCTGCATTTTATTTTCTTATGCAGGGGACGCCGTTTATTTATCAAGGCCAGGAAATAGGGATGACCAATGTGCATTTCCCGTCAATAGAGGACTACGATGACGTCGCGGCTAAAAACCTCTATGCCCATGAAAAAGCCAATGGGAAAACGTATGAAGAAGTGATGGAAGCGATCTGGCATACCGGACGCGATAATTCACGGACACCGATGCAGTGGACGTCAGAACAGAATGCCGGATTTACATCAGGACTCCCATGGATGAAAGTCAATCCGAATTACGTAAGAATTAACGTCGAAAAGTCAATGGCGAGTCCGGACTCCATATTCAACTTTTATAAGAGGTTGATACAGCTGCGAAAAGACCATTCTGTGCTCGTATATGGAAGCTATCAGCTTGTACTTCCGGATCACGATCAAATCTTTGCGTATTCGAGAAGTCTTGAGGGAGAGGCGTTTCGTATTATGGCCAATTTGACGGGGGATCCTGCTGTAATCGATGATGAGTCTGTAGCGGGTAGAACAGAGGATGTCTGCTTGAGTAACTATGGACTTGATATGATGGAAGAAGGGCTAATGCAGCCGTTTGAAGTGCGGGTTTATCGATTCATAGAGACACTTACCTAAATGGTAGGTGTCTTTTTTGTAAGGGGTCTGATAAATTTCGGTGTTGATCTTCGTATGAGTTATCTTATGTTGGAGAATCAGTTCGAGATGTGAGGGCCGTTTCCGTTATGTGTGACAGTGTTTAGAGCTCCGGGAAATCACTCGCTTTCCGTGGGAGCGCGGTGAGCCTCCTCGAGCTAACGCTCTGCGGGGTCTCACCAAGCACTCTTTTCCCACAGGAGTCTCGCAATTTCCCGGAGCTCTTTGCATTTATTAAGTAGAACGGAAACTCCCATTGCAGGATGTCAGAACTTAACAAATCGCCAGCTATAATCCCTCTACTATAACCAGTAATTCAAACAATCAAAAAATTACGAAACTTTTCCACACACCGAGCGTAGATAAAGTAATGGAGTCTGTACGAGGAGAAGGAGCGGAAGCTATGGAACGTGTGATTTCAGTGGAACATCTGACAAAGTCATTCGGCAGCATTCAAGCGGTAAAAGGAATATCATTCCACGTTCATAAGGGAGAGATCTTTGGCATTATTGGTCCGAACGGGGCGGGAAAGACGACGACCCTTGAGATTCTGGAAGGGATTCAAAAGGCGGATGGTGGTGTAGTGGATGTGCTTGGACTAAATCCGAGCCGCCAGTTGAAACAGCTCAACCATCGCATCGGGGTTCAGTTTCAGGCCACGTCGATTCAGAAAAAAATGAAGGTGAAAGAAGCGCTTGATTTGTTTTCCTCTTTTTATGAAGGGGCATCGCAAAAAGATGAGTTGATTAAGATACTCGGATTAGAAGAAAAGCTCAATTCTCATTTTAATGATTTATCAGGAGGGTGGAAGCAGCGCGTCACGCTTGCGTTGGCGACGCTTCATAAGCCGGAGCTTTTGTTTCTGGATGAGCCGAGTATGGGGCTTGATCCGCATGCGCGCCGCGAGATGTGGTCGATGATCCGGATGTTGAGGGACCAGGGAAGTACGATTGTCATCACCACTCATTATATGGAAGAAGCGGAGAAGCTTTGTGACCGTGTAGCGATGATTTACGGCGGGGAATTGAAGGCGGTCGATACGCCGAAGGAACTGCTGAACAATAATGCCGCTCATTACTTAGGGTTCGAAAGCGAACAACTGACTGTAGACGATTTGCTGATAGTAAACGGAGTGACCCGTGTGGAACAGGAGCATCATTCTTTTAAAGTGTTCAGTGATGATTTACAAAACACAGCCTATCATATATTTTCCCACTGCCATGAAAGAGACATCCCCATTCATAATTTCAAGTTTGAAAAAGGATCCCTGGATGATTTATTTGTCCAATACTTGAAAAAGGAGCATGCGGAATGAACGCTGTCATCAAACTGGCTCAATTAGAAACAAAAATGTTTTTCAGGGACCGCCTCAGCGTATTTTGGACATTCCTGTTTCCGGTTGTCATGATCTGGCTTTTTGGTTCGATGTTCGGGGACAATCCAATGGGAAACTTCACGTTTGCTGAACTGTTCGTGCCTTCCTGGATTGGCGTCAATATCGTCACTACTTCCTTTTTTACGCTCGGAACCGTGCTGGCAGGCTACCGGGAAACAGGCGTGCTGCGCAGATATCAGTCGACCCCGCTTGCTTCATGGAAAATTCTTGCCGCTCATACCGTGCAGGGGACGGTGATCTTTGCGATATCGGCCGTTCTTCTCATGGTTTTCGGAATGTTGATGTACGACTTACACATTCCAGAATACATCGCAAGCACGTTATTAGCGCTGCTTATCAGCATTTTAGCATTTTTCCCTTTTGCATTATTTATTACGTCGCTGGCAAAAAATACACAGTCAGCCGCAGCAATCAGCTCACTTTTCCTGAATTTGATGCTGTTTTTATCCGGAGCGACCTTTCCGCTTGAGATGATGCCGACGGTTCTGCAATACGTATCGAAAGCCCTGCCGCTCTATTATGTGATTGAACTGCTTCGGGGAACGTGGAATGCAGGGCCGATCACGGATTACGGTATGGAAGTCGGGATTTTGTTAACGATCGGTTTGGTTTCTGTTATTTTGGCTTCGCGTTTCTTCCGCTGGAGTGATAAATAGGATAATGGATCCTCTTAAAATCAAGGCAATAAAACAAGGAGGATTAAATTCCCCCTTGTTTCACCTACATTAGGCAGAGCATTGACCTTTGCTTTAACATTTCAAAAAGACTGAGTACAGGTCATCTGTCTGATCGAAGTCTTGAGTAGATATTGAGATCTATAAATCTGTCCCTGGACTTCTGTGATTGGCGTAACGTTCCTTCAAAAATAAAATTCAATCTTTGCAATACTTTAATGGAGTTCATATTTTGAGGTTCCACTTTAGCTTCTACTCTGTTTAACGCTAACGTTGTAAATGCTTGATACAGCAAAGCGGAGACCGCTTCCGTTGCATATCCTCTGCCCCAGGAAGCTTTGGCTAAGTCGTATCCAATTTCAGTGGCCGCATTTACATAATCCAAAGAGCTGTAACCACAAGATCCGATAATTCGGCTGGATTCTAACTCAACGATGGCATAGCGAATCGCGTAATTTGCCTTTTCCAGTTGATTCATATAGATGATCATATCCTTGACCTGTCTTTCATTAGTAAAGGATTGGATATTCATATACTTGGAGATATCGGGGTCAGACCAAATAGGAAACAAGCTGGATGAGTCAGCTGGAGTCATGCTTCTTATATATAATCGGCTGGTGTAAAATTCTTTAATCACTAGGTTTACCTCCCGTTATGATTTGGGGAAAGGGTCAAACTCTGAATTATGCGCATTTTTCAATTTTTAATAAAGGTAGTTTACCTTAAGCTTATGAGGCAGAAGTCTTTTTTAGCAATGGATGGAACTCATCATTATTAAAAGACTCAGGAGGAGAGATTATGGTTTATTTACAAAAAGTTCAAGCAGAAGAAGCAGCTGAATTGCATAATATTATGCAATTCTACCTTTATGAATTTAGTAAGTATGTACAAGATATAAAGTTGGAAGCCAATGGAACTTACAAACCTTTTGATTTAGAAAAGTATTGGAGTGAAAATCAATTCCATGCTTACTTTATTAAGTTAAGTGATGAATTGATTAGATTTGCTCTTGTGGAAAGCGCTGCAAAGTCAACTCCCAATACAATTGAAGAGTTCTTTATCATAACTAAATATAAGCGAATGGGTTATGGAAAAGAGGCTGCGAAGAATTTGTTTTCCATGTTTCCTGGAGAGTGGGAAATATCCCAGCTGGAAAATAATTAACCTGCACATTCTTTTTGGAAAGGATTAATCTATGAAGTAACTGATGGCAACTTCTTAGAGGATTTGGAAGACGGTGTATTTGTCCAGAAATTCAATTTTTCAAAGCTGAAGGTAAAATAGAGCTTCACGAAGAGTGGCAGTGGCTGGATAAAGATCAAACCAAAGGGAAATCCATAGTCAGGGAAGTTTAAATTATATATATCGTTTCGCTCCTATTTCGTCGTTTTTTAAATGCCAATGAGAAATGGTATTATGTCGGCAGGCCTATACTTAACTGTATGGACATGTGTACTCAAACGATAGAGGAAGGAGTGGCTGACAAATTGGTAGTATCCGGTGAAATTCACTATAAGCATCATAGTATTGATTTCGAAGTTAAATATAAACATGAGGATATTTCAGAAGGCGACATAAAAAGTGAGGAAGCAAAGCAAGGTCTTATTCATGCCATCAATCGTAAGTTCCGTGTGAAGTATCCATTGTCCAGTACAATTGAAAAGGTGCGTGTGAGAAATTTTTAATAATAAAACACTCGCTCGCTTAGGTTTATTGGTGTCATTGGACATAAAAAGACCTTCAACAATTTTTACTTTTGTTGAAGGTCTTTTAAATATGAAGAAACAAGAGCTCTTATGACGTAAAGCGCCTCCACTAAATCAGGTTTTCCCCGCTGCAAATGTAACTTTCCAGTGCCTGACCGACACTATGCTAAAGTGATAAGGGAGTGGTGGATCAGGTTCCAGCACGTTCTTCATGCGTATGGAGCAATCACTTGAAAGCGGCGATACAGATGGTTCGTAAACACTGAAACCCTCTTGATAAAGCAGTATTAAAAGATTCCAAAAGAGATAAGTGATAACGTAACAGTAATAAGGAAAATCAATGCACCAACAATATTCACCCACAGGGGATTGACATGGTCTTTAAGAGTATTCCGATTATTCATAGCAAACATAAGGAATAAAACGATAACCGGCAGAATCAATCCATTGGCATATTGAGCGAAAACAATGAGTTGAATCGGGTCATAATCGAGAGTTGCAAAAATGACACCAACAAGAAGCACCACTATCCAAACCAGGCGGAATTTCGCTGAACGTAGGTTCTTTTCCCATTTCAAGGCGCCTGCAGTGGCATAAGCAGATGCTAAAGGAGCTGTTATAGCGGAGGAAATTCCAGCTGCAAATATTCCGACTGCGAATACATATTCAGCCCAAGATCCGAGCAGTGGTCTCAACTGATCGGCCATAACGCTCGGGTCATCTATTTCTGTACCTGAGGGAAAAGCGACAGCAGCCGTTATGATGATAGCCACGGAGATGATACCGCAGATAGAAATGGTAGTCACAACGTCAAAGCGGCTGTCTATCAAATCGTCTTCTCCTTTGAACCGCTCCTGTACAACCGAAGATTGAAGGAATAAAGTGTAGGGTACAATCGTTGTCCCAATGAGGGATATGATAAATATGACATTATCGGCCGAAACCGTAGGTACTAACCCCTGAGTCACAATAGCAGACAAATCCGGCTGGATGACAATGGCTGTAATGACAAAGCTGAGGGTCATCGTCAGGATCAGTCCGACGAAAACTCGTTCAATGATTTTATACTTCCCGATCCATAATAGAACGCCGGCTGTCAATCCGATGATGATGGCCACTGTCCGGTTAGAAAGCCCTGTGATCGAAGACAACCCTATCGCGCCGCCCACAATGTTTCCTGCTTCATAAGCAGCGCTTCCTATGACAATAGCAGAAATGATCAATAAAATAGTCAGCCATTTCAGAACAGGATGGGAAAATTGCTCTCGTAATATGGTACTTAAATCTTTTCTAGTAATGACACCTAACCTCGTTACCATCTCCTGTAGGAACATGGTTGCGATAACGGAAAAGATCAGTGCCCAGATCAGCGCATAGCCGAATTGTGCACCTACATTACTAGATGTAGTTACTGTTCCAGGTCCAACAATCGCTGCCGCTACAATAGCACCCGGTCCAACATTCTTTAGACGCCTCTTGAATGTACTCTCCTTCGCCATCAGTTATCTCCCCTCACTTGATGGTATAAGTCCGAACCGTGATATACTTAATTTTAGTCAGACAATTCCCTCTATTTGAAATTTTAATCCTTTCTTTTATGGAGCTTTCTCCATTCCCTCTCGTCGTTCGATCATGGGTTATCTTTCTAGTAAAATCTCTGAAAGTAAGGGGAGAGATTATAGAAAAATGTATTGTTGAAAGGGGCAGGGTTTATGAAAATCTATACGGTTGGGCATTCCAACCATGACAAGCAACCATTCCTAAAAATGCTTGGGACGGCTGATATTGAATATGTGGCTGATATTCGTGCTTTCCCCGCCAGCCGTAAATACCCGCAGTTTAACGAGGATAGAATAGAAGATTGGCTTAGGGAAGCGGGTATCGAGTACCGTCATTTTCCGTTGCTCGGGGGCAGGCGGAGTCGCTCTGGAGAGGTCGGGGAAAATTTAAATGCGGGGTGGGATAATCACTCGTTCCACAACTATGCGGATTATACATTAACGAAAGAGTTTCAGGATGGACTGGAGGATTTAAAAGAGTTGGCCGAAGAAAAGAATCTTGTCTATATGTGCTCTGAGCGGCATCCGGCAAGATGCCACCGCCTGCTTATCAGTAACTGGCTGCAGACGAATGGCTGGGAGGTTTTTCATCTGATCAATAACTCTAAAGGGAAAACGGAGCTAGTGGGTCATGAACTTGGCCGGTGGGGCGCAATGCCAATTATCGAAGAGGATGGAACGGTAGTATATCCACCGCTTAGGGGTTAATGTTCTAAACCAGAGGGTGCAGAGATATAGAATCACTCGTCAGTGACTTCCAATTCAGCAGAGCGGGGCAAAGTACCAATAAAATTATATTGACTTAAAATAGCGTAATAATAACGATTTTTTCATAGTTATCAGCACTGCACGAATGGAATACAAACTTGAGGCAATATAATTAACCTTTTTCGTATATAGAATAGAGGTGCTCTATTTTGAGACGAAGCGTAAAAAAGATAATAATGGGTTATTTCATTTTACTCAGCATGTGCTTCATATTATTTATGTTTTATGTTTTCGTTGGTCAGGAATATGTGTACGCGAAGAAATATGCCAACACATTGTTAGAATTTGATATACCTGAAAAAACAGAAGTGATCGAACAAGATTTTGATTATGGCGTTCTCTATGGAGGCGGTCCGTGGGGGAGTGGTGGTTATCCTACCGTTGCTGCCTATCAAAAGGTCAAAACTAATTTGAGTGAACGAGATCTTTTTGAACATTACAATACCAAGGATTTTGAAATCTACTTCGAAGGTACAGAAGAGGTGCAGAAGAATGGTAAAGGTCAAATCTGGTATGAAGGATCCATTAAAAATAAACGGGCATTAAGTGCTGAACAAAATCATGAGCAAACAATTGAAGCTGTTATTCAATATCGAAAAGAATTCAGTTACCCCTTTTTCATAGATCTATATTAAACGAATGGAATAAAAAAAGGCCTGCCCTAAAAGAGCTTACCAAGCTCCTTCAGAGAGTGCCCTGAAAAAATCACCTATCCAATCTCATAAAGCGCCTCTATCAATTCAGGGTGACGCCTCCACAGATTCAATGTGTTCTCCAAATAAATAACTGCTTCATTTTTATCCCCTAATCCATAATAATCAGGCGATTGATGGGGGATTTTCTGTGGGTTGAGCAGCAGCTCCTTGACGAATTCATTCGACTGATCGGCTTCTTTCAATAATTGCTTCGTCTTTTGAGTAAGGCCGTTTTTTAAATAATGCAGCAAAGCCCTATTAAAAAGCATAAACGCTGTTGCCTCATCGTATTGATCGAGAACCGTTTCCGCTTCAGTAAGAAGCCCCATTTTTAAATAAAGAGGAATGACGGTATACCGGATGCCCTGGTTATCCATTTCATTCATGGCGAGCAGTTCGCGGTAGTGGAGAATGGCACTTTCTTTATCGCCCAGTTTCTCAAGAACATTCCCCAATGACAATTTCGCCCGCATATACGATCTGGCGCGTTCATCGAGCCAGACGTTCTCTGTATTTTCTTTGAAATAATCAGGACCCAGTTCGTTGCTGGCGTGGATCATCGCTTTGAAGTAAAGGGTTTTGCGGTCTTTGAGAAGCCTTTCCTGATTAGCTGCCATAATGTATAAGTCTGGATAGTACGGGTGAATTTTATAAATTTTATAGAGTAGTTCTGTCCGCTCGTGGACAGGAGTTTCTATAGCAGAAAAGATCAAGTCATCTATTTCACTTCGTTTTTTATGAGTCAACGTTTCGGAAAAATCTCCGGAATACGTGTCGGCTTGCAGTAATTCCTCCTTCAAATCTTCAAAGAAAAAGGATTTGCGCTTTTCCCAAAGCTCCTTATTTTCCTTCAGCAGTTCTTCATAACGAGCATGTAAGTAAGAGTTCAGGAGTTCACTAGTCACTTGTTCGATCACTCTATGTTTACTGGACAACTGAGAAGGATTCGTTTCATATTTCTCAGCGAGAGCTTTCTGCGTGGTACGGGGGCCGCCGAATGTCCGGTTTGCTAAATATTCCAGAGCGGCAGCGTATGGGTTTGGTTTTTCAATCATGGGGGAGCGGATGTCGCAGAATTCTTTCCAGATCCTAACGATGTTAGACAGTTCTTCATCGTAGTCTGTTTGTCTGCTTTTAAATAAATCGATCACCTGTTGTTCTTTTTCGTTCATAAATCTTGCCTCCTAGAAGAAACACTATTGTTGCTACAAGTGTAGCATATTATGAAAAGTCTAATTATTTATTTATTGGTATAGACAACTATATACCTTAGTGGTACATTACTTATAAGGATAGTTTTCAGACAAAATAAAAATTTTAGAGGAGACTTGTCATGCTGAATTTCTTACAACGTATCGGGAAATCGCTGATGTTCCCGATTGCGACTTTACCTGCAGCTGCGCTGCTTGTGCGCCTTGGCATGGATGATATGTTTGATATCCCATTCGTGACGGCGGCCGGAAACGGCATCCTTGAAAATCTCTCGCTCATTTTTGCGATCGGGATTGCGATGGGATTTGCGAAGGATGGCAGCGGAGCAGCTGCACTCGCTGGTGCTGTCGGGGTTTTAGTACTTGAAAGTGGAATCGAAGGGATCAATGATGATATTGATATGGGGGTATTTGCCGGGATCATCGCAGGTGTTATCGCCGGGATGCTTTATAACAAGTATCACGATGTGCAGTTCCCTGAGTTTCTTTCCTTCTTTGGAGGGAAAAGGTTTATACCGATTATTACGTCTCTTGTCATGGTCGCTCTTTCATTTGTTTTTGGATACTTATGGGTGTACCCGCAATACGTACTGGACTCTACCGCCAACTGGATCTTAAATTCAGGTGAAATCGGTGTCGGCGTATACGGGGTGCTGAACCGCTTGTTTATTCCAGTCGGCTTGCACCATGTGATGAACACGATCATCTGGTTTGATTTTGGTACGTTCACGGCGGCGTCAGGAGATGTCGTACGAGGTGAAATCAATCGTTTCTTAAACGGAGATCCGGATGCCGGGTACTTCTTAGCCGGGTTCTTCCCGATTATGATGTTTGGCCTTCCAGCTGCTTGTTTAGCGATGTATGCAGCGGCGAAGAAGCATCGTAAAGCGGCGGTTGGCGGCATGTTCTTAAGTATCGGATTGACTTCTTTCTTAACTGGGGTCACGGAACCGATCGAATTCTCGTTCATGTTCCTATCTCCACTGCTTTATTTTGTCCATGCTTTATTGACAGGGGCTGCGATGGTCGTCGCCTATATGCTTGATATTCGTCATGGATTCGGATTCTCCGCAGGGTTGATCGACTTTTCCTTGAATTATGGAATCGCTCAGAATCCGCTGCTGCTCGTAGTTGTCGGTTTAGTGTTTGCCGCTATTTATTTCGTGGTGTTCTACTTCTTGATCATCAAGCTCGATTTGAAAACGCCGGGCCGTGAAGATGAGGATGAAGATTTTGTTGAAGAAACACAGGAAGTCGGCCAGCCGGGGAATGAAATGAACGATCAGGATGTCAAAGCCTATCGTTACATTGAAGCACTGGGCGGTGCGAATAACATTAAGTCACTGGATTACTGTACGACGAGGCTGCGCCTGCAGATGGCTGAGCGTGATCAGGTTAATGAAAAAGCATTGAAATCGTACGGTGCTCGTGGAGTGATGAAGGTCGGGAAAGAGAATCTTCAGGTCATCGTCGGCACGTCGGTCGAATTTTTAGCGGAAGCGATGAAGAAGCGGATGGAGCAGGGAAATCCAGCTCCTTCACAACCTGCAACAGGGCCAACAAAGCAGAAGCAAGCTTCCCGCGAACTGCGTCAGCTGAATGAAAAGGACTTCGTCATGCCGGTCAAAGGTACGGTGCTGCCGCTTGAAGAAGTGCCGGATGAAGTGTTTGCTCAAGGCATGATGGGACCTGGATTTGCTATTGATCCTGCAGAAGATACGTTCCGTTCACCTGTAAGCGGCAAAGTCGTTCAAGTTTTTCCAACGAAGCATGCGATCGGACTGGAAACGGACAATGGTCTGGAAATTCTCATTCATATTGGACTTGATACAGTCAAACTGGACGGCAGAGGGTTCGAAACGCTCGTACAAACAGGACAAACCGTTCAACAGGGCGACCCTCTCGTGCGGGTAGATCTTCATTTTGTGAAAAGTAATGCTCCTTCGATCGTGACGCCGGTTATTTTCACCAACCTGGAAAAAGAGTCATTGACGCTTCATAAGAATGGTGCGCAGTCTGAAGGACAGACAGGGATCATTACGATCCGCTAATAATCAGGGAGAAGCCTATTGCTTCTCCCTCACTTGATGAAAAGGAGTGAGACGATGGCAGAAAGTATCGAATTTACGAACGTCACCATTGTCACCGAAACAGAGACGCTTGAGTCCGGCTGTGTGTACGTGAAAAACGGAAAAATCACGGGAATTGCACGTGAGCCGATGGGCGGGGCTGAACTGACGGTGGACGGTAAAGGGAAACAGTGGACACTCGTTCCTGGATTCATCGATGTTCATATTCATGGCGCCAATGGTCATGATGTGATGGATGCAAGTAAAGAAGCAGTGGCCGGGATGGCTGCGGTTTTGCCGAAAGAAGGGACGACCAGTTTCTTAGCGACGACGATGACCCAGTCAGATGAACAGATCTCGGAGGCTGTGAAAAATATAGGCGGCTATATGGCTGAAAAGCAGGAAGAGGGCCGTGCTGAAGTGTTAGGCATTCATCTTGAAGGCCCGTTCATATCTAAACATAAAGCTGGCGCCCAGCCGGTGGACCATATTGCAGTGCCTTCTGCCGAACAGTTCGATCAATGGCATCAGCTAAGCGGGGAAAATATCCGGCTCGTTACGTTAGCTCCTGAAGTAGACGGGGCGCTTGATTTTATTAAGCATGTGACAGCCGACGGCATCGTCGCTTCGATCGGGCATACGGAAGCGACATTCGATCAAGTAACTGAAGCGGTGCAGGCCGGTGCGCGTCACGTCACTCATCTATACAACCAGATGAGCGGCATGCATCACCGTGAACCTGGCGTGGTCGGTGCAGCTTTTTTACATGAGAAGTTAATGGTGGAAATGATCGTCGACCACGTCCATTCCCGTCCTGAATCGATTCAGCTCGCATATTATCATACGCAGGCGGACCGGACAATTTTGATTACTGATGCGATGCGGGCGAAGTGTCTTCCTGAAGGGGCCTATGACCTCGGAGGCCAGCAAGTGCAAGTGAAGGGTAAAGAAGCCCGCTTATCGGACGGAACGTTAGCGGGGAGTATTTTGACGCTTGAAGAAGCAGTCGCTAATATGAAACAGGATACGAACCTGATGATCGAAGACCTCGTGTCCATTACTTCAACGAACGCGGCGAGGCAGCTAGGTGTCGATGACCAGAAAGGAAGTATCGCCGAAGGAAAAGACGCGGACCTCGTCCTATTAGATGAAGACTTCCGCGTTGTCATGACCGTGTGCCGGGGCATACTCGCACATGACCGCAGGGAGGATCAAGCATGAACATCATCATCACGAAAGACAATCAGGAATTAAGTGAAAAAGCATGCGGCATCATTGAAAAACAAGTGAACGACAAGCCGGATTCTGTGCTCGGACTGGCTACCGGAGGGTCTCCTTTAGGTACGTATAAACAACTGATCAACGGCTGCCAGGAGCGTTCCGTCAACTATGAAAACGTGAGCACGCTGAACCTTGACGAATATATCGGATTGGACAAAAACGATCCGCAAAGCTATCATTTTTTTATGAAGAAGCATCTATTTGACCACATTAATATCCGCCCGGAAAACACATACATTCCAAACGGGAAGGCTGTGAATCTTGGCGACGAGTGTGAACGCTATGAACAGCTGATCGATGATATCGGCCCGCCCGATTTGCAGCTGCTCGGCATCGGGCAGAACGGACACATCGGCTTCAATGAACCTGGCACCTCTTTTCAAAGCGAGACGCACATCATCGAGCTGGAAGAGTCAACAAGGCGAGCCAACGCCCGATTTTTCGATTCGTTGGACAAGGTGCCGAAGCAGGCCATCACGATGGGGATTCAGTCGATTTTAAAAAGTGAAAAAATCGTCATCATTGCCTCGGGCGAAAGGAAAGCCGACGCCATTAGAAGCCTGCTGGAAGATGAACCCGACGAAAACATGCCAGCCTCTGCCTTACGAGCTCATAAACATGTTACGCTGATTGTAGATGAAGCCGCTTATCAAAAAGCCGGGCACTGAGAGGAGACCACAAACACTATGGTAGATAAGAAGTCACCACTCCCTATGTATTATCAGATCGAAGAAGACATCAAACAGCGGATCGAGAAGGAGGAATTCCGTCCTTCCGATATGATCCCATCCGAACGCGAACTGTCGGAAACATTCGACGTCAGCCGGATGACCGTGCGCCAGGCGCTCAACAACCTCGTCAGCGAAGGGATTTTATACCGGGAAAAGGGAAGAGGAACCTTCGTCGCGGAAAAGAAAATCGAACAGCCGCTGCAAGGGATGACCAGCTTTACAGAAGACATGAAAGCAAGAGGGATGGAGGCGAGCAGTAAACTGCTCGTTTTCGAAAAAACGACCGCTCCTTATGATATCTCCCGCAAGTTGAACGTAAAAGAAGATGCAGACGTTTATAAAATTCAAAGAATCCGCTACGCCGACCAGAAACCGATGGCGATTGAGACGAATTACCTTTCCGCCGCCATGTTTCCAGATTTGGATGAACAAACTGTCCTCGGTTCTTTGTACAGCTACGTGGAAAAAAAGAAAAAACAGCCGATCGCTAAAGCGAGTCAAATGATCGAAGCGACGACCGCCGATGAAAACCAGGCCGCCTTACTGGACATTCCAGTCGATGCCGCCATCTTGTACATTGAGCGTAACAGCATCTTAAGCGACGGCACGCCATTTGAAGTCGTCAAATCAGCCTACCGCGCCGACCGCTACAAATTCATCAGCGACATTTACCGTACGTAAGGAGTGGAAAGCTTGTCCTATTTATCCAAAGCAGCCGCACACATCAGCCAATTAGAACAAACTACCAACGACCAGTTGACCGCCATCAGCCAAACAATTGCCAAACGATTGAAATCAAGCGGCATCATTCACTTGTTCGGCTGCGGCCACTCCAGCCTCCTGGCCCAGGAACCCTATTACCGGGCGGGGGGACTTGTACCCGTGCGCCCGCTCATCATCGAACCCCTCACCCTCAGCCAGGGAGCCGTCCAATCAAGTGAATATGAAAAAACAGATCACTTTGTCCACGATTACCTGACCAAAGAAGACATCCGAAAAGAAGACGTACTGATTGTTATCTCAACATCAGGCCGCAACCCGGCACCCATCGACACCGCCGCATATGCACGGGAATGCGGAGCGTACGTCATCGGCCTCTTGTCAGCACAATACGCCGCGACCCAGCCTTCCCGCCACCAGTCAGGAAAAAGATTAGAAGACGTCGTCGACACGGTCATCGATACCCAAATACCTGTAGGCGATGCCGCGATCACAGAAGAAGGCATCTCCGAAGCATTTGCCCCGTTGTCATCAGTGGTTGGGACTGCTCTAATTCATGATCTCCTGGCTAAAACGATCGTAGGCCTGAAGGAGATGGGAGAAGATCCTCCTATTTTCAGAAGTGGAAATGTGGATGGGGCTGACGAGCATAATCGTAAGCTAGTGAAGCGTTATAGGGATCGGATTGAGTTTTGAAGGATGTCAAGTTCATTAAAAGGCTAAACCGTACAAGGTTTAGTCTTTTCTTATCCTTTTGAATGAGAAATTACCCGCAGTCCATTTGAAACATCAATTTCCCCATGGTAATTAGCGGGTCGTTTTATGCTGATTTATTTGATATGCTTGAAAAAACTAATGAGGTATTTTACTAACGGGGGGATATGAGTATTGAAGTTGAAGCATCTATTACTTTCAATTTTAACGATTTTCATATCGTTAACTGGATGCAGTCATAATGAATCTAGTGCGAACGAAACGGCTGAAAGCTTTTCTGACAAAGAGGAAGCGACCCGCCATTTCCTTCAAGAAAACCCGAAAAGTGATATAGAATACATTCAAACAACGGAAGACGACGATCTATTTATCGAACGCTCAGGCAATCACCAGTACAGGGTCCATGGAATGAAAAAAGAAAATGAAGAGTTCTCCGTTGTGAAACTTACAGCTTCATTGTCCCTTCATAATTCTAATGCAGGAAGCGGCGAATTCACTTCTTCTGATAGGAATGAATACACTTTCTTAATCGTTAAGAAAGGTAGTTTAGATGAACTAAATGCGGATACGAGAAACACCTATACAGTTTCACCGATTTACTCAGGAGATGCAGAACTGTCGTTAACGAAAAATGATGATCTCAAATCTCCTGCAAACGTTATTCAAACGTCAGAAATGATTGCTGATTCAAATAGTTCTGCTTCAAAAGAGTAAGTAAAAAAGAACGCTTGGATATTAGTACCCAAGCGTTCTTGATGCTATTTATTTGGTTTTCTCCCCGCATCAGAACTCCGTAAAACAAGGAGACTTAAACTACCTCGTCAGGCACAGCGCTTCCGCGTGGATCCAGCTTATAATACAGAGGATACGCTCTCGTATAGCAGAACTGAATAACGGGTCCAAGGAACAGCATCGGTGCTATCGTTCCAAGTCCCACAGGGCCTCCAATGATCAGGGCAAGAGATGTCATGAACACCGCTACTGCGGTTTGCCCGGCCTGAATACTTAATTTGAAGCGAGCACTGACAGCTAAAAACAGCTGGTCCACCGGCGCACGCGGGAATTGAGGGAGAATATAAATGGCAACTCCCAGGCCGATAAGGGCGACGCCTGTTAATAAAGCCATTACCTGCAGGACGTATGGCGCTGTAGATAGATCCACATTGGAAAAAACGACCTCCAGCCAAAAGTCCAGAATCAGACTTTCCATAAACACAGGAATGACCGCTCTATGCTCAGGTCTCTGTTTCATTAACTGAGCGTTCACAAAAATAATAATGAGCTGAAATGCAGCGTACCAGAATCCGACCGTAAACCCGAGATGCTCGTTTACTCCAATGAAAAAGGCTGTCCAAAAGCCTGCGCCTAACGTAGCGTTAATGAGAAGCGCCACTCCAAAAAAGTTGATCAGCATCCCCAGCAGGTAAACGACAGAACGATAAAGCATGACATACTCCTCCCTTCCATACAATAGTGGTTACATTAGAGGAATTCCTCAGAAATATGACCACATTTTATTAGGGATTATGTAGTGCGTCAATGAAAATTTTTTACTGTAAATGAAGGTTTATATAATCGAACGTAAATTTGCTGGATCCACTGCCAGTACTGGGATAGACACACTTTATTTTCCAGCATTAAACGCAGACCGGGAGCGCGGAATCCATCATTCTTTGAAACCATTTTCAGTGAATTTCGTATACAAGGTAGGTTACTAAAATAAGGAGGAGATGGAATGTCGACGGGAGTATGGGTGCTGATAATTATTGTAGGGGTTTTGACTTTACCGATCGTTGTAGGCATGATTCGTGATCGTTTAGGTTTTTCGGCTAATACCTATTATGGAGATACTGTCGAGAAAACTCCTGATGAATCGAAAGCACAAATTGATGCCAGGGCAGCATGCAATTCACAGAGGAATAGCGCACACGTGCCAGGCGGCTGGAATCCTGGTGAATAATGATCAGCTTCTTTTGAATTTAGAAATATGATCATAATTAGGCAAACCTACCAAAGGGCGGATATCTGATAAAAGGTAAACGCTCTTTCTTTTTATAAAATAATTCTCAGGTAAGAAATGAGGTGACGTCATTGAAAATACTAGAATACGGATCTTTAGTTGCAGCTATCGTTTTAATCCTTATGTATTTCATGCTTCAAGAATCATTTCTAGTGGTAATAGCTTTAGCTGGAGGTGTAAGTTTTTCAGCCCTCCGTCACCTTCGTCGTTATAAAAAATATGACTACGGGAAAGGTCCTATCCTTCAGCAGCCAACAGGGAAACGGTATGATTTTAATAGAGATAGGAATGATATGGATTTCGAAGACGAACCTTTCGATGCCGGTGAGCACGATGATTAGTGGAGATGAATACCATTTTCAATTGTTTTGGCTGGGGGTCAAGTGATGAAGTTATTAAAAGAACGTGTCAAAGAGCTAATATTTTTCTGGAGAGATGATGAAGGGAATTTCAGATGGATCGGTTTTTTCGTAGACCTACCTTTTGTTGTTTTTACTATATATCTGTTGGTTCGTTTAAGCAGTTGGGCGGTTAGCTTTGTATTTTGATTTTTATTTCTTTATAGAAGGAGAAAAGCCTGCTGCTTTTTATGAGGTAGAGTGACAAAGAATGTGTTTCGAAGCTCTTACTTCATAAAAATTCTTTGGGAAGAAGAGGTGTTCTTAGTAGAAGAAAGTTGAGGATAAGATTTCGGTTTTCAACTTTTTTAGTGAGTAAAGAAAATTAGGTGGGGATGAGAAAAATGAACATAGTTGAACAATGGAAGCAGGAAGATAGTAATTTTATAAGGAAAAAAGTAATCGAGCATAATATGGAACAATTGCCGGATGAACTCAAAACGCCTAACGAAAATTTCAGCTTTGTGCTGAGAAACGATAGGGAAGAAATTGTTGGCGGGATTACGGTTAATACGTTTTGGCGTCATATGCACATTGAGTTCCTGTGGGTCGATAAACGTGTCAGAGGTGAAGGATTTGGAAGCAAATTGCTGCAAAAAGTAGAAGAATTAGCAATTGAAAAAGACTGTCGTTTGATTTACCTTGATAGCTTTAGCTTTCAAGCTCCATCCTTCTACATAAACAATGGATATGAAGTTTTCGGCGTTATTGAAGATCATCCAAAGGGGTTTAATCAATATTTCCTACAGAAGAGGTTTGATCGATAGTATTCAACAGCAGGTTCCTGAATAATTAAATGACTAAAGTCAGCCGTTGATGTAGTTCCTGACAGCGAACGGAAAAAGGTTGAAATTTGTTGAATAATCAAATAAAGTCTGAGAAGTTGAATCACACTTAAGCGTCCTTTTATACATAATGAAAATGGTATAATAAATAAAAAGACTGGGAGGCTTAACGATGACAGAAACCTACCAAAACCCCGTTCCTCATCTTTGGTTTGACAAAGAGGCAAAAGAAGCTGCAGAATTCTATGCTTCTATATTCCCTCACTCAGGAATTTCCAACGTGACCACTATCCACGATACGCCTTCAGGTGACTGCGATGTCGTTTCTTTTGAGTTGTGGGGACAGAAGTTCATGTCTATCAGTGCAGGTCCTTATTTTACTTTCAATCCTTCAATGTCCTTCATGGTTAATTTTGACCCATCGAGAGAGAAAGCCGCGGTTGAAAAAATAAATGACGTTTGGGACAAGTTGTCCGACGGTGGAACCGTTTTGATGCCAATGGATAAGTATCCTTTTAGTGAGAAATATGGATGGGTTCAGGATAAGTTTGGTCTGTCATGGCAGTTAATCCTTACCGATCCCAATGGTGAAGAAAGGCCGCCGATATTGCCGTCGCTTATGTTTACTGGCGAGCAGTATGGCAAAGCAGAAGAAGCGGTTCAATTTTATTTATCTGTATTTAAGAACTCAAAAGAAGGACTTATTGCCCGCTATCCTCAAGGGATGGAGCCAGATCAAGAAGGCACAGTTATGTTTTCTGATTTTATGCTTGAGAATCAGTGGTTTACTGCTATGGACAGTGCCCAGGATCATGGATTCAGTTTCAATGAAGCCGTTTCCTTTATGGTATATTGCGATACGCAGGAAGAAGTTGATTATTACTGGGATAAGCTGTCGGCAGTTCCTGAAGCTGAGCAGTGTGGCTGGGTGAAGGATAAGTATGGAGTATCGTGGCAGGTTGTACCGAGAAAAATGGACGAGCTGATGAGCAATGGCACCACGGCACAAATTGACCGGGTTAATAAGGCATTCCTTAAGATGAAAAAAATTAATCTTGCAGAGTTAGAGGAAGCGTATAAGGGATAATATAGAGTGAGTCACAGTACATGCCTGTTGTTTTTAGAAATGATGCTTAAATGTGTCATCTTTTTGTTTGTTTTTTAAGTGAAACTTGTGAGGACAAATATGGTGAAAACTCATCGAATGAAACGATTTTATTAGGAATGTAAACGATTGCTTTAACAACATAATGATAGGACTAATTAAAGTATGTTACAGCGATACTAGATGTAGGGGGATATATTGAAAAAAGATTCGCATTGTTTAACTTTACACTTTAGGAGGAACAAAAATGGAAGCTTTTGAACCTTATTTAAAAGGGGTTGATAACCCTAACCACCGTGAGCGTTTAGAAGAAATTTATACGTGGGTGGCCGAGAGATTTCCGAATTTGGAAGCGCAGATCAAGTGGAACACGCCGATGTTTACCGATCACGGAACGTTTATTGTCGGCATTGATGCAGCGAAGCATCATGTGAGCGTGGCGCCGGAACCAGCTGCGATCACCCACTTTGCTGATGACATTGCTAAAGCGGGTTACAGCTCTACGAAAGGCTTGTTTCGGATTCGCTTTAAAGACACGGTGGATTACGAATTGCTTGAGAAAATCATTGAGTTTAATATACAGGATAAAGCTGACTATACGGATTTTTGGCGGAAATAGATAAACTTTATTCTTATAGATAAAGTTATTAGTCCTATATATAGGTGATTTTCTTATAGCTTATTATAAATTTTTTTCCTTTCTTTATTAAAGGCACGAATAGAAAAATTCGTTTTGATAAAGGAGGGCACCAATAATGGCGATTGTCACATTTCTTCTTATAGGCTGGATACTAAGCTGGTTTAAATTTAATAGCTTGTTCATCCAGGCATTCAAGGAGCTGTTTAATAAGGAAATCTCTGACGCAAGCTACTATTTTGTGCTCTTTTGCATAGGGTTTATTGGAGATTTTATTGTGTTTTTTAAAGGAACGTATGAAATTATTTTGCTCGATTTATAAAAATCTAATGTTCACTAGCCACTCTTATGCATGAAACGGGTGCTTTCCTTGAAGTTATCAAGTGAAAAGACCCGAATTAGTAGAAGGGTGGCTAGTTCGTAGTAATCATACCAGGGCATAAAAAGGAGAGTTTGTCGTGTTTTTTAAAAATATGACAGAAAAACAATCTATTTATTGGAGAAAAGGAGCAGTAATTGGCTTTTATACATATTTGATTCTGTTATTTATTGATCTTACCTACGATCTTCTATTCGCAGCACATGCTTTTTCCACAACTTTTATATTTTGGGGTGGGCTGATTGCTGCATTTGGAACTGAGCTGATTTTTAATTTGAAGGACAAAAGAAAGCTGAGGAAAGGCATATCATAATTTCAAACCTTATAAAATTTGATTAGTTAATCACCAGTAAAAGAGAGGACGGGGAAGGAGGATGAAAGAAACCATTGAACAGAGAGTAATCGAAACCTTTCATTATTTACATAAACACGCAGAAATCAGCTGGGAGGAGGAAGAAACGACGAAGTTTATAGAAAAACTTCTTATAAAGAGCGGCTGCAAAGTGACGACTTTTACCGATTGTACAGGGGTGATCGGTGAGCTTGGAAACTTTAATGCCGGCCTGCCGGTTGTCGGGGTGCGCGCTGATATAGATGCTTTGTGGCAGCTGGTCGACGGGACATTTCAAGCGAATCATTCGTGCGGCCACGATGCCCACATGGCGATGGTGTTAGGACTGCTCTGGAAGCTGGAGAAAGAGCCGGATATTCTTGATAATGTGGCAGTGAAATTCATTTTTCAGCCGGCGGAAGAGAAAATGTCCGGTGCATTGAAAATGGTTGAGAAACAAGTGGTGGATGACGTTGATTATTTATTCGGCATCCATTTGCGGCCAGGGCAGGAAATCCCGCTCGGCGTCGCTTCACCTGTTATTGTACATGGAGCAGCTAAAATGATTCATGTAGAGATCAACGGAATGGATGCCCATGGGGCCAGGCCGCATCTCAACGATAATGCCATTGAAGTTGGAGCGCAAATTGTACATTTATTAAGCAGTATCCACCTTGACCCCCAAGTGCCTCATTCTGTGAAAATGACGAGCTTTCACGCCGGCGGCAAAAGTGCCAATATCATCCCGGGACATGCGACTTTTTCACTCGATCTTCGAGCGCAGAACAATGAGCTGATGGACGAACTAGAGGCAAAGGTACACAGCGTGTTAGACTCGATGGAAAAACACTATGATATAGAGGTGGAAATTACGCATGTAGATGAAGCGGCAGCTGCCCGGACGAATAAAGAAGCAATCGAAATCATGAGTGAAGCCATTTCACAAACCCTCGGGGAAGAACATGTGCACGAACCGCTTATAACTCCAGGAGGAGATGATTTTCATTTTTACACGATTGAAAAACCTGCATTGAAAGCTACAATGCTTGGGCTCGGCTGTGATTTAAAGCCTGGATTGCACCACCCTGAAATGACGTTCAAAACATCGGCTTTGATGAATGGCGTAGATATTTTGTTCCATGCGGTCAAGAAAACGTATGAAATAGATTAATGTTCAATTTACAGATAAAGTAGTTCAGTTTTGGAGTACAAAAGTTCAATTTGTACCCTTTGTTGAACTACTTTTCTTATATCTGATGGTTCGATAGAATTTTTGAAGGAAATGACGAGGGATGATAGTAAAATTTCTATTTCAAAATTTTATTATTGCAAATACAACAAAATCGGGGTAACATAAACACAAAATAATTATTATTGCATTTACAACAATAATATAGATTGAGGAGTTTTTTATGAAAGAAGTACTTCGCGAAATAGGAATGATAGCAAGGGCGTTAGATTCCATAAGTAATATAGAATTCAAAGAGTATGAACTCACGAAAGGGCAGTATTTATACCTCGTACGCATTTGTGAAAATCCAGGAATCATTCAAGAAAAGGTAGCTGAGATGATAAAAGTTGATCGAACGACAGCAGCCAGGTCTATAAAAAAACTTGAAATGAATGGCTTTATTGAGAAGAAAGAAGATGAACATAACAAAAAAATAAGAAAACTCTTTCCAACAGAGAAGGGGACAAGTGTATACCCCTCCATAAAAAGAGAAAACGATTACTCCAATACCGTGGCATTAGATGGATTTTCTGAAGAAGAAGTGGAAACTATGTTCAAACTTCTTCAAAAAGCAAGAAAAAACATAGAAAAAGACTGGGAATTTGTAAAAAAAGGAAACAAAAGAAATTACTAATAGGTAAGGGAGCGACATGATTGAATGACTATACATATTGAAAGATGCACACTTAAAGATGCACACAAACTTCAGGAAATTAGTTATGAAACATTTAACGAGACATTTAAGCATCAGAATTCACCTGAAAATATGAAGGCATATTTGGAAAAATCTTTTAACCTGCCTCAAGTAGAAAAAGAACTATCGAACATTTCTTCTCAGTTCTTTTTTGTTTATTTTAATCATGAAGTCGCTGGATATTTAAAGGCTATTGCATTTTATAAAAATAGGGGATTCATTAAAAAGGGGACTCATTCTTTTTATATGGGCGATGAAAAACAAACGGATTTACTAATGACCAAAAGCTTCAAGTGAATGTTTTGAAAGGTGAAGAGTTATGTATATACCTGGACAATTTAATATGAAGAAAAACCTTAAAAAACGTAAATAAATGCTAATATTTTATCTAGTATTTGCATCCCGATTTGCATCTCTTCAAAATTAATGAGTTACAAATCGGAATGCATCTTATTGTTTGGAATCCAAAGCCTATGCTTGAAGCGTTTCTTTCATTTTTGTCCATGCTACAATTCCGGATATCAACGGGAGGATAGCGACAAGACCTATGGCCCAATCGACATTGATCATGTCTGCGATAATTCCTGCAATTAACGCACCGAACGCGTATCCACTGTCTCTCCAGAACCGATAGACGCCCATGGACGTAGCGCGCCATTCTGGATGGGCCACATCGCTTATGGAAGCGAGTATAGTTGGATAAACCATTGCTGTTCCTATGCCTAGAATAGCAGCTCCAATGATCCATAACAGATAGGTATCAACGACGAGTATAAACCATAAGGAGAAGGCTTGGACAAACATCCCGGATACGATTAGTCTTTTTCTTCCTATTTTATCGCTCCATACGCCGGTCAACAGCTGAAACAAACCCCAGGCCGCTGGATAAATGGCCACCACTATCCCAATCTGACCTACACTTAACCCTCCGGAAGCGAGAAATATTGGGAAAAGTCCCCAAGCCATTCCGTCCTTTAAGTTCGTCGTTAGTCCGGCTAAGCTGTTGCTTGATAAGTTAGGATTTTTCCACGTGGTACGCTTGAAGACTTCCCATGTGGAAACTGGATCAGACTCCTTCTTTTGTTGCTTCGCCTGGGTTTTAAGGTGCTGATCCGTATCTTTTACAATAAGAGATAAAATAAAGCCGATAATGACGAGTGCGATTCCAATATAAAAAGGTTCTGGACTTAAAGAATAAGTGGAGGCCACATAACCAGATATAATTGCCATGAGCGCGACGCCTATATATCCGGCAAATTCATTGAATCCAACAGCTAACCCCCTTTGGGTTGATTTAGCAAGGTCTACTTTCATATTAACTGTCATCGACCAAGTGAGAGCTTGGTTCATACCTAAAAAGATGTTAGCGACAATTACAACCCACCAGGCATGCGCGAAAATAACCATGATTGGGACCAATAAGCCGATCCCCCAGCCGATAAGGAGAACTTGTTTTCTTCCCATTCGATCGGCCAGATCACCTGCGAAGAAATTCACAATCGCTTTTGAAAAACCAAAGCTTACGATAAAGGATAAAGCAGCACTCATGGATGCTAAGCCAAAGCGTTCTTCTCCTATAATAGGCAGAATTGTTCTTTCCAAACCTACCATTGATCCGACAAATAAATTAATAACTACCAATAATACAAATTGACCAATATTTTCTTTTACACCTACTTTGGTTTGAGTCAATTGATTGTTCATCATTCCTCACCTCGTAAAAAGAACCTGATCCAGTTATAAGGTTCTTTCTTATCTTATTTTCCCGAGTTTGTTTTACACATTTCTTCACAGCGCTATTGTTTGATGATGAACGTTCTTTCTTTACCTTCGTTGAGCTGGACCTATTAATGTGAGAAATTTTCTTGATATTGATTCCACTCATGTACACTCGCTTCCAACCTTGCAGCCTCAAAGCCTTCCGATTTTAAAAGCTTAACGGCTTCGGTGGCATAAACACAGTATGGACCACGGCAATAAGCAATCACTTTCTTATCCTTAGGAAGGTTACGAATATAATCATTCAATTCATCCATAGGAATGGAAATGGCTCCATCCAAGTGATCACTAAGATACTCCGCTTTCGGTCGGACATCTATCAGAACGTGGCTGTCATTTTTTTTGAATTCTGCCCATTCCTTAAGTTCTATCGTTTCTAACTCATTTCCTCTAACGATAAAGTTTTCTCGTAGAGCGTTAACCTCAGTTATCTGTTCTTCTGCAACGGATTTTATAGAGAATAGAAGGTCCATAACTTTTCGATTGGCAAGCTCATAAATTACATAATTCTTTTCCCTCTTATACTGAACTAACCGAGCTTCCAGCAATGCTTGTAAGTGTTTAGAAGTGTTTGCCGTCGACATTCCTGTTTCCTTCGATAGCATTTCAACAGACTTAGGGGATTGAGAAAGTAAATCCAGCAATTCTAATCGCTTAGGACTGGACAGAACTTTACCAATGCGGGTGAATTCATTATATATTGTATCCTTAAACGATCTTGCATCCATTCAAAACCACCACCTTTAACTATTAAACTGAATAGTTGAATAGTACCATTCAGAAATATATGTTGTAAAGAATGTGAGACTTATGAAGGTGGGGCATTTTCAAATGGAGGTGAGATTTTAAATAGGAGAACTCTATTAAATATCATTATGGGAGGAGGATGATGAAACATTGACAAATTTATTTTTCAATTTTACAATTCAACTATTCGATTGATTAGTTGAGTATATGGTTAGATAGATAGTTACCCTTGTAAAGGGGAGTAAGACTGTGACATCCGATAATACGTTCTAAAATGAAAATGTGAGAAGGTGCCGGTAAGTGACCTATAACAAGCAGGATTCAATCCAGGAATACATAGATTCTCCCAATAAACTAAAAAAATTGTATAACAAAGTTTTAGTTGTTGTGAGCATATCCCAAATTTTCGGAGGGGCCGGTCTGGCAGCTGGTATTACTGTAGGTGCCCTTTTAGCTCAAAATATGCTTGATACGGATGCTTTTGCAGGAGTGCCGGCAGCTTTATTTACTTTAGGCTCAGCTGCAGCAGCTTGGATAGTTGGGAGACTTTCACAGCGTTATGGACGTCGCACGGGTCTGACAACAGGTTTTATTGTAGGTGGCCTTGGTTCTGTTGGAGTTGTCATTGCAGCCGTGTTGAATAGTGTAATTCTTTTATTTGCTTCCCTGTTGGTTTACGGGGCAGGCACAGCAACCAACTTACAAGCACGTTATGCAGGCACAGACTTAGCTAATCAGAAACAAAGAGCAACGGCTATCAGCATTACGATGGTCATGACCACATTTGGAGCTGTTGCTGGTCCGAATCTAGTGGATGTTATGGGAGAAATTGCTCTTCTTATGGGTGTTCCCGCACTCGCAGGTCCTTTTATTCTATCTGCTATTGCCTATATTCTAGCCGGTCTTGTACTTTTTATCATGCTTCGCCCAGACCCGCTGGATATTGCAAACAGGATCTTGACATTTAATCAAGAAAACGAGCATGAGGTAAATATAGATTTTATTCATAATAAAATAAACAAAAGAGGTCTTACGGTCGGTGCAGCGGTTATGGTGCTGACACAACTTGTTATGGTCGCAGTCATGACTATGACACCTGTCCATATGGCCCACCATGGACTTGGTTTAACTGAAATAGGAATAGTTATAGGGTTTCATATCGGTTCCATGTATTTACCTTCACTTATAACAGGCGTTCTCGTTGATAAAATAGGGCGGACTGCCATGAGCATAGCTTCCGGCATTACACTGTTAATCGCTGGTTTATTAGCAGCAACAGCACCAAATGATTCGGTCGTTTTATTAGTAATAGCTCTTTCTTTACTTGGGTTAGGGTGGAACTTTGGCTTAATTAGTGGCACGGCACAAGTTGTTGATTCGACGGAGCCTTCCACGCGAGCGAAAACGCAAGGAACACTTGATGTTTTTATTGCATTAGCCGGTGCTACTGGGGGAGCTCTTTCGGGAATGATAGTAGCTAGTACGAGTTTCACTGTGTTATCAATAGGTGGAGGACTTTTATCACTAATTCTTATACCTGTTGTGATTTGGTCTCGTAGAGGTTAAGGAAGATAGAATACTTGAGTTGCTCGTCAAAAATTTCAAAATCATAGCAGGGTAGAAGGAGTAACTCTCATTAGTCTTGACCGCCGTGCCGTTATGGAGCTATCTGTTGAATAATTCGGAGCTAGCATTCATAAGAGGAATTCCGCTTGCTGTCGTAAACTGATTCAACAAAAAAAGACAGCTGATTCGCTGTCTTTTCGCTTTATCAATAAAGGGAGTTCGTTGATAAAAGTACCGGTTTGCCTGGCGCAGAAAGTAGTCCTCCGTAATGCTTGATTTTGGTTTGAGCAACAGCAGTGGACCACTCTTTGATTAGTTTTAATTTGGTCAAGCTTTCTCAACAAAGTTTTGTAAGCCTGCCACACTGTGGAAAAGGTGCGTTTTTTCTTATTTTTTCTGAACAACTGCCTGGATAACATGACCCAATCCATTATGTTTTTCACCTTCATTTCGAACAGCTTCCCCATAATAGAAATGAAGCACTTTATGATGTTCTACCCAACTCAGCACATCAGAAGGGTCGTAAAGTAGTTGTTGAGAAGGTGGACCTCCTGTACCATACTCCAGCTGCTTCTCCGAATAGACTTCAAACATAACGATACCGCCTGTTTTTACAGACTGAAGGATGTTCTCTATTAAAAATGGTTGCCCGTATTTAGGAACATGACCAAATACCATAACAGCCGCATCGTACCGCTCACTTTCCACTTTCTCATTGATTAAATCCTTTTGTATGCCTTTTACTTCAACCCGATGCTGTTGAGCCAGCTTCTGCATTTTCTCAAGTCCCGTACTCGATTGGTCATAGGCCTCTGCTTCATGACCTTGGGATGCTAGATAGACGGCATTTCTTCCTTCTCCTTCCGCGAAACAGCCAATCTTTGACTTTACTGGCAGTCTGCCGGCCTGCTCTAAAATAAAATCGTTGACCTCAGTGCCATATACAAACTTTTCTTCCGAAAAACGCTTGTCCCATTGTTCTCTAGACATTGTGAGTCCCCTCCCAGTTGCAAAAACGTTAAGTATGCTCATATTGTAGAGGTGTCGTGTTGGTAAATGGAAGTATTTTGCTTGCATAGGGAAGTAAACGAGTGTCAGCGACTAAAGAATCCTGCTACACCAATGCCTAAAAGGACTACTGTAATTATGACAATTAAAACAATGAGCCATAGCAGGACTTTACCTAAACGACTTTGTATGATCCTCACCCTCTTTCGCCTTTTAAAATCCCTAAACAACATTTGTAATTGAGAATTCTGTCTCCTTATTAATTACCATTATTTAGGTTGTTGGTAAACCTTTTTACTGTAACTTTATAAAATATTGTTTCTTATTGAAAGATAATTAGTTGTGGTCAGCACCATCTTCATGAATTTAGGATTTTTTGTATTTGTAATCCTGTATGTGTTTTTCTTCTATTATCCAATTAAATCTCTTAATATCAGTAAAACATCATAGGTTATATGTATATTTTCTAATTAACTAGACTAACTTATAACGCTAAGCGGCAGCTCAGATTAAGCCTAAAGAATCAAAGCACTTTTCAGCCAATATAAAAAGCTGGCATCTTTGAATGTCAGCTTCTTTTAGTCTGTCCGTACTTTGTTTTTTTCTGGTGATTATAACAGAGAGATCAGCAATTTTTAATAAATCTAATCAAATTATTAATCATCTCTAAATGCATATCATCATTTTTTTTACTGTATTTATACTCCTTCTTTAGATTTAACAGTGAGTGTTCGTTTAATCTACGTCTCAGCAAATGGTTCATATCACTATATATTTTCGTTTCTGCCCCTGTATTAGCAGCAAAATCTCTTGCAGAACCTGGTCTCACCTGTACATCTTTCCCACCCTCAACAGCCAATGAGTGAGAGGGAACATATTGCGTGTAGTCTTTTATCTTATAGTTTTGAAATTCTCTTAGCCATTTGGCATTTAATTTAGTTCCTTTGTATTTAATAACATCCTCCGTGTTAGAATAAAGTACTTCATGAAATTTTTTAGTTTGTTTTTCAATTTTTTTGTTTATGTTTAATAATTTAAAGATGAATCCTTTCATTCCAGTAGCTTTCGATATTTCTTCTTTTATTTTTATGTTCTGGTAGTCGAGCAATTCCTTTCCTTCATCGAAAGAACCACACAGGAAAACAAAGCCATTAACATCTTTCTCTTTCAAAATAGCGGGTCCGGTTATGGCTCCCTCGCTGTGCCCGATAACAACTATCCGCTCAACTAAGGAATGGTTCTGAAGGTATTCCAGCCAATGCCTTGCATCATTAATGAAATCCCAGACTCCAGATTTGAGGTAGTTACCTTCGCTTTTTCCTGCTCCTCTTTTATCAAAACATAAAGTGATCAGCCCTGCATTATTTAGAAGGTCAGCTAAATCCTTATATACGTTCATATGCAGTTTAGTGGAATTGCCATGGCGGTCTACTTGCCCGGAACCTGGAACTAGCAGTACAGCGGTACCATTATGATGTTCTGGTATTGCAAGAGTTGCATAAAGTTTATCTTCTTGTACTTGGAGGATGATTTCTTGCTCATTCTTCATTATGGGACACCTCTTTTAAAATAGTAATGGTATAAAGATAAGCTGCATTCCGATATGTGCAGTCATGTGGGATAATACGCTGAACCAGAACCCATACTTCCAATATAAGTAACCAAAAAACATACCGCCTAAGCCATTAAGGATCAGAGCTCTAATAACAATTATTGGGTTCAGCTCACCAAAAAGGACTTCATTAGCAGGCAGATGAGCTATAGCAAAAATAACACTCGTTACAACAATTGCTCCCCAATAATAAATGGCAGGCAGGTTATTACTTTTTCGAAATTTAAGTACCAAAAAAATAATCAAAGTCATTCCAAAGAGTCGTAACATGACTTCTTCAACTATACCTCCATAAAAAACCCCTCCCAACAATCCTTCAACAGAAGGCGCGGGAGTATGCATCTCCAATTCCGGCAGTAAATGAGGGAAAATCCAGACGTCACTTGCCTGGATACTAAACCCAGTTAATAATCCTAACAATATTGAAAGAAAAGTCCCACGGCGCTTCTTACCTTTGTGCATCATTTCAAATGGTGTCTTCTTTTGTAAGGCCATACCAATAATACTAAATAAAAAAGTCAATATTCCAGCCTGAATTGTCAATATCAAAATAAGTGTTTTTTTATTAGGAAGATCCAGTGTATTACTGAAATTTGTGTCCTGAGCAATAAAGTAGCCGCCTATAGCCCCAAAAAGGCATAAGATAAAACTTATGGTCAGAATTCTTTTCAAAGCGGTTCACCTCTATTCTAATTTTCACGATCAACTTCTGGAAGGAAGATTTGGAACATTTGAACAGTTTTACCTTGATTATTCTCTTTTCTTTTTCCGTATTTTTCATAAACTTCCAAAAGGTCTTTCCTCATGTTGGCAAATTCGTCTTCTGTTAAATCCAAATCCAGTTGATTAAATCCAAAGGGGTCTTTCTCAATATTTTTATTACTTTTGATGTATTCTTCTGTTTTATTCAAGAGATAGAAATAGAGAGTGGTAAACAGTTGAATTTGCTCATCTTCACTCATTGTCATAAAATCTTCTGCGTTGATACGGGCACCGTTTTCTTGCAAAGCATATGTTTTTTCTAATGCCCCTCGTATTTTTTTCTCCTCGATAACATGAATTATATTTTCCTCATTTAAAATTTTTAAATGCCGATATAGCGTTGCCTGTGGAATTTGAGGCAGCCCTTTTACTATTTCGTAACTGGTAGCAGCACCTTTTGAAAGATATTGAATAATCTTCATTCTTACCGGATGTAAGATTACATTTTCTTTAGATTTACTGATAATAAATCCTCCTCTCATTGTTATCATTATTGATAATGATAACAGTATATAATATAATTTACATAAGTTCAATATCTATATTTTGTAATATTAAAGACCTTAAACTATTTTTATAAACAAAAGTTAAAAGAAGGTGATGACATCGTAATTCGACGTTATTATAATAACGACTTACCCTATGTACTTCATATTTTTGAGCAGTCTTCAAAAATTGATCATTCATTTATGTCTAAAGAGTTTTTGGAAAAAGAAATCGAGAATCTCAAATACAACTATATTCATCAAAGCGAGACGTGGGTCTACACACTAAACGGTCGTCCTGTCGGTTTTATAAGCTTATTGGGCCATGAGATAGGCGGACTATTCGTTAGTCCAGGATTCCAATCTCAAGGAATTGGCACGCAATTAGTAGATTTTGCATATAAGAACCGAAAAAAACTAACAGTGAACGTTTTTGAAAGAAATACAAAGGCGGAAGATTTTTACAAAAAAAGAGGATTTGACTTTATATCCGGCCATAAACACTCTAGCGGGTATCATCTTTTGCATCTGGTGAAAACATGAATGAATAAATTCCTGCCAGAAAAAAGAGTACAGTATGATATATAATAGAGGATAGTAAAATTTAAACTCAATGGTCTAAGTTATATTTTTGTTTTTATGATCACTTGTAAAAAGGTAGAAAGCAGGTTGATAGATATGAGCAATGATTCAATTCAGGAAATGTGGAAAGATTTTAAGAAGACCCACCCGAATGCGCCAACAGATTTTGAAGCATGGGCTTTTGGCGATTCTGAGGAAATGGCTGATGAACTGGCGAATTTAGTGTTAGAAGGAAAGAAAACAGCAACAGCATCAAATTATACGTTATATGAGTTAGAAAAGGAGCCGCTGCCCCATATAGGTCTTCATAATATTATTCTCGATGGGGATGGAAAAGCCGTGGCCATCGCCGAAACGACTTCGGTTGATATTATTCCTTTTGATGAAGTTACTGAAGAACACGCTTATTTAGAAGGTGAAGGCGACCGCTCGTTGGAGTATTGGCGTACCGTACACGAAGACTTTTTTAAAAAAGAACTCAAAGAGGTAAATCTAGAGTTCCACCATAAAATCCCTGTGGTTTGTGAAAAATTTAAAGTAGTATATAAGTAATATACTGTATGGTTTTGCATGGCTTGATGAGTACCCTATAGCCAAACTTTTCTATCCTGATTACCTTGTTCCAGGGCTGGTATCAAAATATTTTTCCAATTATTAGTTAGGGATTTTGGTGAATAAGGGTAGATTCTTTTTCTTTTTCTAATAGGAGTGATTCGGACATGACTATACTTGTTACGGGCTTTAATGGGAAAGTAGGAATAGAAGTAGCCAAAAAATTACTTGAAAAGAACCTTTCCTTTAAGAGTGCAGTGAGAAACGTTGAAAAAGCAAAGAGAATTTATGGAAATGACTTTTCTTTTGTAGAATTAGACTTTTCTAAACGTGCTACGTTTGAAGAGGCGTTAGAAGGTGTAGATAAGATCTTTCTCATGTATCCCCCAGGAGACAAAATCGAATTTTATCAATTTCTTAAAATGGTCAAGGGAAAACGTATAAAGCATGTTGTGTACTTATCGGTTAAGGATGTTCAGTTTCTTCCTTTCGTTCATCATTTTAAGAATGACAAGCTCATCAAAAAACTAAACATACCCTATACTTTTATTAGAGCAGGGTATTTCATGCAGAACCTGCATGATTTTTTGGGAGAAGAAATTAAAGAAAATCGAAGGATTTTTGTCCCAGCGGGGAAGGGGAAGACGAGCTTTGTGGATACACGGGATCTTGCAGAAGCAGCTCTTCAGGCTTTTGAAAATCCTGCAGATCATTCAAACAAGAGTCATGTCATTACGGGTGAGAAAGCGGTCGATTTTTATGAAGTAGCTGACTTAATGACTTCTATTCTTGGGGTGAGAATCGAATATATAAATCCAACGGTTAAAGAGTTTAAGTCGTATATGTTACAAAAGGGAGAAAATGAGGACTTTGTGAATGTCGTAATCGGTATTCATTTTCCAACCAAATTGGGGTTGGCTAAAGGAGTCACCTATGATTTTGAAAAAATCACAAAATCCAAACCAACTCCCATTGAACGGTACATTGAAGATTATAAAGAGAGATGGTTGAGAGAGTAAAGGGGTCATAGGCTAAGAAAGTTACTAGTTACGATAGAAATTAAACGTCCATGACTATAACGAAGAAGCGGCCGTTAACATTTATGCGGATTTGCACCGTTATTATCACCTTCACAAGCAATGGATAAAATGAATCTAAGATAAAGCCCCACACGAAACAATTTCGTGTGGGGCTTTATGGGTTGTATCGTTTTTGGCTGAATTCCGACTTAATAGTGTTGCTTTACTAATCTCAAACACATTGGTTAACTGTACGTGAACTATCTCAGCCAGACTGCTTCACACTAAGGATGGTGACTGTCGCCAGGATGAGTACCATTCCAAGAAATTGAACGAGACCCAAATCATCTCCCAAAAGCATAACGCCGAATAATGAAGCTGTCACCGGCTCTACCATAGCTACCATAGAAGCAGTTGACGGGGCAGTCCGTCGAATTCCAATCACATACAATATAAATGAAATTCCAGCTCCCAGGATCCCTAATAGAACAAACCAGCCTAAGTCGCTTGAGGTCACCACGCTGGCTGCTTCACCCTTGTTCATAAAGAGAAGAAGAATGAGGCAGAATGAGAAAAAGGCGATAGTCAAGGTCGTCTGCGGCTTTGCAATAGAAGCCGTTTTTTTAAATCCGAATATAAACAAAGCGTAGCAAAGCCCAGCAGCAAGCCCCGCTGCCGCCCCTAGAAAACTGACTGAAATCGATTCGGGGTTGTAGGCACCTGTAAGCAGGATAATCCCGATAAGCACGCCGGCAATGCATCCCCATTTGAACCAGGTCGAGCGTTCTATTCCTCTTAAAAAGGAGACTAAAAGAACAAAAACAGGGGCAGAGTACACTAAAGTAGCCGCAACAGCAATGCTTGAAGACTCGATACTAAGAAAGTAAAAAGTGAAATTACCAGCAACACCGAGCCCTGCTAATAAGGACCATATATATAAATGAGGAGAGGTGGTCCAATTTTGTTTAAACCGAACGAGAAACCAGGCGAGAAAACATATAAACCCGACAGCCCCTCGATAAAATGAAATCACAATAGGATCCCAGCCCTTGTCCATTAAAATATCCGCAATTCCTCCGCTTATGCCCCAGAATAATCCCGCTAGCATAACTAAACCTACACCTAAATATCTCATTGTGTGCCTCCTAATAATAAGTAATAGTACGAATATTTGGTTACGCTATTAGAATCTCATCTTGATTTTACTAACGTAAATTCAAGGGCTATACAATCCTTATTACGTTCCTAATTATCCATAAAAATGGTAGTTCCTTTTATCTCTAGTATCTAAACCTAAATTAGATGTGCAAACTTTTTTGAGCCCTTTGGATGATTGCATGATATGGAATAAAGTACTACAATGATAAGGAATGAATGTTCATTCCGTGATAAAAGGAGGAAACTTTCAGATGCCGACATCCACAAGTAAACGTGATCATATCATCCACAGTGCGCTTAATTTATTTGCAGAACGTGGTTTCGATGCGACAACGATTCCGATGATTGCTAATGATGCCAACGTAGGCGCAGGAACCATATATCGCTATTTTGCGAACAAAGAAGTTCTTGTCAATACATTGTTCCAGCATTATGTGACATTGTTCACCCATACGCTGGAGGAAGATTATCCGAAGGAAGATAGTATTCGTAATCAATTCCATCATTTATTTAAAGGGATGGTTCGTTTCACAAATGACCATGAGCATGCCCTTTATTTTATAAAAACCCATAATGCTGCTTACTTTCTTGATGATACGAGTCGAGAGAATTTTAATCATCTGCTTATGATTCTCCAGAATTTCTTAGATGAGGGGAAAGAAGAAAAGCAAATTCGAGACCTTCCATCGAAAGCGTTAATTGCTATTATATTTGGTGGTTTTCTTGAGCTTTTTAAATTGATCCGTGCAGGTGACATCGAATCGTCGGAGGAATTATTGGCAGGAGTAGAGGAAAGTTGTTGGGATGCTGTGCGTCATCATTCGTGATGGGGCTCAGTTTTCTTATCCTATAAAAGGAATGAATATTCATTCCGGTTATTTTCAAATCCATGAAAGAGGTGCTTATTCATGAATCATATAGAAGAACTTCCACAACCGAAATCCTATGGACCGCTCGGAAATTTACCGGGCATTGATAAAGATAAACCCATACAGTCGTTTATGAACCATGCTCGGGAGCTGGGACCGGTCTTCCAATTTCAATTTCCTGGTCGAGTAAGTAACTTCGTTTCCAATGCTCGTTTTGCTGCAGAAATTTGTGATGAAACACGCTTTGATAAAAAAGTCGGGCCTGCTCTTCAAAAAGTACGTGCTTTTGGCGGAGATGGTTTATTCACTAGTGAAACAGGTGAGCCGAATTGGAAGAAAGCCCACAATATATTACTTCCTAGTTTCAGCCAGCAGGCGATGAAAGGGTACCATGATAAAATGGTCGATATTGCTTCACAGCTGGTCCAAAAATGGGCACGTCTTAATTCGAACGAAGAAATTGATGTGCCGGATGATATGACTCGTCTTACGCTGGATACCATCGGTTTGTGCGGGTTCAACTATCGCTTCAACAGCTTCTATCGTGAAGATTCTCATCCATTCGTAGAAAAAATGGTGAGGGCGCTCGATGAATCGATGAGCCAGTCGCAGCGGCTCGGTATCCAGGATAAGCTGATGGTCCGTTCCAAACGACAATATAAAGAAGATATTGATTACATGTTCAATCTGGTCGATCAATTAATCGAAGATCGGAAGCAAGCGGGTGACCAAGGAGAGGACGATTTACTTGCTCACATGCTAAAAGGAAAAGACCCTGAAACAGGAGAAGCCCTCGATGATGAGAACATCCGGTTTCAAATCATTACATTCCTGATTGCGGGGCACGAAACAACGAGCGGTCTTCTTTCTTTTGCAATTTATTTCTTGTTGAAAGATCCTGAGAAATTACAGAAAGCCTATCAAGAAGTGAATGAAGTCCTTGGTGATGACACACCATCCTACAAACAGGTGAAACAGTTGAAATATGTGCGGATGATCTTGAATGAAGCGTTGCGGTTATGGCCGACAGCCCCGGCTTTTTCTGTTTTTGCCAAGGAAGATACGACGCTTGATGGAGAATATGAGGTGGAAAAAGGAGATACGTTCACGCTCCTTTTACCAGAGCTGCACCGTGACACGTCCGTCTGGGGCGAAGATGCGGAAGAGTTTAAACCGGAGCGATTTGAAGATCCCGCAAACATTCCGCATCATGCTTATAAACCTTTTGGCAACGGGCAGCGGGCTTGCATTGGGCAGCAATTCGCTCTTCATGAAGCGACGCTCGTTCTCGGCATGGTCCTGCAGCATTTTGAACTGGAAGATCATACAGATTATGAACTGGACGTTAAAGAAACGTTAACGTTCAAGCCTGACGCATTGACGATGAAAGTGAAATCCAGAAAAGAAGCTATGGTATTCCAAACGCCGGCTTCTGAGGAGAAAAAAGAAACATCTGTAGAATCGAAGGCAGAGCCTATCATCCAATCAAATGGCACGCCATTACTTGTGTTATTTGGATCTAATTTGGGAACGGCAGAGGGAGTAGCCCGAGAACTTGCGGAAACCGCACGATATCAAGGGTTTGAAGTGACTACAGCTCCATTGAACGAATTTGCCGGAGATCTTCCGACTGAAGGGGCAGTTTTAATTGTATCTGCTTCCTATAACGGAAACCCGCCAGATAATGCGACTTCCTTTATGGATTGGCTTCCATCAGTTGAAGAAGCAGACCTGGAAGGGGTAACCTATGCCGTCTTCGGCTGTGGGGATCGCAATTGGGCGAACACCTATCAGCGCATTCCGGCCATTATCGATGGAGAGCTCGAAGCCAAAGGGGCTTCAAAACTCCTTGAACGTGGAGAAGGAGATGCAAGTGAAGACTTTGATGGCGATTTTGAAAAATGGCAGGAGCGTTTATGGCCTAGTTTAGCGGATCGTTTTAATCTTGAGCTGGAGGACGGAGACCACACGTCTAGTCACGTCTCTATGGAATTTGTCAGTGGCATCAGCTATACACCAGTTGCTCGCACGTATGATGCTTTTACTGCCGTTGTTCGTGACAACCAGGAACTCTTGAATACTAGTGAACGAAGTACTCGTCACATTGATGTACAGCTGCCTGCAGACGTCACCTACAAAGAAGGGGATCATCTTGGCGTGCTGCCTGAAAATACACCAGCACTTGTAAACAGGGTGTTGAACCGGTTTGGAATAAAAGGAGAAGAGCATGTCATTCTTGGAGCAGGTACAGGAAGAGCGAACCATCTGCCTGCCAACCAGCCTGTTCAGCTTGCACAATTATTATCGTCATATGTGGAATTGCAGGAGCCAGCGACCCGCGCACAAATTCGTGAGCTCGCAGCGAGTAACCCTTGTCCTCCTCACAAAATGGAGCTTGAACAACTCGTAGAGGATGACATCTACAAACGAGAAATTTTGGAAAAACGTCAGACGATGCTTGAGCTGCTTGAAGCTTATCCTTCCTGTGAAATGGAATTCGAAAGCTTTATCTCCTTGCTGCCGTCCTTGAAAGTCCGTTACTATTCCATCTCTAGTTCACCACGTGTGGACGAACATCAGACAAGTGTTACGGTCAGTGTCGTCCGTGGGGAAGCCTGGAGCGGCAAAGGCGAGTATGAAGGAGTAGCTTCTAACTATCTGGCATCTCGAGAAACAGGCGACAAAATCGCTTGTTTCATCCGAACGCCTCAATCGGCATTTCAGCTGCCTGACGATCCTGAAACTCCGATGATTCTCGTAGGACCAGGAACGGGAATCGCGCCGTTTAGAGGATTCATCCAAGCTCGCCATGTCATGCAGCAGGAAGGGAAAACGCTCGGAAGTGCTCACCTGTACTTCGGGTGCCGTCATCCAGAACAGGACTTTTTATACGAGAAAGAACTGAAGGAAGCCGAAAGCCTCGGGCTTATCGAACTTCATAGTGCTTTCTCCAGACAGGATCAAGAAAAAGTGTATGTCCAGCATTTAATGAGGAAAAATGCACAAACGATAATTTCTCTCTTAGATCAAGGAGGCCACCTGTACATTTGCGGCGATGGCAGCAAGATGGCTCCTGAAGTGGCGGATACGCTGATCAGGTGTTATCAAGATCTTCATCAGACAAGCAGCCAAGAAGCAACTGCATGGTTGGAAGGGCTTGAACAATCCGGTCGCTTTGCGAAGGACGTCTGGTCTGCGTCTTAAGAGTATTTTAAAGGAATAGATGTTTTAAGTTGAACACTAGATTATAAAGGTTAATGAAAGAGGGCGATCGCTTCATACTGCGATCGCCCTCTTTATTTTAAAGTCTATGTTAAAGGTGATTGTGGATATTGATAAGTGAGTTATTCAACAATTTGGCAGGATAGCGGAAGACTCGATTTCGAGACATTTGATGAGAGGAGCAGGGCGAATGGCTCGCTTTCCGTGGGAGCGCGGTGAGCCTCCTCGGACGTCCCGTCCTGCGGGGTCTCACTTAGCACTCTCTTCCCACAGGAGTCTCGCCATTCCCCGCCGCCCTTCACTAAAGATGTGCTTCTCGAAGTCCACTTGACATGAAAACTTTTAATTAAAGAGGGAGAATAACATTCCAGTGCAACGGTTAAATTGTTCTATTTTAAAACTCCACAATATTAATGTAGTTTACTTGCCTTCCTGTGAAAGGTTGATAAGAAAATTTAGACATTCCAATCCTTTCTCAACTCAACACATAGCGATGAGGAGACTTCCTTTACTTCTGTACGATAAATCAACATTGAATCACTCCGTTCTTCGTGTTTCCTTTATCTCCGGCAGCTCATTCCAGTTCATACGAAACGAAGCGCTTTCGCTTTTAAAAATGGAGTACCGCAGTTCCCCAATCCCCGATACGAAGTAAGCGAGAAAAAGTACCGCTTTCACTAAGAAGGTGCGGTTTTCCATCCCTCTGTTCTTTCGGATTAAGAGCTTTATAGCAAGGTTTTGCAGCCTGAGACACTTGGACCGAGAAACTGCGTACTAACAGAATTATTTGCTTTTGTTGAAGCGGTTTCGAGATACTTATATGGCAAAGGGGCGGAGGGAAACGGTGAGACTCCTGGGGGAGGAGCGGGACAGGTGAGACCCCGGAGAGCGAAGGTCGAGGAGGCTCAGCGCCCGCCCCCCGGAAAGCGATCCGTTTCCCGGAGCCCCTGGATTCTCATTAGGTCTCGAAACCGAGTCTTCCGCTATAGGGAGCTTATATGAATATCAACACGGAACTTTAACAAAGTCATTTTTAAAAAGGGAGCAGCTTGTGACGAGGCCACTGAAGAACTGCTAACTTTTTGAGTTATATATCAAAAAAGGAAGCCGCGTTGGACTATTTTATCGTCCAACGCGGCTTCTTTGGTTGTAAGTAAGAGGGTTTTGTCCTCTTATTCCTTCA
>NZ_JAIZEN010000015.1 GCF_024189295.1 Halobacillus sp. A1
TCAACCTTCGTGAAAAAGGTTACGTTTGTGAAGATGTCCGATGTCTTATCCAGTTTTGAGGGTTCACCTCAATCAACGATGTAGTGGCGACAGCGAAGAGGTCACACCTGTTCCCATGCCGAACACAGTAGTTAAGCTCTTCAGCGCCGATGGTAGTCGGGTTTACCCCCGTGAGAGTAGGACGCTGCTACGTCGTTTCAATTAAATTTCATGGGGATTTGTAAAAAGTTTTCCCACAATATCGCGGGGTAGAGCAAGACCGTAAAACTTCTTGCAAAGACATCCCTGTAGGTCTTGCGACGAGCGTAAGCTTCAACGAATAAGCTTGCAACGTGAGGAGCAGTCTTACAAAAATTATAATGGGAACTTATAAAGAGTTTTCCCACAATATCGCGGGGTAGAGCAGTTCGGTAGCTCGTCGGGCTCATAACCCGGAGGTCGCAGGTTCAAATCCTGCCCCCGCAACCAAATTATTTTTAAAGCTCAACTTGTGTTGAGTTTAGTAGTGTTTTTAAATGGTCCGGTAGTTCAGTTGGTTAGAATGCCTGCCTGTCACGCAGGAGGTCGCGGGTTCGAGTCCCGTCCGGACCGCCATTACATCTAATATTACAGCCTTAGGGATTCTTTCCTAAGGCTTTTCTTTTGTCTTTTTTTATTTTCACGATATTACTTGGTATAATGGTTTTATTGTGAAGAAACGTACGTTTTCTTTAACGCAGGACGAGAGGGGTTTTAGCTATGGACGAGTTTTCTTTTATCGATTCGATCCGGCCGTCCGCCTATTTACAACCTTCGCTGATTAAGGGAGTGAGTGATGATGCTGCCGTGTTCCGTCAGCCTTCTGAGGATATTGTGACGGCGGTCGATACGATGGTGGAGGATGTTCATTTTTCCAGAGAGACCATGCAGCCATACCATATAGGTTACCGTGCACTGGCTGCGAATCTAAGTGATTTAGCTGCGATGGGCAGTACGCCTGCCTTTTACTTAGTATCACTTGTCGTTCCAAACGATTGGACACAGGAAGAGCTGGGGGAAGTATATCGGGGCATGCGCACGCTTGCCAGCGACTACCATATGGATTTAATTGGGGGCGATACGGTTTCTGGCAAGCAGCTTTGTGTCTCCATTACGGTTTTTGGCTACGTGCTAAAAGATAAAGCGCGCTACCGAAGTGCCGCTCAATCAGGAGATATCGTCTTTGCGACGGGTACATTAGGTGACGCCCGCGCGGGACTTGAATGTATACTTAATGGGGTGAATGACCCATATTTAATACAAAGGCATCGTACGCCTTATCCGCGTGTTCATTTTGCCAAACGATTATCGTCCCTCTCTCGTGTTGCGTTAAATGATGTAAGTGATGGGATTGCGAATGAAGCAAATGAGATTGCTGAAGCTTCAAAGGTTGAGCTTCATTTAAACTTTGAGCAAATCCCTTACTCTTCTCAAATTTCTGAGTTATTCCCTTCTCGTTATAAAGACTGGGTGCTTTCTGGAGGAGAGGATTTTGAGTTAATAGGAACGGTCAGTGAAAAGGAATGGCCCCACATCGTCGAGGCTGCGAAGCAAGATAATACGCCAGTCGTTGAAATTGGCAGAGTGAAAGAAAGCAGTCAAAATGGTGCGGTCTACCTTTATAAGGAAGGAAAACGCTCTATTCTAAATAAATCGGGGTATACCCATTTGCAAGAGGAACGTGATTAGAATGACGACAATAACATGGACAACGCATTCAGAAGAGGATACAAAGCAGTTTGCGGAGAAGCTTGGAGGCTTGCTGCAAGCTGGCGATGTGCTGACGCTTGAGGGCGATTTAGGTGCAGGGAAAACGACCTTTACGAAAGGCCTGGCAAAAGGGCTTGGAGTTAAACGAACGGTGAATAGTCCAACATTTACGATTATAAAAGAGTATATGGGACGGCTTCCTTTCTATCATATGGATGTGTATCGACTAGAGGATAGTGATGAGGATTTAGGGTTTGAAGAATTTTTTAATGGAGAAGGTGTGACTGTAGTGGAGTGGTCACAGTTCATTGAAGATTACTTGCCTGAGGAGCGTTTAGAATTAACGATTGAGTATGTGGACGATACGTCACGAACAATCTCTATTACTGCTCGTTCCAATCATTTTGAACAAGTGTGTAAGGAGATGAGTACATGAATGTGCTGGCGATGGATACGTCAAATGATGTGTTAGGTCTCTCCATAGTTAAAAACGGAATAGTGGCAGGCGAACTCATGACTAACGTGAAAAAAAATCATTCCATTCGTTTGATGCCTGCGATTGATCAATTGATGCGTGACACACAAACGAAGCCTGAAGAACTGGATCGAATAGCAGTAGCTCACGGACCAGGCTCTTACACAGGGGTGCGGATTGGCTTAACGACAGCGAAAACGATGGCATGGTCGTTAGGCATTCCAGTAGTCGGAATCTCGAGCCTTAAGGCCTTGGCCAGCCAGGGTCGCCTTTATGAAGGATATATCTGTCCTTTTTTTGATGCGAGAAGAGGTCTTGTTTATACGGGCTTGTATGATACGAAGCTAAATCTCATCAAAGAAGAGGCGAACCTTCTAATGTCAGATTGGCTGGCGTCATTAAAAGATCTCAACGCACCGATACTGTTCTTAAGTCAGGACACAGCGTTACACAAAGATATGATCGAAGAATACTTAGGAGATCAAGCTGTCATTGCTGATGCAGGCTATCATTACCCGAGCCCCTCCTATCTGGCGCTTGCGGCAATGGAGAAAGAGCCGGCTCCTCTTCATGAGCTTGTACCGAATTATTTGCGTATTCCTGAAGCAGAAGCAAAGTGGCTGGCTCAGCAGGAGAAACGGTAAATGGTACAGGTGAGAGAAATGAAAGAAAAGGATCTTGCTCAAGTAATGATAGTAGAACACGCTTCCTTTCCCGTACCCTGGACAGAAGAAACGTTCAGGAATGAAGTGAACGGCGAGAATCCTTATGCGCACTATTATGTCATTGAAGATCAAGGGGAAGTTTTCGGATATTGCGGCGTCTGGCTGATTATTGATGAAGCGCACGTAACCAATATTGCAATCCATCCAGATCACCGCGGGAAAAAGTACGGCGAGCAGCTGTTCCGCTATTCTTTTGAACAGGTCATTGAGATGGGCGCCATTCAGCTTAGCCTGGAGGTACGGGTCTCCAATATGGCAGCGCAGCATTTATATCGTAAATTCGGACTTGTGCCTGGCGGTATAAGGAAAAATTACTATACTGACAATGGAGAAGACGCATTAGTCATGTGGGTGGGGTTAAAATGAGTAAAGATCAATATGTTTTAGCGATTGAAACGAGCTGTGATGAAACAGCCGTGGCTATTGTAAAAAATGAACGCGAGCTCGTAACGAATGTGGTGGCTTCTCAAATAGAAAGCCATAAGCGGTTTGGGGGAGTTGTTCCGGAAATTGCTTCTCGTCACCATATCGAACAGATTACGCTGACGCTGGAAGAGGCGCTTACGCAGGCAGAAATGACGATCGATGATATTGAAGCCATTGCTGTAACAGAAGGCCCTGGGCTTGTCGGAGCATTACTTGTAGGGGTTAATGCTGCAAAAGCACTGGCGTTCGCCAAGCAGAAGCCGCTAGTCGGCGTGCATCATATCGCTGGTCATATTTACGCCAATCGGTTAGAAAAAGAATTCGAATTTCCACTGCTTTCTCTCGTAGTTTCCGGGGGCCATACAGAGCTTATTTTAATGGACGAGCATGGAAGCTTTGAAGTGATCGGAGAAACGCGTGACGATGCCGCAGGTGAAGCGTACGACAAAGTAGCACGTACGTTAAAGCTTCCTTATCCAGGTGGACCGCACATCGATAAGCTTGCTCAGGAGGGAGAAGTCTCGATTGATTTTCCGAGAGCATGGCTTGAGGATGGCTCCTATGATTTCAGCTTCAGTGGTTTAAAGTCAGCAGTTATCAACAAGCTGCACAATGCGAAACAGAAAAATGAAGAAATTCCTCCACAAGATGTGGCCGCAAGTTTTCAAGATAGTGTAGTGGACGTGTTATCCACAAAAACATACAAGGCTGCCAAAGAATATGGAGTGAAGCAAGTCATTGTGGCTGGTGGAGTTGCCGCAAATAAAGGATTACGCTCGGCATTAAAGGATAAGTTTAAAGAAGAGGATTGTGAATTACTGATACCACCACTGCACTTATGCACAGATAACGCAGCGATGATTGCCGCAGCAGGCGCTGTAGCTTATCAACAAGGACACCGCTCGGGTTATGATTTGAACGCAAACCCTGGCTTAGACTTGGAAATGTACGGTAAAAGAGGCTCCTAAACTCCCTTAATAAGGGAGTTTTTTTAATGAGGGAGTGGCTTAAAGTACAGCTGAAGAATGAGGAGACTTTAAAAGTTATACACATTTGTATATTTATGCAGTGGATAAAATAATTATAGTATTGAAATTAAAGGAGAGAAAACGCTCCCACAATTTGTGGATAAGTTGATAACTGATTGTGGATAATGTGGATTAAAATGTTGAAAACCGATAAAATCCATACACAACTGTTGAAAAGTATGTGGATAAGGTCGTTTTATGCATTCACCTCTATACATAGGGCGTTTCGATTAAATTGAAAAACCCCCGAACTACTGATAACATTATGGGAAAACGTACTTAGTAAATGAGGGAAGAGAATGCCTAGAGAATCGAAACGGCATAAAATTTTAGAAGCCGCTGCGTTAATCGTTAAAGAGCGGGGAAGTGATGCTTTAACGTTAGATGCTGTCGCTAAAAGAGCAGAGGTCAGCAAAGGTGGACTCTTGTATCACTTTTCCACAAAAGAAGCTCTTGTGCAGGGGCTTGTGCAGCATATGAATGAAATCTACCGTGACAATGTGGAAGAGCTTGTGGAAAAAGATACAGAAGAGATGGGCAAATGGGCCAGATCATTTATTAACGTCATGCATGCGAAAAGCTTGGAAAACGAAACGATCAGTGCCGGAATGTTAGCAGCCCAGGGGATGAATCCTAAATTGCTTAAGCCGTTGCAGGATACATATGCAGATTGGCAGAATCATATCGAGCATGACGGAATCGACCAAGTAGATGCCACCATCATGCGTCTGGCGGTTGATGGTTTATGGTTATCAGAAATCTTTGGCCTTGGCCCTTTGAACCCTAGTCTTAGAAAAAAGGTACTAGAGCGGTTATCGGAACAAACGCATCCAACCGACGACTAGCAAATTATATGAAAAAAATCACCAGTTCCATCGGGCCTGGTGATTTTTTTATTTATAGGAAGCTGGTTTAAATGATAAGAAGAGTAAAGCGGCGCTCTTCAGGGTATATATTTTCCAAACCTTTAAAAAGGAGAGTGACGATCCATGGCAGATCATAATGGAATAGATGATAAATTGAAAGGCCAAACCAATAAAGCTAAAGGGGAAGTGAAAGAGCAGACAGGCAAAGTTAAAGATGACCCTGAGATGCAGACGAAAGGAAAAAAAGATAAAACAAAAGGAAAAGCCCAAAAAGGGATAGGGAAATTAAAATAAAAATATAATGATAATCCCCCTCTAAATGAAAGTTTGGAGGGGGATTTTTTGTTTTTAAAGAAACACATGCAGATCAATAGCTGCCGAATAACTAAAAATAAGAACCGCTGGATTGGAATACCCTATAGGTTATAGGGATATTTATATATCCTTACATATAATTGTTAAAATTTTCTAAGTTGATTGCTGAAGTTAAGGAAACTAAAACTTTAAAGGAGGAAGATACATAATGAAGGATACAATCAAAAGTAAACAAATGGCTTTCCTGATCCTTGCCGTGTTCTTAACGTTGACTCTTACTCAGGCGATGGAGGGTGCTCAAGTAAAAGCAACATCCGAGGATTCTTCTTTAGAACATCAAATCGATGAAATTTTAAATGATCAAAGATTAGACGGGGCACTAGCTGGTGTCAGCGTGCGATCAGCTGAAACGGGAACGCTCATTTATGACAATGTCGGGGATGTACGATTAAAACCAGCCTCTAACATGAAGCTTTTTACCGGAGCTGCCGCGCTTGAAACCCTTGGTCCCGATTACACATTTACGACCTCGGTCTTAACCGACGGCAGCATCAAGGGGAAAAAGCTGCATGGCGACCTGTATTTAAAAGGGGAAGGTGACCCGACGTTAATGGAAGAGGATCTTGAAGCATTCGCCAGAGCTGTGAAAAAGGCTGGTATACGGGAAGTAAAAGGCGATCTGCTAGCTGACGATAGTCGGTATGACGATGTTCGATTATCCGAGGATATCTCATGGAATGATGAATCTAACTACACAGCAGCTCCGATCTCAGCACTAACTCTATCTCCGAATGAAGATTACGATGCGGGCACGGTGATCGTCGATGCTTACCCAGCAGGCGCAGAAGGCGGCGAGGCAGAAGTACGAGTCATTCCTGATAATGGCTACGTTGAGATTGTGAATAAAACGGAAACGGTGGCTTCCGATCAGCCAAAGGAAATTTCCATTGAGCGAACGCATGGCACGAATCAAATCGTTGTCGAAGGAGAAATCCCGCTTGAAGGTACCCGCTCGCGTTCCTGGATAGCTGTATCAGATCCTGCCGGTCTTGCTTTAGACGTATTTCATAAAGCATTAGTCAATGAGGGAATCAAAGTAACAGGAGATAAAAGGGAAGATGGAAAAATTTCAGAAGCAGCGGATTCACTTGTTTCAAAAGAATCCATGCCGCTGGAAGAGCTGTTTGTACCTTTTATGAAGCTGAGTAATAATGGGCACGCGGAGGTTTTAATTAAAGAAATGGGTAAGGTGGTTCACGATGAAGGAAGCTGGGATAAGGGACTTGAAGTGGTAGAAAATTTTCTTCACGATAACGACGTCAATGCTGATACGATGAGGCTGCGCGACGGATCCGGTATGTCTCACGTTAACATGATTCCCGCAAATGAAATATCCCGCCTTCTTTATCAAGTGCAAGACAAAGAATGGTTCCCGGCTTACTTAAACTCACTTCCTGCCGCTGGTAACAGTGATCGCTTCATCGGGGGCACACTTAGAAACCGAATGAATCATACAGCTGCTGAAGCTAATGTTCAGGCTAAAACAGGGTCGCTGACCGGCGTCAATTCTTTGTCTGGTTATGTGACAACAGAGGAAGGGGAAGAGCTGATCTTCTCGATTGTTTTAAACCACTATATCGGCGGTGTACAGTCTATTGTTGATGAAATAGCTGTGACCCTGGCAGAGTATAATACCGAGTAAATAAAAAGGCGCCGGCTCCTCCATGGAACTGGTGCCTTTGTTTACGTTTTCGCAGCTTCCATCGATCTCTCTTGAAAAACATGTTGTGCCTGCTTCACAGCATTGATGACGGTCGGAAAACCGACATATGGAATCAGCTGAATCATCGCTTCTACGATTTCTTCTTCCGTTAAACCAGCGTTAAGAGCCGTGTTAATGTGTAACTCAAGCTGCGGGAGACTCCCGGATCCCTGAGTTACAAGGCTTGAAAGGACGGCCAGGGCACGATTTTTTTTGCTTAAATTGTTTCGACTGTAAATATCTCCATAGGCAAATTCGATAATGTATTTACCGATATCCGGAGCAATGTCGTTTAATCCTTTCATCAGTTCAAAATGATTGGTTCCTTTTTCTTCATTGGTGTATTCCTTTAACATTTCTAGTCCTTTTTCGTAGCGTGTTGTCATGGTGTCTACTCCTTTCTTGTCAGAATGCATTTATTTATTTTCTGCTGATTCTACAGTCGATCTTCAATATATTATTTAAACTAAATAAGTATTTCAAAGTATACAATCTGGACGGTTATCTTTCAAGGTCAGCACAACGAAATAAATCAGAGCATATGTAACTATAGAGAAGCTTGTCTTTTCTAATAGTGTTTTAATGCTGGTTTTGTTATGTATTTGCTCTTTAATTACATAATATATGGTTTTTACAGAAGCAGACGTCCGCAAAAACAAGTTTTTGTTCGGCTATGCTAAAGAAAAAGGATAGGTGATTTTAAGTAAGGAGTTGAAAATAAACAGTCCAGATGGTACACTTTATAACATTGATCAAACAAAACTAATTAGAATTCAAAGGAGGATCTTTTGAATGAAACATAAAGTATTGCTGACTTCTGCCGTTACAGGAGCAGGAGACACGTTAGAAAAAAATCCACACGTACCGGTGACACCGAAAGAAATCGCAGAATCAGCGATTGAATCAGCAAAAGCAGGAGCGACGGTTGCGCATGTCCATGCCCGTGATCCTAAGACTGGCGGTATCAGCCATAATGTTGAACATTATCGGGAAATCGTTGATCGCATTCGTGAGTCAGAGACAGATGTGATCATTAATATTACGTCCGGGGGCGGGGGAGATTTCATCCCAAGTTTGAATACCCCAGCTGCCGGCGGTGATGGTACAGACATTCAAACGCCTGCAGAGCGTCATGAACCGGTGGGCGAGCTGCTTCCCGAAATGTGTACACTCGATTGCGGAAGCACGAACTTCGGCGACATGATTTATATGAGCCCGACGGACTGGCTGAGAGACCAGGCGAAACTTATTCAGGAGAGCGGTGTAAAGCCGGAGCTTGAGTGTTTCGACACCGGGCACATTCGTTTTGCAAATCAATTAGTGAAAGAAGGATTGATCGATGGAGACCCGATGTATCAGTTTTGTCTAGGTATTCCATGGGGAGCGGCCGCAGATGCTGAGACGATGATTTATATGCAGAACAGAATTCCGGAGAATGCGCACTGGTCTGCTTTTGGCATCGGACGTATGCAAATGCCGATGGCTTCTCAGTCGGCACTTCTTGGAGGAAATGTCCGCGTTGGTTTAGAGGATAATATTTATTTATCAAAAGGCGTCCCTGCGAAAAATGAACAGCTGGTAGATAAAGCTGTTACGATGCTGAACGGATTAGATCTAGAACCGATGACACCGCAGGAAGCACGTGAATATTTCAATCTACGCCAGCCGTCTGGGGGTAAATAATCATGAAAATCGCAATAGTAGGAACAGGAGTCATCGGAAATGGCTGGATTACTCGTATGCTTGCTCAAGGATACGACGTTGTGGCAACAGATCCAGCTGAGGGAGCGGAAGAACGCATGCGTCAGGCGGTTGATCAAGGCTGGCCTTTCGCAGAAGCGCTTGGTTTAGCAGAAGGAGCATCCAAGGAACGTTTGACGTTTGAAAAAGAATTAGCAGATGCCGTAAAGGATGCTGATTTCATACAAGAAAACGTTCCGGAAGTAGAAGAGTTGAAACAAAAGGTACTGCAGAGTATTGACGAGCATGCAAAACAAGAAGCATTGATCGGTTCCAGTACGTCTGGCATCATGCCATCAGAGCTGCAGGAGAACCTCCAGTATCCGGAACGATTCGTAGTCGCGCATCCTTTCCACCCGGTTTATATTCTGCCGCTCGTTGAAGTCGTGGCAGGAAAACAGACAACTTTAGAGAATGTAGAAAGAGCGAAGGCTTTTTACGAAAGTATGAATATGAGGGTGCTGCTCGTACGTCATGAGATTGAGGGCCACATTGCCGACCGTCTCATTGAAGCGATCTGGAGAGAATCTCTTCACATTGTCAACGAAGGGATTGCCACGACAGAAGAAGTCGATAAAGCATTCACGCACGGCGCCGGTCTTCGCTATGCGCAATATGGACCTTTCTTAACCTTCCACTTAGCAGGCGGCGAGGGCGGCATGCGTCATATGCTGAAACAATTCGGCCCCGCACTGAAAAAGCCGTGGACGAAGCTGGAAGCACCAGAGCTTACGGATGACCTTTACAATAAAGTAGTGTCAGGCTGTGAAGCACAGTCAAACGGCATGTCCATGTCCGAACTTGATCAAAATCGTAACGAATTTTTGATTCGACTATACGATTTAGTTCAGGAGTATTGGCCAAAAGAGCAAGAGAAAACCAACGTATAAAGGAGAGGTCGTCGTGGAGTTTCACTATAAACACACCGTCCCTTCAGAGTGGGTGGATTACAACGGTCACATGAACGATGCGGAATACAATCGAGCATTCAGTCAGGCGACCGATGCCTTTATCGATCATATCGGACTCGATGAACCATCCCGCAGCCATTTTCAGTACACGATGTTCACATTAGAAACACATACGTGCTACTTGCAGGAGATGAAAGAAGGAGCGTCGTTTACCATTACTGCCCAGGTGCTGGATTATGATGCGAAGCGCGTCCACTTATTTTTATCTATGCATAACGCTGAAGGAGATCTTGTCGCCACATTAGAAGAAATGCTGATGGGGATCGATCAAAACGAGGGACGTGCTGCTCCTTTTCCAAAAGCAGTGGAAGAAAAAATTGATGCCTTCTATCAGAAGCATGCGAATCAGGAACAGCCAAATCAGGCAGGCCGGACGATCGGTATTCGAAGGAAATAAAAGAAACGGAAGACAAGCATTCCAGGAGACTGGGTGCTTGTCTTTTTAGGCTATCTTTGCAGTTTCCGTTTCTAACGAATAGAGCTTGAAGGTCTGAGAAATTACTCGCTTTCCATGAAGCAATTCTTACAATAATAAAGAGCTAGAACTGTGGGGTATCATCTAACCTTCATCTTCCAGCTATAGTACTCGTGGCTAACGGGAATACCTTCATTTCAGTACGATAAATCAACATCGAATCACTTCGTTTTTCCTCTTTCTTCAGCAGCACAGTTACGTCTACACTACGCTTAAAGAAGCGTTTGCGCTTTTAAAGCTGGAAGTGTCCCCATACTCTCGCCACCCATCACTATATATGTATTTTGAACCCGCTTGAACATAAGTGTTCTTAAATAGTTGCGGGATTACCACACGCCCATGCCGTGGTTATAGCGATTTTAGTTTTAATAACTCTTACTACTTGAAGGTCGTTTCGAGTACCTTTCAAACGTATGGTGGCTTTAGAAAACGGTGAGATCCCGGAAGGCGAAGCCTGAGGAAGCTCACCACATGCCCGCGGAAAGCGATCCGTTTTCTAAAGCCACCATCTCTACATACAAAAGTCTCGAAACGGCTCTCATTCGAAAGGGGTTATTTTATAGTGAAGCACCTCATAAAATGTTCCCATTCCCATCGAAAGCCAGTGATTTCCCGGACTTCAAACTCCATTCATTAGGAACGGAAACTCCCTTATATCTCGAAGTCTTGGTATGAGATATAAGGGAGCTTAGTACAGGTCACCACGGAAATCAAAAAGAGCTTTTTATAAGTAAGCAGCGGAGGTTTGTATATATGCTAAGATAAATATAATGAGGAAGCAGTAACATCAAACAAATAGAGGTGAGTACCATTAAGATTGCCATCATAATCATTGCCATAGTATCTTTAATCGGACTAGTATTAACACTATTAGTCGCAGGGAAAAGTGATGAGAATTATAGTTCTTCCACTCAAAAAAATTTAACCGCTCTTTCCATGATTTATGTCGTCGCTATCGTCGGATCCTTCATCGCATTAGCCATATTTATAGTAAGTTGAGGCTTGAAAAAAATTACATAAAAAAATGCTCAGAGTATCTATCAACACTCTGAGCATTTATCTTTAGGAATCTAAAGCTTCCCATTCTTCAAGCAGAGCTTCCATCCGCTCCTGATACTGTTCATTCATTTCTGTCAGCTCCAGTGATTTCTCATGATCCTGGAAAATTTCCGGCTCACATAGCAGCGCATCATTTTCTTCCACTTTTGCTTCGATTTGTTCAATTTCCTGTTCAATCTCAGTGATACGACGCTTTCGTTTACGTTCTTCGCTTTTCTGGGCTTTATCCTGCTGAAAGCTCGTTTTCGTTTCCTGCTCGGAAGGTTTCGTTTCAAACTGGGCTCGTTCGGCTTCTTCCAGCTGTCTCAGTTCCTCCTCTTCCTGCAGTTTGTGTACATAGTAATCGTAGTCTCCGAGGAAGACGCGGGTTTGTTCCGGTTTCATCTCGACGACCTGGGAGGCGATTTTGTTAATGAAATAACGGTCGTGGGACACGAAAAGCAGGGTGCCAGGGTAATCTACAAGCGCTGCCTCAAGCACCTCTTTACTATCTAAATCGAGGTGGTTGGTCGGCTCATCGAGGACGAGAAAGTTCGCTTCCTGCATCATCAGCTTTGCTAACGCCAGCCGTGCTTTCTCGCCACCGCTCAGTGCCGATACGGGTTTTAGCACATCTTCTCCGGAAAAAAGGAAGTTACCTAAGATCGTACGGATATCTTTTTCATTTTTGTGTGGATAATCGTCCCATAATTCGTTGAGGACGGATTTCTTCGAGTTCAGCTTTGTCTGCTCCTGGTCATAGTAGCCGATCTGGACATTTGTGCCGATCTTCATGTCGCCTTTTACGGCTTCTAGTTCCCTGGTGATCGTTTTCAACAATGTCGTTTTCCCGACGCCGTTTGGTCCGACGAGAGCAAAAGAATCACCGCGCTGGACATCAAGTGAAAGGTGCTCGAACAAATAAGGCGCTTCGTGGTTGTAGCTGAACGCCAGATCACGCAGCTTCAATACGTCATTTCCGCTTTTCTTGGCCACCTGGAAACTGAACTTTGCCGATTGCTGATCAGCTTTTGGTTTATCGAGCTTGTCCATTTTCTCAAGCTGCTTGCGTCGGCTTTGTGCCCGCTTACTCGTCGTCGCCCGAACGATGTTTTTCTGGACGAACTCTTCCATCTGTTTAATTTCGCTTTGCTGTTTTTCGTAATGCTTCAGCTCAAGCTCATAATCTTCTTCTTTTTTCTTTAAATAGCTGCTGTAGTTGCCGTGATACTTTTTCGAACCCTGGTGGGCGATTTCATAGACGGTATTGACGACTTTATCGAGGAAGTAACGGTCGTGGGATACGATGACGACCGCGCCTTCATAGCCTTGAAGATAACCTTCGAGCCAGGCAAGTGTATCGATGTCCAAATGGTTGGTCGGCTCATCGAGAATCAAGACGTCAGGCTTCGTCAAAAGCAGCTTACCTAGCGCAAGTCGTGTTTTCTGTCCGCCGCTTAAGCTTGAGATCGGAGTGCCCCAATCGAAGTTGTGGAAATTCAAGCCATTCAGTACCGACTTGATGTCCGCCTCGTATTGATAACCGCCCGTCATTTTAAAATAATCCTGCTTGTCATCATACGTTTTCAACAGTTTCTGGTACGCTTCATAGTCGTTAAGAAGGTCAGGATCTGCCATATCGGCTTCCATCGTACGCAGTTCTTTTTCAAGCTTCTTTATATGGGAGAAAACACTTTCCATTTCATTCCATATTGTATCGGACGACTGCAGCCCCGTATTTTGCGCGAGGTAGCCCATCGTCACGTCCTTTGGTTTAAAAATGTCACCCGAATCATAACTCATATCACCGGCCATCATTTTCAGCAAGGTGCTTTTCCCTGCTCCGTTTCTGCCGACAATGGCCAGACGATCATGCATCTGGACTTCCAATTTAATATTTTCTAAAATCAACTCTGCCCCGAATCGCTTCGTCAATTGGTTCAATTGCATCAGAATCATTTCGTTTCACCTCAATGTGATAAGTGTATCTTATATAGGATGAGAGTAGCAAGAAGAGGAACCTTTAGATTGTGAATGACGTAACACTTCCGTTTGATTTTTTGGTAAAATAGGAGTAATGTTTGAGTAACTAAGCTGTAAAAAAGTTAAAGGAGTCCGAGCATGTCAGAATTCACTCATTTCAATGAGCAGGGCCGGGCCCGAATGGTAGATATCTCTGAGAAAAAAGATACTGTTCGAACGGCCGTTGCACGAACAAGTGTCGAAGTAAACGAAACGATTTATCATAAAATTACAAATGGGGACATAGAGAAGGGCGACGTGCTATCGGTCGCTCAAGTAGCTGGCATCATGGCCGCTAAGAAAACGCCCGACTGGATCCCGATGTGTCATCCGCTTCCTCTTAAAGGAATCGATGTCACGTTCGATTGGGAAACAGAGGAAAGCTATACGCTGCTCATCCGCGTGTCGGTAAAGACGAAGGGGAGCACAGGGGTTGAAATGGAAGCGTTAACGGCTGCGTCTGCGACGGCGCTCACCGTGTACGACATGTGTAAAGCCGTAGACAAGGGAATCGTTATTGGAGCTACTTATCTGGAAGAAAAAACAGGAGGCAAATCCGGCGATTACCAGAGATAGGAACGGTAAGAGGAGGTTTAGAGGATGGATATAGAAAACGCAAAGATTCCACAAGCAACAGCGAAGCGACTTCCGCTGTACTATAGATTTATTAACAATCTCCACAGCCAGGGGAAAATGAGAGTCTCCTCCAAAGAGCTCAGTGAAGCGGTTAAGGTAGATTCCGCTACAATACGGCGCGATTTTTCGTATTTTGGAGCCCTCGGTAAGAAGGGATATGGGTATAACGTAGAATACCTGCTGTCCTTTTTCAGAAAAACGCTTGATCAGGACGAAACGACGAACGTCGCCCTCATCGGTGTCGGAAACCTCGGGACCGCGTTTTTAAATTACAATTTCACGAAAAACAACAATACGAAAATCCAAATTGCCTTCGATGCGAGCGACGATCGAATCGGTGATACGGTCGGCGGCGTACCGATCAAGCATATAGATGAATTAGAGGAATACATCGATGGCATTTCGGTCGCGATTCTGACCGTTCCCGCCCATGCGGCGCAGGGCATTGCCGATCGGTTAGTGAAATCGAACATTTCCGGAGTGCTTAACTTCACGCCGGCTCGTATCACTGTGCCTTCGAGCGTACGTGTGCATCATATTGATTTGGCGGTCGAGCTGCAGGCACTCGTCTATTTTCTCAAGCATTATCCGCTGGACGGAGAACTGGAAGACGAATGATAAGCAAAAGCAAAGCCCCGTTCATCGCGAGCGGGGCTTTATTTTGTATTATTCCGTTGTATTTTTCCATTTTTCGTCTATAAGCATTTTCCCAGGCCATGTATACGCCATGAGACCGCCATCAACGGTTATGTCTTCACCTGTAACGTAAGAGCTTTCATCGGATGCTAAAAATAAGGCGACATCCGCCACTTCTTCCGGACGGCCCAAGCGTCCCATAGGTGTCACCCACTTATTAGCCTCTCTGAATTCTTTTCCTTGGTTTTGCTGCTTGGAGCCGGCAAGTTCATCAATCAGCGGAGTTTCAATCGTGCCAGGGGCAATAGAATTGACGCGGATGCCTTCCCGGGCGTAATCAATCGCCATCGCTTTTGTGAAATTCGTAATGCCGCCTTTGGCTGCGTTATAGCCTGAGCGGTCCAAATCTGCGGCTCTTCCTGACATGGACGAAGTGTTGATGATCGAACCACTGCCGCCTTCTAACATTAAAGGGATTAAGTACTTGCTCGATAAAAACGTGCCGCGTAAATCGACGGAAATGATCCGGTCGAACAGCTCCACAGGATATTCGTGTACTTTTCCACCTTCTTCATCAATGCCTGCATTATTGAACAGGATATCGATCGATCCGTACGTTTCTTTTAAATGATCGGCCAAGTTCTGTACGCTTTCTTCAACGGATACGTCCAAGTAATGATATTCAGCATTGCCGCCATCGTCGTTGATTTTCTGTACCGTATCCTCCACTTGTTCTTCATTGATATCTGCACAAACTACAGTGGCTCCTTCTTTTGCGAAAAGCTTGACCGTCGCTTCACCGATGCCGGTAGCTGCACCGGTCACGACAGCTACTTTCTGATCTAGTCTACCCATATTCATCGTACCTCCTTATGATGTATATAGCTGATTACCCATGCTTTTTCAGAGGTAAACCTACCCATTTCAAGTAAAAACGCTTCCAATCGGTTTCTCATGTTTGCGAACGGCGATTGGTGGAATATTTTAAAAGGCTTAATATTAGAAGCTTCTCATCAAACGAGGCACAAGAATAGAGAACCAGTGTTTACAATGATAAAGTAAGGAACAGTTCGAGTTCCGAAATAAATAGAGAGGAGGCCGCTTATGAGCAAAATACCTACAAAATGGCTGGTCGTCATTTCCGTCCTGTTTGGGACGTTTACCGTCATATTGAACAACAGCATGCTTAATCCGATTCTGCCCCGCTTCATTGAGGTGTTTGATTCGAACGCTGTTTCCGTCGGCTGGATACTGACAATCTTCATGGTAGCGATGGGGATGACGATGCCGCTGACCGGTTATTTTGGAGACCGGTTCGGGAAAAAGAAAGTCTACCTGGCTGGACTCAGCCTGTTCATTGTGGGCTCAATTTCAGGCCTGCTGTCTCAAACGTTGTCGATGGTCATTATTTCGAGGGCGATCCAGGGGATGGGGGGCGGTCTGATCATGCCGATCGCGATGGCCCTTATATTTAATTCCTTTCCGCGCCATGAACGGGGACTGGCGGTTGGAGTATACGGAGTAGCCGCCATGGTCGCGCCCGCCATCGGCCCGACGATCGGAGGATTTCTCATCCAGTTTCTTGACTGGCCCTGGCTGTTCGCCATCAATATCCCGTTCGGTTTTATTGGACTGGCCTTATCCGCTAAGTTTCTTGAGCGGACAGAAACCGATCCGAACAAGCGGTTCGATTTACCAGGCTTTGTAATTATTACGCTCGGAATCGGCGCCATTCTGTTTGCGCTGGGACGTGGCCGTGAGATCAGCATGCTTGCAGATTCGCTCAATGTTACGCTGATCGCCTCTGGACTCATCGCTATCGTCATTTTCGTCTTTTATGAAAATCGCCAGGAAGATCCGCTTCTCAATCTATCCGTATTCAAAGTGCCGACATATTCCGTGTCGATTCTCGTGACTTCTTCGGCATCGATCGGTTTGTTCTCCGGAATCTTCCTGCTGCCTTTACTCATCCAGAATGTGTACGGGCTCAATGAAGTCATGACAGGTCTTTTATTCCTACCAGCCGCAGCGGCAAGTGGAATTTTCATGTCGCTTGGCGGCCGGCTGCTCGATAAAAAAGGACCGCGGTACGTCGTGCCGCCGGGCCTTGCCATCATGGCCGGAGCAACGATCGGCCTCGGTATGCTGAAGCTGTCGACCCCGTACTGGCTGATTCTCATTTTGAACGCTATCCGTGGAATCGGCATGGGCATGGGAAATATGCCGGCGACAACGTCCGGGATGAACTCCATCCCTGAGCATCTCGTCGCTCAAGGCTCAGCAATGAACAATATCATCCGTCAAATTTCCTCTTCTTTAGGGATCGTCTTTTTTTCGATCTACTATGAAGTACGACGGGCACAGATTGCTGCCGCCCCGGATATCGATATGCAGGCGGCAACCCTGCAGACGCTGAATGAAGCGTTTCTCGTTTCGGCCGGCATCTTGATTCTCGCCATCCCGTTCTCTTTCATATTAAAAGGCGTACAGGATGACAAATAAAAAACGCGCAAGGAGCTTCATCTCGGCTCCTGCGCGTTTTTTTCATCCCATTCATGACTGAGTAACCCGTACATGAACATATCGTAGCGGCCGCCGTCCCGTAAGATGAACTCACGCTGGGCGCCTTCATACGTAAAACCTAGTTTTTCATACAGCCAGATCGCCGGCTGATTGTACTCGAAGACCGTCAATTGCAAACGGTGCAGGTTCAGCTCGTAGAACGCATAGTCGATGAGCAGCTTCATCGCCTCCGTTCCATAACCTTCTCCCTGGTGTGAAGGGTCGCCGATGGCAATGGCCAGCCAGCCGTTCCGCTGGTTCCAGAGAATACCGTCCAGCGACACATAGCCGATGAACGTATCTTCTTCACAAATCGAGAAGATGAATTCTGTATGGCTTTCGGCTGCCTCATTACGCCATTCCTTTAAAGAATCAATCGACCTCGGCCGGGCGGGAAAAGCGTCCAGCCGACGGAGAAAAAAAGAATTGTTGAACCATTTCGATATCGTATCTACATGTTCGTCGGTGACTGGCCCCAGGTGGACACGGGGACCACGCAGGATCGGTTCCATAAGCCCTCAGCCTCCTCGTCCGTCATTTTTTGTTATTATTGTTTTTTGACTGTTTGATTTTGAAGTGAATCGAAATCAAACGTACCGTCACGGCAAAATTAAACGTCGCGATGATGACCGGCAGCAGCGTTCGGAAGTTCCATAAGGACTCCGGCGCCGAATACGTTGCGATATAGGTGAACGCCACGCCCATGAAAAAGTAAATCGCGGCCATCGTAAGTGGGGAAGCTCTCATATTATAAGAACCCTCCAGTTACGATCGACTGCAACTGCTCCTGCATCCGGCGGATATCCTCTTCGGAATAGAAAAACTGCGACAGCACAACAAACGAGTTCATCGCCATATGAGCGACAATCGGAGTAATGATGCTTTTCGTTTTCACATAAAGAAAAGCGAACACGACACCCATAGAGAAATAGACGAGCATATGCGTAAAGTCGAAGTGGAACGCACCGAATACGAGTGACGAGACGAGCACGGCCAGTAAGAAGTTGAACCTTTTATACATCTGTCCGAAAATGACTTTACGGAAAATGATCTCCTCCGTTATAGGTGCAAACACAACGGGTAAAAGAATGAACAGGGGAGATTCCCGTGCGATGTTCATGAGCTGCATCGTGTTTTCAGATCCTGTCGGTATCCCGAAAACATTCGTTTCAATTAAAGCTGCAATCCCTTGCGCGAACAGAGCAAGAAATACACCGGCAATGGACCAGAGAACGATTTTCCCGGAACTGGATCTATCCTCCCGTGTTTGAGCTTCCATCATCTCCGGTTTAAGCAGACGTAAAATGATGATCGTCGCAATCGTAAAGCTCAGCACGGACCAGATCGTGATCGCATCCGTCTCACCGAACCCAAGCAACCCATATAAAACAGGCACACCAACAAGCGCTGAAAGCTGAGTGGCCACGTACGTAATAATAATGTACCAATATCGTTTAGGCATGTGAATGACTCCTTTATTATAAAAAAACGGATGTAACTATACGATATGTATTTTATCACAATTTAAAAGCAACCAATAAGAATAAGGGTTTCGCCTTTTGAGAATTTTGTCAGAAAAAGTTGTGAAAAAATTGATAGTTTCTACTTGAAAATCGATAGTGAATTGCTTATGATAAGAATTGTGTTAGCACTCACTATGTGAGAGTGCTAATAAACGACAAATATCGAATATTGACCTGACTAAGGAGGGTGTCCTAATTGTTAAAGCCATTAGGTGATCGTATTGTTATTGAATTAGTAGAAGAAGAACAAACTACTGCAAGCGGAATCGTACTTCCGGACTCTGCAAAAGAAAAGCCTCAAGAAGGTAAAGTCGTAGCAGTCGGTACGGGCCGCGTATTGGACAATGGAGAGAGAGCAGCACTGGAAGTAAGCCAGGGCGACCACGTCATTTATTCCAAGTTCGCGGGTACAGAAGTCAAGTTCGAAGGAAATGAATACTTAATCATTCGCGAGAGTGATATTCTAGCCGTCGTGCAGTAACACGCAGAACCACTAATCTTTTGAATCGATACGAATTTTGATAAGGAGGGCATTTTTTCATGGCTAAAGAAATTAAATTCAGTGAAGACGCACGCCGCGCAATGCTTCGCGGAGTAGATACATTGGCAGATGCCGTTAAAGTAACATTAGGACCAAAAGGACGTAACGTCGTTTTGGATAAAAAATTCGGTTCCCCGCTGATTACAAATGACGGGGTAACGATCGCTAAAGAAATCGAACTTCAGGATCACTTCGAAAACATGGGAGCTCAGCTCGTATCTGAAGTAGCTTCTAAAACAAACGACGTAGCAGGTGACGGTACAACAACCGCAACAGTACTAGCGCAGGCTATGATCCGTGAAGGCCTGAAAAACGTAACATCCGGCGCGAACCCAGTAGGCATCCGCCGCGGAATTGAAAAAGCGACAGCTCTTGCTACAGACGAGCTGCGCAAAATCTCAAAGCCGATCGAAGGCCGCGAGTCGATCTCCCAGGTAGCTTCCATCTCAGCTTCAGATAATGAAGTAGGACAGCTGATCGCTGAAGCAATGGAGCGCGTAGGAAACGACGGAGTTATTACAATTGAAGAATCTAAAGGATTCAACACAGAACTAGAAGTGGTAGAAGGTATGCAATTCGACCGCGGATACGCTTCTCCATACATGGTTACTGACCAGGATAAAATGGAAGCGGTTCTTGAAGATCCTTACATCTTAATTACAGATAAGAAAATCAACAACATCCAGGAAGTTCTTCCAGTGCTTGAGCAGGTTGTACAACAGTCCAAGCCACTTCTATTGATCTCTGAAGACGTAGAAGGCGAAGCACTGGCAACCATCGTTGTGAACAAACTTCGCGGAACATTCAACGCTGTATCCGTTAAAGCACCAGGCTTCGGCGACCGCCGTAAAGCCATGCTTGAAGATATCGCAGCACTTACTGGAGGTCAAGTCATTACAGAAGATCTAGGACTGGATCTGAAGAACACAACACTTGATCAACTAGGACGCGCTTCCAAAGCCGTCATCACTAAAGAAAACACAACCATCGTTGAAGGTGCCGGAAACCCTGAGCAAATCGCATCCCGCGTATCTCAAATCCGTGCCCAAGCAGAAGAATCTACTTCTGAATTCGATAAAGAAAAACTACAAGAACGTCTGGCTAAACTATCAGGCGGCGTAGCGGTGATCAAAGTAGGAGCCGCAACAGAAACAGAACTTAAAGAACGTAAACTGCGCATTGAAGATGCCCTGAACTCTACAAGAGCAGCTGTAGAAGAAGGCATCGTAGCCGGAGGCGGAACCGCCCTCGTCAACATCATCAACGCAGTAGAAAGCCTAGGCCTGCAAGACGACGAAGCAACAGGCGCAAGCATCGTACTACGTGCCCTTGAAGAGCCTGTACGCCAAATCGTACACAATGCTGGACTAGAAGGATCCATCATTGTAGAACGCCTTAAAGGCGAAAAAGTCGGCATCGGCTTCAACGCCGCAACTGGCGAATGGGTCAACATGGTCGAGCAAGGTATCGTCGACCCAACGAAGGTAACACGTTCTGCACTTCAAAACGCAGCATCTGTTGCCGCTATGTTCCTGACTACTGAAGCGGTAGTTGCAGACCTTCCTGAAGAAGAAGGTTCTGGCGGCGGTATGCCAGACATGGGCGGTATGGGTGGTATGGGCGGCATGATGTAAGCTGTCCTCAAACCCTTTGCTACACAAGGATTTGAAACCCTATAAATGAATATTGACTGGATTTTGACTGGGTTTCTTCAAAATTGGTTTGAAAAAGCCTCCCATCAGTTCATTGAACTGATGGGAGGCTTTTCTTTATAAATGTGAAGTATTCATTCAATATATTATCGAGAACTATAGTTCCTATGCTAAAATTTTTGGACATACATGTTGAATAACGTGGAAATATATGCTAAAAGTTAGGATGGATAGAAATGAACATCTATAAAATGAAATAGAGGGATAATATGTATATACATGACTTAACAATAAATAACTATCGATCTTTTGAAAGTGACACTACCATTACTTTTAATAGTGGAACTAATGTAATTATTGGTCAGAATAATGCTGGTAAAACAACAGTAATTAAAGCGTTAGAACTTCTATTTAACCCAAAAAAAAATAAAAGGTTAACGATTGATGATTTCAATAAAAATATTCCCATTTCCTCTCTTCAACAGTCACCTCCAAGTATTACTATTTCCGCAACTATAAAAGAGTCTCCAAATGAATATGAGTACTCTGATGATTTAGTAACAGTCTCTACATGGCTAACTAAATTAGGTACACCATACGAAGCAAAAATAACGTATGAATTTTTTCTTCCAGAAAAAGAATGGGAAGAATATTTTACTGCTTTAAAAAAATTAGAGCTTAAAAGCAACCATGATTTGTGGAATGAAATAGAAAATAATTTCCTGAGAAAATATATACATAAGATTTACATAGGTGATCCTGAATTTAAAAACTCGGTAGAGACAGAAACTATTAATAAATTTGATTTTCAATTCTTGACTGCTATACGTGATGTAGAGCGGGACTTATTTACAGGCCGGAATGCATTATTGAAGGAAGTAATAGATTTTTTTATGGATTATGAAATTAAAGTAGATGATTCCTTAGAAAGGGATGAAAAGAATGCTCAAATTCGAGATAGGAAAAGAGATTTTTCTCGTGAAGCAGATAAACTAATCCAATCCTTACAAAAAAGAATGGATAGCGGAAAAGATCAAATGTTGAGGTATGTACAAAATACAGGGGCGTCTATGGGTGAAATGCAGCCAAAATTTGAAGGAACAATCCTAGATACTGAATTATATTCAGCATTAAAGTTAATTGTTGAGAGCGAGACGGGGATGAAATTACCTGCAGTTAATAATGGTCTTGGTTACAACAACTTAATATACATTTCGCTATTATTAGCAAAAATGCAGAAGGATTCTTCAGGAGAATATTTAGGTTCGAACTCAAAAGTATATTCAATTTTAGCTATTGAGGAGCCAGAAGCGCATTTACATCCGAGTATGCAGTACAAGTTCTTGAAATTTTTAAAACAAAATCGTGAAACTGAGGTAAGACAAGTATTTATTACTTCTCATTCTTCAAATATAACAGCTGCAGTGGATATAGATGACATAATAGTTTTGTATAATGATGATGACGAAATGAAAGTATCTTATCCTGGCAGAGTATTTGATGAGGGTAGTTTAGAAGATATTAAATCAAAAAGATATATACAAAGATTTTTGGATGTTACAAAAGCTGATCTTTTTTTCGCACAAAATGTAATTTTAGTTGAGGGATTGGCAGAACAACTTTTAATTCCTGAGTTCGCTATTGGTCTAGGCGAAGACTTAATTGACACACATACATCGGTTATTAATATTGGCGGTAGGTACTTTGACCACTTCCTGAAATTATTCGACACAAACCGTAGTGATTATGCACTAAAGAAAAGAGTGGCTTGTATAACCGATTTGGATCCCGTAAGAAAAAATATTAAAGAAGAAAATGGCACTTGGAAGTCCTGCCTCCCACTTTTTTTAGAAAATGATACAAAGAAATATAGTTATAGGGCGTTTTCGAATAAGATATTACACAATAAAGAAACAATTGAATCAGAAAACAATCAAATTCGTATATTTTCTCAAGAAAAATGTGAGAGTAGTACATTCGAATATGACGTTATTCTCCAAAATATAACCAATCGTAACTTGATTATAGATTCAATGTCGAATAAACCTGAGCTAGAAAAGTTAATGGAATTGTACGAGAAAGATAATCCTACTGAGAAATTAATTGAAAATATCAGGAAAGGTAATTTTAAAGATGAATTATCTTCTTGTTTGCCTAATATGAAATACGACCCCTCTTGGATAAAGAAGCATATCATAGCAGGTAGATATTTGAAATCTATCAATAAAGGAGAAGCAGCTCAAGAATTAGCATATGTGATTTCAAATGATTTGGAAAAGGATAACGTTACTTGTCCAAAATATATTAAAGAGGCGATTCTATGGATAAAAAAAGTGTAATACTTAGCAGTAGTGAAGAACCAATAGAAATTGATGAACATTTTAAATTACGTGCTGGTCCTGGCGCTGGTAAGACTAGGTTTTTGGTAAACCATATCTATAGAATATTAAACTACTCTGAAAGATTAAATAAATCAAGAAAAATAGCATGTATTACCTATACTAATAATGGGGCGGAAACTATTGTTAGTCGTCTTAAAGAAGTTTCAGAAAATGTGGAAGTAAGTACCATTCATAGTTTTTTATATAAACATATTGTAAAGCCGTATTTATGGGTTCTAGAAGGTTCTGAATTTTCGAGTGAAAAATTAAATGGTCATGAAGAAATTAAACCAGGCTACACACTTCTAAATGAATATAAACAGAAAAGTAAGCAACAATGGATAAAAGATAACCTTGCTTTAGCTAGTGCACTTTCTAAACTAAGATGGGGTATTAACGAAGAGGGAGATATTGAACTGAATTTCTTAAAACCTTATCACGGTAAGGTAGAGAATAGAAATATTAGAAAAAGTTCATATATGATTTATAAAGAAATTTGTTGGAATAATGGACTAATGAGTCACGATGATGTTTTATATTTTAGTTATAAAATTCTGTTGCAAAATGTTTCTGCTAGAGAAATAATTCGTGCCAAGTTTCCTTACCTTTTAATGGATGAGTTTCAAGATACAAATCCTGTTCAAGTAGAAGTAGCAAAGTTGATAGGCAAAAAGGAAACAGTTGTAGGAGCAATAGGTGATCCTGCCCAATCAATTTTTTCTTTCCAAGGTGCAGATTATGGTACATTTAATAGATTTATATTAGATGATATGTCTTCCTATGTATTGGAAAATAACCACAGAAGTACTGACCAAATAATAAAGATTCTTAATCACGTAAGAAATGAAATTAACTTTGTCCAGAGAAGCCCTGATAATAAAGTTGGAGATCACCCGGTTATTATAGTAGGTGACCCCTTTACGGCACTTGAAATGTTTAAGAAAAAGTTTGGATCTGAAGAATGGGCTGTTCTAGGGTTTCAAAATAATGTTACAAATAGCATAAAACATGGATTTACAAATTTCGTTTCAGAGGACTTTGATCTATTTTATAAAGATAACCAAAGAGGGAGGAGAATATATCATATTATAAACGCTTTAGAATATGGGTATCAGATGCAGCTTAAAGAAGCTATAAAGTTTATGAAAAAAGCCTTTTCTAAAGTGGATAATTACTCGGATAAGGACGCTTTGTTCGATTTGAAAAATTTTCTGAATAAATATGATGACTTCTATACTATAACTCTTAAAGAATTCTATAATAGATATATTTTTAATACTCATGGAGTTAAACAAAAAATAACATCTGGTAATATTAGTGAATTTTATGAAGGTATAACATACGATAAGTTTGCAGCAACAATTAGTATCAGTGATGACAGAAGCCAGTTTAAAACTATACATAAAGCAAAAGGGGAAGAGTATAACAACGTATTCATTGTTATACCAGATAATAATGAAGAAAAGGGAATTGAATTTTTATTAGATCCCGATATGAATAAAGAAAAAAACAGAGTTTATTATGTAGCCCTTAGTAGAGCGAAGGAAAATCTTTACATTAATGTTTCGAGTCTAAGTCAGGAAAAAATAAATCTACTAAAACATCTAGGATTTGATATAAGGGTATTATAAAGTGGGAATGTTAAAGTGATGGTTGTTGGCTGAAGTAAATAAAACTCGGATATACAATATGTTTAACAGGTTTACTTGTATATCCGAATTTTATTTATCGAGCTTTTAATAGTTTCTAATCTAATGCACCTTTCATAAGTTCACTGAACTTTTCTGAGGCTTTCTGTTCCATGTTTTTTGTAATATGAGCATAGATGTTCATAGTTGTATTTATATCTCCATGACCCAATCTTTGCTGAATTTCCTTTGTCCCTACACCTGCCTCAATTAAAAGAGAGGTATGAGTGTGCCTAAAGGAATGTGGTGTAACATTCTTCTCGATTCCACTAAGCTTTAAAAGACGTCTCATACGGTTTTCAACAGTTTTTATAAAATCAGGATAACCCGGATTATTAATTTTTTTTGCAAATACAAATCCAAAATCATTGTACAGATCTCCCAGAGCTATTTTAATTTCTTTTTGGTAAGTTAAATGCTTCTTAAACTCATTCATTACTTGCTTGTCCATTTTTAACGTCCGTATGGATCCTTTTGTTTTAGGAGTGAGCAGCTGATAATTCTTCGTATTATTATTCGGGTTGTAATAGGTTTTTGTAATGCGGATAGTGTTATTATTGAAGTTCACATCGGGCCATTTAAGTGCCAGCATTTCTCCTACACGCAAGCCACTATAAGCAAGGGTGAGAAACATAATGAAATCCCTATCTAATCCCTTTTCCTTAGCTGTTTTTAAAAAAGCTATCAGCTCATTCTTCTCTAAAAACTTTATTATCTCATCATTCTGCTCGATTTCCTCCACCGTTTCAATTTTCTTTGGAATTTTTGCAAATTCACTTGGGTTTGCTTTAATAAGGTTATATTCTAACGCCTTCTTAAATAACATTCGGCCAGTAGTATGGATCCCATCCATGGTATTATGAGCGTATCCTTTTTCGTGTAGATCCTCAAGAAATGCTTGATAATTTTTTCTTGTGATATCACATAACTTCATTTTTGAAAAATATCTTCTGAAGTGCTTCAATTCTTTAGTACGCCCACGATGCGAACTAACCTTAGAATTGTGAGCATAGAAATTAAGCCATTCATCGGCAAATTCGTTAAGAGTAATATTGTTTTCTTCAACAAAGAATCCTTCTCTTAACTCCCTTTCTAATTCCTCTGCTTCAACTCTTGCGTCTGCTTTTCTTGTGAAACCACCCTTAGACTTTGTTCTTCTTGTTCCGGTGACTGGATCTAACCATTCTACTTGATAGGACCACTTGTTACCTCTTTTTCTTAGATATGCCATAGTATTACCTCCTATCTAAACTGTAAGTTATAAAATGGTTTTGATTGGTACAATAGGACGTCGCTTTATTTTTTCGAGTCGTGCCTGGCATACATCTAAAGGAATATTAAAATCTCGTGACCATACATTAATGATTTCAGGGTCACTCAACGTATACTCTTTAATCATGTGATAGGGGAGCGAGGCGTAAAGAGTGAAGTGCCTTGCATCTCTTTCTTGAAGATCATAAAAATCCTTAGGCATTATTAACTGTCGGCCAGCATGTCTCAATGCGTGGCAAAGCTCATGGAAGAATTGCTCTCTTTGGTGGATCCGGGGAAGGCGGCTATCTAAGACAATTTCCCGAAACTTCCCTACTTTCATATAACTAGCTTGAGTTGGTCTGCATTTGACTAAAATTTGATTCTCCATTCCAATATTATGAACACTTAAATCTGTCGGTTTTGTAAAATTGTGAATTTTATACCACTTAGTTATAAGATCTTCAAGAGTCGTGGTTGTGTAGTAAGGAAATCCCAAACTAATCACCTTCCTTACAAGTATTATACGAACAAATGTTCTGTATCTCAACATATTTTTACAAACATTGTTTTTTAGGTGAAGAATTGGAATAAGTAATTAAAAAGCCTGCCTATTCAATGACGGGTTTTCGATCAGATGTAAGAAGTATTCAGGAGAAGGTTTAAATTTAAGCAATAGGATTGTTATCTCGGAACAGAGTCTTAAAGTCTACCAGCTAATAGAAGCTAATAAGTAAGGGTGAAAAAGGTTATTTAGACTTCGTGCAATAAAAATATCAGTTTCTTTTTGTTGTTGACCATCACAAAGACAATTACTCGGAGTGGGGAAACTTTCAACTCCTTCCTGCTGAGCAAAGATTAGTAAGCTAAGAAATAATTCCTTTGTGTTAGTACCTGACTAATTCAATATAAAAAACTTTTTACTTTGCACAGAATAAGTTTTAGTAACATAAAAAAATATTCTAAATATTGAAATATTTCAAAAAGTATAATATTATAAAGTTATAAACTTTCTAAGAGGTGACGCAAAATGATTTCTAGATCTAATCAAATTCCACTTTACATTCAAGTTTTAAATCATCTGGAGGATGAAATTAAAAGTGGAAAATGGGAGGTGGGGACTCAACTACCAACACAGAAGGAGTTAGCAGATAAGTATAATGTAAGCTTAATTACTGTGAGACAAGCTTTAACAGAACTGAACCAGATGGGTTACATTGACAACATAAGAGGAAAAGGTACATTTATTAAAAAAAATAAGGAAACAATTGGGTTTGTACAATTTAAGAGTTTTACAGAAGAAATGGAGTTAGAAGGACGCTCTGTCTCTACAAAGGTAATATCTATTTTTGAAGATAATGCAAATCAAGTAGATTCAGATGTACTAAAAGTAAACGAAGGAGAGACGATTCTCCGCATTAAAAGGATCAGGTATATTGACGGAGTTGAATCAGTTTTTACAACAACTACTGTTTCAATGGATCTTGGACAACAATTAAGAAATTTTGATTTAAATGGATCATTGTATAGCGTTCTCAAAGCTAAGTTAAACCTAAATATTTATAAGGCATCCGAGGCAATAGAGATTGATTTTCCTAATCTAGAAGCTCAAGAAAGGTTAAGTATAAGCGAAGGCATGCCAGTTTTTAAGGTGACAAGAACTAGTTTTAGTAACAATATAACGCCAATCGAATACACGACTTCCGTATTTAAAGGAGACACAACTAGATTCTTTATTGAACTATTTAACAAGTAGTTCAATTTGTACATAAATGTAAGTGCTTACATTATGAAAGGGAGGGCTTTTATATGGCGGTTTTCACTGTATTAAATATTGTTGGAGGCATTACTTTTGCAGCTGTCTTGATTCTCTTCATCTTGGCATTTAAATATGACATAACCAAAGGACGGTTAAAAAAGCATCATATTATATGGGGCTCAACAGCTTTAACAGTAGTGGCAATTGCTGCTGCATTAAATGCAGGGGCAGCTATCTTAACTGGACCAATACGTTTTGGTTGGATTAGCTTTAGACCGGGTGCTGCTATTACACCTGTACTAGGAATTGTCTTCGGAATTCCTGGAGCATTTGGTGCAGCTTTAGGTAATTTAATATCCGATATATTTAAAGGGTTTGTAACTCCGGCAAGTTTAGGTGGCGTGCTTGGAAACTTTTTGTTTGCATACATTCCTTACAAAATTATGAAGGACTTTACATTAAAAACATTTAGGAGTTGGTCTCAATTTGTAGTGGGAGTGGTTGGAGGTGCCTTATTAGGAATGCTAGTTATGCCTTTCGTTATTTCCATTACAGGGACTCTTCCTACAGAGGTAGCATGGACAACAGAGCCAACTGCATTATTAATGAACAGAATTGTAGCGGTTTTAATTCTTGGACCAATATTCCTTAAATTACTTTATCCGATAGTGAAAAGACAGAACCTAGATTGGCAGTCCTTCCAAGGGAAAAAGAAAATAAATAAGCTACCTGATAAAGAAAACATAGGGATGTAACCATTAATGCACCTACAGAAGGAGGGGATTAAGATGAATCAGCAAGCTGCAAAATTAAAGATAGATTATAACCATGCGAAGGAGGTAGAAAATTCGGAAACTAGGGTAATAGCTAATAATCAATCCTTTAAATATAAAGATAGTGACAAGCTAGCTTTAAAGAATTTAAATTATGAGTTTTGTAGTGGAGAATTAATAGGTATTATTGGAGCTGCGGAAGCTGGAAAAACGACGCTAGGTCTCTCTATTAAAGCAATAGTGCCCCATAAGTTAGATGGGGCCTGGGGGGGGTCACTTGACGTTTGTGGTAAAGATATCTTAAAAAGTGATGTTAGTACGATTTCCAGGCTAGTATCTATGACTTTTCAAGATCCAGAATCACAAATTATAGGCTCCTCTGTGGAAGAAGATTTAGTTTTTGGCCCTGAAAATTATAATATTCCTCCACAAGTAATTAGAGAAAAGATAAAGTGGGCAATGGATGCTGTTGGGCTATCGAAAGAATTCTTAAAGAAACATCCCCATCGTCTCTCAGGTGGGGAAAAACAAAGACTAGCTATAGCTTCAGCTATTATTTGTGACCCCGAAGTTATAATACTTGATGAACCAACAGCAGAAATTGATCCAGTTGGAAAGTACGAAGTAATTAAAATAGTTGAAAAATTAAAGAAAAGCTCAACGAAAACAATTCTATTAATTGAACAAGACTTAGAACATTTAGTTCGGTTTGCGGATAAATTACTCGTATTAAATAAAGGAGAACTAATTGCCTTTAATCATACAAGAGAAGTATTAAAAGATACAGATAAGCTGTTGGATATGCATATTAACGTTCCAGAAGTAGTAGTTCTATGGAATGAACTAAACAAACTAGGGCTAGATATTCCTATATTTGTAACAGTAGAAGAAGCAATCTCCGTCTTAAGAAATTACTTCTCGAAAAACAAGGGAGAGTTAGTGGTTAAAAGTTCTGCTGAAATTACTCCTATGATTGAAACTGAAGAGATAATTAAAGTGGAACAAATGTCCTTTTCCTATGATTCTAGTAATCAAATTCTACATGATATAAACCTCTCCATTAGAAAAGGTGAATTCGTAGCTGTCTTAGGAAAGAATGGAACAGGAAAGACAACATTAGTAAAGCATTTTAACGGCTTGTTAAAACCAACTAAAGGCAAAGTGTTTGTCAACGGAATGCCAACGAATAAAAAAACGGTAGCTCAATTATCAAGAAATGTAGGTTATGTGTTTCAAAACCCTAATCATCAGATTTTTGAGGATTCGGTAGAGAAAGAGATTATGTTTGGACCGAAAAATTTAGGTTGGACAGAGGAACAAATTGAACAGAAAACACAATTTGCCTTAAACCTCTGCGGACTGGAAAAAGTAAAAGATCAACATCCAACTATGTTAAATCGAGCACAAAAGCAACTACTCATAATAGCATCAGTTATTGCTATGGATGTAGATGTCTTAATAGTAGATGAGCCAACAACTGGCTTAGATTTTAGTAATTCTCAACTAGTTGGGCAGGTTTTGACTAACATACAGAAACAAGGAAAAACAGTGGTTTTAATCACACATGATATGAATTTCATGGCCAAATATGCAGAGAGAACGATTGTAGTCAACAACGGGAAAGTAGAAGTAGACGATATGACTCGTAAAGTGTTTACGAACATTGAAAGGTTAGAAAAGGCACATTTATACCCACCTCAGGTTACGCAAGTTGCCGCACAGTTAGAAGAGTTTGGCTTTACTGAACCAGTGTTAACTGTAAGAGAATTTGTGAATCACTTGTCATGGAAGGGGAGTAGTTGATGAATACAATCGGGAACTACATATCAAAAGACTCAACAATCCATCACTTACATCCTCTGACAAAAAATTTATTGTTTTTCACCATATTTATCATTTGTTTACTTAACAACCATCCGCTTGTTCTATTCTTCATTTTTTTAGGAATCATCAGCATAGGTTACGCCGCATTACTTCCCGTGCGTAAAGCATTAGTTACTTTGAGCGGGATTGCTCTAGTCATCATCATCTTTTCGTTAATAGTCTGGCCATTTACTTTAAGAGAAGGGCAAGTAGTTGGGAATTTAGGAGGTTTTGACGTATACAGTAATGGTATTTGGCTGGGGGTTTCCATGTCTCTTCGATTTAGCTCTATTGTATTAATGTCTATCTTTTGGTTTATGTTTACTAGTCTTTCAGAAATAACAAGAGGGTTTGTATCCATGAAAGTACCTTATAAAATTGCTTTTACCTTCACGATGGCATTTAGACTTGTACCGATGGCCATCTCAGATATTACCACAATCGCAAACGCACAGAAATCAAGAGGATTGGAGTTAGAAAAAGGTTCTGTATATCAACGTTTGAAGAAAAATGTAGCGATCCTCATACCGCTATCTTCCAGATTAGTAGGTATGTTACAGCCTATGTCAATCGCATTAGAATCACGAGGGTTTGGATCATCCAAAATGAGATCATACTACTCTGACACACAATTGACGAGGAAAGATTATATCATGCTTATTAGCCTTTGTTTATTACTAATAGTGTCCATTTATTTACGTATCAGTGGTTTAGGGTTAATTACTAGAAGTGTACTATAAAAAAGGAGATGTGAAATTATGACTTATTTAGATATGGAAAGGGAAATTAAGAAGCAAGTAAACTTAATGGAGAATTTGAAAAAGCTAGAAACGAAGGTAATGGAAATTGGACAATATTTGAAAGAAAATAAGCAAAATGAGAAAGTCTTTATCATAGGGTGCGGCGATTCCTATTTTGCAGGGCTAGCTGTACTTCCATTTTTAAAAAAGATTTGTGGTCATACGTTTGAAGTAACAACGGCATATCAATTTTCAAACTATTTTTCACAACAACTAAAGAATACCACCCTAGTTGGTATATCTATGTCTGGTAACGTTGCTAGAACAATAGAAGCTGTATATCGCACAAAAGAATTAGGTAATACAGTGCTTGGGATAACCAATAATGTGGAGGGGAAATTATTTGGTGAAGCAGATTATAATTTATTTTTAAATATTGAAGAAGAACCAGGATGGACCCCAAGTACGTTAACATTTTTAAGTACATTAAGTTCTCTTTACTTACTAGGAATAGAGCTTTCAGATTGTAGTGATAAAGAGAAATCTTTTTACAAAGATAAATTATATAAGCATCTTAACTATATCTCTGAGAAATATGAAAATATGGAAGAGATCTCTTACAAGATTGCTGAAAACATGCACACTAATTATGCAAAAGCACCGGTGTATTTTATAGGTGGTGGGCCTAACTACGGGATTGCAAAGTATGGTGCAGCAAAGTTTTTAGAAGTATGTCATGAAACGGCTATTGGGCAAGAAACTGAAGAATTAGCTCACCAGGAATTTTGGATCCTTAATAAAAACAATCCTGTATTTTTACTCGCCCCTAAAGGGACGGGGGCGTATCGTTCCTTTGAAGTAGGAAGCTGTTTAAGAGAGTTTGGGAACGATGTGGTCACCATCACAAATGATAACCAATTTGAAGAAGTATCTAAGTTTACTGTGGAAATTCCAGAAGAAACGGATGAATTATTTTCACCTTTAATAACTGCACTTCCTGTTCAATTAATCGCCTACTATTACTCACAATTAAAAGGATTAGATCCCAACAGAAGATCACACGTAGACCCATTTCGTAAGAAAATAAGTAGACAGCTCACAAGACATAGTGAGGTCAGAATATAAATGCGTCTTTGTGTAGCAGGACACTTAAATATAGATACTGTCGTCAATAATAACTTGGAATCTAGTGAGCTAGCAGGAGGGTCAGCTCTTTACGTTGCTACCTCTGCTAGTGTTTTTAATGATGCTGTTTCCATAAATGCAAAGCTATGTGAAGATTACCCGATGGAATATCTTGAGTTAATAGGTGTTAAATGTAATATTGAAAAGATAAAAGGGAATCAAAGACGTAGCAAGATGTTTTACAAGGATAATACAAGAAATACACTAAGCCATGGAGAGATAGAATGGTACGAGAAGACGATAGAGCAAGCCCCCAATTCCCATTTGTCTAACAATGGTAGTAGCTTAATTCATTTGAGCCCAACTATACCAGAAATACAAAAAAAGCTCGCTATTCAGGCAAAAGACAAAGGAATGATAGTGTCAATGGACACCTCTGAATTTTTTGCTGAAAAATATAAGGAGGAATTGTTAAGTTTACTACCATATATTGATATCTTTTTGCCCTCCGATGTTGAATTAGAACTACTACTTAAAAAGAAATTATACACTACAAAGGATATATTGTTAGAGGTTAGAAAACTCAATGTGCCGAAAGTCATCGTAAAACTTGGAGAAAAAGGAAGTCTTGCAGTTCAAACAGATGAAGAAGAAAATTTCTTTATAAAAGCGAACCCCATAAAAGTTATAGATCCTACAGGTGCTGGTGATAGCTATAACGGTGCATTCATTGCAAATCTTCTGGAAGGAAAATCAACCATAGAAGCATGTAAAATAGCTACAGTTGTTGCAGGAATGTGTATACAAGGGGTGGGGGTTTCCAAATTGCTCAACGTTTCTTTACAAGAAATCTACAAACTATCCAACAATATAAAAGGGGAGAGGATTTAGGTGCACCAGTTTAAGATAATTCCAATGATTCACTTACCACCTCTACCAGGAAGCTACCAAAACACCGGGAATTCAGTCGAAGAGATCTCTAAGGTAGCACTAGAAGAAGCACAAACTTTTGAAAGATATGGAGTTACAAGTGTCATGATACAAAATAGTAGTGACATACCATATAGTGTAACTACTAAGATCGAAACAATTGCCTCTCTCTCTGTAATCGGAAAAAGTATTAAGGATAATACGAATTTAGAGGTTGGAGTAAATATTTCAAGGAATGACTCGAACGGTTCAATAGCGGTTGCAAAAGCAATCAACGGCAGCTTCGTCAGAATTAAATATCTTACTGGAGCATTTGTAACTGCAGAAGGTATTTTAGAAGGAGACCCAGCTACAGTACTAGATTATCGAACAAAACTTCATGGGAATGATATAAAAATATGGGCTGACATTTATAAAGACAATAACCCACAGTCTATGATTAGTTTAACCATTGAAGAACAAGCAAAGAATTCTATAAACTTTGGAAAAGCAGAAGGATTAATAATTACCGGCAAAACCGACGTAGAGACTATTGAGATGTTAAAAAGGGTAAGGAGAGTCACAGCTTTACCACTTATAGTAGGCGGAGGTGTTAACGCTAGCAACATTACTAGCATCGTAGAATACGCAGATGGTGCAATCATTGGCTCATATTTTAGAAGGAACAATTCTAACCTGGAGATTAGTCCACTAGATGAAAGAAAGATCCAGGAACTGGTTGAGATGGTGTGATAAGTTAAGGGGAAAGGCCCAACACCCCAGTTCAATTCTGTTTTCATAAGTAAGTCTGTTCTCAAGTAATCCGGAAACGGTGTGTTTTTTCTGGGTAAAGAATATGGGGAGATGTGTGAAAAAATTGTAAAACTAAATCTTACAAAAAAAGCAGGTAACTTTAACAGAAAGGTTGCCTGCTTTTTATTTGTGTATTTACAATATTTTAGAATGGCGTATTCTATTCTTTCTTCTTATCTTCTAGCTCCTTGGATTTCCTAAGCAAGTATTGAAAGTAACTTTCCAATTCACGAATTTGCTCTGGCCCCATTGCTTTCCATTTTTCCAAATCGAAGAAAGCAGCGTCTTCTATTCCGTACTTATCCATGAGCTTATTTATTTCTTCAGTTGTGTCGTATTCATTTTCTTCTGGTTCTATTGCATTACTATCAGTTCTACCTAATAAATAATCGACGCTTACATCTAACGCATTAGCAAGACTAATAAGCATCTCATTTGATGGTGTACTATAACCATTCTCGTAGTTGCTGACTGTACTCTTTGTAGTTTTAATCTTATTTGCTAACTCGCTCTGAGTAAGCCCTTTTGTTTTTCTGGAATATTTAAGTCTTTGTGAGAGCATTTTTAGGATCCTTTCACTTTTTCATGTACAAGATTATTGTACCATCTTTCTGCTTATTTATAGATAATTTTAACCAATGTACAAGAAACTTGTTTTTAATTGTTGACATACAAGAAACTTGTACATATACTTTAAGTACAAGTTATTCATACTAAGGGGGGTGAAAAAAATGAAGAATAAACGATTAAAAGAGGCAAGAATTCAAGCTAACATGAGTCAAACTCAACTTTCGGAATGCTTAGGATATAAAGGGAAACAAAGTGTGGCTAACTGGGAAAATGGATACTCAACACCAACACTTAAAGTGGCTATTTGCTTAGCAGAGGTTTTGGGGAAAGATGTCCATTTTTTGTTTGGTCACAAAGTACAAGATACTCATACAACAGTTTAGAGATATGAAACTCCATTCAAAGAAGGGATTGATTTAAGTGTTTGAAGCAAAATTACAACCCGAGGCTGATTTTAATAATAAAGTATACGATATCTTTTATGATATTGCCAAAAAGGTACAAGAAGATGTACAAAAAGAGACTGAGTTGCCTTATTTGTTAGATCGAACCAAGTTAGCTGAATGTGTTTTTAATGTTAGTGTTCAATCATTAGATGCTCATATTTTGAGACGTGAAGACTTTCCTAAAGTGCATGTAGGAGGACGTACGCTTTATCCTAAAGATCTTGTATTTAGCTGGATTAGAGATCACGTTGAAGTAACCGATAATGTTGCCCCTAAAAGAAAGTTTGGAGTGGTTTAATTCTATGAATCTATCATAAATTATTATAGGTGGATTGTTGGTACAAACAAGCGAAAAAGAGGTGTGGCTCATGAGAAATAGTAAGTCTTCGCAACTCATGAAGAGAACAAGGAAAAATAAGAATATAACCCAGCAACAATTGGCAATAGACATGTTTCAATCCAGGGAGTATATCTCAAAGCAAGAAGGAGGAGAGCGAAAGCTCCCCCCTGTATCCACTAAATATTTTATTGAAAAATATAATAATCCTTGGTTAGCACTTGAAGCTGTTAATGAATATATTGGCTGGGGACTTACGCCTTTAGATGGTCCCTCAGCTAAAAACGATAAATATTTCTTGCAAATAGAATTAGAGAAAGAATTAAAGGAAGCTATTAAAAACATTTCTCAGCTGAAACTGACAAACGATTTATATAGTATTCACTCTATGGAAATTCAAGACGTCCATAAGTCCGCTGATGCAATAGTTAGGGTCGTGCATTTTTCAACGCTTTATTTAGCGACTTTATGTGAAGCCTACAATATCAGTTGGTTGAAAGTATGGGAAGATCATCATGCCAATTTAAAATCAAAAGGTTATCTAATCTAATTTATAGTAGATTTTTGCATAAAGAAAGAGGTGATAAGATGCAAGGCTGGATAAAGCTTCATCGTAAAATCCTTCATAGTGAAATTTTTGAAAATGAAAAAATGTTAAAGATTTTTATCTATTGCCTAACGAAATCAAGTCATAAAAATACTGAATCTAGAGTGGGTAGGCAGAAGGTTCAACTTGAACCAGGACAATTTATATTTGGGCGTAAAAAGGCTGCATCTGAATTGAACATGAAAGAATCAACGGTTCGTGATTACTTAAAAATATTAGAGGAAGATGAGGTAATTACGATTCATTCCACCAACAAATATAGTGTCATAACCGTTGATAACTGGGCAGATTATCAATCTAACGATGAAGAAAACGACAACAAACCATCAGCAGATAATCAGCAAAAGAACAACACCCCGCCATCAGAAAGACAGCAAAAAGACACATACAAGAATGGTAGAGAACTTAAAGAAGTTAAGAATGTAAAAGAATTTATTACTACAACTACTTCTGAACGAATGGAATGCGAGGCCATTGAATTTTATCAAAACAACTTTGGTTCTATACGTCCTCAAATCTCAGAAGAAATAACGACCTGGAGCGAGGATCTTGGAGATCCATTGGTGGTGGAAGCTATGAAGCGCTCCTTGGATCGTAATAAACCAACATGGGGATACGTGAAGAGTATCCTTAAGGCTTGGAGAAATAAAGGAATTGAAACAATAGAACAAGCAGAAGCTGAGGAGGTTGAATATAAAAATAAAAAGAGTAACAACGGCACATTCTCTAAAAGGGTGTCCAATCAGGAAGTGATTCCGGAATGGTTTAAAAGCCGTAAAGATCAAGAAAAACAGGGTGCAAACAAGGAACCTAGCGTCGATGATATTGCGCGAACCATTGACTTATCGGTTAGGTTAAATAGATCGAGAGAGAAGATTCTGGAATCTATCGACTATCAGTATAATCTTTCTGAAGAAGATATTGCTTCTATTCGAGAAGGGAAATGTTCAGCTATCGATGTTTTATTAGAACACTTGAAGCTTAGAGTGGTTGGGAATCCATAAACTGAGGAGGTAGTACTATGGTGAAACTATATAAAGAGCACTTTGCTTATTATGATATTGCTTCACAAGCTGCCAATGTTAAAACCTTTGAAGGAAAAAGGTATGATGTGCACGGTATTTGGGCGGTAGATCGTCATGGAACTGCTGAAAAGCTTGCCAGTATCTATTATCGAATTCGAACTGTAAAGAATGACCGATTTAAAACCATTGCAAAACGCAAAAACCCTAAGAGTGAGCTCATGGCCGTTAAGTAAATGTAACGATTTTAATACGTGCTTAAATAATAGCACTTATTGAACATTGAAAACTACATATCTAAGTTAGGAAAAGAAAGGTCACAGAACTTTCCTGGCTGTCGATAATCGTTCGGTGCGTGTCACGTGAAACGCATCTAGTGACCAGGTAAGCGATGTATCAATAATGGTTCTTCTGTTTGAAGTGAGGATATTGCCAATGAAACTTTTAATAGTAAAACCTAGATGCATAAAGTTCTACGTATATGCTAGAAACGTTGTGCATTGCAGAACACTATGATTAACATAGTGGGTCTGCATAGGGTTGATTGTATCTAGCCATAAACAATCATATAGAGAATGGTTTCCTTTCCAAGATGTGGATTTATATTTGAGTAGGTGTTAGAATCGTTATACAAATCACTTGAGAGGGGAATCATCTGATGAAAAGACATTGGATTGGTGGTTTGGCTGGACTAGTTATTGCCTTTATCCTTGTAGGTTGCGGAGCTCAGGGAGCCACAGGTCAAGTCGAGTCTTTATCACCAGACGAAATGAGAAGTCATATTGAAGAAAATGATACAGCCTTTATATTGCTTAATAATACGGAGGACAAGGAAGATCGAACAGAAAATATTGAATTAGTTGAAGAAAAGATTAGTTCAATTGATGTGAAAGAAATAAACGCTAAGTCTTCAGCGATGCTAGATAATAATTTAAAGCCAGACGACTTAGGATTAAAGGACATCCAGTTTGGGACTTTGGGCATTTATGAGGATGGAAAATTAAAAGACTATGTTTCCTTAAGAAGTGTTGATTTTCCTTCAGAAGATAGTAAGGAAAAAACTTTGCAAGAATTTATTGACAATAACGCATCATAACGGAAGTGATCTTTAATAGATCGCTTCTTTTTTTATGCCAAAAAACCTTTAAAGGAGGTGATAACAATGGGAGCGACAAATCGTGAGCTAAAACAATCGAAGGACTTGGTTCAAACCCTATTAACCATTCAAGATCTATCCTACAATGATTGGCTGCATGAAAAACACCAAGAGTATATTCAAGAGAATCAGGATGTTGTTATGAAATCTTTGCTGCATTACAAAGGAATGAATGAAGAGAAAAACGAAAAATTTTAAAGGAGTGTATTGATCATGAAATTTCTAACTGATTATTCCATGCTATCTGCCATTAGTAATCTTCAATCTACAGGTGCTTCAATACTGACAGCCATGCAATTACTCGGTATTATTTCTGCAGCCATTGCTTTTGGAATTGGAGCTTATCACCTTATTTGGGGAGGTGTTCGAGGTCGTCAGAGTTCTATTGTTTGGTTTATTGGCGGTGCCATCGGACTTGTGATTTTGATGGGAGCTACAGCTATTGCCCAATACATTGATAGCCAGGTAGTCTTTTAAAGGAGAGATATACGAATGCGAGTATTATTCACTTCGAAGTTAGAGGGAGAGATTACTAGTTTTCACCCTTATTCTTTTGAAGAAGTCGTAGAAATGACAGACGATCTTGATAAGAAATGGAAGAAAAAGAATGCGCAACCGATACATCTCGATTTTATGCTCTCAAATGAAGAGGGAGATAAACTGTATACTGGCACTTATGTTGTGGGGGAAGAAGATACCACAAACATTTACGACCATATCTGTCAGAAGCTTGTGCAGCTTTCCATGAGAAATCATCAACATGAAACGGAAAGGGATATTCTCCTCCAACAATTAACATCCCATACACCGACAAATTATCAAATGGATGTTACGGAATTAGTGAAAAAGAATACCGAGAAATCCTCTACATGGAACTTAACCAGTAAACATGGAAAGGTTCTTGCTATTTCTTTGGTAAGTTTGCTTGTCCTAGCCATTACGATTTCAATTGCGTTAGCCGTAATGGTAAATGGCCATGCAAAATCATTAAATCATGCGAATCAAGAATTGACAGAGGTAAGAACAATGAAAGAAGCATACGAAACAGCGTTGAGGGGGGATCAGGATGCAGCTGTGAACCATTTGAAAGATAAAGAAGAGCTGAGTGACTCTGAACAAAAAGCGTTGGTTCATATTCTCGTTGTAGAAAAAAATTATAAAGAAGCTCTCAAGTATGCAGACAAGAAAACAGCTTCATTCCTAGCTAGTCAAGTGATGGACATCCACGGAATGGATGAGACCAAGGAATTTCAAGAATCTCACCCAAGTCCAGTCGGCGCTTTTGAGGTAGCTTTCCATACGGAGGAGTATGAAAAAGCGATTACCGTAGAGAAGCTGCCTATGTCAACTGAACTTTATAAGGAAAAAGGGCTGGCCTACCTGAGACTGGATCAACTAGAAGAAGCAAAGAAAATGGCTAGTGAGGCTAAAAATGATGATTTGAATGAAAAAATCAATGAATATGAAGAGTTGGAAGAACAAATGAAGAAGTTGAACGGTCAAATAGAAACAGAGAAACAATCGGATAATGAAGATCAAGATAAAATCGATGCTTTAGAAGGAGAAAAAGACGAGTTCAAAACCCAACAAAATAATATATAGGAGGTCGATTATTTTGAAATCGATCATCGCTAAAAAGCAGGTGCTTATTCCATTAAGCATCTGTTTTTTTATGGTGACGATGCTTGTGGCCACATTTATTTGGAATCTAGGGTTCGCCATGTGGTCGACCTTACAAACATTTCCGGAATTTAACCAGCCATTAGTGATTAAAGCATCGTATTTCACAGATTTTCATATGAAGGAACTGCCGTATTTCTACGGATTGGCGGCTTTACTAGGCCTCCTCGGTATCGCTCATATGATTTATAAACTTCGCAGCAACTTTAGTCCAGTGGGAACGGATGAAAAAGGGTCCCAGCGATTTGCTACAAGGAAAGAAATTCATCAACAATACAAAGCTATTCCTGATCGCAGGAGTTCCTATTCTGGTCAAGGTGGCCCTGTATTAGCTCGCAAAGGGGAGAACGCTTATATCGATCCATCTCCCGTCAATAACTTGATTATTGGGACAACACGAAGTGGGAAAGGGCAAACGTATGTGATTCCCACAATTGATGCCTATTCTCGGGCGGAGAACCAACCATCTTTAGTGATGAATGATCCTAAGGGCGAACTGTTCGCTTCTAGCCGTGAAACCCTTGAAAGTCGAGGGTATGAAGTGGAAGTTCTTAACTTAATGAATCCGATGCAAAGCATGAGCTTTAACCTGCTGGAGCTAGTCAAACAATCCTATCAAGATGGTGATTATTCTACAGCTCAAACGCTATGCGAAACGATCACTCACATGCTCTATCACAATCCGCAAGCGAAAGAGCCGATGTGGGATGATTCGGCTAAATCTCTTGTCAATGCGATGATCCTAGCGATTACGGAGAAAAGCATTTCAGAAGGAACAGAAGAAAAAATCACGATGTACACCGTAGCTAACATGTTATCAGAATTAGGAACGAAAAATGATATCGATGAAAATGGTCAAGAATTTAACGCGCTGGATCAATATTTTCAAAGCTTACCCCAATCGCATGTAGCGAAAGAACAGTATGCGACGAGTAATTTCTCTAAAGGAAATACGCGGTCAAGCATTTTTACCACAGCTATGAATGGGTTAACAAAGTTTACGATGAGTGAAACCGCTAAGATGACAGCGAAGAACTCGTTAGATTTGAAGAAGGTAGGCTTTGGTCAATTTGTTAAAGGCCAAGGTGCTCCTTTTTCAAAAGTATTTGTCACATTCCCTGATGGGGTGAAGGAAACCAATCAATCAGGAGAGAGTGGTACCTGGACGATTAACTTTTCATCGAAGTTGAAACCAGGGGACATCTTAACTGTTGAGCAAGATAAAGAACCCGTTTCCTCTAAGCAAAAGCGGAACCAAACGAAAGATAAAAAGGAACGTTATGAAGAAAAGCAAAGGTGTGAAGTGAACATTAAGGTGAAGGAGATTCATGAGGATACGGGAGAGGTTCACTTTTCCTCTTCCTTTCTATCCGATAGTGAAATTCGAGTGGAACGAATCACTTATTTCACAAAACCGATAGCTATCTTCATGGTAACGCCGGATTACGATACATCGACGCACGCAATACCTTCTATTTTTGTGAGTCAGTTGTATTATGTGTTATCCAAAAATGCCGCCATCGCAAAAGGGCAGAAGTGTTTGCGGGAAGTGGTTTTTATGCTGGATGAATTCGGTAATATGCCGGCTATTGCAGATATGGACAATAAAATAACCGTTTGTCTGGGAAGAAATATACGTTTCCACTTAGTTGTCCAATCCTATGCTCAATTAAAGGATCTGTATGGGGAAGATGGACAGGCAACGATAAGGGGCAATTGTGGAAATGAGATTTATATCCTCAGTGCTGATTATGATTCAGCTTCTTCCTTCTCATCTAAATTAGGTAAAAGGACATTGAATACGCAAACACGCTCTGGCTCCACGTTCTCTTTAGATAAGTCGAAAACAGAAAGTACGGAAGGCAGAGATCTTCTAACGGCGAACGAACTTCAAGAACTAGAGGAAGGGGACACGGTAGTTCGTCGTGTTTTAATGAGGCGAGATAAGAAGGGGAGAAAAATACGAGCATTTCCCATCTACAATACAGGCAAACACAGTATGAAGTATGCTCACACGTATTTAAGTCAGTATTTTGATACGAGTCGATCCATCACTGAAGAAGAAATACACACCCCACACCGTTATATCAATCCTAAAGAACTGGTTATTGATTTTTATAACCCTTCTCTTCTCAAAACGGAGAAGGAAAACAACGTGGAGAAGTCATCTGGTGAAGCTGAAAATGGTCCGTTTGAAGAAGATAGTGAGAGAAGCGAACCATGGAAAGAACAAAAGGTAGGAGAATTTCTCGACAAGAGCACCCTGCATATGGTCCACCAGCAGGTTGCACCCCTTTTACATCACAGTAAGGAAGAGATGGACCAGGAGCCCATGGAGGTCTTCCTTGAACATATAAAACTGTTAGGAGATGGACAGGAGATCAACCGGCAGGTATACGATCACATACGAAAGCAGACGGACAAATTAAAAGAAGAACAAGAGCACTTGCTTAAGAATGAAAAAGAAAAGACTCCCATGTGAGGGGGACTAAACAGGGGGTGAAACGATGTCAGATGAAGAACTATTAGAAAAATTGCTAGAGTTTTCCGAGGTGTTGTCAACCAATAATATTTTCATCTCGGGCTTACGAATTATGGGCTGGGGGATTATATTATTTCTGAAAATGATTGTAGATAGCCTAGAAGGCATGGTCGACAGTGTCTTATCATTAACAGATTTCTTCTTAAGTGAGCCCGTACAAAGTTTTCTAGATACCATTCAACCTGTGCTTTACGTATTATTAGCCATTTCATTAGCGATGATCGGTTTTCGTTTGATTTTCAATAAAGAGAAAAATCGTGCCGATTTACCAATGAACCTTTTCCTATCGGTGATGACCATTAGTCTTTTGACGTTTGGGATGGGACAAGTCAATGATTTTACTGGGGATGCAGTGAATGTGGCCCAAGTGAACACCGACTCCTTCACGACTTCTGACAGAGTGATGACCGACTACGTTACGGATATTGCCGTATACGATGAAACAGGATGGGAAAGCTCAGATGTTGATAACCAGCATCATGTAAGTCCTGACTCTATAGATAAAATCTCTATTAATGAGACCATTACTAGGGAGTTCGAAAAGGCAAATGGAGATCAACTATCCTCTGAAGGAAAAGAGATCATAATGAATAAAGTTGGCTTAGAATCAAACGGGGAAGAAGGACTAGTAGAGCTAGGCAAAAGTGGTTTATTTGACTTCTTGCCTGAAAATTATTACCGGTGGCATGTCGATTGGTTTACAGCCATTGTGACTCTTGGAGTTATGGCTTTTACGATGATTCTCATATCAATTAAAATCGCTAAGCTATGTTTTGAACTTGGGTTTAATCATGTCGTGGCTCTTATTATGGCTTATGCCGATATCTCAACAGGGCAACGATTAAAAGCGATCATCAAGAATATTGGTAGTATCTTTGCTTCGCTTATTATGATTTTCCTAAGTTTGCGGGTGTATATGTATTACACCACCTTTATCGGTGAAAACCTTGAAGGGATAAGCTATTTAGTGGCTCTGATAGCTGGGAGTTTAGCAGTGATTGATGGACCGAATATCGTTCAGAAGCTATTCGGCATAGATGCTGGACTGAAAAACGCTTGGCATGTAGCTATGGGCGGTTATCTAGCATCGAAAACGTTAGGACCACCTGTAAAGAAAGCTACGGGAGCTATTGCTAGTGGAGGAACTAGTGCCGTTATGAATACGGGAGCTGGGGCAGCTGGTGCCGTTGCAGGAATGGCAGGGAGTAAAACAAAAGGGAAGTCACAGGGGTCTGAACAAAATCAGCAGACGGATAGTCCAACAAAGAGTAACAGAACTCAGGAGGAGAAACAGCCACAAAAGCAAGAACCAAGCCCCATGGAATCCTCCCATAGAGGCCGTTCACCTTCTCATAAAGGATCCACTTTATCTGGGACTTCCATGAATTCTACTCCTCCAGAAATGAGCGAAGAAAAGCAGCAACCTTCCTCTTACTCGAATAACCATCAACGGTCACATGATGAAGGAAGTCAAGGGAAACAACAAGCAAGTGCTTCTATCGAAAAGAGAGAAAATAAAAACTCTGGGTCCCATGAAAAGCCTTTAGAACAAACAGAACAGAACACTAATCATGATGTTCAGAAAGATCAAGGAACCCCAACATCACATCAAGAAACTCCAACAACTACAGATGACATACCGATGCCTAATCAGCACAGAACGGAACAGCGAACCATTAGTCAATACGTTAGGGATCAAGCTAAGGAGCGCATTCAAACTAACAGAAAGGTACAGGGGGCTAAGCGAACGTACAATTTATCAAGAAATTCAACGGAAAACTGGAAAAATAAAATCAAGAAACGCGGACAGGGATCTTAACTTTGTTCGCGTTTTTGTTTTGAGAAAGGAGAGATGACCTTGCAGTACAAAATTCCTTCTGAAATTGGAAGTGAACTTAAAATCAACAGGCTGTTTTACCTTACTGATTTACTTGTGGTGTTAATTTTAGGAGGTATCGGCTTTACTTTTCGGTATGTAGTGCATCCTTCATTGGTTTGGTACTACGTGATCTTTTGGATTGTGTTAATGGTTGCTTGGTTAATACGTCCGAAAACCAATCCTAAGCTGCGGATGGCGAAAGTGTTGCTTTTAGCTGTCAGCCGTGATCGAGTGACTTATTGTGCCGTAGATACAGAAGCGAAAGGGAAAGGAGAATTCTAAATGCCTGGAAGAGAAAAAGGAAAGACTTTGTTCTTCGAAGATAGCGAGGAGCAACAAGCGCTCTTCGATGAACGAGCCAAGCGACGAAGAAAATATAAAACAACTAAAAATCGAAAGAAAAAAAGAGAGGCGGTCAAAGCTTCTATGGCAGATATCCTCCCGATTCAAGATATGACCTCTGATGGATCCTTTGAACTTCAAGAAAAGAAAGGGTACATGGACGTGATGCAGCTGCAAAGCAAAGATATTTACTCACCATCTACGCAAGAAACGGAGTACGACATTATGATGATGGCTAAATTCTTTCAATCCTATGCTCACGACATTAAGGTTGTTTCTATGAATTTTCCCGTGGATATGCAAAAGCAATTAGACGCGATCCATCGTAAAATCGCCCAAAACACAGCCCCTTTATATGAGAGATTCTTACTTAAGAAAAGGGATGAATTGCAGTTTTTAGAAACTCATCGAACCAACCGTGAGTTTTATTTATATATTTACGCCTCAAGCCTTAAGCAGCTAGCTGAATATCGTAATAACTGTCGTCGGTACCTTGGACGAGTGACTCCCATCATTGAATTAACCGATGAAAAGAAGCTTGATTTAATTTATAAGCTCAACAATCTTAATACCAAATTGGAAAAAAGGGGGTAGAAGAATTGTTTTCTTTCCTAAAAACGAAAAACGATGAAGAAGAAACCAAGGCTAGGGGATACAACCCCTACTTATTAGCTCATGTACAACCACAGGGTGGCATTCACTTTCAAGAATCTTATATTCGCAAAGGAGATGGTTTTGAAGCTTGTGTCCATGTCTATTCCTTCCCGAAGAACGTGTCTGATTTCTGGTTAGAACCGATTTTTAATATGGAAAATGTGATTACCACCATGGATGTCGTATCAGACGATCGTTACAAAGTACGTGATGGATTAAATAAAGGGATGGCCGAACAAAGTTCCCGTATCATCAACGAGAAAGATAATGCAGGGATTATCGAGGCACAAAATAATTACGATGATTTACGAGAGCTTTATAACCAAGTATCCGAAGAGGGCGAGATCGTAAAGCGTGTCCATCTTCGCCATTACGTCAGTGCCCCTACAAAATCTGAATTAGAGGATAAAGTGAAAGCTGTATTGTCCAACTTACAAGATGAAAATTTTAGAGGGTCCATCTTCTTAAATGAACAGGAATATGAATGGCAATCCCTTCTATCGAATTATACAGAACAATCCACTTATCGGAATAAACGGGAAGGGCAGCCGATTCCTGCATTAGGCTTAGCTGGTGGTTTTCCTTTTCATTTTACGAGTCTTAATGATCCCTACGGCACTTTTTACGGAACCACGTTAACTGGAGGGAATGTGGTTTTTGATTTATTTCATCGTGATAAGCAGCGAAAAAGTTATAACGGGGTCATGGTCGGAGCGATGGGAGCTGGAAAATCTACTACACTCAAGAAAATCATGCTGGACAATGCGATCAAAGGATATAAGGTCCGAACGTTTGACGTGACCGGGGAATTCGCCGAATTAACGGAAGCTCTAGGAGGAAAGCAAATTGCCCTAGATGGATCGGATGGAGTCATTAATCCCTTACAGGTCTATCGGACAGCTGAAGATGAGTACACGTCCTTTACCCAGCATTTATCGAAGTTGACCACGTTTTATAAATTCTTAGCTCCAGAAGCTACAGATAGTGAACTAAAAGAGTACGAGAATCTATTAAGGAAGCTTTATGAAAAGACAGGGCTTTGGAGAGATGAGGAAGACTCGAACATTACGAAACGCTCGGTGAATGATTATCCTATATTTACAGATTTCCTGGCGTTCATTGAAGATCACCTCTATGAAAATATCGAGGAAGGAAAGCAATGGGAGAAGGTGAGCCAGGAGAGAAAACGGCGGTTGGAAAGTATTGAATTGAACATTCGTAACATTGTGGAAACTTATGCTCACTTGTTCAATGGAGCTTCAACGATTGAACACTTTGATGCTCAACAAGTAGTTACCTTTACGTTGCGAGGGCTATCCCAAATGCGTGCGGAGGTTTTTCAAGCCCAACTGTTTAACGTACTGAATCTCCTTTGGGATTCGATGCTGACAAATGGAGCTCCACAGTTCGATGCGTATGATCGAGGCGAGCTCGCGTTTGAAGAGGCGGTTCGCTATCTCATCTTAATGGACGAAGCTCATCACATCATCAACACAAAAAAGAAAAGCGAAAGTGCGTTAGACTTCTTAACCAAATTTAGTCGAGAGGCACGGAAATATTTTGGGGCATTGCTTTACGCAAGTCATACCATTCGCGACTTTGTGCCGGAAGGTTCGGACCAAAGTATGGTGGAAGAAATTAAGAAGCTATTTGAATTGACGCAGTACAAAATCATCATGCAGCAGGATAGCAACAATCTAGAGATGATGCAGCAGATATTTACGGGGCAGTTAAGCCAAAGTGAGCTTCAGGATATCCCGTATCTTCAAACAGGGGAGACCATGCTAAGTATCCGTGCGGTGGAGAACATTCGTTTTAAGGTGGAAGTTTCTGATGAGGAATTAGCTTTGTTTGGAGGAGGTGCATAAGGATGCCTTGGTCCCTTCTCCTAGGGCTAGTACCTCGGAAAGTGTGGCTGTGGTTAATAGGGATAGTTGGTGTGCTTTTTGTGCTTCAAATGGTCTTGTTTGCTTCAGCCATTACGACCTTAATTGGATTTGAGAAGAGCGATTCTAGTGAAGATGTTCAATCGATTGATGCCGTAAATGGAACAGCTCAAGTCTCTGCTCAACTTGAAAATTATCGCCCTCTATTTGAAGAGTATGCAGCCGAGTACGGCGTTTCCGATTATGTTGAACTCTTGTTAGCCAAAACCATGCAGGAATCAGGGGGACGTCTTGACGACGTCATGCAGGCCAGTGAATCTCTCGGTCTACCACCGAATACTATTGAAGATCCCGAACGAAGTATTAAGGTAGGTATTCGCTATTTTGCAGACATGTTAGAGAAAGCTGGAGGAGATGTGAAGCTTACCCTTCAAGCGTACAACTTTGGAGGAGGGTTTATTGACTATGCCGACAATCACAATGATGGAGAATACAGCAAAAAGTTAGCGATTGAATTTTCACAGACGAAGTATCAGGAATTGAAGCATACGGGCATGTACTCATGTATCCGACCGGAGTCCGCAGAAACGGGGGCTTGCTATGGAGATATTGGTTATGTAGAAGCTGTTTTGGGTTACCTTAAAGGCGGTGTCGTTGAATCGGATATTGAGCCAACGGGAGAGTGGGTTATGCCTATTTCAGAAGCTCTTACCCAGACATCAGATTACGGGATGCGCTCGGATCCATTCGATGGAACGTCCACTATGCATCGAGGCATAGATTTTGCTTGTACCAACGCAGTTACTCCCATTCAAAGCGTGGATCATGGCCAAGTGGTAGAGGTGGAAAGAAAAAACTCAGGGTACGGAAATAACGTTCTCGTGAAACATGAAGAGGGAGTTTTTAGTCACTACGCTCATTTGTATGCGATAAGTGTACAGGACGGGGACGTTCTTCAAAAAGGAGCAGAAATCGGTAAATGTGGATCAACGGGAGATTCCACAGGTCCCCACTTACACTTTGAAGTAAGGACGAAAAACCAATACGGAACGGACGTAGATCCAGCACCTTATCTAGATCTATAAGAAGGGGGATGCTCAATGAATAATCGGTTCCTTTTCGGTTTGCTTTTGTTCTCTTTGGTAGCAACGACCGTATTTAATGTGTACGTTGCAGGTGCTTCTTCCAAGGAAGACATGCAGGCTGAAATAAGAAGTCTTGAAGTAGAAAAACAACAAGCTTTGGAAGAGAAAAATGAATTAAAACACACGCTAAAGGAAGAAGATCCAGCTGAGATTCAGAAGCACCATAAAGCTTTAGAAGAGCAAGTTTCTGCTTTTATAGAAACAGCTTTTGTGCAAAACAAAGACACGTATCAGGACCGAAAAAAGAAAGCTGAAAATATTATGAGTGACGAGTTAGTAAACACTTTCTTTCCTACCGATGTGTATAAAGGGGAAACGGAAACGAGTGTAGATGACGTCGAAGTATTTATTAAAACCGGCAACCTTGCCAGTAATCATGCCCAAGTCATTGTAAGGCTGGAGCACACCCTCCACTCTTTAAAAAATGATCAAAACCAAGTGTCTCCTGTCTTTATAGAAGTGAACGTTCAACGGCAGAAAGATCATTGGATCATAACAGACTTTAAAGACGTCAGGGAGGAGAGAAATGAATGAAAAAAACAACCAATGTCTTAGCAGAAGGATCCACAAAAAAATATTTAATTGGATTAAGCGCCATGGCTGTGGCGCTTCTTTTTTTCTTATTTTCCGGATTTTTATTTGGAGATGAAGGTCAATCTGAAATCCAACAAACGCCTCTGGATGAGCCACTGCATTTACGAGGTGCAGGAGACTTAGTGGTTGAGGAATGGACCTATAATTCTGAGAAGAATCTTATGATCGTTATATTGAATGTGAACAAATCGACGTCCATCTTAAACGATACGTTGAGCTTTGGGGCTCAAGAAAAAGAACATCCAAATCGTGAACTTCCAACCCAAGTCGAGTATCACGATGAACAACGGTATGTGGTTAGTATTCAACAGGTAAGTCCTTCCTTTGATGTCATGGCATTAGATATTACGAAGGAAAAAAACGAACACTTTGCTCTGGAGACAGAAGGACAAGCTTCACTGAAAGGAGGTGAGGAAAAAGAGGAGTTAGCACGGATCTATACTGATCAACGAGAGGTACAACATGACCAAACATTGAGTCTACAAACGGAGCAAGAATATGAAGTAGATGCTATATCTCAAGACATTAAACAAGCGGAGCAAGAGGTTGTCGATAAGGAAAATCAAATTCAAAAAAACGATGAGCAATTAAAAGAAATGGATCAGGAAATGGTCGAGCTAGAGTCTCAACAAATGTATGAAACAGAAGAAGAGAAGGAGCAAACAACGGCGCGTATTGATCAATTAGAAAATGAAGTTGATCGCCTTCAGAGAGAAACCACAGAGCACGAAACGACGATACAAACGTTACAAGAAAAGATTAAGATGCTGAAAGAAAAACGAGAGATGATGGAAAGTTAAAGTCAGTAATAAAAAGAGAAAGCATCAACACAAGGGCCACACATCTCCTGTGCAGGGACCACACATCACGGTGAAAACACGAATGATTGTTCCTATTTTAGCCACACAGCGACCGCACATCTGGAGATTTTCTTGTTCCCTCGTTTTGCCCGGCTCTGCCGGGATTCACACGCCAAGTGGGAACAAAAACCCCTTATGCTCTTCTCTTTATTCACTAGTTTTAGGGACTTCATCAAAAGGAGTGATGGTAATGGAAGTAAGAATTCGTTATATGGATCCAAAAACTGTTCAACGAATTGACGAACTTGCGGAAGAAAAAGGGTTAAGCAGGCAGGAGTTTTTACATGCTCAGCTGCAACAGTTGGCTGTCTTTCGTGAGGAGAACAATCGTGAACAAAGACTTCAGCAATTAGTTGATCGAAACATTCAAACGATGGCTCATTGTTATACAGCCATTCGAGAAATGAACGATCTCTTACAGATAGAAGAACCAGGTGAAGAAGCATGAGTGAAACTATAACGCCTGGGGTGGTTTTAAAAACAAAATTCGTAACAGCGAATAACAAAGGGTTCCAAGATTATATACAGTATGTGGACCGTGAAGAAGCGAAAGGAAAAGGGAAAGCTCATCGGTCCATGTTTAGTTTATATAATCACTATATGGACGATCCGGATAAAACATCGGCTTTGTTTACTCAACAGTCAGATCACTTATCTGTAGAAGGAAAACAGGGTATTAAATCTTTGTTTGAACAAGCTCAAACGAATAACAGTATCATGTGGCAAGACGTCATTACATTTGATAATGATTGGCTTAAAAATCGAGGTGTTTATGATTCAAAGACACACAGCTTAGATGAAGATGCTTTGAAGCAAGTGACAAGAAAATCCATGCAGTCGATGATGAAAAAAGAGGGATTACAAGAGAGTGCTGTTTGGTCGGCAGCCATTCACTATAATACTGATAACATTCATATTCATGTGGCCACAGTCGAACCAAATCCAACTCGTGACCGTGGAAAGCGAAAGCCGAAAACTCTAGACGCGATGAAAAGTGAAGTTGTGAATGGATTGTTAGATCGAACGCAAGAACGGAATCAAATAAACTCGTTGATTCGTGACCATATGGTGAATGAAAAGAAAGAGAATAACAGCATGAAATGGAGCAATAGAGAAATGAAACCTTTGTTCCTCGACGTGTATAATCACTTGCCTAAAGATAAGCGACAGTGGCACTATGGCTATCAAACGCTGAATCCTGTTCGACCGAAGATAGATGAACTAACGACAAGGTATTTAGATAAGTATCATGGCAAAGATATGAAGCAGCTGCATGATAGATTGGACCAAGAAGTGACCGAACTAAAACAGGCTTATGGAGATGGACCGAAGGATAAGAAGCGCTATCAACATTACAAACAAAATAAGTTGGATGATCTCTATAAACGAATGGGCAATGCGTTCTTACAAGAAATGAAACGGTACTACCACCAGCAGTATTCAAGACAAACAACACACACCAATGCTTCTTATAAATCCAAGCACTCAGGGATTCAGTTACAACGTTCCTTGAGAAGTATTCAACGTTCGATGGGACAAACCTATGATCAGTTTATCAATGACTTGGATCATCAGAAGTTGGAACGAAAAATCGAAAGAGAAGGGTAGGGGTACAAGGATGAGACGACGACAAAATGTAACACTCCATGAAGAGACGATAGCGTTAATTAAAGAGTATCAGGAACAGCATCATATTCGTTATCCTGGTGAAGCTTTAGACCGTATAATTGAGGAATGGGAAGCGCAGAAGGCAAAGGACCATTCGCAAGAATATCTCATGAGTTTAATGGCACAACGTTTCCAAGACCTGTTTTCGGAAGAAGTGAAACGGTTGCGGTTAGCAGCCAATCGAAGCGATAAAAATACACAAGTCCTTCTGGAATTAATGAACGGTTTTGCGATGGATCAGAACTTAGAAAGCTGTGTGACCACACCGATCTTTGAGAGCCCAGCGATGAAGGATGCAAGAGAAGCGGTGGAAGAAAGAATTAGTCATCAGCGTCAGAAGAGAATCAGTGCCGGAGAGACTCAACCAGCTTCAAGTTAATGGTATGAATGAGGAAGTATCCAACAAAGGAGTGGAAGGTATGCTTTTGTTTAATAGCAATTACGAAGTAGGTGTGTTTAAGCGATTAAGTGAAAATAGTGAGCTCGTAATCGACGTGGGACAAGAGGAATATACCTTAACGTTAAGTGATGAGGAAATGGATGATCTGGAGCAGCATTTAGTGAATCAAGAGAACCTACTCATTCTATTTAACAAGAAAACAAAGGAACTGATATTAAATACTGAACCCAATTACGATGAGGAAGAAATGGAAGAGCTCATGAACATTAGTGAGGGAGCTGAGGATTATGGCGAAGACTAAACGATCCTATAAACAGAAATCACCGGAAAAGGTTAAAGAGGAGATCAATCGACTGACAGAGGGGATGGAAGAAAGTATTTCTAAACACTTTCATTCTCCTGAGCAAATGAAAGAGTACCTAGACTTTATGGGAAAGTTCCATAGGTATTCTCCACGTAATACGGCACTGATTGACTCACAGTTTCCAGGTGCTGAAGCTGTAGGGTCTTATGCCTTCTGGAAAGACAAAGGGTTCACTGTAAACAAAGGAGAAAAAAGTCTAAAGGTTCTTGTACCTAACCGATTAGGCCAGCAGTTTCAAGATCAAGAGGGCGAATGGAAACCTTTGAAATATGCAACGAAAACCGAAAAGCAACAAGTCAAAGACGGCCAACTCGATAAACGAGATGGCCGTCTTGTTTATTCTACCGGGAGTGTGTTTGATATAGCTCAAACGTCTACGACTCAAAAAGATCTGCCTCAAATTTTTCCTAACAAATGGATCGATGGGGAGGTTGGAAACTACAGTCAGCTTCGACTTGGTATGGAGGCTATAGCCGATAATAATAATATTCAAATTGTGGAGCCTTATGAAGAGTTAGGATCAGCCAAAGGCGTAAGTTACACAGGAAGAGGGGAAGTGGCTCTTAATCCACGCAACTCGGAGCGACAAGATACAAAGACACTGTTGCATGAACTGACTCATGCCAAACTTCACACCAAGGAAAACATAAATGATTACACCAAACCAGAGAAAGAATTTCAAGCGGAAATGACAGCTTATACCGTTGCTTCTTATTTCAATATTGATACCAGTGACTACTCATTAGATTATCTGCATCACTGGACCAAGGATCATGAATTTAAAGACCATGAAAGCTTATTACAAGAGGTTCAGTCAACAGCTAAAGAATTTATTACAACCATTGAAGAAACCAAGAGCTACGAAAAGGAAGGGGAGAAAATTATGAGTGTTAAACCACCAAAACGTGAAATGGAAGAAGAGAAACAAGAAGGGGAGATGTTACCTTCAGAAAAATTTAGAGATATGTACAAAAGCCAAGTGAGCAAGGCTGAGAAGGATAGCGGACCTTTTGGCAAGGAAGAAAAGGCCGAAGCAGAATATTCACATCAAGAATTCAAAGATGCTTATAAGAAGGAGCTTATGAACTTTATTGAACCAACCGTCGGAAAAGAATTAGATAAAGAAGAAAATAATGACCGACAAGAACGTTTAAATCAGATGCGTGCTTTTCAAGAGGCTCACAGTAAAAAAGAGGTGTACCAACTCAAAAAGGAATCTCTTCAAGAATTAAAAGAGCTACCATTAACTGATCGTGGAGAGCAGCGACTATCTCAAATTGAAAGTAAGTTGGACCGAGAGTTCCATGAAGAGAAAGAAAAAGAAAGCACCACTTCGAAAATGAGGCATGGGATGGGGAACAAGGAGGATTTTCAGCAGAAAGAAAAACAAAAAGAAAAAGTAGAGGTTGAACGCTAGACAGGGAGTTATCTCCCTGTCTTTTTTTATATCTAAATTTAGAGAGGAGGAAGTGCTGCATGGCTAAACATGTGAGCGCGGACCAAGTGGAGGTTGCTCGTAACGTGGATCTCATAGACTATCTGGAGCGTAAAGGGGAGCCATTGAAGAAAGAGGGAAGATATTACCGACACCAAGTGCACGACAGCTTGGTGATTAAAGATCAAATGTATGCCTGGAACTCTAGAGACGAAAAAGGAGCTGGAGTCATTAACTTTGCGAAAATGTTTTACGGTATGAGCTTTCCGGAAGCTGTTCTGGATTTAAATGAACAAGGTTATAAAGTGAGAGACAATCTCCAAGAGCAAAAGCCTAAGGAGCCTTATCAATATCCTTCCCTTTATGAAGTGAACGATAGGACAAAGGCTAAGAATTACCTTACGAATGAACGGAAAATTCATCCCAAGATTGTTCATTGGCTTGAAAATAAAGGTTTAATTGCTCAGGATAAGCTAGGGAATGTGGTGTTTAAGTGGAAGCAACAAGGAGCGGTGGTAGGAGCTGATCGCCAAGGAACATCTCCAATGAAGGATGGTCGAATGTTTAAAGGCATTGATAGAAACAGCCATGGATCGGCTGGATTCTCAGTTGATATAGGTAATCCTAAATCCATTTACCTATTTGAAAGCCCGATTGATGCACTGTCTTACTGGAGTATTAAGAAAGGGAAGTTACAAAATACTCGCTTAGTTTCTATGTCCGGGCTTAAGAGGCAGACTATGATTGATGAAATAAAACGGATGGGGAAGGAAGGTCATAAAGTGAATCAAATAACGTTTTGTACGGATAATGATAAGGCTGGGAGGGAGTTTGCAAATAAGTATAACCGACTAATGAGTGAAGAACTATCTAAAGTTGATTTACCTATCAATAAAGACTGGAATATAGAGATTAAGAATCAAAAGAGGTTAGTCGTAGAAAGGTTGGGTGTGCAACAAAATGAAAAATAAATGGTGGAATTCACGACTCAAAATCGTGTTCTTCACGGAGTGTCGGTTCGACCCCGACCACCGGTATCAATACGCGACGGGTACGTTCACCACAAACAGGACATCGTTGGGTCCTCTTTGGAACTTTAATATGAGGGAGAAGAGAATCTTCATCTTCCTCAGATTTCGTGATATTCACTTCTTCTAATCCGGGCAAAGTCTGTTAAACTATATGTACACGCAACTCCTTTACTGCTTGTTTCTCGACAATTCAAGTTTAAAGGTAATAGGAGAGTTTGCATGTATTTTTTATGCCGAATTCTCTAAAACCCAACATATATTTTAGAGCCAATATTATAGGCCCTTGATAAATCAACCTTATTTAAAATTGAAGGCTTTTTAATCAAGGGTCTAATATATAACTTAATTGATATAGATTTAGACTAATTATGTGCAGCCGTATTAATTTCAAATACTTCTTGCTCAAATTGATTGAGGGCTTTTTGTTTTAGCTTATCAATTAATTGTTCGCTCTTTTCAATTTTTTTATGGTGTACTTCGACATATTTAATTATTTCCCTTTGAATTTCTAAAGGTGGTTTCGGAATAGGGAAATTATTTAATTTTTTAGAATCAATGCTTTGAACTGTGGTACTACTTTTTACCAACTTTAACAGTAACTTTTGAGCGTATTTCAAAAAATAATGTAGGTACTCTTTAAGAATGCCTACTGTACTTTTAAGTTCAAAAGCCCTTAGATCTTGATTTATTGTAACTGGAACCGTGTTCACTGCTATTGGAACAGTATGTTGTAGAATTCCACTTCTTACAACTGCTAAGATTGAATTCTCTGGTATTATTTTTGCTGCTTTTTCATCAATTGCCTTATTAGTAACTTTATCAATTGAATCAGAGACTAAATCAGTTTTCATATCTTTAGGTGATACCCATGGAATATTTCCGTTCCAATAGTCAGGACTTTTTTTGGATGGGGTCCCTCCGCTCCTTCCAATACATAGCTCTCCAAGAGATTGGGTTGGATAAATTGAACTAAATACAGATCCTGAATGCTTGCCCCCTAATAAGTATTCTAATGACCATAAATTCATATCTTTGTAATTAATAAATTGTAACCCTTTTTTTATCTTACTTTCTGGAGTTTTAATACCCAAGATCTTAAGTATAAACTGTTCCACATCTTGTTGTATCGTAGTGATATTATTTTGAAGAACCTGCGTTTTTTCCATTTTTCGATTATACTTTCGAACTATTGATTTTTGTATTGGCAAAGGAGGGAGTGGAATTTCAATATCCAGAAAAAACTTTTCTTGTAGATAATGTCGTCCTGTCGTTCCTACGCTCGCACTTTGGCAATATAGGTGGAATTCCTTTGAAGATGTGAGTAAATTTAAAAAATACGGATCAATAGCCTTATAATTCACATCAAAAGCCCAAAAGTTTCCAGTGATAATCCCATTATCACACTCTGTTGGAACTACCCCAAAAGCACCATTGCGAGCATCGATTTTAGAAAGTAGAAATTGCCCGGCTTTTATTAAAAATTGCATTTTAGTACCGATTTTTTTACCTTCTACCTCATTTCGCAGCTTAATACCTTTGTTGTTTAAGCTAATTGTTGGTCTTTTATAGATTTTTTTATCTTCAATCCTTATTGCAGTCTTATTACGTGTAAGAATGTCACCCAATTTAACTAGAGGATACTTATTTGAAAACTTCAATTGGTTACCAAGAAGGGAGTACGTACTCCAATTGTTTACATCCTTGTATTTCACAGTATTTATAAATTTATATGTTTTAGGTATTTGTTTATGAGAGGTCTTATTCATAAATTTTCATGCTCTTTCCTAATCCATTTTGTACTATACCTGTTTCTTCAATAAAGTTTGTTGTTTTATTCTTTTTAGTTTCCCATAATTGATTTTCAATTCGATAGTCATTGTATTCGGAGGATACGTCTTCAAGTTCATTATCAGTTACCGCTCCTGTACTAGTAATTCCAGCTTTTTCAACTTGTACAACAGGAACATCATAATCAAAGTATTCTTTTAATAATTTTTTTGATTCTTCACTAATTAAATTTTCAATTTTAATTAGATCCTTCTTTACTATTTTCCTTAACTCTCTTAATTGAATACGTAACTGACTTTTTTTTCTTTTATCGGTTGTATCCTTTATTTCTGCTTCCATTTTATTTACAGGATCTAGAATTTCTTCTATTTCCTTCTCATATCTTTCTCTTACTTCCTGTCTAGATTTTTCTTTTAGTGTATTATACTCATCTGCTTCTTTTTCAGTAAATTTTTTAAGAAATACTATGCTTGGTTTTACGTTCGCTCCAGCAGCAATAAACACATCTTGTGGGATAGAAGTAATCAATAAAATGCGAGCTTTTCCTTCAAAATATTCCCTAACAACTTGAAGTTGGGATATGTTTAATACACCCTCAGGTAAAACAATGCCCATTCTGCCACCAGGCTTAAGTAATTTTAAACATCTTTCCATAAACAATACTTCAGTCAATGTACTATGATTTCCAAGATCAAATAAATCTAAAAGATTTGATCCAATATTGTTAGACACTTGTCCCATCGCTTTAAGAAAATCGTCCCCGAAACGTTCTTTATTTAACTTAATTTTTTCAGGATCTTTAGTGCTATCTGCTTCTGATATCTTAGTATCTCTGGAAATTCTAGCACCGAAAGGGGGATTGGTTAATATAACGTCGAATCTTTCTTCGAAAACACCGCCTATATTAATTAGACCATCATGATGATAAACCCCACCGTGGCCATCCCCATGCATAATCATATTCATTTTGGCAGTTCTTGCACTTCTTGGCTCGGCATCAGTGCCAAAAATTCTATTGTAACTTAAATCACCAATTCTAGTATTCTTATCTGTAGGGTCAAGTTCTTCATTTAAGATCGCAGTAGCTTCATTTATTTTATTTATAATTTTACTTTGTTCTTCATCAGGAAGGTTATCGAATTCATCAGAAATAAGCTTTGACTTAATTTCCCGTTTTGCACTATTAATTTCATTTTCAATTTTTGTTCTAATATGTTCATAAGCACTAATTAAAAAACCACCTGTGCCACAGCATGGATCACATACAATTTCTGTTTCTTGAGGATCCAAAACACTAGTCATAAAGCTTACTACACTACGTGGTGTGAAAAATTGTCCTAAGTTTCCTCTAAAAGTTTTACCCAAAAATTCTTCGAAGGCAATACCTTTGACATCATCTGAAGTATCTGAGAGGTTGTATTTTTCTAGTAAACGTACTATTTCTAAAAAACTAGCTTCTCTAATTTTTATCGTATCATCTTTGTCGAATATTTCTTCATTAATAAAGTGAAGTTTTGTCTGGTTAAATATGTGCTGGTAAAAAGGGACGCCTGTACTATCTGTTTCCAAATAAGATTCTTTTAGTTCTAGGAATCTTTTTTTAGAAAATACTTGTCGTTCTTTTCCCTTCGTTCTCTCATAACGTATTTTCATAAAAAGTATTTTTGATATTTCATCAAAAGCCATCTCTGGAGATAGTTTATCATTATTTCGAATTACATTATGACAGGAGAAAAGAAGATTTTGAAATTCATCTCTTGTAAATGCTCTTGTCTCATTTAATAGAGCATTTATTTTTTTGTTATCGTTAATATCGCTAGCATGAGGGATGTTTCTAATTTCTTCATTAAATTCATCGGGCATTGTATCTTCATTTGTTTTAAAGAATCGAGTTTGTTTTTCATTTGTACAAACAAAAAACTTTGCTCTAGCCCAGCCAGCATAGTTTGCCCCTTGAAAGAAATCCCCACGCTGAATCTTTACATTTTCTGCCTTACACTCTACAACAATTAAGGCGTGCTTTCTGTCTAGTTTATCTTGTTCACTTTTCCAAATTACAATGTCCGCTCTTGCCTTACCAAGACCTCTATTTGAATTATTAACGGTAACTTCTTGCCTCATTTGTTTAAGGTCGTAGCCGTAATCATTTACAAGAATGGTTATGTAGTTTTGTCTGACGTGTTCCTCAGGCGTTAAGATCAACCAATTGTTCTTTAGTGGTGCAAAGATCTTATTTTTGCCATTATCTATTTGTACCTCTATCATTTTCATTACCTCTTTGCATTATATTTTATCCAAATATTATAACATATTTGATGATGAATTTATTTTTACTAACTTTATATTTTTAAAAAAATAATTCATTAAAAACCCAATCCCACACTAATGCAAAAAGAGGAACTTAAAAAATGGTTTTGGAAGGTTGCATTAAGCAGGTGCTTTGCTTCTTTTAACATAGCTCAAATAACAATAGATTTACAGCAAATTAGAAAGTTTACTTTAGGTGAAATTGAAGTTAATAAATTTATAGATTATGACAAATTTGTTAGGGAAAACTTTAGGTTAAATAAAGCAAGCAGTAAAACTTTTGCCTTGTTTTTAGAAGAGAGACGACCACTGAGTTTATTAGATGGCTTAAGAATAAACACAGATAAATCATTAGCTGTGGTAAACAGACATAAATATCATTATATCTTCCCTAAAGATTTCCTTAAATCATCAGTGATTAATAACATTGACCCACACTCCAACATTTGCTTATTAAGTATGGGGAATAACAGAACAATATCAAATTCACGACCTTCAATTTATATCAACGAATTAGAAAACATCCTGGGAGATAAATTGGAAGAAGTTTTAAAAAGCAACTATATGGATAATGAGGCTTACACGGCTGCATTAGATGAAGACTATGAAAGTTTTTAATAGCGAGGTCTATACTATTAAAAGATGCAGCAATGGATTTAAGTGCAGATTATAGAGGCTCATTCAACAAAAAAATTTAAAATAAGTATTCTAATAAGTATAAATTGAAAATTGCTAGCCAATTCATCAGGGGTTATTTTACAGGTATAAAACTAACCCTTATACCATAAATAGCCCCAATCCATCTTCAGTGATAACAGATTGTTTGTAAGACCCTCTATCTGTTGGATAATAAAGAATAATAGATTCAGCCTCCCTTACTAGAGAAACGGTCATCAATATATAGGATCTAAAAATTGGAAATTTTAACTTGAAAAGGAATTTTTATAATTTATAATTATATAAATAGAGGAATTAAAAAAGGGGGAGGAATATTGACTCAGGAAACAGACAATAAAGATAATAAGAGAGAAGATAGTTCGTTATTGCACTCAACCCAGCCTAAAGAGGAAACCCCAACTAAATACCCCTCATCAGAACTAATTCTCTCTGCTATTCTTAGAGAATACGATAAAGAAGATGAGAGAGCTAAGACTTTAGATACAAGAGTTGGGATTTTCATTTCATTGTCTGGCGCATTACTATTATTCATTTCTTCTTATGTAAAGCTATCTCTATTAATAGATACACAGGTGAACAGTGTTTATGGAGCAGTACCCTATGCTTTTTATCTTATTTTTACAATTTCATCACTTATCTTGTTAGTAGCAAGTGTTATTTATTTTCTTAGAGTTGTTTCAATTAGAAATTATGAAAGGGTTGGACTTGAAGAATTTAAACAAGAGGAAAACAATAAAGCTAACCAGGACGTTGTAGCATATTCGCTCATAAAAATTTATTGCCAAAATATTAGTTTTAACTCCAAAGTAAATGATGAAAAGGTAAAATTGTATAAGAAAGGTATCTTTTCAATCGCTCTAGCTCTAATATTAACAGTCCCATTATATATCATTTCTATTAATTTATAAGCTAATAAAGGAGGTGAGATAATATTGACTGATAAGGAAAGTCTTTCAGATTTGATTTCTAGATATGGTGATAGTAACAATAATAGTGATGATGGACAAACTCCATCATTTCGTTCGGAACGTATTGAAAAATCTGATAAACCCACATTTAAATCAAGACAGACGTTCGAATATCTGACTCCAGAAGAAGCTTTAAAAATTCTAAAGCAAAGACCAAAAAGATAATTAATTGGCTTTTGTATTAAAGGGAGAATGCTCAGGTAATAAGCATTTTCCTTTTTTGTTAAATGGATAAAGTTATTAGAGCATGAAGCTACAATGATAGTTCGAGCACTTGCAGCGCATCGAGTTCATGTTTTCTCCAAATTGATAAAAAAAAACCTCAACCAAATGGTAAAGTGAGGTTTAAAAAAGATTAAGTGCTTAAGGAAAGAAACATTCTCCGTATTATAGTCTTACCAATCAACCGACGCTCTGTTTGGTGGGTGAAGTAACTTAACATACTCAATAGAATTATGTTTCAATGAAGCATCACCAATTTGTACAAACCCATTTTCAGTTACTTTGTCTAATTTTGTTTCTTGGATTTCCTCAATGATTTGTTCATCTGTTAGCCCGAAAGTTTGATATCTTACTTCTGTTTTCTCAATCGTACCATTTACATTTATTCCGATTTCAATAAGTGTGTAAACTTCTGCCATCTTATCCCCTCCTTTTATTTTGATTATAAATCAAAATAATTTATTTCCAAGTAGTTCCATGAAGTCTTTTCTAACTTATTTCAAAAAAAGAGAGAGTTAATCATCTGAATCAAAATGAATTTTGTATAAATTGTATAGACGTTTTCGGTTAATTTAACGAGTTATTGTATATATTTGGTACAATAGATATATAAATTACATAAGAAGCGGTGATTTTACATTGCAAAGCAACTTTTCTTTTTTACGTGGAAAGTGGGTTGTTCTGGCTAACTTAGGCGAAGCAGCTGAGAATAACGTGAACCAAGATCCGCAGCGTAATCAAATCTACCAGCTTTAACTTTGAATGCATATGATGATTTAATAAATTTCAATCTACTTCCCAACCTGCTAAACAAAGTTTTTCATCTATGATAGAACGGCAAGTTTAGGGCAATATGACTTTTTTATAGTAGATGAAGCTCACCGAGATTATACAGTTGGCCGAGAAATGACTGAGGAAGAACTAGAGTAAGGCTGCTCACGGAACAGCTAACTATCTTCCCCTTGCTGTATTGATTGAATACTCGTCCCTAGCAGAAAAATAAAATTCCAACTATTTTAAAAAAATTTAATTACCTACAAATACCACTGACATAACAATTATAAAAAAACGATTTAGAACCCTGGCGAGGAAATACTATCCTGGTATGCCTATACTTTCTTTTTTCGAATTAATTTAGTTGATAAGGAGGTTTAAGATGGATAAACATAAGATTCATTATGAACAAGGCGAAGTGATAAAACCTGATTTTGATGTGGAAGATGCTAAGTCTTTGGCAATATATGCTGAAATACCTTTGAAGATATTAGAAAAGGATAAAAATCGAATTGAAATCTGTAAAAGCGACGTTTTTTGTGCCGAAGGTAAACAGTCTCTTCTAAACCTACAATCTAAAACTAAACTTGTTGAAGTAATAGCAATAGGTAGTGGAGAAACAGTTTATCCGAACATTATAAAATACTCCTAGCTTAAACCGTTGTGGGGGGTTTAAGCTTTTTTATCGCCATTTCATAAATCTAAGAAATTATAATTTCACTTCATAATAATGTTATAATATGTAAAAAAAGCAAAAGTAAGAGGAGGGTACTGAGTCTATCTATATAGAAACAAAGTACAGCATTTAGAAAGTTGTATTGCCGATATTGGTAAATTAACTGTTAAAGAACAGGATAAATTGTCAAGCTTACAATGTGATAAAAAAATACATAATAGTAATAAAAGTGTTTGATATTAAATTTATTTAAAGAGGGATATTAATGAGAATTGACGAACATAAGATTGAAGGATGTTACATCTATGCAAAAAAATATTATCATCATCAAATTGACCGAATAGAAGCAACAAACTTGGTTTATAAATACTTTGGTATGAATCAGGGTTCTGCGAACGATTACATTCAAGCCTTTTATTGCATGATGAATGGAGAAAGATACACTAGAACAATTAATACAAAGGCAACTAAATACTTTCTGGAAAGAATTGAAAGGGAATTTGGAGACAATTATCTTGAAAATGCGTTGCTTGCTGTGAAAAAGCATACAGAATATTATGGTAGTGTTAGTAAGGGTCGCTTGAGGGGTATTGAAAACATTTTAAAAAATTATAATTAATGAATTGAGGGACTTAGAAGAAACTAAAGAAAGATTTGGTGGAGTTTTTCATTAGATCTATATGTTAAAAATAACTTTGTATATCTAGTACTAATATTACATCAAAAAAAATTAAATACTTGTTGACGAATTGTTGACCAAACTCGTCAACAACCATTTATTTATATCATATTTAATCTAAGCAAAATTCCATAAATCCAATAACAAAAGGAATATTTAGTGAAAATCACGTTCAATAATACTCAGGACTCATGACTGGCATGGTAGAGTTCAGCGGTTGGATCGCGCTATCCTCCATTTAATATGTAAAACCCCAAAACCTTCAAAAAAGGTTGTAACGCTTTGTTGGGTTATATCTTCTTCGGTAGAATGTACAGCATAGAAGGTACTGCCGTTAATTAGCAGTACCATAACCGCCTCACTAAATACTGTATAACCCTCACATTCAAAGTTTATTTCTAGAGTATTTAATCATAAAGAATGAATAAATACTCTATCTATACCCCTAGCAGCACCAGTAACCACGGCTACTTTACCTTTTAATTTTTGTTTTTCGGAGAAGTTTTAAATACTACTTTAGTTTTGTCCCAACTAAATATGCATAAGAAAGTGGATTTTCTAATTTTTTTTGTTTGTAGGCTTTATGATTTCTAATAGTACCTATTACAGCCCCAGTTAAGCCAAGAATAGTTGATCCCACTAAAATTGAACCTTCACTTTGGTTGATTTGATCATATAAACTGCCACCCAAGGATAAAGTTAATAATGAGTTCTCTATATTAGGAACTTTCCATTTACTCTTCATTGCTTCTTTAATTTCCTCTTTACTTTCATTAATTTCTTTGAGGAGATTATTAACCATTGCTTCTCTATTGTGATCCTGGGCATTGTCAATCTCTATTATTTTTATTTCGATGAAATTACGAAAGTTGTGTAATTTATCACCGTATTTCTCTTTGAAATCATATAGTTCACTTATATTAATAAGGTTTGCCGGAGAGGGAAAAGCTCCATTTAATATTATCCTTCTTAATTTTTCTTTATATATAGTTTTACTTGAGTCCGTAATACTAGTTGAGTTGAATCTTGTTTTCATATGCCATGGATTGTCAGTTATAGGTTGACTATTAACTACCGGCCCGAGTACATTTGCTAAATAGAACATAAAATCTTTTGCTATAGAACCATGCGTATAATACCAGCCATTCTTAATGAAAGCTAAGTCTCTATCTATAAAATCTTGACCTATAAGGTTAAGCTTTTCATGGTGGATTTTATGAGAGTACTTTAATGTGCCATCCGGATATGTCTTGTATGAATCTATTTTTGGCATATAGAAATTATCGATATAATTTAAAAAGTTTTTTCTGAAATCGCTCATATTATCAATGTGCTCACCAGGATGAATTTGTGTAACTAATCCTGTCTCTATTAACTCGCGCATATAATTTTTATATAGGGTATCAGGCTGATCGAAATATATAGTGGGTGTAATTGTTTTAATTTCCTTCCAATATAACAATGAGTGAAAAAGCCAAGGCGTCTTTGGTAATGATATGTTCGGATAATAGAGAAGCTTTTCCATAATGCATTTTGCCTCCTTTTATTATTTGAGAGAGAATGAATACTTTCCTAGTTCAGACTCTGCTTCGGGGTCTACAACTTTCACTTTTCAACGTTTTAAAATGATATAATTTGTTGCAAAAAATCTATAACTTTAATTATAGATAATTTCAGCTACTAGGTATATTGAAAATACAAATTTTTCATGTAAAAAGTTCTTTTTTTTATAAAAAGCTAGTATTTTTTTTCACTTTCTAAGTACTTTGATTTTTGGACTAAATACTTAAAATAACTCTCCAATTCCTTGATTTGGTTGGGGCCCATTGATTTCCACTTATCAATATTTGGATTGGCTTAAGGAATGTGACCTGGAACAATGATAGTTGATTTTACAGGTTTCTAAACTATTCAGTTCTTACTGATTAAGGTAATACCAACAGGCATTTTAAACTGATAATCATAAACTTATTTTTAGTGGACGGTAGTGGACCATTTGTGGACCAAACTCTTTAATATTCATAATAAATGAACCGATTCTTTCCTAAGGACCTCTCAAAAAGTCTGCTATCACAGTATTCATTACAAGGTTTTCGGAAACGCTCATACATAGACATTCACTTTGACAGGGTGGAGGTCTGGAAAAGAAATATATTTGTTGACTGAATTCGTCAACAGCCTTGATCTTATTTCCTATTACATCCAGAAGAAGTGGCAGAATGACATACTCATTGGCATACTTTTTCTCACTTTTGATTATTTCCTTTTAATCATGATAAGGGAGAGATGTCTTTCTTAACTTATAATTACATTTGACTTGGACATTATTTTTTCTTATTTATCTTAGGGAACTTATGGGCGGCACGATGTAATACATTCCCCATCTCTTTTGTGTTCAAAAAAACCTAATCTTAATCTGTTATCACTATAGAGAAGTGGGTCCAGGTACCTTTTTAATGTTATAATTTAGTAAATATTGTTGGGGAATAGTTCAATTTAGCAGATAGTTTCGGGTATAGAGGGGTAACAATATAATAAATTTCAAAGAACTATCAATGGATGGTACAGATTTAGAAAGATTAATAAGAGAAGTTTTTGTTCGTGAAGGTTATGAAACTCATTGGACTGGTAAAGGGCCAGATGGAGGACGTGACCTGATAGTTCATGAGAAAGTGCAAGGGCCATTAAGTAAATTTGAGAGGAAATGGTTGGTTCAATGCAAACATAAATCACATTCCGGGAAATCTTTAGGTAAAGGCGAGGCTAATTCTTTAACTACGGATTGTAGAAGGATAGGAGCAACCGGTTATCTAATGTTTTGTACTACTACTCTTACGTCTGGATTTATTAACGCTTATAAAGAGTTAGAATCCAGCGAGAATATAGTTATAGATTATTGGGATGAAGTTCGTTTAGAAGATAGATTATTAAAACCCGGTAATTTTGCTTTAATAAATCAGTTTTTCCCTGAAAGTTCTGAAGTGGACCTCCAATTATAGAAAAGACAAGGGAGATATTTTAAATGTCTGAGGATGAAATGTTAGATAACTCAAATGAAATCAATGAAATTATTGTCTCTAACCCTATTGGCGGTGAGCTTTATTTAGAAAAAGTAACTGAACATAAATTGGAAGCTAATAAAAAATACAAGGAGATCTTTGTATCTGACTTGTCATTGATGATGGGTAACGTTTCACAGACGGCTTTGCAAGTTGCGAATCAAGGAATGACTTTAGCTCAAATTGCAAAGCAAGCACCTAATGGCTTGTTTACTGCAACTTCAAACCCTGCCAATATGTCAAAATTTGCAAATGGAACCACATCAACTATGGTGCGAGATGCGTCGGGAAGTTTAGTCGAGCACGCTGGTTTTGCTGATGTTGGTTTAAGTCCTTCAGTGAATCCAGCAATTATACTTTCAGCAGGAATGCAAGTAATGTCAGCTGTTTCCGGGACATATTATTTGCAAGAAATTAATGCTCAAATTAAAGGTATGGAGGCGAAGTTAGAAAAACTTTTAATTTTTCATCATGATACAAACATTGGGCGTTTGATTGCAGCTAGAAAAGGTTTGTCTGAAATTACTAATAGAGAATTTGTTGATACTACTGATTTACTTGCTATCAGGAATTATAAAACAAATGCAGATGAAATTCATGAAGAATACATGTATCGCTTGAAAAGAGATGAAAGTGAATTAAACTTGAAGATTAATTCAAAAGTTGAGGAAGAGAAACTTGGAGATATTAATTTTACAATGACGATTGCATTTGAAGCTAGTAAATTATCCTTGTATGCAGAACTAATTGAGATTGGAACAAGAATGAAGATTGGTGGACAAATAGAAATTATTGAAGGTCTAACAAGGCAATTAAAACAAAATTATACTAAAAGTTTTTATCATAATATTGACACAGAAGTTGAGAAGGTCTATTCAATGCTACAGGAGCGGAGTAGTAACGAATTGGTTGATAAAAAGAAAAAATTTGATAAATCATTAGAGAATTTAACTGACGTTAATATTCATAATGGTTGGGGCATTCTAGCTGAATTTGGAATTAACACGCTTGCTGCTGTTAAATCTGAAAGCGACGTTAATAAAGTAAAAGAAAAAGTCGTGTTAGAAAACAAAAACTTGAGCAAAGTAAAAAAAGATATGAAACAAAACAAGGCGAGCGATGGAATTGATAAAATTATCGATAAAGTCGTTGAACTACCACATAAAGAAGCGAAAATTTTGTATCTTCCTTCCAAAAGTAACAAACAACGAGTATTTGTTCCAATTTGAGATTGATGGATAAGTTATAAAACAATTAGGTAAACACAACTACACAATGTTATGTGCGACCGTTATTCAACCCATTTAGAGTGTAATCGATGGTCACAGTGTATTACAGAAAAATGCTTTCAGAATGAAATTCTTAGTGAAATAGGTAAGAAATATAAATGGTATTATAACCATCCTCATATAGCTTACCCACATATACGCCAACAGCCTTCTAAGCTGTAGGTTGTTTTGGTACTGGTTTGAGGTGTTACTTCCGACTGGATATTGACAGGATTTCCTTTATTAATACTGATATCTTATTTAATCTCATACAAGGAAAGAGCTGCTATTTACAAGCAATGACTCGAGATGGTTTATTTACCTTCCAGAGGATACATGTCGCAGAGGGTGATCCGTGTTTTGGAGGTAAGAGAAGATACTATTTTAGCTTTTTGTCTTGTTCGAAGGAAGGTTCGCACTTTTAGGCGTGAAAACATTCTTTCGGTGTTTCCTCCTAAACGTAAGAAGGAGGTAGTCCAATGAGTAATGGACCTAATGATCGTGGAATCATAAAGTGGTATTGTTAATGTTACCGGAGCATGTTGAGGCAATTCAAAAGCTCTGGAAAGAAGATGATCGAATGGAGAAAGCTATTCTTGATGAGCAGCAGCTGAAAGAACTCGAATCTGCTTTGCAACGAGCCAAGAGTGACAATTTCCCTGTTGTGATTAAATATCACAATGGCTTTAATTAAAGTAGCACAAAAGTGAAAGTTCTAGGACTGGATCCAGAGGCCCGAAAAATACGATACTTGGACATAGAATAGAAGATAAATACCTCGTTGAAATTTGAGGACATATTTAGTGTGGATTTTGTTTAGAAGGAAATTCCCAGTTCTGTGTCGTATATTGTGACGGAAAAGGCAAAAATAACCAATATTCCTGATCATGGTGAAACTAAAGTAATCACTCACCAGGGCAAGGTGAAGAGGGTTAAGTTTGATGAGGGGGAAGAGTTTTGAGTAGAAAGGCGATAATGGGGATTAATATTATTTGTGGACTACTGGTTTTCTTTGCTCTATTTGCACCTTGGTTAACTAAAATAATTTCTGAACAAAAAGCCATTAAATATGGTTATGGTGAAGTTGAAATGTATTCAAAATACTTTGCCTCTGTGGGCAGTTGGATTTCAGGTATAACTGTGCCTATATTTACGTTTGTAAGTGTTTTATTATTATTCACTACTCTTCAAATACAAAAAAAAGAGTTCAAGAACACTAGAGAGGCTCTATCAAGGCAACAGTTTGATTCTACGTTTTTCAATATGATTAATCTTCACAACAATATCGTGGATAATATTTTATATGAAGATAGTAAGTCTAGAGATGCTCTTGAAAAGCTGTGGAAGTCTTTCAATGAAAGAGTAGAAGGTTATTTAAGAACTCTATATACCATTAAGCAAAAAGGGGAACCGGTTATCTCCCCTGAACTAGAGGACTTTATGAGTACTTACGAGGATGAAGAGTACATGGAATCTATGTTTGATGACTTTCTTCAAAATAATAATCCATCCTTAGGTCACTACTTTAGAAATATGTATAGAATAATAAAAATAATTCAATCGAGCAGCTTGAGTGAATCAGAAAAGCAAGAGTATCGTGGAATATTTAGAGCTCAATTATCATCTGCTGAGCTTTACTTACTTTTCTATAATGTTGTTTATTCAACTAATGGTGAACAATTCTTCGAAGTTTTAAAAGGTACTGATTTTTTTGAAGGGCATGTCAGAGAATTGTTAAAAGAAAAAGCTATTCTTTCACTCTTGAACAACAGAAAGTATGATAACTTAAATGAATAAGAACGCACGTCTTAAATTGTTGACGAAACTCGTCAACAACGATCAAAATTAATCCTAATTAAACCTGTAAGCATGGTCGTCACTTATGACTGGGTATTGACTGGATTCTTTTTATTAATACATATAACTTATTAGACCTCATACTAATAACGTAAAGTTGGAACACTGATTATAAAAGAGTTTTTACGTCTTATATTCTGTTATTTATTTAATACAGGGAATGGGCGGCATGATGTGATAACGCTCAAACCACTTATGTAATAGGGTTTTTTCCGCATTACAAATAAGTTTTGACTGGATTTTTCTATAAAAAGTTTGAAACACACAAAAAGGTCTCTGGAAACTCTTCAAGTATATATAGAGTTAGTAATTAAAGGACTACTTCCTAAATAAAGGAGGTAGTCCTTTTTTACTTTTAAAATTTGCATTTCATTTTTTTTAGAAGACCGTAAATTCTAGCCTTGTAAAAACATTTCTAAGAGAGTGGCAAAACTATGGTAATCATGCTGGAGCGATAAATACAAAATTACAACGAATCAGGGCATTTTTAAATTATTTGGTTGAAGAAGGTGTCATTAAGGAAAACGTAGTTTCTCAATTGCTTGGTATAGATTTCAGAGGCATAAAGGCCCCATATGAGAGCTAATATTTCGTGGGGATTTATAAAACTATCTAAGTAACAAATCCTTTTCGTAGGAGCTGTATTTAACTTCGTTACAATCCAAGTAACTTTTTCAAAAAGGATTTGTTTTTTAATTCCCTCGACTTTATTTCGGGCTTCTGGCCATCGTAAACCGATTGAACGATGGCACCTGCAACGGTTCCGAACGCCAACAGAAAAAATAGCAGATATTATTAATATCTAAAGTCCCCATAGCCCAATGGTTTACACATTCAAGAAACCTAGGTGTGGAAAGGGACTAATGCACCCCTCTTTTCCTGATAGTTCTTTTATTAGTTTTAGTTCAAAGTAAAGAATGTATAACTTTTGACAATACTACAGCCCTTGATGATGTGGTTGTGACCGTCAAGTAGAAAGACACAGTTTTTGCTTATTAATTTGAAACACTTTCTTGGCCAAATATCGTTGTTCGATTTTTCATTCTATAGCTATCTCCATTTAGGTGAACGATCTCGACTCGATGC
>NZ_JAIZEN010000016.1 GCF_024189295.1 Halobacillus sp. A1
GATAGCTGACAGGTTCATTGAAATACCTATGGACGATAACCAATTTTTCTTCCGGGGTTAATTTTTTCAAATGACGCACCTCCAATTTTTGGATGAAGGTGTGTCCAATAATTGGGGTGCGGTACACGTCCCGTCCTGCGGGATCTCACCAAGCACTCTCTTCCCACAGGAGTCTCCCCATTCCCCGCCGCCCCTTACTATAGATATGCTTCTCGAAATCCACTTAATAAGAAAATTCTTAATTAAAGAGGGAGAACCACAGCCTGGAGCAGCGGTCCACAATCTTAAATTAGTTTACGTCTCTTCCTATGCAAGGTGGATAAGAAAATGGAGAGATTTTAATCCATGCTCTCTCAACACATAGCGACAGAGGAGACTTTGTTCACTTCTGTACGGTAAGGAAACATCAATCCCTCCGTTCTTCGTGTTCTCCTTTTTCATCGCTAACTCAGTCCAGTCCATACGCCGCTGACCAAAGCGCTTCTGCTTTTCATAAAGAGCCTCCAGCTTTCCAACTACCCCATTCGATAGAGGTGAAAAACGGACCCTTTTATCAAGAAAGAGGTCCTCTATATGCCTGTCGAGTGATAAGATGGCGCTTTACATCTTTAACATAGGACACTTGTTATGAAAATTAGAAACATTTGCTTTTTCTTGAAGATATAGATGGCTATTAGGCAGAGGGGCGGAGGGAAACGGTGAGACTCCTGGGGGGAAGAGCGGGACAGGTGAGACCCCGGAGAGCAAAGCTCGAGGAGGCTCAGCGCCCGCCCCCCGGAAAGCGATCCGTTTCCCGGAGCCCCTAGATTCTCAATATGCCTCGAAACTGAGTCTTCCGCTAAAGGGAGCTTACATGAAGATCAACACGGAACTTTTACAAAGCCTTTCATTTAAGCAATAGTTTTAGTACAAAAACTAAAAGAGCAGTGCCGATAGTCTGTTAAACTCTCGGCACTGCTCTAATAATTTATCCCATAACTTTCTTTATGACTTTCAATCCTAGCTTAGAACCTGGGTATCTGAAGTTCTGATCGAATTTAGTCGTCTGTTTTGTAATACTTTTTTCATGAGTGAAGGTTTGGAAGCTTGCCTTGCCATGATAGCTTCCGATACCACTCTCACCTACACCGCCAAAAGGGAGGTGAGGGTTAAGAATGTGATAGAGTGTATCGTTAATGCATCCACCCCCAAATGAAAGGGACTCCGTTATTTTCTTCTGGTCGTCTTCGTTTTCTCCAAAATAATAAAGGGCGAGAGGTTTCGGGCGTTTTTCTACACGGTCGATGACTTCATCTAATTCATCATAAGTCAGGATAGGAAGTATAGGTCCGAAGATTTCTTCCTGCATTACGGAGTCTTCCCATGTAATCTGATCCATGACTGTCGGTTCGACACGCAATTTATTAGAATCGATACGTCCGCCGATCAATATTTCCCCTTCATCCAAATAGGCTGAAAGTCGATCAAAGTGCTGACGGTTGACGATCTTCACATAATCTTCATTAAGAAGAGATTCTTCACCATAGAACTCATGGATATATTTCTTGATTGCTGCAACCAGGTCGGCTTTTATTTCATGATGGACATAAAGATAATCTGGAGCGATACAAGTTTGCCCTGCATTAGTGAATTTCCCCCATACAATTCGTTTGGCAGCCAAATCTATTGATGCATCATGGTGGACAATTGCTGGACTTTTGCCGCCTAATTCAAGAGTGACAGGGGTAAGACGTTTACTGGCTTGTTCCATTACTTTTCTGCCGACAGCGACACTGCCTGTAAAAAACACATAATCCAGAGGCTGATCGAGCAGCTCCTGTGTCGTCTCTTTATCACCTTCTACTACGGCAATATAATGAGCAGGGAAGTACTGTTCGACCATACGTTTGATCACCCAGGATACGGTCGGTGTTAATTCTGACGGTTTGATGATAACGGTGTTTCCCCCGGCAATGGCTCCGATAACTGGGGCTAAAGCCAGCTGGATAGGATAATTCCAGGGGGCAATCACAAGTGTCGTACCATACGGCTCCTTAATAATATAATTTTTTGTTCCTGTATGGGTGAGGGGTGCTTTGACCTTCGTAGGAGCCATCCATGTTTTCAGGTGTTTTAAATGATCGTTGATCTCACTTTTCAAAAAGGCAATTTCCGATGTATATGCTTCATACTCGGATTTTCCTAAATCGAATTTTAGAGCTTTCAATATCGGTTCTTCAAAAGTATCAAGCATTTTTTTCATCGTAAGCAGCTGTTCTTTACGAAACTCATAGCTTTTTGTATGACCATCGCTATACCATTCTTTTTGTAATTTCACTAGCGTATTCATGTGAAACCTCCTCGGTTTACGTTATTTTGTGCTGATAGAAATCAAAAGCGAGAGTAGTATTCGGAAATATATCTTGCGCTTCCTGCTCTAATTCTTTAATCAACTCTCCATGATAACGAGAGGAAAGATGAGTTAAGATTAATTCTTTTACACCTGATTGTGCAGCTAACGTAGCAGCTTGTTTCACTGTGGAATGATAATAATCATATGCCATTGCTTCTTCATCACTTGCAAAAGTTGCTTCATGAACTAGGACATCCAAGCCAGACAGCTTTTCTTTCAATTCTGGGAGGTAACGCGTATCTCCTAGTATAGCCAGTCTTTTTCCTTTTTTAGGAGGGCCGAGGACATCTTTCCGATGAATGATCTGGCCGTCATCCAATCTGGTGGTTTCTTGCTGTTTGATTGTTTGATAAACAGGTCCAGGGTTAACGCCTAACTCCTTTAGACGTTCAGGCAGAAGTTCACCGAGTTTATCCTTTTCGTGAATGATGTATCCGAAACTTTCCAAACCATGCTGCAGTTTTACTGCTTCTACCTTAAAAGAATCATCTTCGAATAATAATCCTTCCTCTACTTCTTCCACAAAAAGCGGATATTTAAGCCTTGTTCCACTTACATGCAAGCTGATTTCAATAAAAGATTTTAAACCGCTGGGTCCATAAACCGTTACAGGGGTTTCTCCGCCCTGGAATGAACGGCTGCTAAGCAATCCCGGCAGTCCATAAATATGGTCGCCGTGAAGATGGGTGATGAATATTTTTTCAATGCGTCTAGGTCTAATATTCGTATTAAGAATTTGATGTTGGGTCGCTTCTCCGCAGTCAAATACCCATGTCGTACCACGCTTCTCGAGAAGTCGCAGCGCGAGTGAGGAGACATTGCGGTCTTTAGATGGTACACCTGATCCTGTACCGAGAAAAAAAAGTTCCATATATGTATCCTCCTTCCTATCTATAATACCACTGAGCCTTTACGGATACACATAAATTTCCCTATACAAAAACTGCCGAATATCAATGGCAGCTGAAATTTTTTCGAAGCAAGCTCTTTATAAAAAGAATAGCTCAGTTTGGGGAATATATATTTAATTAGTCAATTTTATTTTTGTAGAATTTTTTCAACTCTTTCAGGGAATAACGCTTATTGCGCCATTCGATGCCTCCGCGTAAATAAGTGAGCAGTAATGCCCTCATTAACATGTAGATAAATAATAAAGCAGAAAAAGGCAGACCGAGAATGATCCAAACTGGATAGTTTGTGAATCTCCGGGTCGACATACCGTATAAGTGAAATAATAGAATAACGATTAATACGCTAAGGATTCGAACTGACAAGGGACCGGACACGATAAAATAGAACGGTAATACTTGAGAAATGAAAACCCCTGATACAGCAAAAACAGCCAAGGTAATCGAATAATTCAACCCTGCCAGGGCATTTTTTTCAAATCCTTTGAGAGCACTGCGAATGTTCGGGTACCATTCAACACTTAGTAAATGAAGAGCTGTAACTAATCGTTGATGATAACCGGCTTTTTTGACGTTTACTCCTAAGGCTAAATCATCGTCTGGACGAAGTCTTATTTTCTTATGACCGCCAATAGCCTCGTAACATTCACGCTTGATCATCTGAAAAGCACCTATGCCGATGCCCCCTTTATTAGAAGAACTATTTGCGCTCCAAGGTCGTTTTAAATAACTGAAACCAAACAAAAAGAAAGAAATCAATCCTTTAAGTCTTAGTGAGGAAGCATGTAAATCAGGAGCAGCGGTCACATGATCTGCCTCCGAATTTTTCATGTAAGTAAAGATGCGGGCTAATGCATGTGGTTTAAAATGGATATCGGCATCCGTAAACACCAGCCAATTCCCTGCAGCCACTTTAGTTCCCATGTGTAAAGCATGATTTTTCCCAAGCCATCCCTCAGGAAGCTCTCTTATACTGACCAGCTTTACATTCCCGTACCTATTAGAAAGAGACTGTGCGATTGGTTCCGTAGAATCTGTGGAACGGTCATTAATGATAATGATTTCAAGATTGACTTCTTTTTGCTCAACGAGAGATTGTATAGTCTGGTGAATTGCCGAGTCCTCATCTTTAGCGGCAACAATGACGGAAACGAGCTCAGTATTAGTTTGATAGGGGTAATGATCAATGGAGGGAATCTTGCGGAATCCCCTTTGAAATTCTATCCATACAAGCACCCAGAATAGGAGCAGCACGGCATATAAATACGGCCACATTTACTTTTTCTCCGATCTCTGGATTTGAGTACGGTATTCCACAGCTTCGTAAGGACAATCTGTAAAAATGGCATCGCATTTCATTTTATAGCATCTCTTCATATCAGCCGGACGGTTTATGGTATAGACACGTAACGATATTTTATTTTTATGACAATCTTTCACCAGCTTTTTATCTAATAATCTGTAACGGACATGAAGGGACGTCGTTCCGAGCTTTTTTGCGAATTTCACTATATTGTAACGCTTTTTAGATGTCAGAAAAGCTGTTTGGACGTGTGGGTCGATGTCATTGACCGTCTTAATACTGTTGAAGTTGAAGCTGGAAATGACCGTGCGATCAAGCATTTGATGGAATTGCAAAGCATCATAGACTAAGCGTTCGATTCCTTTATATTCAATAACGTTTGTTTTCAGTTCCAGATTTAATAGCATGGGTAAAGTTTTAAACCAGCAAAGAAATTCATCCAATGTTACAATAGAACAGTCAGAAAATTTTGTAGAATACCAGCTGCCTGCGTCCAGTTTCTTGATTTGCTCACATGTGTATTCCTGAACTAAACCGGTACCATTCGTAGTTCTACGGACGTTTTCATCATGGATAATGACGGGTACCCGATCTTTAGTCAGCTGGACATCAATTTCAATTCCTTCAGCTCCTGATTCGCAGGCTAGCTGAAATGCAGGCATCGTATTTTCCGGAGCTAGACTACTTGCTCCTCTATGAGCATATATCAAAGTTTTCGACATGAATATCACCAACGATCTTTTTAAGTTTATTGTAGCTTTGGGAAATGGTTTTATGAAATTTTGGATGGTTAACACAATGCTTGATTCTTCATAAAAATCTATTCAACGTTATGGCAGTATTGTTGAAGACGATTCCGGGGTAATCGGGATTCGTAACCTTATACCGAATAAATTGTCTTACTTTGATATCAACAAGGACATCTAACAGAACCTTAAAAAAGGAGCGTTTCTAATGCACAAATGGCAAACGAAGCAGCAATTGACTGATTTACTTTGTTCACTAGTAGAATACCCTAGTATAACAGGTACTAAAGCAGAGATCGCTATTTTCGAATATCTCAATTATATTCTAAGTGATCATGAATATTATGAAAAACATCCTGATCATTTACAGCTGCATCCTTTAGAAGATGGCAGGCAGCTTCTATCAGCATTCGTAAAAAAAGATGAAGCGAAAGAAACACTGGTGCTGATCGCACATGCCGATGTAGTATCAGTCCAGGATTATGGTTCTTGGGAAAATCTGGCTTTTTATCCAGAAGAGTTGACGCAAGAGTTACATAAGAACATCGATAAATTACCCGTGGAAGCCGCTCGCGACCTAAAAACCGGCAATTGGATTTTTGGAAGAGGTACGATGGATATGAAAGCCGGGTTGACGGTACATCTATCTTTGCTCGAGAAAGCGATGGATGGAGAGTTCGATGGCAATTTACTGCTGCTTGCTGTGCCTGATGAAGAGGTGAATTCAGAAGGAATGTTAGCCGCACTCCCGGTCCTTGATGAGATGAAGGAAAAGTTCGACCTTAACTATAAGGCTGCAATAAATGCAGAACCAATGTTCAGTAAGTTCCCTGGGGACCCTTCTTACTATTTGTATACCGGTTCCATTGGCAAAGCTCTGCCCGGCTTTCTTTGCTATGGAAAAGAAACTCACGCAGGGGAGCCTTTCGGAGGGCTTAATGCTAACTTGATGATCAGTTACTTAGCTAAAGAGCTTGAACTGAATGAAGCGTTCATTGAAGAAGTAGACGGGGAAAGAACTCCTCCTCCAATAAGCTTGATGCAAAGAGATTTGAAAGAAGAGTATTCTGTTCAGACTCCTCAGGCCGCTGTCACGATGTATAACGTGTTATATATGAAGCAATCCATTAACGATATCAACGCTAAATTATTAAAAGCAGCGAATCGAGCGAAAGAGAAGATCATTGAGCATTATCATAAACAAGCTTCATTTTACTTGCAAGATGAGCAGCAATCAACGTTTGATCCATTCATTCACGTAATGACTTACGATCAGCTTTATAAAGCTGCGGTATCCCGATATGGAGAAGGAGAGGTCAAAAGAAGGATCAATCTGCTCATCAAGCAGCGTGATCAAGGCGATCGTGATTTTTCTACAACTATCGTCCAAAGTTTGGCAGCTCTCTGTAAAGACTTAACCCCGATGATGGTACTGTTCTATAGTCCGCCATTTTACCCGGCTGTCTCATCTAATAACGATCCTCTTATTAAAGAGACGGCAAAGTTTGCAATGGACTATGCTAAACAGCATTTTGGAGTAGATGTCCAGACACAGGAATATTTCCCTGGCTTGTCAGACTTGAGCTTCATAGGTCCCGTATCTACGAGTTCCTCTATAAATGAATTAGTCCAGCAAATGCCGATTCAGGGGAAAGGTTTTAACCTGCCATCCAATCTGATGGAGTCCGTGACGATGCCGATTATTAATATCGGTCCGTTAGGCAAGGATGCTCACCAGTGGACAGAACGTCTTGAGCTGACATACAGCTTTGAAAAACTTCCACAGATTTTAACTAGTACCATTCATCAATTATTTAAATCTTGATCGTACCGCCGGTCGGTTTCCGGCGGTTTTTTATAATGGATAAAAAAAGTTGCTTGTTTTAAGTCGTAGGATAATCGTTTTAATCATGCTACAATAAAAGAAACGAAATGAATGAGTATTCATTAATTTTGGGGGTTCTTTATGAAAACTTTAAAAGATACGATCCATAAACTGACGATTCCTACTCCATACGCTGTAGGGGATGTGCATGTATATATACTGGAAGGGGAAGCGGTGACTTTAATTGATGCAGGTGTTAAAACTGAAGAAGCCTGGGAATCCATGAAGAAGCAGCTTCTGGAATTAAACATCACCCCTGAAGATGTTGAACAGGTGGTATTGACTCATCATCATCCTGACCACATGGGTCTCGTTGAAAATTTTCCTAACGTTCGTCGAATAGCCGGCCACCCTAAATTGAAACCTTGGCTGGAGCGTGATTCTGAATTTTTTGATAGGTACGAACAATTCTTTCATGATATGTATAGTGAAGCTGGGGTGCCGAATGAATACTTTCACTTGTTGAAAGGGTTACGTAAGCCTTTGAAATGGACAGCTGAAGGGAAACTGAACTTAGAATTACTTGAGGGAGACTCGATACCTAATCATGAAGAATGGCGGGTTATAGAAACACCGGGCCATGCGCAGAGCCACCTATCCTTTTTTAGACATGAAGACGGGGCTCTGTTAGGAGGAGATCATTTACTCTTCCATATTTCTTCTAATCCCTTATTAGAGCCTCCATTTCAGCCCAATGAACCACGCCCTAAACCCTTAATCCAATACCGTCAATCTATGAAAAAGTTATTGGAATATCCGATAACAACTGTTTATCCTGGTCATGGTAAAACCTTCAATGGAGTAGAAGAATTAATAGAAAAGCGGATTCTCAAGCAAGAGGAACGGGCACTTAAAGTCAAGGAGATGTTTGTGAACGGACCGCTGACAGCTTTTCAAGTCTGTGAGCAGTTATTCCCTAAACACATTACGACACAGTTCGGTCTCACCATGTCAGAAACGATTGGACAGCTTGACTATCTCGAGGAAACAAATCAAATAGAAGTAAACCATCAAGGTAGACTGAAAAAATATTATGTAAACAGGTGAGGTTATGAAATCATTAGCAGGGAAAAAAATATTAGTTACAGGCGCTTCTAATGGATTAGGAATGTATTTAGCCATTCATATAGCGATGCGGGGCGGGGAGCCGATATTAGCTGCTCGTTCTTCAGAACGTTTGAAGAAGTTAGCAGAAGTGATCAAAGTTAAATTTGGTGGAGAAGTGCATTGGTATTGTGCTGATTTATCTAGAGATGAAGAGTGGAAGAGTATCCTTATGAAGATTCGTGATGAACAGGGACCGGTTGATGCTGTCATAAATAATGCGGGAATTGGAAGGTTTAGCGAAGTAGCAGAATCAAATTGGGAAGATATAGAAAATATGCTGTCTGTCAACGTTACTTCAGTCTTCAGAACGACCCACCACGTACTGCCCGAATTACTTCAACATGGAAAAGGTCATATCGTAAATATTGCGTCTCAAGCAGGGAAGATGGCGACCCCGAAATCCGCTGTCTATTCTGCGTCTAAACATGCAGTTCTCGGTTTCACGAATGCTCTGAGAATGGAAGTGAAGAACCAGGGGGTATATGTCACATCGGTGAACCTCGGACCGGTAAAGACTAATTTTTTTACACAAGCCGATCCGTCCGGTACGTATCAAAAAGCAGTAGAGCGATTTATGCTTGACCCTAACAAAGTCGCTCATAAGATCGCCGACAGCTTATTTACTCCTTGCCGTGAAATCAATTTGCCTGCCTGGATGAATACAGGAAGCAAATTGTATCAACTCGTGCCGTCCGCTATGGAGAAATTGTTAGAGAGTCAATTCCGAAAAAAGTAAACGTGTGATTTGAATTGCTTAAGAAAATTAATTAGGATAATGGAAAGAGGTGATAAAAGTGAAATTAAACATCACAGATGCAGCCCATGAGCAATTGAAATTGCTTCAAATTGAAGAATATTCTTATTTGAGATTGTATTATGATACAGAAGGAATGGGGTGCGGGGTCAATGGATTACCTACCATCCGTTTAACGAATAACTATTATGATAAAACAGATGAACGAGTTGAAAACGAACAGTACAGTGTCATTATCGATCATCAGCAAGCTACGTTTTTCAGAAAAGAAATGAAGCTTGATTTTATAAAAAACACATTCCGGTTATCCAGTCCAGAAGGGGTACTGAACCCGATCATTCCAACAGTAAGTGTTAAGAAAGAGGCAGTATTATGAGGAAGCATAAAGATGAAAAAAAGTCACTTTCATTGAATGATGATATGCTGAATAAACTCCGCTCTAAGAAAGAAGAGTTGAAAAAACATGAAGATGAACGTTTAGAGAATGAACGACAGCAAAGAATTCAACAGAGAAAAGAACGTGAAGCTAATAAAAGCTTCGAAGAGTTACTGGAAGAAAGTGAGTTGGATTGGGAGAATTTCAAAAAATAAAGTAGACAAAATCAATAAATACGCATAGTTAGTATTGCACCTGGAGAGGAGACGTTCGTTCTTCTCCATTTCTCTTCAAGGAGCGTTTATTTACATGTGTATTTTTCTTCATAAAAAAGGAAATTCCGTGAATTCGGAATTTCCTTTTTGAGATTATAATCTTTTTTCTACAAATCTTTTCATGCGCTCCATCGCTTCATCAAGCTGTTTAATAGAAGTCGCATAAGAACAGCGGACGTAACCTTCACCACCAGATCCAAATACTTCGCCAGGGACGACAGCCACTTGTTCTTCTTGTAATAACTGCTCCGCAAATTCTGCGGACGATAATCCTGTTTCCTTGATAGAAGGGAAGGCATAAAATGCGCCGCCCGGGTTAGGGCAGGACAAGCCAATTTCGTTCAAGCTGCTCACTATGAAATTCCTTCTTTGTTTATAACTTTCAGTCATCTCCTGAACACTTTGGCGACCATTTTTCATGGCTTCTAGTGCAGCGTGCTGAGCCATCGTAGGCGCGCACATCATCGTGTATTGGTGAATTTTAACCATAGCAGCTATGATATCGGCCGGTCCAGCAGCGTAGCCGAGCCGCCAGCCCGTCATAGCGAATGCTTTAGAGAACCCGCTGATCAAAATAGTACGCTCTTTCATTTTTTCAATGGAAGGGAAGCTCGTGTAATTATCATCATATGTGAGCTCAGCATAAATTTCATCTGATAATACAAGCAAGTCATGTTTCTCAATAACTTTCGCTAGCTGTTGCAACTCTTCTTTATTTAAGAAAGTACCAGTCGGGTTATTTGGGTTACAGAGCATGATCGCTTTTGTTTTTGGCGTAATGGCCTCTTCGATTTGTTCTGGTTTAAGTTTGAAGTCATCTTCCGCTTTAGTTTGAATCGTAATCGGAGTTCCGCCTGCTAAACTCACGATCGGCACGTAGGCTACAAAGCTTGGTTCAACAATAATTACTTCATCTCCAGGCTCGACCACTGTCCTTAATGCTAAATCGATCGCCTGACTGGCCCCGACAGTAACAACGAGCTGTTCATTTGGATCGTAATCCAATTGAAAACTGCCACTTAAATAGTTGCTGATTTCCTCGCGCAGCTCAATCATACCTGCATTTTCAGTATAAGACGTATAGCCCTGTTCAAGCGCATGGAAACTCTGTTCGATAAAATTCCAGGGAGTAACAAAATCCGGCTCGCCTACTCCGAGAGAAATAACATCATCCATCTGTGCTGCCAAATCAAAAAAACGTCTGATTCCAGATGGTTTCAAATTTTCAACTTGCCTGGATATATAAGAAGTTGTCTTCATGGTGATACCACAATTCTTTTATCATCGTCATCATCATCATGTAATATAATGCCGTCATGTTTATACCTTTTCAAAACAAAATGTGTTGTCGTCGATAAGACAGAATCGAGAGCAGATAGTTTTTCAGAAATAAACTTACCTATTTCTGTCATCGTTTTTCCTTTCACAGATACTGACAGATCGTATGCACCTGACATTAAATAAACTGCTTTCACTTCTGGGAACCGATAAATACGTTCGGCTACTTTATCAAATCCAACGCCACGTGCAGGTGTCACTTTGACGTCCACCATTGCTGTAACTTCTTCTGTATCCAGGACTTTTGCCCAGTCTATCAGTGTTGAATAGCCTAGAATGGCCTTTTTCTCTTCCAAATCACGCAGTAACTCCGAAACTTCATCTATACTTTTTCCCATTAACTTTGCGATTTTTTCAACTTTTAAGTTAGCATTTTTTTCAATTAGCTTTAGTAATTCCACTTCGATTTCTTTCATTTTAAACACCTACTTTTTCTCTGGTTCCTATCATTCTATCAGTATTGATAAAGAACGAAAACCCTATCGAGTAGTTATTTCTCAAGCTTGTCCATCTGGTGTTCAACTTTCCTTCCAATTCGTTGAAAGCCAGATTTATAAAATGAAAATTGTAGAGAAGGAGAAACGGAGGATGAGCGATCAGGAAGACAGTAAAAAATGCGCAGAAGAAGCCGTCTCTGCGCATTTTCTACTTAGTTAATTTACCTGTGCTTATCGTACATATTGGCTTTTGTCATCGCTTGGATCTCCCCGAAAATCTGTTCTGTCAAAGGGGCTGCCTCTAAATAGCTCAAATTATCTTCCAACTGGTCTACTGAACTTGCTCCAAATACAGCAGAAGCTACTGTATCATGGTGAAGAATGTATTGCAGAGCTAAAGCTTCAGACGAACGCTCAGGAGCTTTGTAATCCTGCCATTTTTTCACAACGGCGAGTATCTCTTCGTAGCTGTAGCTCAGAAAACCATCTTTACCTTTCTCTTTTGCTTTTTCTTCTCCGTTCGAAGAAAGCATTCCTTTTGCGAGAGGACCGCGAGCCAGCACACTGATTTCATTTTCTTTCAATAGACTAAGAATTTCTTCTTCTGGTCTGCGGTCAAGTGCGCTGTACTGCATCATGACACTGGCAATATCAGATTTTTCCACGAACTCTCTTATGACATTCGGACGAATGGAAGAAATTCCATATTCTCTAATAAGTCCTTCTTGCTTTAATTCATCAAACGCTTCAATGGTCTCATCTATGGGATCATCGATTGTTCCGCCATGCAGCTGGTACAAATCGATATAATCTGTGCCTAGACGCTGAAGACTATCTTTGACCCCGCTTTTTATGTGAGATTTGGAGGGGTCCCACGTCCACCCGTCTTGACCAGGGGTGAAATTGTTGCCCACTTTTGTACCGATAACCAAATCTTCTCGTCTTCCTTTTATCGCTTTTCCTACTATCCGCTCATTTTCACCAAAATCATATAAGTCGGCTGTATCAAGGTAATTGATACCAGCATCTAGTGCACGATCGATTATGGATTTGGCTTTCTTTGAGTCTGTGCCAAGGGACATACATCCTAAGCTGATTTCTGATATTTCAATAGATGAATGGCCGATTTTTCGAGTATTCATGAAATCTCCCTTTCTGCTTACCTTTTTAATTCGAAACCTTCCTTCTCTATGATAAACTTACAATAAATCGAAAGAGAGGAAGACGTATATGCGCAAATTTGAAGAAGTGACTACACATACAGAAGAGATATTTAAAGGTAAAATCATAGATTTGAATGTAGACACTGTTACATTACCCGATGGAAATACATCTAAACGAGAACTGATTAAACACCCTGGCGCTGTAGCTGTAATTGCGGTTAAAGAAGATGGGAAAATTATCTTTGTAGAGCAATATCGTAAAGCACTCGGAAAAAGCACACTGGAAATTCCAGCAGGTAAATTGGAAAAGGGAGAGGAACCTCTAATTACAGCCAGAAGGGAATTAGAAGAAGAGACCGGATACACTTCTGACAATTTAGAGTTAATCAATTCATTCTACACATCTCCGGGTTTTGCTGATGAACTCGTCCATATATATTTTACAGACGATCTAAGGAAACTAGAGGAAAATGTAGAGGGGGATGAAGATGAATTTGTCGAACTGGCCGAGCTCGACATAGAGGAAGCCGTGCAGCTTGAAAAAGAACAAAGAATTCACGATGCGAAAACGTCCTATGCTTTACTCTACCTCAAGCTGAGAGGGATCAAGTAAGTAAAAGTGTTTATGGAATTACATATCCATAATGCCAACTGTAATGGAAGAATTCTAGGATATCTCTCTTAAAGATGGTCTATTTCACTCCTTTTCATCATAGATTGTTTAAAGATCGTTGATGAGAAAGGATGAAGAATCCATGCAGCGCGGTGTCAAAATGGTCAGAAATGATATCAATAACCATATGAGTATTTTTGTATTTATCTTTGTACTATTTATCATGGGAATGGTCTTTGGTGCTATCATTGTGAACAGCATGAATTTTGTTCAGAAAGAGGATCTCTTTTTTTATCTGAAACAATTTTTCGAACAGATGGTGAACATGGAATCCACAGATAAAACAACTTTGTTAAAGGACAGTATTCTTTATCATGTAAAGTATATGCTCTTATTATTTTTTCTGGGAATATCTATTGTAGGTATGCCGATCATCACGGTTTTACTATTTATCAAAGGTTTAGTAGTAGGTTTTTCAGTTGGTTTTTTAGTGAATCAGATGGGGTGGTACGGGCTGCTATTGTCTTCTGCATCGATTGCACCACAAAACTTATTGATCATTCCTGTTTATTTGCTGGCGGGCGCGCTGGCTTTGCTCTTTTCTTTAAATCTATGCAAGCAATTGTTCATTAAAAGGGTGCATCAGCCTATCCTGCAAGCCTTCGCAAGATACAGCTTGCTTTTTGGAGCCTTATTATTGCTGCTCATCGGGGCAGCTGTAGTGGAAGTATTTATTGCCCATCCACTATTAGAAGTGGCAGTGAAATGGGTCTATAAGTAATCGGAATTATGTAATAATGATTATCATTAACAGTTTATAATGATTGTAATTTGACACTCTTTCCTTCTCTGCTTATAATGAAATTGGAATTACGAGGGAGGGACGAACGATATGGAACATCGAATGGAACGTATAAAGAAACAGTTACATTCCCAAAGTTATAAGCTTACACCCCAGCGTGAAGCGACGGTAAGAGTTCTTTTAGAAAATGAAGCAGACCATTTGAGTGCTGAAGATGTTTACCTCCTCGTAAAAGAGAAAGCACCTGAAATCGGCCTTGCTACCGTTTACCGTACATTAGAATTGTTATCAGAGCTTAAAGTTGTCGATAAAATAAATTTTGGGGACGGCGTATCACGCTATGACCTTCGAAAAGAAGGGGCTGAACACTTTCACCATCACCTTGTATGTACCGAATGTGGGTCTGTAGAAGAAATTGAAGAGGACTTATTAGGAGATGTTGAGAAATTAATTGAGGGCCAGTGGAACTTTAAAGTGAAGGACCATCGACTAACGTTTCACGGAATTTGTCGAGTTTGTCAACAAGTGTCAGTTCCGGATGACGATTCCTCTAAATGAATGGTATAATACGATAATGAGTCACTATGAATCTAGTATTCATAGTGACTTTTTTAGGTGGCATGTTTTTATTTACAAACGTGCAAAAATCGTGTACGTTTAATTTGTATGAGTGAATGGAAGGTATAATTAAGTGGTTTTCTGGCATATCCTTTATAAATGCTAGTTATGGAGGGTCATATGTCGATGAATAAATCACAATTCCGAGAACTCATCAAAGTGCTTGTCATTTTCACAATTTGTACAAGCGTATTCTATGTGGCATTACGCGTGGTTCATGCCCAGCATGAAAGAAGCCATCGTTATGACCCGCCAAGCGGAGCAGCTGTCAAAGTGATGAACCCGCTGGACCAGGAGTGGTCCGAACGTTTATCAATTTTCTTTCAACTAGGAGAGTAGAAAGAATGAAATTTGCCTTAGAGGATTTCTTTCATTATTTAACGGTGGAACGCGGACTATCAAGCAATACGATTCAATCTTATAAAAGAGATTTAACTCAGTATCAATTGTTCCTGGAAACAAGTTTGGAGCTGTCACATTGGGAACAGGTTTCCAGATCCCATATTATGAAATATTTATATGACTTGAATGATAAAGGGCGTTCATCTGCAACGATTGCAAGACTGCTATCGTCCATTCGACTGTTTCACCAATTTATGATCCGTGAAAAGATTACGACTCAGGACCCAAGTCTACATATCGAAACGCCAAAAAAAGAAAGAAAGCTTCCGAAAGTCTTATCTTCAGATGATGTAGACAAACTGTTGAATATTTCTGCAGTCGATCCATTATCCTCAAGAAATAAAGCTATGCTTGAAATTCTTTATGCTACAGGACTTCGAGTCACTGAGTTAATTACATTGAAGGTCAGCGACTTACATTTGACTATGGGGTTTGTCCGCTGCATGGGTAAAGGTTCAAAGGAAAGAATCATACCTTTAGGTGACTTAGCAAAACAAGCATTAGAGGACTATCTTGAGGGGCCAAGATCCCAGTTGGTCAAGCGCAAACAAACAGAAGAACTGTTTGTAAACCACCACGGTTCTCCATTGTCCCGACAGGGTTTCTGGAAAGTGTTGAAAGCGGTTGCCCTGGAGGCAGGAGTGATGAAGGAAATCACCCCTCATACGCTCAGACATTCTTTCGCTACACATCTTCTGGAGAATGGAGCGGATCTAAGGGCGGTCCAGGAAATGCTGGGACATGCAGATATTTCAACAACTCAAGTTTATACTCATGTTACAAAGTCAAGATTAAAAGACGTATACCGCTCGTATCATCCACGAGCGTAATTTCTTTTTTAAAAATAGTTGTCTGACATCCTACAACTAGTAAATTTGACTATTTTAATTAAGCTTTGGGAAAGTAATGATTAGGAGGGAATTAAACATGAATACTTTTAAACGAGTCTTTTTGATTGTATTGGATTCAGTAGGAGTAGGTGAGGCGCCAGATGCTGAAAAATTTAACGATAAAGGGGCACACACATTAGGGCACATTGCGGAACATATGAACGGCCTGAACATGCCCAACATGGCGAGTCTTGGACTTGGAAATATTTCGTCTATACAAGGAATCGATGAGACAAACCAGCCAAAGGCACATTATACGACTATGGTGGAAGCGTCAAACGGAAAAGATACAATGACCGGACATTGGGAGATCATGGGGCTTAACATCCAACAGCCTTTCCGCACTTTCCCGGAGGGTTTTCCCGATGAACTTTTAAACCAAATAAAGAACAAAACCGGACGCGGGATTGTTGGTAATAAACCGGCTTCTGGAACCGAAATTCTAGATGAATTAGGTGAGCATCACATGAAAACCGGTGATTTAATCGTGTACACATCAGCTGATTCAGTATTGCAGATTGCAGCTCATGAAGAAGTTGTGCCTCCAAAAGAACTTTTCGAAATTTGCGAGTATGCACGGGAACTGACTCGTGATGAAAAGTACATGGTCGGACGTGTCATCGCGCGTCCTTTTATTGGGGAGCCAGGTGCGTTTGAACGAACCTCCAACCGTCACGATTATGCACTGAAGCCTTTTGGGACAACAGTGATGAATCATTTGGAGAATGCAGGCAAGGATGTAATAGCTTTAGGTAAAATCTCTGATATTTATGATGGAGAAGGAGTTACACAATCCATCCGTACGAATGACAATATGGATGGGATGGATAAGCTTGTAGCTTCAATGGATGAGGATTTTACAGGATTGAATTTCTTGAATCTTGTCGATTTCGATGCAAAGTTCGGCCATCGCAGAGACCCCGAAGGGTATGGTGAGGCGCTGGAGGCATATGACCGACGCCTCCCTGAAGTATTGAGCAAGCTAAAGGAAGATGATCTGCTGATCATTACAGCTGATCACGGAAACGACCCAATTCATCATGGAACAGATCACACCCGAGAGCTTGTACCTCTTCTCGTTCACCATAAAGGAATTGAAAAGGGAGAACGGCTTGAACAGCGCAAAACTTTTGCCGATATCGGCGCTACGATCTCAGATAATTTCTCTGCTAAAATGCCGGAACATGGGCAAAGCTTTTTAAAAGACATTCAATAGGGGGAGTTAAAATGAATAGTAAAAGAAAAGAAGCCGCAGTTTTCATCCAGGAAAAACTAAATGTTGAGCCTACCGTAGGCTTGATTCTAGGTTCGGGGTTAGGTGTACTGGCTGAAGAAATAGAAAACCCGACAGTTATCAGCTATAAAGATATACCCCATTTTCCTGAATCCACAGTTTCTGGACACAAGGGCCAGTTAGTTATCGGACAGTTGGAAGGGCGGCAGGTCATTGCCATGCAGGGCCGCTTTCACTATTACGAAGGATATGATATGAAACAAGTGACATTTCCTGTCCGCGTTATGAAAGAGTTAGGTGTAGAAACTTTGTTCGTAACGAATGCCGCTGGCGGTATTAATGAGTCATTTGATGCTGGAAATTTAATGATCATTACCGACCATATTAACAATATGGGGGATAATCCGCTTATGGGAGCCAACGATGATGAGCTTGGTGCCCGCTTCCCTGATATGTCTGAAGCTTATGACCGCGCATTGATCCAGCACGCTGTGAAAAGTGCAGAACGTCTGAGTTTGCCGGTGAAAAAAGGTGTATATGTCGGTAACACTGGTCCGGCATACGAAACCGCTGCTGAAGTCCGTATGCTGCGTACTCTTGGCGGGGATGCAGTAGGGATGTCTACTGTTCCAGAGGTAACCGTAGCTAATCATGCCGGCATTCGTGTTTTGGGAATCTCCTGCATATCAAATATGGCCGCAGGAATTTTGGATCAGCCGCTTACTCACGACGAAGTGATCGAAACGACAGCTCAGGTACGTGAAGATTTCCTCGGCTTTGTAAAAGATTTACTAAAGACTCTGCCAGCATAAATTAAGAGGGGTGAAACTGATGAGAATGTACGACGTTATCGTTAAAAAAAGAGACGGCGGAGAGCTGTCTAAAGAAGAAATCGAATTCTTTGTTGAAGGTTATACGAACGGCGAAATTCCGGATTATCAGGCGGCTGCTTTGACGATGGCCATCTATTTTAAAGGGATGACTCAAGAGGAAACGGCTACACTTACTCAGGCGATGGTCGATTCAGGAGAGACTATTGATCTTTCTGCTATAAAAGGCCACAAAGTAGATAAGCATTCTACAGGCGGCGTAGGAGATACTACCTCGATAAAGACGACAAATTTTCATCTCAACCTTTCAAAGGGATTGAAGCTCAATTACTTTGAATGGCAAAAAAACATGTCCACACTAAAACCCGTTCTCTTTTTTAAACATTTCTCATCCAAGTCTCTACCCCTTTACTTAATAGGCGATAAGCTGACCCCTTATCGGCTACATAAACAAACTGGTGTAAGTTATTACAGTTGTAGGTCTTATTTAAACAGCCGACAATGTTTACCGAACCCTGACACAATTGATAAATTATTATCTACATTCGGAAAGAACATTGAGGATTTCATTAAGTATCTAGGGTTTTCCTTCGTGAATACAAGTGTATTCAATGACATCCTTGTACAAACAAATAGATGGTCAAAGCACTTTAATCCCAAAAATTCATTTACTACCTGAAGGAAAAGGTTGATTAATCTTTATGTTTGGTATTGATGACTTATTAAGAGTTAAACCAAAGCCTAAATATAATTTCAAGTTAAGAATGCATTCGTTGTCTAAAAGTGAGACGTATGATTATCAACACTGGATTGAAAATGCATGAGAAAGTGAAAAAAGGGTTTTCTAAATGTATAACTGTAAACCTTATAGCAATGGGGCTAGAACCCAACGCTTTAAACTTGAGTAAAGTCACAGGAATTACAAAAGATACATGTAGGAGATATCTAAGAGGCGAAAGTATCCCCAAAAAGCAATACATGCTTAAAGTTTTTGACGGACTTAATTACCCTATTGAAGGTTTTATAGCAATGCTCCATTTAAACTTAAGTGTCAAAGAATTTTTCATTTTGCTCAATAGTGGTGCTAAACCTAACTTACCGGAGAGGTGAAAATTATGAGAATGGTCGATGTGATACAGAAAAAGAGAAATGGTGAAGAACTAACCGAACAAGAAATCAGGTTCTTCGTTGATGGATATACAGAAGGAAGCATCCCTGACTATCAAGCTTCAGCTTTAATGATGGCAGTTTACTTTCGAGGTATGAATGATAAGGAAACTGCTACATTAACGCAAGCAATGGTTGATTCTGGCGAAACGATTGACTTATCCTCCATTCAAGGACATAAAGTAGATAAACACTCCACTGGCGGAGTTGGAGATAAGATTAGCTTCCTAACTGGACCGATTGTTGCATCTGTTGGGGTTCCAGTAGCAAAAATGAGCGGACGTGGTCTTGGTCATACTGGTGGTACTCTTGATAAGTTAGAATCACTAAGTGGTTTTAACGTAGAAATTACTAAAGAGCAGTTTATCGAGAATGTAAACAAAAACAAGCTTGCTGTGGCAGGACAAACTGGAAACCTTGCTCCAGCGGATAAAAAGCTTTATGCACTTAGAGATGTAACCGCCACAGTTGATTCTATTCCTCTAATTGCTGGTTCAATTATGAGTAAAAAGCTTGCTTCAGGAGCAGATAGTATTGTACTCGATGTAAAAACAGGTTCAGGAGCATTCATGAAGACGCTTGAAGATTCTGAAGCGCTTGCTCGTGAGATGGTTAACATCGGCAATAACTTAGGTAGAAACACTGTGGCAGTAATTAGTGATATGAACCAACCTCTAGGTTATGAAGTCGGTAACGCAAATGAAATCAAAGAGGCAGTAGAGGTTCTGCAAGGTAAGCGTGTAGATGATTTGAGAAGACTTTCACTCGAACTTGCTTCTCATATGACAATTCTTGCTGAAGTGTTCGATACTTATGAGGAAGCTTATGCCAAGTTAGAAGAGAACATCGAAAACGGTAAAGCGTTTGAAGCATTCCGTAAATTCATTGAGGCTCAGGGGGGCAACGTAGCAATGATTGATGACTTGAGCAAACTTCCATCCTCCAAATATCAGGTTGAAGTTAAAGCACCTAAGAGTGGATATGTTTCAGCTATTGATGCAGAATCAATTGGTGTAGCAGCTATGTACCTTGGTGCAGGAAGAGCAACTAAAGATGACGAAATCAATCATGGTGTAGGCATTTCACTTAAGAAGAAGATTGGTGATGAAGTATCAGAAGGTGACACTCTAGTTGTACTTAACTCTGATGATGAAGATCCAACGGATTCGATTGAGAAAGTACTAAGTGCATATGAAATAGATGCTTCAAAACCGGAAGAACTAACATTAATTCATAAAGTAATTAAATAAATGAACTCGCCAAACCTTCAAGGTAGTAAGATACCTTGGAGTTTTTTTGTACATAAAATGTTGAATTTGTTGTTCTTATGTCCAAATATACATTGAAAACCGTTGATGAAATTTGTCTAGGATAGTACTATTGAAATAAGAAAATATTGGTAAGGATTGGTGTTGCATGGCAAAAAATTTTGAAGAGAGTACATCTGCTGATAAAACTTCTCTAGGTTTCGAATATCAACATTACTATTTTATTTACCAATTATTGAAACTTAAAAAAGGAGAGAGTTTAGGCTACGAGGTAAAAGATGATGTTCATATTGAGAAAGAGAATATGAAGTTAGATTTAATTCAAGTGAAGCATACTCTTAAAGAAAATAAAAGTGGAACTAGTGCAAACCTTACAGAATTAGATGTGGATCTATGGAAAACATTAAGTAATTGGATAAGTCAGATATCTGAAAAAAGTGACAATAATAAGTTCATAGAAAATTCGAACTTTATTTTGGCTACTAACAAAAATGAAAGTGTGAGAAATAAATTTTTATCTAAATTGACAAAATACCAAAAAGAAGAAATCGATTTAAATGCTTTATATTCTTACACAGAAGGTTTATTAGGTAAAACACAAAATAAAGAAATAAAAAAATACATTCGAAATGTTTTAAGTATAGATGAAGATAACCTTTCAAACTTTTTTCTCAAAATAAACTTCGAGTATGCATTAGAAGACATTATTCAGATGATAAAGGATGAAATCAAAAATAAGTATATATCTGAAGAAAGAATTGAACAAGTTCTTTATTGTATAGAAGGCAATACAAGGATATGGAAATATGATCAGGTGAAAAAATACGAAAAAATTATAATAACATACGATGAAGCTTTCACTAGATTAAAGAAATGTTTTGAAGATAATCACAGAAGAATTTTGCCTAAACGAAATGTGGATACCACGATTGACGAAATTAAAGATTTAAAACAATTACCTTTTATAAAGCAATTAATCGATATAGATGATATTGAAGAAGATGACTTTACTCAGATGGCTGAGTATAACACATATATGCTAAAACTTAAAAATAATATGGAAAGATGGATAGCAGAGGGGGAGTTAACCGAAATAGATCGAAAAGACTTCATAGATAACAGTTATACTCATTGGTCTAACGTTCATAAACGGAACCATAGAGAAATAAATAGAAATCTTAAACGAGGAACAGTAAGTATATCCGAAGATGAAAAGATTGATGCTGCTCTAAAATGTTTGGATGAAATAAGAGACATTAGTTTAAATCTTGATGGAACAGAATTAGGTATCCAGTTAAGTAATGGTCAATTTTATTATTTATCTAATGATGGAATGATCGGTTGGATATATGATTGGAAGGAAAAATATGGATGAATATAAAGGTAATAATTATGAATACACCTTCAATGATAGCGCTTATACATTTAATAATGAAGCCATTGGTATGGTTGCCATAGCTTCTGTATTGAACTACATGCAAAGGGTTTCTATCTCAAAAGCTATGCTTATACTTCCTTTAGCGTTACATGAACCAACTATAAATTATTTAAAATTAAAAAGTGTTAAAGTTAAGAGTTTGGAACAACTAATTGCTGATAAATACCATCTTTTGACAAACTTTAACAAAAGATATAAAAGCCTAATGCCAATTAGTCTTAACTCCCTGTTCTTATTAGAAGAGATGGAGATTATAAGTATGAAAGGTGGAATAATATCATTAGAGAAAGAGATTAATTTTGATGATTCACGACTTGGTAAAAGAGGAAAAAATGTAAATAAATCAGCTCTCAATATTAAAAATATATTGGATGATGATGTTGAATACCTATATTTACAATTAAGGGTGGAATTATGAAATTTTCAATAATTAATATATTACTTTGGTGTGAAAATGGGACCTTAAGAAAGCTTACATTTAAAGAAAATAAGGTCAATGTAATAACGGGAGAAAGTGGTACAGGAAAAACGGCAATATGGTCAATTATTGATTATTGTCTATTAAACTCTGAGAATATAAACATTCCAGAAATAACAATTGGTGAAAATGTTACATGGTATGGAATTAGAATAAAACTAAATGGTCAAATTTATACCATTGCGAGAAATTCTTTCCTTTCTAAATCAAAACCTGCTTCGATTTTTTATTTGTCAGGAGTGGGTGAGATTCCAGACCTCCCTCAAGACAACATTAGAGAAAAGGACTTAAGAAAAATCATTGAAACAGAGTTTTCCATAGATAGTGATGTGAGGGTGCCTTATGGAGGTAAAGTTATAAGAAAAGGAAGTAAGGTGTCTTTCAGATATTTTTTATTATTCAATACTCAAACACAAAACGTAATTATAAATGATAATGTATTTTTTGATAAACAAAGTAGTACTAAGTATTCGGAAGCACTAGAAAGGATTTTTGATCTAGCTTTAACAATAGATACTATTGAGGGTACTTTGATAAGAGAAAAAATTAATGAACTACATAAGAATTTGAATAAACTGGAAAGAAAAAAAGAAGCACATGAGAAACAACATGAAGTGTTTCATGATGAAATATCAGAATTAATTAGAAAGGCTAAATATTATTCTTTAATTGATGACAATATTAGTGTGTATGAAGATGCTATTGATCAGTTAAGAGCTATTGTGAAAGATGTTACTAAAATTAATCAGAATACATCAGATGATAGTAACCAGCTAGAACCTTTGTTAGACCAGAGAAGGTTATTGAAGAGGAAAATTCGTAGCTTAAAGAATTTCATTAGTGAATATAATGAATACAAATCTGTCTTAGGTAAGACATACGAAAGTTTGCTACCTATAGAATATATTAAGAATAACGATATTGAATTACTCAGCGATAGTATATCTGATAACTTCATTAATCAATTAGAGGGTCAATTAAAAGATATTAAAGTGAAATTAAAAGAAAAATCACCAATAACTATAAAAACTGAAGCTAAAATAAAGGAATATAAGCAAGAGTTGAAGGGTTTAGAAAGTAAAATTGACATATTTAATACTGAAAAGCATGAAGAGCAAAAAGATTACTTGAAAAGGTATATGCTTCTTGGAGAGATAAAGACTAAGCTTTCTTTATATGATACAACTAAACTAAATGAGGATTTCGACAGTCAAATAGATGTTGTAAATGAGGAAATTAATATACTGAATCGTCAAATTAGCTCAAGAGATGAAGAAGTTCAGGTCATTATTTCCTTATTACAGGAATTAATACAGGAATATTTAGACAGAAGTAAAGTTGCATTAGAAAATTATGCAGGATATAAAGCAGTGTTTGATTACAAAAATAAGGTTTTAAAATTGAGAGAACCAAACAGTTCAAATATAATTAACACAGTAGGTAGTAGCTCTAATGATTTATTTCTCCATATATCTCTGTTCTTAGGTTTACATGACTTATTATTGTTGAGAAAATCACCTTTTGTTCCTCAGTTTCTATTCTTTGACCAACCAAGTAGACCTTATTATGATAGCAAGCCTGAGGTAGAAGAACCATTAGAAGGTACAGATAAACAAAAAATTTCTATTGCTTTTGAAGTATTAAATTATTTTATGAGAAAAATAAAAGAACGTGGAGAAAGCTTTCAAATGATTATTGTAGAGCATATACCTAAGGAAATATGGGAAGATCAAAATTTAGAGAATATATATCTTGTTGAGGAATTTAGAAATGGAAATAAGTTAATAAATGATGTAAATAAATCTTAGTATTACTGTTGTATTAATATAACTAGTGAATGTTAGTTTGGTGGTGTAGGCGATAAAGTAACATTTATTGTCGGACCTCTGGTGGCTTCGGTTGGAGTACCGGTAGCTAAAATGTCAGGCCGAGGGTTAGGTCATACAGGCGGGACCCTCGATAAATTGGAGTCTGTTAAAGGGCTTCAAATAGAAATGTCCAAAGAAGAATTCATTCATAATGTCAACGAGCATAAACTATCAGTTGCCGGCCAAACAGGTAATTTAGCGCCTGCAGCTAAAAAGCTTTATGCGCTTAGAGACGTCACAGGTACTGTGGATTCCCTGCCGCTGATCGCAGGTTCCATTATGAGTAAAAAACTCGCTTCCGGCGCGGATAGTATCGTATTAGATGTTAAGACAGGAAGCGGCGCCTTCATGAAGACGCTTGAGGACTCAGAAGCTCTTGCCCGCGAGATGGTAAACATCGGCAATAACTTAGGTAAAAATACAGTAGCTGTAATCAGTGATATGAACCAGCCTCTTGGATTTGAAGTTGGGAATGCCAATGAAATCAGGGAAGCAGCTGAAATCCTTCAAGGAAAACGTGTAGAGGACTTAAGAGAATTATCGTTAGAGATCGCTTCCCACATGACAGTGTTAGCTGAGGTGTTTTCTGATTATGAAGAAGCTTATCAAGCTCTTGAGAAAAATTTAGAAAACGGTAAAGCGTTCGCTTCATTTAGAAAGCTTATCGAAGCACAGCACGGCGATACTGCGATGATTGATGATTTAAGCCTCTTGCCGAAAGCCTCCTATGATATCGAAGTAACTGCTGAGATGGATGGCTTCGTTTCAGCAATTGATGCGGAATCAATTGGTGTGGCCGCGATGTACTTAGGAGCAGGGCGAGCAACCAAAGATGATGAGATCAATCATGGCGTAGGAATCACTCTCCAGAAAAAAATCGGAGATGAAATCAAGGTTGGAGAAGCTTTAGTGATCCTACACAGTGATGATGAAAATGCGCAAGCATCTATAAATAAAGTCAAGGAAGCTTATAATATTTCTAAAGAAAAAGTTGAGTCTCCAACGCTTATCCATAAAGTAATTAAATAAAAATAGTGTGCCAAAGAACTTCACGTTAGTGAGGTTCTTTTTTTATTGCATAGAAGCAGTGTTTCAGGGAAAAATAGGAACACTTACAGAAGCAGGAGGTAATAGAGATGCATAGGTTTATTTGTTTATTATTCACATTAATTATCATGTTCACCACGTTGCAGCCCAATCAGATTCAAGCCGAAGATAAAAACGATTCTATAGCAAAAAACGCCCAGTCAGCTATTTTGATGGAAAAAAATAGTGGGATGACACTTTACGATAAAAATGCTGATAAAGAATTGCCCCCGGCCAGCATGACAAAAATAATGACTTTGCTGCTCATTATGGAGGAGTTGGATAAAGAAAACCTCAAACTTGATGAGAAAATAAGAATCAGTGAGCACGCTGCGTCTATGGGAGGTTCACAAATCTTTTTAGAGGCAGGGGAAGAAATGACAGTGGAAGATCTGTTGAAAGGGGTGGCGGTAGCGTCAGGAAATGATGCTAGTGTTGCATTAGCCGAACGAATTGCCGGAAGTGAAGAAGAATTTGTAAAGCAAATGAACCAAAAAGCAAAAGATCTGGGGTTAAAGAACACAAAATTCCAGAATCCTACAGGACTGCCCGCAGATGACCATTACAGTACAGCTCATGATATGGCCGTTATGGCTAGAGAATTATTAATACATGAAGAAATCACAGACTATACGAGCATTTATGACGATTACTTAAGGAAAGGCGAGAAGAATGAATTCTGGTTAGTGAATACGAACAAATTAATCAAGTCTTATCCCGGAATGGATGGACTGAAAACTGGATTTACTGAAAAAGCGAAATATTGTCTAACCGCTTCAGCAAAAAAAGATGACCTGCACATGATTGCAGTAGTTATGGGAGCAGAAAAACCGAAAGAACGTAATGAAGCGATTACGAGCCTTCTGGATTACGGATTTGGACAATATGAAGGAATTAAGCTGCATGGAAAAGAGGAAGTACTTCATGAGATGACTAATCCAAGAGGCACTCCTAATACATTAGCGTTAGTTCCAGAAAAAGATGTCGTCGTTTTGAAGAAAAAGAATGAAGCAAAGTCGAATTACCAAACCTCCATCACTTTGAATGAAAAGGTTGAACTTCCAATCAAGAAAGGTGATCACATGGGGTGGGTAACTGTCAATAATGGTAAAGAAGAGGTTTCCAAAGTTCGTTTAGAAGCTTCAGAGCCTGTAAACAAAGCAAATATACTTGAATTGTGGAAGCGTTCTTTTAGAAATTTGGCAGGTTTTGAAAAGTTTTAGCGAGACCGCACTAGTTTTGTTTTAGTGCAGGAATCTACAGGATAAACTGCGAAAAGACTTAAGTAACTTTAATTGTTAAGGAGGAACTACACTTGAGTCTTTCCGTAGAATTCATTATCAAAGAATCCGTGTTACTTGTGCGCTTGGAAGGCGAGTTGGATCACCATGAAGCGACGAACCTTCGAGAAGAGTGGCAAGCTCAGCTGGCTCAGAATCAAGTAGGACATGTGATCGTTAATTTAGAGAAGTTAACATTTATGGATAGTTCGGGTCTTGGTGTCATGCTTGGACGCTATAAAGAAATACAGGCTGCAGGCTGGGAAATGGTGATTTGCTCAATATCTCCTGAAGTCCGCCGTTTATTTGACCTATCCGGTATGTTCAAAATCGTCAAACTCGTTGATAACGAAGACTTTGCCCTGCAAATGTTAGGGGTGGCCTCATGAAAAATCATATGAGAATTGAGTTTGCAAGCATCAGTCAAAATGAATCGTTAGCACGTATAGCCGTCGCTTCATTCATCAGTCCCCTGAATCCTACAATGGATGAGTTGACGGATATAAAAACAGTTGTTTCAGAAGCTGTGACGAATGCGATTATCCATGGGTATGAGGAAGACCCTGACCAATCCGTCATCTTAGAATGCCGTATCGAAGAGAGCCAGATTGAAATCATCATTAAGGATCATGGTACAGGAATTGAGAATATTGAGGAAGCCAGAGAACCATTATTCACCTCGAAACCCGAGTGGGAAAGGTCAGGTATGGGTTTTACGATCATGGAGAATTTCATGGACCAAGTTGAAATTCAATCGTCCAAAGATGAAGGAACCACAATTACGCTTTCAAAGCAATTAACCTCGACGAAAGCAATTTTTAATTAGGTCATGAATATGAAGACGGATACTAAACAGGTACGTCTATCCGATGAAGAAGTTCGCAGTCTCATAAGAAGAAGCCAATCTGGTGATCAAAATGCGCGGCATTTTTTAGTGGAAAAAAATACGAGGCTGGTATGGTCAGTCGTTCAGAGGTACTTGCGGCGAGGGTATGATCCTGATGATTTATATCAAATCGGTTGTATTGGTTTGTTGAAATCTGTAGATAAATTTGACCTTAGCTTTGACGTTAAGTTCTCCACATACGCTGTTCCAATGATTATTGGAGAAATCCAACGATTTATACGAGATGATGGCAGTGTAAAAGTGAGCCGCAGTCTGAAAGAAACATTTCATAAAGTGCGTGTAAAAAAAGAGGAACTCCTCAAAGAGTTCGGCCGGTCTCCGACGATTAATGAATTAGCTGAATCGTTAGAGCTTACGAGTGAAGAGGTCATTCAGGCAGAAGAAGCGGGACGATCTCCGCAATCTATTCACGAAACGGTTTATGAGAGTGAAGGGGATCCGATCACGCTAGTCGATCAGATTGCTGAAGAGGATTCGAGGTGGTTCGAACATTTAGCTTTGCATGAAGTGATGGATACTCTAGAAAAAAGGGAACGGTTGATCATTTACCTGAGGTATTTTAAAGACCAGACGCAATCAGAAGTAGCAGATCGCATAGGGATATCCCAAGTTCAAGTCTCCAGGCTGGAAAAGAAAATATTAGAGCATATGAAAGAATCAATGAGTGATTCATCTTAAACTACGCTAATGCGTAGTTTTTTTTATGTTCATTTTCTGTTTTCATAACTTTAGCTTTGGCATTATTGTATGAATTTGTATTGATTTCACATACTAACGAAGAGACATTCTGCCAGGAGGCGAAATGATGACAAAACCGCTATATATCCGTATGAAACAGTCGATTCGCATTCCACCGAAGCAAATGATCAGAGTATATGATGTGGCTCGTGTTACTGGGGATAGCCGAAAAAAGCATATGGTTGAACATATGATCCTCCATACCGTAAAACCGGAAGATAGGAATATCATCGTAGTTGACAGCTTCTCTATTATTGAGAGGATACTCAATCGTTTTCCCGATAGTGATGTAGAAATTCTAGGACCGAATCAGTGTGTCGTCCATGTGGAGGGTCAAAAGAGAAAACCGAACGTATTTCTAGTCAGTTTTATTTGGCTGCTGCTTTTTGTTGGGGCGGCGATGGCTATTATGAATTTTCACTATGATGTCAGTATGGAAATGGTTCAGCAAAAGCTTCACTTTATGCTGACAGGAGAAGAGGAAGAGTATCCTTTATGGATTCAAGTTCCTTATTCGATCGGACTCGGTGTCGGCATGATATTATTTTTTAACCACTGGTTCCAAAAACGCTTCAATGAAGAACCTAATCCAATGGAAGTAGAAGTCTTTAAGTATCAGGAAGATATAGATCACTATGTAGCTATTCATGAAAACAAGGTGGAGCAACAGGATGAGAATCGTTGAAGCATTCATTGGACTAGCTTCTGGTATTGCGGTAGGTGCGGGGTTTGTTGCTTTTATAACAGTACTTGGGATTGTACCTCGACTTATGCAATTAAGTCATTCGGAATCGAAAATCATCTTCTATCAGTTTGCAATTGTAGCAGGGGTTTTTTGCGGCATTTTTTTATCATTCAGTGACTATGCCGTAAATATTACAGTGTTTGGGCTCATTATCTGGGGGCTGCTTCACGGAATGTTCGTAGGTATGTTAGCGGCTGCTCTTACGGAAGTTTTGAACGTCTTTCCCCTCCTGTTTAAAAGAATCGGTATAGACAATTATTTATTTACATTACTTATGGCTCTTTCTTTAGGGAAAGTTGCAGGTTCACTGTTTCAGTGGGTTATTTTTGTAAAATGAAGGAGAATACGCTCATGTCAGGTTTGAATTCTAAGGATTATAAAAAAACAAGTAAATCTTACCAGCCTAAAACCACTTATGTATTGAATTGCTTGAAAGCATTTGTGGTTGGAGGAACGATTTGTATGATTGGGGAGCTTCTGTCTGAAATGTATATTCACTGGTTCAATTTCAGTGAAGAGAATGCAGGGAATCCAACAGTTGCGACTTTGATTTTCTTGGCTGCTCTCGCGACTGGATTGGGTGTATATGACAAGCTTGGTCAATTTGCTGGTGCAGGGTCAGCAGTTCCTGTAACGGGGTTCGCAAATTCGATCACATCAGCAGCGATGGAGCATAAAAGTGAGGGGCTCGTGCTAGGAGTAGCCACAAACTTATTTAAATTGGCGGGATCGGTTATCGTTTTCGGTGTAGTGGCTGCTTATGTATTAGGAATCATTCGTTTTACATGGCAGGCCATATTTTAGGGGGGACGACTCATGTCAAAAACTGGAAAGCAAACGTGGAGTTTTAATAAGCCGGTTTATATACAAGCAACAGGAACTGTAGTTGGACCGCTTGAAGGACAAGGACCTTTGAAAGCTGTATTTGATAAGGTGTATGATCAGCTCCACTGTAATGAAAATAATTGGGAATTAGCTGAAAGAAGATTAATGTTAGATGCTGTTCATTACTGTCTGCAAAAAGCAGGCGTCGACAAAACATCGATCGATTTGTTCTTAGCGGGTGATTTACTTAATCAAAATGTCACAGGCAATTATGTAGCACGTCAGTTGGAAATTCCGCTGTTAGGCATGTTCGGGGCTTGTTCTACTTCAATGGAAACTCTAGCTACAGGAGCAGCGCTTATTGAAAGCGGATATGCTGATCGGGCGATAGCTGCTGTAAGCTCTCACAATGCAACGGCAGAGCGGCAGTTCAGGTATCCGACGGAGTACGGGGGACAGAAACCGAAAACAGCTACATTTACGGTAACTGGCAGCGGAGCGGCACTGTTATCAACAGAACCTTCGCCTGTTCGGATTGAAGCAGCCACGATTGGTAAAGTGATGGATTATGGTGTCACCGACCCTTTTGATATGGGTTCCGCAATGGCTCCAGCTGCATACGACACCATTAAAACTCATCTGGAGGATATGGGAAGAGTCCCTGCTGATTATGATGTCATTGCTACAGGAGATTTGTCGGCAGTGGGAGCACCAATAGTTCGAGATATGCTTAAAGATGACGGTTATCATATTGGTGAAGTTCATAAAGACTGTGGACTTCTCGTTTATCATAGTGATCAGCCTGTATTCAGTGGAGGAAGCGGGTGTGCTTGTTCTGCGGTCGTTACGTATGGAAAACTGTTGGAGGATTTAAAAGCAGGCACCTATAAACGAATATTAGTAGTAGCAACAGGTGCTCTAATGAATCCGATGATGCTGCAGCAGAAAGAGTCAATACCGGGTATTGCCCACGCTGTTGCTTTTACGAAAGGGGAGGGATGAAAATGACTTTTCTTTGGGCTTTTCTAGTTGGAGGAGGAATTTGCGTTATTGGACAATTGCTTTTTGATGTCGCCAAGCTTACACCTGCTCATGTAATGTCCTCTTTCGTTGTGGCGGGTGCGGTGCTCGATGCTTTTGATTTGTATGATGACTTAATTGAATTCGCGGGGGCAGGAGCCACGGTACCAATCACAAGCTTTGGTCATTCCCTGATGCATGGAGCGATGGAGGAAGCAGATAAACATGGAGTTATTGGTGTAGCCGTAGGGATGTTTGGGTTGACTTCTGCAGGTATAGCTTCAGCGATTCTCTTTGGATTCATTATGGCTGTTATTTTTAAACCAAAAGGGTAAGAAAGGTTTTGTTTATTCTTAAGTCTTATGAACAATACTGTTTCTTCATTAGTAAGTTGTTAAAACATTTGGGTTGGGGAAGGCTTGTTTTGCGACATTTGGTGAGATTCCTCGGACGTTCCGTACTGCCAAAGGGGTCTCCCCATTCCCCACCGCCCCTCACTAAATATAGACTTCTTGAACTCGCTTGAATAAGAGCCTTTTGAATAACGTCAGTATCATGATCCACCATACTGATTATACGTTGAAGGAACAGTGATTACTTTCATTGACGTATTTTACAGAAGTGATGGGAGTCTTATTAATCGATAAGAGGTTAGCTGTGATAACACTTAGGTGGGCCGGAAGTCTATCCCCTTACAACGCCAGTTATCCGTTCGCTTCAATAGGGCTCTTAACCGTCATGATTCTTCCCATGTTTCGAAACTCTTTTCACGCAAATCCATTTATTTTTTGTGAAGACGTTCATACTAATGTTTCCGCTATTCATACAAACGTAAAAAGGTCCAGAATATGGTGAGATACCGGAGGACGTAAGCCTGAGGAAGTTCACAGTACGCCGATGGAAATAAAGTAATTCACTGAACTTCCAAACGCTGCCAAATAGAACGAAACAGTCCGATCATCTTGAACTGCGTATGCAATAATAGAGAGCTAAATTGAAATTGAACACTGTGGTTTAACAGAGAAAATACAGCCGTAAGGAGTTGAGGCGGATGGCGAGTGAAAAGAAAACCCCTATTGTCATGAAATTGGAACAGAATAGAAATATAATTAATAAGAAGGTAGGCACTGATGAATCATTTGATGTAGGATTTCGGACATTGGTTATTCTCGATCACGAAGTGAACTTATATTACGTGAATGGTTTGTGCGAGACCCCGATAATTGTAAATTTGCTGCGCCAGCTGTTTCAATTAAATGAAGGTACATTAGATAAAAAATCAGTATTCAAACATATTTACAATGATCTGGCCCACCAGCAAGTAGAAGTTGAAACTTCTATAGAAAAATGTGTGACGCAAATACTTTCAGGGCTTATTGTCCTGTTCGTTGAAGGTCATGCAGAAGCCATCATTGTAGATGTCCGTGCTTACCCCGGAAGGACACCGGAAGAACCTGATACAGAAAAAGTCGTAAGAGGTTCTAGAGACGGCTATACAGAAAACATTATAGAAAACACAGCATTGACTCGCCGGAGAATAAGAGATGAGCGGTTGAGGAATGAGCTTATTCAAGTAGGGCAGCGGTCAAAAACGGATATTTGTATTTCTTATATTAAAGATGTAGCTGATCCTGGACTTATAAAATTGATTAAAGATGAATTGAAAAAAATCGACATAGATGGTCTGTCTATGGCTGACAAGTCTGTAGAAGAATTTATAGTAAGCCAAGGATTCAATCCTTTTCCTCTCGTAAGGTATACTGAAAGACCGGATGTGGCGTCTGCACATTTATTGGAAGGTCATGTGCTCATTATGGTAGATACGTCTCCCAGTATGATTATTACACCGACTACGTATTTTCACCACGTGCAGCATGCGGAAGAGTACAGGCAATCCCCTGCTGTGGGTACGTTTGTAAGATGGGTTCGATTCTTTGGGTTATTTTCTTCCGTCTTTTTGCTTCCTTTGTGGATGTTATTTGTTATTCAGCCCGATTTACTACCAGAATCATTAGATTTCATAGGGCCGAATGAAGAGAGTACTTTGCCGATCATCGTCCAATTATTAATAGCTGATTTAGGGATAGAGATGCTGCGTATCGCAGCCATCCATACCCCAACGCCATTATCAACAGCTATGGGGTTGATCGCAGCCGTTTTAATTGGACAAATTGCCATAGACGTCGGTTTATTCGTGCCTGAAGTCATTTTATATGTAGCAGTAAGTGCGATAGGCTCTTACGCCACCCCAAGCTATGAATTATCCATTGCCAACAAAATGAGCCGAATCGCTTTGTTAGTGCTATCCGCTATTTTTGGTTTAAGTGGATTTGTTATAGGTTCTACATTGTATATTTTATTGCTGGCTCGGACCAAATCTTTGAATACGCCGTATTTATGGCCATTCCTTCCATTCAACGGTAAAGCGTTTATGCAGATTTTAGTGAGAATGTCTGTACCTTTAGGAAAAATCAGGCCGAGCATTGTCCATCCTCAAAACAATCATAAACAAAGATAATTGCCGGTTGATGATTGTTGTGATAAATTTAAATTAAATTCAAAATGTTCCTTTACTCTAAAGGAGCATTTTCTTTTATGTGATAATATCCAGCACTACCTGAATACCGTTCAGGCTAAGGAGAGGAAACCTGGTCTGAATGGCTTTTTAGTTAGTAAAGACAGGATGGGAAGGACGGACCACTATGATTCGAGAGACGAACGGACAAGGTCAGCTATTAATAGGCGGTATTCCCGCAGAAGATTTAGCCTCTGCATATGGAACGCCTCTTTATGTATACGATGTAGAAAGAATTCGAAGCAATGCCAAAGCTTTTGTTGATACTTTTAAGAAGCATAAGATACCCGCTCAGGTTGCCTATGCCAGTAAAGCCTTCTCTTCTGTAGCTATGCTCCAGGTTGCTAAAGAGGAAGGGCTGAGCCTGGATGTCGTTTCTGAGGGAGAGCTCCATACGGCTTTACAAGCTGAATTCCCTGTAGAAAAAATCCATATGCATGGAAATAATAAAAGCCTCTCAGAACTTGAAATGGCAGTGGATCATAAGATCGGCTGTATTGTAGTCGATAATTTTTATGAAATTGCTCTGTTAACAGATCTTCTTGCCGAAAAAAATACACAAATGGATGTTTTGCTGCGTGTCACACCTGGGATTGAAGCCCATACCCATGATTATATTTTAACTGGACAGGAAGATTCTAAATTCGGTTTTGACTTGTCCAGCGGCCAAGCTGAGAAAGCGTTCCAGCTGTTGAATTCAAATGAAATGACGAATGTAAAAGGCCTGCACTGCCATATAGGGTCGCAGATTTTTGAAACGAGCGGATTCACCTTAGCGACGAGGAAATTATTTGAAACTATGAGTGATTGGCGGGACCGTTTCGAATTTACGGCAGATGTCCTTAATTTAGGCGGTGGATTTGGTATACAATATACAGAAGAAGACGACCCTCTTGCTCTTGACCAATATGCTCTTGCTCTCATTGAAGAGGTGAAGCATCAGTCTGAAACACTGGACTATACAATGCCTGAAATATGGATCGAGCCGGGACGTGCCATTGTAGGGGATGCTGGGGTGACGCTATATCGAATGGGATCGATCAAAGAGATACCCGGCGTAAGGACGTATGCTTCAGTTGACGGAGGGATGACTGATAATATCAGGCCCGCCCTTTACCACGCAAAATATGATGCTGTTTTAGCTAATAAGATGCATGAGTCGCCGGACCAAGAATATGCTATAGCTGGAAAGTGCTGTGAATCTGGAGATATGCTATTATGGGATGTGAAGCTTCCTAAAGTAGAGCCGAAAGATTTGCTGGCGGTTTTCAGTACAGGTGCTTATGGTTATGCTATGTCCAATAACTATAACCGCTTTGGAAAATCAGCTGTCGTTTTCGTGGAAAATGGGGAGCATCAGTTAGTGGTACGTCGTGAGGACTATAAGGAAATCACGAGACTAGATTTATCATACAACCAACAGTAGGAGGAAATGAATAATGAAACAAGCAACGATTGAATTTGAAAATGGCGAGAAATTTCTAATTGAACTTTATGAGGAAGCGGCACCGAATACAGTAGAGAATTTCGAAAAATTAGCAAATAGTGAGTTTTATGATGGGCTAACGTTCCACCGTGTCATTCCTGATTTTGTAATTCAGGGGGGCGATCCTAATGGAAACGGTACTGGCGGACCAGGTTATACAATCAAATGCGAGACAGAAGGAAACCCGCATAAACATGAGCGAGGCACCTTATCAATGGCGCACGCTGGCAAAGACACAGGTGGAAGCCAATTTTTCGTATGTCACTCTCCTCAGCCTCATTTAGATGGCCGCCACACAGTATTTGGCAAGGTTGTCGAAGGTGTTGATACCGTCGATCGAGTACGTCCGGGAGACGTTATGCAGCGAGTGCGTGTTGAAGATAAATAATAGTCGTCAAGTGTTACCCAATGGTAAGATAATGCTTTAGATTGTTTTTAATTAATTAGGGCTGCTTCTTAACATTTCGTTGTTTCTATTAAACGTCGTGGCCTGTTTTGAGGACCTCGCCAAAGCTGAGTCAATCCTGAGCGTATGAAATGCCTTAAAATTACACATGACTATATGCAGCCCCTTTTACCCAAGGGGCTGCTCTTCTATTGTGAATTTTTACACCCCGTACATATTAGATTAAGGATGTTTTAACAATATAATTTTGTATCCTTTTTTAATAGTATTTAAAAGCGGTCATTCGTTTGATCTTACTTTCTGTTCAGTCTTTGCGAAACAGAAATGATCATTCATATTTATTATTGTAACGAACACGAATTGAATGGTTGTGGAAGACTTAATTTCTTATTTCGCCCGGTGGGTTGATTCTTTTATTCATATGCCGTATGATATTGCCTAGATAAGATCAGACGTGGGGGCAAGCCAATGAAAAAGAAGAATTGGAAGCTATTTGCGTTCCTGCTGATCCTTGGGATGGCCTGGGGCGTCTATTATTGGTTTGGTATAGTAATGTAATGACACCGTAAATAATTTTCGGTTCGCTTTAAAAAATCAAATGAGCAATACGAGGGGTTATTATGTTAATAAGATTTAAAAAGTCATATGAAAAAATCGCAATGGGCCTTCTTTCTTTCATGCCTGAATGTAAAGAAGTACGAAAATTACAAGACATTATCTACGACTATGAAGTGCAAGAAAATTGGCATCTTTTCCTGTGGAAAGAAGAGGATATCCTTGGAACGATCGGGGTGCGGACGGAGGGGTGCAAAGCCTATATCCAGCATGTCTCCGTAAGCCCTTCTCACAGGAATCTGGGCATAGGGAAAAAGATGATCCAATCTATCACTTCCCAATTTGAAAAAGACTATGAAGTTCTTCCTGATGAAGTGACAGAAACTTTTGTAGAGAAATGTCATCTTGAACGACCTTCATCAAAAGTTTAAACGGGAGGAGGCGCCATAATATGGCGCCTCCTTTCTAATTTCTGAACTTTTTCATGTGTTTGTTAATCAGCTTCGTGTTGCTGAAATCACTGGGAGTTCCGTAAATCACTCCCCACTCTTCACATCGCGACTTGATCAGCTGAATCAGATTTTCATCATAAATAGGGATGACAGGGCTTTGGTATCGTTTGAATGATTGAATATCGTCTTTAATCTCAAGGATCAGCTGAGTGAACATAACGGAGTCGATCCCCAGTTGCTCTAACTTTTTGTGGTTGATAGAAAGTTTATCGAAGGTTTTATTAATCAGGATTTCGGCTCCTTTTAGGTTCCCTCTTCTGAAGTGGTAGAGAGATACGGCAAATTGGATAAGTAGTACCCAGACAGAATCTCTGGATCCAGGTTCAGTCTCTTTCCAAAGTTCCTCAAGTTCTTCATGACATTCAAAATAATCTCTTGTACCATGGAAGTGGGTCAGGAAGTCCACATATGGTCGAGGGTACATACCATCCCCTCCTTTCTTGTTATTATAATTTTAACAAGATCAATCGAACAAGCAATTCGAGGAAGGTCCTCTATTACTATTAACATTTATGGTTCGTTTCTGATACTATTATTGCAGTACGTAACTCGTTTTGAAAAGGAAAGAACACTATGACCAATCGCTATCAAGTAAAACTCGAAGGATTTGAAGGTCCACTGGATCTGCTGCTTCACTTAATCAACCGCTATGAGATTGATATTTATGACATCCCGGTCTCCACGATCACAGATCAATACATGAATTATATTCAAACCATGAAAGAACTTGAATTAAATGTGGCGAGTGAGTACCTGGTAATGGCTGCAAGCTTGCTGGCTATCAAAAGCCAGATGCTTTTACCTAATATTAATACAGTTGATGAAGCAGTTGAAGAGGAAGAGGAAGATCCTAGGGACGAATTAATGCAGAAGTTAATCGAATATAAGAAGTTCAAAAGAGCGTCTGAAGAATTAAAAAACAAAGAACTAGAAGAGAACCGTATTTATACCAGGCCGCAAATGACTGTAGAAGATAAAGGGGAGGACACCGAGCCACTTACGCCAGGTGAAGTTTCTGTTTTCGATATTGTAGCAGCGGTACAACGGCTCTTGAAAAGCAGCAAGCAAGTCCAAAGGAATGAAACTAAAATAAAACGAGATGAGATCTCTATTCAGTTGAGGATGGATGACATCGTACAAAGAGTTTCAACGAGTAAGCAGGGGGTAAGCTTCAATAAACTATTTGAAGAAAGAACAAAACCTCATATAGTTGTGACTTTTATAGCGATATTGGAGCTGATGAAAAGTAATAACATTGTCTGTGTGCAGCCTAACCACTTTGATGAATTAATTGTATTTAAAACGGAGGAACCATAAATGAGTGCAGACAATTATAAAGCGCTGATCGAAGGCTTACTATTTGCGGCTGGAGAAGAAGGTGTAACGAAGAATAAGCTTTCCCAAATTATAGGATGTTCCCAAAAAGAAATGCAGAAAGCTCTTGACATGCTGCAAGAGGATTATGAACTCGGTGATAGGGGAATTAAAATAATGGAGTCTAATGGCACGCTGCATTTGACGACAAAACCAGAACATGCTGCATATTATGAGCATCTTCTAAATACTAAGGCTTCTACAAGATTGTCCCAGGCGGCACTTGAAGTACTTGCAATCATTGCTTATAGACAACCAATCACGAGAATAGAGATTGATGACCTCCGCGGGGTAAAGAGTGACCGAGCAGTTCAAACTTTAGTGAATAGAGGATTAATTGTGGAAACAGGCAGAAAAGAAGCTATAGGACGTCCTGTTTTATTTGGGACATCAACAGAATTCCTCACATATTTCGGCTTATCGTCTATTGAAGAGCTTCCGCCGCTTGAGGAATTGAATATTCAGGAAAATGCAGAAAATGAAGCCGATTTATTTTTTCAAAAGTTTGATGAAGACTGAAATTTGAAAAGATTACAGAAAGGCTGTGACCCATATGAAATTTCTTGCTGCCAGAGGTCAATGTAATCGCGAAGAAGTCTCAATGTGCAGTTCAGTCGTCATTTACGAAGATCAAAATGGACAGCAATATTTCGAAATTCGCTATGCGGAATATATTCAGCAAAAAGTTCTTGAACGTTTCGCCATAGAGGAGGGTGATGTTGTCTCGATTCTTGCTCTGGCGTACTTGATCAAATATCCGGAATATAAGTATCGCAAAAAAATCTTAATCAAGGAAGAAGAGTTAATGCTCGTGTTTGAAGATTTAAATATGGCAGCGATTTATGATCTTTATCATAAAATAGAGAACGCAGAAGAAGTGGAAGTGGACTCTTTTCGACATTATCATCTTATCTGAAGCTATGGTTTCAACTGGAGCAAACCCTGACAAGATAAATAATTGAGTTATATTAGTCAAAAATAAAAAAACTCAACCATATATCATATGTAAAAACCTCAGAGTCCTTATGACTCTGAGGTTTCCTTTTATTTATTAATAAAAGCTCTGTTTTTAGCACCTAGCATGACCACCTCAATAGTTAAAAAATAATTGCGTGGTCAGGTCATGGGCATCCTGCTATTTTGTCGTGCTATTACACTTGTTCAAGTTGCTGCTGTTTTTGCCTTCATAAGCTTGTACGCTTTTGCATATTGTAAACAAAAGGACAAGACTGGAGGCGACTACAAGTGAAATTCATTATACATATTATTATGGTAATTCTTGTGACTCTTCTGATAAAACCAGTTATTGGAAATGCTGAGCCTGAACTATATGTATCTGCCGAGCATGCTGTCTTATTGGATGCTCATTCTGGCAGAGTGCTTTATGAAAAAGATGGTTATTCTTCATCATTAATTGCCAGCACTACGAAAATTATGACAGCTCTACTAGCCATTGAATCTGGAAAAATGGATGAAGAAGTAGTAGTAAGTGAACGTGCAATACGTGCAGAGGGTTCTTCAATTTATCTTACAGAAGGAGAGAAGATACCGCTTAGGGACCTAGTTTATGGGTTGATGCTTCGTTCTGGGAATGATTCTGCAGTAGCAATTGCTGAACATGTAGGCGGGAGTCTGGAGGGATTTGTCCACCTTATGAACGAAAAAGCAAGCTGGCTCGGTATGAATGCATCCAATTTTGAAAATCCCCACGGACTTGATGGTGAAAATCATGTGTCCAGTGCCTATGATCTTGCACTCTTAATGGCGTATTCCATGAAAAATGAAACATTTCGTGAAGTGACGGGAAGTGAAATTTATAAATCCGAAAATCGCACATATTCCTGGCAGAATAAAAACAAATTGCTGACGATGCTATACGAAAACACAACCGGTGGGAAAACAGGATTTACAAAAGCTGCCGGCCGCACATTAGTGAGCAGCGCAGAGAAAGATGGAATGGAACTAATTGCAGTTACTCTTAATGCTCCTAGCGACTGGGATGACCATGAAAGGATGTACGAATGGGGGTTTGAACATTATGAAACGTACCAGATTCAAGAAGAAGGATACGTAGGTGTCAACGGAAAGAACTATTACTTACCTTCGGACATTCATATCCCTATGACAGAAGATGAAAAAAGCCGATTGCAAGCCGTATTCGAACAGAACTCAGAAGGACTGGATTATGCAGGGAAGCGGTTATTCCACTTAGACGATGAATTAGTTGCTGAAACCTTTGTATTAACTGAAAGGCCGACTCAGCCCTTTGTTACAAGCGGCTTATCATTTCTTAGGAGAATGATGGGGGTGGAGATGTGGTCAACGTAATCTGGGTCGTATTAGCTGTCAGTGGAATTGTTTATGCCGCATTTAATGGCACTATGGAGCAAGTAAACGAAGCGATATTTGAAACAATTGACGAAAGCATTCTCATCACAATGAGTTTACTCGGTGTATTAGTGTTTTGGTTAGGTCTAATGAAAATTGCAGAAGAAGCCGGTTTATTGAAAGGACTGGCCAAATTGTTCAAACCCGTTGTAAGACGATTATTTCCTGAAATCCCGGCAGATGACCCGGCGATGGGATATATCTTATCCAACATGACAGCAAATATTTTTGGACTTGGGAACGCTGCCACCCCGATGGGGCTTAAAGCGATGAAAGAGCTGAAACGGCTTTCGGGAGGCAGTACAGAAGCCAGTCGTTCCATGATTACATTATTAGCCATCAACACTTCTTCGTTGACGATTGTGCCAACGACGGTTATAGCCATACGTATGAAATATGAATCAGTGGAACCTACAACGATCATAGGGCCTACAATTTTAGCTACCCTCATTTCTACCATGGCCGCAATATTAATCGACCGATATTTTTACTACAGAAGACGACGTTTAGGGAGCATCTTATGAGCATATGGTTGATTCCGGCTATCATACTCATTATATTGGTGACGGCCACCGCCAAAAGAGTACCTGCATACGAAGTTTTTGTAGAAGGAAGTAAAGAGGGATTTCAAATCGCAATATCTCTTCTTCCATATTTGCTGGGGATGATGGTGTCCATCGCTATATTTCAAGCTTCTGGTGCAATGGATGCCTTTCTGCATTTATTTAAACCTCTTACGGCCGTATTCAATATTCCAGAACAAATACTTCCTCTAGCTATGGTCCGTCCTATCTCAGGGACAGCCGCTCTTAGCATGACAACAGAACTTATCCGAACGTTCGGACCAGACTCTCTAATTGGACAAATGGCATCTGTAATGCAGGGAAGTACAGACACCACTCTATATATCATTACAGTTTATTTTGGGGCAGTAGGTATCAAAAAAATGGGAGATGCTCTTAAAGTTGGACTTTTAGCAGATCTGGTTGGTATAATTGCTTCGATTATCATTGTGCTGATCTTATTTTCTTAAAGAGCTGATTCCATTGTTTAAATAGGTACCACTCATGTATAATACTATAAAGATAGTAAGCCGCGCTGGGCTTCCCAGCGTGGCTTCCTGGTGTTTTAAGATGGAAGGTCTGTTAAGAGTCCGCAAACTATCCTTTTTAGATGGATAAATAAATAATTATAGGAGGACGATCCAATGGCTAATCTGGAACGTCTGCAAAAAGTTATCGCTCATGCTGGAGTAGCATCGCGTAGAAAAGCAGAAGAAATGATTACAGAAGGAAAAGTGAAAGTGAACGGCAAAGTAGTGAAAGAACTTGGAACGAAAGTGAGTTCCAATGATGATGTAGAAGTGGAAGGGGTACCCATCGTCAAAGAAGCTCCAGTCTATTATTTATTGTATAAGCCGAGAGGTGTCATCTCGAGTGTGAAGGATGAGAAAGGTAGAAAAGTAGTAACCGACTATCTGCCTGAAGTAGAAGAAAGAATTTTTCCAGTAGGACGACTGGATTACGACACATCAGGTGTACTGCTATTAACGAATGACGGGGAATTTGCCAATCTGTTAATGCATCCAAAGCATGAGATAGATAAAGTATATATAGCGAAAACTAAAGGAATTCCTACGGATGATCAATTGAAGAAAATGAAAAAAGGAATGACTGTCGAAGGTGAAAAAATGAAAGCAGTCCACGTAAAAATAATGTCGACGGAACATAAGAAAGGGACCGCCATTGTGCAAGTCATACTCCATGAAGGAAAAAACCGGCAAGTGAGAAAGATGTTTGATGCACTCGGAGTTCCGGTAGATAAGCTGAAAAGAGAAAGATACGGTTCCATAACATTACACGGAATGAACGCTGGCGATCACCGTCCCTTGAAGCCTCATGAAGTGAAGCAGCTTCGTCAACAAGCAGAAAAAAATGTTGAATAATTTTCAAAAAATCCATCGCTCATCAATGATATAATGATGTGGGAGTGAATGCTATGAAGGAAAGTACTTTAAAAAAGAAAAAGAAACGATTAATCTTTCGCACGGCTATGCTGGCTGTCATGGTCGGTTTAATTGCTTTCGCCCTTATTTCCAACCTTAAGGATGATAAGAGTGCAGTGGCAAAAGGTGAACAAGCTCCGAATTTCCAGTTGAATAAATTCGGGACGGATGAAGTAGTTTCGCTTGATGATCTAGAAGGTCAAGGGGTCATGATCAATTTCTGGGCAACTTATTGTGAGCCATGCAAAGAAGAAATGCCCTACATGGAAGAGTTATATAGCGAGTATAAAGATAAAAACGTAGAAATCCTTGCAGTCAACTTGGATTCTACGAATATCGTGGTGGAACGTTTCCAAGAGAGGTACGGTTTATCTTTTCCTATTCTTCATGATAAAAATGGCCAAGTCATGGATCAATACAATGTAAGCAGGCTTCCATCCACATTATTTGTAAATGCAGATGGAGTAGTAGAGGAGCAGGTCGTAGGTCCTTTAACTCTAGATAAGCTCGATGGCTATTTGAACGAGATCACACCAGAGACATAAGTCCATATGAAATTGTGAGGTTTTACTATGAATGAAATTACATGTGAATGCGGGCATGTGAATCCTGAGGGGACGGTGTTATGTGAGTCGTGCGGTAAGCCGGTTGAGGATAATCAGCATCTTAACGGCAATGAGAATCAGACGTTGCTGAACATGAGATACGATGGCAGTGCCAGACGATCGCAAACATATAATCGGACGTTCATCGATAAGGTGTGGAATTTCTTTTCATCCGTTAAGGTCGGCGTCTGGCTCATCGTCATTACGCTGATAGCTTCAGCAATTGGAACACTTCTTCCCCAAGAGATGTACATACCTCCAGGTTCCGATGCATCCACGCATTATAGAGATCAATATGGATTGATTGGGCAGATTTACTATCAATTAGGATTTCATAACTTGTTTTCCTCTTGGTGGTATATGCTTTTACTTGCACTGATAGGTATTTCTATCATAATCGCCAGTCTCGATCGATTTATACCTTTATATAAGACATTAAAAACTCAGAAGCCGAAGCGCCATGATCAATTTATGAAAAAACAGCGGATATTCGGTAAGACAGAATCTGATTCTATAGATATGCATCTGATGAAAGAGAATCTCAAGAAGAATCGTTACAAAGTCACTGAAGAAGATGGAAGCCTTTTCGCAGAGAAAAACCGTTTCTCCAGGTGGGGCCCGTATGTCAACCATATTGGGTTGATTGTCTTTTTGCTGGGTACCTTACTTAGATTCGTTCCTGCACTATACGTAGATGAATTCGTCTGGGTCCGAGAAGGCGAAACTAAAATGATCACAGGTACCGAAGGGCAATATTATATTAAAAACGAAGATTTTATACTAGAGAATTACGACGAAAATGATGAACGCTTCCAGGAAGCCATAATGAGAAATGGCCAGCCTGTGCCAAAAACTTACCAGACGAACGCCGTCATTTATGAACGGACGGATGATATCGTTGTAGGAAAAGATCCTGAATTAAAAGAAGTTAAAGAGGCAGAAGCGAGGGTGAACCACCCGATAAAATTTGAAAATTATACACTGTACCAGGCAAGCTATCAGCAAAATGAATTCAACGAAATGACGTTCAAATTGCACGATATGGATGATGAAGATAGTTCATATGGTGAATTCACGATTGATTTGGACGACCCGGAAACAGAATATGAATTGGACAGTGGTCATGTTGTCGTGCTTGGCTCATATTTTCCGGAATATGAACTTGATGATGGAGAACCTGTATCAGTTTCCAAATACCCTCGAAACCCTGCTTTTGTTTTTAATGTCTATCCTCCAGGTGAATCTGATGGTGAGCCTGAAGTGAGCTTTGCCGGGATAGGGGCTAACGTAGATGGTTCTGGTGAAAATGAATTTAAAGTAGGTTTAGTTGATTTCGATGTTCGAGATGTTACCGGACTTACGGTCAGAAAAGATTATACACTGCCTTTCATAGCGTTAGGCGGCGCTATTTTTATGATCGGGGTCATTCAAGGCATGTATTGGAACCACAGACGTATATGGGTTAAACCTAAAGATAACGGTGTGTGGATCGCCGGACATACCAATAAGAACTGGGTAGCCTTGAAGAGAGAGATAGAAAAATCTACGAAAGGCACTGGAATAGAAACACCGGTCGATCAACAAGAATTGAAAGATTAACCTATATCAGTCTATAGAGGAGGAGAGAATATGGGCGATTTAAGTGCGATAAGCAGTAATTTACTCTATGCTGCTTTCGTCATCTATTTAGTTGCTACATTTTTCTTTGCAGGGGCAATACGAGATAAAAAAACTACATCACCTGATCGTGTCGGTAAAATTGGAATCATACTTTCGATTGTCGGTTTTCTTACGCAGCTTGGTTATTTTTTCACTCGCTGGGGTGCGGCCGGACATGCGCCTGTAAGTAACTTGTTTGAGTTTATTACGTTTTTCGGAATGATGCTTGTGTTCGCATTCATCATTATGTATTTCATTTACCGGATCAACGTTTTAGGTGTGATCGCTTTACCAGTTGCTTTACTTATTATTGCATTCGCAAGTATGTTTCCTACTGAGATCTCACCACTGGTTCCGTCATTACAGTCTCATTGGCTATATATACACGTAACGACAGCTGCCCTTGGACAGGCCATTTTATCGATCAGCTTTGTGGCCGGATTAATATTTCTGATTCGTCAAGTCGATCAGAATAAAAAGACGAAGCAGACATTTTGGTTGGAGTTCGTCATTTACATGGTAGCTACTACATTGGCTTTCATCATTATTTCTTCTGTATTCAGTGCTTTCAATTACGAGGCGTCTTTCGAGGCTCCGGTAGAAGGCCAGCCAGTTGAAATAACGTATGAAATGCCGGCTATTGCTGGTCCGTTTGAAGGTGAGTTGATCTCAGACGGTGCGATGTCTCCTTTATTTCAAGCTCCTGAATGGATGAGGGGGGTCGATGCGGCTATTAAATTCAATACGATGATCTGGTCCATCCTGGGTGGATTAGTATTGTATTGGCTTGTACGATTAGTCCTTAGAAAAAGAATCGGGTCTGCCCTTCAGCCGCTTTTAAGAAAAGCGAATCCTGAAATTGTTGATGAGGTAGGCTACCGTGCTGTAGCTATCGGATTTCCGATATTTACATTAGGTGCGCTTATATTTGCAATGATTTGGGCTCAGCAAGCCTGGGATCGGTTCTGGGGCTGGGATCCAAAAGAAGTATGGGCACTGATCACCTTTTTCTTTTACGCAGCATATCTTCACTTGAGATTATCGAGAGGGTGGCAGGGAACCAAGTCTGCCTGGCTGGCTGTGGGTGGTTTTGCCATCATCATGTTCAACTTGCTGGCAGTGAACTTAATTATTTCCGGTCTACATTCTTATGCTTAATTGACTACTAAGGCAGGTAGGATTTGTTTATCCTACCTGCCATTTATTATAATGAGTCTACACACTTTATGAGGAGGCTGTTTAATGGAACAAGAAGCAAGGATTTTAGTCGTCGATGATGAAGAACGTATTCGCCGACTCATTAAAATGTATTTAGAAAGAGAGAATTTTATTATAGAAGAAGCTGAAGATGGAGAAGAGGCTTTAAACAAAGCTTTGAACCAAGATTATGATGTCATCCTATTAGATATTATGATGCCTGGCAAAGACGGGGTAGAGGTCTGTAAGGAATTACGCGAGAAGAAGGCGACACCTGTGATTATGCTGACGGCAAAGGGAGAAGAAGCTAACCGCGTCCAGGGTTTTGAAGTGGGGACGGATGATTACATTGTTAAACCCTTCAGCCCAAGGGAAGTCGTTCTTCGGGTGAAAGCGCTTTTAAGAAGGGCTTCTACAACGAAATTTCTAGAGACCGATACATCGACAAGGAATGTTCTCGTTTTTCCTCATATGACGATAGATAACGATGCCCATAGAGTGACAGCGGACAGTAAAGAGGTTGCCTTGACACCAAAGGAATATGAACTATTGAATTATATGGCACAAGCCCCAGATAAAGTCTTTGCAAGAGAGCAGCTTTTGAAGGAAGTATGGCAGTATGAATTCTTTGGCGATCTACGTACAGTCGATACGCACGTTAAGAGGCTCCGGGAGAAGCTGAGCAAAGTATCGTCTAAAGCAGCAGGCATGATCGTTACGGTTTGGGGAGTAGGCTACAAATTCGAGGTCAGTGGGGATTAATGTTTTGGCGGAGTGTTGTAGGTAAGCTGTGGTTTACAATCCTATTACTCGTTTGTTTTGTTTTATTCATATTGACTGTACTCCTTCTCGGTTTTTTTGAAAACTATCATGTTGTGGAAGCAGAAAAGGATCTTTTGCAGACAGCATCTAAAGTATCAGACGTAGTAGCTGAATATGAAGAAAGTGACCTTGTTTTAACGATGACGGAGCTCGTTAAAGATCCATCCAGCCAGGTCGTTATTACTGATGACTCGGAAGAGATCCTGACAGTCGCCTCTGACAATGAAAACTTACCTGATATTTCATATGACTGGTTTATGAATGACGAAGAATTGGCGGGTGTGGCTGAGAATCAGGAAGATGTTATGAAAGTGGCTGAAATCAATAGCTCCGATCTGGGATTCATCGTAGTCGGAACGCCTCTCCAAGGTGAAGAGGGAGCAGTCTTCGTTTATCAATCATTGGATACGATTGAGGAAACTACGGATCAAACGACAAAGTTCATTTTCTTAGGTGCTGGAATCGCAATCATTCTCACAACGATCTTCGCTTTCTTCCTTTCAACTAGAATCACTTCCCCGTTAATTAAAATGCGGGAAGGGGCTCTCGAATTGACAAAAGGAGAATTCAATACAAAGATTCCTATCTTAACTCATGATGAAATCGGTGAGTTGGCTATGGCTTTTAACCGGATGGGAAGGCAATTAAAATTCCATATAGATGCATTGAATCACGAAAAGGAACAATTGTCGGGCATTTTACGTTCTATGGCAGATGGTGTCCTTACAATGAATCGTCAAGGTGATGTGCTCGTATCTAACCCTCCTGCTGATCAATATTTGCAGGCTTGGGCATTTGAAAATAAAAATGAAAGTGATGAAGGTGATGGGGAAGGTTATACACTGCCAGCTCCCATTCAACATGTTTTTAATGAAGTGATTGAGAATGAGGAAGAATTGATGACAGAAGTATCCGTACAGGGGCGCTCGTGGGTCATTATAATGACCCCTTTATACGACCAGGAAGACGTGCGGGGAGCTGTAGCTGTACTGAGAGATATGACTGACGAACGAAGACTTGATAAGCTAAGAAAAGACTTCATTGCCAATGTTTCTCATGAGCTGAGAACGCCGATTTCCATGCTGCAAGGATACAGTGAAGCCATTGTAGATGATATTGCAGAATCGAGAGAAGATAAAAATGAACTGGCGAAAATTATACATGATGAATCCCTTCGGATAGGCAGACTCGTGAATGAGCTTCTAGATTTGGCCCGAATGGAAGCAGGTCACATTTCTCTTTATAGAGACTCTGTAGAAACAGATGTATTTATAAAGAAAATCGTCAGAAAATTTAAAGGTCTGGCTGAAGAAAAGCAAGTGGATTTACGACTATCGATAGAAGATAAAGACGATCGAATGAACATTGATCCTGACCGCATGGAACAAGTGATGACGAATCTAATAGATAATGCTATCCGCCATACGGCTGAAAATGGAGTTGTAGACGTAATTGTCGCCAAATCCTCAAAGGAGTGGATATTCGAAATATCAGATTCCGGATACGGCATACCTGAGGATGATTTGCCGTTTATTTTCGAGAGATTCTATAAGGCGGATAAATCAAGAAAGCGGGAAACATCTCAGAAGGGAACAGGTCTAGGTTTAGCTATTGCAAAAAATATTGTAGAAGCCCATAATGGTAAAATTCATGTCCATAGTATTATGAACGAAGGGACAACCTTTACGGTCAAGATTCCAATTCAATTGGATGAAATTGAAAAATAGTTTGCTAATTCATCCATCATCATGTAATCTATTTATGAACTTAATATTTTGATAGCGGTGTCTGTAACAGGCTTAATAGGGAATCTGGTTAAAGTCCAGAACTGTCCTCGCAACTGTACGTGTAGACGAAAAGAAAAAACCACTGTATTTTTTACGGGAAGGTTTCTTAGTAGGGTGACGCACGAGTCAGTAGACCTGCCGATATCATTCGTTTCAAATCTTCGGGGATTGAGCATTTGAGGCAGCCAGTCGGTTATTCAACGAATTATTCTATAATCCTATGGTCTGTCTTAAGCCTGCTCTTCGAAATGAAGAGCAGGCTTTTTTGCATACTTCTTTTCTGAAGGCTTCGTTATTGTTACATAGTTTATTTTCATGTAAGGTCATAGATCTGGTAGAAGAAGGAGAGAGAGCATGGCTCCTGCGCCCAACATCTTATTAAACCAAATAAAAGAAAAATGTCTTAGGCTACTGCCTTATCGTTGAATAATTCTTATGTGAATATTAGCTGCAACAATTAGCACAGCTTTCAGAGAGCTAAGAAACAAGGGAAAATGGGGAGGCATTAAACATGGAGAAGCTGTATAAGGGATTAATTTTACTTATGTTTTCAACTGCGCTATTAGTTGGTTGTCAGGAAGAAGCGACTGAGGGGGCGGACGAGTCAGCAGCAGAAGATACTACTGTTGAGATCGAGATTTCAGAAAACGAGGGAGAAGAAGTCATCTCAAATGAGGAATATACCGTGGAAGAAGGCACGGTTTTGATGGAAGTGATGGAGGAAAATTATGAAGTTGAGCAAGAAGGAGGCTTCATCAACAGTATAGAAGGAATCGCTCCAGAAGAAGACGAACAAAAAGCCTGGATATATACAATAAACGGGGAAGACGCTTCTGTAGGTGCTCATGAGTACGAACTTGAAGATGGAGACGAAATCAACTTCGATTATCAATCCTGGGAATGATTTGAATGAACACATATAAGCTTACCTTGATTGCCATGCTGGCAGCTTTAGCTGTGGCGGGTAGAATAGCGATGTCACACTTACCAAATATTCAGCCTGTGACCGCTATTATCATAATAGCTGGATTCTGGCTTGGTCCTTTAGCTGGTGTATTGATGGCGGGATTAGTTACTTTCCTTTCAAATGTAATTTTGGGAATGGGGGTATGGACGCTGTGGCAGATCATATCGTGGTCTGTTATCGGTATGATTGCCGGTTTATTAGGTAAATATTGGTCGGCCATGCCTGTTTGGGTTCTCGCTATTTATGGTTTTGTTAGTGGCATATTTTTTGGTTTTATGATTTCAATCACGATGTATACTGCCGGCCAGCCTTTTTGGGGTTATTATTTAGCGGGGCTGCCAATGGATATCAACCATGCCGTGGCTAATACCGTGTTTATCGGACTATTGTCACCAGTGTTAGGTGCCTTGTTTCATCGTTATCAAAAGCGTCATGCCATTACTTGAGAAAGCCGCCTTTACAGGTGGCTTTTTTTGTTGATTGGTCGTCTGAGTAGTTAACTCCGCCAGCTCGGTCCAGTCCATACGCCGCTGAACGAAGCGCTTCCGCTTTCAAAGCCAGGAATCTCATCCATTCCTAACATCACCTAACTTATATTACGGGTCGGAACTAGGAAATGAGAAGAAAAAAACTCTCTTGTACTAACCGTTTCCTCTCGCCCCTCACTATAGATGTACAGTCACGCTAAAAAGCAGTAATTTTTAAAAGAAGTACCGCATAAGTAGTTTCCGGTATTCTCATAAAAGGCAAGAAGGTCCCGAAAATTACGAGACTCCTATGGGAGAACAGTACATGGTGAGATCCTGGAGGGCGTTAGACCGAGGAAGCTCGCTCACCGTACGCCCATGGAAAGCGAGTGATTTCCCGGACCTTCAACCACTATTTGTCTGGCGGAAACAGCACGGAATGCTCGAAACTGAGTCTTCCACAGAAAGAGCCAATTCTTTTCTTATTTCCCTAAAGGGTGTAACTTTTTATATATAGAAACGACATTAACAATGAACGGGAGAGTGTGATGAGGTGGAACCGTTCTTTGAAAAATTTTATGATAAATATCATAACGACTTATATCAATATGTATTCTATATGGTGAAAAACCGGCACGTCACCGAAGACTTGGTTCAGGAAATTTATATTAAAGTTCTGCGTTCCTATGAGAATTTTGATGGAAATAGTACAGAAAAGACGTGGCTGTTTTCGATTGCTAGACATGTGACGATTGACTATTTCCGTAAACAAGGGCGCACGAGGAAAAGGTTCATGGAGTTTTTTAATTGGAATGATAACGAAGAAATTTTACGGGATAAAGACTCTCTCCCTGAGGAGCTAATGGAGAAGAGCGAACAATCTAAAAGGATATATAACGGACTGGATCAATGTACTCTCGATCAAAAAAATGTCATTATTCTTCGTTTCATACAGGGGATGTCAATTCATGAGACCGCTGAAACCCTGGGCTTTTCAGAAAGCAAAGTCAAAACAACACAACACAGGGGATTAAAAATACTTAAAAGGGTTTTAGAGAAGGAGGGTGAAGGTGATGAGTAAAAGTGATAAGGAAATCGAACAGATTCTTTCCGACCTACCTCCGATCACAGATTCTGTAAGTAAAAATGAATACTTGCGAAACATTCAATTAACGATGGAAGGTAGCAGCAAGAAACGGCTTACTTGGCTGCTTCCTGGAGCATGTAGTTTCGCAGGACTAATGATTTTGTCTCTCCTTTTTCCTACTCCCCTTGACGAAGTGAGTGAAGTACCTCTTAATGAAGAGCCATCCTTAAAAAACGCCCCTTTGGAGAAAACAGAAACATTCAGCACCTCTTCAGTCGAACACTTGCCTGGATTGGACGACGAGGTATCTGATCGAGCGCTGGTCAGTTCTTCTATGGAAACTTATGTCTATCGAGCGGTACCTGATACCTCTGCTCAATATATTATTCCACTATCCGTCCCTCAGAATAAAGGGACGGAAGAAGAAATTATTGATAAGTTTTCAAACTCTGAAACAGGCCTTGGCGAAGATAGGCTTGAAAAGGCAGAAATTTTAATTGATGAAGAGAACAGAGAGGCAGTGATTGTTTTTCCTGATGGATTTGAAGGCGGGGGAATTAAATCTAGCCATACGACTATCGAAAGCATCCGATGGACCGTAGCTCCCTACAAAGTAAACTCCATTCGTATAAGTAATGAAAGTGGTAAAGGGGTTCCGTTTCATTCTAAAGGGGAACTTGATTCAATAGATCCAATTAAAGAAGGCGAATATGCTTTCCAATTGTTTAACGGATCAAGCCGAAATTTTCTTATCCCTTTTGCTAGTGAAGCGAACGGAAGATTTGAAAATGTACTAAGTGAAATGAAAAAGGTACAGCGTAATGAACGAACACGCTCAGCTATATTTGAAGGTCTGCACTTTCTTAAAGTTGAAGAAATGGGAGAAACGATTACTTTGGAATTTGATATTGAAGGTTCTGCAGACAGTGGAGAATTGAACACTTCAGTAGAAGCGATTCTTGTGACAGCTGGACAATTCGGTTTTGATTCGGTGAAATTTGAGCATGAGAACCTGCTAATGCTTGGAAGTTATGATATTTCCAGTGAACTTGATGTCCCCGAATATACGAATCCGATTGAAGACCAAGAGTGAAGAGCTTTATTCAAGGGACACTTAACGTGAATTGAAACAAACTCTTTGATAAAATAAGATTGAGGATTAAAGGGGAAGGTGTTCATGGATCACTATGAATTGAGAAAAGTAGTTTCCAGGAAGCTGAAACTTATTCGAGTAGAGTCCGGGTTTAACCAATCGCAAATGGCGAGTATATTAGGAATGTCCAAAAAAACCCTTGTGCAGATAGAGAAAGAACGGATAATGGCGAATTGGACAACTACGGTAGCAGTATGTGCGTTGTTTCCACGAACTGATACACTTCATTCAGCTCTCGAAGGCCGCCCGGAAGAAATTATTATTGAAATAGCACATTCGAAGGTGAAGGATCTGCCTCTACTTCCATGCCAGGTCAATAAAAAAAACCCCTCTTGAATAAGAGGGGAGAGTTTTTCATTCATATTTCAAGGGGTCGCCTTCGAAAGGTTTTTCAGCAATTTTTATGGAATCCGTCGGACAGCCTTCGAAAGCATCCTCCAAATCGTCTTCCAAAAAGTCCAGGACTTGCTCGTTTCCTTCATTATCGTCCAGGACGACGTAGGCTAACCCTTCATCATCATAATCGAATATATCCGGTGCCGCTGCACCACATGCTCCGCATGCAATACATGTATCTTGATCAACGATTGTAAATTTAGGCAAACGATGAACCTCCTTAATGTTTCGCCTCATGAAGTCAGTCGCAGAGGGTCAAGTTTTTAAAAATAGCTATAGAATTTATTGTAAATCGAGTGAATCGACTTTTCAATACATAAGGTAACTGAAATGAGGGCTTATCATGTTCGCAGCAATCCTGCTAGATTGTATCCAGTCCATTCAAGGAGAACGTTCGATCTCGGGAATTCACAATCTTATCCAAGGGAAAAAATCATCTCAAACTTTACAGGATGCTCGACTGTATAAATTAGAGAGGTATTTCGGAATATATCCCTCTCTCAGCAAATTAAATGCACATAAGACCGCAGAGTCTTTGGAAAGGCGTAATTTCATCAGATTTAATCAAGAAAACCATCCTGTCTTAACAGATGAGGGAGAAAAGTATTTAGAAGATTCTTTTATGAAAGACGGAAATTTCTTTTCAGGGATGGAGCACCACCGTAATATCATTCTTTTTGAAAAAAGATTAAGATTATTAATCCAAACTGTAACACATAGTGAATTAAAAGACTTTGCTTTTCTCCCTATTGTTGAAGACCCCTCTGTGCAGGCGTGGATGAAGAGATTATATAGAAATAACGTCATTTCAGATTTGCTCACTTCCCTATATGAAGAGCTTAACTCGGTACTTTCAGCATTATCACACCTCGAGGCTGAATTATTCACCAGAAGGCTGACAGGAGGTGGGCTGATCGGTGAAACGAGAGAGCAGCTGGCACATGATTATCACCTTTCTGTGGAAGATGTTGATTTATTGATTAAACATGCTCTTTTTTATATGTACCGCATTACATTAAGCAGGCAGGAGAACTATCCAGCCCTTACCTTATGTCTAGAAGGTATGGCAAAGGAGACATTAATCACATCTTCTGCAAAACAAACGTTACAATGGTTGAATATAGGTCTCAGCCTCGAAGATATTGTGCAAAAACGACGGTTAAAGCTGAGTACGATCCAGGATCACGTCGTTGAGGCGGCATTAATCGATCCAAGTTTCGATATTGATGGCTTTATATCAAAAGAAGGCCAAAAAGACATCCTTACCACCTTGGAAAACCTCAACACAAATAAACTCAAGAAATTATTTGAGGCGCTTGATCATAATTATAATTATTTTGAAATCAGACTGGTGGTAGCCAGCAGCAAACATACATTCAAGGAGGATCGTCATGCTCCGTCCTCGACTTCATGAACAGTTAAGCCATCACTTTGGGTTTTCGGAATTCCGAGAAGGTCAAAAAGAAATTATAGAAGATGTACTGCAAGGGCAGGATGTACTTGGTATATTACCGACAGGTGTAGGGAAATCTTTATGTTACCAATTACCTTCACTTTTAATGCACGGAACAACGCTAGTAGTGTCTCCCCTTATTTCCTTAATGGTCGACCAAGTCAAGCAGCTCAAAGCGAAGGGTTACAAGTCAGTTATCGCTTTAAACAGCTTCATGGATTATAGAGAACGAACAGCGGCATTGAATCAGCTGAACCATTACAGATTGATTTATGTATCTCCTGAAATGCTGCAAAATCCAAAAATCGAAAAGACACTTCATACGCTGGACGTCAGTTTGTTCGTCATTGATGAAGCTCACTGTATATCTCAGTGGGGTCATGAATTTCGGACAGATTATCTTAAAATGGATCAGGTGATCGAAAAGGTCGGCAACCCGCCGGTACTAGCTTTAAGTGCTACGGCTGCTCCCGATGTCCAAAAAGATATAAAAAAACAGCTTGGACGTACGAATATGATAGACCATATATATCCTATGGACAAGCCGAATATTAGTTTCGCTGTAGAATTCCATGAACACCAGGATGATAAAAAAGGACGTATCCGCCATATGTTAGCTGCACAACGCCTCCCCACCATGATATATTTTTCCAGTCGGCAATCTGCTGAACTGGTTGCTGAAGAGCTGAATATTGCTCTGGATCAGAGGGTCGCGTTCTACCATGGCGGAATGGAACAAATGGATCGACTTCTCGTCCAGCAGCAGTTCATGAAGGACCAGCTGGATGTGATATGCTGCACGAGTGCATTCGGAATGGGGGTGGATAAGCCGAATATTAGAAGGGTTATCCACTATCATTTCCCTACACAAGTAGAGTCCTATATACAAGAGATTGGGAGAGCAGGAAGGGATGGAAAACCATGCGCGAGTATCGTTATGTATACTCCTCATGACCAGTTACTGCCTAAGATGCTTATGGAAAGGGAACTTCCCGAGGAGTCTGCGATAGAACGATTATTCGCCTGGCTCACTAATCATTCGGCTCTGCTTTCGGATGAAGAGATGCACGAGCAATTACAATTATCTGAATCTCAATGGAATTTTCTAAAATACCAGCTGGAAGAGACACAAGTGATTTTACAGAGCAAGGTTATGTTTGACGTTGAGTTATGGAACAAAGCGAAAATGCACATTCGGGCCAATTTGCGGAAACGTTGGAATTATAAAAATGAAAAGTTTCATCAGATGAGAGACTGGTTGTACTTCACAGGTTGTAGGAGGTTGAAGCTTTACGAGCCTTTTCAAGAAGGCGTTAGAAACGCTGAAGTCGATTGCTGCGATCATTGTGGTTTTACTATAGATGATGCACAGCTTATGGAAGAGGAAGCTGCAGACGAGATAACACACAACTCCTGGGATGTCAGGCTTAAACGTATTTTCCTTCAGGAGTCTATAAATGAGTAGGGTGAAGCAAGCTGAGCTTATCAAACAAATGTCATCTAAAGAAATTACGTTTCACCTTTTAATCACACAGGTCGTCTTATTGCTGATCGCCATTGTTTTAAGCTTGATATTTTTTTCATCGCCGTTAGAGCAATGGATAAAGTTATTTGAAGTGCAGTTTCCGGAGTGGGTATTGTTCGGGGTCATTCCAGGTTTGATTGTTATCAGCGTAGACTTCCTTCTCATAGCTTTGCTGCCTGAACGATATTATGATGACGGGGGAATCAATAAAAAGGTATTTGAAAATCAGTCCGTTCTAAAAATTTTTCTTATCACTTTGCTTATTGCTATATGTGAAGAGGCTTTATTCAGAGGAGTACTACAGACGCAATTCGGTTTTGTGATAGCCAGTACTTTGTTTGCACTCATACATTTTCGTTATTTAAAAAAGGTTGTCTTATTCGTTTCTGTATTATTTGTGAGCTATTTCATTGGATATATCTTTCATATAACGGGCAGTCTGCCTATTACGATTACCTCGCATTTTCTTATTGATTTCTTGTTGGGGTTATGGATTTATTCAAGGAGTGGTGAAGGTAATTAGGGATGACGCTCTATGGTTAGTTTTTCAAAAAAAATTATCATTATAAAAATAATCAGCCTATGACCAACAGGCTGATTATTTAAATCAGAAATATTGTTTTTTATCCCTTTCTTGTTTGAGGATTTCTACTGCTTCTCTAAACCGCTGAGAATGAACAATTTCCCTTTCTCTTAGAAATTTAAGGCTGTCATTCAAACAAGGGTCATCTGACATATTTATAATCCATTGATAGGTGGCCCGGGCTTTTTCTTCGGCAGCAATATCTTCATACAAATCTGCGATGGGATCTCCCTTAGCTTGAATATAAGTCGCCGTCCATGGATTTCCTGCTGCATCGTGGTAAAACAACGCTTTATCATGATTGGCATAATGGGGACCGAGACCCGCTTCTTTTAGCTGATCCGGTGTAGCATCTTTCGTAAGTTTATAGACCATAGCAGCGATCATCTCTAAATGGGCGAACTCCTCTGTTCCTATATCTGTAAGCAGACCGATTACTTTGTCCGGAATGGAGTATCTTTGATTCAAGTAGCGCAGCGCTGCAGAAAGTTCCCCATCCGCTCCACCATACTGTTCAATTAAAAATCTAGCTAACCGGGGATTACACTCGCTAACTTTTACAGGATATTGCAATTTTTTTTCATATGTCCACATAGGCATCCTCCCTTTCAGCTATTACATTTGCCATGGCCACGGAGAGTCATTCCAATTCCATGGGTAGGCAGAATAACTGCCTCCAAATTGGCGTAGTGGTCCAAATTGCTGTTCATACTGTGATTTTAATTGTCTGCTCTCAGTTGCTAATTGATTAAACTGCTGAATCGCTCTATAATCTTGAGGGTGGGTGTCTAAGTATAAGGTAAGTTCTACTAGAGCGAAATCCACTTGTTGGATCTTCTCCATCAACTCCGTTTGTTCGCGGGGAGGGTTCAACTTTTATCACCTCGCAGCGGCGTTGGATACGGATTGGAAAGGTTACACTTGTTTGGACAGTTTCGTTAAGGTCAGTTACACTTTACTAAATATTTCAATCAAGGAGACTACACATGACCCCAAGGAATCGCCGTAACTTTACTGATGAATTTAAGAAGCAAGTGGTGCAGTTAAATGAAAACGGAAAACCGAGAAAAGAAATTTTAAAAGAATACGAATTATCATCTTCCGCCTTTGATCGTTGGCTTAGTCAGTTTAGAAATACGGGTTCTTTCAAGGAAGAAGACAACCGGACAGCTGAACAAAATGAAAATATCAGGCTGAAAAAAGAAAATCAGCGTCTTATGATGGAGGTTGATGTTTTAAAGCAAGCGGCGCTGATCATGGGACGAAAGTAAAGGTGATCCAAAACAACCGTCACCAATACTCGGTATCAGCAATGTGTGCCGTCCTACAACTTCCTAAAAGTACATTTTATTATGAAGCGAAAGAAAAAGACTCTTCTGAGGCGGATGATCTGACTCGTCAGATTACGGGGATTTTTCAAGAAAGCCGTCAAAACTACGGGACTCGAAAAATTAAGCACGAGCTCTATAAAAAAGGTTATCAGGTCTCTCGCCGAAGGATTGGGCGGATCATGAAAGAACAGGGACTTGTCTCGAAATACACCATCGCTCAATTTAAACCGATGAAGAGTGCGTGTAATGAGTCAAAACAAGGGAATACGTTGAACCGTGAATTCACTCAAGACCAGGCTCGTAAAGTCGTGGTTAGTGACCTAACTTACGTACGCGTTCATACAAAATGGCATTATATCTGTACGATTTTGGATCTGTATAACCGTGAGATTATCGGCTATAGCTCCGGTCCGCAAAAAGATGCAGCCTTAGTTCAAAAAGCCTTCGCTTCGATTGATGGAAACCTTGATGAATTAGCTCTTTTTCATACGGATCGCGGAAGTGAATTTAAGAATCAAGCCATTGAAGATTTACTTCAAACCTTTCAAATTAATCGTTCTTTAAGTATGAAAGGGTGCCCTTATGATAATGCAGTCGCTGAAGCTACTTATAAGGTGATTAAGACAGAATTTGTTTATGGAGAAACCTTTGAGTCTCAAGAACAATTAAACCTGGCTTTATTTGATTATGTCCACTGGTACAATCATATTCGCATTCATGGCACTCTCAACTACCTTAGTCCTATAGAATTTAAGAAGAAACACCTTAATGAAATTGTCTAGTTTTGTGTTGACAATCCAGATCAAATAGTACGGGCCACAAGGTTCCTTTGCATAGAGCTTCTTTTAACGAATATTGAGGAAGTCCAGTTGGTTGAAATCCAAGATACAGGTTAGGCGGGGTTTGATAATATTTCCATCTCATGGGAGGGCAAGGGTCGGAAGTACTGACATAAGGTTGATACCATTTGATCGGTGTGTACATAATCATCACCTTTCTAACGTTCTATCCTCACGATATGTAAGGAGAACTTGTACTATTCAAAGTTGAAGGCAGGATTGTGTTGGATTAGGGAGAATGAAGATAAAGATCAATAAATAAGGAGTGAGTGTATGTTTGTCAAAAGTATTATGAAACCAGTCCACAAGTCACAAGTAGCTCAAAAAGATGAACGCTTGAATGAGGTTTTGGACAGATTGAATCAAAAAGACTTGCACGCTATGCCAGTGCTCGACAATGATAAATTCATCGGGGTGATTTCTAGAGAAGGAATTTATCGTCATTATTTCGATGGTCGAGAAAGTAAAGAAGTATTTTTGAATGAAAGAACAGCAGGAGAGACCTGTGAAGAAGAGGATCTATTCATCCATGATGAAGAAGTTTTCGAACAAACTCTCCCCACTTTCAAGGGGTATCCAATATTGGCGGTTGTAGATAAAGACAAGACTTTTCAAGGATTGGTTACACGTTATGATGTAATCGAACAATTTGAAAGTGCTTTCGGTGTGAAGAAGAAGGGGGTACGTATTGCCTTTACTTCGGAGGAATCAGAAGGACGTATCGAGCGTCTTGGAGATATCATCAAAAATTACCATGAAAATGTTATATCACTGGCCACATTTGATGAAACCGATAAGCTGGCGAGAAGAATGGTCCTAAAAATAGATAAAAATAACAACATAGAGGCTTTTACAAAAAAACTAGAAAAAACAGGATTTAGAATTATTAGTGTGAAAGAGGTATAGCCAGAACCTCTGTGTTTATGAAAGGTATGTTCCTTCGTGGGGGAAGGTGTAAATTACTTATATAAAGAATATACAAACTTTACACAACAAAAACTTTCCTATTATAATTAATAAAAAACCCCTTATGCGGAGGCTAAATTATGCAAAGTCAAAAGCCGAAATACAATATAAAAGCAGTATCGCAAATGCTGGACATTCAGGCAGGGACGTTGAGAGCATGGGAAAGACGCTACCAGATGATTCGTCCTATCAGAAATGAAGCGGGTCATCGGTTATATACAGATGACCATATCCGCACTTTGAAATGGTTGATTGATAAAGTAAATAAGGGGTTTACAATTTCGCAAGCCGTAGCACTTCTTGAAAACAGAGGAACTGAAGAAGCTCCTAAACAAGAGAAAACTGAAGAAGTGAATCACTTGGATGCTACTGGAAACCAGCTGCTTCATTCTCTTTTATCATTTGATGAAAGAGCAGCCCAGCTTAAGTTAGATGAAGCGTTCAGTTTATTCACGCCGGAAACCGTGGCTATTGATATGATCGGTCCAATATTGGTCAAAATCGGTGATATGTGGGAGAACAAAGAAATTACTAGCGCGCATGAACATTTCGCCAGTAATTTCCTCCGTTCACGGATCGGCATGATGCTTTTGACGATTCCCACTGAAACGATTCAGCCGCGGGCACTGCTGGTATGTGGACCGAATGAAAGTCATGAATTAGGTCTGCTGATCTTCGCCTTATTTTTAAAAAGAAAAGGGTATGAGGTCATTTATTTAGGTCAGAGTATAGCGGGGGGAGATATCGAGATTGTTCTCGATGAAACCGAACCGGATTATTTGTTCATGTCTTGTACGATGAAGAAAAATATTCCATTAACCATCCGACTAGTAGAATCTCTGGATAAACAATATCCCAAATTGAAAATCGGGCTGGGCGGTTATGCTTATGATGTTTTGTCCGAGCTGGACAAAAAACGGCTTGGACCATATATGGTAGGCGGATCTCGAAGTGAGTGGGAGGAGTGGTTAAATCAATAATTGTTAATGATAAGCCCCCTATCATTGGCGAAGAATTGCTCATCTGCGGAATTATGGATATAATGCTAAAAAAAGTGCCATAATTAGAGCAGTCATCATAAGATATAGATAACAGATATCCTTAACAAAAGGGGGCGTATACATGCGAGTAGAAAGAATGTCTAGCGAAAAATTTAAAATATTTCTTACGTTTGATGATTTGTTAGACAGAGGCTTGACTAAAGAAGAATTATGGAACGATCTGCCAAGAGTTCACCGCGTTTTCAGTGATATGATGTATGACGCCGGAGTTGAACTTGGTGTTGAACTTAACGGTATGTTACTCGTTCAGGTTTATCTGCTGCAAGCTCAGGGAATGCTCGTCGTTGTTACCAAATCTAAAGAAGATATAGATGAAGAAGATGGTTATATTGAAATGAAAGTAACACTAGATGAAAGTAAAGAGATGATTTTTGCATTTGAAGATTTCGAAGATGTGATACAGGCAGGGTTCCACTTACATGCGTTAGCTGTCACTAAGGGCGACGTTTATTTGTATAATGATCATTATTATATGATCCTGGATGATGATTCCATATTTCATTTGGAAGCAGAGCAAGTCATTGCCTTGTTATCAGAGTTTTCTTCAGCTTCGGCTATGACTTCTCATCGCTTAATAGAATACGGACATTCAATTATGAAAAACAACGCAATTGAAACGATTTATAAATATTTTTCTAAATAAGTAATTTCTCAACAGAACGGCAGCTTACAGCTTCGTTCTTTTTGTTTTTATGTTAAATATTTTATTTTATTCATAATAGAGTTCTTAAAGTAACTGGCAGGATTGTGGAAGACTTGATTTAGACATAATCGGAGTTCGTTGCCCTATTATGCGTCAGGGGTTGTTGGGAAGCTACTCGCTTTCCTGTGGGGGAAGTGGCGAGCTTCCTCGGGCTTTTCAGCCCTGCGGGATCTCGCCTACATCCTTCTCCCAGTCTTACACTTATATTAATCTAGGGCGTGAATCCGTTCATAAACCATATGGGGGACTATCCAGCTCCAGCGCTTAGCGGCTACTGAGACTTCCTTCACTTCTGTACGATAAGTCAACATCGAATCACTTCGTTCTTCGTGTTTCCTTTATCTCCGCCAGCTCAGTCCAGTCCATACGCCGCTGACCAAAGCGCTTCCGCTTTTACAAAGGGAGTCTCGCAGCTTCCCAACAACCCCGTACGAAATGGAATGAACGAACCCCCTGGTATTGGAAAAGACTTCTGATCTCTTATCTAAGCTGAGTATTCCGGCTATAGAGGTTATCGCCTAACGAGACTGGCAAGTCAACACCGAATCATTTTATTCTGGTTTCCTTTATCTCCCCCAGCTCAGTCCAGTCCATACACATTCTTTTTGAAATGGATTACAATTAATCTTATCCAAGAAGACAAAAAGTGATTAACCGCATGTGACGTAGCCTATTAGACAATAAACATTTAGCCATGAAAAGATCAATTTGTTGTAATGGGGTATTGGAAATGGGGCGACTTGTCTTTGCCACTCAAAAAGAGCTGTACTACACTCAAAGCAGTGTCTCAGATGTTTCCGTGAACCTGACAAACTTAAAGGAGGTCCGGGAAATTGCGAGACTCCTGTGGGAAAAGAGTGCTTGGTGAGACCCCGCAGGACGGGACGTCCGAGGAGGATCACCGCGCTCCCACGGAAAGCGAGTGATTTCCCGGACCTCCAAACGCTGTCAAACGTAACGGAAAACAGCTCTAACATCTTGAAACTGAGTCTTCCACTAAAGGGAGTTTATATGATAAAGATAAGACTTGGATTTAAAAGGTGCTTGTTTATTATTAGATAGATGGACCAGTGAGAACGTGTTAAAATATACAGGTTGATATTTATTTAAATGGACTGAAGAATGGAGTGTACGGGCATGAAGATTGCTGTTTTATATGGAGGAGTATCTGGTGAGAGAGAAGTCTCGCTATCGACGGGTAAAGGTATTATTAAAGCGTTAAAAAATAAAGGTCACGAAGTAATAGGTATCGATTTTGATCCTAGTAAATTAAAAGAACTGCTGCAGCTGGACGTCGACCTTGTCTTCATAGGGCTGCATGGCCGATTCGGAGAAGACGGAAAAATTCAAGGATTACTGGATATGTTGAATATTCCTTATGTAGGTTCCGGAGTCCTTTCGTCCGCGCTAGCGATGGACAAAGCGAAATCAAAACAAATCTTCGCTGCTGAAGGGATCAAGACCGCACGAAGCCAATCTTATGTGATCAACCAATTTGAAAACACAGAAGAGATTGCACGCAGCGTTAGGGACCAGTTTAATGTACCTTTTGTTGTTAAACCAAATCAAGAAGGTTCTACTTTAGGCTTAACAATAGTTAAGGAAGAGCAACACATTGATAAAGCTATAGAGGTTGCTGCTGCATCTGATACAGTAATCCTAGTGGAGGATTATGTAGGTGGAAGAGAGGTTACTGTCCCTGTCATCGGTAAGCAAGGCAGTGAACAAGCACTCCCTGTCATAGAAATCATTCCTAAAAATGACTACTATGATTTTGATTCAAAATATAAGCCAGGCGGAAGTGAGCATATAGTTCCTGCGCAGGTATCTGATGACTTAACGAAACGGCTGCAAGAAGATGCCGTCAAAGCTCACCAGCTTTTAGGGTGTGATGTCTATTCACGCGTAGATTTTATTATAGATGCTCACAATAATGCCATAATACTAGAAGTGAACACTTTGCCTGGGATGACCCCGACCAGCCTTTTTCCAGATTCTGCACAAGTCGTTGGCTTGAATTATGATGATCTTGTAGAGCGATTTGTAGAGTTGTCCCTACAGGAGTAGAAGTTATTGTTGTAATCGCTTACATTCCGTTAGAAAAATAAGAAAGAAAGCTGTATATTCGCTTTGCATAACGGTGTCTAGAGTGTATACTATTGACTGAAAGACCACCCAAGCGAATGGTTTCACATAGGAGGTAAATCGATGGTAGCCGATAAAGCTGACGTCAATGCTAATGAACAAAATGATAAGTTGGATGTATTAAAGTCGACACAGACTGTCGTAAAAAAAGCGTTAGACAAACTTGGATATCCAAACGAAGTATATGAATTATTAAAAGAACCTATACGGATGATGACGGTTAGAATTCCTGTCCGCATGGATGATGATTCGATTAAAATATTTACAGGTTTCAGGGCGCAGCATAATGATGCTGTAGGTCCTACAAAAGGCGGCGTTCGATTTCACCCGAACGTTTCAGAAAAAGAAGTGAAGGCTTTATCAATTTGGATGAGTTTAAAAGCGGGCATTGTCGATTTACCTTACGGCGGAGGTAAAGGGGGCATTGTGTGTGATCCAAGAGAGATGTCCTTCCGAGAACTAGAAGGGATCAGTCGTGGTTACGTCCGTGCCATCAGTCAAATCGTAGGGCCGACCAAAGATATTCCAGCGCCAGATGTGTTTACGAATTCACAGATTATGGCTTGGATGATGGATGAATACAGCCGGATCGATGAATTCAACAATCCAGGTTTCATCACAGGGAAGCCGTTAGTGCTGGGTGGTTCACACGGACGTGAGTCGGCAACTGCAAAAGGAGTGACCATCTGCATTGAGGAAGCGGCTAAGAAAAAAGGGATCCAGATTGAAGGCGCCCGCGTAGTCGTTCAAGGGTTCGGAAATGCAGGAAGCTTTTTAGCTAAATTCATGCATGATAAGGGCGCTAATGTAGTGGGAATATCTGACGCTCAAGGGGCTTTATACGATCCGAATGGGCTAGATATTGAATACTTATTGGATCGCAGGGACAGCTTCGGAACAGTGACGAACCTATTTAAGAATACAATTTCCAATAAGGAGCTTTTGGAGCTGGATTGTGACATATTGGTTCCAGCAGCCATTGAAAATCAGATCACTGAGGATAATGCGGATAAAATCAAAGCAAGCATTGTGGTAGAAGCAGCAAACGGGCCGACCACCATAGATGCTACGCGTATGCTTTCTGAACGTGGAATCCTGTTAGTTCCGGATGTTCTGGCATCAGCCGGGGGAGTGACGGTTTCTTATTTTGAATGGGTGCAGAACAACCAGGGTTACTATTGGACGGAAGAAGAAGTCGAAGAGAAATTGTATCAAGTCATTGTCAAAGGGTTCGATAACGTTTATAGGACTGCGGAGACGCGTCGTGTAGACATGAGGCTGGCCGCTTACATGGTCGGTGTAAGAAAGATGGCTGAGGCCTCCAGGTTCCGCGGATGGGTTTAACTTGATTCGCATGCATAAATCTCCTATCATTTACATGGTAGGAGATTTTCTATTGAGATGGTTTAATGTGGAATAGGAGTGACAAAGGTGCAGGAAGAAAAAGTAATAATTATAGGTTCAGGCCCATGTGGCATGAGTGCCGCGATTGAACTTAAAAAAATAGGCATAGATTCTTTGATTATCGAAAAGGGAAGTGTCGTGAATTCCATTTATCATTACCCGACCCACCAGACATTCTTCAGTTCAAGTGAAAAGCTGGAAATTGGTGAAATCCCATTTATAACCGAACGGCAGAAACCAGTAAGAAACGAAGCGCTGTCTTATTATCGGGCGGTAGCAGGACGTGAAAATCTGCGCATCCAACCTTTTGAGAAGGTTGAAAAAGTTGTGAAATCGAATGGAAAATTCCTTCTTTCCACTGAAAAAAACTCAGGTGAAAAGGTCGAGTATACCTCTGATTTCGTTATTGTAGCGACAGGCTATTATGACCAACCTAACCAAATGGGAGTCAAAGGAGAAGAGTTGGATAAAGTAATGCATTACTTTAAGGAAGCTCACCCTTACTATCATCGGGATGTCGTCATTGTCGGCGGAAAAAATTCAGCTGCTGATGCGGCATTGGAATTAGTTAAAGCAGAAGCAAACGTTACAGTGCTATACCGGGGAGAAGATTATTCCAGAAGTATAAAGCCATGGATTCTGCCTCAATTCGAAGCGCTTGTTAATAAAGGCGTCATTGACATGAAGTTCTGTGCCAATCTTAAAGAAATAACAGATGATCAAGTCATTTATGAATGTAAAGGGGAAGAACGCAGCATTCCCAATGATTTCGTATTTGCGATGACAGGGTATCGTCCAGACCATTCGTTTATTAAAAACATGGGAGTCGATATGGATGAGCACACAGGCAGGCCGTCCTTTGATCCAAATACGATGGAAACAAACGTCGAAGGTATTTATATTGCAGGTGTAATTGCAGCTGGCTACAACAATAATGAAATTTTTATAGAAAATGGACGTTTTCACGGCGGACATATCGCCCGTGCCATTAAACAGAAAGAAGCCGAATAATCGATATTCGGCTTCTTTTTTATTTTTGTTACGACCTAAATATGCTTCCACACGAATTAACGATTTAATTAGTAGCTGAACATAGGTGTAAGTTCGAGAGGGTTGTTCGTCATCTCTAATACGACCATCAGCTTTATGCGTGCTTTAGGGCCTGTTAGACCATTGGCAAATATGACTCCCATACTTTGCAGTTGGCTCCCGCCCCCTTTATAGCTGTAAGTCGGCTGCACAATGCCTTGATAGCACCTGGAAACAAGAACGACGGAAATTCCTTTTTCAATCGTTGTTTGAATGGAAGCAATCGTCTCTGGGGGAAGGTTTCCCTGACCGAGCGCCTCAATGACCAGCCCATCGATGCCGCTCTCTTTGACTGCATCTATGATAGAACCGTCCATACCCGCATATGCCTTGATCAGAGCTACTTTCTTACTCAATTTTTGAATAGGATAAGAATCATGTGTAGTCGTTTTATGATGGAAGAAGACTTCGTTTTTCGTAGTAATTCCTATTGGGCCGTATTGCGGACTTTGGAAAGTCGCTACGTTGCTGGTTGATGTTTTCGTCACATTCTTCGCCGTGTGTATTTCATCATTCATGACGACGAGTACACCTTTACCCTGTGCCTCGTCACAGCTTGAAACACGAATTGCGCTAAGTAAATTATAAAGACCGTCCGACCCAATTTCATTACTCGATCTCATAGCTCCCGTGACGATGACAGGTTTTTTTGTTTGGAGAAACAAATCAAGAAAATATGCAGTTTCTTCAAGAGTGTCTGTTCCATGAGTGATCACGATTCCATCATAATTTTTTTCTGCCATTTTTTCATGAATATACTGACCGAGCTGAAGCATGTGTTCAGGACCGATATGTGGAGAAGGAAGGTAAAAAAGAATTTCATCTTCAATGACTGTCGATCCTTTTAAATGAGTGGAAATTTCATCTAGAGGATGCTTTCCCTCAGTATTGACTTCGCCGGTTTCTTTATTTTCTTTCATAGATATAGTGCCGCCTGTATGTATCACTAGTATGGTTTTCATAAGGACCTCCTGCCTATTCATATTCCTTTTCTTACTTTTCCATGATACGATTAAATCTGTGGGATGGGAAGAGAGGGCGGATATTTTATGGCCATATTTACTGCGGCTATTGCACCTGCGGTTGCACTAATGACTTTTATATATTTCAGTAAAAGAATCGAACTGGAGCCGTTACCTTTAATCGTCCGCATGTTCATTCTCGGAGCGATTCTAGTCTTTCCACTTATGTTCATCCAGTATGCGTTTGAGACGGAGGGACTGCTCCAGGAGCCCGTGCTAAAGTCGATTTTTCTCGCGGGATTGCTGGAGGAATTTTTCAAATGGTTCTTTTTATTATTTGTAGCCTATCGTCATGCGGCATTCGATCATCATTATGATGGGATTATTTACGGAGTAGCGATCAGCTTAGGGTTTGCCACCTTGGAAAATATTATTTATATTTTTGCAAATGGAATAGAGATTGCATTATTACGAGCCGTTTTTCCAGTATCTTCACATGCCTTGTTTGGCGTCATGATGGGCTATTATATGGGAGAAGCGAAGTTCAAAGTAAGCAAAAAGAAGTTTGCACTGGCTCTTGCATTAGTTATACCTTTTTCATTACATAGCTTGTACGACTATTTTATAGTAAAGTCCAACTGGCTGATTTATATAGCTCCTTTTATGATCATTTTATGGGTGGTCGGTGTGAGAAAAATCAAAATTGCAAACCGTCACCACGAAAAACTTCTGAATTCATACACGGAATAAAAGCTTCCTCAATTGAGAATTGAGGAATAGCCGTTTGGTTTTTGTTGAGAAACTGACGTAATAGTATACTAAATAGCAGACCAACCCGCATATGGATTGGTCTGCTGTTTTTGTTTGAATTATATAAGATGTGGAAAAATGTGCAGATTGTGAAAGGTAGTTCTTAAACTAACTGGCAGGATACTTTAAGACTCAGTTTCGAGATAACCAGGGTTCGTGGCTGTAATGAGAGTCAGGGGTGGTTGGGAAGCTACTCGCTTTCCTGTGGGGGAAGTGGCGAGCTTCCTCGGGCTTTTCAGCCCTGTGGGATCTCGCCTACATCCTTCTCCCACGGG
>NZ_JAIZEN010000017.1 GCF_024189295.1 Halobacillus sp. A1
TTCCTTTGTGTTTCCGTAAACATAATTTTAGACATGTCTCTAACCTCGCTCTTCATAGTTAATTTGATTATAAAGGGATATTCGAGGTCGTGAAACACAAAAACCCCGAATAAGGGGCACTTTTTTAATCGTGTCCATTATTCGGGGGATAGTTCAACACTTCAGTTGGTGCTTCTTTTTCTTGTGTAGAAGAACGGTATTTGATATCAAATGGAACGATAATCCGCTTCGCAGGTTCTTCTTTGTTTTTCACTTTCTCAATCAAACATTTCGCTGCCTGACTGCCGAGCCCATGAATATGGATATCGACGGTGGTTAAAGGTGGGCGCGTGATTTCTGATAAGTATACGTTATTAAAACTTACGATCGAAATATCCTCAGGCACATGCATCCCCAATTCTTCGAGCATGTTCACCACCCCGATACTCATCAAATCATCCGCTATGACAAGTCCCGTTGGCGGCTGAGGCAGAGAAAATAGTTCATGGACAGCTTGACGACCGCCTGATTTAAGAAATTCCGTATGAATCCGGTACTCGTCTAAATAAGGTAATCCAGCTTCTTCTAACGCTGATTCATATCCCTTCATCCGATCGATGGTTACAATACGGTCCGTTGAGCCACCGATAAAAGCAATACATTCGTGCCCTATCTCAATGAGGTGATTCGTAATTTCTTTCCCAGCACGGACATTGTCGTTATCCACATGGGTGATCTCATCCACACGTTCTGAAGGTTTCCCCACAACGACAAACGGAAAATTCTGCTCGATCAGAAAGGCCATGATTGGATCATTCACTTGAGAATATAGCAAGATAATGCCATCTGTTCGGTTGCTGTAGACCATTCGCTCGACCGCTTCTAACATTTGTTCATCTGTCTCTCCCGTACACAGCAAAATGGAATAGTCCAATTCATGAGCAACGGCACTGATTCCGCGCAGCACTTCTGGAAAGAAAGGATTTTGTAAAGCTTTATCAGCACTGGATGGCATGACAACCCCAAGCGACTGTGTTGAGCGATTCGCTAAATTCCTCGCATTAGCGTTTGGATGGTATCCCATCTCCTTCATCGCTTTTTTCACCCGTTTCTTCGTTGCCGGACTGATCCTCGGGTGGTCCGCGATGACACGGGATACCGTCGATGGTGCCACTCCTGCTGCCTTTGCCACTTCCTTAATGGTCACTCCCATACGATCACCTTCTATAATTTACTTCCTGTATTATACCATGTCGATGCCTTCATCAAATCATAAAAAAGGAGAACCGAAGTATGCTTCTCCGCTTCTCCCTTTCATTCATATGTCTTTCAGATTATCCCTTCGTACCCCCTGCTGTCAAACCAGACACGAAATATTTCTGAAGAGATAAGAAAAGAAGTGAAATCGGTAACGCAATTAATACAGAGCCTGCGGCAAAGAGTGTGAATTCATTTCCGAACTGGTCGGCGATGAGTTCATATAAACCAACCGCAAGTGTGAATTTCTCCTCAGTCCGAAGTAGAATTCGTGCCAAAATGAAATCCGTAAAAGGTGTGATGAATGTGAAAAGCGATATGACCGCAATCATCGGTTTAGCGAGAGGCATGACAATCTGCCAGAAAATTCGTAAGTTGCCTGCGCCATCCATACGTGCCGATTCATCTAACTCTTTCGGTATAGTATCCAAATATCCCTTCATCAAGTAGGTATTCATTGGAATTGCTCCCCCTGTATAAACAAGAATCAAAGCCAGGTGTGTATCCAGTAGTCCTGTCAGATTGGCTAACGCATAAATCGCGATCAAAGCAGCAAAGTTCGGAATCATCTGCAAGATCAAGAACGTCATCAACCCATTTTTACGTCCGACAAAACGAAACCTGGAAAAAGAGTAAGCGGTCATACATACGAGAGCCACGGAAAAAACCATCGTCAAAATACAAATTTTGATCGTGTTCCAGTACCAAATCAAATAATCACTTTGTTGCGGATCGAACAACTCTTTGTAATGCTTCAAGGTGGCGTCTTTCGGAATAATCGAAGAGCCGGATAAGCTGTTTCCCGGGTTGAACGATGACCCTACGATCCACAAGATCGGATATAAAATGATGACGATCATAGCCAAAATCACTGCGTACGAAAATGTCAGTTGTATAATACGGTTTTTATTTCTCATATTACATCATATCCTCTTCTTGGAATGATTTCGTTCTTCTGAATTGCCACAAGGCTACAGAAATGACGATCAAGGATAAGATCATCGTTATGGCTGCTGCTTTTCCATACTGGGCAGAAGTCATGGTCAAGCTGTAGATCCAGGAAATCAAAATGTCCGTTCCTCCAGCATTTTGATCCGGTACAGCTGGCCCTCCCCCATTGAAAAGGAAGATAACGTTAAAGTTGTTGAAGTTAAACGTGTATTGAGTGATCAGTATCGGAGCTGTTGCATAAAGAACCAACGGCAATGTGATACCCCTGAATTTTTGGAAAATCGAAGCTCCATCCACATCTGCTGCCTCGTACAATTCGTTCGGTATAGACTGGAGCACACCAGTGACCATCGCAAAAATGAACGGGAAACCGAGCCATGTCTGGATCAGAATCAGCGCGATTTTTGTGTAAGTCGGGTTTGTCAGCCATGGAATATCCCCAAGCCCAAAGACAGCAAGGATATCACGGTTGATGGTTCCGAACGTTTCATTAAACATCCCTGCAAAGACGAGAATCGATACGAAAGCAGGCACTGCCCAAGGAAGAATGAAAATCGTACGGATTGTCTTTTGAAGAATGATTCCTTTTTGGTTCATCAGTACAGCAAGGAAAATACCGAGCGCAATTTGCAAAGTAGTCGCACCGAACGTCCAAATGATCGTCCAAGCCAACACACTGAAGAATGTTTCACGCCAGATCGGAATTTGGAAAATATCGATGAAGTTTTGAATACCCACCCAATCCACAAGGCTCGCTGGAGGCGAGTGGTACAAGTCATAGTTTGTAAAAGAAAGTAAGATAACGAACAAAATCGGAAAAATAACAACGAACACGAGCAGTAAAAAGCCAGGGGTCATCATCAAATAAGGGAAACCGCCGCCGATTAGGTTCTGATATTGTGCTCGAATCGAGTTAGGCGCTTCATTGAAATCCCTTTGTTTTCCCACTTTAAAAGCATCCCTTAAATTAAAACCATAGAAAGCTGCACCGAGGATGGTAATGATCAAAGTCAAGATCCCCTCTACAAGCAAAACGATGGAATGGTCGTATGTGGGATCGGTTCCAAGCGTAAACAGACCCCAAAATCCAAATTGCAGCAAATCGGAAAAAGCAATGAAAAAAGAGGCTATTAAAATGAAAAAACCGGCACCTTTCAGCCACTGCTTATTATAAAATTGACCTAAACCCGGAATGACTGAGAGCGCTAATGCAATCTTTCGGTGGTTGGTAGTTGGTTGTCGTTCTTGCTCCCCCATGTTCAATCTCCTTCCTATATGTACCTAGTCAAAAGTGTCAGAATGTCATTCAATGAACGCATATGCTTCACACTTTAGTCATTTTTTCAATTATGTACTTTAATAAGGAGAGCAGCACCCGAATGCCGGGAACTGCTCTGCCTTCAATTAATTCCCTGAATGGTTGGATTCAATTTGTTGTTCTATTGTTTCTTGTGCATCATTCAGAGCATCTTCTGGTTCTGACTTACCTGTTGCAATAACTTGCAACGCTTGTGCCATCGGCTCCCAAACTTCTCCCATTTCTGGAATGTTCGGCATTGGAACAGCGCGCTCAGATTGGACAGCTACTGCACGTGCTCTTTCGTTATCAGCAATGATCGGATCTTCAATCAATGCAGTTACTGGTGGAATTTCATTTGTTTCTTCATAACGAATCTTGGCATTTTCTTCGTTTGTGATCCACGTCATCAATTCAGTCGCCCACTCTTTGTTTTCAGAAGCAGAAGACAAGTGCCAGCCTTTCACTCCAACAAAGGTCTGTGGATACTCTCCATTAGGTAATTTAGGAAGTGGAGCAGCCCCATAGTCGATTCCCGCTTCGTTCAGCGCCTGGTAAGCCCAGGGACCATCCATCATAGAAGCAACATTTCCATCTTCGAAAAGTCCATCTTTAGCAGATCCACCGCTTTCGCCGACGATGCCGGATGGGAATACTTCCTCATACCATTGTTGAATGTATTCAGCCCCTTCAATAGAACCTTCATTGTTCAACCCTAGATCCTGAGGATTTAAAGCCCCTTCTTCTTCAGCGAAAACATAACCGCCATATCCAGCCATAATCGAATTTCCAAAGTAGAAGTTATCCCAAAGAGCAAGGAATCCATATTGGTCACCATCATTAAATTCTTTTGTAAACTCGAACAATTCATCGAAATCTTCGGGCACCTCATCCATATGTTCTTTGTTGTAAATGAAAACAGGCGTCTCTGTTGATTTAGGCAAACCATAAAGCTCTCCTTCATACGTTTGCGCTTGAATAGATGCTTCTGTATAAATATCTGTGACAGAACTATCTACATCAATTGGAGATAGCAGACCTTCAATAGCAAATTGACCGATTTGGTCATGTGGCAAAGTCAGAATGTCCGGGCCTGTCCCAGCAGGTCCATCTAAACGGAGCTGCTCTCCCATTTTCGTTGACATATCCAATTCTTTAAATTCGACTTCAATACCGTGCTCTTCTTCAAAGCTTTCAATTGCAGGCTCAAGACCCACAGCTTTATCTTTGTCTTCCCAGATGACTAGTTTCTCAGGCTTCTCAGGCATTCCGTCTTCAGATGACTCAGAAGAATCCCCTTCACTGTCTCCTCCTGTGCTTTCTTCTTCACGATCCGGCGAACAAGCCGCCAGCATCGCAACGGTAAGAAAAGCGATAAACAATAGACTCAACCACTTTTTCATACTCCATCTCCCCCTAATAGTTTCCTAGGACGTGCCATGCAATCTAGTGAAACCGATTGCACACATCTTGACTCTAATTATACAAATCACCCAATATAATGCAAGCGTTTTCTTAAATTTTATTTGAATTTATGGTAAATTATAGTTAACTCTTTCATGTATTCATTGACTTACAGAGTTATAATCTATATTTTTATGTTAGTGTAAACTAAACTTTTATATAACTATTTGTGCAACCGATTGTACAGAAAGGATGAAAATACATGTTAAAGGAAGCCGTCTACCACCGCCCCAAAAACAATTATGCTTACGCGTACGACAAAGAAACCATCCATATCCGCCTGCACACAAAAAAAGATGATGTCAAGAAGATCTCTCTCATCCACGGAGATCCTTATGATTGGAACAAAGGAGAATGGCAAACCCAGCAAGCTGAGATGAAAAAAACGGGAAGCGATGATCTTTTCGATTATTGGTTTGCTTCCATCCAGCCTCTCTATCGCAGACTTCGGTATTCCTTTTTACTAGAGGATGAAACGGAACAGACCGTCTATACAGAAAAAGGATTCTATGAAGAAGTCCCAATCGAAGGAATCGATTATCATTTCTGCTTTCCTTTTTTAAATCCAATCGATGCGTTCGAAGCTCCTGATTGGGTGAAGGAAACGATTTGGTATCAAATCTTCCCAGAGAGATTCGCCAATGGAGACCCGTCTTTGGATCCTGAAGGTACAGTGGCCTGGGGAAGCAAAGACCCGACACCAACTAATTTCTTTGGAGGAGACTTTCAGGGCGTGATCGACCATCTCGATTACTTGGAGGAGCTTGGGGTTAATGGAATCTATTTCACCCCGATCTTCAAAGCTCACTCCAACCATAAATACGACACGATTGATTACATGGAGATCGACCCACAATTTGGTGACAAAAAGACATTTCGTAATTTGATTTCCAAATGCCACGACCGTGGAATACGAGTCATGCTGGATGCTGTTTTTAATCACAGCGGGTATTACTTTGAACCGTTCCAGGATGTGATTGAAAAAGGGACAGAATCCAAATACGCACAATGGTTCCATCTAAAAGAGAACGAAGTGGTCACAGAACCGCTCCCAAACTATGACGCATTCGGGTTTGTCCCAAGCATGCCGAAATTGAACACAGAAGATCCTGAAGTAAAAGCATACCTGCTGAAGGTTGCCCGCTACTGGATTGAAGAGTTCGATATTGATGGCTGGCGTCTGGATGTGGCCAATGAAGTTGATCACGCATTTTGGAGAGAGTTCCGCCATACTGTCAAAGACGCAAAACCAGACGCATATATCTTAGGGGAAATATGGCATGATTCCATGCCATGGCTGCAAGGGGATCAGTTTGATGCAGTCATGAACTACCCCTTTACTAATGCAGTCGTCGATTTTTTTGCGAAAAAGAACATCACGCTCCCCCACTTTAAGAATCAACTGACCCATGTACAGCATATGTATCCTCAATCTGTGAATGAAGTTTCGTTCAACTTGTTGGACAGTCATGATACCCCGCGTGTTCTAACTTATGCAAAGGGAGACAAAAAAGCAGCAAAGCTCATGTATCTATTCCAGCTTTCTTATTCGGGCACACCATGCATCTATTATGGAGACGAAATCGGAATGACAGGAGGAGAAGATCCAGGCTGTCGCAAATGCATGGTCTGGGAGAAACAAGACCAGGATTTTGAATTGTTTGCTTTCATCAAAAAAATGATTAAACTAAGAAAAACCGCACCAGCATTCGGTAACGATGGAGAGTTTTCATTTTTGGACTACGGAGACGAACTGCTTGCTTACGAAAAAACCTCTGAAACTCAGTCCATGATTTTCTTGATCAATCCGACGACAAAAGCCTACGATTTACGGTTTGAAGAAAACATTAAGCAAGTAGTGGATGTGGATGAAGGTTCTAACATGAAGGACCACAATATTCATCTGGCTCCTTCTGGTTTCATCATATTGGAGAGAAGATAATGTACGTCTATTAAACACGTAACAAATAAGTGAATTTTTGGTTCAAATGGTATAATACCTTGAAGTTGAGTCTTCCAATATCCTGGTTCTATCCAATAACATTTCTGGAGATAGCAAAAGGTAAGCTACCAACGTAAGTTTGCCTTAAAATGAAAAGCCTCTTAAAAGTTCACACTGAACTTTTAAGAGGCTGTTTAAAAATTATAATAATTTTCTGTACAAACCCTCTTTATCAACCCTCAGTTAAACTTAGTACACACTTGATTACTGACTCCCTATCAAATATCAGTAAATTATCATTCTGAGAACACATCAAAATGTCTCCAAATATCTTCCAACCCTTCTAATCTCCCGTGAACATCTTCTTGCTTTTCTCTACTAACAAAGGTTATTAAAGCGTTTATCAAACTCAAAGGGGCTACAAATGAGTCAATGAATGTTGGCATTTGACTCGTTGCCTTGAGCGGAACATCTGCGTGCGGAATAAGAGGTGACACCAAATTGTCTGTAATGGCAATCGTCTTACCTCCTTTTTCTTTCATGTAGGAAAAAAGGTCAGTCGTACTTTTCGTATAGCGGGCAAAGCTGATACCTATAGTAACATCATCTTTATTTACCTTATAAAGTGAATCAGATGCGCTCTCAACTGAATGAAGCAGTTCCACATTATCTAATATCATAGATAAGTAATACTGAAGGAATACACCTAACGACATCGCGCTGCGATTTGCAATAATATAGATCTTGTTGGCATTCAATATATAATTTACTGCTTTATGAAAGTCATCTAAATCCAGTTCTTCCATTGTTGCTTTGATATTTTCCATATCATCACGAAAAACTTCATCTACGCCCTTTTCTTTTTCGTCATAGACCTGTTTGGATATCTTCAGCCTCTCGGAAGTGGTTAATTGGTGTTTTAGAGAGGCTTGAACTTCTTGTTGTAATTCCGTATAGCCGGTATATCCAAGAAAGGTTGCAAACCGCACAATGGTTGCTTCGCTTACCTCCGTAACTTTTGCCAGTTTTCCTACCGTTAGAAATGACACTGCATTTGGGTTTTCCAACATATATTTCGCTATCTTTAACTGTGACTTACTCATCTTTGCAGTTTTACCAGCAATATTATGGTAAACGTTTTCCATCACTCAAACCCTTCCTCTGTTAAAATACCTGCGTTAATACCCGATCATAAGCGTCAAGGGTGCGGTTAATCTCCTTCTTACCATGAAGGGTAGAAAGACTATAGCGATTTAATGGTTTTGTATAAATCCCCTCACACAACAACCGAAAATCGATTTCTTTCCTTATCCTAAAGTTCGATTGCTGCAGCTGTCGATAATTCAAAATACTGTCTTGCTCAGTTATGACTACGTTAAAGATGGAGCCCAAACCGATTGATTGCATGGCAACTCCACGCTTCGCAAACAACTTGTTAATTCCTTCTTTTAATTGATTAGTAATTGCAAACACATGATTGATTTCCTTTTCTAAGTGATTGATTGTTGCTAGTCCAGCAGCAAGAATTGATGGATGACCATTATATGTTCCACTATGAAATAATACTTCTTTCGCACTCGATTTTAAACTTTGACTCGAGTCGAACACATCGGAAGAAGCTTTAGGTGAACTTACCATCATGACTTCTTTTTTGCCACCGATCATTCCTACCGGGAATCCCCCGCCAACCACTTTACCAAGAGCAGTAATATCCGGCTTTATCTTATAGAGCGACTGAGCACCGCCAAGACCCAGCCGAAATCCCGTTTTCACTTCATCAAAAATAAGCAGGATATCTAATTCTTCCGTCACTTTCCGCAGCCCATCCATAAACGATTGTTCAGCAGGGATAAACCCACCTTGAACCGGCTCAAGTACAACGGCAGCGATTTCATCTCTTCTTTTTGACAAAATTTCAGCTGTTGCATCCAGGTCGTTAAATGGCAAAATTACTGTATGTTCCTGGTGGTAAGAGTCTACTCCACTAGATTCAATGACAGCATTCGGTTTATGAGGAAGTCCGGCTTCGTCAATAGGGGGGTTTACGCTAAGTAGAACTTGATCATATCCACCATGATAGTGCCCTTCAAACTTAGCTATTTTGTTTTTCCCCGTGTAAGCATAGGCCATACGATTTGCCAGGAGAGTTGCTTCTGTACCTGAGTTCGTGTAACGAAGCAATTCCATACTTGGATACAATTCTTGAATTTTCTTCCCCATCTCTACTTCAAGTAAATGTGGGGTTCCAAATAAACTAGTACCCTCTTCTTCAATTTGGTTATGGATTGCCTTATTAATTTCAGGGTGTCCGTGTCCATGCATTAACGCACCATAAGAAAGAAGGTAATCAATATATTCGTTTCCATCAACATCATATAAATAAGCACCCTTACCTTTCTTCATAATAACAGGATAGGGATCAAATGACTTAATATTAGCAGTTACTCCACCAGGCATTATTTCTTTAGCCTGACTAAAAAAATCCTTAGAATCAGGGGTTATATCTAAGTAATTTTTTATAGCACGATTTAAACCGTCTTCTTTGTTCATAGATATTCGCTCCTTATGAAATTAATAATTCAAATTATAATTAAATATGAAATTTATGTTTCATTATAGACATGGAACTACTGTAAGTAAATAGTTTGAAAAAATTAGTTTTAACGAACCAATGTATTTGGATGACCAAGATCAAGTAACTGAAACTAAGTTTTTCCTCTTCTGTATTGCTGATCTTTCACCAATCCATCTAAATAATCTTTTGTAACATATTTAATCCGTGAGTTCTCGACTTTTGAATAGGTTTCAGTAATGGATCTGAACTCTGAAGCGGTATACACACCTTCACTTTCGGACAACTAATAAAAAACCCCTCTTAAGTTTAATGAACTCTTAAGAGGGGTTTTGGATTTAGACATAATAAATTCCACTATAGCAGGATTTAAAACATTACTTATAGCATACTTTTCATTAATAAGCTCCTGCAGAATAGGTCAACTCATAGCTGTGGGTATAGATTTCAAATATATTTCCAAAAGGATCTTCGACATAGACCATTTTGAACGGTTTTTCATCCGGATAATACTCCCGAATAGGCATACGCTGTTTACCACCGTATTCTTTGATCTTCTCTACAATTCCTTCGATGTCAGGATCTTGCACACAGAAGTGGAATATACCTGTTTTCCAATACTCAAAATTATTTTCGGGTTGTTCATTCTCAGGAAATTCAAAAAGTTCGATTCCTATTTTGTCCCCCGTTGATAAATGCGCGATTCTAAAACGTTCCCAATCATCTCCAAATACATCACGGCACATTTGTCCAATTGGAGAATCGTCATTCTGCACTTCAGACGGTTCCATAATGACATACCACCCGAATACTTCCTTATAGAATTTTACAGCTCTTTCTAAATCAGGCACGGAAAGTCCGATATGTGAAAATGTTCTTGGATATGGCTGCATCTTGTATTCCTCCTGTTTATCTTTTGACAATCCTTATTATAAATCCTTAAGATTTGATTATGTAAGAGCGCACTTTTTTGTGAGACACTAACTTAAAAGTAAGTAAGGAGTGAGTAAACGCTTGGAGAATAACGTTCAAATTGATGACAAAGGCAAACTGAAATGTGCAATTGAATATACATTAAACAAAATCGGAGGTAAGTGGAAAACCGTTATCCTATGGCATCTATGTGTGGAAGGCACCTACCGTTATAATGAATTACGCCGTCTGCTGCCAGGAGTTACACATAAAGTACTAAGTCAGCAGCTAAAAGAATTAGGAGAAGATGGATTGATCAAAAGAAAGCAATATAATGAAATACCTCCAAAGGTTGAATATTCAATGACCAAGAAAGGTATGACGTTACAACCTGTTTTAGAAGAGATGCACAAATGGGGAACGGACCAGTATAAAAAACCTTAAAAAGTGAATTAAAAAAAGAGCTGTTTAATATTAACAGCTCTTAAATCGTAGTAGTAATACGTTTAAAATAAGGCTCCCGGAACATGGACACGGTCACTAGTAATAATAAATTAACGAAGTAGTGAGTTATTAACCGCTAAGCAAAGTTCGTTCCAACGCTGAATTTTTAAATTTTAATTACAGCAAAAGGGGCGAAATAAATCTATTTTCTATTCTTGAAAAACCTGCCTATTTTTTTAAAACTGTACGTCGCATTCACCAATAGAAGTAATCGGACTCATCCGAGCGGTGAATGTTGTAGAGAACGTGTGCCCCATATTGTCGTTTGCCAAGACCGTCCATGTTCCTATATTACCTGGGCCAATGGACACCTCGATCAATACTTCAAACAATCCTTGGAATACATTACCTATAGCTAAAGCCGTACCTCGCACTCTGGCAAACGTATCGTCAATACACTCGATTTCTATTCTTCGCCCTAGAATAAAATTGATGGTCGATGCTCCCGATTTAAATGTCACATGGAAGTTATCCACATCAGGATCACAGCCAGGTTTGGCAGTGAAGCATTGTATCGCTGTCACATTAATCGTGCCTCGCAAGGTCGATGCCACTCCTTGATTCGTAATTTCAACATTTGCGTGTGCACGGTTTCTTCGAACACCGATCCTAAATTTACATGGACATTCAACCGTTGGACACTCCGCTTGGGCCCCTACATGAGCTTCAAGAATCTCCCCTTCTACTTCTGTTGTCGCATGTACATCAATCGACAAAAGCGGTGTTCCAGGAAGGACGGTTACATTCGTTGAAAAATCTCCGTTCACATCTGAAATGGCTGGATTCGGGTCATAAAATACGACATTATCAGGGAAATGATCGAAGAAGATTTCAGCTCCCTGCACAGGAACTCCTCCGCAATTTATATTTCCGGTAATGACTGCGTCACAAGTGATCAGTTGAGGAACATTAATAATTAAGGGCATGGGTCTTCACACTCCACAAGGACTTCTACTGAATCTGAAATCATTTGACCTTCTACAGTAGTGGAAGCTGTAAGGGTAACAAGAGTAGACAGTGTTCCATCAGCCACTGTTACACCCGAGAAATAGTTGCCATGACTCCCTGTTAAAACAGGATTTGGATCAAAGGTGACCGCAGGGTCATTGCTTTCTAATGTCACCACAGCTCCTTCAATAACTCTTCCATTACAGCGCACCCTTCCGTCCACGAAACCATCACAAACAATTTCTTCTTCCGCGAACAGCTCGATGATACATGGATCAGCCAAGCACTGGACGATCGTTGGCAGGGAGGTGGAAACTTCTTGCCCATTTACCGTGGTTTCAGCTGTAATCACTACTTCTGTAGGCTCCGTGACGGCTGGGAGACTAGTTTCCACTTCAAAATTACCAAACTCATCTGTGATAACGGAATCCGGCGTGAAATCTACAATCGCCGGTTCGGCACGGAAGGTTACCTCAGCGCCTTCAACAGGATCGATATCGCCACAAATCACTTTACCTGAAAGAAACCGATCGCAAATAATTACTGCCGGAACAAACACATGGATGTCACACGGAGAACAGGTGAATTCAACACTCCCAGCAGGGATGGTCCTTTGAAAATCACTTTGCTGGACGATCCAGTCATATACTCTCGTAATCGATAGACAAGCCACCTCTTGAAGCTGCTTTGAATTTGGTGATGTGAAATATTCCTTTTCTGACGTCTTTTTTGATTTAACCTCTAAGTCTGTCATTTCGCTTGGGAAAATAACTGGACATTGGGTTGGCATAGTAAAAGAACAACGATCAGGAATGATGACGTCCCTTTCCACGCAAAAACCAACTTCCTGTTCAATCACCGCCTCCGCGACTGTTTGAATGCTTTGGCAAACGGTGAAATGAATATCCAAAGATTCAAAGGTTTCGTCCAGACAATTCACACTGGCTTGACAATCAAAATCCGTCACGCTGCAAACCACTTCTGTACCTGCAGGTGCGCACAAAATCACATGTTCATTAAAGCAAAAGGGAATTGGATCAGACACACATAAGGTATCTTCATCCCCCACTTCGACTACAACATATCCTTGTTTACCAATCGTTATCTTTTGAAGAGTTACTTGTTCCCCATCAGGCAATTGAAGGGAAATATCTTCTCGATTCCCTTGTTCTTCACAGGTAATCTCATCAACAGGGCTGCCTGCTGCATTGGTTAAATAACAACGCACAAACCCAGCATTCGCTAATAATTCACATAAATCTGGATTCACAACTTTCCTTGCTCCTTTCCAAGAAATCTACGAGTTCTTTGCTTGCCGAGCCTGCTCCTATAAAATAAGAAGAGCAGGCTGCACTCCACCAAAGTCATTATGACGCAAAGATTATAATATTGTATGACTTTAGGTTTATACAAGTTACGAGAAAACCGTTAATGCAAAGAATTCCACGTTTGATTTTTGTATGTAACCCGAGACTGTTTCTTGAGAATACAAAAAAGCCTCCAATGAAACACTGAGAGGCTTACAGAGCCCTTTCATTTCCTAGCGAGCAAAAGGAAGGGGGAATTTCTCTGGATTAACTTTGTAAATCTATTATTACTTGAAAGGTTAGGATCCATAAATGATAAAGGGAAATCTATTTTCTTTATAAAGGACGCTTAATAATGTTTTTAGGCTTACGAGCAAATGGCTGGCGAAGTATTCGACCAACCATTTGAGTTAACCCGGTTTATACATGGCTTCTATGTTTTAAGCAAACGCAGCCCGTTCAATATGACTAAGATCGTACTGCCTTCATGCCCAATGACTCCAAGTGGCAGGTCAAGCACCTGAAGAAAGTTGGAGATAATCAACAGCATGATGACAAGGAGGGAAAAAACGACGTTCTGTTTTATGACTTTGTTCATCCGTTCAGATAATTGAATGGCTTCCGCAATTTTAGGAAGATCATTCTTCATTAAAACAACATCTGCAGTTTCCAATGCCACGTCTGTACCTGCTCCCATAGCTATTCCTACGTTGGCGGTAGCTAATGCAGGGGCATCGTTGATCCCATCCCCGACCATCCCTACATTCTCATAAGCTTTACGTAAAAGTCTAACTTCTTGCACTTTTTCTTCCGGCAAACACTCGGCCACATAATTATCCATTCCTGCTTCTTTTGCGATTGCTTCAGCGGTAGTTTCGTTGTCCCCCGTCAGCATAACGGTATAGACTCCATGTTTTCGCAAAACTTGGATAGCATCTTTTGTTTCTTCACGAACGGTATCTTTAAGCGCTACTACCCCCGCTATACCGTATTCATCCCCAATAAATACAACTGTTTTACCTTGTTCGGCTAACTTTTTTAACACGCCATTTTGAAAAGATTCCGCAGCTTCTTTCCCTAAAAATCCCGGCTTTCCAATTTTCCAGGTCACTCCAGCAATTTCAGCTGTTACACCACTCCCGGGAATATCTTGCATATGTTGGACCTCTAGACGTTCAACGTCAGGCAGCGTGTTTGTATAATTGACTATTGCTTGAGCTATAGGGTGATTAGACTCACGTTCTATGGATGAAAGGATGGATAGTATTTCAGCCACTTCTTTGTCTGAACGAGTTATTAGGTCTGTAACTTCAGGCTTCCCATTGGTCAATGTACCTGTCTTATCAAATGCGATTGCCTGCAAATGAGAAAGTTTTTCTAAATGAACGCCTCCTTTGAATAGAACGCCATTACGAGCCCCTGTCGAAATAGCCGATAGGGTGGCAGGCATGATAGAGGCTACTAAAGCACAAGGGGAAGCTACTACCAATAGGATCATTGCTCGATAAATAGTATCCGTCCAGCTCCAACCAAAAACAAAATGTGGGAAGAACATCATAATTGTCACAACAACCAGCACGGCTTTTACATAAGTTCCTTCAAAACGTTCAATAAACAGTTGGGAAGGAGACTTTTCACTTTGTGCCGATTGTACGAGTGTAATGATTTTTTGAAAAAGTGTTTCATTGGCTGGTTTGGTGATCTCTACCGTTATGCTTCCATTAATATTGACGGTCCCGGCAAACACTTCTTCTTGCATTTCTTTAGAGACAGGGAAGGATTCCCCGGTTATAGCACTTTCATCGATCGTCGTTTTTCCTTTGATAATTGTGCCATCAGATGGAACTCTTTCCCCTGCTTTAATAAATATTTGATCACCGATATGCAATTGATTTATAGAGACTAACTCTTCTTCCCCGTTCTTCATACGCAAAGCTTCTTGAGGTTGTAAATCCATCAGTGAGGAAATTTCCCGCTGACTCTTGTTCATCGTGTATGTTTCTAATGCTCCACTTAATGCAAAAATGAAGATTAAAATAGCACCTTCTGTCCAGTATCCAATTAAAGCAGAGCCAATGGCAGCGAAAATCATCAGCATTTCTACGTTCAATTCCCGTTCGGCCATCGTCTTTTGGATGCCTTCCTTAGCCTTAGCAAACCCGCCTATTACAAATGCCAGAATATGCAAAGTAACAAATATGGAATATGGCAATTGATTTCCCCATAGCCAAGCAGTTAATATCATTATTCCGCTGAGAATAGCAGCTATTAACTCCATATGTTCCTTTATCTTGAATCCGCTGATTAAGAAATTATTTCTAAAAGGTTTTTGTGCAGTTTTTCGAGGGATATTTCTCACGTCTGCAGTCAATTTTCTCAACCCCTTCATTTTAAATGAGAATGGTAATCAACTTCATTTACCCCATAAAATTCAATTTGCTGCCACACTTTTGTATGACAGCACTTGGCCTTAAACTAAAATAATTATAATTTAATATATATTATTATATTACCATATAGATGTGCTTAGTCAAGAGTATGGAACCCTCATATAAGTCCATTTTATCGAGGTTTAGTAAAGAAATAAGCAAAAGTGAAACCACCCTCCTTTTCAGGCAGAGAGTACATAGTCATTTCTTCATATCAAACTCCGTTTTGTGGTATTCTTGAAGTATTATAGAAACCATTTGTCGCGGAAAACGAAGGAATCAAAAGGGGGTGATGAAGTATGGAAAACTTCTACTCTTCTACGCTTGAGAATTTGGAAAGAGCATTCATGCCGCATACCTCCGAATACCAGCACTACATCGATTTTCATACGATGAGAGAGATGAAGCAGGTCATCAAAGGGAAACTCCCTGTTTATTTCGACCTGCAAGTAAAAGAGCTGGTAGAGATGAACATGAGATATATATTGGATGTCTATTGGAACGGTGTCTTTTTCACCGTAGTTATTCCAACTACCAACACATTCAAGGGTATGATCGAAGTGTACGGTAAGCCGCCGCAAATGCTGCTTGGCCGTTTTGAAACGAGAGAAGAAGAAAACACACTGGTCACTACGTTATTGAAAGAAGAATTCACGAGACGAAAAGGGCTCGAAGACACATTGCGTGATTTTTCGAATGCTTTGTTTACGTATTTGAATTCCTACGTGGAGAAAAGGGAACCATTCGGAGAGGACTCAACTTTGGAACATCCAGGAGAAGCGATTCTCGAAGGCTGGGACTTCCCGTTTCTCGAGAACCACCCTGATCTTCAAAAGGAATGGACGTCCCTAAAGAAACGAACAGTGAAACAATTCAAACGAATGGAAGATCTTGAAATAGAAGAACAATACGCCCTTGAAACGATGATGGACAAAGACGTTCCTGACTTCATCAAATCGTTTCAGCGATTGTCGGATGTCAATAAGGAAAATCGGAAAGATGAACTGATGGATACGATGCACGATTTGCGTAAGTTCATTGAAACACTTGAGCGTAAAGAAGAAGAAAGTTATGCGCAGAATTTTGCCAGAAGCAAGGGGATCATTACTTCCAAGTATAATAAAGAAGAAAAGAACTTCTTCTCGCAGAAGTAAAAAGATGTTCAAGCTAACGGACGTTTATTTTACTCGAAACAATTCATGGCAGATAGGAGATATGAACATGAGTGAAAATTCTTTTCCTAGAGACAAAGAAGCTGAAATGAACCATCAGGACTTAAGAGAAGCGATGACTCTTATTGAAAAAGAAGACCTCGACCGCCTGAATGAAGAGGCCGAAGCCTACGCGGAAAGGTTCAAATCTTCCAGGGACGACTCCCTTTCAGAAGTGATGAGAGAGCTCGGCGACCTCGGAGAAAAAGAACAGCGCGTCGCCGGGGAGACGATGGAAACGTTGAAGCGCCCGGTAAACGAGCTCATGACCAAAGGCAATAACGACATTCCTGAAACGTTAAGTGAACTCGAAGTTATCGTGTCGGACCTTGATCCGAAGCGCACCGAAGGCAACGGCTTTCAGAAATTCTTTTATAAACTGAGCAAACAGCAGCCCATCGACCGCTACATGAAGAAGTATGAAACCGTCGACTCAAAGATTGATACGGTGGTCCGCAGTCTGCTGGCGGGAAAAGACCGCCTCGAGGAAGACAGTGTTGAATTGCAGATTATCAAAGAAAACGCCCAGAAGCGTATTTATGACCTGGACAAGCAAATCTATCTTGGGAAGAAGCTGTTTGAGCTTTTGAAAGAAAAAGAAGCTGAGGGTGAATACGACCTGGCACTGCTCACAGAAGGAAAAGAGAAAATCATTACACGTACGAGAAACATGACCCAGATGAAGAGCGTGCTGCATCAGAGTATTTCTTCTGTGGATATTATTAAAAAAAATAATGAAAAACTAAAGGAATCGATTCGTAATGCAGTTACACTGACGAAAAATATTATTACCGTTTCCGCTTCGATTCAGCTGGCTTTGAATAATCAGCGGAAAGTGATCGATACGGTGAACGGCGTCAATAAAGCGACCGAGCAGATGCTAGTCTCGAACTCCAGGAACCTGAAGGAGAACGCGGAAGAGACGACACAGATGATGGAGAACCCGGCCATCAGTATGGAAGCTCTTCAGGAGTCTTTCGATAACGTATTCGAAGCTCTGAAAACGACAGAGCAGTCGTCCGAGCGGATCATCGCTTCGAGTGAACAGTTCATTGAAGATATGGATGCTTTAAACGAAAATGTCCGGAAGAAATTATCCCAGACGGGTAGTCATACACAAAGAGCGCTTCGTGATTGAAGCGCTCTTTTATAAATGACGATTTTGGAAAAAACCGTGGGCCGGTACCTTCCACTGCCGCAAAAATACATACTAACTAGCACGAAAAAGTTGTACCCCTATGCTTTTTAAGTGACAAAAGAGGGTATGGGTAAAAGATTATAAATAAAGGTTTTGTTAAAGTTCCATGTTGATATTCATATAAGCTCCTTTTAGTGGAAAACTCTGTTTCGAGACATTCAGGCCGTTTCCGTCCCAAAAATAGTGGTTGAAGGGCCGGGAAATCACCCGCTTTCCATGGGCGTACGGTGAGCTCCCGCGGAAAGCGAGCCATTCCCCGCCGTCCTGACCCACTCATTAAATGTCTTGGAATCGAGTCTTCCACTATGATTCCATATTGTTGAATAACTCACTTATCAATATCAACAATCACCTTTAACATAGCCAAAATAAAAGGAGTTTGAAGAGTAACTATGGCTTACATATTATTAATTGTCGGCTTCGGTTTATTAATTAAAGGGGCCGATTTATTCGTTGATGGATCTTCCAACATTGCCAGGCTGCTCCGTGTCCCGCCTATTTTGATAGGGTTAACGATTGTAGCTTTTGGCACAAGCTCACCTGAGGCAACCGTCAGCATCATTGCAGCTTTACAAGGAAATGCTGAAGTTTCATTGGGAAATGTAGTTGGGAGTAATATTTTTAATATCACTTTAGTGGTAGGTATTGCAGCCTTCCTCTATCCATTAATGGTAGAGAGTGAAACCACCAAAAAAGAAATCCCATTCATACTGCTGGCTAGTGGAGCTTTACTCGTACTTATCAGTGATACACAATTACAGGGGTTAAGCGAAAACTTGCTAACACGCGGGGATGGCATCATCTTTTTATTGTTTTTATCTATTTTTATGTACTATGTGATTGAAGTGGGCTTGAAAAGCCGAAAAGAATCCACACATGAACCAATTCCTTCAAACATTAAGTGGGGCAAAAACACGGGTTTAACGTTTGCAGGTTTAGCCGCTATTATTTTTGGCGGCGACATGGTGGTAGACAACGGTACAGCGATTGCCTATGACCTCGGAATGAGTAATACATTAGTAGGGTTAACCATCATTGCGATTGGTACATCGCTTCCTGAACTAGTAACCTCTATATCCGCTGCATTGAAGAAAGAAAGTGGAATTGCACTAGGGAATGTTGTAGGCAGCAATATTTTCAATATCTTATTTGTTCTTGGGGCTTCAGCGGTCATTACGCCTTTACCTGTGAATGGAAAGATATTTACCGATGTGATGATTATGATTGCATTGAGCTTGTTATTGCTCTTATTTTCGAGGACCCATTATAAAATTGGAAAAAGAGAGGGTTTCATCCTTATAACTATGTATATAATTTATCTTATTTACATTATTTTGAGAAACTGAGATTTTATTTTGTTTTTAAACAGAAACATAGAAATTAAAGCAACAACGAATACCTTATAAATAAAACTGTAGCGCCTATACTGAAAGTGCCTGCCCCCACTGTGTTAGTCCTATAGCAGGAAGGGGCAGCACCACTGGAGTTACACTAATTGTAAAGTTTTGATGTTAACTTACAAATAGATTTACGAAATGCCATAAACTCCTATGGTAAAAAACTTGTTTCCCAATAAACACTTCTTCTACAATAGGAGTTTTCAAAATGAACCACAAAAGTATAGACCCAAAAATCTAGATACATCAATGTTTATCCTTATCCGCCACCGATGATTTCTCTTGTTAGTTAGTAAACTATAGGAACGATAAGAATTCTAAAGAAACCTTATTAATAGCATTCTCTAGTTAAAAAGTGAGCGAAATTGCTCCTCTCACCTATAAATATATAAAACTGACTTTGGTTCTAATGAAATTAACCCCTTGAAATGAGTTATTTTTAATTGCCAGCTCCTTCATTTAAATGTTCATCAACTATATTTATAGCCTCCATATTTCCTAGCGGCGCATACCCACTAACCCATGGAGAAAAGCCGACGGAGTAAACTTGATCTTTTTGAACAGCCTCAAGTTCTTCAAAAATACTGTACTGTTGGATTTCTTCGTATTTATCTTCTGCGTTTTCATCTACTAATAAGAAGATATGATCTGGATCGTCTTCGGGCAATGCCTCAATAGATACAGCTTCAGCCCATTTATCAAGAGGAACAATATCTGACGGAGTGAGTCCTAAATCATCATATAGGATGGAACCGGCATTTCTAGTGCCACCGTAAACTCTAACCTCTTTCTCTCTAATACGAATAAAAGCAACCGTTTCATCTCCTACTGACTCTTCTAAAGAAGCTTGAACTTGCTCAGCTTTTTCATCATATTCCGCTAAAAATTCGTCCGCCTCTTCTTCTTTATCCAGAATCGATGAGATATACTTCAAATTTTCCTGGGCGGTTTGGTTTGGATCCACTAATACTGTTGGAGCGATAGCTTCCAATTGATCGTACACCTCATCATGCTGTCCACCAAAACCTAAGATTAAGTCAGGTGAGAGTTCTACTATAGATTCAAGGTTTGGATCATTCGTGCCACCTATAACCGTAACGTTTTCCGCTTCATCTTCTAAGTAAGGAACGAACCCTTCTTCTTGTGCTGCAGACCCAACGGGTGTCACACCTAATGCTAAGGTATGGTCAAGCAGAGGCTCCGCGAGTACAACAACATCTTCTGGTACTCCTTCAATCTCAGTTTCACCTGCGGTGTGTTCAAACGTCTCTACCTTCTCTGACTCTTCTGGCTCGCTATTCTCTTCTGCCTGGTCTCCTTCATCACTACTGCAAGCAGCCAGGAATATAAGTACAAAACATCCTACTATAATACTTATGCTTTTCTTGTAAGTTAACATTACTGTTCCTCCTAATTCTTTTCTCCTGTAATGATACAGAACGGTACGTCCCGCTTTTTGTTTTCTATATTGTGTATAGGGGTTACATCCACGTTTACTAACCCAGCCGCTTCCAGCAACGCCTTAATCTGAGCAGCTGTCGCATGTCGGAAAGGTAAACTAGCAAAGCTTTCATAGTATTCCTTAGTGAAAATTTCATCATTTTCTCTTGCTGCTGGGTCCTCGGGTATTGGTGTCTCATAGTCATTAGCAATAATATATAGTTTGCCTTGTGGCTTTAACACTCGCGCCCAGTGGTATACCCCTCTACCTGGATTTGGTAACGTCCATAGATTTAAACGGTTGACCACTAGATCAAAGCTTTCGTCCTCGAATGAAAGGTCTTCCGCATCTCCTTGAATAAACTCACAATCGATGTTCGACGTTTGCGCATTTTCTCTTGCAATATTAAGCATAGATTCTGAAAGGTCTAGTCCCGTTGTCTTATGCCCTAGCTTGGAGAATAATAGCGCCATGATTCCGGGACCTGTACCGACATCCAACACATGTAACTTGGGCTCATTAGGTACAAGGTCTTGAATCAATTCCAACCATTCATCATATTGATTGATTCCTTTATTTTTAATGCCCTTTGCATAGTGCTCTGCGCCGACTTCCCATCGTTTAGCTAGAATCCCTTTAATGTTTGCTTCCATTCTATTTCCTCCAATAAAAGATAATGATAATCATTATCAGTGTATGGTCTTAAGAAAATGAAGTCAATGTACAATCTTGGAAGTTCCTTAAATTTAATCGATGAAAGTCATGTTAGTTCCTTTAGCACCTTTCTATGTAGGCCTAAGTAATGATTCCTCCTCTTTCTAATAAAATTTTCTAGTGAAAAAATAATGCTTAAAACAAGGGTTGATTTGTTAATTGAAAATGGTTATCATTATCACTGATTAAACTTAGGTGAGGAGATAACTAAAATGAAAATACATACTTATATTATTTTTGCTTTACTCGCTGGTGTGCTGTTACTGGTCGGCTGTTCGGATACACAAGAGTCAACGGACTCACAAGGTGAAGAAACAAATGATGGAGAACAAGAGACTGAAACGGAATCAAAGACCATTTCACACTTGAAAGGTGAAACCTAAATACCTGAAAATGCGGAGAAAGTCGTAGCGCTTCGCCCGAGTTATTTTGATCATCTGTTAACTATTGGTGTTAAACCAGCTGGGGTTACCGCACAGGATCAATATGGTGGTGACTACATACCTTACCTGGAAGACCAGCTGGAAGGAGCCGAAATTGTTGGTTCATCATCTGAAGTCAATTTGGAAAAAATTCTGGAGATTAACCCTGATGTTATTTTAGTAGATGATTACACAGCTTCTGAGGTTTATGATGACTTAGAGAAGATTGCTCCAACTATAGTTTTAGGCGCATCTTCTGATGAAGAGCGAAATGACCCGGACTTTTGGCAGCAAGACCTCATGAAAATTGCAAAAATCTTTGACAAAGAAGATGTGGCCGAAGAAAAGATTTCTGAGTTGGAAGAAAAAGTGGCATCAGCCAATGAAACCATCTCAGATATGGAAAATAATAAACTAGCATTCCTTCGTATTCGTGAAAAAATCATTCAAATTTACCCGGAAACTACCCACCCCATGGTGTCTATGTTATATAACGACCTCGGTTTTGAACCTTCTGCACTAACCGACCCAGAAGAACGCGGGGACCTATCAATGGAAGTTATTCCAGAAATGGGAGCCGATCATATCTTCCTGCAAGTAGATTCCTCTGGGGGACCAGAAAACTACTCCTCTATTCAGGACAGTAATTTGTGGAAAGACTTAGACGCGGTTGAAAATGAGAACGTATTGAAGACGGACTTCTGGATTTATAAGGCATGGGGAGCCATTGGCCGTACACAAATGGTGGAAGAAGCCAAGGAGTATGTAAACCAGTAATAAAAAAAGCTAAACTTCTTTGTTGAGTTTAGCCTTCTATTTTTGCTTGCGTCTTGAAAAGATGCGAACACGTTCCGCAGCAATGGTCTAGCTCCCGGTCGTGTAATAAGTAAGAAAGGCAGCAGTGCTTACGAATATAGAATGGGTCGCCTTCCTCAGGCTGATGCCGTTCGAATGTAAAAGCTAATGGGTTGCTTTCTTCCTTATCAAATAACTCATTTGTGGTGAAAAGGTGGAAATAATCGTCAATCGTTTGGTCATCGCCAAGCTGCTTTCGCTTCATTAATAAACGACGCTGAAACAGGTTATGAGCAACAAGCGAGTGAAGGTGGTCAGCTTTACAGCGGGCAGCCTTAGCAACGGCACTAAAGAAAGGTTCTAAGTGACTCTTTAAGAAAGTGCGAATAAGTTCGTTGATTTGATCCACGCCTGAATCAGATACTTCTTTCACGGCTTTTTCTTCGATAAAATAACGATTCGGTTCTCCCTCTTCAAGCTTAATTCCGATTAGATGAGGTGCTGTATCGATGATGATACCTCTTCTTATAAGAAGCGAAAATATGCCCATAGCTAATACGGAGTATCGTTTACCGAGCAGCGTTCCAACAATCGTTGAATTTTCTGTTCCTCGATGAGGTTTTTGCATTGCGATAAAATCCTTGGCATGTTGGTCGTTCTCGATGATGTCACTAATTCTAAAATCTATTTTATCGTCAAAATCCGACTCAATATGAATGAATGCATGTTGAGCTAAATCATCATAAAGTTGTTTTCTGTCTTCTGTAATCATAGGTAACCTCCTGGCTCAGTCTATGTTATAGTGATTATGAGAATCATTATCAATTATAAATGCTAGTTGTGGAAAATACAATTACAGTTTCCACTAACGGTGACAAGAAATAAAGGTGGAGAAAAACATGGCAGTACCAAAGGAAGGAATATCCAAAGTTCCTAGAAATCCTAGAAAACAATCCAATCAAAGAGAATATAAAAGCCGCCCTCTTATGGCTATGGTTATTCTAACCGTCGGGACCGCCCTGATGATATTAAGTATCGGTTTTTCCGTAACGCTGGGCGCAGCAGATATTAACTTAACAACCGTCTGGGATGGTGTCTTCCATTACAATCAGAATCTCACCTCTCACCAGATTATCCAGGAATTGCGGATGCCAAGAGCGATAGTAGCAGCAATCGTTGGTGCATTTCTGGCAGTTTCCGGAGCTATCATGCAGGGGATGACACGGAATCCGCTTGCCTCCCCTTCCATTATGGGCGTAACCGATGGATCGGCTTTAATGATTGCGGTAGCGTTTGCTTTCTTCCCGGGCACGTCGCACATTGGCCTAATGATTTTTTCGTTTATCGGAGCAGGCCTCGCAGCGGGAGTTGTGTTTCTTATCGGCTCGTTCTCAAAAGGCGGCCTCTCCCCTGTAAAACTTGCGCTTGCCGGAACAGCTGTCGGAGCATTATTAAGTTCATTTTCTTCTGGTATTGCTATTCATTTTGAAGTCGCTCAGGACATGAGTTTTTGGTACGCAGGAGGAGTAGCAGGTTCCCAGTGGCTTCAAGTTCAATTTATCCTGCCGGTTGTCATCATTGGAGGTTTTATTGCCCTATTCATCGCTCGGTCGGTCACTGTATTGAGCCTTGGAGAACGAGTTGCGAAAGGACTGGGCCAGCGGACGACCATGGTAAAAGTGTTGGGCACAGTCGTCGTTCTTCTCATGACAGGTGCAGCGGTATCCGTGGCAGGAAATGTTGGCTTTGTCGGATTAGTGATTCCTCATATTACACGTTTTCTAGTGGGACTTGATTACAAATGGATTCTCCCATGTTCAGCCATATTAGGCAGTTTACTGCTTGTTCTAGCTGATATTGGTGCACGTATGGTGAACCCGCCTTACGAAACCCCTATTGGTGCAATCACGGCAATGGTTGGTGTTCCATTCTTCCTCTATTTAGCACGACGTGAAGGGAGAGGATTCTAATGGATTGGATTCATAAAAGAAACAGACGATCCTACTTGACGATGGGTTTATTGGCTGTACTAATTATCATCAGTTTATTAGTGAGTCTGCACACGGGAGTGCTGCCGATGGGCCCGCTGGATGTGGTCAGGACTGTGCTTGGGTTAGGTACAGAACGCCAAGAACTTGTTTTATTTGACTTCAGGCTTCCAAGGCTCATTATAGCTGTGTTAGTCGGAGCGGGACTAGCTGTTTCAGGAGCTATATTACAAGGTGTTTCTCAAAACGGTCTAGCAGACCCAGGTATACTTGGAATCAATGCAGGTGCAGGTCTTGCCGTAGTTCTCTATATCTATTTTTCGCAAGATTTCAGCTCGACTTTTGGAAGCTTATCCATTTTTATTATGCCATTCATGGCCCTGATAGGTGCTTCAATGGCCGCATTTCTTATTTATGTATTAGCTTGGAAAAATGGAGTTACTCCAGTCCGGTTAATTCTTGTTGGGATTGGCGTGAACGCTGCGTTCGGCGCGGTGCTTATCATCTTCCAGCTAAAAATGAACCCGGATGATTTCATGCAAGCTACCATCTGGCTTTCGGGCAGTATCTGGGGAACGAATTGGAAGTATGTCCTTGCGACCTTACCATGGATTGTGCTGTTAATTCCATTTGCTATATACAAAGCGAGATTTTTGAATGTCTTAAGTCTGGGGGATCGTATGGCAACTGGACTTGGTACGAAAGTGGAATGGGAGAGACGGATATTATTATTCGCAGCCGTCGGGTTAGCTGGAGCCAGCGTGGCGGTTGCAGGAAGTATTGCCTTCTTAGGCTTGGTCGCTCCTCATCTTGCGAGACGACTCATAGGACCAAAACATGAGATGTTAATTCCGGCTTCAGCTCTCATAGGCGCGTTACTTCTGCTAGTAGCTGACATGATTGGGCGCAACTTATTAGCTCCTTCCGAGATTCCTGTAGGTATTGTCGTTTCAGCACTTGGTGCTCCCTACTTTATTTACCTGCTGATGAAAACGAACTAAAGGAGGAATAGATATGACTTCGTTATTAACTGAACAACTGAAAATTGGATACGGAGAAGTGACGGTAGTAGAAGATTTGAATCTTCATTTACCCGAAGGAAAAATTACAACCATCATCGGACCTAATGGATGCGGGAAATCAACCATTTTACAAACCATGTCGCGCCTCATAAAACCTAAAAAAGGCTCGGTCTATTTAGATGGAAAAGCCATTCACAGATCTTCAACCAGGGAGATTGCCACAAAAATGGCTGTCCTTCCTCAAACGCCGGAAGCTCCCAGCGGGCTCACCGTTTACGAGCTGGTCACGTATGGCCGTTTCCCCCACCAGAGAGGATTCGGCCGCTTAACAGATGAAGATCGTGACCTTATTGAATGGGCGCTTGAGGTGACTGGCATATCTGACTTTGCGGAGCGGCCAATCGATTCACTTTCAGGAGGACAGAGACAAAAGGTTTGGATTGCAATGGCATTAGCTCAAGAGACCGAATTGCTGCTTTTAGATGAGCCTACTACTTATTTAGATCTGGCTCACCAACTGGAAGTCTTGCAACTACTTGATCGATTAAACCGCGAGGAAAATCGGACAATTGCAATGGTACTCCACGATTTAAACCATGCCGCCCGCTTTGCTGATCATATGGTGGCGATCAAGAACGGGAAAATTGTTCAAGAAGGTGAGTCTAAAGATGTCATGACAAAAGAAGTATTGGGCGAGGTGTTTCAAATTGATGCTCAACTTGCTAAAGATCCTCAAACTGGACGCCCGGCGCTTTTAACCTACAACCTTTTGAGAGATGCACAAGTAGGATCGAATGTTTTTGTTTAACATTTAAATTGGTGAATAAAAAAAACATACCTTCCTCCCTAAAAAGGAATTGAGCAAGAGGAGGCGGGTCACCTCTTTCCTCTCACAGCACTGTAAGTACCTATATAGCGAATCTCCTCCAAATTCAAGTGTTGCAGAACCCCTCATCAACTGAAACTATTTGAGAAGCTATAAAAACATAATCGCTAAAGACCTCCTAAGTTAAGTACAACTTAGGAGGTCTTAGTTTTTAAAAATTCTTTGTACATGAAAAGCTGCATTCCACTCCATCCTAGTCTAGCCAGTCTATTCCTCTAACCCTGCTACCCCAAATCCCCCGGCTCCAGAATGAGTCGAAATCATACCGCCCGCCTGGATCCATCTTATATTTTGGAATCCACTTTCTTTCGCCACCTCATCCATCCGCTGCTTGATTTCTTCGTCGAGTCCAATGGAGTATATAAAATAAAGCTGCTCTCTATCGATGTTGAAATCATTCAAGTAATCATTCAAGAGTTTTTCAGTAGCTCTATTCATTTTCCCGCGGTACTTCTTTGTAGACATCAACTTTCCATCTTTCAACTCTATGCAAGGCTTTACTTTCAACAGCGTTCCAATCAGAGAAGCCATATTGCTTACCCGTCCTCCCGCTTTAAGGAATTCCAGGCTGCCTGGGATGAAAGCCAGCCTTGCTTTAGGAACGACTGCCTCTATTTTCTCAACTAAGCGTCCCGGTTCAATGTCAGGTTCTTTTTCTAATAAATCAGCGGCATACAATACAATCGCAGCTAATCCTCCCGTAACGTTCAAAGCATCAATGAGAAAAATGTCTCCAAATTCTTCCGCAGCAATAACAGCATTTTGAAAAGAAGACGACGCTTTTGATGTATAACCAATATGGATAATGATGCAATCTGGGAAGTTCTCTCTTATCGCTGAAAAAAATTCTTGATACTCATGAGTATTTGTTGCAGTAGTGGAGGGTATTTTCTTCGTACGTTCATAGTAGTCATAGATATCCTGGACCGGCAAAGAACCGTCTAAATAATCCTTACCATCCATAATGATGTGCATGGGAACGACTTGAATATCGTACTCTTCCGCTAAATCACCTGGTAAGTCAGCACCGCTTTCGGTCGATAAGATGATCCTCCGCATACTATTTCCCCCTTGGTTATATTTAGGTCCGAGTCACTCTTCCTGCTTTATGCTTTAACTATACATGAGAAAACCTTATTAGTGAAAATGCCTGACCCCACTGCGTTAGTGTTTTGCAGGACGGGGCCAGGCATTATCAAATATTATATTCCTTCAAACCGCTGGAAGAATTATTTTAGTGGTATCAAAAGAAATAAAGGGACGTCGCTCAGTTTTGCTAAGAACCTACCCCTCATTTACCTTTAATGTTCATTAAAATGAACAGTATCTTTTAGATTATTACCTTCGTCTATTGATTTACTGCTTGTCATTTTTTTCACAAATTCCTTAACTACTTTGACACTCATCCCGGATTCCCAGTATTCAGCGATTTCAGGGGTTACTTTGACCAGTACAACATTCGGGTCATCGGCGGATGCATTCAGCACTTTTTCGATAATCTTATTCCAGTAGTCTTTCTTCTTATGATCATCCTGGACAAATTCAGCATTTCCGCTGATCGATACATAGGAACTGCCTGCATATGCCAGATTAATGGCAGGGTTACGTTTGATATCTTCATATTTATCCGTATCTTTTTTTGTAATGAACCAGACTTCTCCCTTATCCATTTGTACTTCCTGCGTATGCATTGGCCTGGACATCAGCCTGCCCTCTTGAGATAACGTGGTCAGCATCGCCACCTTCTCATCTTTAATCAAATCTTTAATGTTCTTGATGGTTTCCTGGTTTTCAGTGTGTTGATCAGCCATTTATGCTTCCCTCCTTAGAATTCTCAACAATTGCTTTTCTCCTTTTTTAGAGAATTGTTCAATTATCAGATCTTCTTCTTCCTTTTCCCGGGTAGATACAACATTACACTTTTCCAAGTTAACGATTCCAGTAATTTCTAAGATATGGAGGTTCAAATTTACAAGCCTGGAAATATACTTCCCCCCTCATCATAGTCAATAAAAGAGGCGTTTTGACAACTCTTACTATAGAGGACAATCACCAACGTGGTAATTTTGAGAGAAAAGTAAATAGTTTTAAAGTTGTGTTGATAATGTGGAATATTTTTTATGATTCATATATAAGGGCGTGTTGTTTTTTCCATCCTTATAAAAGTTCGCCTACCCTTCATATAGTTCACAAAAAAAGCCCAGAGCCTGTCTGCAGCTCTGAGCACCTGATTTCTCCCACAAAACAAGTGGGACATTTTAGTCTTCATATGCAATATCATTTTGTTCACACCATTCTCTGGCCGCTTGCTTATACCCTTCTTCCCGAAAGTCATACCACTCATCAAGCAGCCCCGCCGACTCCACGTGCTCCCTAAAACGACGAAAGGCCCCGCGCCCGCGGATGGCTTTTAACAGGGTGGCTCTCTTCGATTCATTCTTTATTGAGTAGGAGAAGTCTTCGATCATCCTATATTCATCCACATGCTCTTCCTTTGATAGACGTATGAATCGGTCTGATTCATCGCCCATGACCATATCTGCTGCTTTTCGTTCATCTTGCTGCCATTCCGGTAAATGATCGTACGGTTCGCCAACTTCGGCGTCGCCAGCGATTTCCTGACTGAAGGTCACAAAATCATAGGTCTGTTTATCAAAATATATAGCCCAGTCAGGGTTATCCATTTCTAAGAGTTCGATTATGTTATCCAGCTTTATTTCCATAGTTCTTCACACTACTCTCCTCTTTTGGTCTATTTTCCACAGCATTTTTTATATTTTTTTCCGCTTCCACAAGGACAGGGATCATTCCGCCCAGTTTTATTCGGCTTTTGAAACGGAAGCACGTTGCTTTTCTTTTCCACTGTAGATTCTGATTTGTTTCCTCTTGAGAGTTCAGTTGGTTTATACCCTTTCAGCATCCAAAGCCGCGTATGATTGTGTGCGAATACAAGAGAATCAGTAATTTCTTTAAAGACTTCAATGGATGGAACTTCAAATGTTTCCTGTACATCTTCCATCAGCCCATTCAGGCCATAGCCTTCCTTCATCATGCTTTCATATATACCGGCGATTTCCTCCCGTTCTTCTCTCTCTGTATCATAATTCGCCCGGATAATTTGAAGAAAAGGATCCATAGCTTCAGAAGGGCCTATCCTTCCAGAACCCGCTTGTAACAACTGTTTTTTCGTAAAAGGATAAAAAGAAAGATCCGATCGTTTCTCTTGCTCTTCCTTTATCATAGTAATATCATCGACCTCGAAATCGGCATAGCCGTCATGCGCTTTGACAATCCCCCGGTGGAAGCTTTGATAAGCACGTATGACACGGAAGTAGCGAAGACTCTCAACCTCCGTACCGGTATATTTCTCCAGAAGGGAGAGGAGGTCCGAATGATTCAGGTAACCATAATAATGCAGCATCCCTCTGGTCAGCTGAATCCATTCGGTATTCTCTTTAACAATTTGGTCAAGTCTTTCCCCTTTAAGCTGCTGAAAAGCCTGTATTAATTCCTCCGGCAGAATAAGTACACGTTTTCCCTCGCGCATCGCAGGAAAAGCGAGACAGTAGCGTGCCAGGTTGCGGGCTTTATAGTAATTGTAGGTTTGTCCGCTTACGTGGCCATGCTCCGCAATCCTTTTTACAAGCTTGTAGCGATCCTGATCGAGAAAATAAACGGAACGATCAAAGTGCTCAGGAAGTAATCTGACGAATTCCTGAACTAACTGCCCTTTATTCAACGCACTGATCCCCGGGAAATCAAATGTCATTCTGATTTCATCCAGCTCAATCTTTGTCAGCCGCATTAAAACAGTTTCCAGCTTGTCCGAATTGTCGGAATGATTCCAGGATTTCTCCTCCCGTTTTCTTTGCATCTCCTGTTCACGCTCCAAACCCTTCCTTAAGTTTTTCTCCAATTGTTTTTTGTTCATTTATTCGTCCTCCTCGCCTGTTAACTGAATATCTTCTCATACAAAGAGCCTGCTGGACTCCTTTATTTCCGTTCACTGTTATATTCATTCTATCAAATGGTAAGAGAAAATGAATCATGGAAGAGGGTTGTTCTTTTATAAAACGTGCTTCCTTGTTTAAGAAAAGAAGAGCCGTACAAACTAAGAAAAGCTTACATAAAAAGGACGTGAACGTATGGATTTCTTTCAACCCCAGCACAGCCTGACAGCCATCGAGTGGATACTCAGAGCTGCTGTCGCCTATCTTTTTCTAGTCGTGGTCGCCCGCATGTTCGGCCAGCGGGTCATCTCACAATTAAGGATGATCGACTTTGTGCTGGCGTTAATCATAGGAAACATTATCGCCAACCCGCTGGCGGACCACGACGTCGGCTTAAAAGGTGCTCTTATTACCACCCTAGCCCTCATCCTTTTTTACGTTGGAACAATCTATGGAACGTTAAAATGGAACACGTTCAACAAGCTTGTCAATAACTCACCAATTCCCATCATCCGTAACGGGGAGATTCTTTATGATGGAATGAAAAAAGCCCGATTATCGATGGATCTCCTTTTAGAAGAAATGCGGATGCTGCAAGTCAAGTCTGTCGAAAACATTGGACTGGCTACATGGGAAACCAGCGGCCAGCTTTCCGTTTACCTTAAACCGGAACATGAACCCGTTACGCCGGGCGATCTCCAGCTGACCGTAAAGCCGTTTGACCTGCCGAGAACGATTATTAAAGAAGGAAAGCTCATAAAGGAAGAACTGCTGGCAACAGGAAAACAGGAGGGTTGGGTGAAAGCAGAGCTGAACGCCCAGTTCCAGACCGAGCTGAAGGATGTACTGCTCGCTACAATCGATGGGAAAGATCAGCTGCAGGTGTTTTATTATCGTTAGATATCCGCGAACTAGCGATCATACAGCCAAACTTCTTTATAAACAACACCCCAGGCGGAGTTTCTAACGCCTGGGGCTTTATCTTTTAATGGTTATTCCATCAACTTACCATTCCATGCGGGAAATTCTTCCTTGATCATACAACTCATCTTATTACTGGATACCTCTTCTTTTACAATCATTCGTTTCTTTTCTAAGAATTTTGGGGTCAGACCCCCGGTACGTTAATCTATCGAGCACTTTATTTTTTATTTAATGAAAAGTGTTTAAACACAGATAAGTAAACTATAATAATCTAGCAAATGGAAGAGTCCCCCATTCCTTACAAAGTAGATGTGGTCAATTTACATGCAGCTTCTTCTCTATCATATCTAATGAACCACGACCGACACTGCCGGATTATAAATTTCGATGTATTAAATATGTAAAAGTAACCAAACCAACAGCCTTATCATATTATGATAGATAATGGTAAAACCGGAAAATACATTAAACCCTAAATTCTATAAAAATAGTGTACTTCATTGTAGATTAGCACTTAGTCAAATTCATGATTATTATATGCGGATTACCAAATATCAAGGAGAGAAAAGTTTTGAAAAGAGAAATACAGGCAAACACCAAAAAAAACACATTATTAGATAAAGATAGTGACATAGGGTTAAATGAAAAATGGAATCAAATGAGCTATTAAAAATATTGAAAGTTGGAGATAGTCACGCTTTTCAAAATGGGTTATCAACGTTAAACACATTATATAATGGTAACTTTGAGAATTATGAAGGGTTATCTAGTGATTATTTAGAGTTGGTAGTGAGATCTATAGAACAAAGACACAATTTAAAAAACTACGCAAATAATTATTCCGAATGGCTTATTAAGCATACGTCTAACCTCAAAGCAAAATTATTACCGACTATCAAGTGGAATGATTTAGTGTTTTTATTTATATCAAATGGCCTTTTTAAAGTGGCTCATATTGCTAGAGCAAAAGCAATTGAAAGTGCAACGTATAATTCGTTTAGAGAATCCACTTATAATACTTTACTACAATCCTTTAAAGCCTATGGTGATCAAGGTGACATCAAAAGTTTAAATGAAATTATTGCAAGGATAAGGGCTAATGACTTTGATAAATCAGTATTGGATAGACTGGAAATATTCTACACCCTGCTGCAAGGTGATAAAATAAAGACGAATAGTTTATGTAAAAATTATTTTTCAAAAGCGGATTGGTCATTTTTTAATTATATAAACGGGAAAACCGTAGCCATTGTGGGGCCTGCACCACTAGAAGAAGATTTATCAAAAGAAATCAACTCCTTTGATGTTGTAGTCAGGTTCAATTATAAGGGAGAATTACCTATTCACGGTTTTGGTAGTAAAATAGATGTTTCTTACTATAATGGCGGGACTGCAAAATATCTTAATAATGTAGATCCCCCTTTCCTGAATGATATAAAATTTTCGTGCTTTAAAAGTATTCGATATAAATTTCAGATAGAAAAAATATCTAAGCAGGAAGGAAGAGCTTTTCGTTTACCTGCAGAATTTATGTTTAGTGGAAGTCCCAATGCCCTTCCCAATGCCTTATTCGACATCCTTCATTTTAACCCTGGATATGTTAAAGTTTTCCACAGTAATTTATTTCTCTCCCATACACCTTATTATGAAGGTTATTTCAGGAGAAAAAGAGAGAAAACCAAAACTTGGAATTCTTTTGCAGCTCATGAGCTAATTACACAATTTAATTTTATAAAAAATCTTTGGAATGTAAAATTATTTGAAGCTGACGAAACATTAGAGGCCGTACTAGGATTGACTCCAGAAAAATATATGGATCTAATGGAAGAGATTTATGTACATCCATTTTTAATGAAAGACTAAAAGAATTGCATAATTCAAGACCAAAAAAGAAGCAATTCCCCCAGGTCTAGTAAAAGAGTAATCGATTAAAGTATCCCCATGAACCATTTGGAGGGTGCTCTTTTTTTAAGAACTATATTAATGCCATGCTGGTGATCCTCTTTAAAATTATTAATCTTACTCTAAGAGTTTGTTGGTATTTACCCACCTCTTTATCCTGTTAAAAACAATGGATTGTGATGTGTCAAGTTGATTCAATACATCATCATAATTGTGTGAACTATTTATAAAAAGTTTCTTAATATCACGTACACTGCAACTCTTATTAATATTCACAATGTTTTCTAATTCTAGATTATCAAATAATGATAAAAGCCTTTGGTCCAAAGTCAAAGTAACAAAAGGTATATTCAGCTTTATACACGCAATACTTGCATGAAACCTCATCACAAGAGCTTGATCGCAATTAACATAAGAGCCCATTACTTCTCTGCCACTTTTGCTATTGGCCTGTAATTGACTTACAACCATATGATTTCTAACAACATCATCTTTTAGACAATCAAACAAGTCTACTAAAACTTTATAATCGTTAAAGGTGTGAGGGATAAATTTAATATGATAGGATTCTTTAACATAGAGGGAAATTATTGATGCGAGTTTTTGAATAAAAGCTTTGTATTCATTCGGGGAAAGCTTTGCCTTCAATCTATCTTCTGAAATTGATAGACCTAACGTTTTTTCTCTGTTACTACTTGGATGCAAATTCTCTATTGGGCAAAAGAAGCCATTGTCAGGTACTTCAAAAACTTTACTTGAGTAACTCTTGCCAATAACATCTTTTATAAAAGAATACGATCCATCATTTCTTACAGTAAAAAAATATTTATCACTTGCTTCAGATAAGAGGATATGATCGAAAAACTTTCTTATTTTATGAAGTGTTTTTTCACTATATCCTAAGCTTCCTTCACAACCGACTGCATTAAATAAAATGGGCGTGGTGATTTTTTTAAAATTTTCAACCGATATGTCAAACGTTGTACCATTGTTAGATATTTCTAACCATGGAGATAAAAAATTGCCTCCGCCAATCACTATTAAATCAAAGCTGTTAGCCAATTTGATGAATTTTTCCGTATTAAAACTTTTGAAATTTCTAACTTTATAATAATCTCGAATCTCTTCCCTTACAAACTCTACATTATTAATAACTTTCTTTTTGAATTCCGCTTCAAACCCAGAATGATTGATTATATCTCCTATATTTCCATTAAAACTTGCGATGTGAAGCACATTCACCTAGTACCAACCTTTACCATTTATATTTTCCCACATATTTTAACTTCTTTCTTTGAACTTGTTCAATATCTAAAATCTCTTTTTCTTTATAATTAAGCGCTTTTCTAACACTTTCTAAATCTCTGACTAACCTTCTTACTCCTTCAGGCTCTAAAGAAGCTGCATGATCTGTACCTGGCGATGTTCGATCAAGCGTATAATGCCTTTCAATATATTCAGCACCCAAAGTATATGCCGCAATATCTACTGCAATTCCTCTATGGTGACCGGAAAAACCAATAGCTTTTACTTTGTTTGCATACTTTTTTTTAAGGTCATTTATTTCTAACAAAGCCACATTTTCAAACGGAACTGGATAGCCTGAGGTACAATTATATAAAACTACATCTTTATTTCTTTTTTTATGAATAAACAAATTCACTATTTGATCCATCTCTTTTTTGTCGGTCATACCAGTAGAGACATGAATATCTCCCGAATAATTGTCACACAACCATGCCAACATCTCGTAATCTGTATTACAAGCAGATGGAATCTTTATTAATTCAGGGTTCAGGGCAGCTATCCCTTTTGCCGAGTCAATATCCCAAACAGAGGTACTATAAGTAATCCCTATCTCCTCGCAATATCTTTTAAGCTGTGCATGCTGCTCTATAGAAAATTCAAGGAATTCTCTATGTTTATTGTAAGTTTCACCGTAGGAATGATTTGGATTGGGGTGGGGAGCGTGATACATTCCAGGCATTCTATCCGCCCATACTTTTATGTTTCTTTTTTGGAATTTTACAATCTCAGCATTGCAAAAAATTTTCGCTATTTTTATTAATTTTTTCGCAACTTCCATATCCCCTTTATGATTTCCCCCAATTTCAGCGATGACTTTAGACTTTTTCAGGATGATTCCTCCTAAAATCTTTGGTTGTAATTTAATATGAATCTCACCACTTCTCTAATTGCTTTTAACCCTCCTCTATTTGTTAGAATTACATCACTTTCCATCTTAACTTCGTCCATTGCATTAGCAGGACAGAACCCCCACCCTACTGAACATAGGTTAGCTAAATCATTAACATCATCACCTACATATGCTACATCATTTCTTTTGAGATTGAGATCTTTCAATAAATGGTCCAACAAAGAGTATTTATCTTTTACACCCGAGTAAACATGCTCAATATTTAATTTATTCATTCTGTGACCTACTATGTCACTTTTTTCTGAAGTCATTACAACTATCGGTAAGTTACTTTCTCTAAGCAGCTCAATTCCCATTCCATCCTGCATATTATATTCTTTAGAAAACTCCCCATCGATGGAATAAGTTATGTTCCCATTCGTAAAAACTCCATCAACGTCAAGAACTACTGCTTTAATGGAGGTAGGTGTTTTTTTCTTGTGTTTTAAACGACGTAATAATAATTTTTCAACCACGACTAAATCATCTGGTTCATCTACTTCCGTAAATGTATCTTCAGGCATTTTGACTATCCCTATATTACCGCCCAGTCTATTACCTGAATGAATAAATTGAGATTTAGTAGTAACATACACGGCTCCATTTTCTACTAAAGTCCCCTTAAAATCTTGTCTTCTCGCTCTATTATTGTAATCATAGTTTATACTGACACCTTCTTCATTCCAGAAGAATCTTTTATATTCCACAACGGATAAACATGAATCATACTTATTATTCACTAATTTTTCCAGTGATTTATTAATATCCTCCTTAGTTGTCAATGGAGAAGTGGCCTGCAGAAGACATAATACGTCAAAATTATATTGTATTTTTGCAGAAAATTCCTTCATAGCAAATTCCGTGCTGGCTTCATCTGTCGCACTTTTTTCACTTCTAACCATCACATACACCTTAGTCGTCCATTTATACTCATTTTTAACAAAATTTATGATAGATTCATCATCTGTGTAAATGTATATTTCATCAAGATTACTAGCAATTGCTTCCCCTAACACCCATGTGAATAATGGTCTCCCCAATATTTTCTTTTTATTTTTGTTCACTATACTTTTAGAACCTTTTCTTAGAGGGATGATAGCAGTTGTTTTCAAGATAGATACCTCCTGACCATTTCACTTATAACTACTCATCTCCCTTGTAAATATTACTTGAAACCATCATTATCCCTTTCCATAAGCAGGCATCCAGAAGCCAGAGCTTCCCAGAAAAGGTTCAGTACAATCTAAAGAGCTTCCGTATATTTCGTATTTTCCAGTTCATCGCAGCAAAAACAGAAGCGTTTGCCGATCGTCGACTCTTCTATTGAGCGGAGGGAAAGCATAATATAACGTGTTCAAACGATAGTTGTGTGAAATATCTTGGGATTGGTGAACCAATTGTCAAACAAAAACTTGTCCGAGGACTCAGAAGATTCTTTCTGTGTTCTTTTTTCCGCTGCACCTGAGATTGTCAAAAATAATCTCTATGATATGGGATACCCGAGATAAGGGCTGCTTCTTTAACTAAATTAAAGATTACCTAAATACTTTCGAGCGATATATTTATATGAGGAGGAGGAGTATGAAAATCACAATCAATAAGACAACTGGTATATGGGATGCAAATATAAAACCAAGTTATATCATAGATGTAACACATCATGAATCCTTGCTGTTGTTTTATGGAACACCACTGCTACTAGACTCCTCAGCATTTTCACCGGAAAAATTAAGAGATTTAAAAAACATCAAGTTTAACGAACTGATTCCTCGATTGACTGGTGATTATTTTTGTGTGGAAACAAAAAATGGACAAATCACTAATTTTGCGGTTGATTTTTATGGCCACTGTCGAATGTATATGAATGAAATTGGGGAGGACATTTTCATTAGTAATGACTTATATTCACTTCCCCAGAACACAGATCTGGAGTTAGATTGGTTTCAAATTTTTTACTTCTTGAACTGGGACCATACGTGGAATGGGGGTACGTTTTATAAGCAGATTCATTTATTAGCACCTACTAAAGCATACAAACTCGCAACTAATGAGGTAACTGAAGAATATCTGAAAATGCCAAAACTGAAAAATATAAGCGTAAAAGATTCTATAATTGAGGTTTTATCAGCCATTTCAAGTAGAAGTGATGAAAAGGCTCCATTAATGATGCTCTCTGGAGGACTAGATTCTATGCATATTGCGAGTATTGCGAAGAACAATGAAATAAACCTCGACTATGTAACGGGTGAAATTAAAGATGTAGTGCTCGACGATAACATTAAAGATCAATTAGGAGTTCGAAAAATTGCTGAACTGTATAATCTAGACGTAAATCATGTAGAAGTTAAGATAAAGAATTTCTACGATAAGTGGCAGGGAAAACTCGGCGATGTACTTCCATTCGAGTATAAAGATGGCAGACTATGGATTTATATGGCTTCTCATGCCCGGGAAAACGGGTATGAAATTCTTATGAGTGGCCAAAATGCGGATGCGATCTATAATTATAGTTATACGAATGATACTTCTATAAAAGAAGTATATAAAAAGTTGATAAAAACCTATTTAAAGCCTGGAAGAATGAATTTCTCCGAACGCCTTCAAAAAACAGGCTTAAATGAATATATTATGCGTCTATATAGTACAGATAAATTCCTCCAAAAGGTGTTAGATCACAATCACTACTCTAAAGGTTTCAAGCGAATCTGGAAATATATCAACATGGATTTGCCCCTTACAAGAGAGAACTACATGGCTACCTATGCTGTTAAAGGAAATGGATACCCAAAAACTATTGGATTATATGTTTCAGAAGCTGCGAATGCAAACGGAAAAAAATTCTATGAAGGAATGTTGACAAGCGAATTTGGAAAGATGATCGACCTATATGATAAAAAAACGTATAAAACGGGTCGTGAATTATTATTGATGACAAAATTATTAGGCTATTGTCAGGGAGAAGACCTGCGTGCAATCACTGAATGTTGCAGACTAAACGGCATTAGCAGTCTCCAAATATATACAAGTGCACCGGTACTTCCTCAATATAGTAACTTACGGATCGGTATTAAAGATATATTCCGACCTAAATATAAGACTTATAGAGAAGTTAAAAAACATGGCCTACTACAGGTAAGGGAAGCGATAAATAAAGAAAAGAGTTCAGAGAATACGGTCAATGCTTCTCAAATATGGAAAATCATTTACAATATACTTTATCACAACCTGGATTTTGGGGAGTGTATAGTGCATGCAAAAAAAGCAATGGAAGAATCCGGTATGGTTAATATTGAAAAATTAAACAGCGTTATCGAAAAAGATATTGGAATAAAAATGAGAGTGGCCTGGTTGGGCTTATCCCTTAAGAAGATGGGATACACTTTCTAGATTTATCGATGTCTGCCTCCAATAGTATCGCCAACACGCTGGCGGACCACGACGTCGGCTTAAAATGGGCTCTTATTACCACCCTCGTCCTCGTACTTTTTTTCATTGGAACCACCTAACGACTTCTATTTTTCCTTAATGGCACTTGAACCCGTTACGATAGAAGACCTCCAACTCGGGAAACAGGAGGGCTGGGTAAAATCGGAGCTGGACGCACAGTTACAGACCGAGCTGAAGGATGTGCTGCTTGCTACGATCGATGGGAAAGATCAGCTGCAGGTGTTTTATTATCGTTAAAGACTCGCGAACTAAAATTCATAAAGCCAAACTTCTATAGACAAAGCCCCAGGCGGAGTTGCTAACGCCTGGGGCTTTATCTATTTTTGTATAAAGAACAGGAAAAAGGAGCTGTCAAAAAGTCATTTTTCATAACTTTTTGATACCGCTTCTTTTATAAATCATTGTCGTTCTGGCGAGGCAGCATATTGTTAAAGACATCGTTCATTGTGATGACGCCCAGGAACTTAGAACCGTCCATAACCACGGCCAGCTGCTCACTGGACCGTCGCATGTTCGTAAATGCTTCATGTAAGAGTGTGTTCGGATGCAGGACGAATGACGGGCGCGCAAGTTCCCTCGCCGGCCGGTCCGCCGGCTCAAGCAGCGTATCACGAACATGAAGGACTCTCGGGGGCCCTTCACCCTCTGCCATAACGAGGACGCGTTTGTGACCGGTACGTTCTGTTGCTTCCTGGACATCATGTGCCGTGGCATCTGAACCCACCGCTGTTGGAGCTATTTCTTTCGGAAATAAGTCAGAGACCTTTAAAGTTTCCAAATCAAGAGCGCCTGAAATCGGCCTGCGGATGGACGCGTCCAGGGCACCGACATTGGCCGAGTATTCCACAAGGTGTCGGATGGTCGCAGCATCCTGACCACCAATTGCAGCCGAATCGACGGGTTCCACGCCCGAAGCCTTCACGAGACGATTGGCTATATTATTAATCCAAAGAAGCATGGGCCGAAACAGCCATATGAATATACGGGAAGGCAAGCCGACCATGATTGCCGAGGCTTCAGGGTGGGCGATCGCCCACGATTTCGGTGCCATCTCGCCAACGACGAGATGGAGGAACGTCACAATCAGCAATGATAAAAAGAAAGAAGTTCCATCGCTCAGCCAGTATGGAAGCCCCACCTCAGCGAGTATCGGTGAAAACCAATCATCGACCGCTGGTTTAGTCACCGCACCGAGAGCGAACGTACATACCGTAATGCCCAGCTGGGCTCCTGCCAGCATGACTGTAAGTTCATTCACTGATCGCAATGCAGCTCGGGCGCCACGGCTGTTGACCGCTTCCTCTTCGAGCCGATGGCGACGGGCTCCGATTAGCGCAAATTCAATGATAACGAAAAACGCGCTTAGTGAAATGATTGCTGTTGTCACTAGTATTATAATCAAGGGGTTAGACATTATCTCCCCTCCTTGCCTGTTCCTGAACCGAATTAGGATCAACATTCTTTTCTGGTTCATCTATTTCCAAATAGATCAAGGTGGGAACCCATCTGTCCACCTCAATTATCCGCGCTACTAAGTAACGGCGGACGGGGTCATCATGAACGAGGTCAGCCGGATCTTCAGGGAGCTCGACCGTGATGGTTTCATTGACGGCTGGGAGATTACCACAATGGGCAATAATCATTCCAGCTACCGTTTCATAATCCCCACGCGGCAGTTGGTAACCGATTTCGCGTTCGGCCTCATCGACGTGCACATCTCCGCTCATTTGCCATGAGTCCTCTCCTTCAGGTTCGAAGACCGCAGGCAGTTCGCTGTCGTGCTCATCTGAAATTTCACCAACCACTTCTTCAGCCAAGTCTTCCAATGTCAAGACTCCAGTAAAGCCGCCATACTCGTCGATGACACAAGCGAGGTCATTTTTTGACTCACTCATACGCATTCGTGCCTCCGGCAGCGACATTAAAGTAGGGACGACCAGAGGAGGCCTCATAATCGAAGAGACAGGTTCATCGTAAGTCGAAGTTGTCGCCAGTACATCGACAAGATGCACAACACCAATTGGTTCATCATCGGAATTAATGACTGGATAACGGGTATGTTCCTTAGCCATCAAGGACCGCACCTCACCAATGGTTATGTCCGGCTCCACAGTATCTGCGCGAGAACGCGGTGTCATTGCGTGCTCGACGTCGCGCTGAGGGAAGTCCAGAATTCGATCTAGTACGATGGAAAGATTTTTTGGCAAATCACCGCTTTCTCGGGAGTCAGCCACGATATGCTCAAGGTCACGAGCGGTGGCACTGCTGTCGAGATCATGGACTGGCTCGATTTTCAGAAGCCTTAGAAATCCATTGGCTGCCTGATCAAAAACCTTAATCAACCATCCAAAAATCGCAAGGTAAATATTCGTTGAACGAGCAAGCTTGAGAGCCAATGGTTCGGAATTGGCAATCGCAAGGTTCTTAGGATACAACTCACCAAAGATCATCTGCACAACCGTCGACACAGCCAAAGCCAGCACAGTACCGACCGAGATGCTCACCGCGGCAGGCACACCGGCCCCGTCGAGCAGCACGCCCAGACTTTCACCCACTAGAGGCTCGGCAACGTACCCGATGAGTAGGCCTGTAACAGTGATACCAAGTTGAGCGCCAGAAAGCATGAAGGATGTCCGCTTCGTCACCGCCAGTGCACGTTTAGCTGCACTATTGCCTTCATCGGCCAGTACGCCCAACCGGGAGCGATCAACAGACATGTACGCAAACTCCTGGGCGACAAAATAACCATTTGCGGCAATGATAGCGAGAATCACGATGATGCCAAGCAGTAAAGTCAACGTTGCTATTAACATACGCAATCTACCGCCTTATCTACGTAGATTGGCTGGCTGCAATGACCTGGATCCTGAGTAAATAGACTGTAACTACTTGGTTCAGAGGCACCGGCTTCGCTCTTAGTTGACGACATATATTTCTTGCTCATTAATTTTCATCCTCCGTTGTGTACGTAATTCTTTTTCCATAGTATATAAAACTAAATATAAAAGCAATAAATTAAGATGTGGCTTCATAGGAAACCGGCCTGATCCTGCACAGGGAGGGCCTTTAAAAAATCGTGATCATATTATCTTTACGTCCTTTGATTCCAGGGGATTTATCATTTAGTAAAACACGTTGTCTTGTTCCAAGAACACCTGAGTTTTGAAGTGAAGTTAACTACCCTACTAGCACACTATCTTTTAAAAGTTCATTAGGATACCTTCCCTAAAACTTCTATAGTAAGCCGCACGTAAATTCATTCGAATAGTTAGAGTATATTATTACCTGAATTCATCGTCAGAAGCAGCTTATGAGGTAATGGTTTAATATACCTTTATCAATGGCTTTTAAACATTTATGGGAAATAGTAGATTATTCAATCCCAACCCAGCATGTACGTTTATCAAGATAATCCCTCTCTTATGACTTCATCATGAAACTCTTTTCCCACAGGTTTTTACTTGTATTCTCCATATTGTTTCCTAGTTTATTAAATATAGACCTCTAATTCCGTCTGCTGAAACCACCGAACTGAACTTTAAAACCTCCTCCAACAACCCCTTTACTCTGGTCTCCACGGGCGTTTTTACTTCCGCAGGTTGAATCTGAGCCACCATTAGTGATTATTTTTTTGGGAATATTTTTGTTCTCTAACTTACCGCCCCCGCAAATTTCAGAAAAACCTACTTCACAAAATAGGTTGTTGGTTAGGTTTATATTAAGAAATCCTTGCTTTTGTTCTCTCCTGTCATATCTTATGAAAAGACGGAATACATAATAGCGGTGGGATGGGTTTTCACTTATTTGCCCTTAATCGCCCAGAGGATATGGTTCAAGGGAGGGAAGATAATATGAAAATTGCTATTTTCAGTGACACATTCACTCCGCAGGTCAATGGGGTATCTCTGACACTTGAAAGATTAATTACCCATTTGGAAAAAGAAAAAATTGATTATCGCTTGTTTGCTCCTCAATTAAAAGGTTCCTTCTCTTCTGGCTGTATCCACCCTATCATTAGTATTCCGTTCTTTATGTATCCTGAATGCCGTTTATCAGTCCCCTACGCCCCTGGTGTGAAAAAAGAGCTCGAAGCTTTCAAGCCTGATATTGTCCATATTGCGACTCCATTCAATGTGGGGCTGACTGGACTTTATTACGCAAAGAAATTAGGCATTCCAACCGTAGGCTCTTACCACAAACATTTCGATCGCTATTTGGAGTATTATAACCTTCAATACTTCTCGAAATGGACGTGGAAATACATGAAGTGGTTTTATCAATCTTTCGAAAAGACTTTCGTTCCTTCTTATCAAACGAAAGCCGAACTTCTTCATCATGGATTCCAGAATATTTCTATTTGGAGCAGAGGAGTAGACTGTACTAAATTCCATCCATGTTCAAATGAGGTAGACATCAAAAAATGGTATGGTATTGAACAGCCATTTCTATTAACCTATGTCGGTCGGCTGGCACCTGAAAAAGATCTCGCTTTCATACCCCCTCCTCTTTCACTTGAAGAACTAGAGCTCCTTTGGCATCATGTACATCCACTACATCTCCCCTGCAAGGATTGGTAGACTCTTTGATTTGCCCGATTAAGACCCGAATAAGTAAACACACGCATTTTCATTGACGACTTGTTCATTGCATTGTTCTAAAATTTGCTCCCGTAAACCTGCAGAACATCCCATCATGTACGTTCCACTTTTGTGTCCCATTATAGCAAATGTGCGTCTTTTGTTTGATGGATTTTCCTTCTCCACTTCCCCTAGCACTCTACGCTGGTCACTTTCTCCAGAAACATACTATTAAACTTCACTTCTTCAATCTGCAGAAAATTTTTTCAAACAAAAAGATAGATTTCTGTTGTAACCAATCACAAACAGTGATACTATACTATTCATCAAATAGTGTGTCACATTACAATGAAATCCACTAATAGTATGACACATTAATCACTAAACACTTCCATAAAGGGAGGGAAGTAAAAAGAAATATATGGGTTCTATACTTACACAGGCCGTTTCATTCGGCTGATTCTATTACTTTATAAATAAGGAGATTGATAGTGACTAAAAAAGAAACGGTTTTCGTCGTGTCAGATTCGATCGGGGAAACAGCTGAACTCATGGTAAAGGCTGTAATAAGCCAATTTTTTGGACAGGATGTCGAAATTAAACACTTTTCTTATGTTGAGGACAACCAGGATATCAATAATGTCATTACGAATGCGAAATATAGTCCTTCCATCATCGCTTACACCATTGTACTTCAGGATTTAAAGCAATATCTTGACCTCAGAGCTGAAGAAGAAGGGATTTTGGCTGTCGATTTAATGTATCCTCTCATGAATGCGTTCACTCAAACATTCGATATGCAGCCCAATCGACAACCCGGGCAAATGAGAAAGTTGGATGAAAACTATTTTAAAAGAGTGGAAGCGATTGAGTTTGCTGTGAAATATGATGACGGGCAGGAAGTACGTGGATTAAAACAAGCAGACATCGTCCTCATAGGAGTATCACGAACATCCAAAACCCCGCTTTCTATGTATCTAGCCAACAAACAATATAAAGTAGCCAATGTACCTCTCATCCCAGAGCTCCCACCTCCTCAAGAACTTTTTACGATTCCAAGAAAAAAGTGCATTGGACTCATCATCTCACCTGAAAAATTAAATGACATCCGTAGAGAGCGATTAAAAAGTCTCGGTTTAACAAACGCAGCAAATTATGCATCTTTAGAGAGAATCTTTGAAGAAATAGATTGTGCGGAAAAGATCATGAAAAAAATCGGCTGTCCGATCATTGATGTGTCTAATAAAGCTATAGAAGAGACAGCTGACGTCATTTTGGCCATGTTTAATAAAAAGGGGAGTTTTGCATGATGAATAACCAATTTGTATTCTTATTTGATCGAGCGGAAAACGGCAAGAAGGAACTCCTGGGCGGAAAAGGCGCTAATTTAGCTGAAATGACCCGGATTGGTTTACCCGTTCCTTATGGCTTTACTATTACAACAGCAGCTTGTCGTGCCTATTACGATGCAGGCCAGGTCATCTCGCCAGAAGTCGAGTCCCAAGTATTAGAAGCCCTTCACACCCTTGAAGCTAACACAGACAAACGATTAGGTGATCCAGCCAATCCGCTTCTCGTTTCTGTCCGCTCAGGTGCAGTACATTCGATGCCGGGAATGATGGATACCGTCTTGAACCTTGGAATGAATGACGACACGGTAGAAGGAATGGCAGAGCTTACAAATAACCCTCGATTTTCTTATGACTCCTATCGCAGGTTTATTCAAATGTTCAGTAATGTGGTCCTGAAGGTCGACAACTACTTTTTTGAACAAAGGTTAGAAGATTTCCGTGAAGAAAAAGGCTACCATTCCGATACCGAGCTAACCGCCGAAGATTGGAAAAAGGTCATCGAAGCATTCAAATCGATTGTGCTTAAGCACGTGAAACGAACATTTCCTGAGGATCCAAAAGAGCAACTTTTCCTTACCATCAATGCCGTGTTTGATTCATGGAATAATCAGCGGGCTGTTTTATATCGCCGCCTGCACAATATCCCTGGCCACCTTGGCACGGCCGTCAATATACAGAGCATGGTATTTGGAAATATGGGAGACGATTCGGGTACAGGTGTGGCTTTTACACGAAACCCATCCACTGGTGAGTCTAAGCTTTATGGAGAATATTTGATTAATGCTCAAGGAGAAGACGTGGTGGCAGGTATTCGTACGCCTCAGCCGATTGCCAGCCTCAAGAACGAAATGCCGGATCTCTATCAACAATTAGTTGAGACATGCGAGCTGTTAGAAAACCATTACAAGGATATGCAGGATATTGAATTTACGGTTGAACGCGGGAAACTGTTTATCCTCCAAACGCGGACAGGTAAACGAACCGCCCAGGCAGCCATTCGAATCGCTGTTGAAATGGTAAAAGAAAAGATTATGGATCAACGGGAAGCTCTTTTACGTGTGGATCCAGATCAACTGGATCAGCTGCTCCATCACCGAATCGATCCTGCACATAAAAGGGAACAACTAGCTGCTGGTTTGCCCGCTTCCCCTGGAGCCGCCACCGGACAAGTTGTTTTTGATGCGGATGAAGCGGAAGCCTTAGCCAAGGATGGAAAGAAGGTGATCCTTGTCCGACCTGAGACTACACCTGATGACATCCATGGCATTGTTGCTGCCCAGGCTACCGTTACGAGTCGCGGTGGAATGACAAGTCATGCCGCCGTTGTAGCTAGAGGTATGGGAAAAGCTTGTATATGCGGTTGCGACTCCATAAAGATTCACTTAGAGTCCAAACAATTTATTGCAGGGACTGCGACCGTAAACCACGGGGATACCATTACAATTGATGGTTCAACAGGAGAAATTTTTTTAGGCGAAATTCCAATGATTGAACCCGAGCTTTCAGACGAATTCCAGATCCTGCTTCGCTGGGCGGATGAAGAAGCAAAAATGGGCGTCAGGGCAAATGCTGATAATCCAGTCGATGCGGAGAAAGCCCTGGGATTTGGAGCAGGAGGTATTGGACTTTGCCGTACAGAGCATATGTTTATGGATGCCTCACGCATCCCTACGGTCCAAAGCATGATTCTTTCTGAAACGATCGAGGAACGAAAAGACGCTCTCGATCAACTCCTGCCTATACAGCAGCAGGATTTCGAGCAAATTTTTGAAACGATGCAAGGACATCCGATCACCGTTCGCTTATTAGATCCACCACTCCACGAGTTTTTACCGGACAAAGAAGAATTGCTCGTTGATGTAACAACGCTGCAACTGACAGACCCTCATTCATCTAAGCTGCACGAAAAGCAGAACCTTTTACGGAAAGTAAAGCTATTAGAAGAATCAAATCCTATGTTAGGCCATCGGGGCTGTCGCTTAGGTATGATGCATCCTGAAATTTACGAAATGCAAGTCAAGGCCATTTTTCATGCGATGTCCAACGTGATGGACAAAGGAATGGATGTAACATCCGAGATCATGATTCCTTTAGTCAGCCATGTGAATGAATTGAAAGAAATGCGTCAACTGGTAATTTCTATTGCTGAACAAGTGCAGGGAGAAACAGGAAAGGCATTCGATTACCTGATTGGAACGATGATTGAAACACCTCGTGCAGCCCTGACAGCCGATCAAATTGCCGAAGAGGCAGACTTCTTCTCTTTTGGAACCAACGATTTAACTCAGACAACATTTGGATTCAGCCGAGACGATGCAGAGGGCAAGTTTCTTCAACATTATGTAGAAAATGATGTACTCAAAAGAAATCCATTTGTTTCGTTAGACCAAGAAGGTGTAGGGAAGCTTGTAGAACGTGGTGTGAAACTGGGAAGGGGAACAAAACCTGCTCTTAAAACAGGGATTTGCGGGGAACATGGCGGTGAAAAAGAATCGATACAATTCTGTTTTGATTTAGGGATGGATTATGTAAGCTGCTCCCCTTTCCGTGTTCCTTCTGCAAGGCTTGCCGCAGCTCAAGCAACTATACGGCATGAGCAAAATCAATGTCTAAAAGTGCCTCAACATAATTAATATGCAGCTCACATAATAATGGACCTTAAACGTAAAAAGCGCCTCTCTTATGATTGCTATCATTAGAGAGGCGCTTTTGTATGTTTATAAAAGATCATTTATTTATAAGATCATTAATAAAAAGAAAAAATTTTCCCTACGTTCATTCAATGGATTAACTGTTCTATTTCTCTAAATAAAAAAATCAGTCATTATTAAAATAGTTTTCCAACCCAGATACAATTCCCTTTGCAGCTTTTTCTTGATACGTATCTGTTCGAACAAGCTTTCGTTCCTCAGGATTGGAAATGAAACCGAGTTCAATTAATAAAGCCGGATGTTTGTTTTCTCTCAACACTTGATAAGAAGCTTGCTTAGAACCTCGATTAGTGAATTTTACATGATTGACCAAAGATCTCTGAATGGCTACTGCAAGCTGTTGACTCTCATCCACATTATTATAGAAGGTGTCGATTCCGCTTATAGATTGGTCTTTAAATGTATTATAATGCAGACTAATAAATGCATCTGCGGTAGTCGAATTACTGAGTTGAACCCGCTCTTCCACAGGAATAAACGTATCGTCTGTTCGAGTCAATGTAACGGAAGCCCCTTTATCACGCAACAGTTCATCAACCTTTTTCGCTGTAGATAGTGTTATTGTTTTTTCGTATAGCTCTGATCGAACTGCCCCTGGATCTTTTCCCCCGTGGCCTGGGTCAATAATAAAGTGATACCCAGCCAAAGTCTTTTCACCACTTTGCTTCCTTTGTCCCTCTAGATTTTTATCCTTATGCGTAATTCCGGCAGTCGTATGTTCTTTTTCATCAAGTTCTTCGAGTTTCTCATCCTTATATTGTTGAATAGTTTCTGCCTTCGGCTCCTCTTCTTCATTTTCTTCCGTTATTAGTTGCGGATCCCCTTTCCCACTCTCTCCTGACACTGCGGCATCTGGGAAACCATTTTTTTCTTCCAGCATGTTTAGAGAAACCCACGCCTCTTTTCCATTATAATATGTACTCCCCCAACCATCTGATTGCAGAAAAACCGTGACTTTTGCGCCGATTTTCAAATAACCAAGAACGGTTGCACTTTGGTTTGGTGCATCCCGCAACGTTAACGTTTCTACATTGACTTTATATAATTGCCCACTATCCGCATCAACTGTTGGTTGGAAAATAAATAGGCAGATAAGAACTCCGACAATTATTATAAGTGTATTTTTCATAAAGAATGCCCCCGATTACTAGTCTGATATATTAGCAGTTTTACCAATGTAGACTACCAATATACCTCCTGGCCCAATTATATTGAGACATGAAGTTGTAACGGGGGTGACATATATAAGAGAAACGATTCTTTATAATGAGAGACTTACAGAATTTCATAAGAACTGAGGAGGTTATAAAGCGTTTTACTAGCATCATAAAAGATTGTTGTTTGATCTGAACCTTCCATTCGGACCTATACTTGAAGACTCAGTTTCGAGATCATTATCCTGTCACATGCTAACAGTCATTTCAAAATCCCCCTTTGCTACATCTGACCCTTATAAATTTAGGAATAAAAGAAAGACCTCTCTAAAGTTTATGAACTCTTGAGAGGGTTGTAGATATTAGTAACGATTTTAAAACCATAATCAACTGAGTATGCTTATGAGTTAGAGAAAGACGTTGAAGATGAAGAGAAGGAATTATATGAAGAAACGTTGTAAAGAAGTTCCTCCATATTTTTGTACGACCCTTGCCGACAGTCATTCCTCTCTACGTAGTAAGTTTTGATGGTTTCTTAAAGGAAGCCAGAGCATTCGTCACGCAGCCGTATTCCGATGCGTGCGGACGGTCATCTCCATCTGCGTAGCCATAATCAACCATGCGGTTACGGTTGAGACAAAGCTTGGTCATTTCCGGTTTGAAGAAATCAAATAGTTTAAAACGGTCTTCCAATTCGGGAAATCTTTCCTGGTAATGATGGATGGATTCTGCAAGCAGCTGCCAGAAAGTCTTCTCACTCAGTAGATTTTGTTTTTCTAATAAATGACTTAAATAACGCAGATGACAGATAAATAGTCCTGTAAAGATAAACTGCGTCAAACCTTCCGGTGGTTCTGTACGCAGAACCGTTTTCATCTCATCTGATAAATCAGCGAGCTCAGGAAACTGCTGATCGGTAACGTTCACATCATCGACGAAGTCTTTAATTGCCAGTCGATGCGGCTGGTTATTTTTTACCACAAGAATGGTGTTCTGCCCATGTGGTGAAAAAACAGTACCGTACTGATATAGGTAATGCAGCAGCGGATCCATTACCACTTGATAAAATTTCTTCATCCATTCTTCCGGTTCAAGTCCCGACGCCTCCATCATTGCCTGAATGAAAGGCGTCCCTTTGTGATCTTCGTGCAAGAGAGCGGCGAGCGTGATTGCTTGCTCCCCTTCTTCTACATACGTATAAATGCTTTCCCGCCAAATCGCCCCTAACATTTCCAGGTATTGATACGGGGTATCCTTAACCGCGGAATAATGTTTATGGTCCACATTGATGCTGGCATTTTCACCGGGAAGAATGACGCGGCACTCCTTTTTCAAGAAATCATCCTTTTCATACATTCCTTTAATCAGTTCCGTTACCTTCGGGGCAATGAGCGTACGCTCTGATGGGAGGCCCCGAAAAACCAGCGTATTTAAAATACTCATCGGCAGCTTCACATGGTGCTTATCTGTAGAGCTTTTATTCACAAATGTGCGAATCGACTGCTGTGGAAGGTAAACGTCGTTGCCTTCACCCATGGCAATGATTTGCTTTTTCGCTATTTCCTCAGGAAAATGCTGGATCAGCTGGTTCTTCCACTGCCATTCATGCACCGGGAAAAAGTAATAATCCTCAGGGTTATGGCCTTCTTTCTCCACTTCTTGAGCGAAAGCTCTTCTTTCCTCTTTACTTAACTCCTGCTCCAGGAGACGTTCATAGGTGACCCCCTCGACCGATTGGAAGCTGGCTAATTCGTTATGAACAGCGATCCAGGAAAGCTGCACTTCCTGCTGGTGTTCGGGAGCAAACCGCAAGTATTCGTCATAACCAAAGCCAATTCTTCCTTTGTTGTATGTAATCCATGGATGACCTTTCATATATCCTTCCAGGTCGGCATAATCGGCCGATAAAAGTTGCTCTGACGTGCGGTCTGTCTTCTGCAGCAGATGGACATCAGCTATTAAGGTTGCATTGAGTTCTTTAATTAAGTGGCCTGTCGTTTCGGCCGACATACCAATGATTTCCTTCAGATCGACAAGTAGTTCAATCGCACTTTCGGCTTCTTTTTCCACCCCCTGGTCGATTTGTACGATAGATTCTTTGCTGACGTCATAGCTATCGAACAGACGCTGTTCCGCATCAAACTGGTACGCTTTACCGCTGGGGACGCTCAGTTCAAATGTCCTCTTTTTCCCGTCTGAATGAAGAACTTCCGGTTGGATCATATCCTCATACATATATTCGGCTAACATCTTTGCGATCAGCTGCTGATTAGCTTCTTTCCAATCCTGTGCGTTTAACTGTTCATGAATTTCATTTTGAAACAACAAGACGATCCCTTCTTTCTATATAAATAATGGTTATGTTACAAGTAGTTATTGATTTTTTATCATGATGTAAGACTGAATTTCGAGATGTTTGTAGCAATTTAGGGTCGTTGGGGAAGGACTCGCTTTCCTGTGGGGGAACCGGCAAGCTTCCTCGGGCTGCGCCCTGTGGGATCTCGCCTACCCCCTTCTCCCACGGGAGTCTCCCCCTTCCCCAACGACCCTTACGATATAAAAGGCTCGAAATCATCATAGGTAAACGCAAGCTGTCATTATGCGGATCACTTGTATAATAAAGCTGCAAATCAAGCTTTCTTCGTTTAAAAGCTCTACACCATGGATATCGTTTCGAGCCTCTACTTAACGTATGGGGGTTGGGAAAACGGCGAGACTCCTCTCCTATGGGATAAACATGATCGGTGAGATCCCGCAGGGCTTGAAAAGCCCGAGGAAGCTCAGCACAAGAGATGTTCGACTAAGATCGCCACGTCCTGTGGCAACGTCGAACGACCCTGCGTCGTGCAGAGCCGGAAAGCGAGTCGGTTTCCCAACCACCATCACTTATTACCAACATCTCGAAACTAATCCTTACGCAATCCGGAGCTTATGTGTAAGACTAATTAAGATAGCGGCACTGGCTGCTTTTTTGTGCCAAAGGTCTGAAACACGTGCTTCTCATCTATAGAATACACCTCACGACCAGCGATTTGGTTAATAATAACGGCATTCCGATGGGCACCTAAACCAAGATCAGGAGTTCCGACTCCGTGCGTGTGGAGCTCTCCATTTTGTATAAAAATCTCTCCCGCTGTTTGTAAACGAGTCGCCAAATCATAGCCTTTGTTTACGACAAGCCTGCCCTGTTCATCCCAAATGATCGCTTCTTTCATTTCTTTGAAAAAAGCCGGCACACGCGGCTGATAACCCGTCCCTAAAATAACTAGATCCGCTTCCACCTCCACAGGCTCCCCGGTCATCTTCTGATATCCGCTTAATCTAATGCTCTCGCCCTGCTGGTCGATTTCTATCAATTCCGTCATAGCCTGGAGATGAATGCCAGGATCCATATTGCCTACAGTTCGTTCGTATAAATGATCGTAGATCTCCGCGATCGTGTCCGCACTAATTCCTTTATAAAGAAGATCCTGTTCGTTCAGCAGCTGATCCTTTTGGGCTTGCGGAAGTTTATAAAAGAAGTCAATATAGTCCGGTGAAAAATATTCAAGACCGAGCTTGGAATACTCCATCGGGAAAAAACCTGGGGATCTCGTGTACCACTCCAGTGATCCGCCTGATTCTTCCTGACGCTTCGCTACATCTAAAAACACCTCAGCTGCACTCTGTCCCGATCCGATTACCGCAACCGACTGCCCCAGCTTGCAGTCCTGTTTTCTTGCGAGGTAAGCGGACGTGTGAAACACGGATTCTCCGAGCGCGTCCTGGAAGGCTTCCGGTACCCGCGGCTCCGTTCCTATCCCCATCACGACGTGTTTAGCGAAATAACGATACACACGACCAGTTTGCTGGTCTTCCGCTGTTACCTGATAAACCGTCTCTCCTGCGACCGGAACCGTCGTTACCTGAGTCACTTCACTGCCAAACCGGCAGGAGTCCAGCCGCTCACTGACCCAGCGGCAATAGTGATTGTATTCCTTCCTTGGAATATGGAATTTTTCAAGAAAATAAAAGTGATACAGCCGGTTATGCTGCTGCAAATAATTCAAAAAGCTGTGTTTACTCGTTACATCAGCCATGCTGACCAGGTCCGCGAAAAATGGGACCTGCAGCGTGGTTCCTTCGATCAGCATATGAGGATGCCAATTGAATTCCTCTTCTTTTTCCAGAAATAATGCCGAAATCTCCTCTACCGGATCGAGCAGCGCAGCCATCCCCAGATTGAACGGCCCGAGTCCGATACCGATGACGTCATACACCTGTTTCTCTGTGTTCATCCTTCCACCTCGCTTCAAATTCTTCACGTTCACAAAACATGAGCAATCCTTCCTTATCAGGCAGCTTTACTGGAGTAATAGGTGAGAAGCCGCACTTTTTAAAAACATGAATCATTTTTTCATTACGAATATCCGGTTCTGCCACAACCCGGGTAGTAGCTTCTTGCTGGAACTGAAAGCGAACCATGGCCCGGAGCAGGGGAAGAGCATAGCCTGAACCGAGAAATTCCTTCTCTCCAATCAAGAGATGCACGCCCTGATCCCAGGCTTTCGCTGTGTAATAGCTGTCGATCACATCTCCTTTCACCCAGTAGGCTTCCCAGTAGCTCATCACTTCCCCGTCGATCGTGCCGAGGTAAAGGGTCTGATGAGTGTCAGCAAGTGCCTTTTGAAAGTGAAGGTTAAAACGATCGAGTGAAATATTTAAATTCCAGAAGGGATGCACATGCTCTTCGTTCATCCACCGGTGCACCAATTCTACATCCTTATAGGAAGCTTGGCGGAAACCGATGGTTCGCTGTATGGTTTCGTCGTACCATTCAAATGCAAGCGTCATGCACGAACCCCTGCCTTTGACGCGAGTGGATTATCCACCGCCGTATAAACGGACTGTGCCTCCATCGGGCCCACCAGTTCATCCATGTCATACAAACGCGTCAATAGATTCGCTTTACATGGTAGTTTGCTTTCTTCCAATAAACTACGAATGAGTGGAGAAGGAAGGTATTCCTTCAGGCGCAGGCGTAGATGGTCCATCAGTCTCTCCTCTTCAATCAGTCCGCTAGCACCAAACCCATTAATCAACCCAAACAAGTGATTGAAGAAAAAGTAATAGCGGAGCCGCTCATCGGCCACCTCGTCTGCACAAATGGTGTCACTTTTTTCATTTAAAGAAGGCAGTAAAGCTTTCAACTGTTCCGCCTTCGATTGGCTGAAGTAGTACCCTTGATTATCCCGGTAGTAGAATTCTTTGGGATAGCCATTCTCTAACCGTACGACCGAGTTCTGCTGGTGAGCTTCCGGAGCAATTCCGTAAGTCGTGTACAGCCAGAGTATCGGCTCCAGACTAATGGTTAGATACTGCTGGAACCAGTCCAGACTGACCGCTTCCACGTTCCGTTTTTCCCGGTCCGCTATGCCCTGGATCGTCGCATACAATCTGGACTTCCCGCCGTAAGCATGGTCTTGTACGAGTCCGGCCACAAGGCTGGCCTGCCGGCTGTTTGGATAGAATGGATTTTCTCTCATAGACACTTCAAACCCGGATACCTCTTTACTAGATTTCAGATTGATCGATGCCGGATCGCGCATAATGTGAAACTGCGGGTAACGGGCTTTTAATTCGCGACCAAGCTCTGTATCTAGCAACCTGGAAATCTCCACTCCTCTCGCCAGTTCTTTCGGCTGGTTGGTTCGAAGGGAGTTGGTGATTTTCACCGGGACCGAAAACTTGTACATAAATCGGGAATCTTCACTATAAAGCGTCCTGAACGAAGACGTCGCTGTAAAAAACAAACCAGTCGGTCCAACATTCCTAAGTGCACCTGAAGTTAGCAGACGCTGAACTTCCTCCTCCTGCAGCACCGCTTTTGCCTGGAGCGGATGCATGGGAATTAAATAGCGTCCTTGCTTCCATTCCACTTCTAACTTCTCTGCATCTTGTGCCTGGGCCGCATCTTCATAAATCAGCTCCGCCGCCGAACGATCCAGACTGGAATCCTGTTCGACGAGTTCCGGGTCCGCGCTAAAATAGTGAAGCTGAAATCTGCCTTGATGTTCCGGAGAATACATCCGGTCCTCAGCCTCCGTCAGCCCCTGTTTACTTTTTGGCGTCGGGTGCATCAAATGTCCGAACAATAACGACTGCTCCGCCTCGATATAGCTAAACTCTTCCTCTAGTAAACGATGGCGGTCCTCTGCTCGCTCGCTGACATAGTCTTTCATCTTTTGGCAGCTGAGCAGCACGCGCAACACCAGTTCATCTTCAGAGAATTCCTGTCCATGACCAATCAACCATTCTTTTACGAGCAGACTGGTCATCGTAACATAATCGAGGGTATGGACATCATCATAGGCCTCAGCTCGATAAGAGATCGGAAAGTCAAATAGATGTCTTCCCGTTAAAGACCAATACTGGACAGGTACATAGAGGGCCAGCTTCTGCCGGGTTAAAGGGATCCGCAAAATTCTTTGCCCGTCTTCCCCTGATGGAGAATCAGACGCTGTTGTCCATTCATAATTCTCTGTTTCTCTTAAGTAACAATTGAGAAAGCTTTGCATGGTTGCCTGTTCTGCTATTTCTTTTGCTTTTATCAATGAGGAGTCCCTCCTAAGATTGCATTTGCTGTTTTTTCAATCTCATCGATTACTTCGTCCACATCTTTTTCGCTCGTACATGGGTTTAACAATGTAAATTTAAGGTGTGTTTCTCCATCGACCGCTGTTTTTGCAATCACCGCCCGGCCGTCCTGAAAAAGCTTCTGCTGGATTTTCCGGTTCAGTTCTCCGGGTGATTCGATTTCCTCCGTGCGATACTGGAACACGACGGTCGACATTTCTGGCTTTGAATTAATCACTTTAAAATAAGGGCGTTTCTCAAGCTCACTTGCCGCATATTGAGCCACTTCCATCGTTCGATCAATCATACTTCCTAGTAATCGGGTTCCCATCGTTTTCAACGTCATCAACACCTTGAGCGCATCAAACCTCCGCGTCGTCTGGATACTTTTATCCACCAGGTTCAGGATGCCGTCCGCTTCGTCTTCTACAGGATTTAAATAGTCTGCATGATGAGATAGGAGGCGCAGATGCTTCCGGTCTTCTAACAAAAACACACCGCAGCTGATTGGCTGAAACAGCCATTTATGAAAATCAAGCGCCATCGAATCCGCTCGTTCTAAGCCGGCAAGCTTATTCCGGTGTTCATGACTGAGCAGCAATCCTCCGCCATAGGCGGCATCTACATGGAGCCACAGCCCCTTATCCTTACAAACATCGGCAAGGTCCTCTAAGGGATCCACGCTTCCATAATCCGTAGTTCCGCATGTGGCAGCGATGGCAAATGGAAGCAGACCATTTGATTCCAGCTCTTCAACGATACGGACCGCTTCGTTTGGATCCATTTGGTGATGCTCATCCACGGGAACCGGGATGACCGCCTGTTCCCCAAGTCCAAGCTGAGAAATAGATTTTTTAACAGAGAAATGAGCATTCTCTGAGCAGAGCACTCTCATTTTCCTAAAGTTTTCCGGCAGCCCGTCCGTTTGGACACGATGGTTCCATTGCGACAGGCAAAAGGCATCACGCGCGAGCAGCATGCCCATATAATTCGACTGGGTACCGCCGCTTGTGAAAACTCCATCCGCAGTTTCCGGATAATTCACGGTCTCTGTCACATAGCGAATGAGTTCTTCTTCCACATAGGTAGCGGCAGGACTCTGATCCCAGGAATCCATCGACTGATTAAGAGCTCCAATGATTAATTCAGCCAGCACCCCTGGTAAAAGGGGCGGGCAGTGGAGATGAGCCATACTCTTTGCATGAGACACATACAGACTGTTTTCTAAAATGGGTCCTTTCATCTCCTGCAGCACTTCATTGAGCGACTGGGCCGATTCAGGAACACTCATCACTGGGAGCAGCTGCTGTTTAATTTCCTCCACCGACCGTCCAATAAAAGGCTGGTCGGTTTCCCTTAAAACTTCAGCGACTGTATCCGCCACCAGATCGGTTTGTTTGCGAAAAGCCTCCGCCCCCTCTTCCCCCTGCTGAAGGACAAACAGATCGAACAAATTGGCTTTATGATTTTTAGTTGTCGTCACCATAGGCTTACTCCGAAAGAGCGGCCGTTACCGCTTCACGAAAAATCGAAATGACTTCCTCTGCCTGTTCGTCTGTAATAATAAGGGGAGGTAAAAACCGCACGACCGCTCCGTGTCTGCCTCCGACTTCAATGATCAGCCCGCGGTCAAAGCACTCTTTCTGAATGCGGCTCGCAAGCGCTCCATCTGCTGGATATGCTCCTCCTGGCGAAGCCTTTCCAGATGGATCAACCATCTCCACTCCAATCATCAGCCCGCGGCCGCGAACATCTCCAAGCTCGGGGTAATGCTGCTGCATGTCTCTCAATGCCTGTAAAAGCTTCTGCCCAATATCGGAAGCATGAGACGCGAGCTGATGCTCTTTCACGTACTTAAGGGTTGCAGTTCCTGCAGCCATTGCCATCTGATTTCCGCGGAAGGTGCCGATGTGAGCTCCTGGTTCCCACGCATCCAGATCACGGTCATATACCACGACTGACAGCGGAAGACTTCCGCCTAACGCTTTCGATAGGACGAAAGCATCGGGAACAATTCCGACATGTTCAAAAGAGAACATCGCTCCTGTCCTGCCGATACCTGTCTGAACTTCATCAATAATTAATGGAATGCCGCGCTCTTTGGTAATTCTCCGCATCTCCTTCAACCACTTAACCGAAGCTGGAATAGCTCCTCCTTCTCCCTGCACGGTTTCGAAAATCATCGCTGCCGGAGGAAGAATGCCGCTTTCCGGATCATCTAACAGCTGTTCAATATATGCTGCACTCAGAGCCGCTCCTTCTTCCCCGCCTTTTCCGAATGGGCATCGATAATCATAGGGATACGGCAGAAAATGCGTGTCCGGAACAAGCCCCTGGACCTTCATTTTAGGCGCCAGATTTCCGCTGATGGACATCGTTCCATGCGTCGACCCGTGATAACCACCTTGGAAGGTTAATAAGCTTTGTCTGCCCGTTGCGGTCTTAGCAAGCTTTAAAGCTGCTTCGATCGCATCCCCTCCGGTTGGACCGCAGAACTGAATTTTCGCCCGGTTCCGAAATCCTTCTGGAAGACTTGAAAACAATTCATCTACAAAACTTTCTTTCACTTCTGTCGTAATATCCAATGTATGTAACGGCAGCCGGTCATGAAGGACTTCATGCATAGCCTCAATGACTACCGGATGGTTATGTCCTAAAGCGAGTGTTCCCGCTCCTGCCAGACAATCGATATAGGTTCGTCCCTCGACATCTGTAATATATATACCTTCTGCTTCTTTAATCGCTAATGGAATACGGCGCGGATAAGAGCGCGCATTGGATTCCCTTTTTTCCTGCTGATTCAATAAATCTTGATTGGATCTGCTTGTTCTAACGCTCATTTTTCCAACTCCTTCTAAATCAATTGGCTGTTCAATGTCATATTAGTTGATAATGATTATCAATGTCAACAAAAGATGAAAACAATTATCATTCTCATTTATGCCGAAATATACACCTAATCCCTTGCTATTAAGGCTTTTTTGATAAAAAAATCGGCCATGTGCTCGTGTGATAATTAGTGATTTATGCCTGCGTATATAAAGAGGACCATTTTCGTATAAAGAGCCCCGGTCTGATGGTTATCAAATATACGTCGGTCTATTTCCAACCCCCCGTATAGAACAAAATCCACCTTCTTTTCCGAAGGTGGATTTGACTAGGCATGCAGGATTTCTTTTAACTTTTTTGTCGTTTCATCCAGAGCCTGATGCGATCGTTCGACCACACCAATCATATTGATAAAGCTGTGGACAAGATCCTCGTAATGTAAGAGATCTACTTCTACCCCGAAGGCTTCCAGCCGTATGCCATATGAGAAGCCCTCTTCTCGTAAAGGATCGAATTCAGCCGTCACCAATAACGTCCGCGGCAGCTTCGTCAGATTTTGCAGCCGGAGCGGCGATACATAAACGTCTTCCCCATCAGCAGGGTCATTCAAATAATGATTAAAAAACCACTTCATTTTTTCATTTGTCAAGTTGTACTGGTAATTCGCCTGATACGATTGCGTGTCAAAATTATAATCCAACACAGGCGTAATTAGAAATTGGCAGGATAACTCCAATTCCTTTGTATCTCTGAAGTAGATGGCTGCGGCCGCGGCAAGATTTCCTCCGGAGCTTTCCCCTCCTACCGCCAGGCGTGCCATATCTCCGTTCCATTCTTCCAGCTGATGAGAAGTCCATCTGACCGCGTCAATCGCATCATGAAAAGCTGCCGGATATGTGTGCTCGGGGGCGAGCCGGTAACCGACAGAAACAACGATGGTTTGCGCATGTTTGGATATATACCTACAGACATTATCGGAGCTGTTCAAGTCCCCGAAGACCCAGCCTCCGCCGTGAAAATAGATAAGAACCGGGAAGGGGCCTCTTCCTTCCGGCTTATAGATTCTGACAGGAATGTCATGGCCAGCTCTCCCCTGGAAGCAGCTATCTTCCACAGGCACCCCTTCGACAGGTAGTACTGTGAAATAACTTCTGGCTACCTGATAGTAATTTCTCGATTGTTGTGGGGTCAACTCATCTAAAGGGGGATGTTCGAGCTCGACCATCTTCGCCCTAATCGATTCCAGCAAATCAACCACTTGGGCGTCTACGTTTATCGTTCCTTTCATCAAACCAGCTCATTTCCTGGTACCGTCATGGAATTACGAATATCAACCTCAATATTATTTTCCCTGAGTTTTTCAATAACCGGTGCTTTTTCTCCTGAGATTAAAACAGCTTCTTTGTTCGGCAGTTGAATGCGGCCCAGCACTTCTCCGCCTAACTCCTTCAGGATGGGAATAACAATCCGGTTCCGTCGATCAGGTTCACCAATAATCCTTTCTGCATCATAACGGTCGAATAAAAATAGAATCATGGCGCGCACAATAGATAGTCCATCCTCTTTATTTAAGCAGGAATGAGGTCCGATCAGGAGATGCATCCCTACATCACCTTTTTTATAATCGTAATAATCTTTGATCGGGTCTTCTTCTACGGAGTAAGCAATCAGATAGCAGACGGGCTCGCCGTTATAAAAGCCTATGTAGCAGTCCTTATGTTCCGCTTCCACTGACTTATGAACCCATGGTTTGAATTCAGATAATGGAAGATTCAGCTTCCAGAATGGAGCGATATGTTTTTGATGCATCCATTTATAAAGCAGCTCAACGTCTCTTCCTGCATCTAACGGGCGGAATGAAAAACTCTCTACGTTTTCTCCCGCCGTGATCATCAGCTCCGTGTAGTTGGGTGTTTCTTGCACAACTTTTCCTCCTAACTATCTTTTGATAATGATTCTCATTATCACTTAAGTTTAGGTTCATTATAAGAAAGAACTAGCACGAAAGTCAACTAAACTTTCTGCCTAGGAGAATGTGTGGCCTATGATACCCTTAGATTATCTACTTTCACGATATAACTTTTGAATCTTGTACCCTAAGTGGGGATTTATCTCGAAACTGAGTCTTCCAGTATAGGGCAGGTTAGTTGAAGACTAGTTGAAGACTCAGTTTCGAGATATTAGCCAGTTTTGAAACGATATCTGTCCTCATTCGTATATGAATTAAAGTGCATTTTAGGAGTGGTAGTTATCTTAGACCTTGTGATATTTTGGGAAGTTGCAATTGTGGGGGAGTAGTTGATGGCATTTAAGAAAAGAAAACCTATGATAATTTTGTTGTATTTAATATTAGTTGCCTCACTAATTACTAATTTCTTTCAGTTCGATTCAAACAATGAGCTTAATCAAACTCTCAATGACACTACCGAAAAAAGTAAAGACGATTTTATGGAAAGACTTAGAGACGTTGAACGTATAACTGAAGAAAATTTAGAGACAGATACAATCCATAAAAGTGAGTTAACTGAATTAAATTATCTTTTTCTACAGTTAGATAGAGAGTCAAATTTCCTTTTAGATTTAAATAGTAAAGACAAAGTTATAAAAGAAGGAGAGCAAAACAATTTAGAGATTTTCGGAGTTATAAGCAATTATTTCGCTCGTAAGGGTGCTCAAATTGATGAAGGAGGAAGTCTTTCTTTACAAAATAAAGAGGCATTATACCAGGAGATTAAAATAATCCAAGAAGCAACTAGAAATGCAGCGAGCGTGGACAAAAATCAGGAAGAGGGGAAATTCATATTAGAGCTGAACAATACTTTAGAGGAAAGCTATAGGTCAATACAAAACAATCTTTAATAAGTTTTGGTTTAGTAAAAGTCTTGATTTCAAGTGTTTCTGTGACTTGGGCAATTGCTACACAATGGTAGTGTTTCTCTGGGTTAAAACAAAGGTCAAAAGAGTTTAAAAGGTGGAGAATCAATGCATTGTATTAAAATAATGTTACTAGGCATTGCACTAATGCTTGTGGCAATATATATCCCTGAAGTTGTTTTTAGAACAGGTGGTTTTGAGATTTTTTTATTAGGTTTAGGGTTTATTGTTGTAATAATTGGCTTATTTATAAAAGATGAGAAAGAAAATTCGTAAATATTTTAGTCAATTATAGGGGGCGATTGTTCAATATGAGCAATCGCTTTTTAGCTAACGGGCAGGTTAGTTGAAGACTTGAATTCGAGATATTCTCTTGAGATGTCTTTTAATTAGACTTGAGTAATAAGTGTAATTTTGAAATAATTGGAAACGAAATTAAAAAGGAATGATTGAAAGGTAAGGAGGCAAAGTATGCTAAATAAAAAGGTTGGATGGTTGTTTGTACTAGCCTCTATCGTTATAATGGGGTTGATTTACTGGATTGGACCTAAGGAGAATATTACTGTTCTACTGGTGGGTCTTACTCCTCCAGTAATGATGGTCTTGTACAAAGGACTTAAACACCGAAAACTGAAGAATCAAAATGAATAGTTTAGTTATTAAAAGAGATAAAGGAAAAAGAATAAAATAATCGCCCATAAATTCTGAAGTTTCTCGATTTCGAGTCTTACGCAATTGGGGGCTTTAGTTTAATAAGGAAATATATATAAAGAGGACTTCCATAAAAATGGAAGTCCTCTTTTTTTTGTAATATCAACACTCAACTTTAACAGAGCCTTTCGTTAAAGAGCGCAATTTGGAATAAGAATTTGCGCTCTTCTCTCTGTGGAAAAGGTAACTGAATAACTACTTGTGAAAAATGTAGAGGTTTGAAATAATTATTACTAAGCTTATAGAGGTATCAATTATAGGAGGTTTGATGGTTGGGAACAATAGTGGTGTTTATAATAAGTTTAATACTTAGTTTTAGATTTAAAAAATTAAATGCTATTTTAATAGTTGCAATTAGTGTAGCGGTGGGGACTATCTCTTCCATAGTAATGGACGGTAGCCAAATAGAAGGAGTAGGAATTACGTTAGGAAGAGAACAAGATATTATTTTTAATAGTCTTATTTCTCTTTGTACGATTGTTATTATTAGATTGGGATTCAAAATGAGGAAAAAATTAAAAAAAATTGAAAAAGTATTTTCTAGTAATGAAGATTTGACAGAAGAAGAAATAGAAGTGCTAGAAAAATATCCTTCGGAGAATATGTTCGGAATACTGGCTTTAGTTTTTGGTGGGGCTGGCTTCGCATTTGGACCACAATTTATAGTCATACCTTTAGTTGCATTAGTATTTGGCTTGGTAACGCTTGAAACTATTGATAAAGATAGGGATGAAAACCCGTGGACTTTTTATTTAGGGATTTTGTTTTCTCTTTATGGCGTAGTTCTTAACATAATGGGTTATACCCATATGATTACGTAACTCGAAATAGTTTTTTGAAAATCAAGGTCTTTAAAAAGAGCAGAATAGTTGGAGGTTTAAGTATAGGGCAGAGTAGTTTAGACTCAGTTTCGAGTTAATTACTCTAAGTTACTACTTTTTAGTATAGTGGCAGAGCTACTTTGGATAGATTCATTTTCAAATTATTAAAATCACCCCAAAAGTTAGCTTTTCATTTTAACATTTGGGGTGTAGTAACGTGTAGAGATTTTTTAGTCGATATTTAATTCATAACCGAAGAGGTTTGTGTAATTATTAAGTAAAATATTATCACTTCGACAGGGACCGTAATTAATACATTCTTTAATGTATTAAATTTAATCTGTAATATATATCCTATAACCCAAACTGCTGTTACTAGTATCGGAATAAAAATTACTCCAGCATTTTCTTCAGGAGCAAACGCTGACACAGCCCAGGCTAAAAAGAGACTAAACCCTACAGCCACTACACCTACAATTAAATTTATCGTATGTATGTATTTTTTCGCCATTTGAGACCTCCTAGCCTAGAAATTTAACAACAATGTTCACGAAATTTTATGTCCCAACTGTAATTTTAACTTCTTAAATAAGGGTTTGCAACGAACAGAGAGTATATTATTACCATTAATTTGTTAACTTCGATTGAATTCAACCATACTTTATTTGATTGGTTAATAATTTATAAGGTGATTATTGTATTGTTAATGGAACTAAGTGAAAACCCTTCAAAAATTTAGTAACATTAAGAATTATCTCGAATCTGAGTCTTACTGTATCGGGGGCGATTGAGCAACCTTAATAGGGACTTCATTGCTACCCAAGCGTAAATTTTCTAGCCTTTACCAATAATTTGATAATCGTTCAATGTTAATGTAAGGGGGGATTAGGTGGAGTTCTTAGTGTTTTTAATTGTATTAATTGCCTTGATGTTTATGACAGAAAAAATTACAAATAAGATTCTTAGGGTTGAGAAGGTAAGAATATCAGAAACATCCGGGAAAAATCTTGACCGTTGGGGGAGAGGTATAATCCTGTTTGTCTTTTTAAGTGCACTATGGTCTGGCATTGATTTCAACTCAGACACATTAATAAAATATTTTTTTATGTCCTATTTAGCAATAACATTAGGATTTCAGGCAATTATGGAATTCATCTTTATTAAAGATTCAAAGCAATATATAAGCACAATGATGTTACTTATAATGAGTCTTATTATTGTGTATAACGTTCCATTTTTAGAGTAGATGTTGTGACTAAGATAACAGTTGTGTTTGATATGTTTAAATCAAAAATATCTTGAATTCAAGCTTTCAGCTAACGGGGGCTATAGCTGCACAAGGCTATCGCTTATTGTGTTAACGGAGCAGAATAGTTGAACAGGAAAAGAGGAAGAATGAGGCTAAAAAAGTCCTGCTGTGGATTTATTAAGGATGTGCAAATTTATGTCTAAATTGAATACCCATAAGGAGACAAAAGGGGATAAAATTCGTTCTTTCTTTCAAAATTCTTTTGAAGGGTGTATTGGTATTGGTTGTGTCATACCAATATTTTTCTCATTATTATTTGGGGGATTTATTTTCTTTCTATTTTAATTATTGTTCAACAAACGTGTGCGGAAGTTTTAGATCTACTTCAAGATGTCTCGAATTCAAGTCTTCCAGATAAGGGGGCGATTGCTTAATAGAGTACTCTTTTGAAGTAATCATTCTATCTCTCCCTCCCTTTTAAATTTTTGATGATTATAAAAAAATAAATTTATAGTTTTCAACTAGCTTTTTAGAACCACAACACCTCCTAAATATCATTCGTCCTTAACCTTAAATTCCGGATATTCTTTAACCGTTTCCGTAGCTGACTGTGATATTATTTTTACATTCCATTCATCTGCTTCTGAATCGTAATCCATACTTCTAACTATAGGTACCGCGCCTCCAGATCCCGGAGTTTCGTAGAGTTCCATCATCTCTTCACCATTCTTTTCAAGTACTTCTCTTAACACTTCGGACTGACTTAGGTCAGCTCCATCTTCGGTTTGAGTAGATAAGATCTTTATGTCCTCAATAAGTGCTTGGCCAGGGTAAGATTCCATAACATCCTTAAGTTTAATCTCTACTTTATCACCAAGTTCTGCTTTCTCATAAAGCTGCTCATCTTTAGGAGGATTAGAAAACCAAATGGGAGAAGCGTCTGCGTCTTTAGTATCTCTTTCATCTAATTCCGAATTAACTACGAGTATTTCTTCATCCTCTTTATTAATATCCATTACAAAACCAACCTTGCTTGTGGTAGGGGTTTCTACGTTACTACTATGGTCCACATTACACCCCACCACTAAAATGGAACTCAATACACCTAACAATAAAAATTTAATAATAATTCTCCCCTCATATTTTTATAAATACCACTTATAATTCATTTGTGTTTCAGTGTAAAGCAATCGTGTTCCATAAAATTAGAAGTCCTCTTTTTTAGGTAATATCAACACTAAACTTTAACAGAGCCCTTCGGAAAAAAGGAACTACTAAGCCAAGCAGGAAAATCACTTAATCATGTAGTAATTAATAAAGACAAGGGTCTTTTCATTATTTTTTGTTTTCCGTCTGCCATTCTCCGTAAACTTAGTTACTTTAAGAATTTGCGTAAAATTTTTCTCAGAAAAGAAACTAAACCGTCCTAGGAGGCATACACATGGGAGAAGCATCTTCAATGAAGAAAGCAGTTGTGGTATTAAGGGAGAAGGGACTCTCTAAAAGAGAGATCCTAAGTAACGTAGATAACAGTCATTTTCCGTTTAATGATGAGGAAGTCGTAATGGCCTTTATTGATTTACAAATCGAATGTTCCTCTGATAAAGATTTTGAAAAGTTAGTGGCGTATTTGTATTTTGAGGACGATGACAGCTACTATGAAAAGTAAAATGAAATTGGGCGATGGTTGTTTAGCAGATGTCCTTTAGAGGAGTCCGCCAAACTAAGCATTGCCCTGTAATATTGTCGGAAAATAAATTGGCATTGGACATCCATCTATTTCAGCATATATAAGGTTCAGCTAGGTTCCCCTCCTCCCGCAACAATCGTAGACCAGTGCGGGAGGGCTGAATTTTACTGGTAATAGAGTCAAAAAAGAGGAACGGGATAACATTTTATATTGTTATTCTTTTTTATATTTCTCAAACCAGCCAAACTCCACTTCCGCCTCGATGGTTTGATCATTTGGTAACACAAAAAACAACAAAAGACGAAGGGGAAAGATGAATTTTCCACCTTCGTGTAAACGCTAGAATAAAGTTGACAGTTTTCGCTTGAATAGATTTTACACTTTTGCTCTATCAGCCTATTCTTTTAGTAAAATAGTTGATGACGTTATTTTACTGGAGGTTGGGATTTTGGAGGAGA
>NZ_JAIZEN010000018.1 GCF_024189295.1 Halobacillus sp. A1
TTGCTTCTTAAATTCATCAGTAAAGTTACGGCGATTCCTTGGGGTCATGTTTAGTCTCCTTGATTGAAATATTTAGTAAAGTGTAACTGACCTTAACGAAACTGTCCAAACAAGTGTAACCTTTCCAATTTCTCGAAATCAAACCTCCTATAAAACCCCCATATTATTGAAGAATTCTTTAATGTAATAAATATTAATCATGTTTTCTTGAAACCATAAAAAAATGGCCCTCCAAATTTGTTGGAAGGCCATTTTTTATGCAGCGGACGAGTGGCGCAGTCGTTTCTGCTCAATCCACGGTCGCAGCTTAATGAATAAAGGAACAAATAGAATCCCTACAATTATTCCTTTTAAAGCATTAAACGGTAAAATACCTGCTAATACTGTAAAACTTTTGACTTCAGCAGTCATTGATTCCCATCCCATGAACCAGCTGTAGGCTGGAAGAATCAAGAAATAGTTCAAGACGCTCATTCCAACAGCCATAATCACGGCGCCAGACACCAACCCGGAAATCAACCCTTTTGTACTTTTGAATTTATGATAGAGAATAGATACTGGCACAATGAAAAGAACTCCCGCTGAAAAATTCGCTGCTACCCCTACCGGGTCACCCGCTCCGGTATAAATCAGGTACAAAATATTCTTTAAAGCCTCTACGGCAATGCCCGCAGCCGGAGTGAATAAAATAGCTGCCAGCAATGCAGGAACTTCACTGAAATCGACCTTTAAATAAGGAGGCAGCATAGGAAGCGGAAAATTCAAAAACATAAGCACCATGGAAATACTCCCGAACAGCGCTAAAATAATCAATTTTGACAGATTGGATACTCGACTTTGGTTCAATGTGGTTCCTCCTTCATCTTTTCTATCGATTCAGAATCCCAGATGAAGGTAAGCTTACTCAAAAAGGAAAAATTAAAACCCCTGAAGCAGATAAAACGCTCCAGGGGTTGTTTATGCACTCATTGAGAATTAAAGATAGTAATGTGCTACTACCTTTCTTGCGCTCATGATCTTCTCCCATCCAGACTTTAACTGTCGGTCCCGGAATCTCACCAGGTCAACCGCAAAGCTTTTACACAAAGCGGGTCACGGACTTAGAGTGTACTGACACACTCCTTACCGTCGGTCGGGAATTGCACCCTGCCCCGAAGATTTGAATCGATATCGAATTGTAATTTAATTCTATTCGATTCCATCCAATTGTTCAAGTTATTTAATCTTCTAAAGGGTTCAAATTTTCCTGACCACTCATGTTTTCGATCAGGTGGACTAGCAGTTCGATTTCTTCCTCAATATCTTGCAGACTGGCTGTTTCAACAGGCGAATGCATATACCTAAGCGGCAGAGAAACCAAACTGACCGGCACTCCTTTACCCGTGAGCCGCATACGGTCAGCATCAGTGCCTGTCGAACGTGAAGTCAACTCATATTGGACGTCCATATCCAGTGTTTTGGCACTTGTTTCTAACAATTTGTTGATCTTTCGGTTGATAGGAGCACCCTTCGCCAGCACTGGACCACCATCCAGGGTGATGTCTCCGTATTTATTCTTATTCACTCCGGGATAGTCTGTTGCAAAAGTCACATCACAGGCAATTGCCATAGTTGGTTCAACCCCTGCAGCGGCAAAATATGCCCCACCCATATTTGTTTCTTCGTTCACCGTGCTTGCCGCATAAAGTCCGACCTTCAATTCCTTTTTAGACAGCCTGCGCACTACTTCCCCTACTATGAATTGTCCTGTACGATTATCAAGTCCCCGACCTGAGATGTATCGATCCATAAGAATTTCAGGTTCTCTCTTATATACCGCCAAGTCCCCAATTTTTATGAATTCTGAGATTTCTTCTTTAGATTTAGCTCCGCAGTCTATAAAAAGATCGTCCAGGCCAAAATCACCCTTTAATCCCCCGTGGTGCTGGGCGTTCACACCGATCACTCCGGAGAAGTTTTTTTCTTCACCAAGTACGGTGACTTTCATCCCTACGGCTGCCTTAGGATTGATTCCACCCATTTTATCAAAATGCAAATATCCCTGTTCATCGATTCTGTTGATGACTAAAGCGATCTCATCACAATGTCCAGCTAACAGAACTTTGAATTCAGCTTCGGGATTCAGGACGGCTATTGCGTTACCAGCGTGATCTGTACGGATTTCATCAGCATAACTTTTCATTTCCTTCATCCAACGCTTTTGGATTTCCATTTCCATGCTTGAAGGTGACGGAATAGTTAATAGTTCCATAAGGAATTGCTTTGCTTCTTTTTCCATATGTAATAAACCTCCTCTTTATTTTCAACAATAAAATTATACCACCATTAGCAATCATTTTTAAAAACACGCTTAATCTAATATGATTTAGGGAACTCTCAATGAGTATGTAGTTATTGAGGAGGAGTTGCTATGGAACTAAACGAGTGGTTCGAAAAAGGAATTACCGCCCAGGAATATGTGGATTCTATGAGTCAGCATCAGCAGGGCTTCGTTTATATTTACGAACATTTTAAAGTACCAACAGAGGACGAACCTCTCCTTGCACAACTTAGAGGAAAGAACCTCAGGGCGATTATATTGACGGAAGACTGGTGCGGAGATGCAATGCTTAATATACCCGTTTTCCTTCGTATTGCAGAAATAAGCAGAATTGATACTCACTTTTTACTGAGAGATGAGAACTTAACGTTAATGGACCAATATTTAACTAATAAAACGTCAAGATCGATTCCGAAGATTATCATCATTGATCGTGAAGGGAACGAATTATTTAATTGGGGACCCCGTGCACCAGAGTTACAGCATTTTATAGAAAGCTCAAGCGCCAACTTACCTGCAGAGAGTGATGAGCAGTTTAAAGAGAAGCAAAACGAGATGTTCCAATTTATCACAAAAGCTTATCGTGACAATGAAGATTTTCGTTCCTACGTATACAACGACTTAAAGAAAGCCTTGACGTCATGATCAAAGTGCCTCTTTCATTTCTAAAGAGGCACTTTTTTTATGTTTGAAGCCGCTGTGTTAGAGACATACTAAGGAAAAAAAGAGGAGCTCTGTCATGCAGCAATGGCTTCGTCTATACTTTCAACTGCCCGTATTCTTGCGCTTATTAGGGACAGTCCTATTATTCATGGTTTTCTATGGAGTAGTCATCCATACGATTGAACCTGGCACTTTCCCTACCGTATTCGATGGAATCTGGTGGGCTTTTATTACTGGGGCAACAGTCGGTTATGGAGATTATGTCCCTTTAACTACGGCTGGCCGAATAATCACTATTTTATTGATATTGACTGGAGGCGGCCTTTTAACTTTTTATATGGCTACTTTATCTTCAGCTACCGTCCAGCACGAACGTGATTTATCTAGAGGAAGAGTCCAATATAAAGGTAAACACCATATTGTTATCATCGGCTGGAATGAACGCACGCGTCAACTGATCGATATGATGGAGGAGAATAACAGCGAAGAATATATAGTATTAATTGATCGATCCATGAAACGGCTTTATGAAAACCATTCTAACGTCCATTTCGTTCAAGGAGATGCGACAATGGAAGAGACTCTGGAAAAAGCTAACTTGAAAGAAGCTAAAACAGCTATCATAACAGCCGATCCTTCAAAAGCAGAACACTCTGCTGATCAGTCTGTAATCCACCAGACCGTAGCACTGAAAGGTCACCACCCCTCCCTCTTCATCATTGCCGAAGTGTTGACAGATAAGCAAAAGATTAATGCAGAGCGGGCAGGAGCAAATACCGTCATCCGATCGAATGATTTCATGAGCAGCTTGATATATCACGAACTATACCATACCGATCCTGTTGAGCCTTTCCAATTGTTGCTCGAATTACTGACATCAAGACAATTCCACGAAGAATCTGTCCCTTTAGTTCTTAAAGATCAATCTATGAAGGAGGCGGTGATCCATTATCTCGAACAAGGGTCGGTCATTGTAGGCTATCGCCAGAACAAAAAATTATATTTTGTGATCGACCATCTTATTCCATTAGAAAAAGTACAGTCGTTAATTTTGCTCATTCCGCTGCGCACGTAACGCCTGCTCAGCATCTAGTAAGGCTTGCATTCCTACAGGGATAAGATGTTCAGGAAATTCACCATCTTTATCTTTTGGTTCCTGGAACTGATCGAACGATGCTCTGAAGTTCCCCTCTCTTACATGGTCATCTATGCCATCCTGATAGTAATGTGCCAATAGATAGGGCTCTTTCACTTTTACTAAAGTAGCATCTGAAGGGTTATCCAGAAACTGTCCTTCTATAACTTCTACTGGAAGACGGAGAAATTGGTAACCTGAAGCTTCGTTATCAATTTTATAATCCAAATAACCATGATCGTACTCCCAGTTGTCTGCTAATTTAAAACCAAGCGGTTGAAGCGCCTGTTCCATTTCATGAAAAACAAACAACTTATTCGTTAGTTCTGACTCTAAAGTAATCATACTCAGCACCTCCTTTAGAGATTAGCTTACCCAAAAAAACCACCTCCGATTAACCAATAATTGGAGGTGGTTTTCATTTATCTTATAGACGTTTTTCTAATTCTTCTTTTTCTTTTTCAAAGCCAGGCTTGCCTAATAAGGCAAACATGTTCTTCTTATATGCTTCTACCCCTGGCTGATCGAAAGGATTTACTCCTAGGAGATAGCCACTGACAGCGCATGCTTTTTCAAAGAAATAGGCAAGATAACCGAAAGTATAAGCATCAAGCTTCGGTACGTGAACGATTAAGTTCGGAACTTGACCATCTGTGTGAGCAAGCATCGTTCCCTCATAGGCTTTCTCGTTGACGTAATCAACTGTTTCACCAGCCAAATAGTTGAGCCCGTCTAAGTTTTGTTGATCTTCTTCAATCGTGTAATCAGATTTAGGTGTTTCTACATGTAAAACTGTTTCGAATAAATCTCTTCGACCGTCCTGCACGTACTGTCCTAAGGAGTGTAAATCTGTTGAGAAATTCGCGGAAGACGGATAAATACCTTTTTGATCCTTTCCTTCACTTTCACCGAACAGCTGCTTCCACCATTCAGAAAAATATTGTAAGGAAGGTTCATAGTTGATCATCATCTCAATCGTTTTCCCTTTACTGTAAAGAGCGTTACGTACAGCAGCGTATTGATAAGCAGGATTCTCATCCAAATTGTCTGTACTCAAGTCTTTACGCGCTGCATTAGCACCTTCCATCATTGCTTCAATATCAACACCGCTTACGGCAATCGGAAGTAACCCTACCGCTGTTAGAACAGAATAACGTCCACCTACATCATCAGGCACGACAAAAGACTCGTAGCCCTGTTCATCAGCCAAAGTCTTTAAAGCTCCCTTGTTTTTATCTGTAGTGGCATAAATTCTCTTCTGTGCTTCTTCCTGACCGTACTTTTCCTCCAAAAACTTTCGGAAAGCACGGAAGGCGATCGCTGGTTCAGTTGTCGTTCCGCTTTTAGAAATTACATTGACGGAAACGTCCTTCCCTTTAAGCAGGTCAAATAAATCGTTTAAGTATGGAGCGCTAATGCTGTTCCCTACGAAAAACACTTGAGGAGTGCCGCGCTGTTCAGAAGATAGTTCATTGTAGAAGCTATGGTTAAGCATTTCAATTGCAGCTCGGGCGCCAAGGTAAGAACCACCGATTCCGATCACTAATAGAACATCAGAATCTTCTTTGATTTTAGCAGCTGACTTTTGAATTCGAGCAAATTCTTCTCGATCGTAGTCTTCCGGTAAGTCGATCCACCCTAGGAAATCGTTACCAGCGCCAGTTTTTTCATGCAGTGCTTTATGAGCAAGTGATACGGCTCCTTGCATATATTCAATTTCATGTTCGTTAAAGAACGGTAATGCTTTTTTATAGTCAAAGCGAACGTGTGTCATTCAAATTCCTCCAAGTCATTTTTTAATGAGCTATTTTCACTTTATCGGAACCTTCTTAGCAAATCAAGTAAGCATTTAATATGAAAGCGCTTCACATGAAAAAGAGACACAGCATACAACTGTGTCTCTGAAATTAATTATTTAGACATCTCTAATATTTTTGCTACATCTTCATCTTCCAACTTATTGAAATTGCCAAAAGCACCGCGTTTCATCGCACGATTGATAATTACATTAAATTGATCGTCATTGATGTCATAATCAGCCAGCGTCTCTGGAGCACCTAATGAAGACCAGAAATTCCTCAGTTCTTCAATTCCCTGCTCAGCTACTTCACGATCTGATTTGCCTTCTGGATCCACTTGGAAAACTTTTTCAGCAAATCGTGCAAATCGAGATACGTTAACTTCAACATTATGCTTCATCCAATTAGGGAAAAGGATGGCCAAACCTCCTGCATGAGGAATATCGTATACAGCTGAGACGGCGTGCTCGATATTGTGAGAAGCCCAGTCTCCGCGGTAACCCATCTGAAGCATTCCATTCAATGCAATTGTTCCAGCATATAGAATGGTTTCGCGGTGTTCATAAGACTCTAAATCGTCAAGTAATTTGGGTGCTGTATCGATGACCGTACGTAAGACCCCTTCTACCATCTCATCTTGCACGGGTGACTGCGTATTATTATGGAAATATTGTTCCATCAAATGACTCATCATATCCACGATCCCGTAAATGGTTTGATCTCGTGGTACTGTCATTGTATTCTGAGGATCAAGAATGGAAAAGGTTGGGTACGTATATGGTGCGAATCCCCATCCATACTTCTCATTCGTTTCCCAATTCGTAATAACAGCTCCGCCGTTCATTTCTGAACCTGTAGCCGCAAGCGTCAGAACCGTACCAAAAGGTATTGCACCCTCTGGAGTAGCTTGTCTTGTAACAAGGTCCCACGCATCTCCTTCATATTTAGCTCCAGCAGCTATAGTCTTCGTACAGTCAATGACACTTCCGCCTCCTACAGCCAAAATGAAATCAATGTTTTCTTTTTTACAAATATCCACGCCTTTTCTAACCGTAGTCAGCCTTGGATTTGGCTCAACACCTGACAGTTCGTGTACTTCTACTTCTAAACTATTCAGTTCTTTCATGACGTCATCATAAACGCCATTTTTCTTTATACTTCCGCCACCATACACGACTAACACTTTATTCGTATCATTTGGTATTTGCTCAGTTAATTGTTCCACTTGATTTCTACCAAAAATTAATTTGGTTGGATTATGGAAAGTAAATGCATCCATCTCAATATTCTCCTCTCAAAAGTGAGTATCTTTCGTACAATATCACATTATCCACTATCTCAAACAGATACTCAAAAGAAATGCGTTATGTATAAAATTTCTCACTTCGCTCAACCTATGACTAATTCAACGTAGTAAGGAGGGGAAAAGAATGAGCTGGATTCAAAGAACAGCCTTATTGCTTATCATCATTGGAGCTATTAACTGGGGACTTGTTGGTCTATTCCAGTATGACTTAGTTGCTGGTCTCTTCGGTGGTGGAGAACAGAGTGGTGCATTCGCACGTGTCATTTACACACTTGTAGGAATTAGCGGACTTATTGCCATATCTATATACTTTTCGCGTGCCGCTGAATATCATGACGCAACAGTAGACGCCACCGAAAAGTAAAAAGAAATGCGAAGAGGGGCGTTCAGGCCTGACATGCATAAGCAAGCTCCCGCATAGTGAAGCGATCTTCCTTCACGTAAGGAACTTGCTTATGTCGCGAGTGGCTAGACGCCTTAAAAGTGTTAAAGAACCGCTCAGGCCTAAAAGTATGTGAAGTGTAAAGCGGAGTTATGTCTTTCCATGAAATGTGAGAGTAAGACATAGCGATGAAGCTGATTAACAAAAAAAACCCGGCTGGCTCAGCCGGGTTTTGATTATTTACGAAACTTTTCGCGATCGTCAGACTGCTTAATCCAGTCTTCTAACTTGTCTTTTAACGTATTAAATCCTGCAGAAGCATCCTCCTGCTGGTATTGCTGCTGCTTAGGGGCAGCTTGCTTACGAGGACGGCGCTGTTCTTGCTTAGGTGCCTCCTGTGTCGCACGGATGGAAAGAGAATATTTATTCTTTTCTGCATCGATGTTAAGAATTTTAACTTGGACTTCATCACCTTCATTTAGGTGCTCGTTAATATCCTTCACGTAGCCATGAGTTACTTCGGAAATATGCACAAGACCTTGCACTTTTTCATCAAGGGCAACGAATGCACCATATGGCTGAATTCCTGTTACTTTACCATCTAAAACTTGACCTTCTTGAAACTTATCTGACATGCTATACAACTCCTGATTAAAATATTCGTTTCTTTTCACGCAATTATTGATTTTACCATACCTTCTAAGAATAATCAAAGAGTTCCTATAGTATCCTTTTTCCACTACATATTGGTATAATGTAGAAAAGGCAAGGAGGGGTACTTATGAGTGTTGGAGATAACATTAAAAAGTATCGTCAACTGAAAGAGTTCACTATTGAGGATTTGGCTATGAAATCAAGGATTGGCGTTCAGACATTAGAGTCTTACGAATCCAATTCTAGAGAACCTGAACTGGACACACTACTGAAAATTTCTACTGTGCTCGATATTCCGGCTTCTGAATTAGTCGAATACCAGACTGATCACACGATTGATGAAGAACTTCAAAACTTGATCGGTGAAGTAGGTGTGAAACGAGCCAAATTGCTGCTTAGAAAGTCCCTTGATTTCTCCGAAGAAGAAGTACTTAAAGCTATGAATCTACTTTATGAATTAAAAGAAAAATAATAATCAAAAAAAGAGGTTTAGAGTTTACGATTTATGGCTATATTGATTAACGTAAGACTTTCTCGTATTCCCCCTGTGAAAGCAAAGCGGAACGTTCGCTTTGCTTCTTTTTTTTTCATTATATGTAGTAGAAACACTGCAGTATCATCTGTTTGAGTTTTTCGGTATCATGTGAATGAGCGATCTTATTATTGGAGTGATACGAATGAGTAGATTTTCAAAAATAACTTCCCGCAAAGGAACAAGATCCGTTAAGTGGGATTACGCTGAAGAATTGTATCAGGATAAAGAAGTTCTCCCAATGTGGGTTGCAGATATGGACTTTGAAGCCCCTGAAGCCGTAATTAAAGCATTGAAGCACAGAGTTGAACACGGGATATTCGGATATACTATGCCGGATGATTTATTAAAAGATCAAATTAACACGTGGCTTAAAAAACGTCATGACTGGGAAATTGAAAATGAATGGATCACATACAGCCCAGGAGTTATTCCTAGTTTGCATATGATTGTACAGGCACTTACTGAAAAAGATGATTCGATTATCATCCAAACGCCAGTATATCCTCCTTTTTACAGCGTTATAAAAGACCATGGACGGAAGCTTGTAGAAAACCCTCTGAACTATATTGATGAATATTATTCCATTGACTTTGAGGATTTTGAAGAAAAAATTAAAAAAAATAACGTAAAGCTTTTTATATTATGTAATCCCCATAACCCTGTGGGAAGGGTTTGGACTAAAGATGAACTGCAAAAAATGAGTGACATTTGCCTGCGTCATGGCGTAAAAATCATTTCTGACGAGATCCATGCTGATCTTATATTTGATCAACGCGCCCATATTCCAATTGCTTCCCTTAGTAAAGAAACGAATGACCAGGTGATTACATTGATGTCTCCTACAAAAACTTTTAATTTGGCTGGATTACAGGCCTCCTATCTAGTTACAGCAAACGAAGAACTGCGTCAGACAGTTAAAAAGCAGTTTGATAATCAAGGCATTTTTATGTTAAATACTTTGGGGATGACAGCCATGGAGGCTGCCTATTCTGAAGGCGAAGAATGGCTTGAAGAGTTACTACAAACGTTAGAAGCTAATCGAGATTATGTCATGGAGAAGTTTCACTCGGAAACGAGTTCTATACGCGTAGTTCCTACCGAGGGTACCTATCTACTATGGTTGGACTGCCGTGCTTTAAATCTGACTCACACTGAATTAAAGTCCTTTATGCAAAAACAAGCCAAAGTCGGCTTAAATGACGGTGGTTCTTTTGGTGAAGAAGGCCAAGGGTTTATGCGCATTAACATTGCAGCTCCTCATGAATTAATAGAAGATGGTGTAAACAGAATTATTGAAGCGGTGCAAAAATTAAAGCTTCCCAGTTGAATCTGGGAAGCTTTTTGTTACTCTTTGTTTTGATCCGCTTCAGCAGGATCACTGGCCTCGTCCTGGTCCGCTTCTAACGTGATCACTCCGCAAGCTACCCGTTCACCTGAGTCGCCTGCAGGCTGGCTCATTCCATCATCTGCTTGACTGCTTATCACTATAGCCGTGCCTTCATCTCGCAATAGTGATGTTTGGGCGTCTTTTAATGTAGCTTCTGGTATCATTAACTCGACATCCACATATCCGCTTCCATCCGCTTCGATATTAGGAAGATCTCCAGTGTGAGCTCCCTTCTCATTCATTAATCCGTGCTCCATGTTTTTTGGATTGAAGTGGTTTCCCGCACTCTTGAAGTCAGGTCCTTCGCATTCAGGTCTCTCATGGACGTGAATTCCATGAATACCTGGAGTAAGACCTTCTGCGGTCACATTCAGCTTTACGCCGTCCGGCTGCTCGATAAATACCGCGGTGCCGATTCGATCATTCCCCTGGTTGTACAGAGCAGTTTCAACAGGGGACCGGGCATCGCTATTACATCCTATAAGAAATATGAGAACTGCAAACATTAATATTGATTTCATCCCTTAACTTCCCTTCAATTACATCAATGGTAATCATAGTTTCCCCTTATTGATGAACTTTATAAGTTAAAGCTCTGCTAAACGAAATTGATGTACATAACGATTTTTACAATATTGCAGTTATCAGGAATTCTCTATTTTGAGTTTTTGAGCGGTGAAAGATATGGAAGCGGAAGAGAAAATATTTTGATTAAGCAGCTGTAGAAAAGGATGGATACAGTAGGATAGCAGAGCAATTAATTATAATGTTTGTTAAACGTTCTTGCTGACTTTTCATAAAAAGTTATTCGACAAAATCGCAGGATCTTGGAAGACTTGATTTCGAGACATTGGGTAATGGGTCAGGGCTGCGGGGATTGACCCGCTTTCCGTGGCAGCGCTTTTAGCCTCCTCGAACTTCCATGGAAAGCGAGTGATTTTCCCGGACCTGCAAGCAACATTACGGAAACAGCCCGGACACCTCGAAACGGAGGCTTAAAGAATATGTAGCTTATATGAATATCAAGATTATAATTTCACAGAGCAAATAAAAAAAGACGAGAGGGTAACCTCATCGTCTTGTACTGTCTTCATTTGGCTGCTGCTTGTAAGCTGACGTTTTGTTCTTCGAACTTTGCTCCATCTTTTTTTCTTCTTTACGCGAAGACTTAATGATGAAATACATGGTGATCACAGCAAGAATCGTAAAAACGAGCAAAGTGAGAACTGCCGGTATATATTCGGATTTATCCTGTGGGAAATAAAGAAATTCCATCATAGGACGACCACACACCTTTCCAATCTCCACATATTATAACAAATTTATACTTAAGAAGAGAGGTGTTCACGATTTTTTCACAGTATTAGTTTTGTTACAATACTCTTAAGGAGGCGGTAGCCATGGCACAATTCACCTCAGGTGATCTAGTTAAAGCGCATTATAAAACCGGTATTTATATAGGTGAATTTTTGGAAGAACGGAACAACGCTCACTTAATCAAGGTTTTGGCAGTAGATAAACACCCGATGCAAGGGGATCTGCACAATCCTGGTCAAACGAGCGAGGTATTTTTTCATCAGCGAAAAGCGTTAAGTTTTCAGGAAAAGGCGAATATTAATAAGCAAGCCGTTGAATCTTATGATTCGAGGGAGCCACCTGATTATTACACCTCCCTTTTGGACTCTGTCGAAAAGCTGAAGAATAAATTGACTCGAAGAGAAACAGAATTCAACCAACAGGCACTGCATCAGCTCGAAGATTTAGAAAACCAGTATAAAAGACAGAACCGACCACGCTCATCTTAGGAGAAGCGTGGTTGATTACGTTAATCCCCAGGTACACGTAAGCTTTTTTTCTTTTTTACTGGCTTTCCATAAATTCGAGTAGTAAGTTTAGGAGCCTTTTCAAACAAAATCATGCCGATGAAGGCGGCGATTAAAATGTACAGACCACTGAAAGCTTTTAACGTTCCTGACGCGACACTTGCGATGACTACTGAGAATTCTCCTCTGGCACATAAAGATAAACCAGCTCGTAATGAAGCTCTCTTAGACAGACCATAAATCGGCCCCCCAACTAACCCCACTAAAAGTTTAGCGATAACCGACCAGGCTATAACAGAAACTAGAAGACCGGCCATCGGGATGCCGTCCCCAAGCTCTATGGTTGTACCGAAGTAGATAAAAAAGGTAGGAAGCATAAGGTCACGTACAGGGAGAACTGTCTGTTCGATTTTATCAATTTTACCGATTTCAGCCAGCATCATTCCGGCTAAAAAGGCTCCAAGCACCTCTGATAAACCTAGATAAAGGGCCAGACCACCATATGAAATAGCGATACCAATCAACAGCGCTGTTTTAAAGTCTTCATCTGTAATTTTATCGAGGAACGCTTCGAAATTTTTAAAAAGAGTTTTACCAAGAATAATCGCAAACAGCGTCATCCCAATAATTTTACCAATCAATATGAAAAAAGAGAGGGAGGTAAAACTTTCACCTGAGCTCACCCCAAACAAAATCGCTACAACGATAGGCGCAACTAAATCTTCAAATATCAAGATCCCTAATATGAATTCAGTCTCACTATTCGCCATTCTACCCCGGTCGTCCAATAGTTTAGCCGTAATTGAGGAACTGGTGGCATACGCAATTCCTCCTACGAGGAAACTGGAAAAGAGATCTAAGTTGAATAACAGGGCAATGACCGTAGTTACACCTAGACTTAAAGCTACATCCAGCAAGCCTGATGGCCATATTTTCTTCGCGATTCCCCCTAAACGTTTTACATTGAATTCCAAGCCTAATAAGAAGAACAAAAGAACAATGCCGATCTCACTTGCGAAATGAAGCAGTTCATTATCTGTTAAGGCATCAGCTAAAATGATGCCTAACAATATATATAAGATCACGTTCGGTATCTTTATTTTTATACTTAAATACCCTAAGTAAAAAATAAACAGCAGGATTAACCCTGCACCTAACAACTCGGGAAAATCTGTATGCAATTCAATCAGTCCCCTCCGTTACACAAGGCGATCATACTATCGATTTGATCCTGCTTTCCTATAGACATGATTACATCACCAGGCTGTAATTTCGTATCGGCATCTGGGATGGCTATCGTTTCATCTCCTTTTACAATCCCGATAATCGTAACACCTGTTTTGTTACGGACTTCTGATTCTTCAATCGTCTTAAATACGATTGGAGAGTTATTTTTAAGTTCAATCCAATCAATGACAATCTGATTTTTAAACATTTTCAATTGATCTGCATTTACTGGCTGATAGGTAGCCCCCAGCAGCTGCGCCCCCAGTTCCCTCGTCTCATCGGACGTAAGATCCATAGCAAAATCAGCTTCTTCACTGTCTGCTTCATCAAAAAAATACAGTTCTCTTTTTCCTGTATGGTGAACAATTAAAACAAGCATGCTGTCTTCGGCCGTTTTTAATGAAATTTTTTGACCGATGCCTGGCAGCTGAGATATCGAGATGTTCATCCTTACCATCCCTTTCATTAAACTGTTAGACAGTTTCATCAAGTAATTTAAACGAAGTAAAATCATGTGGTTAAAATGCAGATGAGGAGTAAATCGTTTCTGTCCGTTACCCCTCGTTAAGGAGAGTCGGCCATGCCGCCTCCTTAATTTCTCTTCGTACTATTAAGTTTATTCTACCAGTACTCAATTGGTCATTCCACTTGTTTATTTGTTTTCCTAAGCAGGTTGTGGTAATTTTAGAACGAAAGAAAAGTTAAGAGGAGGTCCGGCCGATGAGTGTACATATTGGTGCAAACCCCGGAGACATTGCTGACAAAATATTATTACCTGGAGATCCTTTGCGTGCAAAATATATTGCAGAGAATTTTCTTGAGGATGTAACTTGCTATAATGAAGTTCGTGGAATGTACGGATATACAGGAACTTATAAAGGAGAACGAATTTCTGTTCAAGGAACTGGAATGGGAGTCCCTTCTATTTCTATTTATATCAATGAACTCATGGAAAGCTATGATGTGCAGAAGCTGATCCGTGTAGGAACGTGCGGAGCATTGCAGAAAGACGTAAAAGTTCGGGATGTTATCCTTGCTTCAACGGCAACTACAGATTCCCAAATGAACCGTATGGTATTCGGAGGAATCGATTATGCGCCTACAGCTGATTTCGATTTATTGAAAAAGGCTTATGATGCTGGAATTGAAAAAGGATTAAAGCTTCGTGTAGGTAATGTCTTCACAAGTGATAGTTTTTATCGTGACAATGCGATGGACGTTTTCAACTTACTGGCCAAATACAACGTTTTAGCTGTAGAAATGGAAACGACCGCACTTTATACACTGGCTGCCAAATATGATAGAGAAGCATTATCTGTCCTAACAGTAAGCGACCATATCCTTACAGGAGAAGAAACTTCATCTGAAGAACGCCAATCCACATTTAACGAAATGATTGAAGTCGCTCTCGAAGCAGCAATACAAGATTAAAAAAAAGGCCGTAAAGGCCTTTTTTTTATGAATGAATAGCAAATGAAGCTAATGTACGTGCCATCACTCCAGAGGGTCCTTTTGGCCCTAATTCATGACTTTGTTCATTTATAGAGGTTCCTGCTATATCCAAATGAACCCACGGTGTATCTTCAGCAAATTCCCCTACAAAAGCGCCCCCCATAATCGCATGAGCTTTTCTTGTGGGAGAGTTATTTAAATCGGCGATGTTACTTTTTTTAATCTGGGCGCGATAATCCTCATTGTATGGCAGCTGCCATACCGGCTCTCCCATTTGACCGGCAATAGCACTGACCTTAGTAAATAGAGAAGTATTATTCGTCATGGCTCCTGTCATCCATGAACCTAAAGCCGTTACGACACCTCCTGTCAGAGTAGCCACATCGATGATCCTATCAGCTTTTAAATGTTTGGCATACGTGATGGCATCCGCTAGAGCAAGACGACCTTCCGCATCAGTATTCAACACTTCGATCGTGCGTCCGCTCATAGAAGTGATGACATCATCGGGTTTAAATGCGGACCCTGAGATCATATTGTCCGTAGAAGGAATAACCGCCAGGACATTGCACTTCGGCTGAACGCGACCGATGGTTTCCATCGCTCCAAGAACAGCCGCTGCCCCTCCCATATCCCCTTTCATACCAGGCATACCAGTCTTAGGTTTGATGGAATAACCACCCGTATCATAAGTAATTCCTTTGCCTACGAATGCCGTGACATCCTTCCATTCAGGCAACCCTTGATATTTTAGGACAATCATCGCCGGAGGCTCCTCAGAACCCTGATTGACCGCTAAAAGTGCACCCATCCCCATTTGTTCCATATCATCCTTTTCTAATATTTCTACAGAGAAATCGTGCATCAATGCTAATTCCCTTGCAAACTCTGCCATTTCAGCAGCTGTAAGCAGGTTGGCCGGTGAATGAACAAGGTGCCTGGCAGTATTTACTCCTTTACTTAATGCGTAACCTAAAGCTGATGAATAATAAAGGTCTTCTTCTGTCTCTTTTGTAACGAAGGTCAAATACTTTACATAAGGGAGTTCTTCTTTAGTTTTCGTTTTGAAATGGGCCAGCTGATAGGTCGCCATCCCCATACTCTCTGTGATTAATGATGCACACTCCTTAGGAGATAATTCAGATGGTACAAGTCCATCCAATTCGATAGAAACTTTTGTTATTCCTTCTCCCTGAAGTTTTTTGAACAAGGCTCCAAAAGCTTTTCGAAATCGATCGCGGGTCAGATTGTTTTCATCTCCTAAACCTACAAAGTAAACCCTTTTCGGCTGTGCTTGCTTGTGGGTCAAAAGCTTTGAGATTACCTGATAGTCACTTGATATATCTCCTGCGTTGGCATATTCCGATACCGATCCGTTCATAACATCATTTAAACTTTCGAAAGACTTGCATACTTTTCCGGAAAATAAACCAATCACTAACGCTTCTTCTTCGCAAAACAGTTCTTTCCTAAATTGAAACATCGAAACTCCACCTCCAATTGTCAGTATACTAGACTTTGCACATGATTTCGCAGCTAAGTTCTTAAACGACAATTTGATCTCAAATATGATATGATACTTAAGAAACACTTTTAAAAAGACACTCACTTTAGGGTCAGAAAGGATGTCAAACGAGACATGGAGTTACTACAAAACTTTCCTTTGTGGGCAGCCATTGCAGCGATTTTTTTTGCACAAGTGGTCAAAATCCCCATTCAATTCATCGCTTCAAGGAATCTGGATCCCGGACTAGCGTTCAGTACAGGGGGAATGCCTAGTAGTCACTCCGCCGCAGTCACCGCCTTGTCCACAGCTGTAGGGATAGAGCATGGCTTCAACTCATCCATATTCGCTATCGCTGCTGTTTTCACAATCATAGTGATGTTCGACTCAACTGGAGTCAGACGGCAAACTGGTGAACAGGCCATCATGCTGAATATCCTGCTTAACGACTTTCAACGTTTCGTTGGAGAAGCAAGAGAATGGGCAAACAAAGAAGATTTCCAAAAACGAGAAGAATTAAAAGAATTATTAGGTCATAAACCTATTGAAGTTTTCTTTGGTGGCCTTACGGGAATTTTACTGACTGCATTTTTACATTCGCTTTTATAAATATCCTTCAAAAATATCATGTAACAGAGACTTATAGCATAAACAAGCCGGTATCGAGGATACCGGCTTGTTTATGCTATTCAGCTAATATTTGCTCCCGAAACACTTCCAATGTTTCGTTATTATTGTAATGAATGAGTTCTTCTTCGGCTAATGTGCCATCGCCCTCTTCGATCACATATACTTGTGTTTCTTTTTTGCCCCAGTGATCGTATACGTCATCGACACTCGGATAATACAGATCTATCTTATCCCCTTTAATCGCTGACCCTGTATCAGCCACCACTCCATAACCGTACCCTGGAATGAATAAAACGGTTCCGATGGGGAAGATCTCTATATCAGCAGCAATTGTAGAATATAAATCTCTTTTTACTTCCACTCCCGAATACGTGATCCCAAAAGCCGGATGGTCTTCATTCTTACCTGTTGACTCATACCCTGCCGTATAACCTGTAGCCGTAACTGTACGTGCAGGATATTGGGAGAGATTCAATAGTTCTACTACATCTTCTTCTGTGGCAGAATAAGATGCAGCAGGTTGGCTTGACGGATTTGTGATTTTATGATTATTTTCACTCTCGGATGTCTGTTGTTTTAAAGCCAGCCAATCATCGACATCTTTTATAGATAGATTCGATATATTCGCCCACGTGCTGTACATTGCCCCAATAAAAAGGAGGATGAATAGTAATCTCTTGACTATATTAAACATGATGATCACCTCACGATGTTCATCATGTCCAACGTCGACCTTTTTTATTCAAAAACGCTACTCATTCCTCGACTTAACCATAATAAGACAGCCTTAATTTAGGCCTTCAAGAAAAGGAACTTACATAAAAACACCGACACCCTGTATTTTATAAAGGCTAATAAAAAAACCTTAACAAAGAGCAGAGTGAACTCGTTAAGGTTCATTAATTGTTATAAATCAAAACATTTGATATCCATTTTTCCTCAGCCATTTGATCACTAAACCTGCAGCAATGGTTCCGACGAAACCACTCGTTAGAATAACAATATCCACCACTTTCAAATTTACAAGCCTTTCAAAAACAGTTGAAAAAGCATATACCGTATCAGTAAAATAACGGCTCATTGCAAAGTTATCAACTATTAATAAGACAACAATCGGATAAACGATGGCCATGATCCAGGATGAGCGAAGAATCATATTCAATAAAAAGCCTATACCAAAGAAAAGCACAAAGAACAAAACCATAGATACTGCAAATTGTACAATATTCAAAGAAAGATCCCCCTACTTGTAAAAAAGCAAAGGCAAAATTGCCTTTGCTTTACATGTGACCCTTATTTAAAGAAGTTTAACTTCCCTTTTTTCAGAAGAAGACTTGGACCGCCTAATTTTAGCAAGTAACGATTGTCAATGACCTTCTTCATAGCTGTAGCTGACCATCCAAATAACTTCTTATCATCAAACACTACACCAATAGCATCGTCATGGCCTAAAGAAGCTACTGTACCTTTAAGGTCAGGTTTGAATGGTTCAAGGTGTTTGTCACCATCCACTAGTTTCTTAAGGTTAGCCGCAGTATTCTCTGCCATTTGAATAGCAATCTGAGCTGTCGGTGGGTACGGACGTTCTGTCTCTTCGTTGAAAATCAATGCACAGTCCCCTACGATAAATACTTCAGGATACTGCTTACTGGTCAAATCAGCTTCAACCGGCATGCGGCCGCGGTTTGCTTCAAACCCTGACTCTTCAACTAGAGAATTCCCGCGTACGCCTGCAGCCCATACAACTGTGTTCGTAGCAATTTCTTCACGCTGCTCGTCTTTTTCGAATACAAGCTTGTTTTCTGTAACTTCCTTGATCATTGCACCAATCTTAAATTCAACGCCTTTAGCTTCCAGCGAGTTCATCGCATATTCAACTAATTCAGGATCGAATCCTGGAAGAGCCGTAGGTGCAGCTTCAACGTTGATAATACGCACTTTGTCACGAGGGATATCATACTCTTTGCAAAGTTCAGGGATGCGGTTAGCTAATTCACCTACGAATTCAATACCAGTGAAACCAGCTCCACCAACGACAATGTTCAAACGTTCTTCTTTCGGATGTGCTTCATTGTTGTATTTAGCAAAGTTATACTCGATGTGCTGACGAATCAAACGTGCACTATTAATACTGTTAATCGTATAAGCATGTTCTTTTAATCCTGGGATACCGAATGTAGCAGCTTCAAATCCAAGCCCAATCACTAGATAATCGTAAGAAAGTTCTCCATTTTCGAGCACGACTTTCTTTTCTTCAGGAAGGATGCTTTTAACTGTATCCTGCACAAAGTTTATTTGACTCGTGTTCACAACTTCCTTGATCGGAATACGTGTTTTATCATGATGTAATGTTCCAGCAGCATTTTCATGAAGCCAGGTCGTTTGGTAATGATAGCTGTGTTTATTGACTAAGGACACATTTGCATCATTAGGTCCAAGAAGTTTTTGCAATTTGACAGCTGTCATAATTCCGCCGTAACCCGCGCCCAATATAACAATATTTGGTTTTTTCATACTTATCACTTCCATCTTTGAATTTTTGATACTCTTCGGTGCTTGTGACTCGTTTCACACAGCCACCCATAAAAAAAAACCTGTCAGTACGTATATAGTTCTGTCACAAAATCGTAAATGTTTTCTATCACCATATTAGACCTTTTTTGTCGTGTTTTCAACCCTTTCATCATTTATCCGAAAAGTGTAAAAATTATAATAATTTGAAAAGGCTTACAACAGGACATAGGTGCTTCCACACTATTATTTATGATAGAATAGAAAAAGTGTAATTTGATTTTGAACAGGGGGACAACTACTATGAGTGATAAAGTTTATGATATAACGGTAATCGGCGGAGGACCAACTGGGTTATTTACAGCCTTTTACGGGGGGATGCGCCAGGCAAGTGTAAAGATCATTGAAAGTTTACCTCATTTGGGTGGTCAGCTATCTGCTCTTTACCCTGAGAAATATATATTTGACGTTGCAGGTTTCCCTAGAGTGGGAGCCCAGGAGCTTGTAGATAACCTGAAAGAACAAGCGTTAGCCTTTGATCCAACGATCTCACTCGAACAATCGGTAGACACGATTGAAAGATTAGAAGACGATACTTTAAAGCTTACAACAAATAAAGAAGTCCATTATACAAGAACCATCATTGTCACAGCAGGTAACGGTGCATTTCAGCCACGACGATTAAAAATTGATGATACAGAAAAGTTTGAAGATACAAACCTTCATTACTATGTAGATGATATGAATAAATTCGCTGATAAAAACGTGATGATTTGCGGCGGAGGAGATTCTGCTGTCGATTGGGCGCTCATGCTTGAACCGATCGCTAAACAGGTGAATCTTGTCCACCGTCGTGATAAATTCAGAGCTCACGAACATAGTGTCGAGCAGTTGAATAACTCCAAAGTAAACCTACTGACACCTTACACACCCGAAAAAATGATTGGAAAAGATCGTATTGAACAAGTAGTACTTCAAAAGGTAAAAAGTGAAGAAATAAAAACCATCGATGTTGATGAAGTAATCGTGAATTATGGTTTCATCTCATCGTTAGGTCCCATAAAAAATTGGGAGCTGGAAATCGAAAAAAACAGTATCGTTGTGAATTCTAAAATGGAAACGAACATCAAAGGGATTTACGCTGCTGGTGACATCTGTACGTATCCTGGTAAAGTAAAACTAATTGCTTCAGGATTTGGAGAAGGCCCGACAGCTGTCAATAATGCAAAAGCGTATATGGATCCGGATGCAAGAGTCCAGCCTAAACACTCAACAAGCATGTTTTCATAAAAAAAGCCGTCCCTAAGTGTCTATTTCCTAGACTCTTGGGACAGCTTTTTAAATGATTAACAGTTTGGATCTGGCGTACCAGCGTTTGTTGCCGTTTTAAAAGAAGAACCACAACCACAAGATACAATGGCATTCGGATTGTCGATTGTAAATCCGCCGCCCATCATATTTTGTTTGAAGTCGATTTTAGTTCCTTCGACAATTGGAATATCCTGCGTGCGAATGACAACAGAAATCCCATTGTATTCCTCTATAGTATCAAGTTCCTTGTTTACCTCATCTTCAAAACCCATGGCGTACGACAGCCCGCTGCATCCGCCGCCTTTTACTCCGAAGCGCAAATGCACATCTTTTGATTCTTCCTCTTTCAACATCTCATGAATCTGATGGTTTGCCGCTTCTGTGATATTAAGAATCATCATGGACTCCCCTTTCTTATCCTTATTTTCAGTATACTAACTGATATTTATTTTATCAAACGAACGCTACGGCTATTTATAGAAAAAAGCTTCTGCAAATGTCAGCAGAAGCTTTTATTTATAAGCGCGACACTGTATTAAAATAACGGGTTTTCCTCCAGGTGTTGATAAATATTAATTACAAGTTCTTCTGCAGTGTCCGCCATGACTCGTTCTCCATTAACTAAAGCAAAAAGTCCTTGAGAACAAATGCCGCAATGGCTGAGACAGCCGTATTCTACAACATCCAGATCCGGGTCTTTTTCTAATTTTTCCATTGCTTCATCAGACCCGCTGACTAAATTATTAACGCAAAATTCTATAATTGGATTCATCCGCTTCACCTCATTATCCTGGATGAAACCCCGATACTTTTTCATAGTACCATATTTCACAATTTATTTATATTGTCAGTTGGATGATTTATATGTCTTTCCGGTACTCTAAACCATATTCCTCCAATGCAGCATATACTTCTTTTAAACGAGGGTTTCCTTCACCGGCAATTTTTTCGTTGACTACCACTAGCGGGTAGAACAGCTCGTCTTCCATTATCCAATCAATATATTTTCGGTCCACTTCCTCAAGCTCTGTATCATGCAAATCTACATAGCGATACTTCAGAACATCTGTTTGAAATTTCCTGGCAATGGCAGCCTGAAGCCATTCATATGTTTCTTTTGATCCTGGAGCATTCACGCAACTGGCACATCTTTCTTCAGCTCCATAAACGGTAAGTGTTATTTTTTCTGCAGTCATCCCTTGTCCTCCTGTAACGTTTATTGGTAGGTACATACAGTTTACAAAACCTCGAAAAAAAGATAAAATGAAAATGGTTCTCAATTTAATTTTTTTAGTGAGACGATCATAGATTTTTATTGAAATTGGATTTATAATTAGATCAATGAAAGGGGAAGATTGAACATGGAAGCTCAAGTTCAAGAAGTACTGAATAAACTTCGCCCATTTTTACTTCGTGACGGAGGAGACGTTGAATTAGTAGACGTTGAAGACGGAATTGTACGTCTTCGTCTTATGGGTGCATGCGGGAACTGCCCAAGTTCTACAATCACTCTAAAAGCAGGAATTGAACGCGCCCTTGCACAAGAAGTTCCTGGAATCTACGAAGTAGAGCAGGTATTTTAATAAAGCGCCAGACTCCATTGAAATCCGTACACCTATGTGTGCGGATTTTTTGATGGCTGCTCTAAACTTTGCTGGTTTTTCATTACAGAGTTATTCAACAATATGGCAGGAATGTGGAAGACTTGATTTCGAGATATTTGATTAGAGAATCAGGGCGGCGGGGAATGGCTCGCTTTCCGTGGGAGCGCGGTGAGCTTCCTCGGACGTCCCTTCCTGTGGGATCTCACCAAGCACTCTCTTCCCACAGGAGTCTCCCCATTCCCCGCCGCCCTTACTAAGAATGTGCTTCTCAAAATCTTAAACTTCAATAGTATGGCTATAGCATTTTAGTTATAACACCTGCACCTTAAGGTAGTTCCAAACATTTTCTTGCATACCACATTCTCGCGGGTTATCACTCAAGAACAGTTATTTTTTAAGTGAAGCTGCAACAGTTGTTTCTGCTCTCCTCACAAAAGCAATAAGGTACGGGAAATTGAGTGACTCCTATGGGAGAACAGTACAGGGTGAGATCCCGGAGGGCGTTAGCCCGAGGAAGCTCACCGTACGCCCATGGAAAGCGAGTGATTTCCCGGACCTTCAAGCTCTATTTTTGTGGAGGAAACAGTCCGAACATCTTGAAACCGAGTCTTCCACTAAAGGGAGCTTATATGAAAAATTACTTTTAACGATGCCCTTTAATTAACGGGGGTCACTGCTTCCTTACCGCTCAGCACGTTTGACAGGTTTTCAAGGCACAATGTAATCATAGCTTCCCTCGTATCAATACTGGCCGAACCAATATGAGGCAGACAGACGACCTGTTTAAGGGACAGCAGCGGATGAGAAGAAGAAATAGGTTCATTTTCAAATACATCTAAACCGGCTCCTTTAATCTCCCCCGATTGAAGTGCAGCATATAAGTCATCTTCGTCTACTGTCGCTCCCCTGGAAACATTGATGAAAATAGAGCTGTGCTTCATTTTTTTAAACACTTCTTTGTTGAAAAGCTTAGTCGTTTCTTTCGTAAGCGGGACGAGACACATTACGAAATCACTGGATTCTATCAAATTATCGAAGGATTCATAACGAACACCAATTTCTTCTTCGGCTTCTATTTTTCTTGTCCGGTTATAGTATGCGACATCCATCTCGAAGCCTTTCGCTCGTTTGGCTACCGCTTCTCCAATCCTCCCCATTCCTACAATTCCTAATTTTTTGTGATGTACATCTGAACCTGCCAATAAAAAGGGAGACCACTTCCCCCACCGCCCCTCTTTAACATACTCTGCGGCTTCAACAACTCGTCTTGCTGCGGCTGTCAATAGAGTAAAGGCCAGGTCCGCCGTAGTATCCGTGAGAACATCGGGCGTATTCGTAACAATGACATTCCGTTTTTCAGCGCTATCTACATCAATGTTATCAAAGCCTACTGCCATATTGGCTACAACTTTTAAATGAGAGGAATGATCTAATAGTTGGTCATCCACTTGATCTGTGAGTGTCGTAAGAACTCCATCTGCTTTCTCGAGCTCCTGCTTGAGCACTTCAGGAGGCACAGGCTCCGTTTCGCTTTCCCACATATGAAGATCCAGATTTCCTTTAAAGCGGGTAAGTAATTCTTCTGGTAATTTTCTTGTAACGTAAACATAAGGTTTATTCATTTTATAATCACCTCTATCGTTATTATAATGGAAATGAAAGAGGACTACACATTTTTAAGATTATGTGTACGACCATCTGGTATAATACTACTAACGCTTTAACTTTTCATTAATAAGCTATAGGTAAGCAGCAACTGTTAACAGGGAGGTCTTTATCTTGAGAGAAGAAAACAGAAAAATTTCCGTATTAGAAAAAACAGCCAGAGATTGGCTTAGTGACCGAGGTGTCACGATTGATGATATGGCTGAACTTGTCCATTACCTTCAATCTAAATATCACCCCAATTTATCGATGGAGGACTGTCGCTTTAATGTTCACCAGGTGTTGAAAAAAAGAGAAGTTCAAAATGCGATATTAACCGGAATTCAGCTTGATAAACTGGCTGAGACAAAAGCGCTTGAGGAGCCGCTTCAAGCAACTATAGAAGCAGATGAAGGATTGTATGGCGTGGATGAAATCATCGCGCTTTCCATTGTAAACGTATATGGTTCAATCGGTTTTACAAATTACGGCTATATTGATAAACAAAAACCAGGAATTTTAAAGAAATTGAACGATAAATCTTCTGGTGATTGCCATACTTTTCTAGATGACATTGTTGGCGCCATTGCAGCCGCGGCATCAAGCCGGTTAGCCCATAGTGCAGTAGGCGAAGAATATTAAGCAGAACCTACTGAGAAACCGCTCCATTTTTTGGGGCGGTTTTTTACATCTTTTGAAACTTTATCCAAATCAATTCGTATAATCAAAGTGAACTACAAAACATTAGAAAGAGGTGTACAACAAGGCAATGAGAAAAAAATTGATTTGGCTTCTTCCATCGTTCATCATGCTGATGGGAATTGCATTATTATTTTATGAAAATTATCAGGAAGTCACGGAGCCTCCAAAACAAAACTGGAGCCGAGAAATTGAACTTGCCTCCACCCCTTCGACCGCGGACCCTGTCGTACAAAAAAAGGAAAGTGGTATGGATATTTCCTATTTAGATGAAAATGGAGTCACTAAACTTTCCCTTGATGAATCTTTCACTATTGAAAATGAACATACATACCAAATCCCTTACGACAAATGGACTCAGTTTTACCAGGATGAAGAGAATCTAATATATTCGGATTATTATGGATTGTATGATGGGGAAACCGATGAAAAAATCTCAGACATAACCCGTTTTTTCCCTTTACAAAAGCAGATTATTTATCAGGAAGAACTCGAAGTCATGCTCCTTGACCCCGACACCCATGAACCTACTCCTTTGATTACACTAGATGAAAAAGAAACTAAACTATCGGTCGTCGAAGACAACGACAGCATTTATATGCTCACCTATTACAATGGAGGCGGAAACAACCAACTCACTTTTTACGATATTACCTCTGATGGGGCTGAGGAACTCGGCACGAGCGAATTCACTGTCAGAAACTCTGAAGTAGTAGAAGATATTAATTTCTCCATTCAAGAAGACCAGTACTCCCTCCTGCTCACTACGAATCAAAAACAAACGATGTCGGGCTCTCCCGTCAATTTTTACTACTTCGCCCAGGAAAGCATGAATGAGAACCCTGAGCTGGAACTTCTGGAACTGCATGATCCAAATAGTAAAGGTAACCTGACTGACATATCGGATATTGAATTTTCATCCGCCGATGATCAAACTCAAATTACTTTTAAAGCATTAGGGTCTACAGAAACAATGTATAGAAATGAAAGGCAGTTTAACATATTTGAAGCGTCGATAAGCGAAGATGAAGCCGCAAACGTCTCCAGACTGAGCAATACTCCAGACTCTTCAGGTCACCCTTACTGGATCGATTCAGAAACTATCCTATGGTTTGACTTAAAAGGGGACGCCAACCGAATGCTTCTGGCCTCGTCAGATGAGCAAGTTATAAAACAGTCTAATCAAATGACAATGAATTATTTTTTAAATACGTTAGGCAAAACACTTGGTATGTTATCATACAGCTTCTTCACCTTACTTGTAGGCGTCATTTGGTTTATCTGGCCGATGTTATTTTTAGCATTTATCATGTTTGGACCTGGAAACGCGATTGATCACGACAAACCCTGGATATTCTTCTCAGGAGCTGGAATATATTTAGCTGCAGCTTTTATTTTTAACGATCGAGTGTTCACGTCGACCTTGATGGCCAGAGCACCTGATTATCTAAGCTTTTTAGCCAGCCCGTTCGTTTTCATCAGTATATTTGCACTTATCACCTATGCTATTATTGCGCTTAGTGCCAAGAAGCTCGATTGGTCCGTATCAATCAGACTCTCTTATTTCATAGGCATTCATTTATTGTTCATCACCATATTTTTCGGACCCTACTTATTATAAGCCTCTTCAATCTCAGTCTTGATATATTAAATAAACTTTCAATTTACTTTTACCTTACATTGCTCTTGTTATTGTGAATCCGGACTTTTCGAGAGGAAGATGGAAAATGCTGAAGTCAAAAAAAAATAGAAAATGACGCTATGGAACTCCATAGCGTCATTTTCTATCTAATTTCCACTTATATAAATCGGTGATTTTATAAGTAGGTTGTTCATCATAATGTTTAATACTTTCAAAAGTACTCACGCCTGTTTCCACCATTAGTGTATCTATACCCGAGTGGATACCCGCCAGAATATCTGTATCATAATTGTCCCCCACCATTAGCACATCTTTTTTTGAAAAACCTAACTTTTCGGTAGCTTGCTCCATGAGGATAGGTTCAGGCTTACCTGCAAAGACAGGTTCTATGCCCGTGCTTACAGATATAACTGAAGTGATGGCTCCATTACCGGGCACCATGCCTCTTTCAGTAGGAATAGCGACGTCCTTATTCGTACTTATTAACTTGGCTCCATTCCTAATTTGCAAACAAGCTTTTGCCAGTTTTTCATAAGTGAGACCGCGGTCGATGCCAATTACAACATAATCGGCATTATCGTCTACGATCTGAATGTTTTCGTTTTCAAGTGCAGAATGCAGTCCTTCTTCTCCTATGACATACGCCTTAGCATGATGTTCCATTAATCGTATATATTTGGCAGCCGCCATGCTTGAGTTGAATATTTGTTCTTCGCGAGCATTAATCCCCATTTTCATTAATTTCTCAGCGACTTTTTCGGGGACTGTAGCTGAATTATTCGTAACGAACAAATGGGGAATCCCTTCTTGGTTTAATTCATTAATAAACTCTGCGGCACCTGGGATCCTTTCATTTCCTCTGTACATTGTTCCATCCAAATCAATTAAATAAGCTTTATAGTGCACCATAACTGTCAGCTTCACTCCTCATTGCTTGAAAAAGCAGACACAGGCCCTAATTCTTCATCCAAATAAGTCCGGACCCGAACTGGAAATTTGAGCAGCGAATCTTTATTGACTTGCCACACTCTCATGACTGCTTCATGATCAATATTTGTATAATTTTGTACAACTTCTTTTCTAAGTCTTATGATGTCTTTGTGACCAGCTTTTTCGCTCTCAGGAAGAACTTTTTCATCCGTCAAAATATCAATAATATCCTCATAACTGCCGGGGTCTCTCATAATGAAGCCATCAATCATTTGATTTCCTACATCAATGATAGCTTCAACCGTTATATGAACCATTCTTTCAAAAGCAAGGCGTTCGGCGAAAGTTTGCGCTTGCTGCTTCTTAGATTCATCGAGAAGCCTTTCCATATATTCAAGAATTTGCTCGATTTTCCGTCTATCTACAAAATACATGATCCTGCCTCCTTTGACTTTCTGACCGTATAAATTCTTGCTTAGTCCAATTACCATTTTACTACAATGATATCCTTTTGCTAAAATGAAGTTAGATTAACGCGCCATAGCTATGAAAGGAGATGACAATTTGGGTGATATAAAAGTTTTAAAAGATCAAGAAGAACAAGCTCCATCACGCTTTGTCAGCTTTACCGCAGGAAATCGCCGGTACGAATTCATTTTTATGAAGGCTTCTTACTTTAAGAGTGACACACTAGTCATAGATCTTCTCGGCAACCATAATTTTTTACTTAATCATGAAACGCTTGATAAGAAAGGTCATATTGAGCACGTCTTTCACATCAATCAAATGGAAGCTGATCAACTCAGAAACTGTTTACACAAGTTCCTTTAATCGACATAGCTAATCCCTCTTTGGATACACTAAAGCCAAGGAGGGTTTTTAGTGGATAAAAAACAAAAAGATATTTACACTGATTTTGCCAATGTAGAGGCCGGGCGAAATTATCTGACTCCGGAACAATTGCCTGAAGGGCCTTATGGTTCCCCCCGTAATAAGGAAGAGCCTGTGTCTAATCGTAAAAGTGCTCCGTGGACAGAAAAACAGCGCTACTATAGTGCTTTCAACTATGAGTATAAGGGTCTCCATCACGACATTCCAAGAAAATTCCCAGGAGCCCACCCTACGCATGATGAAGAGCATACCAATATGAAACCGTCCGAAGAAAAAAACTAATAATAAACCGACGTGCTTATAATGGCACGTCGGTTTATTGTTCTACGCGTTTCAATACAAAATAGGCACACCCAAAGTTACAGTACTCATACAAATAATCTTCAAGGGTACTGATCTTCGTATCAAAAGTAGCCTTCGTATTCTGATCATCATAAAATCCTTTTAAACGAAGCTGACCGTAACCCCAGTCTCCGACAATAAAATCGTACTTGCTCAATATGTCACTGAAACGTCCCTCTAGATCTTCTTCATTGAATGCTTCTCTATAATCTTCAATGAGTTCATAATTTTTTCCGAATAATTCAATCAACTGCAATCACCTTACCTTATTGATTCAAGTGTACCATATTTGGTATATGACGAGGAAATAGATGATAAAAAATTGTATCATAATCAAATTTTCGTCCAAGCTAACTGTAAAGTATGAACTATAAAGGAAGATGAATAATGGACAATTTATTAAAGGGCTTTATCCTTTTCGGGTTAACTGCTGCCCTTTTAGCAGGCTGCAACACAGAAGAAAACGAGAACACTCAGCCAGATAAAGATCACTCGATCCCTGGAAATGCTATGGATAACTATAACGAAGAACCTGCAGACGGCCAGGTAGGCTATGTCCGGTTTCAGAAAGATCAGTTAGACCAGGAATCTGAACGCAACCATAAGATTAAGGTTAACCGCGAACAGATGGCTGATATGATCAGCCGAATGATCCTTCGTTACGAAGATTTCGATGATGTAGCTACGCTGGTCACTGATAACGAAATACTTGTGGCCTATAAAGGTCCGGAAGATAAAGATAAGAACCAGAATGCAGATATCGTAAAGAAAACGGCTTATTCTCTTGTCCCAAGCTTTTATCACGTATATGTTTCGGACGAGCCCACAGCTTATGGAGACATTCAAAGCTTAAGTAATTCCACTGTCTATGACGAAAATTACAATGAAGGCATTAGTCGAATTGTAGATAAAATGAAAAAATCCCCACAAGGTTCTACCACGAGTGAAAACGTCGAAGAAAGCTGAAATATCAACTCATCATTTTTTACAAGGAGGGTAAAACAATGAAATTAGGCTATGGTTTTCTGTTCATTCTATTTTCTCTTTGGTTTTTCCCTTCTATCAGTGGAGCCGTTTCGACTGAACAAGAAAGTGATATAGAGAGGATGGCTCTTTATAAAAAGACGGAAGCAGTCACGGGCATATCCTGGACATTTTTTGCCGCTATTGATCAATATGAGCGGCAAATTCATGAAGGAAAACCAGAAAACCGGGTGACCGCTTTTCGTCCTGACCCCCTATTCTGGGAAGGAATCAATGCTGAACCAGGTTTCTTCCCTAAAGGGTGGGGGGATAATGGGGACGGGAATAACGAAATAGATCAAACAAATGATGAAGATATACTATGGAGCTTAGGCAAGTATCTTCAGTCTTACGGTACAACAGATGATGATATCCGAATCGCCTTATGGAATTATTACAAACGTGATTTGACCGTACAAACCATTATGAACACTGAAAAAGTCTTCGATAAATTTCAAACCGTTATGTTAACAGACCGGGATTTCCCCTTACCGATTGAAGCGAACTTCAGTTATAACAATACTTGGGGGGACGCAAGGGGCTTTGGAGGAAGAAGGATGCATGAGGGTACAGATATCTTTGCCGATTACGGTGTTCCAGTTAAGTCGACAACGTATGGAGTAATAGAGATGAAGGGCTGGAATAAGTTCGGGGGATGGCGGGTAGGTATTAGGGATATTTACAATATTTATCACTATTACGCCCATCTTAGCGGTTTCAGTGAGGACATCAAAGTAGGAGATGTTGTGCAGCCTGGAGATGTTGTAGGCAGTGTAGGTTCATCAGGCTATGGCCCCCCTGGTACATCCGGCAAGTTCCCGCCACATCTTCATTATGGAATGTATCAAGACAATGGAAATAGAGAATGGTCCTTCGATCCGTATCCTTATTTGAAAAGGTGGGAAAATGAAGCAGAGAACAAATAAAATCCGCAGTGATTAGTTGATCACTGCGGATTTGTTTTTTACGAACTTTTCGACTTTCGTACAGCATGGGTGATACTAAGTGCCAGGCCACCCCATATGATTCCGATAGTAACAATAAACATTACAATGGCCATTAGCTTAGTCCCTCCTTATCGTCTTCGTCAAAATCCAGTTCATTATTAGGCCATTTTTTCACTGACATCAGTGCTCCAACTAAAATGGCACCAATCGCTACAAGCCAGCCGAAGTTGAATAGAAAGTCCATAGGATAGCCTGCATAGGCCTCAGATATTCTGTCATTCAAGTTTTGAAGCATCATATAACCAAGAACGATTGGAGTGATTACACCAAGGCTTATACGCCACCAGGCTCCTAGAGCGATGTCTGACACACTGTTCGCGTGAGACTGGTAGCTCTTAAGTCCTCTGGCGAACCATGCAAGGGCAACGACCTGGAAAAGTCCTGATAAAGCTATTCCAAAGTTGTTGATAAAATGGTCGACAGTGTCTAGTAAGTTCAATCCGCCTTGAGTAGCATAAGCCAGAGAAATCAGTGCTGCAAGTCCGCCACCAAATACTACAGATTTAACACGTGAAATATTAAACTTCTCTGAGACCGCCGCCACATATGTTTCGGTAATGGAAATCAATGATGATAAACCGGCTAATACCAGTGAAGCAAAGAATAAGAACCCAAAAAGTCCAGGAAGCACAGGAATTTGACTGACAATTTCCGGGAACACCATGAATGCCAGTCCGATACCGCCGACGCCTTTTTCAGCTGCAAGATCCGTTACAGAAGTATTATAAGTGAATGCCATGAAACCAACCGCTGCAAATACCCCAATACCAGCTAACACTTCAAAAGAGGAGTTAGCAAAGCCTGTAATGAAGGCATTGTTTGTGATGTCCGATTTTTTGGGCAAGTAAGATGCATACGTAATCATAATAGCGAAAGCGATAGACAGGCTGAAGAAGATTTGTCCATAAGCAGCTACCCAGACTTCAGCATCTCCTATCCTGGACCAGTCCGGTGTAAAGAATGAAGATAAACCATCCGCTGCCCCTTCAAGTGTCACTGCGCGGATAACAATAATCACAAATAGAACGACAAGCGTTGGTATAAAGATTTTGTTAGCAACCTCTATGCCTTTCTTAACTCCTTTTGAAAGCACGCCGAGTGTTATAACCCAAACAATGAGTAATGGTAACAATATTTTCGGTACGAAACCGCCGAACACACCAGGATCGGCAAGATTAAGAAAATCACCTACGAAGAAAGAAGTGGGGTCGTCCCCCCAAGTTAAGTTTATAGAATAATATGAATACATGATTGCCCAGGCAATAATCACCGAATAGTAAGTAGAGATGACAAATGCAATAGTAACCTGCCACCAGCCGATCCATTCAAACCCTTTACTGACTCGACCGAGTGATTTCGGAGCAGAGCCTCGATACTTATGACCGATGGTATACTCTAAAATCAGAATAGGTATCCCTGCCGTCAGCAAAGCGAATAGGTAGGGTACAATGAATGCTCCTCCCCCGCTTTCATAAGCGACTGCCGGAAAACGCCAAATATTACCTAGTCCAATTGCTGAACCCATTGCGGCTAATAAGAAACCGACTCTTGATCCCCATTGTGCACGATTCTCCATGTGAATAAGACCTCCCTTTAAAATCATTCTTTTCCTTATTAAAAATATGATGGGACAGGGAAAAGAATGTTTCTAATTATTACTTTTTTCTGATTATTGCTCTTAAATTATAACCATACCCTACAGGCTTGTCAAAGTAATATTATAAAATTATTAATTTTCCAATAATTTCAACAAAAAAGACAAAGAAGTACATTTGTCGCACTTCTTTGTCCTTTGTTTTAGTCCTTTATCGTTTTATCACGTAACACCATGTGGGTCAATAGACTTACTAAGGTTACAGTAGCTAATGTGACAATGAGCGGAAGCATGATTTGCCCCGTGAACCCTAGTACAATATATCCTACGGCAGCTGCAAACGCTGCAATCAAAGCATAAGGCAGCTGTGTCATTACGTGATCAATATGGTTTGAGCCTGCACCTGTCGAAGACAAGATCGTCGTGTCCGAAATAGGGGAACAATGATCTCCAAATACAGAGCCAGCCAGCACGGCAGATAATGCCGGTAAGATCAATGTAACATCAGTAACTGCAGCAATCTCTCCGGCTATTGGAAGCATAATACCAAAAGTACCCCATGATGTACCTGTGGATAAGGCCATGAATCCTGAAACAATAAATAGAAGTAGTGGCAGGTATGCGTTACTGATCGAAGAACGTTCCACTTGTTCTGCCAAATATTCTCCTGTTTCCAATTGCCCGATAACATCCCCGATCATCCAGGCGAAAATTAAAATATAAATAGCAGGAAGCATAGCTTTGAATCCTTCAAAAGTTACATGCCCCATACCGGATTTAGGCTTCGGCTGGTTAATATACAATCCAGCAGATACAAGGACAGCAACCAGACCACCGATAAATAAGGAAATATTGACATTGGTATTTTCAAATATGCTTAGAAGGCTTAGACTTCCTTCCGTGTTCTGCATACCACTGACGACCATTGATCCCACTGTTCCAAGAATCAGAGCGGCAATCGGCAGTACTAAGTGTGAAATTCGACCGTGATCATGCTCTTTAAATTCATTATTTAAATCTCCAGGAGCTACACCATTCTTCGGATTAGTCAACTCGCCAGTAGACACTGCTCTTCTTTCATGAGTACGCATAGCCCCGAGATCCAATTTTAAGAAAATAGTTAAGAAAACTAATAATAAAGCGGCAAAAACGTAGAGATTTGCAGGGATCATTTTGATAAAAGCTTCTAATGCTTGGTATTGCACAATTTCATTAGCTGCTAGTATACTTCCGATCGTACCGATGATATAGGCTCCCCAGCTCGAAATTGGGGATATGACCGTAATAGGAGCTGAAGTCGAATCAATATAATAAGCAAGCTTAGCCCGGGAGATTTTATAGCGGTCAGTTACAGGTCTAGCCACTTGGCCAACCGCTAACGCGTTAAAGTAATCATCTATAAAAATGATGATTCCTAATAAAGCCGGGACCAGCTTAGCTCCTCTGCGAGTTTGGATTCGTTGTACCGCCCAGCGGCCGAAAGCTCTGCTGCCTCCTGAGGCAGTCATAAATGCTGTCGTTACCCCTAACAAAAGTAAAAAGGTCAATAAATATAAGTTTCCAGTATTCAATGCACCTTCACTAATGAATATGGAGTAAAAATTAGACCAAATCGCTTGAGCTCCTTCTAATATATTGAACTGAGATAACATTAAGGCACCTAAAATAATACCGGCACCCAGTGATAAAATCACTTTTCTTGTAGCTATGACAAGAATAAGCATGAGTACTGCAGGAATAAGTGAATAAATCGTTCCTTCCATGTGGTTCCCCTCCGTAAAATCTAATGATGATGACGGGTCGTGTGGAATCTACTGTGAAAAAATGGGGAATGTTAAGTACAGCGGCGTGTCTTCATGAGACAGGGGCTAAACCTAATAGATAAAAATGCATACAAAAAGACAATGATAGAAAATAATCTACCATTGCCTTGTAAGCAATTGGATTATCCTCCATTTCGATCAGTAGCGCACCATGCACCCGAAAAGCTGCATGACAGTATATCTCTTCTTCAGACATATACCAGTTTATAAAAGCTGACGACTCCAATAAACTTCGGCAAGTCTTCCCTTTCTTCATGTGATCTTAGCTGCCCGCTCCCACTGAATACTAATGAAGCCCGCGCCTCTACCTCACCGATCTGATAAGGTCACGCATATTTAATTCTTAAACATTTTATCAGGTGAAACCCTTTATTGCAAGGGTTCCATTGGGTAGGAAAAAGTTGGTGACTTTCCAGTTTCTCCTGCATCATTAAAAAATTCAGGCACTTCTCCCATTATAGTACTAGAATCAATAGGAATATCATTATTTACCACTGTAGTTTCAGTGGAAAATGGTATGACCACTCTCAAACTGACTGTGAAATTAATGGATAGTTGAAAATGTGCGGAGTTTATACCATACTCCGTAATTTCATTTTTGAACTGAGACTGTACATCTCCAATGACTCTCAATTGTACGGGGATTTTAGGACCCAAGTTGGAGAGAATTGAATTATTTGTAGCAAGACCAACCGGAATCTCTATGAGAGTAGCCGGTTCTTCTCCCAATTCCTCACTCGTTTCCTCACCTGGAAACACGTCTGCATCCAAGGTGGTATCTTCAAGAGGCAGTTCATTCAGTTCCATACGCTTAAGGAAGTTCTGCACCCTCAGCGTCGTATTTCTCAAAGTTCTGTTTACGACCACTGAGTTCCAGCCCATATATACGATGTTTCCTTCATTATCTTTCTCCATCCTAACGAGGTCATCGAATTGTATTTCTTCAGAAATCTGTTTGCTGACCGCTTCATTAATCGCATCTCTAGCAAGCTGTTGAGCTTTCGTTTCTGCAATTTCTTCCAACGTCGGAGTAATGCCTCGATCAACAATAACTAAACAGACACCTGTGAACAATATAAAAAATATAAAGGTTAATAATAACCTTTTACCGAACGAAGGAGCACGCCCCCTATATTTGCTCATTAAACAACCCCTCCTGACCTATCTATATGATAAGTAAAAGGGGTTTACAACTAACGCTTGTGAAATTCGTTTTTCTCTAAATCTCTAAATTCTTATTACCTTTCCGATTCGTTTTGATAATCGGACAAAGCTTTGGCCAATACATCTCTTAACAACTCCGGCATATAATAAACTTTCTTTTTCGAGTAAGCGATTTCGGGAAACAGCCTTCCGAAAGTGAAAGTGTCCGCCGTTGCTAAAGTGTACATCTCCTTACGTTTCAGAGGCTGCCCACCGAGTGTTACTTTACGCACTCTGACTTCCCCGTCTGTCGAAGCGATTGTCTCTATATCTACTCCAGTAAATATCATCGAACCGATCACTTCTCCACGGAAACCTAGCCCTTTTAACCGTATTTCTGTCAATTTTTTTGTATGACCAACTCTTATGATTTCTAGAAGCTCTTCTCCGGTAACTTCCACTTTACATGGATTCATGGGATGTGGACATATGCGATGGACATCTTCGTAAGTGACTTCTCCCTCACCAAGATTATCAAGCAGAACACCGGCATTTAACATTCCGATGTCTGCGCCCGTCCATCGCTGCAATTCTTCAGTCAAGCTTTTCATGAGCGGTGTTTGTTTGAACCAGGCAACGTGCAGCGGACTCGATAAAGTCGTTACAACTTCCTGTAGATGTTTTACGGCTCTGTCCTTCATCATTTCAACGTCTTTCGTCACCTTAAGATCCTTTGATAAGCTTTCCGTAGATACGGCGTAAGCTTCTTTTTTTGTAAGCTTTTGGTCAATATGATCCCATTCAAGGATTACTTCTCCTAGGTGAGTTCCATACTTTCCAGCAGCGGTGAGGATCGAGTCGCCATAATGTTCACCATTTTGAAAAAGGTGATGAGTATGTCCCCCTATAATGACATCGATTCCTGGGTAGGTCTGTGCAATATTTTCATCATCGTGGATTCCTAAGTGGGAAAGCAGCACAAAAATATCCGCTTGCTCAAGAATCTCTTTATAATAGCGCTCCAGAGCTTCAAGGGGCGGCTCTATCGACCAGCCAAGCATTTTATAAAACGTTTCAAATGGAGCAGTGAGTCCAAGCACACCTACTTTTGTGCCTTTTGCTGTTTCTTTTATTACATAAGGTTTCAGCCAATTTGGTTTTTCTCCTTGCAGCATATGGAGGTTTGAGCAAACGACATCAAAATCAGCTTCGTCATATAAGTGGTATAGATCCTCATGAGAGAGTGTGATTCCTTCATTGTTTCCAAGGTTTGCAAAGCTATAGCCTGCCTCATTCAATAACTCTACATTTCCTTTTCCCATGAGTCCTTCAGTAATAGGATGAAAACGGTCGGCATGATCCCCATTATCGAGGAGCCAGTACGTTTCATTCTGTTCTTCGTGCTTGCTCTTTTTCTTGTTAAAATAACCTACAATCTGCGGCCAATTTTCAAAATGGCTGTGCAGGTCACTTGTGTAGTATAAAAAGATTTTTTCTTTCATATTCATTTCTCCTTATCCAATTCCCTGCCAAATTAACCGAATTCCTATTAAGATAAGTAACACTCTTAAAAACCATTCCACTGCATTACTATTTAACTTTCTATTCAGCATTGCCCCTGCAGTCCCCCCGAGGTAAGCACCTGGAATAAATAACAAAGTATTTAACCAATCTACATGCCCTAAAAACACATGGGTTGCTGAACTTGTAATACTTGAGAAAAATATAATGAACATGGATGTAGCTGTGGCGATATGCGGAGGGATTTGGAACATGAGAATCAAAGCAGGTACAATAAGCGATCCTCCCCCTATACCAAGTAAGCCTGAAAGTATTCCTACTCCAAAGGCAAATACTATGCTTAAGGTTAGAGGAAAGCTATACTGGAAAGTCTGTCCATCAATCACTTTTTTTCTTGAAAATCCGCCCATTTCACCTGCAGCTTCAGGCTCCTTCCTTGGCAGAAAGAAAACGAGGGATACCCCAATCATAACGGCTCCGAAAAGTAAAGCAAACAAGTCAGTTTTGAAAAACTGGTTCAGCCAGGATCCCGCTATCCCGCCTGGAATACTTCCCAACATTAGAATAAATCCTAATTTCAAATCCACTCGATTATGTTTAAGGTAGGAAAGCGCCGAAGACAGTCCCGTAAATACCATCACGACTAGAGACACCCCGACTATAGTCTGCGGAGTTGCCCAGTGAAATGATTCTAAATGATCTGCAAGGAATAGCAGTATAGGAACTAAAATAACTCCGCCGCCTAAACCTGCAACACTTCCTATGAATGCTGATATAAATCCTATGAGTAATGAAAGTGCAATTAACATACATAACCTTCTATCTATATTTAAGATATTATTATAGTATCACGTTTTCTATGACGAAAACATCCTTGTAATATGAAGTACTATGCTCATCTTCAGGTATTTCAGGATCCTTGTTTTTTAACAGCTCAGTAAGGCCTCTTCGATATTTTTTAATTTGGCTCTGGTAAATTTCCGTGTTGTTATTCATATAAGCTCTCTTTAGTGGAAGACTCAGTTTCGAGACATCCGTCCTGTTTTCGCCATAAAAATAGTGCTTGAACGTCCGGGAAATCACTCGCTTTCCATGGGCGTACGGTGAGCTTCCTCGGGCTAACGCCCTGTGGGATCTCACCCTGTACTGTCATCCCATAGGAGTCTCGCAATTTCCCGGACCTTCTTGCGTTTGTGGTGCTTCATATAGTAAATAACTGCTTTTGAGTGATAACTAGCGAGACTGTGTAAGTGAGAAGATGCTTGAAACTATCTTAAAGTGCAGTAATTTTAAAACTAAAATTTAATAACTATAGAACTGGAGTTTAATGTTCCCAATATAAGTAAGAAAGTTCTTATACAGGCGTTTTCGAGAAGCACATCTATAGTGAGGGGCGGCGGAAACGTTGGTACAAGAGAGTTTTTTGCTTCTCTTTTCTTAGTTCCGTCTCTTAATATAAGTTAGGTGGTTTTAGGAATGGGCGAGACTCCTGTGGGATGAGAGTGATTGGTGAGATCCCGGAAGGCGGCAGCCTGAGGAAGCTCACTGCACTCCCACGGAAAGCGAGTCCATTCCTAAAACCACTTTCTACTCGTCATGATGACGGAACAGCAGATATCCCACAGCCCGAGGAGGCTCACTGCACTCCCACGAACGAGCCATTTCCCGCCGCTCTGATCCACTCACCCAATGTCTCGAAATCAAGTCTTGCACTATCCTGCCATATTAATGAATAACTCTCTTATGACCATCAACAACCAGCTTTAACATAGCATTTAATTTAAAATACATATTATTGAAAGACGATTCTGGGACATAAAAACCACCCAAAACATAGTATTTCGATTAAGAAACAAGAAGAAACCGTACAGGCTAAGTGCACCTGTACGGTTCTTTTAAAGAAAAATTATCCGATAGAACCTTCCATTTCGAACTTGATCAGGCGGTTCATTTCTACAGCGTATTCCATTGGAAGCTCTTTCGTAAATGGTTCGATGAAGCCCATTACGATCATTTCGGTAGCTTCCTCTTCTGAAAGTCCGCGGCTCATCAAGTAGAAGAGCTGCTCTTCAGAAACCTTCGATACTTTCGCTTCGTGCTCCAGTGAAATATTTTCATTCATGATTTCATTGTAAGGAATTGTATCAGAAGTAGACTTGTTATCCATAATCAGAGTATCACACTCAATATTGGATCTTGCTCCTTCTGCTTTACGTCCGAATTGAACAATTCCCCGGTACGTCACTTTACCGCCATGCTTAGAAATAGATTTCGAGACAATGGTGGATGAAGTGTTAGGTGCTAAGTGGTGCATTTTAGCTCCCGCATCCTGGTGCTGGCCTTTTCCGGCAAGTGCAATGGATAAAGTCATTCCACGTGCACCTTCGCCTTTAAGGATGACGGCAGGATACTTCATCGTCAATTTGGAACCAAGGTTGCCATCTACCCATTCCATTGTCGCATTCTCATCAGCCACAGCACGCTTCGTTACAAGGTTATACACATTGTTTGCCCAGTTCTGAATAGTGGTGTAACGGCAATAAGCATTTTTCTTAACAAAAATTTCAACAACTGCACTGTGCAGAGAACTTGAAGAATAAGTCGGTGCTGTACAACCCTCAACATAGTGTACAGAAGAACCTTCATCAGCGATAATCAGGGTTCTTTCAAACTGTCCCATATTCTCTGAGTTAATGCGGAAATAAGCCTGTAGCGGTGTTGCTACTTTTGTATCCTTTGGCACATATATGAAAGAACCGCCGGACCAAACTGCAGAGTTTAATGCAGAAAACTTATTATCTGAAGCTGGAATGACTTTCGCGAAATATTCTTTAAAGATATCTTCGTTCTCTTTAAGTGCAGAATCCGTATCTTTAAAAATAACACCTAAATCTTCCAGGTCCTTCTCCATATTATGATAAACTACCTCAGATTCGTATTGCGCAGAAACACCTGAAAGATATTTTTGCTCGGCTTCTGGTATGCCTAGACGATCAAACGTATTTTTGATTTCCTCAGGTACTTCATCCCAGGAACGTTCAGAACGTTCCGATGGTTTGACATAGTACGTGATATCATCAAAATTAAGTTCAGACAAATCGCCGCCCCACTGAGGCATAGGCATTTTGTAAAATTGCTCGAGTGCTTTCAAACGAAAGTCGAGCATCCATTTAGGTTCTTCTTTATAGTCAGAAATTTGTTTAACAACTTCTTTAGTCAAGCCTTTTTGAGTACGGAAAATGGAAACATCTCTTTCATGGAAACCATATTGATACTCACCGACTTCTGGCGCTTTCTTAGCCATGGTTAAATACCTCCTTTTGGTATATCAAGCAATTAAGCTTCCTCTTCGTCGACACCTTTTTCCATTGCCTTCCATGCTAATGTTGCACATTTAATCCTCGCAGGGAATTTTGCCACACCTTGGAGGGCTTCAATATCCCCTAAGTCAAGATTATCATTCTCTACATCATTTCCCAACATCATTTCAGAAAAAACATGTGACATTTTCAAGGCGTCATCAACGGATTTTCCTTTTATCGCCTGTGTCATCATTGATGCTGAAGACATACTTATTGAGCATCCTTCACCATCAAACTTGGCATCTTCAACGATACCGTCTTCAACTTGCAGCTGCAATTGAATTCGGTCACCGCACGTAGGATTGTTCATATCTACGGTCAAATGATCCCCCTCAACTGCACCGCGGTTACGAGGATTTTTATAATGATCCATTATAACTTGGCGGTATAGCGTATCTAGATTATTAAAAGACATCGCCAAAATACTCCTTTGTTGTTTGTAATCCCTGCACAAGGCGATCGACATCTTCTTCCGTGTTATACAGATAGAAGCTCGCTCTCGCTGTCGCTGTTACATCGAGCCATCTCATAAGAGGCTGAGCGCAATGGTGACCAGCCCTTACGGCGATACCTTCTGCATCAAGGACCGTAGCTAAATCATGAGGATGGACATCTGATATATTGAACGTCACTAGTCCAGCTCTTTGCTCAGGACCATAAATGGTCAATCCCTCTATGGTGCTCATTTGCTTTTGAGCATATTGAACAAGTTTATGCTCATGTTCTTCAATTTCATCAAGTCCGATTTCGTTAAGAAAGTCAATTGCTGCGCCAAGTCCAACAGCACCAGCTATAATCGGTGTCCCTCCTTCAAATTTCCAAGGGAGCTCTTTCCAAGTAGAATCATACAAATTGACGAAATCAATCATTTCACCGCCGAATTCGACGGGCTCCATTTCTTTCAGAAGCTCTTTCTTTCCATAAAGAACACCTATTCCAGTAGGACCGCACATCTTATGACCAGAAAAAGCATAAAAGTCACAGTCTAAGTCCTGCACATCAATTTTCATATGCGGAGCTCCTTGAGCTCCATCAACTAACATGACTGCGTCGTTTTTATGGGCGATCGCTGCAAGTTCTTTGACAGGGTTAATAGTTCCAAGCACGTTAGATACGTGCATGATAGCAACTATTTTTGTTTTTTCGGTAATAGTTGTCTCGGCATCCTCTAAAGAAATAGTACCATCTGGCCGTAATGGAATATATTTAAGGGAAGCTCCCGTTTCCTTCGCTATCTGCTGCCATGGTATGATATTGCTGTGATGCTCCATTGGGGTAATGACGATTTCATCACCCTCCTGGAGGTTTGCACGCCCATAGCTGGCTGCAACTGTATTAATGGAAGTAGTCGTTCCCCTTGTGAAAATGACTTGCTGAGTACTATGAGCGTTAATGAATTTACGCACTTTTTCACGTGCGCCTTCATATTCGTCAGTTGCAATAGTACCTAAGGTGTGTACACCTCTGTGAACATTGGAATTATATCCACGATAATATTCAGAGATTTTATCAATGACGCTTGCAGGCTTCTGAGAAGTCGCAGAGGAATCAAGGTATACTAGCGGATGTCCATTCACTTCCTGATGTAGAATCGGGAAAGCATCACGAACGGCTTTTACATCCATATCAATATACTTTCCTTTCAATCAACTGTTTCATCTGCTGCTTTACAGCTTCTACAGGAAGTTGGTTAACAACGGGAGCAAGGAAACCATGAATGATCAAACGTTCAGCTTCAAACTTAGAAATTCCTCTACTCATCAAATAGTAAAGCTGCATTGGATCTACACGTCCTACAGAAGCAGCATGGCCAGCCGTCACATCATCTTCGTCAATGAGCAAAATCGGATTCGCATCGCCGCGTGCATCTTTACTAAGCATTAGTACACGAGATTCTTGCTCTGCATTTGATTTTGAAGCACCGTGTTCAATTTTTCCGATGCCATTGAAGATGCCTGAAGATTTATCTCTCATAACGCCGTGCTGCAGAATATAACCGTCAGAACCTTTACCGAAATGAGTAATGTTCGCCGTGAAATTCTGTTTTTGAGTACCTCTGCCAATGGCTACGGTTTTGGCGTTAGAGTGAGAGTTATCACCAAGTAGGTGGGTAATATTCTCTGAGACAGTATCTCCCTCGTTCATTTGGCCAAGAGCCCATTCAATCGTCGCATCACGCTCAGCAAGTCCACGTCTATTCGTGTATACCGTAGTACCCGCTTCAAAATTGTCGACTGCACCGAATGAAACCTTGGCGCCTGCTTTTGCAATCACTTCTGTAACGTTGTTCGCAGACGATTTTACATCCTTATTATTAGAAGTATAGTTCTCAACATAAGTCACTGAACTATTTTCTTCAGCTACAACAAGGACATGGTTGATCAATGCCGCCTCTGGATCTTCCTGCCAGAAAATCGTTTGCAAAGGTTCTGAAATGTTCACGTTTTTAGGGACGTAAACAAATACTCCTCCGTTCATCAGGGCAGCATGGAGTGCTGTTAATCTATGCTCATCCACATGAACAGCATCAGTCATGTAGTACTTTTCCACTAAATCGCCGTGGTTACGAATGGCAGATTGTATATCAGTGAAAATGACACCTTGCTCCTCAAGTTTCTTATCAAAGCTTGAGAAAGCTACTGTATGGTTCCGCTGAATGATCAAGTTCTGCTGTTCTTTTTCATGATCAAGCAGGTTCAGCAATTCAAAAGGTAAATCATGAATGGATTCAATCTTTTCACCTTCTGCATGGTGTTTGAATTCAGTGAAGTTCCAATCTTTGATATTCGTTTTATCAGGCTTAGGCATTTCTAAAGACTCTGCTTTATCGAATGCATTCAGACGAAGGGTTTTCATCCAGTCTGGTTCATTTAAGCCTTGAGAGAATTGTGTTACATAATCTTTGTCGAATGGTAGTGAGACTTTTACAGTCATTGTATCCCTCCTATCTTAATTACGCTTTTTGACCGATTGTTTCGTCCTCAATGCCTAGCTCTTGCTTAATCCAGTCATAGCCTTCCGCTTCCAGACGCTGAGCCAGTTCGGGTCCGCCAGTCTTCACTATACGACCTTGCATCATAACGTGAACCTTATCTGGAGTAATGTAGTTCAATAGGCGCTGGTAGTGAGTGATAGTTAAGCAGCCAAAGTTCTCATTACGCATTTCATTGATCCCTTTTGCTACTACTTTAAGTGCGTCAATATCAAGACCAGAATCAATTTCATCCAAGATGGCAATCGCTGGTTTGATCATCATTAATTGTAAAATTTCATTACGCTTTTTCTCACCGCCTGAGAAACCTTCATTCAAGTAACGCTGAGCCATGTTTTTGTCCATATCCAAAGTATCCATAGCTTCATCCATCTCTTTGATGAATTTCATTAATGAAATTTCATCACCTTCTTCGCGGCGGGCGTTAATGGAGGATCTCAAAAAATCAGAGTTAGTGACTCCGCTGATCTCACTTGGATATTGCATTGCTAAGAATAGACCAGCTTGCGCACGTTCATCAACTTCCATTTCGAGCACGTTTTCCCCGTCCAAGAAAACTTGACCTTGAGTTACTTCATACTTAGGGTGCCCCATAACTGCTGATGCTAGTGTAGATTTACCAGTTCCGTTCGGTCCCATAACAGCGTGAAATTCTCCGCCGTTCACTGTTAAATTTACACCTTTTAAAATTTCCTGACCTTCGATTTCTACGTGAAGATCTTTAATTTCTAGAGTTGATCCTGCCATAAATATTACCTCCAGTATCTATTTTGATTGTTACAGTTGTTGATATTGATCAAAAACCATTCTCAATTTATTCTCATTACAATCTTATATCATTTCGAAAGTGATATCAACTCATTTCCATTGATTTCACGACCTTAGTTATATGATTCGACAAGAAAATCAGTACGATTTTACTGCTGATTTTCTACCTTATTATGATAACAAATATTATGGAATTAAAAAAATCAGGAGCCCTTATAGACTTCCTGATTTTTCTACAATTTATTTATGCAATTGACGATCGAGACTGGCAATGATTTTCTGACTTTGTTCGAATTCTTTTTGGCGTTTCTTTTCTACATTCATCATGTAATCTATGCTGCTTCCGTATTCTGCATAACTCATATTATGCGTTTGGTGCATCGCCTTTTCCATATCCGGAGTATAATTCAAACTTAATGGGTCAGTAATAATAAATCAATCCTTTCAGAATTTTTACATTATTTAGCATACCATAGTAAATACCCCAAACCAAAAAGCAAATAAACCTGAATGACTTTATTTTTAGTTATTTCTTTTAATGTAAGCGCTTATTTCAATCGATTAATTCTGATTAATTCAATTTGCGTTAATTTTCTATCTATTTGTTAGTGTTGCTTTAAATCATTAAAGGTGTCCTGAACAATGGTTGCTGCTTGGCTAAGGGCTGCACCTCCACCAAATGCTGCTGCCACACTGCAAGCTTCCATCACTTCGCGCTCTGTAGCCCCTTGATCAATACAACCTTTTGTATGATAAATCATACAGTACTCATCTTGAGCAACGATACTAATCCCTAGTGCTATCAATTGTTTGGATTTTTTTGAAAGCTCACCCTCTTTAAAACACGCTTCCGAAAACTCACTGAACGCGTGAGCAACTTCAGGCATTTTTTCTGAAAATACCCCGATACCATGCTTGTACTCCTGTAAGTATGCTTGTGAAAGATTTACGTCATGATTCGTTTCATGATGATTCATTTTATAACTACCCCTTTCATAAAAGAAAAATGCGTTCTGAAGTTAGTATCAACTGCAGAACGCATTTCATTCATAATTATTCGTTTACCGGGACAACTGCTCCATCATATTCTTCTTCAATGAAAGACTGAATTTCTTCGGAACGAAGTACTTCAACTAACGTATTTAATGCTTCATTATCTTCGTCTTCACTGTTTGCAGCGATCACATTAACATAAGGAGATTCTGATCCTTCTAAGATAAGAGCGTCTTCACTTGGATTCAAGTCAGCTTCAATTGCATAGTTCGTGTTAATAGCCACTAACACGTTATCTTCGCGATCATAGTTCTCTGGAAGAAGTGCCGCATCAATACCGGCATCAAATTCAAGATTTTTCGGGTTTTCAGCAATATCGTCTACTGTCGCTTCTACTTTTTCTACGTCTTCATCTAACGTAATCAAACCTTCAGTTTCAAGAAGTGACAAAATACGGCCATGATCGGCTACTGAATTACTCATTAAGACAGTCGTACCATCTTCCACTTCATCAATGCTTTCAAAATCTTTAGAATAGATGCCCATCGGCTCAATGTGGATACCACCTAAGTTGACGAAATCATAGTCTTCATTTTCTGCTTGCTGATCTTCTAGATATGGAATGTGCTGAAAGTAGTTAGCATCTATCGTTCCCTCGTTCAGATCCTGGTTTGGAAAGATATAATCTTGATACTGTTCAATTTCCAATGTTACGCCCTCTTCTTCAAGTAGAGGCTGTGCTTCTTGTAATATTTCAGCGTGTGGTGTACTGGAGGCACCTACTGTAATTTCTGACTGTTCTCCTTCACTTTCCTCCTCCGAAGAGTTTCCTTCATCGGAAGACCCACAAGCGGCTAGCACTAAAACTAAAGCAGTGAATAATAAGCTTGTCCATATTTTTTTCATTGTTGATTTACCCCTTTTTATAATTATTTTATCTTTTGTCCAATTTACGTGAGAGGAAGTCTCCGATGAATTGGAAAACAAATACAATTATGATGATAAGAATTGTACAGAACGCTACGACATCGAACGCTCTTCGCTGGAAGCCATAGAAATAAGCAAAGTCGCCAAGTCCGCCTGCGCCAATTACGCCAGCAACTGCCGTGTAACTGATTAATGCAATAGCAGTCACTGTTATCCCTGAGATAAGTGCTGGCATAGACTCAGGAAGCAATACTTTAAATATAATTGTTCGGTTCCTGGCTCCCATAGATTTAGCTGCTTCTATCACACCTTTGTCCACTTCTTTCAGTGCAATCTCCACTAACCTTGCATAGAAAGGGGCTCCCCCTATTATTAAAGCAGGCAAGGCCGCTCCTGGCCCACGTATCGTTCCCATAAGGAAGTCCGTAAAAGGAAATAATAGCAAAATCAATATAATAAATGGTATAGCACGGAACACGTTAACGAAAGCGGCAGTAACCCAATTGAGAGGTTTATTCTGCCAGATGCCACCTGGTCCGGATAAGTAGAGAAGAAGTCCGAGTAAAAGTCCTAGAATAAACGTTCCGGCTACGGATATAGAGGTCATATACAATGTCTCATTTGTAGCTTCCACCATATCTTCCATTTCTACGTTAGGAAATAACTGCTCAAACATGCGGACTCACCTCCACTTCTACTGAGGTTGCTTTCATATATTCGACAGCTTGTTTGACTTCAGCTTCTTCTCCATCAAGCTGTACTAACATAGTACCGTATGCACCTTTTTGAGTCTGGGTGATTTTACCATGCAGTATATTTACATCTACAGCAAATTTGCGTGATACATCACTGATTAACGCTTGATTAGTATTCTCCCCGACAAAATGAAGTTGTATGACTTCACCCGCTTGATAATTTTCATGAATCACGTCAAGAGAGTTCTCTCGGTCCGGATCGCCCATCACCTGATCGACAAACCGTTTCGTGACTTTTTCTTTAGGATGAAGGAAAACATCAAGAACATCGCCGGATTCTACCACTTTACCACTTTCCATGACGGCCACACGATGACATATTTTTCGAATAACATGCATTTCATGAGTGATCAGGACGATGGTTAAGCCTAGCTTTTCATTGATGTCTACTAACAGATCCAATATAGAATCAGTTGTTTCCGGGTCCAAGGCTGAGGTGGCCTCATCACAAAGCAGAACCTTGGGATTATTAGCAAGTGCCCTTGCAATACCTACACGCTGCTTTTGCCCTCCACTTAATTGTGATGGGTAGGACTTTCCGCGTCCGCTCAGTCCTACAAGATCAATCAGCTCATTGACACGCGCCTCTCGCTTTTGTTTAGGAACACCCGCAATTTCTAACGGAAAAGCGATATTATCAAAAACTGTACGAGACCATAATAAATTAAAGTGCTGAAAAATCATGCCGATTTCCTGTCTTGCCACTCTTAATTTACTTTTGCTTAATCCGGTCAAATTTTGATCATTAAGCTCGATCTCACCGCTGGTAGGCTCTTCTAAGCGGTTAAGAAGGCGTATGAACGTACTCTTTCCAGCACCACTGTAACCGATGACCCCATAAATTTCACCTTTGTCTATGGAAAGATTCAACTTGTCGACAGCAAGTACGTCTTGATCTTTTGTTTTAAATACCTTAGTTAAATCTTTAATCGATATCATAAGCTTTTCCTCCTAACTAAAAAAGCTTTTCTGCATAAGAACAGAAAAGCTTTTATACTTTCGAATCTGTTCTCTCATCTGCCAAAGTCGAATCTTTGCAGGAATTGGCACCTATTCAAATGAACAAATCAAATGACGGTTGCCGGGCATCAACGGGCCAGTCCCTCCGCCTCTCTAGATAAGAGGATATATTTTTTAACAGTTTAATATACTAAACCATTTAAGGTCCAAAATGGATTCTAGCACCGACTATATCTAACTGTCAACTGAGAAGTCTATTTTCATCCATAAAAAAACTCTTCACAAATTGAAGAGACAGTTTTGGTTCCTCTTCTCATCTCTCAAAGCTCTCGCTTTGCTGGAAGTAGCACCGTATTTAAAAAAATCGGTTGCCGGGCTTCATTGGGCCAGTCCCCTCTGCCACTCTGGATAAGTGAAGATGTCGCTATGAAATTAGAATTTATGTTAGCATGGTTATCGTAATACGTCAAATCAAAAATAGGAGGGCAAAAAAATGAGAAAAGCGCCCGGTTTTCAACTTCCTTATATTCAATCTGAAGAATTATACCATTTAAAACAAGACTTAGGAAAAGTTGTCATTCTTACATTTTGGACTTCCTGGTGTCCGGACTGCGGAGTTGACCTTCCAAAGAAAGAACAACTTTATCGAACTATGGATAATCAAAAGGTTTCCATGCTCACGATAAACGTAACAGGCCGTGAAAGAAATGAAGAAGACGCTAAACAATATGTGGAGAAATTTTTAAAACAACCGACACTTTCTGATAGTGGCGTTGAGACTTACAACCTATACAAAGCTCAAGGGGTGCCTTCGACAATCATTATTAACCAGGAAGGCAATATAGCTTATCAATTCGGTGATCAAGCCTCATTTATGGAAATCGTACAAGCTATAGGAGAACTTATCTAGCTAATAGGAATAAGGACTCTACGTACAAAAGATCTCTGAGCTTTCCTTCCACATGGACATTGGCAGAGGGAAGTGAGGTCAGCTTTACTTCCCCCTCGATAATTTGCTCCATGATTTCAGGGTCGGCATCAATATGAACCTGACAGTGGAAATCATAATCAAAATCGATACGCACCTGCTGAGAATCTATGGTAACGGGGATCCTATCTTCATTATCATAAATAAATAACACAATAGGTCGCTCTTTCCACTTTTTTAATAAATCTTTGCGAGTATTAACTTGTCTCATCCAGTGAGTTATGCTTTCCATAAAAAACCCCCCTTTGTGCCTTACTTAACTTTTCGGCAGCAAAGGAGGCATTCCCTTTTAAAAACCAGGAAAATCTCTCGTCAATTCACGGGGGAACCCGCTATTTTTTTACATAAGTTCTCACTTTATCATACATATATGGAACGGAATGAAAAGCGTAGACCTTTTCTTTAATTTCCCCATTATTAGTAATTATTAGACAGGGAACACTTTTTATTTGATACTTTTGCATAAACTTTGGATGCAGAGAAGCATTCAATTCCCAAAACATCTGCTCTTCCATAGTGTGCTCAATTGTTTCCAGCATGGTATGGGCCAGATGACAAGTCGCACAGAAAGGCGAATAAATGTAAATGAATCCTAAATCCATTGAATTTAATTTTTCTGGGAGATTAATCCCCTCTAAACCACGCAAGGTAATCCTCCTACAATCAGATAAGATAGACAGGCTTCACTTGAAAATGATGACTTAATAAAGCCCTGGCCAACTCGTGTTCTGGAGTAGCAGCGACTTCTCGAAATGCTTTATCCACGTAAATATGGGCTGCATGAGGCAGCTCTGAAGTGAGTTGTTTTCTCAATTTGTTACCTGAGTCATCCTCATCTACTAAGATAAAGACAGGCCGATGGTCGAGGTTATGATCCAGTATTAGTTCTTCCATACGCTCCACTCCGAGAGTCCCATGAGTGCACAGAATTTCAACGGGTGTTTTTAAAACTTTGTTGATTTTCTTTTTATCCGTAATGCCCTCTACAATCAATATTCGCTCATTCAAGTCAGTCACCTACTATATAGAAACAGACCATGCTGAGAAGCACGGCCTGTACATGATTAATATAAAGCTGTGATCATGTAAGCCATGTACCTATGTAAACAGGGCATGACTATGGCTTTGCTTAGTCTTCGTCAATCATTTCTTCGTAATCTGCCGCAGACATAAGCTCGTCTAATTCAGAAGTATCATTAGGCTCCACGACGATCATCCACGCTTTCTCATATGGAGACTCGTTAACAAATTCTGGACTGTCTTCCAGTTCTTCGTTAACTTCCACTACTTTACCAGTAACGGGTGCATAAAGTTCTGAGACAGTTTTTACGGATTCTACACTGCCGAATGGCTCGTCTGCTTCAACCGTATCGCCTTCTTCCGGTAGTTCAACAAATACAATGTCGCCTAACTCGGATTGAGCAAAATCTGTAATCCCTATACGGACTTTCTCGCCCTCTTTTTTAACCCATTCGTGTTCTTCAGAATAAAGTAAGTCTTTTGGTAAACTCATGGTAACCCCTCCAGATTAAAATTAATATAATTAATAACAATATAAACATAAAAGCTTTGTGCTTTTATTGCCAACGTTCTGCTCATCAATTCCAAATTTGCTCGAATTGATCCTCTTTAAAACCTACAGTGACACACTCCCCATCTGTGACAATGGGTCTCTTGATCAACATGCCATCAGTTGCAAGCCATTTGATCATGTCATCTTCAGATGCATTTTTCAGCTTTTCTTTCATATTCAGTTCTCTGTATTTTTTTCCGCTCGTATTGAAAAATTTCCTTGCGGGCAAGTCACTGGTACGAATGATAGAAGCTAATTCATCTTCACTTGGTGTCTCTTCAACGATATGTACAGCGTTATAACCCACACTATGATCGTCTAACCATCTTTTTGCCTTCTTACATGTCCCGCAATTCGGGTACCAATAAAAAGTCACTGGCATTCCTATCATTCCCCCTTCCTCACTTATTGATTCTTATTCTACCATACTCCGCTCTTACTTATCATTCATTAATGGTGAAGAATTTTCATAAAGGTTCTGCCTAATAATGACTTTACTAAAAAACAGCCGCGATCATTAGATCACGGCTTGTTATGATTTAAACGATATACTTTTGAGAAGTAATAAGCGTTTTAGCCACTTCGCGTTTCTTAGCAATAACGTTTGTAGGTGTGTGACGCGTTAGCTTACGAAGAGCCCCAAGCATCATTCGAAGTGAATCACCGGATTCTGCAGCAATCAGAGTTTCTTTCGCATGAGCTTCAATTCGATTGAAAGCTTCTTGAGTATAAACCTGGGTGTAGAGAAGTTTTTGATAATTCTTTTCTTCCCCGCCTTTTTGAATAGCTTTATCAGTTCTCAGGATAGCGGATTCCATATTGTAAATTTCGCCGGTGATATCAGCAATGTTGACAAGGATTTCTTGCTCGTTTTCTAATTTCTCACCGAATTTTTGTGCTGCTAAACCTGCTGCTAACAAAGCAATTTTCTTAGCATTTTTCAGTAAATACTTTTCTTGTTCCAGGGCACCATCCCCTGGCTCCTCAGGCATAAGCGTCATGATTTCTTCTTGCAGGGCTTGAGCTTTTTGCAACAGAGGAAGTTCACCCTTCATTGCTTTCTTAAGCAGAGTTCCTGGAACAATCATACGATTGATTTCATTCGTCCCCTCAAAAATGCGATTAATTCTGGAGTCACGATAGATACGTTCTACTTCATATTCCTGCATAAAACCGTAACCACCATGGATTTGAACGGCTTCATCCACTGCAAAATCTAATAGCTCAGTACCGAAGACTTTATTGAGCGAGCACTCGATAGCATATTCAGCAATAACTTTAGCTACAGCTTTCCCGTCTTTTAATTCTTCTTCAGTAAGTTTCCCCATACTCTGTTCAAACAATCCTACTGTACGATATACAGAGCTCTCATTCGCATACGTATTAGCAGCAATAGTAGCCATTTTTTCTTGAATTAACGGAAATTGAGAGATCGGTGTTTTGAACTGTTTGCGTTCGTTTGCATATTTAACAGCTAATTCAAGCGCACGTTTTGAACCTCCAACTCCACCAATCGCTAATTTATATCGTCCGACATTCAATATGTTAAATGCGATCACGTGTCCTTTTCCTATTTCCCCAAGCACATTATCAACGGGTACCTCAGCATCTTCGAGAACTAGTGTACGAGTAGAAGAACTCTTAATTCCCATCTTCTTCTCTTCCGGTCCTGTGGAGACGCCATTATAATCTCTCTCTACAATAAATGCTGTGAACTTATCCCCATCAATTTTAGCGTAAACGACAAATACGTCAGCAAAAGCAGAGTTCGTGATCCATTGTTTCTCTCCGTTTAACACATAGTGAGTACCTGCTTCGTTCAGTTTGGCGGTAGTTTTCGCACCTAAAGCATCTGAACCTGACCCTGGTTCTGTTAGAGCGTATGCAGCTATTTTTTCACCAGTTGCCAATACAGGAAGGTATTTTTGCTTCTGTTCTTCATTACCGAAGAAGACAATGGGAAGAGAACCGATGCCTACGTGAGCTCCATGTGTGACAGAGAAACCACCAGCCCTGGAAAACTTTTCAGTAATGAGAGATGAGCTGATCTTATCGAGCTGGAGACCGCCGTATTCTTCTGGAACATCCGCTCCCAACAATCCTAATTCGCCAGCCTTTTTCAAAAGTTCTACCGAATGTTCGAACTCATGGTTTTCCAGGTTATCGATTTTAGGTACAACCTCACCTAACACGAAGTCTTCGGTCGTTTTGGCAATCATCAAATGCTCATCAGTGAAATCTTCAGGTGTAATGACATCAGCCGCAGTTAAATCCTCTACTAAAAACCCTCCACCTTTAATCATTTCTTTTAATTCACTCATTATTGTTCCTCCTCTAATTTATAAGTTCAAAAACTCCTGCTGCGCCCATTCCGCCGCCAATACACATGGTGACTACACCGAACTGTTCATTTCTTCTTTTCATTTCATGAATCAAACTTAACGTAAGCTTAGTTCCTGTACATCCAAGTGGGTGACCTAAAGCAATTGCGCCCCCATTGACATTTACTTTATCGATATCAAGACCTAGTTCGCGAATGACTTTCAAAGATTGAGAAGCGAACGCTTCATTCAATTCAAAAAGGCCAATGTCTGATAATTGTAATCCAGCTTGTTTTAAAGCTTTAGGAACCGCTTCGATCGGACCTACTCCCATAACTTCAGGCTCCACACCAGCAACAGCAAAGGAACGGAATTTAACAAGAGGGGTCAACCCCTCTGCCTCGGCTTTTCCACGGTCCATCACGAGAACCGAAGCTGCTCCGTCACTCATTTGGGAAGAGTTCCCTGCCGTAACGGACCCTCTTACAGAAAACGCCGGTTTCAGCTTCGCCAGCACTTCTGCTGTAGTGCCTGGACGTACACCTTCGTCCACTGAAAAAGTTCTCGTATGTTCCTTTATTTTGTGGTCTGCTCCCAGAGTGCGATCTGTTACTTCTACAGATACAATTTCATCCTGGAACTTCCCTTCTTTGATAGCTGCCTCGGCGCGCCTATGACTGACAGCCGCAAAAACATCCTGGTCCTCTCTCGAAATACCGAATCGATTGGCTACTTCTTCAGCTGTATGGCCCATTGACATATAGTATTCTGGGGCCTGTTCAACTAGCTGCACATTCGGTTTAATGACGTGACCGCCCATCGGTATCAGACTCATTGATTCTGCTCCGCCTGCTAATGCCGCATGGCTATGACCAAGCATGATCTTCTCTGCTGCATAAGCAATACTTTGCAGACCTGAAGAACAATATCGGTTAATCGTAATGGCTGGAACCTTATGATGAAGTCCAGCCAAACCCGCGATATTCCGAGCCATATTCATTCCCTGTTCGGCTTCAGGCATGGCACATCCAATGATTACGTCATCGATGTTTCCTTCATAATTTCCAGCTCTTTTAAAAGTCTCTTTTATTGTTAACGCAGCTAGATCGTCAGGCCGAGTATGGGCAAGCGCCCCTTTTTTCGCTCGGCCAACAGGTGTCCTGGCTCCAGCTACAATGACAGCTTCCTTCACGTGATCTCCCCCTTTTAATTACGCAATGGTTTCCCTTTCATCAGCATGTGCTGCATGCGCTGCTGTGATTTCGCTTCCCCGACGAGGCTTAAGAACGCTTCTCGTTCAAGGTCTAACAAATACTGTTCATCTACTAATGTTCCTTCTTTTACACGACCTCCCGCTAACACAAAGGCAAGCTTTTCAGCGATTTTCAAGTCATGCTCACTGGCATAACCGCTTAGAAGAAGTGATTTTGCACCTAGAAGCATAGTGGCATATCCTTGTTCACCTACGACAGGGACCTTTGCCCTTTTAGGAGCCTGGTAACCCGACCTCGATAAACCCAGGACTTTTTGTTTGGCATCATGAAGCAAGTGATCCCCATTCACACTTATAGCATCAAGGCTATCTAAAAACCCATTTTCTTTAGCTTCTTCTCCAGATGTGGATACTTTAGCCATTGCAATCTTTTCAAATACACTGATGGCTACCTTCTGAAGGTCGAAATCCACACCCTCCGGAATGTTTCTCAAATGTTTAATGTAAAGCTCTTTGTTGCCTCCTCCGCCAGGAATCAAACCGACCCCCGGTTCCACTAATCCCATATATGTCTCTGCAGAAGCCTGGGTTGCCGCAGCAGGCAGGCACACTTCGGCTCCTCCTCCTAATGTCATCCCGAAAGGTGCAGCGACGACAGGTTTATCTGCATATTTAATTTTCATCATGGCATCCTGGAAGTGTTTGACCACCATTTCGATTTCAAAGAAATTGAAGTCTTGAGCTTCCATTAAAATCATTCCTAAATTCGCGCCTACACAGAAGTTTTTTCCCTGGTTACCAATAACAAGCCCTTCAAAATTCTGATCCACTTCATCCACTGCGTAGTTCATCATTTGAATGATGTCCAACCCGATTGCGTTGCTTTGAGAATGAAATTCAAGCCCGGCCACTCCGTCCCCGAGATCAATTAAACTCGCGCCGGCATTCTTTTTGATGACTTCATTTGTTTCTTTTAACCTTTTCAGATGAATAGCTTTTGGGTTGAAAGATTGAGTTTCGTACTGACCTTTATGAATATAGTAAACGTTTCCATTTTCTCGCTTGTAGAACTGTTCATTGCCCAATTCAAGCATTTCTTCAATCCATGCCGGGATTGTTTCCCCCTCTTCTTTCATTCTGGCAACCGATTCTTTCACTCCGATGGCATCCCACATTTCAAAAGGACCTAACTCCCAGCCAAAGCCCCAGCGCATCGCTTCATCAATGGATGGCACATCATCAGCTATCTCTCCATAAAGTTCAGCCGAATAAATAAGTACAGGTTTGACGACAGACCATACGAAGTCCCCGGCTCGATCTCCTTTAGCCGTAACTAATGCTTTCAGTTTTCTTTTACTTCCTTTTTCCTGTTTAGCTAATTCCGTCGCTTTTGTCGTCAATTTCTGACGGGGTTCATAATCTAAAGTTTCAGGATTAAGCTGGAGGATTTCACTGCCTTTCTCCCCTTTTTTCTTCAAGAAAAATCCTTGACCGCTTTTCGCCCCCAACCAACCTTTATCCAGCATCGATTTCATAAAGGGTGGGACTTCAAAAGCATCTTTCTCAGAACCTTCCACCTGATCGTATACGTTGTTAGCTACATGTATAAATGTATCTAACCCTACAACATCGAGTGTCCTGAATGTTGCGCTTTTTGGTCTTCCGATGAGCGGACCGCTTACTGAATCCACCTCACCAACACTAAAACCGCCTTTCAACATTTCCTGGACAGTAATAAGCAGACCATAGGTACCTATTCGATTAGCAATGAAGTTGGGCGTATCCTTTGCCTCTACTACCCCTTTGCCGAGAACGTCTTCTCCAAATTTCTTCATGAATTGTAAAACTTCAGGAGAAGTACGCTTAGCAGGTATGACTTCCAATAGCTTTAAGTAACGTGGCGGGTTGAAAAAATGCGTTCCAAGAAAGTGAGAACGAAAATCTTCGCTGCAGTCTTCTGACATAGCTTCTATTGATATTCCTGAAGTATTGGAACTTATGATGCTTCCTGCTTTCCTGTACTGATCGACCTGGGCAAAGACTTTCTTTTTCACTTCAAGATTTTCAACCACGACTTCGATGACCCAGTCAACTTCACTGAGTTTTTCCATATCGTCAGTGAAATTACCTGTTTCAATGAGATCCAGACTTGCTTTACTACTTATAGGTGATGGTTTTTGTTTTTTTAATGCCGCTTTATTAGCAGCAGCAATTCGGTTCCTTACAACTCCATCCTCCAGCGTCAAACCTTTATGTTTTTCTTCGTCAGTCAGTTCACGAGGTACAATGTCCAGCATTATTGTTGGTATCCCGACATTCGCCAAGTGAGCAGCAATTCCAGCCCCCATAACGCCAGAGCCTAAAACCGCGGCACGCTTGATTCTTCGATTCATATATTTATCCCCCTATCACTTTTGAATGAATGCTCATTCATTTTACATGTAAAAAAATATTGCTGTGCAATATTTGGTATCTATACTTACTATAAAATATATTCAGATATTTCGCAATCGTTTTCAAAAATAAATTAGAAACTTAAAATCGCCGTCAATAAAACTGTAAGCCGGAGAATTAATCTCCAGCCCTCTTATTTGCCGACTACACCTTTTAAAACAAAAGCCACGTTTGCCGGTCTTTCAGCCAAACGGCGCATGAAATAACCGTACCAATCATCTCCATAAGGTACATACACTCGCATTTTATAGCCTTCCTTCACTAACTCTTCCTGACGCTCAACACGGATACCGTACAACATTTGAAATTCGAATTGCTCCAGTGGTATATCATTTTCTTTCACAATATTCATGGTGTACTCGATCATCGCATCGTCATGGGTAGCTACTGCTGTATAATTCCCATTTAACAGGTGCATCTTTATAATTTTCTTGTAATTCTCATCTACATCTTTTTTATCAGGGAAAGCGACCTTTGGTGATTCCTTATAAGCGCCTTTTACTAATCTTAGATTGGGACTATATTGGTTTAGATCTTCAATATCTTCAGCTGCGCGGTATAAATAAGATTGAATGACAGTCCCTATATTTTCATAGTCCTTACGTAATTCTTTAAATAGGTCTAATGTCGTTTGACAACGTTCATGATCTTCCATATCTATTGTAATGAATACATTTTTCTGTTCAGCTACCTTAAGAATTCTCCTCATATTATCCAGGGCAAGGTTATATGAGATATCCAGCCCCATCGAAGTCAATTTAAGTGAAAGCTGGGAATCCAACTTGTGACCAGCAATGGCTTTTACCGCCTCAATACACTCATCGGCAGCATTTTTTGCCTCCTGTTCACTATCGATGAACTCACCTAAATGATCAATGGTCACACTCAGTCCTTGCTCATTTAGCTTCTGAATCGTCTCGACAGCACTCGGGATCGTTTCGCCTGCCACGAAACGAGCAGCGCCAAAACGAAGACCATATCGTCTAGCCAACTTTGTGAAAAACTTGTTTTTTGATAAGAACAAAAAGAAATTACGTAAAACTTGTTCCATAAAAAGGCCTCCTGCCGCCTAGTTTAATGTATATTTGTTACGACCATTAAACTATTTAAATAAAAGTTATGTTAAACGCTGGTATTGATTTTCAAAAGTTATTCAAACAATTTACAGCATGTTTATTTGGGGAGACTTTGCTTGCTTATTTTCGATTGGCGAAAAGTATGAATCCGTTCATTTCCCCGACTCCCGAAAGTGTCTTGCCAGATCAGGAAGCATAATGAACTCGATGATTTAACAGATTCTAAATAATATTATAAAAATTACAAACTGTAATCGATAACACAATTTTATTTTATCATTTGTTAATAAAAATGGGTATGATTTCAGTTATTTATTGCCCATGAAATTAGTAATTTCTTTCAAATTGGCCATACTAAGTTTGATTTTAATGAAGGAGGACGTAACTTATGCAGCAAGAACAAAATCAGCAAAACCCGAACATTCAGCAGCCGAAGCCTATGGAGCAAGTCCCTAATATCGTCAGCACAAAAGACGAGCTTTATATTACAGATATGCTGTCTTGGAATTTGAATGCTTGTAAAAAAGCTCACTTCTTTGCCCAGCAGTGCCAGACTCCAGAACTTCAGCAAGCGTTGGAGGACGCAGGTCAAATGCATCAAAGACATTATGATAAGATACTTGAACACTTGAATACATCCAGCCAGAAAATGAATTAAGGAGGATTACAAATGCCGCAAAACCAACCGACCAACAAGATCCAAAACCCTGAAACAAGTGTCCCAAAAACACCGGAAATGAATGAAAGAGATTTTGTGAATGATATGCTGACTACTGAGAAATACATGACGGGTTCCTATAATGTCGCATTAAATGAAGCTAGCAACCAAACACTGTATCAAGATTTAGCCACTATATTCAAGGAAACTCAGGACTGCCAGAGAAACCTGTACAACCTTATGTTCAAAAATGGCTGGTATGCTGTAGATCAAGCTGAGCAGCCGAAAGTCCAGAATGCCTATCAGCAATTCTCAGGGTACAAAAATCAGCTGCCTTATGCTGTTCAATAAAATAACTTTTTCATAAAGCTGCAAAAAAGCCTGGTCTTTAAAAGACCAGGCTTTTCAATACTTATCCTACCGGCTCGTATCCTTGAGCCTCAATTGCTTCTTTCATCATTGCTTTAGTCACATAAGCATCATCGTAAGTGACATCTACTTTCCCACTTGTAATATCCACATTCACACCATGAACACCCTCAAGCGTATTGAGTGCGTTTTTAACTGCTTTTTCACAATGTTCGCAAGTCATTCCATTTACTTCTAATGTCAGTTGCATAATTTTCATCCTTTCGCTATTATAATTTCATTCTTTTTAATCTTAATGAATTTGACACTACGCTTACTGAACTGAATGCCATCGCGGCTCCTGCAACCCATGGAGCTAATAACCCTAATGCCGCTACCGGGATGCCAGCTGTATTATAAGCGAGGGCCCAGAAAAGATTTTGACGGATATTTTTCATTGTTTTTTTACTTAACAAGAGGGCTTTCGGAATAAGCGTAAGGTCTCCTCGCAAAATGGTAAGGTCAGCAGCTTCAATCGCTACATCCGCACCTGTGCCGATCGCTATCCCGATGTCACTGACGGCCAACGCTGGAGCATCATTTATACCGTCCCCTACCATGGCTACCCGGTGACCTTTTGCTTGAAGCTTCTTGATTTCTTCGGCCTTTGCTTCAGGTAGGACTTCAGCAGTCACTTCATCGATTCCTGCTTCATTTGCAATGTGGCGAGCTGTCCTCTCATTATCTCCTGTCAGCATAACAAGTTTGATGCCTTCAGACTTGAGGTCATTCAAGGCTTGTTTTGCAGAATCCTTAATGGTGTCCATTACAGCTACTATCCCTTTGACACGACCATTGACTGCAATTAGCATGACGGTTTTCCCTTCACTTTCAAGCTCAGTCATTTTTTGGTCATATGAACTGTATTCCACATTATCTTCCTTTAATAACTTCCTTGTACCAATTAATACAGAATTTCCTTGTATAGAAGCATTAATTCCATGACCAGCCACTGCTGTAAAATCACTTACTTCCAATATAGGGACTAATTGAGTTTTTGCATAGGCTGTAATTGCTTCAGCCAGTGGATGTTCAGATAAGTGTTCTGCACTTGCCGCCAAGCTCAATGTGTCGAAATCGGCAGTGAAGTCCGTAACCTCTGGTCTTCCCTGTGTTATCGTCCCTGTTTTATCAAACACTATAGTGTCGATACTCTGCGCCTTTTCTAAGTGCTCTCCACTCTTAAATAGAATGCCAAGCTCAGCCCCTTTTCCTGTTCCAACCATGATAGAAGTGGGGGTCGCCAGGCCGAGGGCGCATGGACAGGCGATGACTAGAACAGCGATGGCTGCGACAAGCGCAGTGGTAAAAACTCCAGGAGATGCTACAGTAAACCAGCCTATAAAAGTAAGTGCAGAGATGGCGACAACTATCGGAACAAAGTACCCCGATATCACATCAGCCATACGCTGGATCGGAGCTTTGGAACCTTGAGCTTCTTCGACTATTTTAATGATGCCTGCCAAGGCGGTGTCTTTACCGACTTTAGTGGCTTTCATTCTCAAGTGTCCCTGTTTATTGATGGTCGCACCTATGATTTCATCACCAGACTCTTTGCCTACAGGCATAGACTCCCCTGTAATCATCGATTCATCTACATAAGACTGCCCGGATATAACGACACCGTCAACCGGTATTTTTTCTCCCGGTTTTACTACGAGAATATCTTCTTGGGCCACTTCTTCCAAAGGGATAGTTCTTTCCTTCCCTTCTCGGATTACAGTCGCCTCTTTAGCCTGAAGATTTAATAAGGCTGATAGAGCCTCGGTCGTTCTCCCCTTTGCCCTCGTTTCAAAATATTTACCTAACAGGACTAGTGTAATAAGAATTGCACTCGTTTCAAAGTATAAGTGCACCTCGTCATGACGGCCAAAAGTATATCTCAGCGTTTCGCTCAAACTGTAGAAATATGCTGCACTTGTGCCCAAAGCAATAAGCACATCCATATTCGCACTTTTATTTTTTAAGCTATGGAACGCTCCTCGATAAAACTGCCAGCCTATAATAAACTGGACAGGAGTCGCTAATAGAAACTGGAACCAGGGGTTCATAAATAGCATAGGTACAGGAAGACCAAATAAATGGTCAAGCATCGTCAGTAAAAGAGGTAAAGAAAGAATTGTGGCCCCCATCAATTGGATTTGTTTTTTCTTAAGGTCTTTCTCTTTCCTTACAGTTTTTGCTTCCTCCCCTTTTCTCACGGAAGCATCGTACCCTAAATGGCGAACTTTCTCTATGATTTTCTCTTCGTTCAAAAAGCCTTCCTTATAAGATACAGTTGCCGTTTCGTTCGCTAAATTAACATTAGCCGACTGTACACCCTCCGTTTTCTGAAGCACTTTTTCAACTCTTGTCGAACAAGCCGCACAGGTCATACCAAATACATCAAATTCTTTACGTTCATTTGGTACTTCATAACCGAGCCGGTGGACTTCTTCTATTATGTGTGAAGCTGAAAGGAGCTCATCCTCATACGTTATGTCCGCTTTCTCTATAGCTAAATTAACTTGTGCGTTCACGCCTTCTTTTTTGTTCAATACTTTTTCGATTCGAGAAGAACAGGAAGCGCAGGTCATTCCATATATAGGGAATGATACATGACGCTGCATGCCGCCCCCTCCTTTACTTAGAAAATTGTTTCATGACTTTAATTAATTCGTCCATAGCCTCATCCCCATTGCCTGACCTTACAGCGTCACTAACGCAATGCTTTGCGTGTCTCTCCATTAAAGAGTAACCGACTTTTTGCAGCGCAGAATCTATAGCTGAAATTTGGACGAGAATGTCCACACAATACCGATCGTTTTCTACCATATTTTGAATTCCACGTACCTGACCTTCGATTCTTTTTAAACGGTTGATCATTTGAGTTTTCTCATGATCAGACCTTTTTTTTACTGGTTCTTTCCCACTGTTTTCCGGAAGTGTATCATCCATACTCTCACATCCTGTTCATATTGATAACATAATTTTACCATACCCCTGTAAGGTATTCAAAAAAGCTGTTTAAAAATTAATGATACAATAGTATTCTGGTATGGATTCAATAAAGATTCCATCTATTTTAGAACCAAAAGGAAGGAAAGTCTCTCATGAGAATTCATATATACACAGGTATTGCTATTGGTGGAGGTCTAGGCTCTATTATGAGATATGGCATAGCCCTGACTTTTAACTCGAGTACCGGTTTCCCATGGGGGACGCTGCTTGCCAATCTTATAGGGTGTTTTATTCTAAGCTTTTTATATACGTGGTTTGCATCAAAGAAATTATCAGAGTTCGTAAAAAAAGGATTGGCTACTGGTCTGATTGGGTCACTTACTACGTTCTCAACTTTATCAATAGAAGTCGTTTCCCTTACTCAGCAGTCCATAGTTCTTTCTTTCACCTATCTTATCCTTACAGTAGCCGTCGGATTATTATTTACAATCGCCGGTATGAAGGCGGGAAGGAGATTGTTCTTATGATGACTCTGAGTGTGCTATTAGGTGGTATGGTCGGAGCCATCATGAGATTTGAACTCAGCCGACTGAATCGTTTACGTGTTCTCCCATGGGGTACGTTCATAGCTAATGTAACAGGCGGCCTATTGCTCGGGCTGCTCATTCGTAATGAACCAATGATTCCCGAGTGGTTATGGCTTCTGCTTGGCGTAGGCTTCTGCGGCTCTTACACTACATTTTCTACGTTCAGCTACGAAGTGATTGAACTGATACAGAAAAAACATCACTCAAAAGCTGTGTTCTATATGATTAGTTCTCTTGTAGTAACGATCTCTGGGTGCTATGTAATCATCCTGTTTTAGATGTAATATAGAGTCTCATCCTAAGGCATTAAATAAGATGGTTCTGAGAGAGGATATTCATATAAGCTCCCTTTAGTAGAAGATTCAGTTTCGAGATGATTGGCCGGTTTCCGTAATGTTTAACAGGAATAAGAGCTCCGGGAAATCACTCCCTTTCCGTGGGAGCGCAGTGAGCCTCCTCAAGCTTCGCTGAGGCCACTGAAAAAGTCCCTCTTTCAAGAAAAACCGGAAGCATTTCGTCCGAATGGGCGAAATGCTTCCGGTTTTCTAGTACACTAAAGACAATACATAAAAGTGAGGGATTCAGATGCTTGAACGTCAGATGACCATGAACATAAGTGGATATTCCAATTTATATGATTTGATTGTACCCAAGGACCATTTTCTCCGGCAGATC
>NZ_JAIZEN010000019.1 GCF_024189295.1 Halobacillus sp. A1
AGTAGGGCTACAATATGAAGGGACATTAAAACAAGATATTCTAAGATGGGATGAATATGTAGATGTTGATGTTTTTGGACTTTTAAAAGAGGATTATCTCGATACTGAGTCTTCCAGATAATGGGGCAAATCTTAAACAATGAATCTTTGCTTGGTATAGTTCAGTGAGGAGGAAATCATAGAAAAGCCTGTAAGATAAGGTTTTTATCCTTAGCGTACTCTATCCGCGTTTTGCTGGTGGTAAGCCGAAATGAGCGAAACACCAAATTAGAATACATTTTGTTATGATGGAAAAATGCTCCTTTGTATGTTGGGATATATGTATACAATTCGGGCAAACTATTAAGTTAGGAGTATGAGTATGAAAAAAGCGAATGTGGTTTTTATAATCCTATCGGGACTGCTGATATTCCAAAACTTTATCATATCTATTGGTGGTATTATGATGGGCGGCGAGCATATAATAGCCATTCTCATGTTGGGAATAATTCCGTTAATCATCTGGATTGCTTTGCTGGTTCTGTCGCAGAAAAAGAAAGAGAATGCATCTTTCACTCTCCCTGTGTATCTTGGTTTGACCGTGCTGTTCGGGATTCATTTTTATTTCCTAACCACAGATTTGTCATACGGGTTCAGTAAAATCCTATCGTTTTTTGGGATGTAAATTCTCGAATTCAAGTCTTATGCTAACTGGGGCTTTAGTTGAATATGACAAAATTCATCAGTGGAAGTATTCAACAACGGCAGCCAAGCAAAAACTATTGTTCAACTCACGCCTACGTTTATGTAAAACCCCAATTTCAGATACCCCAACCGTCTTTTCTTTATTCTTCTTCCAACCTGAATCCCCCTCAGCCGGTGATTAATTCCAACACTGCGATTCCAAACATAATAGAAACAACACTGATATAAACGAAGGAGTATATCCTTCTTTTTCCCTTTGCAGGCATCTGTAAGATCTCTTGGATTACGAGAGATGGAGCTAAGAACAACCATGGATACAACCATGCATAGGTAAAATCAGTAAACAAGCCCACCAAAAACAGTAGAACTGCGATTACTAAGAAACTATTACTAATGTATTTTGCTGCCTTTTTCATATGCACACCTCCCTGGATGAAATCACCATATAAATGAGCAGAAAAATGCAGACTTTGTGGAAAGACTCATTTATTTCAATTTAACTATTCCCCCCTTAAATCTTATGGTGTTTCAGAATGGACCCTTTTCTTTCCCTTTCATTGTTTTACAAAGTTTCATTCTTTTTTGGTTTTAATAATTGTGAAATGATATAGGCGAAGCTAGCGATACATATTAAGACCACCAAAGGAAAGCTTCTATTTCCAAAACTCACTTCTTGAGGTGTAATCCCTCCTACTGAAGAAAGGTCCGGAGTATAATTCATAGTTAAAAGCATACCCGATGCCATTTGATAAACTAAATATAATAAAATGAAACTTACTATAAAAATTAAATATTTCTTCACAACTTCCCATCCTTTCCCTTATCTATCATTACGGTTGAGAGTGTTCATAGTTTCATCGAAATTGAATTTCTTTCATTATTCATGTTAGAAAGCTTTCCCCCATTATGTAGAAACTGAGTCTTTCACAATCCTGCCCATTTCTTTAAGCCACAGTTTTGATAATTGAAAAGGATGCTTTTATCGTGAAGATAGACCATCAAAACCCAAAAATGAAAAAGCCCTGCAGAGAATTAATCCACCGCAAGACTCTTCCAAAAGACTATCGATACATTTCCGTCAGCCACATCGACAACGCTGGAACATACGTAATAATAAGCAAAGCGAAAATCATGGCCACTAAAAACGGAATGACGCCTACGACGATTTTTTCGAATTTGACTTTTCCGACGGTGGAGGCAACGAATAAGTTGACGCCTACGGGCGGGGTGACAAATCCGATGGCCAGGTTCGCGACTAAAATGACGCCGAAGTGAACGGGATCGATGCCGAACTCTGTGACGATCGGCAGCAGGACAGGCGTTAAAATAACGACTGCTGATATGGTGTCTATGAACATACCGACAAAGAGAAGCAGCAGGTTAATGACAAGTAATATGACAATCGGGTTCGTCGTCAGTCCTGTCAGGGAGCTTGATATTTGATCGGGTATGTGGACGAGTGTCATGAAATACGCAAAGGAAACGGACAGGCAGATAATGATCATCGTCGTCGAATTGATGATGATGGTCTGCAGAAACGAATCATAGACCGTCTTCCATGTCAGTTCCTTATAGATGAAAGCTCCGATAATAAGCGCGTAAACTACAGACACGACGGCCGCTTCTGTCGGGGAGAAGATACCGCCATAAATTCCGCCTAGTATGATAACTGGAATGAACAGCGCCCATTTTGCATCGTTGAATGCGCGAAACACTTCTTTTCCGGTCGTCTTAGAGCCGTCTTCCGGCCGGTAGTTATTTTTCACAGAAATAATATACGCGGTGACCATTAATAGGACGGCAATGAGCATCCCCGGGATAATGCCGGCGATAAACATGTCGCCGACGGATACGTTGGCGGTGACGCCGTAGATGACAAATGGGATACTCGGCGGGATGATGACCCCGATGGAACCAGCTGCTGCCGGTACACTGGCGGCAAAGCCGGGTTTATAATTTTTGGCGATCATCGCTGGAATCATGAATCCGCCGATGGCTGCAACGGTTGCGGGTCCTGACCCTGAAATGGCTGCGAAAAACATACAGGCGACGATTGTGACCATCGACAAGCCGCCGGTCATCCAGCCCACCATGGAGGTTGCTAAGTGAAGCAGTCGTTTAGAAACGCCGCCTTTCCCCATCAATATGCCGGCCAGCATGAAGAACGGGATCGCTAACAGCGGGAACGAATCTAATGAAGTAAAAGCTTTTTGCACGATGATATCAAGAGGGAGCGTCGTTCCGAAGTAAATGGCTGTTAAAGCCGATACACCCAGCGAAATCGCAATGGGAACTCCGATAAGCAGACAGACGAACAGCGTACCAAATAAGAGGAGAACACTCATGTGGCAATCCCCTCACTTTTCCGTCTCTCATAATTTCCTTTCCAAATCTCGATGAGCTGGAAGATTAATCGGACGGCCATCCCAACAGACCCGATCGGTACGGCGACCATAGGAATCCACATCGGAATCTGCATAGCCGGGGAGCGCTGGCCGTAGCTGATCGTATCCATCACGAGAGCGGTTCCGAATATCGCTAAAAATAAGACGAGCGAAAACCACAAAATGACGCTGATCGACTCTAATATTTTTCTCACGGTTCCATAAAACAGGGTAATAAAAGCATCGACACGGATGTGTTCTCTCATTTTCACGGCATAGCTTGCACCGACCCACACTTGGAAAATGTGTAAATAGCGGGCGATTTCTTCTGTCCAGCTTGGAGCCGATTGGAAAATGTACCGTCCAACCACTTGGCCGAAGATAAGAACGACCATCAGGACGAGTGTTGACACGAGTATTCCTTTTTCAAAGTTTGCGAAAATCTTCGCCATGACTGTCCCACCCTATTATGTATTAAAAGGAAGGCAGCCGCCTTCCTTTTTCCTGTCGTTATTCACTGGCGTTTTGAACGTCTTCGACAAGATCGGCACCGATCTCATCTTCAAATTCGTCGTAAACTGATTCCACTTCATCACGGAAGGATTCCATCAATTCCTCGGAAGGCTCATTGACTTCCATGCCTTCTGCTTTTAATTCTTCTAAGAACTCACTATCCTGCTGTTGAGCCAGTTCTCTTTGTTCTTCGCGGTATTCTTCAGAGGCTTCCACTACTAAATCCTGCAAGTCAGATGGTAACCCTTCGTAAAATTCGTTGTTCATCAGAAGAGCCGTCGGCGCATACACGTGACCTGTTTCAGTCAAATAGTCCTGTACTTCATAAAACTTGTTCGTATAAAACAAGGACACGGGCGCTTCCATCGCATCATACGTTCCTTGCTGAAGGGCTGTATAAAGCTCGCCGAAAGCGAACGGAGAAGCATTCATACCAAGAGCGTCGAAGGTTGCCGTGTGAACCGGGCTTTCCAGTGTACGCATTTTCAGTCCTTTAATATCTTCCAGGGATTCAACCGGACCTTCGTTATTCGACAGGTGACGGAAACCATTCTCTGCATATACAAGCCCTTTGATGTTTTGTTCCGACAGGTCATCAAGTAATCCCTGTCCGATTTCACCATCTAACACTTCATACGCGTCGTCGTAGTCTTCAAATAAGAAAGGAAGATCAAATACCATAAAATCTTCATTAAAAGAAGAAACCGACGCAACCGCTGGAATCGTCATTTCCACATTACCTTGCTGCACGGCTTCAATCGCTTCTCGATCAGATGGATACAGCTCACCATTCGGGTGAAGCTCGACCGTAATCTGCCCATCCGATTCTTCTTCCACCTTCTCTTTAAAAGATTCAGCTGCGATATGAGATGACTGATCTTCAGAAACTAAGTGAGCGATACTGATCGTATGACTTTCTCCGCCGCCATCCTCTGAATCACCACTACCGCCAGAATCCGGGCGTCCGCAAGCGGCTAACATGACGAGTGCCGCGAATAGAACCATTACCTTTTTCATATGTACTCCTCCTATGTGTGATATTGTGTAATTCGTTTAACAATATTGTTCATATGTACATCCATCGCTTCGACGGCTCGCTCCACATCTCCTTCCTCTACCGCTTCCAAAATGCCTTCATGCTCATCGCAAGCAGCTTCGGCGCTTTGGGGCAGCGTGTTCGATAAGATGATAAATGCGCGATAATCCCCTGAATTCATTTGTAGAATTAACTCCTGCAGCTTCTTGTTCTCATTGGCTTCTGTCAGCAATAAATGAAAATCACGGTCGAGCTCGACAAAGGCCTCGTAATCTTCCTTTGTAATCGCTTTCCGCTGATGGGTTACATTATCCCGCAGTTGTTCAATGATTTCGTTAGATAAAATAGGGGTGATTGTTCGGAGGTTGTGCATTTCCAGCAGCGAGCGCACTTCCATCAGGTGCAATGAACCTTCAATCGTAAACGTAGCCACCTTGGCCGGTTTACCATTTCTAAGGACAACGAGTCCATCCATAGAGAGGCGGCGCAAAGCATCACGCAGCGGCGTTCGACTGACACCGATCTGCTTAGCGATTTTCTCTTCCCGTAATTCTTGATCAGGAGAAAACTCACCAGAAACAATAGACTGACGCAGCAAATCATACGTTTGATCCGATATCGACATCTTCTTATTGACCCTTTTCATGAATCACTCCACCTACAAATTTTCTGTATACAGTATACTGAAAATTGTATAAGAGATTCATAGTTTTGTAAACTGAATTTTTACAAAATTAAAAAAATGGAAATTAAAATAAGAAAAAAAGCAAACAAACCCCGCTACTCCAAAGAACAGCCGGGGCTTTAAATCAGCTGATAAAGATTGTCCGATTTTATTGTTATAATTTTCAGACTTCTTGGATAGAATAATCATACAAGAATCTATTAAAAAAGGAGCTGCTTCCTATGAAAATTAAAGCGAAATGTAAACGAAGCATTATCAGCAAAAAGCCACTGCTTTTGAACGAAGCGAAAAATGAAGAAGCCTTCCAAAAAGTGTTGGACGCGCCCCATCACTGCTTTTTTACAGAAGGAGAATATTACACATTCAAGATCGGCCCTCAAGTGTGGGAAAGCGTCAATAATTTCTCTGAATGGCATTTGTTTAATGTAGTGAGGGATTTCGATATGGTGGCTGATCATTTTGAGTTGAAGGAACTGTCGAAGATATAATCGAGCGGCGGGGATCGTTCGATTATGTTTTTCTACTGCCTGGTGGCTTTTGTTAATTAAAAAACGTTTTATGGTTAATCAAAGACTAGCGGTATTTGATAGATTTGATTATTAATCAACACTTACTTCCACTATAGTCCCTGCTCGATATATTATGTACAACAACTAAAAAACCTCTTTCCTAAATGGAAAGAGGTTTTTTTTTGAAGCTAATTATAATAATTGTCCCGATCAACCTGACTTTTCAGACATGTCCTCATGCGTACATTAAGAAGTTTCTTCTATTTCTATAGAAAAAGCTTTTGATAAAGAACCTAGAAATTCATCATTGTCATTTCGCCATTCCAGCACGACATAATAGCGTTCTTTCCCATCTTCTTTATTTTCGCCATTTATATTGATTTCATTCCCTTTATCTAAAGTGGTTTCTTCGATAGTAGATTGCCCTCGCTCAAAATACTGAGAGTAATAGATTTGTGATGGCTCTTCCCCGTCCACTTCTATCGTAATGCTTTCTCCGTCTTTAACTTCAGTTGGATTCACACCTTCAGTGAATTCTTGGTGGTCAATAGAATCTGGTTCAGCACTCTCTTTTGAACATTCAGGTTCAAAACAGCTGCGGATTTCATTCGTTTCTATTTCACGACCATCATAGGTGATAGAGACGACCGGCTTCTTATCCATTGTTTCTTGATCGTCTTCTGAAGGCTCTTCTTCCTGATTCTGACAGCCGCTCATCATTAAAAGCAATATGAGCAGCGCACACTTTTTAATATTTATCCCCCTTAATCAAGAGCCTCTTCTAAAGGAATCACTTGCACCGGCCCTGCATTCGTTACATAAGTACCAGCGATAAAGTCGTGGATTGCGCGATGGTCCTCTCGAATGAAGACCATAAACGCACTGACGATATATCCGATGCCAACCGTCAGGGCATAAACCAGTCCAGCTACAAATACGCGCAGCAGCATCGCTCCTATACCGACATCGCTTCCATCTTTTTTCACTATGCGGATGCCCATCATTTTCTTGCCGACGACGTACCCGTGCCACACGACAGGCAAAATCAGCATATACAGCGACTGCGTAAGGCTCGTTAAAATATCACCGGGCCCTTCTTGAAATAGAAGAAACGATAGGAGAGCGATCGGTAAGAAAACGACCAGCCCGTCCAATAGTGAGGCGGCAAATCTTTTAGTAAATCCGACAGAGATTCCCATAAAAACATCCTTTCTATCATTCTACGACTCATTGTACTCGGGTCGATGGTCCTATGCAAGAAAAGGAATGTATGGAAAATTAATGAAATAAGGAGATGAATGCAAGGCGTGAATTAGAATTCTTACATTTGCAGGAGTTTTACAGCAGCCTTGCTGGCTGCTGCTTTTTTGACGCACTATTGAGCTATTGTTTAGGGAAATCAGAGGAACTGGATGGAGGTAACGATTTCGCTAAGTCAGTCGCTTCTTTTTCCGTAAGGGTTCCCGATACAACGACTACTTTTCCTCTATCATAATAGTAGATGGAACTGCTGCCATAGGAATCCTCCTGGACATATCCTTTTCGTCCATCCGCAAGCTCTACTTCCCCTGCTTCTTGTCTTAGTGGAAATTCCTCGAACATCGTTATATTGACTACTTTTTCATCGTTTACAAACGTCCACATATCACTCTCTGTATCATCTACATGTAAGTCAGTCGTTCTGAAGTGGTCCATAGGTAAAGCCAATCCTTCAGCATCCGTAAAGCTTTCCCCTTGATTCGCATCGATGCGCAGGAAACATCTAATTTTCCACACATTTTCTCGTTCGTATAGAAAAACACTATAGTTGTTTTCCCCTTCAGGTGAACGGATAGTAACGATGCTTCGGTCCTCCAAAGATGCTTCATGAAGGATGGAAGACTCTTTAGGAAATTCACTCTTTTCATCGCTGAAAACAACTTCGTATTGTTCCTGGACGGCTTCGCCTGGCGTTTCTTGTTCTTCAGTAGCACTGTGAATAATGACATCTTCCACATGGGGTTTGTCTTCTTGCTCAGTTTTAGTTTCTTCTTGTTCTTTGGTTTCTTCTTGTTCTTTGGTTACTTCCTGCTCCTCTTCCCCATCAGATATGTTACATCCAGATAGTAAAGTAATAAGGGAAGCGAGCATGAGTAACATCGTTAATCGTTTCATGCATGTCACCCTTAAATCTTATATTTTTTAATTTGTCGTTTCTCCAATTATAGTTTGCATGGAGTATTTACGATCGATAGTACTATCAATGTAACATGTCTGTTTCCAATTTCGTATTGGGAAAGTATTTCTCTAAATGAATGCTAAGTGAACCTGCGGGAGCCTGACTTAAGCATGTTTATTTTAATCCTACAAAATAATACTGTGGCGGCTATGTAACGAAGTCTAAATCCTTTCACCACCCTCTCCTCAAATATTTACACAACTAACTGAAGAATTCCCCATTTGTATGAAACGTTTTCAAGCATGCTACAATAGAAGCAAAACGACTGGGAAGGACGAGTCAGATGTTTGAATTACTTCTCCCGATGCTGGAGCGGCTCGGCATCATCGTGACGGTGGCTTTCATTATAACGAGGTTCCGTTTTTTCCGGGAGTTGATCGACCGTAAGTCTTTGAACCCGGGACAGCAGATGATGGCGATTGGTTTTTTCGGATTGTTCGGGATTATTGGTACGTATACAGGCATTACGTATGATACAAGCTCTCTTGAATTCGGAAGATGGGCGATGGATTTAGTAGAGAGTGAAGCGATTGCGAACTCGAGGGTAATCGGGGTTGTGGCTGCTGGTTTGTTCGGCGGATACCGGATCGGGATCGGGGCCGGTCTGATTGCCGGCATCCACCGCTTTTCTCTCGGAGGTTTTACAGGCTTTGCTTGTGGAATTTCGGCAGTTGTGGCCGGAGTGCTTGCTGGTTTTTTTCATAAAAAAGATAAGCCGCTGAAGCTGAAGACGGCTCTTCTGATCGGCGGGCTGGCTGAGACTGTGCAGATGGGCATTATTTTAGCCGTCGCCCAGCCTTTTCCCCGTGCGTGGGAGCTTGTGCAGGATATCGGGCTTCCGATGATTATCGCGAATGGCGTGGGGGCGGCCCTCTTTTTGCTTATCATTCGAAATGTTTTAAATGAGGAAGAAAAAGCGGGAGCGCTGCAGGCTCAGAAAGCGTTGAAGCTTGCGGAGTCAACGGTCGCTTACTTAAGAAAAGGATTAACGAAGGATTCGTCTCAAAAAGCCTGCCAGATCATTTATGACGAAGTGGACGTGAGTGCGATTTCGATGACTGACCAGGAGAAGATTCTGGCTCACGTCGGTGAGGCGGACGATCACCACCGCTCCGGGGAGAACATTCAGACCGACGCCACAAGAGAAGTCATTCAAAAGGGGACGTTGATTGTGGCGACGCACGACGACATCCAGTGCAGCCATTCGGACTGTCCGCTTGGAGCCGCTGTGATCGCTCCGTTGAAGAAACGACAGGAAGTGGTCGGCACGCTGAAATTCTATGTGCGCTCGGAAAAAGAAATATCCAACGTGTTGCTGGAGCTGATTCAAGGGCTGAGTGCCCTGCTTGGCCAGCAACTCGAAATTGCCGAGGCTGAAAAAGCCCAGGAGCTAGCAAGGGAAGCCGAAGTTAGAGCATTGCAGGCGCAAATCAATCCGCATTTTTTATTCAATTCCTTAAATGTGATCGTGTCGCTGATCCGCACAAAACCGGACCGTGCCCGTTCGCTTCTGATTGCTTTATCGAAGTTTTTCCGACAAAATCTTGGAGCTACGACGAAGACGTGGACGTCATTGGATGAAGAATTGAAGCATGTCAAAGCCTATCTGCTTATTGAAGAGACGCGTTTTGTCGATAAGTTACGCGTGAACTACGAAGTGGATGATTCCGCTCTCTCAGTAAAAATAGCACCGCTTACGCTGCAGCCTCTCGTCGAAAACTGCATTAAGCATGGAATCAAAGATAAGGAAGACGACTGCGAAATTACGATACAAGTCCGTGATTTTGGCGAATCGGTCAGAATCACGCTCAACGATAACGGCAGCGGGATGACACCTGAGCGTTTAGCCACCCTTGGAGAAAAAGAAGTCCACTCCGAAAAAGGTACAGGGCTAGGGCTAATGAACGTTAATAAACGGTTAGTCCATATGCACGGTGAACAATCGAAGCTTCGCATTCAAAGTACGCCTGGGGAAGGAACAACCATATCATTTGATATTCCTCATAATGGAAAGGAGGTATCCTTGTGATCAAGGCACTGATCGTCGATGATGAACGCTTCAGCCGGGAAGAGTTAATCTATTTGCTGAAGTCCTATGATTCCATCGATATTGTAGGAGAAGCAGATTCTGGAGATGCAGCGATTATGAAAGCGATCCAGCTGCAGCCCGATGTCATTTTCTTAGATATAGAAATGCCCAAAATGGACGGCATGGAGGTCGCAGCAGCTGTTCAGGAATTGAAAAAAGTACCGGCCATCGTCTTTGCGACCGCGTATCCTGATTTTGCCGTGGAAGCTTTTCGTCATGAAGCCGTTGATTATTTATTAAAGCCGTTTGATGAGGAGCAGCTCCGCGATGCGATTGCCCGGTTAGAGAAGAAGCTGCAGCCGATTGAAGCTGCAACGTCGCGTCCCACGCGCCTGGCCATTGAGGGTGATGATGAAATCCATTACCTCACCCCTTCTGATATTATGTATGTGTACAGGGAAGACCGTCTGACAAAAATTGTTGCGAAAACTCAAATGTACGAAACGAAGGGAACGTTAAAGGAAATGGAAGAGCGCCTGAAAGGATTTTCATTCTTCCGCATTCATAAAAGCTACCTTGTGAACCTGGATTATGTCGATCGCTTAATCCCATGGTTCAACGGCGCCTACCAGCTGGAGCTTAGAGGCAGTAAGGACACGCTTTCTGTGAGCCGTAACTACGTTAAAGGGTTAAGAAAGCAGCTTGAATTGTAAGACCGTCCCCTTCACATGTTCGTAAAAGCGAAAGGTTTTTAGGAAACAACTCGCTTTCCGTGGGCGAATGGCGTGCCTCCTCGCGCTATTCAGCCCTGTGGGGTCACCCCTTATCCGCATCTCCCACAGGAGTCTCGATGTTTCCTAAAACCCTTTTTCGATAAAAGTGGAAATTGCGATGCAGGGCGTCCAAATTGAAGTCCCCGCCCCGCCGGCGACCAGGTACATACAATCCATAGCACTATATAAACAATCTAACCGTCCTTTTTTGAGGGCGGTTTTTTTGCATGTCAGACAGATATTTCGACATGATAGACACGAACCCCTCCAATGTAAGCGCTGTTTTGTTACGATCTTTGTAAGCGATTACAGAGATTCGAGGGAGGAAGCCGCAATGATTACGTTTCTTGCAAGTATTGCACTTTTAATTGTAGGTTATTTTACTTATGGAAAATATGTCGAGAAAACGTTCGGGGTCAATACAGACCGCCAGACACCCGCTTATACGAACGGCGATGGTGTCGATTACCTGCCAATGGGAGAAAAAAGAAATTCATTAATTCAGCTGTTAAATATAGCCGGTGTTGGTCCGATTTTCGGCCCGATACTTGGCGCACTTTATGGACCTGTAGCCTTTTTGTGGATTGTCTTCGGCTGTATCTTTGCCGGAGCGGTTCACGATTACCTGACAGGGATGATTTCGATCCGCAACCGCGGAGCGCACCTGCCTGAGCTAGCCGGTAAGTTTTTAGGAAAAGTGATGAAGCACGTCGTGAACGCGTTTGCGATTTTACTGCTAGTCCTTGTAGGAACGGTTTTTGTTTCTGCACCCGCTGACCTCCTGCACAATATGACGAGCAGTTGGCTCGCCCTGCCGATCATTATCGGAGCGATTTTTGTTTATTACATTCTGGCTACGATGCTTCCGATTGATAAAATCATCGGGCGTTTCTATCCGGTTTTCGGAGCGCTGCTTTTAATCAGTGCCATTGGTGTCGGAGCTTCTCTTGTCATCACAGGAGCGCCGATTCCAGAGCTTACATTAACGAACATGCACCCGGATAACGCGCCGATTTTCCCACTGTTATTCCTAACGATTTCCTGTGGAGCGCTGTCTGGTTTCCATGCGACACAAACGCCGATTATTTCTAGAACGACTCAAAAAGAAAAACAAGGCCGCCGCATTTTCTACGGCATGATGATCGCTGAAGGGATTATCGCAATGATCTGGGCAGCCGCTGCCATGAGTGTATTCAACGGTTCTGCCGGTCTTAACGAAGTGCTTGCCAGCGGAGGTCCTGCCGCTGTAGTGAGTGAAGTTTCCATTGCGATGCTTGGAGCTGTCGGAGGAACGCTTGCCGTTCTTGGAGTTATCGTACTGCCGATTACTTCTGGAGATACTGCCTTCCGAAGTGCTCGTATGATTATTGCCGACTATATTAATGTATCTCAAAAGAAAATCGCGAGTCGCATTTGGATCGCCGCACCGTTGTTTGTGATCTCATTCGTACTGACAAACATTGATTTCACCTTACTATGGAGATATTTCTCCTGGGCCAACCAGTCCACAGCTGTTATCGCCCTATGGGTGGGAGCCATGTACTTGTTCCTATCGAGAAAAAATTACTGGATCGCTGCGATTCCAGCAACGTTTATGACGATGGCGACGTTCACCTATATTCTAAACGCGCCGATTGGTTTCGGTTTATCGTTAAACGTTTCGTATGTGGCAGCTGCCATTATTACGATAGCTGTCGTCACCACCTTCTTTGTTGCGGCACGCCGCGGGCTGAATAAGGATATTCCGCTTGAAGAAGAGTTGAGGCCGAGTGCTTAAGAAAATCCTTTGTGTGTAAGGTAAAACGTCCACCAGAACAAGTTCTGGTGGACGTGTTTTAGTTCTATGCTTTTTATGAGCGTAGTTGTAATTCTTACATTTGAAGACGTTTTTCTTACATTTGGCGCACTTATTCTTACATTTCGCGGCTTTTTTCTAACATTTGCTGCGTTTATTCTGACATTTCAGCCCATAACTCTTACATTTGCCACCAAAACTCCCCCTCCCCCCCCTCACTTCGGCACAATATGCCTATACTTCTTCCGCACCTCATTCAACACCCTCAACTTCTCCAGCGACTCCTCTTTCATCGCGATCCCCCCACCCGCGCCTCAAGCCAGGCAACGGGCGAGAAGGGAGAGGTGGATAACGAAAAAAACCAAGATATGAACCATTGTAAAAAGTCGGATAATGAGGAAAACCAGGAGACATCGTCGGATCAAGAAGTGGAGCCACCGAAGAAGGGGTGGATAGCTCGTCTGTTTGGAAAATGAGGTGTATACATACGTGGATAAATAAAAACCAAGGTCCCGCGGGACCTTGGTTTTTAAGGGTTGTTTGGCTTTTTATCATTCATTGATTGTTGTTTTTTTATTTTGTAATCAATGTAAATCGAATATAATAAGGTCGCTATGATCATTGAAAATACGACGAAGGTAAAACCACCATGATAAGCGAAGAGGTTATTAACGATCAGTAATATTACCGAAAGAGTAATGACTACAATTTGCGCAATGGTCGTTTGTTTTTTAAGGTTTATTTCAAACCCTCCTTTGATGACCTATTCTTACACAATATAACAATTTTTAGGAAAAATTTAAAACCACTACCAATGGAAGGGTAGTGGTTTTAAATGGTTTCTGTTGCTTTATCTCCTTCTAGTTGGAGGGGAATACAATAGTTATGGGCACATCGATACAGTAGTCTTTGCAGATGAATTGATAGAAAGACTCAAGACCTTTACCCTATTAGTCTTTGAACCTTTCACTATAAATCTCCGGCAACTCCACACCATCATCATTCTCCCGATCCACCGGCTCCCCTCGAACGAGCTGACTCAGAACATCCAGAGACCCATGCCAGCCTGCCGCTGTATAATTTGCCAGTTCCTTACGATCAAATGTATGAATGAAAACGAGCCGGGAACCTTCACTTTTCTCATATACGTGCATGTCGATTCGGTCATCGAGCTCCTGAAAGCTGAAGGTGTGGGGTTCATCCAGTTTTAAGATCACCCCTTCATAGGTCCACCCTTCCTCATCATCGAATGTTATTTCTCCGCCGGCTCGTAAGTCCATTTCTCCATTGGCGAAGGGATACCACTGCACAAAAGCTTCAGGATCCGTAAGCACACGGAAGACTTCTTCCGGGGTGCAGGGAAAATAACGTTCAAACTGTAAAGCATAGCGTCCATCTGTTTCAAAAAGCTGCCCGTATTCACTCATGTTATTTTCTCCTTTTTTAGTGGTTTAAAGTATAATCGCCTATACATCATATTGGGCACTTTCATTTTACCAAAATTTTGCTCCGTTTAATTTGAGGTTTGTGGACCAGCACAGCCATAATTCTTACATTACCGCCAAAACCCCCCTCCCCCTCACTTCGGCACAATATGCCTATACTTCTTCCGCACCTCATTCAACACCCTCAACTTCTCCAGCGATTCCTCTTTCATCGCCATCCCCACGCCCATGACAAGCGCCTCAAGCAACGCGACGGGAGAGACCATCGTGTGGAATTCCCACATTTCGCCTCGGTGGGCGTATAAAACAAAGTCAGCGGCGTCTCCCATTTCCGATACTAAGCGGTCGGTGATGAGAATGGTTTTGGCGTTGCATTCCCGCGCGTGTTCGAGGGTCACTTTTGTTTCGGGCAGGATGTCGACGAACTGGAAGATGATGATCGCAGAGCTAGAGTCCACGTGTAGAAGCGATTCATAGATTTCGTGGCCGCTTTTAGCCATTCGTTCGGTATGGATGCCGAATCTTTTTAACCGGAAGTCTAGTAAACCGCCGAGTCCCTCTGAGGAAGCGGGCGCGTGGATGAAGACGGTGGAAGATGATGCGATCGTGTGTATCGCTTCGTTGAATTCCCGGTTGTTAAAATGATTATTCGTCAGGACGAGGTTTTTGAAGTGCTGTTCGATCAACTGGCTGAACAATTCTCCATCGTCAATTTGTTCTACGAAATTTTTCATTTTATTCTCGGGGGTGATTTCTATTTTCTTTTTAATCTCATTTTTATAATCTTTGAAGTTCTTAAAGCCGATCATCATCCAGAATCTTGAGACGGAAGCGATGCTCACCCGCGCCTGGTCGGCTACTTCCTGTTCGGTCATATAGGCTACGGCTGTTCCTCTTTTTTGAATGACGTCGGCGATTTGCCGCTGTTTTCTAGTTAACTGCTTGTCGTCTATCGTGATTAAACTATTCAATGTCATCCCTCCTCAGGGCTTAGTATATAGGCTTTTCCTCCTCCTATGAAAAAAAACTTTCATTTTTAACACAAAGATTAATTACTTTACGTGAACTATACATTTCCTGCATTCCTGCTTAACCTTGAAGCTTTACAATCAAATTGAACTTACATTAAGGAGGAATTACAAAATGGGGATGCAGAGAAACGAGTACACACAGTCACAGAAAATGATGGTATTTATTTTATCGATGTCGCTGTTCGGTCTAGCGAATTTATTTACTGAATTGCTGCCGGAATTTACGATTGGTCCAGTGGAGTTATCTATTTCTTACTTAGCTTTTATTCCGTTAACTTTAGTTATGTTGTTTAACCCGTGGTACGCAGCTTTTGGTGCTTCTGTCGGTGAAATTATATTTGGTGATCTTCTGTTAGGTGATTTCGGAGGTCTTGGGGAGCTTGAAGGATTTATCGAGTTTACAATGGCGATGTACATTGCCGGACTTCTAGTTACGAACTTAAACAGCAGGAAGCAAATCGCGATTGCGGCGATTGTCGGCGTTATGATTGATCAGATGTTAAGTACTGTCGTTGATGTAGGTAAAGTTTGGTTCGGTATTGAAGAGCTTGAAGCCGTACCTGGTCTTCCTGCTTCGATTCTGGCGATTGAAGGGGTAAGTTTTGTGACAGAAATGGTGATCTCAGGCGTGCTCTTCGGTCTCATTCCTGCTCTTTATCTCATTCCTAAACTTTATGGAAAAATTGAGCCGCTGTTAGGCATTGAACCAAGAGAAGGACGCGTGAAAGCTTCGATGACCGAGTGGGTGTCCGTCCGATTTGTCATTATTGCCGTATTTCTCATGTTCGTTGCGATGATTTCCGAGTTCATGGCTACGATGGATATCAACTTTGCCGTGTGGGAGCCTGAATTTTTGGAACAGTTCGGGGAAGGGTACATTTGGCTGCCGATCTCTGCTGCTGCTGTGATTTTTGTTACTGTCGTTATTGCCGCTGTGAAATTCAGTAAGTCCCGTAACAGTACGAAGAGTAGGAAATCGGCATGAAACCGATCATCGAACTGAACGATGTTCACTTTAGATATCCAGGGACGAAAGAGCATGTGCTAAACGGCGCGACGCTTTCTATTGAACAGGGTGAATTTCTAGCCGTCATCGGTGGAAATGGCAGCGGGAAAACGACCCTTTGTAAAACATTCAACGGGCTGATCCCGAATTATTATACCGGAGATTTTTCCGGGAGCGTCATGGTCGGCGGAGCCGATGTATCGCAAGCTACAGTTTCTGAGATGAGTTTCCGTGTGGGGTACGTGTACCAGGATTATGAGAACCAGTTGATGAGACCGACTGTGCTCGATGACGTCTCCTTCGCTCCTTTAAACTTCGGGGATCCGGACTTTATGGAAAAAGCACTTTGGGCTCTTGAGACATTGGGCATTGAACATTTGAAGGATCAAAGTATTTGGCAGTTAAGCGGCGGGCAGAAGCATTTAGCCGCGATCGCCGGCGTACTCGCTTTAGATCCTCAAATACTGATTATTGATGAACCCGTCGCTCAGCTCGACCCGCACCATGCGAAGGAAATTTATAAACGGTTGAAAGTCCTTCAAGAGGACTACGGTAAAACGATCATCGTCATTGAACACCATACCGAATTCATCGCAGATTTCTGTACTGACGTTTTGTTAGTCGATCAAGGACAAGTGTTATGGAAGCATCCCGTGCGCCAGGGACTTTTACAAATCGATGATTTATTAAAAAGAGACATCTTCCCGCCACAAGTCACGCAGGCTGCCCTGAATTGTGACCTGGCACTCGATGCCCATAACTTCCCGATCACGATAGAAGACGGCCAAACATATTTTAAAGGTCTTGATTTCATGAAAAGAGAGCGTGAATCAGAGAGCCATACTCAAGAAAAAGAAGCCATAGCTTCGCTTGAGGATCTCTCGTTCTCTGCAAAAACGCTGTCCAACGAAAGAAAAACCATTTTAAATAAAATATCCACGTCCTTTCATTCTGGGGAACGGATTGCCCTCGTCGGAACAAATGGTGCAGGGAAGACCTCTCTTATGAAGTGTTTGACCGGAATGAGCAAACCGACCTCAGGCGGCGGTTTTATCGGGGAGCACTCTTTTAAAAAGGGATCGCTAGAAGGACTATCGAAAGAAGTTTCGTATATCTTTCAAAATCCCGAAGAAATGTTCATTCAGGATTCTATTAAAAATGATTTGACCTTCTTTTCGCACTCACGAGAGCAGGATGACTCCTCTTTTATAGAAAAATTAATCCAATCCTTTCGCTTAGAAGAAGTGCTTGAGAAAGACGGCCGGCTGCTAAGCGGAGGGCAGCAGCGACGGGCATCGATGGCGATCGGCTTAGCCACGAACCCCACGCTGCTTATGCTGGATGAACCAACAGCGAGCCTCGATGTGCAGAGCCGTAAAGAATTGATAGAAATTTTGCAGGATATGGATTCCGTTGCCACCGTGTTGGTCGCTACCCACGATATGCAGCTGGTAGCCGAATGGGCGACACGCGTCATCGTCATGGACCAAGGCGAAGTGACGTTTGATGGAACGCCGCGGGAGATGTTCGAATATGGACACGTATGGAAAAGAGCAGGGCTCGTCCCGCCCCAGATCGTTCAGCTTTCTATTGAACTTGGCATGCGCCCGGCTGCTTTATCGGTGGACGAGTTTACAAGCCGGATCAAGGAGGGCATCCCTCATGGAGTTTGTTGAACGTTTTAAAAAGTCTTTTAATATTGAATGGGTGAAACTTGAGCTCTTAAAAACAGCTTACGGAAAAAAAGAAACGTACATGGGACAGTTAGATCCGAGAGTCATCATGATCTGGTACTTGATCGTCAGCCTGCTGCCCTGGTTCACCTTCAACTTCGTCATTTTAATCGGTCTTGCCATCTACACGTCGGTCCTTGCTTTAATTACAAGAGTCAGCCCGCTGATCATCTTTTTACTAGCGATCGGTGTGATCGGGGAATTAGGCTATATCTTTCTCGTCGTCTTTTTCATGGGAGGAGATTTTGAAGCTTATGCTTCCTTAATCACCCTCACTCTGAAAATCATTATTATGTCGATTGCGAGTATTGCCGCTTTCGCCAGCATGGATCCTGAGAAGCTCAGTGATGCCTTGTTGAGCTTCGGCGTACCTGCTCAGTTCAGCTTCGCTGTTTCCTACGGGTACCGCATGCTGCCGATTTTGATGGATGAGTACCAGCAGATCATCCAGTCTTTCCGACTAAGAGGAAAAGCACCTGAGAAAGCCGGATTTTTAAAATGGAAGTTAGTTTATTATTACGTCGTCATCGTCATTAAAGCGTTCTACCCGATGATGTTGAATACCGCAAAACGTACGAGAACCACCGTAGAAGCACTGGAAGTACGAGGATTTTCTTACTCCCTTCATAGTGAAGAAGCGAAAAAGCAGAAATTATCCCACTTGAAAATTAAAGGGAAAGAATACCAATTCATAGCGTCCAGCTGTGTTATCCTAACGATTATCCATGTCGCAGGACATTTGTATTATATTTAAAACAGGAGATGACTACATGAAAATCGATTTTCACACCCACGCCAATCTATCGAAAGCACTCGCAGTAACACCAGAAGAATTCCGCAGCAAAATGAAAGAAGCGAAAGAAAGCGGGCTGGACGCTCTGGCACTCACGGAGCATTTTAACGCACCGAATTTCATTGAAATTTATGAGATGCTGGATACCCACTTCCCATATCAACATAACTACTACGACGTAGACGGCGTCAAAGTCTTTCCAGGAATCGAAATCGACGTCTATGAAACCGGCCATTTCCTCGTCGTTGCCGAACGAGAAACGATTAAAGGCATCAGTCATCAATTAAGAGAACATACGGAAGAAAATAACTTCATCAAAGTCAACGATCTGAACGAACTTCTCAAAGGATTGAACGTTTTAAAGATCGGCGCACACCCTTATAGAGAATCCACACCATGGGTCCACCATAACGAAGAAACACTGGCCAGCTTTGATGCGTTCGATATTAACGGAAAAGACTTATACAAATACGGAACAGAAATGAAAGAGAAAGTCGATGCGCTCGCAGCAAAGTATGACATTTCAGCTGTCGCAGGCAGTGACACCCACCAGTTCTTTCAGTACGGTGCCGTCGTCAATCACTTCCCTGAGTGTCAAACGATTGAAGAACTTCGTAACGTTATCAAAAACAAAGATTACGAGGTTCAGCTGTCTCCGGCACTGCGTTTGAAAGTGAGAGCAGCGAAGTTTGTGAAGAAGATTCTTAAAGAGAAGGATTTTGTAACGATATAGGATGGGAATACGCTGACTGGATGGGCGTAGTGTTTTTTTCCGATTCTATGTATTAATAATTATAAAAAATCGCCTGGCCCCTGATCATCAGGAGCTAGGCGATTTTGTTAAACGAGTCTAAACCAGCCAACAAACCAATTAGCGTCACGCCACACTTTAGCCCTCTAAGGTAGCGTGGCTAGCCCCACATTTTATTTCTTTTCTCTTAAAAACTCTCGCATATAACGATTGACCGTTTCCGGCTGTTCATGATGCGGGGCGTGGCTTACCCCTTCCATACGATGAATCGTAAGGTCACGCACGTAATCTTCCACTCCGTCCAAATTACTGTTTTCAAAAGCTGGATCCGCATCGCCCCAAATGATCAACGTCGGCGACTCGAACATTTGATAAGGCAGATCGAGCGGCTGTTGAACGTGCTTTTCGAACGGATAGAAGGAAATCGCACGATAATAATGAAGCATCGATTTCATCGCATCCGGCTGCATCCACGCTTCGACGTACTTCTGCTCCTCCGCTTCAGTCAAGTATCCTTTTTCCTTTCCAGGTTCCGTCATCATCTTTCTCAACCGCTCTGCATCATTTTCCAACAGCTTTTCATGAGCGTCAGACCGCTGGAAAAACCCCATATAGCTGCTCGCTTCCCGCTGCCCGGGATTCTCTTTTAGTTCACGCCTGAATGTATACGGATGAGGCGCATCAAACATGATCAGCTGCTTCACATAGTCAGGCTCCGTATATGCAAGCGTCCATGCAATGGCACCGCCCCAGTCGTGGGCGACTAAAATACAGTCCTTCTCCCCAAAAGCTTCAATCAGCTGCTTCACGTCCTCGACCAGAATCGACATCTTATAGGAAGACACTTCTTCCGGCTTATCGGAAAGGTTATACCCTCTCATATCAACAGCGACGACACGATAATCCTTTGAGAATTCTTCCATTTGGTGATGCCAGTTGTACCAGAAATAAGGGAACCCATGGAGAAACAGCATCAGTTCGCCTTCTCCTTCTGTGACGTAATGAAGATTGACGTCATTGACCTTCACATAACCCTCTTGCATAGTCCATACCACCTTTCCTATTAATACTCTTAATATCAAGCCACTTTACTCCTCTCCACAAAAAAGGGCAATTACAAAGTATCATTTTTTGGATAATTAGGGAAAATAACCTAACAAAAGCAATGCTCCTAGAATGGCCAAATAAAAAAAAGGTGCATCATGAGCTGAGTAATTACTCGCTCGTGATGCACCATAACATTATCGTCTTCCATATTTCTCTCTAGCGATGATTTCCATCGCATGCTTTGTCGCGTAATAATAAGCTTCATTACGGAGTAGATGGACGGAAAGTAATGTCTTATCTGGTTTCTTTCTTCTTTTGAGTAGAAAACCTAATCCTCTTTTAACGGATGATTTGAGACTTCCATCATAAGTAAATGGCACCAGGGAATAAATCAGATTCTTTTTTATCGTTTTATTGTAAATCTGTAATGACATTTCTTCATGCAGCTTTTCATAACCATCACCTAATTTAGAGTTCAGTTCCTCTAAATTGACTTGTTTTTCTTTAGGAGACAGCTGCACGTGACCATCTTCCTTATGATGAAATACAGGTTCAAAGCTCACCTTCTCATTTTTATCGAATTTCAGCATGACGGAATAAGAACGATCTTCTTTCGACCGATAGTTTTTTGAGTCAAAATAAAAGTTTCCTAAACTATAAAAAATTAAGGAATCATTGTAATGCTCGTACCCTTGTGGGACGTGGGGATGAGATCCCACAATCACATCTGCTCCTAAATCACAAAAATGTTTATAACGGTTGCGCCATTCTTTTTGTGGGATACTATAATTTTCCAAACCAGCATGGGATAAAACAATAACAAAATCACATTCCTCGTTTAATATAGTAATCTGCCTGTCTATTTCTTTATGATTAATCCATGCATAGCCGGGCTGGTCATCATCTGAATAATAGTCTTTCACCCCAAACTGCGCTTCACTAGCATTAATGAATCCAAAAGTAAGGTCATTCACTGTCTTTATGACAGGTTTGTAAGCTTCATCAAAGGTAAGCCCAGCACCAATGGTATCTAATTTAAGAGACCTAGCTTCATCTATGGTTGCCTTTAAAGCTTCTGATCCATAGTCCATAATATGGTTATTAGCCAGGCACATCATATTAATCCCTTGTTGCTTTATGCCCTCGATTGTCCCCTTGCGCTGGAAATGGTGAGGACCGGATTTAGGGATGGGGCTGCCGTGTTTCTCAATAGGTGCTTCAAAATTACAAACCGAATAATCTGCAGCAGAGATCACATCAGCTAGTCCCTCTGAGCATATCAAACCGTCATTATGTTCATAATTCACAATATCGCCGCTTACAAACATCTTTACCATATTGTTCATCCCTCCTTTAGTCGAATCTCTTCGTCATTCTTAAAGTAAGCAGAATTAAAATAATGTTCAGTACAGCACCGGAAATTCCGAATAATGCTACAGCGACTACATCGCTTGAGAATACATAATATCCAACAGCCAACAGCCCCATTCTTATGACTAGATTGAAAATAGTAAACCTCAAGTGAAAGGCTTGTGCTCCCATGACAGGCAGTGATTTCACACTTGGCTGATTAATGAACATAAAGAACATCCATAGAGCTATCCACCTGGCATATTCCCCTGCCGTCACCCAGTCTGCACCGAATACGAAGCTGAACAGCCAGGGACCAAATAAAATGACAATTAAATAGGGAAGAAAACCAACGGCAGCTAAAGCAAGCGTTGCTTTTTTCACCAAGTGCGTAATGCTCTCGCCTTTATGAGCAGCTTCCGTGATACGTGGATAAAAAACATCCCCTACCGATTTACCGATCAGCTGGGACGGCATAGCTAACACCGTCTTACATATAGAATAAAATCCCGCCGCAGCAGGGCCAAACAAACTGGTTAATAGAATAATAGGAAGGTTCTGAGAAATAGCATTGATAAATACCTGCGGAGCTCTAAACATCGGAAAGTCATTGTGACGCTTCGCAAGCTCTTTAAGAGATACGGGTTTGTCATCTTCTTCACTAGAACTCTTATAACTGGACTTCCTTGCAAACAAAATCATGAACAACGCTTTGACTCCATTATTCAAAGATGAAAGTACAATGAGCACAGGGGCCACTGGATAAAAGAAACCAATCCCTGCTTTACTTCCATTTAGTAGAATAGCTTGAAAAAAGGTGGCATTGGCATTAACAGCAAATTGGTTCGTACGTATAAACCACTGCTCAGAAACTTGCAGAAGACCTGCAAATATAATAACGATAGGAATTAAGAACAAGTATGGCGCTATGCTTTCCATATTGAAAATATTAACAATCGGCTGATGCAGAAAAAGCAAAATAAGGCCTACAATAACCGCTACGGCTGTCGTAATATACAATGAAAGCCGGATGAGTCCTTTTGCGTCCTTATCACTCTTAGGAAGCACAATGGCAATAGGGTACGCAAAAGCTGCGACAGGACCAATAATAGCAACAATAGCCATAAATGTGCCCATTAGACCATAAGCTTCCGGTCCATATAAACGAGTAATGACGGGCTGCAGCAGAATATTAACGAGCTGAGCAGCAGCTGTCCCCGTTGCCATGATCATTACGTTCCGGACAAACGGGGTCTTTAATAATTTTTTTAATTTATTAACCATTTATTTCAAACTCCTTAACCTAGTTACCTTATTCTTACTTCATTGACTACGTTATTTTAACTGTGCCCTTTCTCTTCTGTTTGTCTGATTTTATTACGTATTTAATAGTTGGGTATCGACTCATTCACTAGAAACTCTTGTTATTCAGCAGTAATTAAGTGATTAAGTAATCAAACTATCAAATTGAGTATGGTGTAACTTACACTTTTTGGACAACAATAGAACAGATTGATTATATCAGATATCCTTTCAATCAAAAAGGTGAAAACCTACACAAATAGACAGCTTGAGAACACAGCATCTTTGATGGGCGTCATGTTCTTATATTTAATGGATTATGGTAATCTTCCACAAGAACTATAAATAAATCGCCTGACCCTGTTTACTGCAGCAGTCAGGCGATTTTGTTTGCATGATTTTGATAAGCACCATCATTAGTCACCAAATCCTATAAAAGATATAATGGATAGAACCTATTAGATTAAACTAACCTATGGTAAAGGTGTGATGAGATTGAGTGATAAGAAAATTATGTTCGTTTTTGGATGGACCTATATCGTTTCTACGCTATTATATTTCTTACTTTATTCCGGAAAATATACACAAGATGAAATGATTTCGGGTGTGGTTTTTGCTGTATTAGCTGCTCCTATTTATTTCGTATGTGTCTTCTTATATTACAAAAATCAAAGCCATTAAACATGGCGTTATTGTAATACTGCAGGAGGAAGTAATCTGAACAATTACTGTGTATTTTACGTAAGAATTTTTCTCAGCCTGGAGGTGGAGTTGTGAAAAGTAAGGATTGGATGAGTGTAGTTAAAAATATTGAGTTATTAACTTTGATTATAGGCGGAGCCTACTTTATGTTAGTGGCTTTAACAGAGTTGAATTTTTCAACGACCATAACGCCACTATTATTTATGTTGATGTTATTACGCGGAGTTCAATCTTACTTAGATGGCAAAAAAATATTTGGCGGGATTGTATGCAGTGTGGGTGTGCTTTTTATAATTTTAGGGGTGTTATAGAAAAAAGGAAAGCAGAGGAAGGATTGCCCACGCTATATTTCGATTATAGGCACCTTTTACTATTCATAAGAATGGACTTGCTATAGTCTCACTGATCTACAAGTAAAAAAGGTGCCATAACCACATATTGGACATTTGCCCCCTATATAGGAAAAGTTGTCTTAAAGAATTTCTTAAACTATGCCTCCCTTAGTTGTAGTGCTCCGGTAGAGACTTTCGATAAGAATTTTTTGTCACATAAGTACCAGCAATAAAGTCGTGAATAGAGCGTTTGTCATCTCTTAAACCTATCATAAAGGCACTTATAATAATCCCTATACCTAATGTAAGAACATAAACAACAGAAGAAACAATTGCTCTTAAAAACATTGTTTTAAAGTCTACTTCTCCTCCGCCTTTCTTAACGATACGGTTCCCAAGAGCCTTCTTACCTATTGTGTAACCATTCCATATTAAAGGAAGAAATAAGCTGTATAAGAATCCAGTAAAATCAATAACTTTAAAATCTGATGTATCGGTAAAAAATAAGAACTCTCCGTACAAAGGAATGGATATAAAACCGATTACTAATGAAAAAATCAATATATCTATAACTCTAGCACCTAGTCTAGGCCAAAATCCAGCTGGATTATCAGGTATGATAACCCCCCCTCTTATTTATATCTTCTTCAATAAGATTACTTTTCTTGTTTCGCATTTCCGAATTTCCAAACCAATAATAATAGAGAAAAAGTTACTGTCAAAGGAAATAAAATATTCGTCTTCAACTCTCATTTCTTTAATTTTAAGCTCTTGAAACTCGATATCGAAACAGCAACCTCTTTCCCTTCATAATTACGGAGTATTCCAGAAAAATGTAGTAACTATTAATGAAATCATTATGGTCACTATGAGGATCAATCCATTGCCAATGAATCCGACCTTTCTGTAAGTTCCTTTTTCAGAGAATATGGCGAATACCACTCCTACTAAAGAAATAACCACTCCCGCAAAAAGATAAGCGTCATTACCTGACAGCATCGTTATGTATGCGGCTAAGCTTGCTAAAAATAACAGAGTAGAAATTATTCCTAACTTCCTTCTCACATCATCTCCCTCCTCATTATGTGAATTACTCCAATATATTCGATAATACTCATTATTTATATAGTCATCTGCTGAAGGGTGTGGAGTAACTTTAAGCATAGCGGCCACCGATATAGGGTTGCCAAATCAGCCATGCCATATCGGCTGACATAAACGCCACATTCTTCCAATTAACCTTTATTCTTGATATCCTAAAGAATATTAAGAAAGGGGTTGGTTTTATTTTACACTTAACTACAACTACGAAAGTTTTAATTGGTATAAGCATCTTACTAGTTATTCCTGAAATTTTATCATTTTTCGGTATAGATATTATACCAATAGGGTACTTTCTCCTAGCATTAGCCGCAACGAGTTTTTCTCTTGCTTTTGAATTTAAAAGAAACAATGAAAAACACACAGCTTTAATGATGTGGATGTGTATTGGGCAAACCATGATGTTTTTGTTCGCTGGTCTCTTTGATTTAGGCATCCATTATCATCTCATCCTTTTTATCTTTTAATATTCGCTGGATTTAGAGGAAGAGGTGATGATTTCTCTATCGAGCAATGTTAAACCATTCCCCCTGCTCCTGAAGACTCGATGTCAAGATATCCTCGATAAATTCCCTTATCACCCGTTCGATCTCCCCATCAATAACGTATTTTAGTAATTGCCATCTGATAACAACTTGTCTTTCTGTTATTCAACATCTAAAGAAAAAGCATAACTTGCAGTACCTTGATCCCAATGGGCTAGCACCTCGTAAACATTTTTTCCTTTGTCAGACAGAACGACCTCATCGGAATTGTTTACAACATTGTTGTCGTCGCCCCAAATTCTCACGGAATATCTTTCCGGCTGTTCTTCGAAGTCTAATTCAACATCGGTATTGGCTGATACCTGCATTGGATTACTACCTTTAACCAGTTCTGGTGGGGCAAAAGAACCCGACTCTATTAAACTTTCTGTTCCGTCTCCATTGTCTACACTCCAACTATATGTACCAAGCGATGGTCTAATCGTCTCTTCTTCAACAGAAACGGTTAGACTTGGCGGCTCAGGAACAGCCTCTTCTGAAGTACCATCCAACTCTTCATTGTTATTAACCTCTTTACCCTCACTGTCACTATCAGTTTTTTCTTTCGTATCATTTATGCCAGAACAACCCATTAGTGATAAAAGACATATAAGAGTTAAAGCCAAAAATAAAAATCTGAAATTCCTCATAATCTCCTCCTTACTATTTAGACGATAGGTATAAGAGAGCGGTGGTACAGTACACATTAATTGGTATTAAACAATCCTGCTCCATTAGTACAATAAGCGATAGATTTTACGATGTACTCCTAGTCCTTTACTTCTATACTAAAGCTCGAAAATACCCTCCCGTCTATATATACCTCCATTAACCATATTCCAGCATCCGACTGATCAAACGCAATTCTGCCGCCACTTTGAGCCTGAGCGGACGGTATTTCTTCGTAACTGTAGTTAGAGGTGATCATTTGTTCGTACATGGTTTTTTCTTCGTTACTACTTTCTTTTGTAGCGACCAATCTATATTTCTCACCAATTAGCTCCCCTTCACTACCCCAGAAATAAAATTCAAATACGTTTGATTCACCATCAGCTCTAAACCCTTCTTCTTTTAATTCCAGAGACGGATGGTCAAGAATTCCAAATGTTCTTTCTTCACCAAGTAACTCATTGCCATTTATGGTGAACCATGGACTCAAATTGTTTTCTATTGTTAACTTTTCTTCCGTTTGAGTAACCCCAGTAATTTTTACTATTACTCCTAAAATAACTACCAATAATAATACAATTAAGACCTTAGGATGTTTTTTTAAAATGTTAATATTTATCATCCTTTTTATTGTATTTGGCATTGAATCCATGTAGGAAATAGTGATATTTTTCATATTTTAAAAAAACTTTAAACTTAGCATTACCTAAAATTATCAGCTACTATATTGCTAAATTCTTTTAGAAAGTAAAGATAGTTTTCGTTCCCGTAGTTGTACCTCTTGTTGTACATTTTCGCAACTACAACCTTGTATTTTGGGATCACTAACAAAGTCGGTCCCGTCACTCCTAAGATTTGAAAAGATCCACTTGGTACACGTTCACCTAATTCACTTTGTTCTCTAGGAATATCCTGCACAAACCAAAACATACCGTTACGTGGGAATTCTTTCGCAAGTTGTCCGGGTGTATGTATGCTAATAGCTATTTCAATTACTTCCTTAGGAACAATTTGCTTACCATTCACTTCCCCATTATTTAGGAAAAGGTTTCCCCAAAGAGCAAATTCACGAGCAGACACAAACAGGTTGGATTCCATTCCATCTTCCGAAGATCCTGTTGTATCCTCTCCATTCTTATCAGGGTCAATAATTACTTTTACTAAATCATCACTGTCTTGGGGTTCCCACCATGTTTTCTTCCACCCCATGGGTAAGAACACTTTTAGATACAAAAATTCAGGAAAAGGAACACCATAAAGTTTTTGAATGAGTTGAGTCATTAGTTTGATGTTAATTCCTCGGTAGGCCCATTTTTCTCCAGGATTGAACTCTCTGATAATCTCCCTTTCCGCATTTTCATCTAAACCATGTGTATGAGTGACCATATGACGTATTGTGGTGTGTCTAAGTATGTATGGGTCGAGGTCTTTAAAATACTCACTTGCATAATCATCAAGGCTACGTATTTTCCCTTCATATAAAGCAAAGGCGATGCATAACCCTAAGTAACTCTTCCTAGCAGACGCCACATTGAATCTGGAATTTTCATCTACAGGCAGGGAGTTGGTCGTATTGGAATAAGTCCCACTAAAGTGTTCTAAAACAATCTCATTATCTTTTATTACTGTGAGTGCAGCAGCAGAGCTTTTATTTCTCTCTTTGATATCTTCTACCCAAGAAACCATATGATCGTAGGTTGAAACCATCCTAAATCCCTCCGTCATTTAGATGCCTCCATTAGTCGAAAAAGTTAATTAAAGAAAAGCCCCCATTCTTTAAGACTTTAATTCTATTAATTAAGCAAATTTTCAACTAACGCACCAGTTAGTTCAACTTCTCTAATATTAAATAATCCTTTGTTTTAGATATGGGTACATTGTATTCGTTAGCAAAGTCCATTAAATCCTTATAAATTTCTTCTGGATAAAAATTAGAAATTCGAAAATTAAAGCCATGATTGTTTTTCACAATTACTCGTTTCTTTCCCCAGCCAATACGTTTAAATTTCATACTTTCAATTTGGCTATGATTAACTTGTTTTTTGTAAACTGCGAATGTAAATATAAGGATTTGAAAAGTCAAGAAACCGTTTACTATCTTTAACTTAAAATTCATAAAGATTGTTGCAAGAATAAATATAGAAAAAGGTATTAGAAAATAATACATTACCGGATAATCTGTATAAGTAAACATAGACCGTACTGCAAAAATGAGGAAAAGAAGTTGAACAACTCTTTTTGTTTTTGCAAGATAACTCAAATCTCCACCACCTGACTAATAATAGATAAAACCTTGTTATATTAACCTGCTTCGTCAGTTTAAAAGATATATGTGTACAGCCCCTATGCTTATGTAAATAAGGCGGCTACTTTTAAGCAATCGCCACAATTAGCGAAAAACTTGAAAACGAGATAACTCTTTTTAGAAACAAGGCACCGCTCACCAGGGCACTAAGATCCCTATCGCCGTACCAACAATCATACCTATGATCCCTGCCACAATTAAGCCAGTCCCTTGTTTACCAACATCATAATCCCTTTTCAAAACCACTCCCATACTTATAGCAACTGCTCCAAGAAAAACTGGAAAAAAACCTAAAGCTAATAAAGCTGATAACCAACCAATCGTTAATAATATTACTTTCCCATTCTTCTCTTTTTCGATAGTGCATCCCCTTTTCATTACTCTTTTTTACAAAACCAACCTTTTTTAATAAGCTGCATGACTTCATTACTTTTCAACCCAAAAGTAGAAAGTAAGCAAATCACTATTCATACACTGCCTCCGATACAGTAAGGCTAGTTTCAAGGTATTTTGTATAAATTATTAACTAACACAACTTTTAGCGCTGTAAGTGATTGACATACTTCCACTCTTATTCGAAAGTAACTGCCAAGTCACATGTTAAATCTGTGTGGCTTGATTTCTCTTAAACTTGAGTATCCTTTTTAGTAAATAGTTTTCCAATTGCCAATATAAGCCCTATGAAGAAATGTATTAATCCATTACCTACTGTAACAAGACCTACAAAAGCTGCCATTATTGCTCCTCCTTGACCCGCGTTAGAAGGACCTACCAGGATTCCACCAACAGCAAAGCCAAGTCCGACGCCAAGAATTACTAATAAAAGCCCGGAAGCCCAGAGGGGGAAATTCCCACTTCTATGCCATTTGATTGCGTATATGTTTGCTGGTATTAACAATGCTGCAAGAAATAACCACATTAATACATCATAAGCCATACAATTCCTCCTAAAATAAATTCGTATAATTTATATAATCCATATAAAAGGATGAGTACTCTTTTAAACAATAGCCTACGGTACTGAAACAATGTGTTCATTTATTTTGTAAGTTCGATCTTACCTAATTTGGACTGAGGAGGATAAGATTCATTTGCTCCTCCCTTGCCCCATACTTTTACTTTGTCCCCTTTTTTAACATCCGTAAATGATTCAAAGAAACCAAAAACACTAGAGTCGATATGAAAGCTATGAGCATCATACTGCTTACCATCTACTTTAGAAAGTTCAATCCAGCTCATATGAACAGCTTGTTCCTTTGTAATCCCATCAACTACTAATATGCTTTTATCTTCAACCTCAACTAAATAACCTTCGATCGTTGGATCACCTGTATAATCGTATTCTTCACTATGACAGCCTGCTATAAAAAAAAGAGAAAGGACAGAAAGGACTACTATTCTTTTCATTATTCACCCTCTATTCTGAAGTTCCTTTAATCAACTCCACTACTCCGTTAGTACATTAAACGACAGCCGTTGTGCAGCCATCGCCCCCTCGCCACCTAGTGAAATAACAATAGTATTTCTAAAAATGGTCAACTTCCTATTTTCATTAACCATTCACGTAATTTAGCTTTTTGATAATACACCTTATTGTTAATGACAATATGCGGAATGCTTGGGTGTTCGGCTATCAAATGTTTGGCGTCTTCCTTGGAAATACCGATAAAATGATAAACCTCATTCTCTTTTATTAGTTCGTGGTCATCATTATCGTCTAAAGATTCTAAAATATTTTTTGAGTTTGGATTTTTAAAATTTTTTAATCCATCTCCAATTAAATATCCCGCTATGGCAATCCCCAATCCTAACCACATCATCCAAATTCCTCCTTATTAGCTAATGGTGAAAAAAGCGAATTTGCTCCTTTCAAATACGGACCTATATATATTTTACGAAATAGAAAAATATAATTAAGTAATTATTTCACTTCTTTTTTAAAGTAAAAAACTGTCCCATTAACTCCAGCTAGTTCCCAACCATCCTTACCAAGAAAATTCAATTTTTCTTCCATCACTGCACTAAAATCATTATTTGCTTTTAACTGAAATTGAATATCTTCCACTCTGTACTCAAATTGCTTCATTTTCATTCCTCCAAATAATCATCCAACATAATAGTTCTTGCTCTAATATAATTACGATTTTTATTAGAAATAGTTTCTAATTTTTTAAAAAATAAAGAGAGTTATCTAGAATTCGAGTCTTCAACTAACCTCCCTTACCTTCAAGACTCCGTTTCGATAGGGAACGAGCCATCCGCAGCAACCTCAATAAAAAAAGCCCAGGAGAACTGGCCTTTTTTTATTGAAGATTTTCAAGCAAGTAGCAACCTTGTTCCATTAAATCCTGGTAGGTGACAACTGAATAGATGAGCAAAGCCAAATAGGCAAGGGAAAACACAGAAAAAAGAACCTTGCTCCATCCTTTTGAAATGGTAAATGTAGTGGTTGTTAATCCGTACTTTTTAGAGATCACCCTCATATAAAGGAATTGAACAAGAATCATAACCAGTACGAAGAAGGCAGCGAATGTTCGATTGATTGCCTGGTATGATTGCATCCAGCCGGTATGAACAGATTCAAACAAATCATACTAAGAAGGACGATTTCTCAAGTTGCGGGATCCACTAATAAAAAAAGAAGACGGCGAAATGCCGTCTTCTCAAATTGTTGAAAAGTATTGACTAATATACGAGGGTAGATACCTATTCCTACGTGACCAATTCCGCTTCTATGATATAGCGGTCAGGTGCATTACCTATAAAATCGAACGGATAACACGTAGTCAGTGTCAGCGTGGGTTCTTCTTTTTCAACGATGACCGACCTGTCGTCTGCATCGGTGATCCAGGTTTTTGTAATTTCATATTCATAGGTTTCGCCTTCATATTGAATCGATAATGTGTCACCTTCTCCTAATTCTTTAAGGCCGGTAAACACGGTATCCCGATGTCCAGAAAGTACCGTGTGTCCTTCTTCGCGATTAGGTACGGTGGTCCATTCACTGACATACATCCCTACGCCCGAACCGAGGGTATCTTCATCCGTGCCCCAGAATGTATCGAATCGTTTATCCAGCTGGGGGATATCAAGAGAGGCAATTTCTTCTCCCGTTTCAAGTTCTCGCTCTAGTGTAGAATGATTTTCTTCCTCACGATCGTCAGCAGCTGCCGCAGGCGATGCCTTTGCTTGCGATGGCTTTGGGATTTCCTGCACAGATTGAGTAGATTGATAGTATTGCCAGCCGGAATATCCAAGAGTGACGATTCCGATTATAAATAACAACAGGCCCAGCTTCCTGATCATCAGTTTCCCACCCTTTTATTCTTAAAAAAGGCAAGCGGGAATCGCCTGCCTTTTTTATGATGATTATTTTTTCTTGCGGATGCCTAGTGCTCCTAAGATCGTGGCGCCCAAACCAGCTAATATTCCCAGCGGCAGGGTAGTAGCTGTATTTGGCAGCTCGCCGCCCTCTTCTTTTTCTTCAGTGTTCTGCTCTTCTTCGTCTACGGCTTGATCGTCAGAAGATTCATCATCTGAAGATTCTTCTTCATTGTCGTCGCCGGATTCTTCCTCAGACTCACTATCCTCTTCGGAATCAGTAGGTTCCTCTTGCTCGCTTTCATCATCAGACTGATCTTCTTGTTCTTCACTTTCAGAACCCTCATCAGTGGTATCTTCTCCGTTATTTTCTTCTTCTGCAGGCTCATCTTCTGCATCAGTGTCGGTATCATCGTTCTCTTCTTCAGGTACTTCAGCGTCGTCATCGACAAACGTTTGAGTTTCTCCATCGCTGAATAACGTCATGGCAGCCATACCGCCATCAGAAAAAGCGATCGAAAGGATGTCTAACTCTTCGGTCTGCCACGTGTACACCGATGCTGTAGAACTGATATCCCCCAACTGCGCTTCACTTGCTGCGCCTTTGGACCCTTCTGCTCCGATAATATCGACAGCGTCTTCATAAGAATCGCCAGCTTCTATCTCTTCAAAAGCCGCTGCTAAATCAGCATCAACGGTTTGAAAATCAGTATCTCCTGACTCAGAGAATACTACGGATTCCACGTTCTCTCCATCTATATCAGTAGACACGACTAACATATCGCCATCCTCATCTGTCCAAGTAGCAGACTGAATGCCTTCAATTTCATCTTGTTGGTCCGGTTCTCCTAATTCATCGACTACCGAATCAAAAGATGGATTCTCACTATTTAATTGGTTTGCATAATCCTGCGTAATATCGAAGGATGTCTCTGCTTGTACGACACTCGTGTTCATAACGTTAGGTGCAGCAAACGTCCCACCTAGTGCAAGTGATGCGGTTAGTGCTGTAGATACAATTACTTTTTTACTATCCATGCTTATCTCCTCCTAAAATTTATCTGTTCAGACTTTGGTGTGGAAACGATAGGACGATGATGCTGTGATATTGTGAAATCAGCCTGCATCCATTCTCCTAGACCTAATTTTTTTACAACCAAGTACTCTAAAATTTAGGAAGTTCCATTCAACACACGATTCTCTTGCGACGAAAATACTAAGAGCAAGCACCAATCTGACATATATGTTTGAGTGAACTGCCCTTATTTATGTAAGCTTTATAAAGAATCTAGTTCTCATGTTACAGGGTAGTAATATTCATGTAAACCCATATTTTACTATAAAAACCAATTATTAAGTATAATTAGTCCAGGATATAATACCTTATTCAAGAAAACCTGCTTGCTGCCAGACTCATCAGTGTCCACTATACGGCACTAAATGCCCGTTTCTCAGGAAGTATCACCATACAATTTTACTGGTTCTATTTTCTTAACAAAGTTTCTATAAAAGTTACATAGAAAGAGAGCTCCCTTCCTAAATAAACTTAGACCGAGGACCTGGTATCCACAAGCGTTGAGTCGGCATTTATGAACATCTAAGCTTTAATCATTTCGTTTAAATAACTTTACTCTCTTACATAAAAAAATAACCATTGAAGGTAGGAGGACCTCAGCAATGGTATGAGTTCGTTATAACACTCTTGTAATAAAGCGCTTCCTCTTTTAGACTTAGCGTAATTATTCTACATATCTAGTAGCAATAAATGAAGGAAGGAAGATTGTTACTTAAAGAAGTTTTTATTGATGATGGTCGTTACTGTATCTACTTTGGTAAAATGACAGTAAACCGAGACGTCTCTTTCTTACGATGAGATGTTAGCAATAAATTAGAGTTTGAGGTTATCTCTGGCTTTTCCCCTGCTCCACACCCCAAAAGAAATATCGTGTAGTTTAACTTTAGACCCGTACCTTCAGAAGTTCGTAAGTTAATAAAACACTAAAAAGAGTGTACCAGGATTGGTGCGCTCTATTTTAGTATGAAAATTTTGTATATTAAAAGCTATACATGTAGACAACACAAACAATTTGATTTATTCTTTATTGAGAACCAATTGTTTTTTATAAAACAGAAAGACTTGATAATGGAGGTGCCTTATGGCTAAAAATTTGGTAAATGAAATATTCTTATTAAGGTCCTTAGCATGCCTAGCAGTTGTGATTATTCATTCCATTAATTCAGTATTTGCCAATTTCGGAATTCGAAAAGTTCCAGAATATATGGAGATTAATAATGTCCTCTTTGTTATACAAATTCTCCTAATGTTTGGCACCCCTATGTTTGTATTTATTTCGGAGTTCATTCTTGCCAACGCTTATAAAGAAAAAGCTCCCGAAGGCTTCTTTCTTAAAAGAATAAAATTCATCCTCACCCCTTTCCTAGTCATTGGTCTGTGCAGCAGCTTGATCGCTATTTTCCAACACGATTACATTTCAACTGGAACTATTCTCACTACAATCTATGAACAATTTTTATTAGGTTATTTTCACGGATACTTTGTTTTAATTATCTTTCAGTTCTATTTCCTTCATTTTATCTTTAGAAAATATATAGAAGGGCGTTTTCAAGCCAAATACATAGTAATGGTTTCAATCATGATTAACGCTTGTTACCTTGCATACTATAACTTTGTTGAACCTATTACAACCTTCCCTTTTCACATGCTGTTCTTAGCCTGGATAGGTTACTTTGCTATTGCTTTCTATTGCGGCAGTAATTTTAACAAATTCAAACTGCAACTCATCAAATACCGAAAAATAATATTAGCTACTCCAATACTTACTGGGCTGATTGTATTATTCTTCTGTTATAGCGGATTCTTAACATTTATTCAATCTAAGAGAGTGGATATAGTATTCTATACGATTTCATTAGCATTTTTCTTGTTTTATGTGGGTATGCAAATTAAAAAAGTACCCAATATCCTCATTAAAATAAGCCAATACTCCTTTGGGATATATTTATTACATCCATTTTTTCAATTATTTTTAGAAAACCTATTTCCTAACAACTACTCTTTGACAAGTCTAGTGATTTACATAATCGCAGCTACGGTAATTGGACTCATAGGTCCGGTTCTATCTATTATTATTTTTAATAAGTTTAAATTTGGTCCCTACATCGTAGGTAAAGTTGGGATTGGCAGTAATTCCATTAGTCCTAAACAATTTCCTAAAGAAAAGGTTTATAAAAAACCCGTCTCTTATTAAAATGCTGGTTAAACCATTAAGCGCTTAGGTTCTAAAAATTCTAGTAGAACCTAGCAAGGGACTGACCCCGAAAAATAACCATTGCAGCTAAAAGGACCGCTGCAATGGTTATTTTCTATTGCTTGATATGATTTTCACTTCTTTGATTCTTTAACTTTTTCACTTGATATCCAGCCAGTATGAACAGATAAAGATAAATCACACCAAGAAGGACAATTTCCCAGGTTGCGGGGTCAACTAATATTGTGGCGTAGGCAAATAAACCGCCTAATACAGCAAAAATGATAATGGAAATCAAGGCGACTTTAGGATTTTTACTGTACAATGCACGATCCTCCCTTATATTTCCTTTTAAAATAAATGATAACACAACTTACAAATTCCGAAATTACTAGTGGGGATCAGCTCCCGTAAAAAAAATATCCCACCCTCGAAACCATCTCAAACACAGCTGGACAAGACTCATCCTCTCGAGTGTTACATGAAGAATTTTTAATAATGATAGTTGTTGCTGTATCTACTTTTGGTATAATGACAGCAAACCCAGACGTATCTTTTGCAGAGAAAGTAAAAGTAAATAAAGAAGTAAAGGATTTTGCGATATGTCAGATAGAAAACTATTAACCTCTATATTATTAATTCTCTTACTATCAACGGTATTGGACAACTTCTTTCCAAACACTGAGATTGTAACTTTTGACTTCCTAACTCTAGGAATATACTTCGTTTTAATTTTGCCTATCATACTAAAAGACATATCCCGAAAACATATTACTATACTTGTAGTTTCTATACCCTTCATTCTCTTAGCGTTAAATCTAATAGGTAAACTTATTTAATGGTGCTTGGGTTTTCCAAGCATGTTTTTTTCGTAATGGAAAAAGGGGAGAACTCAACCAATCACCACTGCGGCTATGAACCACAGTAGTGATCAGATTCACAAAAAACTACCTCACCCGCGAAACCATCTCAAACACAGCCGGACGAGACTGATCCCCTGGCGTATACTTGATATACCCCTTCTCCACCAGCTGCTTCCGCGCCCGCTTATACGAACTTAAAGGCAGCCGGGACTTCAAGCGAATCACCTCACCAGGTACCGTGAACTCCTTCTTCCACCCCCTTCTGCTGTTAATCTGCATTAACGAAAACCACAATACAATAGTTGATGAAGACAATTTATCCATATCCACCTGATCATGAAAAGCTTCCAATTCTTTCATATAATCCATGTTTACCTTCCTCCTCTATAATTAAATGTTACTTTCAACAGTCTTTGTTCTACTGACAAACTTCCCATACTCCTTCATGAACCTCAGCCCGACATTCCCTACTGGGCCATTTCGCTGCTTGCTGATTAAAAATTCTACTTCGTCCTTTTTGCCGCCGGTCCAATTGTAGTAGTCATCTCTGTATAAAAAGGCAACCATATCGGCATCTTGTTCGATGTTACCGGACTCGCGCAGGTCGGACATGAGCGGGCGTTTGTCTTTTCGCTGTTCGACGCTGCGGGAGAGCTGGGATAGGAGAATGATGGGGACTTTCAGTTCAAGGGCGAGTTGTTTCAGTTCGCGGGTCATGGCTCCGATTTCGAGGTCGCGGCGTTCGTGGCGGCCGGGGGAGGTCATGAGCTGCAGGTAGTCGATGATGATCATCGGTTTCGTGTGTTTGTCTTTTCGCATCGAATGACGCACGCGGGCTCTCATCTCGGCGACGGTTGTATCGCGTTCGTGAAGGTGGAGCTGCCACTGCGACATGTCGCCCATCGATTCCATGCATCGTTCGTAATCACTGTGGGAAAAGCAGCCCTTCTGCCATTTCTGGCCATGGATTTCCGCTTCGCAGGACAGCATGCGTTTCATCAAAGCTTTGCGTCCCATTTCCAGGCTGAAAATGTGGACGCGGCCTCCCTGCTTGCAGTGATGACCCGCGAGGTTGAGGGCGAACGCCGTTTTCCCCATCGACGGCCGTCCCGCTAAAATGATCAAGTCGCCGGCTTGTGTGCCTCCGGTCATCCTGTCCACGTCGCTGTAGCCGGTTGCGAAACCGGTCAGACCGTCGGCGGGTGGGTTGGCCATATCACGGGCAATCTCCAGGAGCGTGTCATAGGTCGTCGGTTCCTCCTCGACCATGCCTTCCTCGCGATACGTCTCCAGCCGGCTCATCATCACATCCAGTGCTTCTTCGCTCGGATTACTGGCGTACGTAATCGCTTGTTCCTTCGTTTTGCGGTTGCGGTATGCATCGAGAATGAGCCGCTGATGATGCTTAATGTTGGCAGTCGTCGGAACCGACTGGGCCATGCCGCTTAAATAGCTGACCCCGCCGACTTCGTTGATATTTTTTTGCAGCTCGGTCGTTACGGTCACCAGGTTGACCGGTTCGCCCGCCTGATCAATTTTACAGACGGCCTCATAAATCAACTGGTGGCGGCGGTCGTTGAAATGATCCGCACGTAACGTCACGTCCTTTACGACCTCTTCTTCCAATAAAATCGATCCAATCACGGACTGCTCGGCTTCTCTGTTATAAATCATGATGACACCTTCCTGACGAGCTCTTCAAACATTTCTTCAAAGCGAAGCTTCACTTCTTCCGGCACCTTGGCCGCTTCCTCTTCCCACTGCTTCACCTGTTCCAAGTTCTCATTTTGTTCCGGAAGATGATGCGCGATATCCGCAATCGTCGGAGGGAATGGATAAGCCGAGGCATGATTGAACAGTTTGCCCATCACCCCGTCAAATTCCATCTTTTCCAGCAGCGGAATAAGAAATTGCACCCTCCTTTTCGTAAGCTTGAACTTTCCGTGATAAAGATCCTCCATCGTTTCCAACACTTCTACTGCTTCTTCATACGTCATGCGTGACGCTCCCTTCTATATTCTTCAAACATTCGTTTTACGACTGATTTTCGATCGTCCTTCTTATTCGACGTTGACTTGTCCATCCGCTCCACATCAACGAGCGACTTCACGCCAGCTTTTTCCCAGCGTTTTAAAATTCCTTCACAGTAGTGAAAAAACCACTTATTGTGCTTCCCCGCAATTTTCATCGATTCCATGACGAGCTCATCAGAGAGCTGTTCACACCAATCGGTAATCTTCTCCGCAATAAAAGGATTCAGCATGCCGAAGTTCTCTACGTAAAAAGTATGAGGCTGCTTACGCGCGCCACCTACTTCTTCTTTTCCTTTCATTTCTTTTCTTTTACATAATGCCTCCGGGCTGACCCCCGGCTTATCCACCAGCTTGTCCTTCACCTCAAGCTGCTCTGTATCCGCCACATCAACCACACCAGCTTCTTTCACCTGGGTAATCATCTGGTACGTCGGAGCCTGATGGCGCCTTCCCGCCTCGAACAAAATGTACCCCTTCTCCGCTAATTCTTTACGCGCCCGGAGAAACGCGCTTTCGCTTAAAGCCGATTTCACTAAGATCGACGACGTCGGAACGGTAAACTCTTCCTTCCATCCCGTCTTGTTGTTGAACTGAATCAGCACATACCACAGCATCGAAGCCGAAAGCGAAAGAGAATTCAAATCCTTCTCATCAAAGAATGCATTGATCTCTTTCAAATAGTTCACATGAACCACCTCCTTTTGTTTTTGCTTCTTTTACCCTGTTCATAGTAATAATCGAAAGAAGGGCCAGGTCAGGTGTCATGAATTTCATATTTTTTTGAAAAACTTTTAAAAAAGTGAATAAGTACTGTCCTGATCACGATCACACGACAAAAAAATTCACCCGTTACCAGGTGAATTTCTAAATTACGTTCTATGTTTTATAGTCATTAAACTTAGCACTTTAGCAGAATGGGTAATAGAAAAGCGAGAGGACTAAACGGACTTTTATAAGAAAAATACCTTCAAAAAGTATCACAGCTTTGAAAGTACTTAATGTGTTCGGGGGAATGAACCGAAAATTGAAATTCAGCAATGCCTAAAAAACCCAATACCTTTTAAGTATTGGGCTAACATAAAAAAATAACCTTATTCCTCAAAAAGAAAACCGAGTGGGAAACTAGAACTGAACATCTTCAGGCTAATAAAAAAACTAACAAAGAATAACGTTCATTATTCTTTAGAATCTTTTTTATTCTTCACGGCAAGTTCCAGTTCATTTAAAAGCTTATCCAGCGTTTGGGAAATAACTAGTATTTGTGAGTCATAAGGATTATTTTCGTACGTTTGATACATTTTCTTTCTTAACACTTCAATTTCTTCATTCAAACGATTGATTTGCGACAGTCTTCATCCCCCCGCAAGCACCTGCAAGGTATTGACGAAGAAGTGATTAAATTATTTTACTGTGCAACTAAACCAATATTATCCACTGGTTAAACTTTTAAATTAACCTTGATTCAATTAACCTTCTCAGTTTTAATCATCTAACACAACTAAATTACTCATACAGATACTTCATGTTACATGCTGAGATAGCCTATAAACAAGGAACTTATTAGCTTAATAGATGGTAAAGTTGTTTAGTTTCAATTTTATACTCGGTTTTCATACAAATACTATTCCCACTAGTTTTTACCCTATCTCCCCCCTTATAAACCAAAGTATTGAAAGACCTCCATTAATTTCCCCATAAGAAAATAACATTTCATGCGTCCTCCAACGTTATTTAAGTATTTTTTTCCTTCAATTGCAGATTTTCGCAAAGCAGCTTCTATCGAAAGAGTTTTTACTTTTGAATAGCTGTCATTCAATCCATTATAAAGTTTCAGTTCTACTATATAAGTTATTTTTCATGACCATTTCCATATGTTCCGGCAGCATAAGGGAAGTCCACTTCATGGTCACTCGATTATTCGATTTCATATTAAGTCTCCATCCACTTTTTTGGTTCGTGAGGATATGTGGAGAGAATGCTATCTAGTTTGAATACGGCCAAGATGTTTGTACTACGCAGTAAAACGAGCTGTTTTCTCATGTTTTATTGACAATAATCAAAAGTAAATGTATAGTATTCGTTATATTACGAAAAGGAGGTTTATTAAAAATGATGCCATCAGGAAGATTACGCCAGCAAACTTTGAACAATAGGTAACTTAATATGTTCAAAGGCTCTGTTTTCATAAAACAGAGTAAACGGGAGTAATCTGCACATTTTTAATAATCTTCGACGGGGAAGTATACACTTTTGACGTGAAGAAAGGCAGATATTCATCTGTCTTTTTTTCGTATGTTTTTTTCGCTCTTACGAAGGAAGACGTCTATTTTGCTATACCTCGTTTACTCTTTACCACAGACAGTAGCCTGTCTGTGGTTTTTTTATGATTACATCCCTTTAAATTCCATAAAAAAGGGAGTGTAATAATGCAAAAACTAGTTTTGGAATTGAAAGATATAGAAGTTTCATTTTTGGACCGAACCATTCTCACGATTCATAACCTGAAAGTCCATCAATTTGATCGAATTGGTGTCGTTGGGAAAAACGGCAGTGGAAAAAGCACATTATTACAGCTTTTACACCAAGATCTCCAACCTAATAAAGGACATGTAAACCGTTTGATTGATTTTGGGTATTTTAAACAAACCGAGTCCCCTATTTATCAAGTATCCGATTTTAAATTACTTGGCCATTTAAACGTACCCGATCGTCATGCCACACAAATGAGTGGTGGAGAACAAACTCGGTTGAAGCTAGCTCAGCTATTTTCTACTTATCATGAAGGGCTGCTTATTGACGAACCGACAACTCACCTTGATACAAAGGGCGTTGACTTTTTGATCGAGGAATTAATGTACTACTATGGAGCTCTCATTTTGGTTAGTCACGACCGTTTCCTACTTGATCAGCTCGTGACCAAGATCTGGGAAGTAAATGAGGGCGAAATCATTGAATATACAGGTAACTATTCTGATTATGAACGTCAAAAAGAACTTGAACGTACCCAACAACAAGAACGACATGAAAAATATGTAAAGGAAAAACAAAGGCTGTTATCTGCTGCAGATGAAAAAATGAAAAAAGCAAAGAAAATCACCCAAGCAAACCAGTCTATGTCAAAAAAAGAAGTAAATACACCTGCAAACCGCATGTTTATGACTAAACAAAAAGATACTAGTCAAAAGTCGGTTCAGCGAGCGGCAAAAGCATTAGAAAAACGAGTAGAACAATTAGATGAGGTAAAAGCGATAGAAACGGAAAAGACGATTCGCTTTCATCAACCCAAACTGCTTCAATTGCATAATAAGTTTCCGATCATGGCAGACCGACTAACCATTAAAATGAAGGATACACTATTGTTTGACCATGCAAGCTTTCAGTTCCCCTTGGGCAAAACCATTGCGATTACTGGCTCAAATGGGTCTGGAAAATCAACGTTATTAAACCATATCCTTCATGACGGAGAAGGCATTATCCTCTCTCCCAAAGTCGTTTTTGGTGTGTATCAACAACTTGATTATCAATTTAGTAAGGATAAAACAGTTCTAGAATTTATGAAAGAAAACAGCCACTACGAACAAAGCAAAATCCGTGCTGTTTTGCATGCGATGAACTTTACAGGAAACGATCTAAAAAAAGATACCTCTCAGTTAAGTGGCGGTGAGGCTATACGATTAAAACTTTGCCAACTGTTTCTTGGCTCTTATAATGTCCTCATATTAGACGAACCAACAAACTTTTTAGATATTCATAGCATGAAAGCACTCGAGACGTTTCTGCTCAATTATGAAGGAACCGTTTTATTGGTTAGCCATGACCGTGAGTTTGTCAAACGTGTGGCAGATCATAGATATGAAATACAAGAAAAAAGAATCAAACAAATTTATTAGAATGAACATTTGGAGGAAATAAACATGAATACACTTAAACTTAAACAATTAGCAACGAATAAAGGATTGGATATTGTAGAAAACAGCATCAAAATCAATGAGTCTGGTGTTGACTTTCAAGTAGCCTACGCCAAAGATCAACATGATGATAAATGGATCCTAAGAATTCCACGTAGACCAGAGTCAATGAGACATGCACACCAAGAGAAAAAAGCATTAGATATCATTCACCACCATGCAAGCTTTCAAGTGCCAGATTGGTCTATCTTCTCTGAAGATTTAATTGCTTATAAGCAACTAAGTGGCATTCCTGCAGCGACGATTGACGTGGAGCAACAGAACTATGTATGGAGTTTTGATGAATCCAATGTTCCACCTGCGTATTATCAATCATTAGGAAAAGCCCTAGCAGATTTACACTCATTGCCTCACGTAGAATTCAAACATATTGGCGTTGAAATTCTTCCTGCCAGTGAGTTAAGAACTTCCATGAAACAGCGAATGGAACGGGTAAAGAAACAATATGAGATTAATCCAACTTTATGGGACCGCTGGCAAGCATGGCTTGCCGAAGACTCGCTTTGGCCCTCCCATGTAGGGGTAAAACACGGCGACTTACATCCAGGTCATATCCTCATTAATAAAAAACATCAAGTAACTGGCTTAATTGACTGGACAGAAGTTGGAGTTGCAGATGTATCTGTCGATTTCATGGCCCATCACCTCCTTTTTGGGAGTGATGGACTAACAAAGTTAATCGACGCTTATGGCAACGCCGGTGGAAAAACATGGTCAAGAATGGATGAGCATATTGTAGAACTTCTAACAACAAGCGGCATCAGTGTAGCTGAATTTGCTGAAATCTCAGGCCTTCAAGAGATGCATGAAACAGCTGCTCATATGCTTGCTAGCGAAATGTAATGCAACGGACTGGTCGTTAGGCAAAGCTTGACGACCAGTCTGATAAGGAGCATAAAAATTGAAACGTAATAACCAAACTTTAAATACGAGTGAGAAACTTAGGACAGAAAAACCCTCGAAGTTGTTATGGAATTTATCGATTCCCGCGATGGTCGGCCTATTTGTTATAGCATTATTTAATGTCGTTGATATCTTCTTCATCTCATATGCAGAAGGGGTAGATGCGGTTGCAGGATTGACTGTAGCGTTTCCAGTCATGATGATTGTCATGACATTATCAAGTGCTGTTGGTATCGGTGCAGCTTCTATCATATCAAGACGGTTAGGAGAAAAAAGAGATGAAGATGCAAATATGGTTTTTGGAACATTCATTTTTCTAATCCTGATCATCAGTTTTATTAGCTTGATCTTAGGGATTTTCCTCTTAGAAGACATCCTCTTATTATTTGGAGCCACAGAAAATATAATGGATTACGCCTATGACTATATGCTTCCTATTTTATTAGGGTTTCTATTTATCGGATTCTCAATGGCAACAAATAGCCTTTTACGTTCAGAAGGAAATGCAATGTTTGCTATGAAAGCAACCATTATCCCTGCCATAATAAACTTGATTTTAGACCCCGTTTTCATCTTTGATTTTGGATTAGGACTTGGCGTTTTAGGTGCAGGAATTGCAACTGTTGTATCTCAAGGGATTGTGAGTGTGTTTATTTTCCTCTATTACTACAAAGGCAAAAGCTCACTATCATTCCAGTTACGCAATGTACGGTTTAGGGTTTCTGTAGCGAAAGAAATTACGACAATTGGATTCCCTGCCTTTGTACAATCTGCATCGAACAGCCTTATTATGGTTGCAATAAATGCCATGCTCATTCAACACGGTGGCGATATGTATTTAGCTGCCTTTGGTATTGTACAGCGTCTAATCGGATTTGCAGTAATGCCGATGATTGGTGTGATGCAAGGGATGTTACCTATTGTCGGATATAACTATGGAGCAAAACAATTTCAAAAGATGAGAGAAACAATATGGTTATCATTTAAATTAGTTGCCATTAACTCTATAATTGTCGTCATTCTCGTCTTCTTATTCCCAGAGAAAGGTATGCGGATCTTCACTGATGACCCTACTTTTATTGAAATAGGTTCTTACGCTATGAAAGTGATGTTTGCTTGTTTCTTTGTAGTAGGAGTGCAAATTATTGCAGGAGGAATTTATCAAGCATTAGGCAAGCCTAAACCTGCCTTAATCCTTTCACTATCAAGACAAGTTATTTTTTTAATTCCATTAGTAATCATTCTACCAAGCTTTTTCGGCGTTACTGGTGTATTTCTCGCCTTTCCCATATCTGACTTTTTATCCTTTCTCCTTTCATCCTACCTATTGTATCGTGATCGAGATACAATTTTGGTAAGGGGAAAGAAAGAAGATGACATCCATCTACCGGATTCAATTAAGGAAGTAACGTGAATTATAGGATAAATAGTGGTCCAACAGTTTATCAAGTATAACGCACAGATTGCACTTCTGTGCGTTTTCATTCGTTCATTAACTTATTTCTTTTAAGTGAATTCTTTCACAAAGTGACCTGAAAATGAAGATCTTTACTTCGCAGTATACGTCTACTACGTAATACTAGGTTAAATCTATCGAAGGCATAGCATTAAGTGCACAAAATTATTCAGTGGTAAATCTTCTGTCATTTACTGGTACAATCTTTGTCACTCGGTGGTAAAAAGTATGTCAGAGGTCGTACATTTTAGTGGCCGTAATCAGTGTACCTAAAAGACATTCCTAGGATATGAGCATTGTAGAAAGGTTAGAACAACAAAGGAAAATGACTGAAACAGCCCCATCATATGGAGCACGATTCATCCATTTAAAAAGTTAGCCTTCTCCTATTCGTCCCTTAATCCTCTACTTCCCATTCCGGATTCCATACCACTTCCCACACATGACCGTCTAAATCGAGAAAGTGACCGGAATACCCACCCCAGAATGTATCTTTAGCTGGATCAGTGATTGTCGCCCCAGCTGTTTCTGCTTCCTTCATAACCTGATCCACTTCCTCTTTACTGCTTACATTGTGGCCGATGGTAAATTCCGAGGAACTAGGCGGAGATAATGGAACATGGACTTCTCCAGCTAGACTTTTACGTTACCAGATCGCCAGTTTCATGCCATGCTGCAGTTCGAAAAAGGCTACAGCCCCGTTTTCAAACTCCTGCCCCAGTATCCCTTCAGTGGTAAGTCCTAGACCGTTTTTGTAAAACTCAAGAGACTTTTCCAAATCGTTAACTCCTAGAGTGACTACCTAAATTCGTGGTTTGATCGTCATCTCCTCCTTGGCTAATGACTCATTCTCATCCATCATACCTTTTTAATAGATCATGCACTTGTAAAAAAACTTCACTTGGAACCAATCCATAATATTGTTTACATTCATGGATAACCCACTTGGGACTGCCCAAAAAAAGTCTATTCCTTAGGTGTTCAGCGTGGTTACTTAACATTATGATCGCAGTGACTTTTTTCTATTACAAAATCATTAAAACTATTGATTTCCATATTTTAGTTAATCACCAGTCTTGTTGACCCAAAAATTAAGATTACATAAAATTTTTGAACTTTATAAAACTCTATTAATTAATCACAATTATCTATTTTTCAGAAATATCTAATAATACGTTAACAACATATTGGCACTGTGTTACATTAATATTACAATATTACATAATTAGTAACAAAATGTATTGATAACCATTATACTCGAAGGGAGCGAAATTTAATGAAAAAAATTATTGTTACACTTTTCACTATGCTACTATTAATAATAGGTATTCCTGCAGTTGCTATGGCGGAAGAATCTGATACTGAAATCGAGAATAATGAGGTTTCACCAATGGCTGTACCGGGACCTGAAGTAGGTTCAGACTATATTTATATGGGTAAACAAGAGGGTCATAGTATAGAACACACTGTTACATCCTCTTCTTTTGCAATAGCATTTGGGTCATCAGAAAGGCTTTTATCCCAAGTATTCGGTATAGGGGGATCTCTTTGGAATTGGTTATCTGGAGGGTACGAACCTACACCATATGCTAAAATTTATTCTAAAATATCTGTGGCTAATGCTTACAAAGCTACTCTAAAATCAAAGTACCTTTGGTATGAAGATAGCCAATTTAACACTTATCAAGAAACTACTGAAAGAAATGAAAGTGTTAGCTGCGGTTCATATAATCCATACTGCTGGGAAGACTAAAAAAGATAGGACATTTGTCTATGACTCAAAAACAAGTTAAAAGAAAAGAAACTATAAATATAATAGTCCTTTCAATAATAATTTTATTAATAATTATTACCAACTTACCTTTTGTATTGGGAATGTTATTATACTCAGTTTACTTGCTAGTTAGTTATTTCTTTTTTTATAAGAAAAAAAGGAAAGTGGTTATCCTAACTTACATGGTCTTAATTCTTGTAATATTGTTTATTTATTTATATTAAACCACCTATGATTGGCCAGTTCATAAGAATTGGCCATTTTTTCCGGTGGACTGCTTCAAAAATCTCACTGTTCCATCATCTCCTCTACAACAATCCACTCGCCATTCCGCTCCATAATTATAGATATAAAGAAACGTATCTCCTTTTTCCAATCCAGTCTCCCCGATCGTAATCTCATCAGCCGGAATATCAGACATCCGAGCCTTCTCCAAGAGAACAATCCGGTTTCATTTCCGCTCCATCAAGCTGCCGTTTAAAGCAAGGTGATAAAACAGATGAATCCGGGGATAGTTCATTTGATCACTCTTCTCTGTCACACTCTACTCCTGTACTTCAAACTTCTCGTTCAACTGCCAGCAATGCTTCCGCTGTATGTAGGCTTTCGTTTTCGTTACAGTCACCTTTTCTTGATCGACATAATCTAAAAAAATGTGAAAATCCCTGACAATTGCCAAAGGTATCATCCGTCCTCCCTCCTTCAGTAAAACCATTGCCTGCCTATGTATTCCCTGTAACATCTACGTGAAAAACTATCACTTGGCAAGAAAACATCTCGGTCCAATAAACGTTCCCTATAGGTGACCCTAATATATTTTGTGTATTGGTTAAGAGAGTGGCATGGCATGTGCTCGTGCCAGGGGCCCAACATGTAATGCAGTAAAGCCTAAAAAACCCAATACCTTTTAAGTATTGGGCGAACATAAAAAAATAACCTTATTGCTCAAGAAGAAAACCGAGTGGGGAAACTAGAACTGAACATCTTCAGGCTAATAAAAAAACTAACAAAGAATAACTTTAATTATTCTTTAGAATCTTTTTTATTCTTCACGGCAAGTTCCAGTTCATTTAAAAGCTTATCCAGCGCTTGGGAAATAACTAGTATTTGTGAGTCATTAGGGTTATTTTCATACGTTTCATACATCTTTTTTCTTAACACTTCAATTTCTTCATTCAAACGATTGATTATTGACAGACTTCATCCCCCCGCAAGCATCTGCAAGGTATTGATGAAGAAGTGATCAAACTATTTGCTTTGCAACTAAACCAAAATTTATCAACTGGTGAAACTATTTAATTAACCTTGATTCAATTAACCCTCAGTTTTAATCATCTAACACAACTAACTTACTCAAACAGATACTTCATGTTACATGCTGAGACAGGCCTATAAACAAGGAACTTATTAGCTTAACAGATGGTAAAGTAGTTTAGTTTCACTAGTCCTCGGTTTTCATACAAATACTATTCCCATTAATTTTTACCCTATCTCCCCCTTTATAAACCAATGCTTTGAAAGAGCTCCATTATATTCCTTATAAGAAATTCACTTTTCATACGTCCTCAAATTTTATTATGAAGAGAATGCTATCTAATTTATTTATCGGGTGACTGACCCAAAATCCCGCATTCTATCCATGGGAACACATAGAGCGAGCTTTCCACTTGCAATATCAATATGATAATTATAATATAAAGCAGTCCATTCTAAGGATAGTATATCAAGGGAGAGTATAAGCGAATGCCAACGTTTATAGCGAATGATTATTTAGTAAAAGACGGAAAAGTCGTTTCCCCGGGGCATGAAATTGAAATTACCGAGGAGCAAGCGACTAGATTAGAGGATAAAGTTAAAACCGCATCCAATCCTTTCTACACTACCAATAAAGAAGAAGGAAGCCTTCCCTCTAAATAAATCACAATGGAAACAAGGAAACCTAATGGAAGGTTGCTTGTTTCCATTGTTTTTATCTTACGGTTATGAGCGTTTGAACCAATCCTGTCCACCAAATATATGAACCTTCACCCAAGTCCCCACTACATCCAAACACTGCTTACAGAAAAGCGAAGTGCTTTAACGGAGCAGTGGTGTACATTCTCTTTCACATCCATCATCTGAACTAATGTCTACAGAATCGTTTATGATTTGCAGGGGGACCGACCCCAAAATTTACATTCAAGCTAAGCACTCACAAAACACCCCTGTTAAAAGGATCCTGACTCTGAAGAATGGGAAGAGTAGTAAGAAAAATGGCTGAAACCAGCCCCATCATACAGAGCCGATTTCAGCCACTTAAAAGTTTTCCTTCTCCTATTGGACCCTTAGTCCTCGATTTCCCATTCTGGATTCCATACCACTTCCCACACATGACCGTCTACATCGAGAAAGTGACCGGAATATCCTCCCCAGAATGTATCTTTAGCTGGATCCGTAATTGTTGCCCCGGCTGCTTCTGCTTCTTGCATAACCTGGTCCACTTCCGCTTTACTGCTTACATTGTGGCCGATGGTGAATTCCGAGGAGCTTGGGGGCGATAAGGCGACATGGGCTTCAGCCGCTACACTTTTACGTTCCCAGATCGCCAGTTTCATTCCATGCTGCAGTTCGAAAAAAGCGACAGCTCCATTTTCAAATTCCTGACCCAGTATCCCTTCTGTCGGAAGACCTAGACCGTTTTTGTAAAACTCCAGAGACTTTTCCAAATCGTTAACTCCTAGCGTTAGTACTGAAATTCGTGGTTTGATTGTCATCTCCTCCTTGTTTACTGACTGCTTCTTATCCAGCATACCTTTTTAAATGATTATGCACTTGTAAAAAACGGACGAATTTATTTCCTGGTTGGAAACACATCACTCGGAACCAATCCATAATATTGTTTGAATTCATGGATAAAGTGGGCTTGATCGTAATAGCCGTATTTCAAAGCTGTTTCCTGCAGGTCTGGATCGCGGTGGTGAAGAATTCCTTTCAACAAACTCTGGAAGCGGATAATACGCGAGTATTCCTTCGGAGAGATGCCTAACTCGTTTCTGAAGGTTCTTCTCATATTTCTTTCACTATAATTGACTTGTTGTGCTAAAGACTGAATGGAATTCATTCCGTGATCGTGGTAAATGTATTGAAGGGACGTCTGGAGTAATTCAGAAACGGAGGGATGAAGCTTTCTTTGTAATAAGTGAATGAGTTTGGCTTCCACTATCTCCATTCTTTCTTTAACTCCCCGGGCTTCTTGCATTTCCTCAGTGAATCGCAGAGCCTCCTCTCCCCAAATATCTTCAAGATACACACGATCGTCGAGGAATTCCTTGAGAGGATAATCTACAAAACAACGGGCATGGCTGGAAAATAAACGAATGCCAAAAAAATGCTGATCGTTCGTAAAATTCAACACTTCAAAACGAGTCATGAGGCCTGTAACGAAAGCTGCTTTGGAAAGAGAGGAAGCGGTCAAGTCCAATATAATATCGACACAGCCATCGGGCAGGATTCTATGATCTTTCCTATTGTCTGATGCGTAATAATCCAGACTCCAATAACAAGCTGCATATGGACTAAGCGTCTTGCTCGGCCTGTGTTCTTCATAGATATACGTTGTATCTTTTTCACTGGATAGAGAAGGGGATTGTATCGGGAGGAAAAGATTCATCATTCCACCTCCATCAGACTCTTATAGTTTAGATTCATGTTTATTTTAACCATTCCTGTGAAAAAAATCACACCAGAGGTCAGACCCACAGTGGGCTGATTCAAGAATCTTTTTATAAAAAAGAAGTACAAGCAGATCTCAATCAGGAAAAAAATCACCCGTGCAGCCAATAAATTAAAAATTCCCACACTATTTTACATTATATGTAAATATATCACCCTCAGTTTATAGCGGAAACCGCACTTTCATATGAAAATTTAAGTATGAATGAAAAACACATTGAAGACGCAGCAGTAGCATTCGGAACAAAAATACGTCATCTCCGTTCAGAACTGAACATCAGTCAGGAAGAGCTCGGAAATCGGACCAACGTGTCGACAAACCATATCGGATACATTGAACGAGCAGAAAGACAACCAAGCTTGAAACTGATCATCGCCATCGCTTTCGCTTTGCCCGTCCACCCCGCCACCTTATTTGACACCATAGAGCTCCCCAGCGATCCAGAATTTTACACGGAATGAAGAAATGAATAGGTCAAGGGAATAAACTAGAGAGGAGAGTAAGAAACCTAGTATACTGTAAGAAGAAGTATTGTAAGGCAGTGCACTGGCACAAGAGATCCAGCAGGCTGCCTTACCATTACATAAATGGGAGGAACAATCAGATGAATTATATTCTAAAACACACTCAACTTGAGGATGACGGACACAGGAGTATACATATCCACGACGTAAAAAAAGATCAGACCCTCATCTATTATCCAGAAGAAATTTCACATGTAGACCGTCAACTGCAAGAGTTTCTTTTCACAAAATTAAAAGGAATTAACGAAGGAGATTATGATACTTGACCCGTAAGAACTGGTCACCAGATTTAATGATCACCGACAAAAAAGGCATAGGACACGGTCCCTCCTAATCCAAAAACCTCTTGCATACTCCTCTAGATAAACCACATCACTTACGCTGCAAGTAACATTTCCAAACAGATACAACCCAACTGATTTAAAACCCCACTATTATGTAACCCATCAATCCTTGAGTTAACTTATACCTGCAAACAAAGAAGTGTTCTAAACACACCACTCTCCCAATGATCTTTTCTTGCCTAATAAAATAATATATACAGGAAGAAAAGAGCCATGGGTTGCAAAAGTGTTCACTTCAATTAAGCAGAGATTGTATTATTTGTCCCGCAGTTCCATGCGCCAGGTGAGAAAACTTGTACTATATAAGGGGATACAAAAAACACACCACATTGTAAAAATTAAAACCTAGTAATCATAATGAACTCAGAGAGGACCCGAGAGACATGTTCAACGAAAGTAAAGAAATACTATGCATGTACATTGAGCGAAAGCCTGTGATGATTGAGATCATCGAAGCTACGAAATATATTGTATTGGCCGATTTTAATGATCGATCCTATACAGTGGAAGCTGCAGATAAAGGAGTAGCTTTGCAGGAAATGGTGAAAATGCTGAAGGAAGATTATATTTTTCAATAATCGTTACTCAAATAAGCCTGGTTCCAGCTGTGTGAATGCAGCGTTGGAATCAGGCATTTAATTTCTTATAGGTAATAAGGAAAGCCTATCTGTATGGAATCCTTATAAATCTTTAAGAAAACAATTCCTAATTATAAGTCAGAGATAGCTAATATTTATTCAGTCCATTTATATAGAACTCGAAAGTGTGGTTCCCGTCTGCATTCGGTATTGAATCGCTTCTAGCAACGCGGCTTCGGTAATTGGATCAGATCCATCAATGTCAGCAATCGTTCTTGCTGTTCTGATAATATTGACCTGGACACGGGTACTCCAATGATAGACCATGCTTTTTTCCTGAAGAAGGTGCTGAAGCGGAGGGGATAAGGGTGAGGTAAGCGAGAGCTCCTCGAGAGAAACGATCGAGTTGGTCACAGAACGGCTAAAACGCTGGTATTGTTTATTTCTAGCTTTGGTCACTATATCTTTTCGCTCAGCAGAAGTCATTGATTTTTCCGCTGGGGTGAGCGATAAATCAATAGGGCGCAGCTCAAGATGAATGTCCATCCGATCTAGAATCGGGCCGGATAATCGCTGTTGATAGGCATGAACTTGCTTCGGTGTGCAGATGCAGTACTTTTTCGTCGATCGGTAGTGGCCGCAGGGACAAGGATTTGTCGCCCCGATCATAATAAATCGGGCAGGAAAAGTGACCATTCCACTTACGCGGCTGATGGTCACTTTTCCTGCTTCGAGCGGCTGCCTTAACATATCTAACGTTTTCTTCTAAAATTCCGCCATTTCATTAAGAAAAAGCACACCGCCGTGTGCAAGAGACACCTCTCCTGGTTTTGGAACGGTGCCGCCGCCAATCAAAGACATTGAGGAAGCGGAATGGTGAGGATGACGATAGGGAGGCAAAGGAGTAAGCGCTCTCGTTTCATGAGCTAATTGATACAAGCTGAAGCTGTCGACCATCGTTTCTTCTGGCATGTCCGGGGTGACCGAGGGAAAAGCGGCATCGAGCATACTTTTCCCGCATCCAGGCGGACCCCTTAACAGCACATGATGCCCGCCGGCTGCAGCTACCATTAACGCACGCTTAGGAATGTCATGCCCGATAATGTCCGAAAAATCGGTCAGCGCTTGTGAAGCACGGGTGCTTCCATGACGACAGGTGGAGATTCTGCAAAAGGAAGCAGCGATTGACCACTCAGATGATCGATGACATCTTGCAGGTGTTGAACGGGTATAAGGAATTCCTTATCCTTTAAAATGGCTGCTCCCTTCATATCGCTTGGGACATAAAGCGTTTCATAGCCCATTCGCTTCGCCTGCATAGCAGCTGCAAGCATCCCTTCCGTTTCATGAACTGAACCATCTAAAGACAAAGCGCCAATAAATGCAGTACTTTTGGGGATGTCGCAGGTAAGCTGTCCGGTCTCTTTTAACACGGCAATCGCCATAGCAAGATCCGCCATCGGTCCGCTTTTCTTCTGTTCGGCCGGCGAGAACAGCACGATCAAGTGCCGTCCGGAAATATCCGCATCAATCGAATTTATAGCACCACGAATCCGATCTTTCGATTCCTTAATCGATGCATCCGGCAATCCTATGACAGAGATCTGTTCGATGCCATCCAGCGACTGGACCTCTACTCTCATCTCGTATCCTTCCAGTCCCTTAAGACCAATGCTTTTTACTATAGTTGCGATACGTACCCCCATCCTTTCCGTTCACATACGCCTGATACTTCTCGTGCGCAGGGTGCGTAAATAAGCTGAGAATTTTCTCTGTATATACGCACGCCTCCACATCATAAGAATTCAAATAGGCAGCGTAACTGCTGAAGGGATAAGCAGCTGCTGATGCTACCATGTTCGCTTTTAGTGGATTTAAATGAATATATTTGCTTGCTTCTAAGAAATACTGTTTCGTATCAATTAACGTCGCGTGATACCTCCCTTGAAACAAGTGACCACTCACCTTATGCCTTTTATTAAAGTAAATCGCATATCTTGTGTGCATAGCTTTGATACTTTCACCAGGGGGAAGATGAAGGGTTTCTAACAAAAGATGGACATGATTGGTCATTAAACAATACGCATGGAGACGAAAAGGGAATTCCTTCTGGCCCCAAACCAGCAGACTCTTATATTCCTCAAAATCTGCATCATCATAAAATAGGTCCCCTCTTCGATTGCCCCGCGCCGTCACATGGTATATCGCTCCCGGATACCAAATCCGTGGTTTTCTCGCCATCCCTTCCCCTCCTCCAACACTGCCCTTCAGTATATTTAGTGTACGCTTAGAAAGCTACGCCCGCAAAACTGGAATTCTCGATTTTCCATAGTATGAGTATTTTGTTTGAAAAGAGCCACCTTCTCGGATAAATTGTGCAGCCCTTGCGGAAAAATAGAACCAGTTTCACGGAGTTGTAAACGCTAGAATAAAGTTGACAGTTTTCGCTTGAATAGATTTTACACTTTTGCTCTATCAGCCTATTCTTTTAGTAAAATAGTTGATGACGTTATTTTACTGGAGGTTGGGATTTTGGAGGAGA
>NZ_JAIZEN010000001.1 GCF_024189295.1 Halobacillus sp. A1
TCATTCCACAAGTTTCACCCCCGAAGGGGATCCACTTGCTTCCTGCGCTCGACTTGCATGTATTAGGCACGCCGCCAGCGTTCGTCCTGAGCCAGGATCAAACTCTCCATAAAAGTTAGTTTGACTTGCTCATTTGCACACCGAATGTGCTTGTTTTACTTCCTTCTATACAATAGAAAGAAGACTTGACGTACTGGTTGGTTCGTTCAGTTTTCAAAGATCAAATGTTCAATGGTGGGCCTGAGTGGACTCGAACCACCGACCTCACGCTTATCAGGCGTGCGCTCTAACCAGCTGAGCTACAGGCCCCAATGGTAAAGTTTTTTGGAGCGGGTGAAGGGAATCGAACCCTCATCATCAGCTTGGAAGGCTGAGGTTTTACCACTAAACTACACCCGCGTTATATATGGAAGTTTTATGTTTGCTAGAGTTAGAACATCGATGGTCGGGAAGACAGGATTCGAACCTGCGACCCCTTGGTCCCAAACCAAGTGCTCTACCAAGCTGAGCTACTTCCCGTAAGTAATGGCGCGCCCGAGAGGAGTCGAACCCCTAACCTTCTGATCCGTAGTCAGACGCTCTATCCAATTGAGCTACGGGCGCCTTTTGAAGCGACAATATCTAATATATCATGTGTCAGCTCAGAATGCAATAGTTTTTTAAAAGAAACCTTAGTGCGGCCGAGAGGACTTGAACCTCCACGGGGTTGCCCCCACTAGGCCCTCAACCTAGCGCGTCTGCCGATTCCGCCACGACCGCTAATTGAAAAAGTTAGGTAAGCAGCTAAGCTGACTTACTGAATGCGGGTGGAGGGACTTGAACCCCCACGCCGTGAAGCACTAGATCCTAAATCTAGCGTGTCTGCCAATTCCACCACACCCGCAAATAAATGGTGAGCCATGGAGGGCTCGAACCTCCGACCCTCTGATTAAAAGTCAGATGCTCTACCAGCTGAGCTAATGGCTCTTAATGAAATAAAAGTTCTGGTAATGTTGTTTGTGATGCTCGTCGTGTTGCAAGCTGTTTCATTTTTAAGGACAAGGAACATCATATAATGAATCGATGATAATGTCAACCATAAAAACAAAAGAAAATGGCTGGGCCAGCTGGATTCGAACCAGCGCATGACGGTACCAAAAACCGTTGCCTTACCGCTTGGCTATGGCCCAACGAAAATGGCGGTCCGGACGGGACTCGAACCCGCGACCTCCTGCGTGACAGGCAGGCATTCTAACCAACTGAACTACCGGACCTTACTATGTAAAAAATCAAAAGTGACCCGTACGGGATTCGAACCCGTGATACCGCCGTGAAAGGGCGGTGTCTTAACCACTTGACCAACGGGCCATTTAAACATTAAAAAATGGCGGAGAAGGAGGGATTTGAACCCTCGCGCCGCTTGCGCGACCTACACCCTTAGCAGGGGCGCCTCTTCAGCCACTTGAGTACTTCTCCGTAATGGCTCCATCGGTAGGATTCGAACCTACGACCGATCGGTTAACAGCCGATTGCTCTACCACTGAGCTACGATGGAATAATGTTAGAAATACTTACTTTAACTATGTAAGTGTTCGGAAGCTGACAATGTCAGCGACGTTTTATATCTTATAACATTTCGATAAGGTTGTCAATGCTCTTTCAAAAAAATAATAGAAAGCCGTTCTTTCGACTCGCCCTTTCGTTTAGGGCTTATTTAATTTAACACGGGGAGCTGTTTTTCGTCAATGTATTTTTTACAGCTTTTTAAGTTTCCCTTTACATTTTCCGCATACAAACCTGGAGACATTTATTTTCTTCTTGCGCGTGTACTTTTGTCCGCATGTAGAGCACTTGTATGTGTGGTGTTGTTTATCTTTTTCTGAAGGCAGCGGTTTACAAAATCTCGGAGACCCGGTTTTCCGCAGAAGGTCCTTGAAGGTACGGTCTCTATGATTGAATCCTTTTCCTTCTATATGAAGGTGGTAGTGGCAGAGTTCGTGTTTGATGATCCCTTCGAATTCCTCTTCTCCCAGTTCCCGCAAGTACTTCGGGTTAAGTTGAATGATTCTTCTGGACGGGATATATCTACCGCCCGTCGTTCTTAAACGAGGGTTGAATTCTACATAATCAATATAAGGTTTTCCGAAAAAACGCCTGGACACCTGATCGGTCCATTGCTGCAATTCCTGTTGACTTACATTCATGACGCACACCCCTCCTTGTTTTTGCATACTTTATTATAAATGGGATATTCCTGAAATTCAAAGGGAGGAGATTTCTGTGCCCCGTTGGTTGCAGAAGCAAATGTCGAATGCGTTTCTAAATAAAGATAAGTATCAAATCAAGATGCTTAATCAGTGCTGGTACTTTTATCGTCATCGGTACAAAAATTGACCTGGAAGACAAGGTCTCCCAGGCTGGTTGATTTTATTTTTTCTGCATCGTCAATGCGATCCGTTGTTTCTTTGTATCAACAGTCTCTACCCATACCGTCACTACGTCTCCTACTGAAACGACGTCCATTGGGTGCTTCACGAATTTGTTGGAGAGTTTGGAAATATGAACAAGCCCATCTTGCTTCACGCCGATATCCACGAACACGCCAAAATCGACTACGTTTCGGACCGTTCCTTCTAGCTCCATGCCTTGCTCCAAATCTTCCATAGATAATACGTTCGTTTTTAACAGAGGTTTTGGTAGATCATCACGCGGATCACGGCCAGGCTCTCTGAGAGACTTGATGATATCTTTTAAAGTCGGCTCGCCTACGTCAAGCTGTTCAGCCGTCGTTTTTACGTCCAGCTTAGCAAGCTTTTCACCGACTTCTTCTTCCCCAAGGTCTGCAGGTGACGCGTCCACCAGTTTCAAAAGAGAACGGGCTGCTTTATAGCTTTCCGGGTGGATTGATGTTTTATCAAGCGGCTCTTCACCTTCAAGCACTCTAAGGAAACCTATACTTTGCTCGAAAGTTTTCGCTCCGAGTCTAGGAATATCTTTCAACTGCTTCCTGCTCGTAAACTTTCCGACTTCATCCCTCTTCTTCACTACATTATTTGCGACTGCTTTACTCAGACCTGACACGTATTGCAGCAAAGAAGATGAAGCTGTATTGACGTTGACCCCCACCTGGTTCACGGCTGTTTCTACGACGAAGGTAAGAGATTCGTTTAGTTTTTTCTGGGTCACATCGTGTTGATACTGGCCTACACCAATTGATTTCGGATCGATTTTTACGAGTTCAGCAAGAGGATCCTGGACGCGACGGGCTATGGAAACTGCACTTCTCTCTTCCACCTGCAGGTCAGGAAATTCTTCTCTAGCCAGTTTCGAGGCTGAGTATACACTTGCACCTGCCTCATTGACAATCATATAAGCGGCATCCAGGGAATAAGTTTGGATCATGTCCGCAATAAATTGTTCTGTTTCTCTTGATGCGGTTCCGTTACCTACCGCAATCAATTCGATTGGGTATTTATTGAAATATGAACGAATTTTATCTTGAGAAGCTTTTACATCACTTCTTGGCGGTGTCGGGTAGATGACCGATATTTCTAACACCTTCCCTGTTTCATCTATGACGGCCAGTTTACAGCCTGTCCGATATGCAGGGTCAACACCTAATACGACCTTTCCTTTAAGAGGAGGCTGTAATAACAGGCTCTTCAGGTTGCTTGAGAAGACATCGATCGCTTTTTCTTCCGCGGTTTCTGACAGAGCATTCCTGATTTCCCTTTCGATGGAAGGTTGGATCAATCGTTTATAACTGTCAGAGATGGCTGTCTTTAAAATCGACCGGACTTCATCAGATGCCGACGATTTAATGACCCGTCGCTCCAAGAAAGAAATGATGCTTTCTTCTGGCGGGTGCACGGCCACTTTCAAGACATCTTCCTTCTCCCCGCGGTTTAATGCAAGGACTCTATGCGATGCGATCGAGCGGACAGGCTCCTGATATTCGTAATACATTTCAAATATGGATTTTTCGTCCTTCTCCACATTCTTCGCTTTCGATTCTATCGTTCCTGACTTGAACGTCTGCTGGCGGATTTTATCGCGATAGTCAGGATCATCAGAAATCCATTCCGCTAGAATATCATTCACTCCAAGAGTGACATCCTCAACAGAAGTAAGCTCGTGCTCTTCGGAGACATACTCTTTTGCTGCTTCTTCAAAATTGAAATTGTTCTGCTCCCACACTTTCAAAGCGAGAGGCTCCAGTCCTTTTTCTTTCGCTACTGTCGCCCGGGTTCTTCGTTTCTGTTTGTATGGACGGTAGAGGTCTTCGATTTTCTGTAATTGGGTTGCTTGTTCGATATCTTTTTTCAGTTCATCGGTCAGTTTCCCTTGTTCATCTATAAGACGAATTACTTCTTCTTTTCGCTGTGAAACATTTTGTACATATGTCCATTGATCTTCGATAGTTTTGATCTGCACTTCATCAAGACCGCCCGTCAGCTCTTTACGATAGCGCGCAATGAACGGTACGGTATTACCTTCATCTAATAACTGAATGACTTGTTGGATCGGTTGAATCGCCAACTGTGTTTGTTTTGCTACTAACTGCATCAGTTCATTCGTATTACTCAAAAATAAGCCCCCTCACTATACTTCCTTATTATTGTATCAGATTTTCTCCACAATTAAGGGACCTTATCTGTAATACTCAGAGTAAGGTCCCTACTATTTGTACTTCATGGCGATCAACGTTGTATCGTCTTCCCGTGATTCTCCATAAAGTTCTTTATACTGTTCGGTGATCACCTTTATATTGCGGCTGCTCGTATGCTTGGGAGATAAGCGGCGATCCAGCACCCCATCTGAAAATAGAAGGAACACCATACCAGGTTCTGCTTTCCCGTGCGATACTCTAAGTTTTCTAGGGTAACCAGCTAGATAGCCCGCTAAAGGAATGTTACGGCCTCGATTACCATCGATATCGATCGTAATGATGCCGATATTTCCGATAGAGGAATATGAATAGGATTGTTTGTTGAAGTCGATCTTAAGTATGCCTAGCACTACCCCGCGTTTTCCGAGTAAAGCATCATTGCATTTTTTTATGATCGTTTCAATGTCCAGATCCGGATATTGCTCGATCACATCCATCACGGCCTGAGAAGAATCCCATGCCATTTCCCCACTGCCTAGACCATCAGCTAAAGCACAAATAAATCCTTCATCAGTCTCTTTGTAGTAATAACTATCTCCACAATAGTAGTTTCCTTTTTTCGCCTTCTGGTATATGGAAATAGCTACTCTTGATAACTCTTCTTGCAATTAGAACGCCTCGACCGATTCTGCCTGAAGAGCTTCTTTCAATTTCCTGAGTGCGCGACGCTGAAGGCGGGAAACGTGCATTTGCGAGATGCCCAATTGTTCACCTGTATCTTTTTGGCTCATATTTTCAAAATAGGTGCATTGAAGAATTTCTTGTTCGCGTTCGCTTAAGATCGGCAGAACTTTTTGAAGGAGCATCTTTTGATCAATTTGATCATATCCGCCTTCCGGGTTGCCGATCAAGTCGAGAATGGTCACGGTGCTGCCATCTGAATCTGCTTCAATTTTACGATCGACGGAAAGTGCCTTGTAGCTTTTGCCCATTTCCATCGTCTCCAGCACATCTTCTTCAGAAACCTCAAGATAATCTGCAATTTCAATTACGGATGGTGACCGCTGAAGCTGACTCGTCAATTCTTCTGCAGCCTTCTTGATTTTAGGACCAAGTTCTTTAATTCGTCTTGGTACATGAACACTCCAAGTTTTATCACGAATGAAACGTTTGATTTCACCAATGATCGTCGGAATGGCGAATGACTCAAATGATTTACCGAACTCCGGGTCGTACCTGCGTATTGCCGCAAGCAGACCCAGCATTCCTACCTGCACCAGATCTTCATGTATGGTACTGTTTTTGGAATACTTCCTTGCGATCGATTCAACCAAATCATTATAGACTAGAACAATCTTTTCCTGTACTTCTTCGTCGCGCGGATTTTCTTGTAAAAATGCGATCCATTCGTACACCTCATCATTATGATGTTGAGATTTGGTCGCCATCTTGACCCACCTCATTTTCATGAAGGTATTTTGTCATTAGGACAATAACTCCATATTTACTGTTGATTTCTACTTTATCCATTAAAGCGTCAATCAAAAAGAGACCAAAACCACCTTCCCGCAGCTCGCCGATATCATCTTTGTGCTGGTATGGTCCGATATCTTCTTTGATTTCACCTAAATTGAAGCTTCCGCCATGATCTGCTACCATGACTTCCAGCCTGTCTTGATATACCCCAAAACCGATCGTGATTTCGCCTTCGCCAGAATCGTTGTACGCGTGCTTTACAGCATTCGTAATCGCTTCTGAAATTGCGACCTTCAGATCTTCGATTTCTTCATAGGCGAAGCCCATCCGATTGGCAATTCCTGAAGTACTTAAACGTACAACACCAACATATTCAGCTTTTGCAGGAACTTTAACCTCAACAAAATCAAATGGTTCCATGATTACATTCCACCTCGTACTGTATTATCAATGTCCATAATCTCGGTCAGGCCGGTAATTTTGAATAATCGGTAGACACGTTCCTGCATTTGAATAAGCTTGAGTGCAGTATCATGCTCTTTCGTTGATTTCAGCGCACTGATAAATACACCCAGTCCGGTAGAATCCATATAACTTACTTCTTGAAGGTCGACCTCTATCGTTTGACCACTTTCTTTTGTCAAAGGCAATAAAGTTTCTTTTAACTTCGGAGCCGTAAATGCATCGACTTCTCCCGCTAAAGAAACAGTGGTAATTTTCTCTTTGTTTGTCACATCTATCGTCAGGTTCATTCCATTCGCCTCCCGTATTCCTAAAATAGCTCATTAGAGGGAGCATACCCTTCATGAACTTAGCTTAAACCTTTCTTTTTAAAATGATTAAAGTAAAATCATCTCTCAGTTGAAAGTCCTGTAGTCTTTCAAAATGCTTGTACACATGTTCTACTGTTTCCTGCGCCGGCAGATGTGCGTATTGTTTAATGATCTCCAACACTTCATCTTCTTCGATGAATCGATCGCCCTGACGGCATTCAGTGACTCCATCTGTCAGCATGATGATCATATCTCCAACGTGGACTTCCTTTGTACATTGTTCATAGGTAGCCTCAGGAGAAACACCCAGTACAAGGCCGGATGCATCGATCTCTTCGAAATGGTCCTGTCTGCTATCATAATAATACCCCGGCTCATGACCGGCCGAAGAAAAACGGAAGGTATGATTGTTAATATTATATAAGCCATAGAACATCGTGATGAACATACTGGAATCTACGTTTCTTTCGACTACTCGGTTCAAGCTGCCAAGGATGACCCCTGGATCCATACGGTTTTCAGGAAAACTGTCCATAGAGTATTTGATCATCGACATGCATAATGCAGCAGGCACGCCTTTGCCGACTACGTCAGCAATTGCTACACCGAGAGCTCCACTGTCATCTTTTACAAAATGGTAGTAGTCCCCATTCATCTGCTTAGCGGGAATACTGATCGCTCCTACATCAAGACCGTCTATCTCCGGTTTTTCCGTTGCCAGCAATGTTTTCTGCATATTAGCAGCTACTGAAATTTCCGATTTCAACTCCAGCTGTCTCTCTCTTAGAGATTGATATTCCTGATAAGCCAATCCATAAGAAATCATCGTTTCTAATAAAAAATCCAGAGAAGAACGAATATGTTCAGGCATATCCGGGTACAAGTGTTGTAAAGACTGGACATGCACATTAATAATTTCCTCTGGTGAAATATTCTGCTGCATAGAATGCTTGCTGAACTGCTCTGCCTGATAGAGAGCTTGTTCATCTTGCGTTTCAATATATTGCTGCATCAGCTCTTTATAGTTTTCTAAATCGAGTTTAAGTGTACTCATCTTTAACCTCCTTTAACGGAGCCATTTGACTGCTTTAATCTCTGTTCCTTTACCGTCTTCTGATTGAATATCAAAATCGTCCATCAATCGTTTAACACCAGGCAACCCAGCTCCAAGTCCTCCGGAGGTTGAAAAACCATCCTCCATCACTTGACTCAGTTCTTTGATTCCAGGTCCGTCATCCATTGCTACTATCCTTAAACCTTTATGATTCATATCTTCAATAGCTTCAAAGCATATCTTACCTGTCCCAGCATACAAATAAATGTTTCTTGCTAATTCTGAGATTGCAGTGGCTATACGTGCTTGATCGACAGTTCCAAATCCGATCTTACGGGCTATATCACGCCCAAGCTGACGCGCTCCGACAATATCCCATTCTTTTTTAATATTGACACAGGATTGGAAGTCCATAACTACTCCTCCAATTCCTGGCGAAGTTTGATCAACCCTTGTTCTAAATCTAGAGCAGTAGGAACATCCTGCATATGAATGCCAAGGTCGATAAGCGTCATTGCAACGGCTGGCTGGATTCCAGTCAATACAACCTTAGCACCCATCAAGTCAGACATAGTCACTACGTCTCCAAGTACTTTTGCTATGAATGAATCAATAATATCTACTGATGTGAGGTCAATGACTACACCAGTCGCTCCACTTTCATGGATCTTACTCAATAGATCTTCTTGAAACTGTATAGCCGTCTGATCATCTAAATCGATTTGAATTGAAATGAGCAGATAGTTATGAAGCTTCAGAATAGGTATTCTCATCTCGATCACTCCCTGTTTAGAGAATCAATTAATTTTTCTATATCTTGTTCTTTTGGCTGTACATCTTCAATCGTGCGGTTCGTCAATTCCAGTGCGGACTTGAACCCTTTTCTCAGGGAGCTTTTCGTCGGGAATTTGCCTAGGTCGATTCCCAGATTGACAATAGTTTGAGCAATTTCAGGTCGTATTCCTACTAATATACAGCGTGAGCCAATCAAACGCACAGCTTCAGCCGCCTGGATGATATGGTGCGCGACCATCGTATCGACGACGGGAACTCCGGTGATATCAATCAAGACGACTTCCGCATTATGCTTGATCACACCATCAAGAAGGTTCTCCATGATCAGTTTGGCTCTCTCTGTATCGATCGTTCCGATGAGAGGCATGATCGTGATATTGTCCATAACTGGAATTAAAGGTGCAGATAATTCTTGAAGAGCAACTCTTTGGAGAGATACGATGTGTTCCCAGCTTCCAGAATATTCGTTCACAAGCTGGTTGATGACGGGGTCGACCCACCCATCAACTTTTCTAAGTACTTCTGCAAAATAATCCGAGTCGATCTGCTCAGATTGTTTGAGAATGTATTCTGTGATGACTCGACGGAACACCTGCATCCCATCCGTCAAATAGCTGAGCGGCCACCCGAGGTTGATAAGACGTTCAGAAAAATCATTCAAGTCATTAGTCAGTCCCGATTTTTCGATACTAGTGAATATGACATTCACGAATTCACGGTTAGTGCTTTCAAAAAGCTCATCGGAAATCGTAGCTGTATAATCACTGGATTTTTTCTTATTCACTTCCTCAAGCCACATCTTGACGATGTCATCACTATGTCCAATTACAATATCTTTCAGTTTCTGATCCATACTAAACCTCCGAATTTCCTGCATTCTTTATCTCCTAGACGTCCTTCTCACGGTCAAAACATTATACAAAAATAATGTTATCAAAAATTACTACGTAAATATACTAATTAGTTTTATTTTATACTTTTTAAGTCCAAGACGCCAACTAAATTAGTTACTTTTCCACGTTATTTAACAAAAACATACCTGTGGCATGTGTTTAATGTACTATGGCAAATAAAACCATGAAAGCAGCAGCCTGGTTTTCCTTCTTTATAAGGCCCCAGAATACTCAGCTTCATGGTCTCGTTCCAAGCTATTCTATCATTTTTTCAGCAAATAAAAATAAAGCTGCCTCTGATGGACAACTTTATCATTAAAAGTCTATAAGCCCTAAGCTGATTTGCAGCGCTTCGTTCACCTGCTGCATCATCGGCTCATCTAGTTGAGTAATCTTGTCGGTCAAACGCTGTTTATCAATCGTTCTGATTTGTTCCAACAGAATAACAGAATTTCGTTCGAAACCATATTTTTCAGCATTAATTTCGACATGAGTTGGTAGTTTGGCTTTTTGTATTTGTGCGGTAATCGCGGCTATAATTACTGTGGGGCTGAAACGATTCCCGATATCGTTTTGAAGAATGAGCACTGGACGGACTCCACCTTGCTCCGATCCTACAACTGGGGACAAATCAGCGAAATAAACATCTCCTCGTTTGACTATCACCGACTTCACACCCCGCTCACTAATTGTTCCAGGGTGTGATCTGCCTCCTCTTCGGCCTGAAACGATTCTGAAGCGATATTAAGATTGATTTTAGCCATTTCCATATATCCACGTCGCATGGATTCTAAAATATGCCTCTGTTTTTCTTCACGCAAATACATTTTCGTTGCTTTACACATGAAATCGCTCCGATCACTGTTTTCGAGTTGAACCTGTCCATCAACTTCAACTAGTAGGTTATCCGGAATCCGAATGACAATCTCTCGCATGCTATCGGACAAAACCATACACCTCCACCATCTTTTACCCAAAAGAAACCAGTCAAATAAGTCCAATTTAATTTTATCATTGGCTCGTGTCTAATGCAAAGGAGTCTTGGGTTTTTTTATAGAAAGATGCTGCTTGACGGTTGAAATGAAGAGGATCGTCTCTTAAAAATCAAGCGATAAAGGGTTATCTACCTTTACCATATGCCCATTTTTCAAATACATGCGTGGAACTCGGGAACTTATCATACAAGGTATCTCATAATTGATTGTTTCCAATTGTGCAGCCACTTCATCAGTATGAACTTCTTCATTTCCTTGCTTTCCAATTAATGTAACCTTACTTCCTATAGAATATTCTTGATCGAGCCGAATCATGAATTGATCCATACAAATTCGTCCGACAATCGGCCGCCTTTTTCCTTCGATAAGCACATCCATTCCTTGCAGCTTCCTAATCCATCCATCCGCATATCCGACGGGGACAGTTCCGATCCACTCTTCACCGGATGTCTCATAAGTCGCTCCATAGCTCAAGTATTCGCCGGGAGCTACTTTTTTTACATGGATCAATCGGCTGTGCAAGGAAAAAGCCGGTTTCAAATCAATGGGCCGTTCCTTTTTGACATCTGGTGATGGATAAAGACCATACATACTGATCCCAAAGCGGACGAATTGCTTCATCCGTCCAGGGAACCGCATGCTCGCCGCGCTATTTCCTGTGTGAACATCGACTGGATCAGGCCATACCTTTTCAAAATGGGACAGCATGGACGCCATCCGTGTTTCCTGCTCGTTGAAGTAACCCGTATCTTCCTCGTCCGCTGTCGCAAAATGCGTAAAAATGGCTTCAAGTATCAATTGGCGATTATTTTCAATCTCCTTCAAGACATCATCCATTTCTTCAGTTGAACGGATACCGATCCGCCCCATCCCTGTATCCCACTTCATGTGGATACGGAGTCTGCCGGGGAGAGAAGATACGTCTAATTGCTGCAGCCACTCTTTTTGAAACACGGTGACAGCTATATCATGTTCCGCTGCAAGCCAAGCATCTTGCGGACGGACCCAACCCATTACAAGCAAAGGAGCGGTGATCCCCGCCTTTCGCAATCTGATCGCTTCATCCAGCAGAGCGACCGCCAGCCGATCTGCTCCTGATTCCAGCGCTTGATGAGCGACTTGAAGATCACCGTGACCATAAGCATTGGCTTTTACAACTGCATAAATACCGGTTTCCTGTTTTAAGCGGTTCCTCAACTGTTTTATATTAAAGTCGATATTCGACAATTCGATTTCTGCCCAAGTATCACGGTAAAAACTATCCATACTCAAAAGAACCACCTTTTCTCATTCAATATCTTTCTATTATTGAACGAGGGGGAGAGCGTGTCAATGGCAACCCCGTACGCTAGAAAAATAAAAGCAGACCGTTAAGCCTGCTCGCAAATTGTTATTATTTCTCAGAGTATCCGCTAATAGAATTAGCGACGACGACCATCTCTTCCGCTGTCAATTCATCACTTGCCAGGTGATAAGTCGAAGCTTGATCGTTCCATTCCAGTTTCTTCTCAGTAATAGCACCCATAGCTCCATTTGACAGCTGAACCGGTTCCCCATTCACTTCCACCGACTGTCTGGCGCTGGCAGGTTCCGTTTTTGCAGTCTCCTGGATAAGTGTGAAGTCTTTCTCTCCTTTATATGTCATGATGACGCGGCTTCCCGTTTCCGTTTCGACCTCTTGCTTGTCCCACAGACTTGCCCCAAGTGTTTCCTCCGGATACAGAACTTCTGCCTCAATCTTCTCCTCTGGCTCAGCAGTGACAGGCACATCAGAAGAACTCATGGCCATGTTCTCGTCCACATCAAAATCTTCTTTTTTGAACGAATCGTTGGCGGCAAAATTCGAGAATTGCACCTCGACTAAAGCTGTCATATCCTGATCGAAGACTTTGACCATGACCGGTGCATAGGATTTCTTATCAAAGTAGATTTCCTGAAACGGCAGAGCCTGGTTGTTTTGATAATTCGTCTTGGTTTTGAACACATAATGATTTTCAGTGGCGTTGAACTCCGACTGATCATCCGCCTTGATATCTTTCACCAATGAATTGAACAAATAAGGCTGGCTGGTGTTCTCGGGCCACTCGCTCTGGAATTTGAAGCTCTTATTCAAAGCAGGAGTCAGAACAAATACACCGGTATCGTTTTTCAATATGATTTGGCTGCCTTTTTCATCCTTATCATTTTCAAGCTCGACTCTGTAAAAATCATCTTTCTTATGAGAAATTTGAATATGGTATTTCTGCTCTTCTTTTCCAGTCTTCATCGTCATGCTGGCGTCGGTCTTATAACCTTTCATTTCACTTTGCTGTTCTTCTAGTTTCTGAACGACATCTTCTTTCGATTGCTCCCCACATGCCGTAAGAAAGAGGGTAAGTGCCATAATCACAAAGAGAAGGATCGGAAAACGTCTCATTTTTGTTTCAACTCCTTTGTCTCTTGCTGAAGGACAAAGGGAACGGTCTTTACGTGGAAACAGAAAATGTACGGAAGGTTTCAGATAACCCTTCTATGAGATCAGAGGCTAGTAAACCAGTGGTTGAGTGGTGATTCTCGGTCAGCCGCTCCGCTGTCAACCCATGAATCATGCAGCCGTTCGCTAATGCATCAAACACTGATTTTGACTGGAGGGTGAGTGCGAGTAGAACTCCTGATAAGACATCACCGCTTCCCCCTTTGGCTAATCCAGCATTGCCTGACAGCTCCACTCGCTGGTCGCCTTGAGGAGAAGTAATGATCGTAGCGGGGCCTTTCAACACTACGTACACTCCGTACTTCTCAGCAAAACCTCGAGTGAGTGTAAAAGGAGACTGCATCACTTCAGGAATCGAACGATCAATCAAGTGAGCGAATTCTCCCGGGTGTGGAGTCAAAATAACTGGATCCGGACGATCGGCATACTTCATCAGCTTATCTTTTACATGGTAGAGCGCGTCTGCGTCAATCAATATTGGACCTTTGGCGTGTTGGAAAAGGGTTTGGAATATAAGGGATGCATTTACTTCTCTGCCCATTCCCATCCCGATCGCTGCACCATTATACTTCGACCAGTCCACTCCGCTGATATCCATCATAACCCCTTGTTCTTCGGGCAGCGGTTCAAATGTGGCTTCCCGCAGGAAAGATGCCACTGAAGGAATTGCCGTTGTAGGTGTGGCGATGGATAAAAGCCCGATTCCACTACGCAAAGCAGCACGACCCGTCATCGCGATCGAGCCTGGCATGTGATAGGAACCGCCAATAACGAGACCTTTTCCATGACTGCCCTTATGGGAATGTTTTGACCTGATAGGAACCGTTGTAAAAGCGTCCCTCTTCGTCCAAAACTGTCTTCGCGGATTCGGCAGCAGCTTAACCGGCAAGCCGATTTCCACTACGGTCCATTTCCCATAATAGCAGCTTGTACTCTCAAGAAAAGCGCTCATTTTTGGTGCGGCAATCACTACCGTCTCATCCGCTTTGACAGCATCAAATTCATCGAATCCTTCATCCGCAGGAACACCGCTCGGAATGTCGATCGAAATGGTATAGGCATTTTGCTCATTAACCAGTTCCACCACTTCACGGATTGGTGAGCGCAGCTTCCCTTTGACTCCGATTCCCAGCATACAGTCGATGATCACATCAGCCTGCTGCATGTCCTTCCCCAAAACACTCACGTCCTTGGTATGTGTCACAACATACCCAGACCGAAGGAATATTTCTTTGTGAGTCAAAGCGTCTCCATGTATTTTTTCATCCGGGACTACTTGCCATGCTTCTACTCGATACCCGTGATTCAACAAGGTACGAGCGATGACATAGCCGTCTCCCCCGTTATTTCCCCCGCCGATGAGCACGATCACGTTTTGTTGTCGATTAATTTTTTTCTCGACTTCTGCACTGACCGATCGCCCAGCGTTCTCCATGAGCATCGTCCCACTCAAACCCGTCGTTTGAATAGCTGTCTGATCCCATTCATACATTTCTTGTGCGGTCACAATCTCCAATTCGTTCCCTCCTACCCGCATTACCATGCTATGAGTTCATCTATGTAAATATGTCCAATCACACTTGCTCGAGTACAACTTGAGCCACGGCCTGGCTGTCACTATGAGTGATCGCCACCCAGATCGTCAGGTGTTCACGGGCACGAACCACCATCTTAGGCGCTCCTTCTTCTGTGGAAAGAATTTCAATATCTTGAAAGCTTAATTTCCCTATTCCTGTTCCGACTGCTTTAGCAAACGCCTCTTTCGCTGCGAACCTGCCCGCAAGATATTCCACTTTCCTGCGATCCTTAAGCGTTCCGTAATGTTCCTGTTCTCTTTCAGTTAATATCCTTTGAACAAAACGTGGATTTCGCTTTATACTTTGTTTAATACGTGAAAGTTCAATTAAATCGATACCGATTCCTTTAATCATATCCATCTTCCTTTTAAACGATTTCTTTAAAGTATACCCGAACTTCTTAAGCTTAAAAATGAATACTCTATCTAACTATTACTTATAGTGAAGAATAACCCTCAATTTTAAAGGAGAGCGCGCCATGTTTGTGAGAACCGAAAGCTTCCAGGAATTTCTTAAATTTTATCCGATTGTCTGTGGACTGGTGATTATCCATTTTGTTCTCTGGTTTTTCATCGATATCCTCCAGCTGCCTTTTGCGCTGCAGATTTTGCGGGAGGGTATAGGCAATAACTACTTGGTAGGACAAGGAGAGTACTGGAGACTCGTCACACCGATCTTTCTCCATGGCGGATTTGCTCACGCGTTATTCAACTCTTTCTCCCTCGTGCTGTTCGGACCGGCCCTTGAACAAATGCTCGGCAAAGCAAAGTTCATCACTATGTACTTAGCAGCAGGCATCGCGGGGAACATCGGAACCTATTTAATGGCTCCTAATGAATTCTATCAACACCTCGGCGCGTCAGGGGCGATTTTTGGCTTATTCGGTGTGTATGCCTATATGGTGATCTATCGTAAATCTCTGATTGGCGCGGCTAACTCACAACTTGTCATGACCATTTTCGTCATCGGTTTCTTCATGACCTTCATGCGCCCGGGCATTAATGTATGGGCTCATTTATTCGGGCTGATTGGCGGATTTGCTGTCGCTCCTCCGTTATTGAAAAATGCTCGCCCTTTTTCGGTCTGGCAGAACCGTGCGAAGTTCGCAAATCGGGATCGTGACGAAGTGAGCTTTAACCCGAATCGATGGAAGAACAAGCGATTTTCTTCTAAGAATTATGGAAAATACATTCTATGGGGAATTATCTTTTTCCTTGTGGCCATGGCTTTTCTAGGTAATTTATTTTAATAAAAGTCTATGTTGACGGTGGCTGTTGATATAGATAATTGAGTTATTCAACAATATGTCAGGATTGTTGAATACTTGATTTCGAGACACTCTGGGTTCGTTGCCGTAATAAGAGTCAGGGGTGGTGGGGCAGCTGCTCGCTTTCCTGTGGGGGAACTGGCGAGCTTCCTCAGGCTAAAGCCCTGTGAGATCTCACCTAGCTCCTTCTCCCACGGGAGTCTCCCAGCTGCCCCACCACCCCATTCGATAGAAGTGAGAAACGCACCCTCCGCTTAATAAAAAGCGTCTTTCCGGTTCCTACCTCTGAAAATATAGCGTTCTAAATCAAATGATCTACTTCGTAACGACAATCAGTAGGATGCCAATTCTGATCATATTTTCCTTAGTAAGATAACTTTGCAACGTGCGTGGTACTCATCTTAAGCATTTTAGTTTATTCATTCTGTTACTCACCTGATTATGACTCCCTGTATGTGTAGAGTTGATGTGCGTCTTCCGCTAGCCTTTTTGAAAGTAACCTTTATGATTAGGCTTTTCTCGATTCTTACGTGCTGCATTTCCGTCATTGGAGTTTCCGTTCTACTAAAGGACGTAAAGAACTCCGGGAAATTGCGAGACTCCTGTGGGAAGAGAGTGCTTGGTGAGATCCCGCAGGACGGGACGTCCGAGGAAGCTCACCGCGCTCCCACGGAGTTCTTTACACTGTTAAACGTAACGAAAACACCCCAAACATATCGAAGCTGAGTCTTCAGCATAAGGGAGCTTATATGAATATCAACATGGAACTTTAACAAAGCCCATAAAAAATTAACAATCAAATGCAATAAAGCAAAAAAGACCCGATCGGATGAATCCGATCGGGTCTCTTTTATATCTCTTTTAGTTAGAAGAGTTGCGTCCTTTGCTTTGGAAATTACGATTTCCTTTACCTTTGAAGTTGCGGGACTTATTGTTGTTTTGCTTATTATACGGGCGCTTGCCGTCTTTACGGTACGGCTTTTTACCACGGCCGCCACCGCCACCGCCGCCTTTGACACTTATCGGCTGAACTGATGAAAGTCTGACAGGAACTTCACTGCGTTCCTTCGTCATCTGTTTCAGGGCAGCTGCAATAATATCAGAAGCATCATGCTGCTCTAATAATTCGCCTGCAGACTGCTGGTATTTAGAAACATCTTCCTGATCAAGCGTCTGGACAATCTTATCGACAGCCATTTGCTGCTGACCACGACGAGCTTCATCAGATGATGGCACGCTTAGACGTTCTACATGTTTCTTCGTAAGTTTCTCGATCAAGTTCAATTGAGCTTTTTCACGAGGCGTCACGAAAGAGATTGATTTACCTTTACGACCAGCACGGCCAGTACGTCCAATACGGTGTACGTAGCTTTCTGGATCTTGTGGAATATCAAAGTTATACACGTGAGAAACTTCAGAGATATCAAGTCCACGAGCGGCTACGTCTGTAGCAACAAGAATCTCGATACGTCCTTTTTTGAATTTATTCAGAACGGACATACGCTTTCCTTGAGTTAAGTCTCCGTGAATACCTTCTGCAAGGAAACCACGAGCCTGAAGTCCGTCTGCTACTTCATCAACACGACGCTTCGTACGACCAAACACGATCGCTAGAGCAGGCGCATCAATATCAAGTAGACGAGTTAGAGTATCAAACTTATGCTTCTCAGGAATTTCAACATAATACTGTTCAATATTTTCAACTGTCATTTCTTTCGATTTAACTTTAACCTCTTCAGGCTGCTTCATAAGTGTTGTTGCGATATTACGGATCTCTTTCGGCATCGTTGCTGAGAACAATAGCGTCTGACGATGTTCTGGCAAGGATTTTAAGATGTCACGAATATCGTCGATGAAGCCCATGTTGAGCATTTCGTCAGCTTCATCTAAAACAGCTGTATGAACATTCTCAAGCTTAATCGTTTTACGACGGATATGGTCAAGTAGACGTCCCGGCGTTGCTACGACAATATGATTGTCTCTTAACGCACGGATTTGACGATCCATATTTGATCCTCCGTAAATCGGAAGAGCACGAACGCCTTTATTTTTACCAAGACGGTTTACTTCTTCAGCTACCTGGATAGCTAATTCACGAGTTGGTGCTATAACAAGGCCCTGTACAGAGCGAACGTCCTTCTCAATTTTTTCGATCATTGGAATTCCGAATGCTGCTGTTTTACCTGTTCCTGTTTGAGCCTGGCCAATTACGTCTTTCCCCTGTAAACCTAGAGGGATTGTTTGTTCTTGAATCGGTGTGGTTTCTTCAAACCCCATATGGTCTAATGCTTTTAGTATTGGGCTTGATAAACCTAATGAATTAAATGTCGTCACTATATTTTCATACTCCTTCTTTTTTTAAAGTGAAATCCATCCTAAATGGAATGGTCAATTGGAAGATGCGGTCTAACCGCGTGACTTCTCCCTTCACTTCATTCGTTCCGTTAAAAGAAGAAAGGCGAGTTATCAGCTTTGTTAGACAGTGGTAATATTATTTACCTCAACTATGATAAACACAAGTAAAAAAGCCTCCTGTTTTAATATACGGAGAGGCTTCGAAAACACCTGCCTGATTGATTCATCCATCATAACACACATAACTGTTTTAATTCTACACATTTTTGTTATGCTTTTCAAACCTAACAATGATAAAATTAAGAAAACCGTTGTTCAAAGGAGGGTCTCCCTATGGATAAGCCTCCATTAAATCCATATATTCTATTGATGGTCGGGGTGATTTCTATTTCCACCTCGGCGATCTTTGTTAAATTAGCAGGAGACGCTCCTGCTTCAATGATCGCCTTTTATCGTTTATTACTTGCCATTATTATTATGGCCCCTTATGTTTTTCTTAAACATTCCGACGATTTATTCAGTATTTCAAAAAAAGACGGCACACTAGCAGCGGTTTCAGGTGTTTTTCTAGCCTTCCATTTTATTTTGTGGTTTGAGTCTTTGAACTATACTTCCGTTGCCAGCTCTGTCGTACTCGTTTCCATGCAGCCCATTTTCGCTTTCATTGGGACTTACCTTTTCTTCAAAGAACGTTTCTCAGCTGGGGCTGTACTCAGCATGCTGATTGCCATCACGGGAAGTGTGATTATCAGTTGGGGAGATTTCCAAATAAGCGGGCTTGCGTTCCTGGGAGATATCCTGGCTTTACTCGGTGCGATCATGGTCACCGGTTATTTCCTGGTCGGCCAGAATCTTCGCAAACGACTTTCGCTGACCTCTTATACGTTTGTCGTTTACTCCGCCGCTACTTTGACGCTGCTCATTTACAACCTTGGGTTGAACGTATCTTTCGGCGGGTATAACAGCAGCCAATGGCTGATCTTTTTATGTCTGGCAATCATCCCTACCTTTTTGGGACATTCCTTGTTCAATTGGTCTTTACGTTGGATGAGCGCTTCGAAAATTTCCATGAGTATTTTGCTTGAACCGATCGGGGCTTCGATTCTGGCTTTCTTCCTATTAAATGAAGCAGTTTCCTGGTCCCAGTGGTTAGGAGGATCGATCGTAATTTTCGGATTGATGCTTTTCATTATCAGTACTAAAAAGATGATGAAGCCGAAAATCATCCATCGTTCTAGAAAGCTTTAAACACCGCATGTTTGTTATACTATAGAAAGATAAAGAACGATTATTATTTTGAGAGCAGGTGAAGAGATGACAATCCAGATGATTATTGACGGAGGGGCAGATCTGCCACAGGAAATGATTGAAAAACACCAATTAAAGGTCGTCCCTTTGAACATTCACTTCGGGGACGAGCAATACAAAACAGGATTGACGATTGACTTATCCACCTTCTACCAGAAGCTTAAAGAGGCGGACGAGCTGCCGACCTCTTCTTCTCCAAGTCCTAACGATTTTTATGAGAAATTCAAACAAGTGGGTCCTGAAGAACAGATTCTCGTACTGGCCCTTACCCAGGGGCTGAGCAGCACTTACGACAGCGCCATTATGGGCCGTGATATGCTGCTCGAAGAAGAGCCCGACCGTGAGATCGCTGTACTCAATACAAAGACAGCCTCATGCGGCGTAGCACTGCTCGTTCATGAAGCTTCGGCTAAAATTGAAGAAGGCATGCCTTTTAATCAAATCGTCGAGCATATGAATGACAAGATTGAGAAAACGACTACTTTATTCATTCTGAAAACATTAGAGAACGTGATTAAAGGCGGGCGCTTGGATCGAGTGAAAGGAACGCTGGCCAAAACATTAAACATCAAGCTTCTTATGAAGGCAACTGACGAAGAAGGCTCTGTCGCGGTCACTGAAAAAGTCCGTGGAGATAAAAAGTCGATCCGGCGCTTCATTGAGCAAATTGGAGAATACGCGCACCAATTCGAGGATAAAGTGATCGCGATGTCCCATAGCAATGATGAAGAACGCGGTAGGAAAGTACTGCAGTCGATCAAAGAGAAGTATCCGTTCAAGGATTCTATTTTCACCGAAACCGGTCCGCTTATTTCCACATATGCCGGGGAAGGCGGCCTTGTAATCGCCTTTTTCAAGGATTAGATACTAAAAGTACTGAGGAGTTTCATATTAAGAGAAAGCGTGAATTCGTAAAGTAATGAACACAAAAACGTCCATGGAGGAAACCATGGACGTTTTTGTGTCTCTTCACTACAAAGTCACAAAACCCAGCCTTCGAGTATCATTAAACCTCATTTTAATGCCCGAGAAAGCTATCAGGTTTTCTGTTTTACTAAATCGCTTAAAAACTCGATGACCTTATTGAAAAGCACCTCTTGGTCGAGATCATGACAAACAAGATGCTTTGATTGCGGCAGGAATACAACTTCTTTTTTCGGAGCAGCAATTTCACTCTCTAAAAAGTTCGCCGCTTTACTAGGAACCATTCCGTCCAATTCCCCCTGCATAATAAGGGTTGGACATTCCACCTGGGCTAAATAAGGTTTAGTGAATTCCACGCAGCGCATGAACTCTAAGCTTGAAAGGAAATGGGTCTGGCTCACCTTCGTCTGATATCGTATAAAAAGCTGGTTTTCTGCCAACGAGCCTTTCCAAGCATCACTCAAAATCCCGACCGTATCTCTCGCCATCTGCGGAAAACTGATATACTTCAAAGCTGCCGATAACAGTATGAGACGATCCGCTTTATACTTGGCCGCTAAGTAAGAGGCGATCATGCCCCCCATGGAAAAACCAATGAGGATAATCGTATCATGTTTTTTCTTCAGTTCTAATAAAGCAAGTTCTGCCGCAGCAATCCACTCTTGATAATAATGCCCCTTAAGATCCAGCTCCTCCCCATGACCCGGTAGAGTCGGGGCGGATAATTCCCAGTCCGTCTGCTCTTCAAGGAAATTCACTAAAGGTTCCACCTCAACCGGGCTCCCAGTATAACCATGTATACATAGACATCCTGTACTCATTCTCATTCACCATCCATTTGTTTATGTAAAAAGGGTGCAGCTTATCGCAGCCCTTTTACAAATGTACTAATTCCTTTGACCATCGGCGATACTTGTTGAATCGTCTGGACGACCTGCCCGGTCGTACTCATCATCTTATCGATATCTATCTGTCCTTGTTCGTCTTTGAAATACGCCATCACATTCTTTTTCTGAAAACCGTTTTCTCCTCCACCATTATAACCTGAATACCCGTACCCATTCATGTAAGCCGCCTGATACATGGAAGGATCTTGATACATGGATTGCGCTGGGTCCTGGTACATGGACGCATCCTGCTGATACACAGGCTGAGCCGACCCCTGGAACGCGGAGGGCTCCTGATACATCGCCTGGGAAGGATCTTGGTACCTCATTGAATTCCTCTGATCCATATATTGCGATCCATCTTGATATGAAGGCTGCTGGTATGTCATCGATGGATTCCAGCTGTTAACGGATTGCATCTGCTGATAATACTGTGCATAGCTGCGATCGATCTCTTCATTTCCATAAGGAGAATACGGTGGCTGCCAGTAATAATTTGGATTGTTATACATAGGAGGACCACCTTTATTTTTTATACTACAGCCTATGTCATTTCATGAAAAAAGTGTAAAAAAAAACAAGTGATACTGAATCACTTGAGCTCTTTTTCACACATGAAAATATACTGTTTATGAGAAATGTATGGTGTCCGTATCTTGGAAACGGCCGGCGTCTTGAATACCGAGTGTACGCTTTAACTTGCGTTCCTGAAACCCGAGTACCTTTTCGTCGTTAATAAATGTAGCGGGTGTGCCGTATATTTTCTGGCTTTGCAGCTCTTTAAAATATGAATTATCCCGTGAAATGTTTTTTTCTTTATACTCAATGTTCCATTCGGAAAGCTTGGCTAAAACCTTTTCACATTGAGAGCATTGATCACTGGTATAAACGATGACACTATGCTGAGTCATAGGTGCTCCTCCTCTTCCTGAGCTTAACTAGTTCTAATGTATCATTACTCATTTAATACCCCCACCATAAAAAAATAAACATAGAATTAACATTCATTTGTAAAAAAATGGAGAGAAATCTGGAATTCCTCCCCATTTCGTATATTAGGATAGCAGTTCTTTAATAGGATCGCTGCCACTGATCAAGTCAAAACTTTTATTCTCTGCTTTAGGCAAGGATATAAGATGAGCGATCGTTTCTGCGACATCTTCTCTAGGAATTTCACCGAAATTGTTCATGTTCTCTTGTAACATCACACGTCCTGTCCCGGGCTCATTCGTCAAACCGCCTGGGCGGACGATCGTGTAATCGAGCCCCGATTGTTTCAAGTGCTCATCTGCCCTATGCTTGGCATATAAATAATGCTTCATACCACTAGGACCTGATTCCGGGCGATCGGCCAGCATTGAGCTCAGCATGACGAACCGCTGGATCCCGAAATGTTTAGCACGCTCGATCGATTTGATGGCGCCCTCCTGGTCGATCAAAATCGTCTTATCCGCTTCCGTATCCGGACCGGATCCTGCCGCAAATATTACAGCATCTATTTTATAAAAAGCGGATTCAAAATCTTTTTCTAAGTTGCCTAATACCGTATCTACACCTTTTTCCTCAAATTGAGGAACTTGATCAGGATCCCGCACCATCGCTACAGGGTCGTGATCCGCACTTTTCAGCTTATCGACTATATGTTTTCCTACTTTACCATTCGCTCCTATTACTAATACACGCATGTTCCTTCCTCCTTAAGTATGAAAAACCTTCAGTACTTCTTCTACATCCGTAAAGTTCCCTACTCTCCAAAAATTAAACGATGCAAGCTGCTCGGAGCTTTCCACATCTACTAACTACTGCCATTAAAATCATTACACCCAGCAGGAAAAATGAAACGATCGGGCGAATTTATAAAGAAAGAAGAGGAGGAGTTATACTATGGGGAATACATATATGTTTACAGGCTTTCCCGGATACCTGGCTACAAAGCTTCTTAAAGAAATAGCTGACAAAGAATATCCAGCGGAGTGTGTCTATTTACTGCACTTGCCTGCGGTAAAAACCGCTGCTCATCTAGAGTTGAATCAATTGATAGCTGAAGGGATTGTCAATCCGGAAAAAGTGCAATTGGTGGAAGGAGACATCACGAAGCCAATCCTTGGTTTAGAGCCCTTTTTATCACAAAAACTTCAACATAAAGTAACCCACTTCTTTCACCTCGCTGCTTTGTATGATCTAGCCGCTCCTTTCGTAAGATCGTGGCAGATTAATGTAGATGGCACCCGCCATGTAATGGAATGGCTGCAAAAAGGGCGCCGTTTGAAGCATTTTATATATTTCAGCAGCGCTTTTGTTTCCGGGCGGCGCGAAGAGTTGATTTATGAAGATGAGCTCTGGCATGACGCAGGGTTTAAAAACCATTATGAATATACGAAATACGAAGCCGAACGAATTGTCCAGGCTTCGGATATCCCTTCCACAATCATCAGGCCAGGCATTGTCGTCGGCCATTCCATCACTGGAGAAACGATGAAATTTGACGGTCCATATTTCATCTTGAATTTATTCCACCGGATCAGGCAGTCCCCTATTCTTCCGTACTTTGGAGAGGGACAGGCGTTAGTCAATATTGTCCCTCAGGATTATGTCATTCAAGCTTCGACCTTCTTTGCCCACCATGATAAGAGCATCGGGAAAACCTATCATTTAACAGACCCCTCCCCTTATTCTGCACGACGAATTTACGAGATGTTCGCGGAAGCTTTCTTGAACCGGCATCCTAGACTTACCCTCCCCCTGCCTGTAGCAAAAGCTGGGCTTGCCGTCCAACCGGTCCGGAAATTCACCGGTCTGCAAAAGCAGGCGCTCGACTACTTTACGTGTGAAAGTGAATACAATCAGGACAACACCATTGCTGATTTGAGCGGAACGAAGATTACTTGTCCTGATTTAGCCAGTTACATCCCGGCGTTAGTTCGTTATTATGAGGCTCATCGTAAAGAACAAGATAAACACGTGTCTATTTTTTAGCTGCTTCTTCAATGATATGGAATAATTGTGGAAGAATTGATTTCGTGACATTGGGTGAGTGGATCAGGGCGGCGGGGAATGACTCGCTTTCCGTGGGAGCGCGGTGAGCTTCCTCGGACGTCCCGTCCTGCGGGATCTCACCCAGCACTCTCTTCCCACAGGAGTCTCCCCATTCCCCGCCGCCTCTCACTATAGATGTGCTTCTCGAAATCGCTTAAAAAAGAACCTTCATAGTAATAGTAAGAGCATTAAACTCCAGTGCTCTGGATATAGCATTTAGTTTTAAAACTTCCTGCACTTCGAGGTAGTTCCAAGCGTTTTCTTGCATACAGAAGTCCCGCTGGTTATCACTTAAAAGCAGTTATTTTTTATGTAAAGCACCACATAAGATGTTTCCGTTATCCTCACAAAAGCAAGAAGGTCCGGGAAATTGCGAGACTCCTTTTGTAAAAGCGGAAGCGCTTCGTTCAGCGGCATATGGACTGGACTGAGCTGACGGACATAAAGGAAACACGAAGAACGGAGTGATTCGATATTGACTTATCGTACAGAAGTGAAGGAAGTCTCAATAGCCGCTAAGCGCTGGAGCTGGACAGTCCCACCTAAGGCTTATGAACTGATTTACGGCTCTAGACGAATTGACGTGTAAGAGATGTGAGAACAGTACATGGTGAGATCCCGGAGGGCGTTAGCCCGAGGAAGCTCACCGTACGCCCACGGAAAGCGAGTGATTTCCTGGACCTTCAAGCACTATTTTTGTGGAGGAAACAGGCCGAAAATCTCTAAACTGATTCTTCGGAAGCTTATATGAATGTCAGCACGGGTATGGAACAGAGGTTTGTCATTAGGGATGGAGCCTATAGGACGTAACAGAGCCTGAATGAAATTAAAAATCAACAACGGTGTTTAATATAGCTAATGGCAAAAAAAAGCACGGCCCTGGCAACAGGCCGTGCTTCTTTTAGTTTTCTATCCACAACTTATACAGGTGGTCGATTTTCCCTTGAATGTGACTGCGCTTCGCTTTCAGACTTCCAGCGTCCTCGCCACCCGCCTGTTCCAACTGCAGTTCAAGCTCTTCAATTTGCTCTTCATAGCTCCTTTGGTCTTTTTCTGCTGAAGTTTCTTCATCAGAAACTGCTGCTTTCGCTTCAGCACTGTTTTCAAGAATAGCTTCCCACTTATGTCTGGTTTCCTTGTACGTCCCTAAGAACCGATGAAGCTGCCCGGCGACCAGGTATGCAGTTTCTGGAAAACACTCATTCAAAAAGTGACGATCGTGAGAAACTCCGATGACTGTCCCTTCGAATCGCTGAAGTGCTTCTTCTAATACTTGTTGGGATTCGATGTCGAGGTGGTTCGTCGGTTCATCAAGCACAAGGAAATTGATGCCTTTATGCATGAACACTGCTAGTTTCAGTCTCATCCGCTCCCCGCCGCTTAACCGGGAAATTTTCTGAAATACATCATACCCATAAAACATGAAAGCTGCCAGCATATGGCGGGCCTGCCCTTCCGTCACAATGATCTGATCACGGAAGTGGTCGATCAGCCGCTTATTTTCATCGACGCCGTGCAGCGGGTCCTGCGCAAGGTAACCAATTGTAACGGAGCTTCCTGAGCGAACCTCACCTCGATCTTCAGCTTCCTGCTTCATTAATATTTTAACAAGGGTGGATTTTCCGCTCCCATTCGTTCCAACAATCGCCAGACGGTCTTTGTACTTGAGGGTCAAAGTCAAATCGTCCAGTACCTGTCTTCTTTCATAAGACTTGCTTACGCCCTGCACAGCTAAGACATCATTACCGCTGCGCCCTTCTGCTTTCAACTCAAGATTCATCTTTTTAGGATCCAAGTTCGGGCGCTCCAATTTCTCCATACGTTCCAGTGCTCGTTCCATGCTTTTCGCCTTTTTGAAGAGTTTTTCATTTGGCGGATTCGCTTCATTGGCCCACTGTCTCAATCGGCGAATCGCTTCTTTCATCTTCTTGATTTTCTTCTGCTGTTCTTGAAATTGGTGAAACTCGACGAGAAGCTTTTCTTCTTTTTGCTTTTCAAACGAACTGTAGTTGCCACGATACACTTCGCACTCCCCGTCTTCTAAATCAACGATCGTCTGGACAGTATGGTCAAGGAATTCCCGGTCGTGGGAAATGATGCATACAGACCCTTGATACTGCTGTAAATACTGCTCCAGCCATTCTATGGCATGCAGGTCAAGGTGATTCGTCGGTTCATCCAGCAACAGGACATCCGGTTTCTCAAGTAAAATCTTTCCGAGCGAGAGCTTCGTTTTCTCCCCGCCGCTTAAATGGGTAAACGGCTGGTCGAGCATCTCACCGATTTGGAGCCCATTCGCTACCTGCTCAATCATTGCATCCATTTCGTAGCCGCCTGAATCGGCAAAACGATCCTGGAGTTCTCCATATTTCAATAACGCTTTTTCCATCTGTTCCGGGTCGGTCATGGCTTCCTCAAGTTTTTTCATTTCAACCATCATTTCGGATAGATGTAAAAAAGCTTGTTGCAAGTACTCTCGCCCTGAACCTTCATATATATCAGGAATTTGTTTCAAATAGCCGATAGTTAAACCTTTTTTAATAAAAATGTCTCCGCCGTCAATACTTTCTTCTTTAGTGATCAACCGAAAAAGCGTCGACTTACCACAGCCATTTCGTCCAACAAGTCCCAGCTTCTGACCTTCCATAATGTCGAAATTCAGTGATTCGAACAAAACCTTTCCGCCGATAATTTTATATACTTTCTTTAATGTAATATTCATTGTTCTTCCTCCTAAAGACAAAAAAAGCCAGAGGCCTCAAGACCCCTGACTTTATTTTACCGATGATAATCAGATATGAGACGTTATCTTTTTCTATTCAACTGTATATTTGGACATACTTGTCCCTTGTACAGTTTCATCATGAAAAAGCGCACGGTTGATATATAAAAGTTCACGATCAATCACATGCTTAGATAACATCTTCATACCCTCCTTTTCGTCTTTAGTTATATTACAGTATACATGAAAAGTGAAAGCGTTACTATCCTTTTTGCAGATCGGCGTGCGTACCTAATTTTTTCAGCAGATCAATAGCTTGTTTCTTCTCATCTTCTGTCAGGCCGCTCGTGATTTTTTCGATTTGTTTCCAATGATCAGGAAAGATACCGTTTAACAGTGCTCTTCCTTCTTCATTGATCGCCGCATAGGTAATCCTGCGATCGTTAGGACAGGGAACTCGATCAATCAGTCCCTTTTTCTCAAGCTTATCAACGACATACGTGATACTTCCGCTCGCTAATAATATTTTCTCACCGATTTTCTGCAGCGGCTGATCCCCTTCGTGGTAAAGCAGTTCAAGCACTCCGAATTCAGTAGGATTCAACCCGTGCCCCTGGATATCGTCTTTTACGAGATCAGCAATTGAACGGTGGGCTTTTGACAGCACAACGAATAGTTTAAGGGATGGGTCCTGTTTCTTTACTTGGTATAATTCTTGTTCGTCCATTATTCTCTTCCTCTCAAAACCCTCTAGTTAGGTTTAATATATCAAACTTTAAGCCCTTTCAAAAGGGTGTTTCCTGACCCAGTATAGAAATCCCCTTGATCTAAAACTGCAAGTGACTCACAAAACGCTATCATTTAGGTTCATGAAGCGCTTCAAGTCGTTTCTTTATTATTTACTTTAGGGAGATTTTTCACAAGTGCAGGGTCCGGCACCAAGAAAGTGAAATGGTCTGGAAGAACTTCCAAATGAGCCGGTGTAGATCCTTTGATTTCACCATCCATATCCACTTCCTGCTCCACTTCGACATCAATCCTGATGTCCCTTCCCTGCCTGTACATCAGCTCCTGGTGATTTTTAGGATCCGACCAAGGCTTATTCATAGAGAGAAGTTCCTTGAACAAGGTCAGGTTCGAATTTTTTACGACCAGCACATCAAGCAGCCCGTCATCCGGGCGAGCTTCCGGCATCGGTACTTGCTGTGTTCCTATGAATCTTCCGTTCATGACAAGGATCATTACAGCTTCATCTTGAATCTTTTCACCGTCAATTTCCAGCGTAAAATGGAAGGAGTCTGCTTGATTCATTGTTTTAAACGCGCTGATGTAATAGCTTATAACACCGAAACGGTCCTTTTGCAGAGAATCAATATTCGATGATGTCTCTGTCACCAGCCCTATTCCCCAGAAGTTCACGAAATAATGCTCGTTGGCTTGCCCTGCGTCAATGGACATCTCCTCTCCATTAATGACTGCTTGTGCCGCCTGCTGCATCTGCTGCGGAGTACCTAGTACTCGACTGAAATCGTTGCTTGTCCCTCCAGGAAGGACGCCGATAACCGGGCGATTCTCGATTTCTGCCAGACAATTAATACATTCGTGGACAGTGCCATCCCCTCCCATAATGAACAGAACGTCCACTTCCGGACCATAATCACAGCAAGTTTCCTTGAATTCTTCAAGCGTTTCCGTTTGTATCACTTGAAACTCTTTGATCTCTTTTGTAAGAGCAGGGAGAGTCTGGGCAAGATTCTGATCCAGTTCTCCACTGCCCGCATTGCCATTATATATAAATAACCCACGTTGATAACGAGGCATCATACGACCTCCTTTGAATGCAATCCATTATTATATATTTGCCCTATTCCCTCTGGTTGAAACGTTTATATGAATCAAACAAATAGGTTTACCTTTTCTTCTAAACAGATTATACTTATATTTACTTAGGAGGCTAACTAATTTATGCAACGTGAAATTGAACCACTGCTAGGATATAACTTCAACGTTATTTCCCATTTTATACAAAACAAATATAACAGAAAACTGAGTGAGTATGGATTGACCAGCTCACAGGCTAAAGTCATCTACTTTTTATCCGCCCACGGCTCACAGAATCAAACCGATTTGCAAAATAGATTGTACATTAAAGCATCTTCCATGAATGGCATCATTGAATCGCTCATAAAAAATGAGTGTATTACGAAAGAATCCAGCAAGGAAGATAAACGGACCAAAGTCATCCACCTGACGGATAAAGGAGAAAAGCTGGAACAGACGATTTGGTCGGTAGTCCTTGAATTGGAAGAAGAAATCGGAGAAGGAATTACGAAAGAAGAGCAGCACGTAATGATTTCCCTTATGAAAAAAATCCAGCAAAACATGCGGCCAGACGCTCACGGGGGAGGGAAATAAATGAAAGAACAAAGTCAACGCTTAGAATCTCAACCAATTCCTAAGCTATTATTGAACCTTTCACTTCCGGCAATGATCGGGATGTTTGTCATGGCTTTTTATAACGTAGTTGACACCTTATTCATCGCTCGGGGAGTTGGGATTGAGGGAGTGGCCGGCGTTAGCATCGGATTCCCTGTCATGATGATTATCATGGCTATTGCGGCGGCTGTCGGCATCGGGGGAGCCTCTGTCATCTCGAGACGATTAGGTGAAAATAAACAGGAAGAAGCGAACAAGGTATTTGGAAACGTATTGTTTATGATCGTATCGGTCAGCTTCATCGGGTTCATTGGTGCCTTCACCTTTATGGAACCTCTGCTTATCCTTTTTGGAGCAACGCCTGATATTCTACCGCATGCTGTCGATTATTTGTTTCCTATTATGCTTGGCTCCTTGTTTTTCTCTTTAGCATTTACGACGAACAGCATCATCCGGTCCGAAGGCAACTCTAAATTTGCTATGATGACAATGATTATCCCCGCGGTGTTGAATATCATTCTCGACCCGATTTTCATTTTCGGTTTAGATATGGGGGTACAAGGCGCTTCATTAGCTACCGTCATTTCTCAAGCATCGGTCAGTGTGGTCATCTTGCGTTATTTCCTTACGGGAAAATCATCTTTAACAGTGAGACTCGCAAACTTGAAGCCTATGTATACTGTCATCAAAGAGACACTTACCATTGGCTTTCCTGCCTTTATCCGGCAAGTTTCCGGCAGTGCGATGATGATCGCCATCAACTTTATGCTCATTAAATTTGGCGGCGACTTTGAAGTAGGCGTCTTCGGTATTGTGCAAAAGCTGACGATGTTCACGATTATGCCGATGATTGGAGTCCTTCAAGGCATGCAGCCGATTATCGGTTATAACTATGGAGCCAATCTCCACGATCGCCTGCGCGAAACTGTCGTACTCGGTATGAAAGTCGTCACCATCGTCTCCGGCGTTATTTTTGCCGTGATGATGATCTTCCCAGAATTACTCATGCGGATATTCAGTGGTGATCCAGCCGTCATTGATGAAGGTTCGTTTGCGATAAGAATCATGTTTGCAGCCTCGCTGTTAATCGGTGTGCAAGTTGTAAGTGGTGGTTTATACCAAGCTTTAGGAAAAGCCAAACCCGCTTTGATTCTTTCTATGGCTAGACAGGTGCTGTTCTTGATTCCGCTCGTTTTGATTCTGCCGCACTTTTTCGGTGTAACAGGAGTATGGCTCGCTTTTCCGATAGCTGACGTCCTGGCATTCACTCTATCAGTCTACTTTTTATATGGTGACCGTCATCTATTTTTTATTAAAAAGAAAGATCCTGCCGACTATAAACCAGTTCCCAGCTCTTCCTGAATAAAGGGCCGCTCTTGTTAATATAAGGGCGGCATTTTTTACCAATAAATGATAAAAATTGATAGAAAGAAACATAGAATTCAGTTACACTTAGGACTAGACGTATTCATAAAGGGTGACTGGTATTGACCTACAAGATTCAATTATTCAAATTATTATTTAGGCGGCACGATCAATTATTCGTTTTACGCAAAGCTGAACGTATCCGCCGTGTCTGGCTTTCCTTATTATTATTAGTAATGCTTACACTACTTACATATGCGGCGGCAGCGTGGATCGGCCTTGGAACTGACCCATTATCAACGGGTGTAAATCAGCTCAGCCGCAACGATTACGAATTCCATAAAGTATGGTTTTTACTAGGAAGACTGCTTACTGGATTAACCTTAATGCTAGGGACGATATTTCTCAGTACGTTCATATTCTGGCTTTTATTCGATCTCCCTTATAAGAAGATGATGGTCGTCCAAATGAGTGTCTGGCTGATCATGCTTATCGAACGGCTGACCTGGATACCATTTATGGTGTACTTAGGACTGGATTGGTATGTCTCCCCGCTTTCTTTAGGGATCATTGCTTCTTATACTACCTCCCTGGATTGGGTCATTTACTTTTTCGGCTCCGTTTCTTTATTTCAATTCATCATTATCTGGCTGCAAATCAAATCAGCCATCTTTATATCGAATTCAAGAAAATGGTGGGTTGTAACAGGAGTGATTTTCTGGAACCTGCTCCTTTTTGCAGGAACAGCTGCATTATCCTATTTTGACACAACAATAGTACAACTACTTCTCTCTTAAAGGATGAAGCTTATGAAATCATCACGCAAAACTTGGTGGATCGGGATCAGCGTATTTATCTTTGTGGCTGCGAACAGCCTTCTACTATATTTCGATTCCCAGCAAAAAGTAGAAAGAAAATCTTTCGTCTCAGAATGGTCAGGAACCTTCGTTTCTGACCTTGAGGAGACCATTGAACTGCGCGGCGTATTCTCATCTGCAGATGCATCTCCCGTTTATTTCGACGAACAAACCGGGGCATTCCAGGAGTTTTCAGTCAAAGTCGGAGATGAAGTGAATGAAGGAGATGAATTGTACTCGTACGAAGTCGTTGATTACGAAGCGCAATCCACGGAACTCGAGCAAACTGCTGCAAAGATTCAAAGCGAAATAGACGCCATTGATACATATGTGAGCGAATTAGAGAATTACACAATCGAAGAAGAAAGCAGTAACGATACTTCCTTCAATCCTTTTGGTGAACTGGAAGAAGAGGAAGACCTGGAGAACGAGCTTGAGGAAACGGCAGAAGAAAATTCTACAGCTGAAGCGGAATTGCTCAAAGAGGAAGCAATCGCTGCCCAGGAAAAAGAACGTTCCCAGAAAGAAGCCGAATTGACTATGGTGGAAGACCAGCTGGATGAGCTTACTACCACCGGCCAGACAATTACAGTGACCAGCGCAATAGATGGGTTTGTGACTGAACGCTCTGAAAATTTACAGTCGCCGCTATTGACCTTGTCTTCTGCAGAGTTGAAACTCGAAGGAGAGGTCAATGAAGAGGATCATAAAGTCATTGAGGAAGATATGGAAGCCAGAATCAGGACAGATGGCCTGGATGAGGTGGAACTGACAGGCACGATTGACCAACTCTCTTCCGTATCAGAACACACCCATGTAGACAAAGTAAGCCAATACCCATTTGAAATTGCTTTGACGGATATCGATGATGAAGTCAAAACTGGATACCACGCGGACGTGGAAGTGATCACCGACCAGTCACTTGAAGCTGTTACGGCCTTTGAGGAGTCACTTGTCACCGATAAAAATCTTTATGCCTGGGAAATGACGAATGAAGGTATCTTAAGAAAACGCACATTGGAGACAGGACTTCAAGAAGATGACAAAGTAGAAATCATTGATGGACTCGACTATCCTGCCCAGCTTGCAAAGGAACGCAAAGACCAATTTCAAGATGGAACAATTTTCATCACACCTATCGATAGTCAAAACCTGAAATATAAAGAAATCTTCCAGAATTTCAGCGCGCAAATGAAAGAGAAGATTCTGCTCGGCCTTCTAAATCGCTAAAACTAGCAAAGCTTTTGCAAAATAGATAGCCTCGTGCCACGATATATAGTGGATATAGTAGATTATCGGTTAAAGGGGACTATCTCATGAAATTAAGCGTACTCGATCAATCCCCGATTTTATCAGGGATGACACCACAAGACGCACTTCAGCAAACAACAGAGCTTGCCAAATTAACTGACGAGCTCGGGTATCACCGTTTTTGGGTATCAGAACATCATAGCACGACCAGTCTCGCAGGTTCCTCACCTGAAATTCTAGTCACTCATTTGGCCAATGAAACAAAAAATATCCGCATCGGAACGGGAGGGATTCTCCTTCCCCATTACAGTGCTTTTAAAATCGCAGAAGTCTTCCGCGTACTCGAGACGCTGTATCCGGGAAGGATAGATCTCGGAGTAGGACGCGCCCCGGGGGGAGTTCCAAACGTAAACCTGGCTTTGAATCGGGGAGAAGTCCCTTCTATCGAAGGCTACCCCGCCCAAGTAGAAGAACTGATCGCCTACCTGCATGGAGATGATCCTCATGACATGGGGATTCACGCTTCACCTCAAGGTAAGACGACCCCGCCGATTTGGATGCTCGGTTCAAGCGGTACGAGCGCAAGAGTAGCTGCTGACTGCGGAGTTTCATATTCCTTCGCTCACTTCATCAATGGTCATGGAGGCACGAAAGCGATGCAGCGGTATTACGATTATTTCTCCCCATCAATCCAACAGGAAAAACCGTCCGGGAACGTATCCGTATTCGTCGTGTGCGCCGAAACAATGGAGCGAGCGGAATATTTGGCCGGAAGTCTTGACTTGGCTATATTAAAAATAGAACAGGGCGGTATCCGTCATAATTTCCCGACACCTGAGGACGCCCTGAACTATTCATATACGTGGCATGAAGAAAAGCAAATCCAAGAAAATAGAAACCGTATCATAGTCGGGCCGCCTGACAAAGTGAAAGAAGATATCGAAGAATTGGCTGCCTACTATAAAGTCGATGAAGTAATTGTTAATACTATTATTTCTCCGTTCGAAGCACGATTAACATCATATCGACTATTAGCGGAAGCTTTTCAATTAAGTTCTGTTACAAGACGTAGTTGATTTCGAGAAAACCGGGGTTCGTTGCCGTAATGAAAGTGGGGGATGATTGGGAAGCTACTCGCTTTCCTGTGGGGGAAGTGGCGAGCTTCCTCGGGCTTGCAGCCCTGTGGGATCTCGCCTACATCCTTCTCCCACGGGAGTCTCGAAAGCTTCCCAACCACCCCATGCGAAATGGAAAGAACGAACCCCCTGGCATTGGAATAGAAAAGACTTTTGAATTCTCATCTAAGCCGCGTATTCCTGCTATAGTGCTTAGTGACTAACGAGCCTGGTATATCAACATCGAATCACTTTGTTCTTGTTCCCTTTATCTCCGCCAGCTCAGTCCAGTAAACATGTAGCCATGAAAAGAATAATTTGTTGTAATGGGGTATTGGAAATGGGACGACTTGTCGTTGCCACTCAAAATAGCTGTACTTCACTCAAAGCACTGTCTCAGGGGTTTCCGTGAACCTAACAAGCGCAAGAAGGTCCGGGAAATTGCGAGACTCCTATGGGATGAAAGTACAGGGTGAGATCCCGGGGGCGCTAGCCCGAGGAAGCTCACCGTACGCCCATGGAAAGCGAGTGGTTTAACGGACCTTCAAGCACTATGAGTGGTCACGGAAACAGCTCTAAAATCTTTAAACTGAGCCTTCCAATAAAGGTAACTTAATTCTTCGTATAGTCAGCTGGTCGCTGGGTTATCCGAGAGATGAAAACAAAACAAATCTAAAAGGGAAAACACCCCATAACATCTTAAGGAGTGGTTCAAATGCTTGCTTTTGACCATATCGTTGTTGCTTCCGAAAACCCCCTCGATGACCGGAGACAGCTGACAGAGAAATATAACTTGACCGGGGTTCCTGGCGGACATCATGAAAACTGGGGCACCTTCAATGAATTATCCTATTTTTCCAACCGGAATTATATCGAATGGTTAGGCTTACAGCATCCCGATACAGCTTCTCAATCAGATAATCCGCTGATTCAGCAGTTTAAACAAACGTTTGACCAAGGTAATATGGGCCCTTTTCAATTTGCGCTGCGTACTACCGATATGGATGGATATATCAGCTATTTCCGATCACAGAACATAGCGTATACTGGTCCATTTCCAGGTGAAAGGATGCGGCCGGATGGTTCGGTTTTAAAATGGAGGATGCTTTTTCCTAAAGGACCAGCCGGCCTCCCTCCTCTCCCTTTCCTGATCGAATGGGAAGGTGTAAATGAACCCAGTCAGGCTTCCGACATTAATGCAGAAAAGTTCCAGTCACTGTCCATAGGGACGGAGGAAATTGAACGCTATAAAGAAGTACTCGTACACACGTTCCAGCTTAAAAACATGGAAGAGCCTTCCCAATTGACCTATCGTTGGCCGTTACAAAACGGGGAGCTTATCCTCACTAAAGGGCAGCACATATTTGTTCATTTCGATACCTTCCAATTATAGATGACCATAAGAAGAGCGATGATTCATTTCATCGCTCTTTTTTAGATTCTAAAACTTAATTTTTTCCAAAATTAACCGATAATTAGGTTGTCAGACATCTTATAGGAGGAGGGGCATCATGAATAAACGAGGATGGATCGGTTTCATCATTTTATGTTTAGCGTTGATGGGTTGTAGTAAAGGGGAAACAGAGTCTGCGAGTGCAGCTGATGGCATCAGTGCCGGCCTGCTCGTTACAGAAAGCGGGCTTGGTGACGATTCGTTTAGCGACTCGGCATTTCAAGGACTGGAGCAAGCCAGGGACGAACTTGGCATCACATTCGATTATCGAGAACCTTTTGAAGGAGATTTTGAAGAAGACATGGAAGAATTAATTGATCAGGAACATGATGTTATCATCGGGCTCGGCTATGATTCGCAGGCTTCCATAGATGCGTTAGCTGAAAAGTATCCTGAGCAGCATTATGTGTTGATTGATGCCGTTTCAGAGTTCGAAAATGTGACATCAATCACGTTTAAAGAGGATGAAGGTAGTTATTTAATTGGTCTGCTTGCCGGCATGAAAACAGAGTCGAATGTGGTCGGTTTTGTCGGCGGGGAACAGATTGAGGTGGTCGAACGTTTCGAAACAGGTTTTCGCGATGGTGTGGCTGAAGTCAATTCAGAGGCAGAGGTGCTGATCGAATATGCGCAGACATTCGATGATGATAAAAGAGGCGCTGACATCGTTGGATCTATGGTAGAAAAAGAGGCAGACTACATATTCCACGCCGCCGGATTTACAGGTGTCGGTGTGATGAAAGAGGCTCAAAAACAAGGGATCTACGCATTCGGCGCTGACAGTGATCAATACTATGTCGCAGAAGATGCTGTCGTATCTTCAATGATTAAAAACTTGAATGTTGCTCTTTATGATGTAATGGCTCAGCTCGTGGAAGGTGAATCTTTAGAAGGTGGCTTAAAGGAACTCGGCATTGAGGAAGAAGGTGTCGGTCTTGCGCCAATCCGTCTGATTGAATTGACTGATGAAGAGCAGAACCGTATGGATGAGGAGGTTGCCCAATGACAATAGGCAAAAGGTTATATACGCTCACACTGCTTCCGTTGCTGTTAGTTTTATTGCTTATCTCTTATATAATTTTCCAGATGTTCAGCTTTGAAAGCTCTACTAATGAGGATGTGCAATTTTTATTAGAAGGTAAGGAAGTGAACAGCCAGCTTATTTCTGTGGAACAAGCATTAGATACATATGGCTTCAGTCCTTCCGCTGCTACGAAGGATGAAGCTCTTACTCAAATTGAAGTAACAGATGAAGCATTTGGGAGCCTGGAATCTATGGTTCAGACGCCAGCTCAGGAACAATGGTATGAGCAGGCCGAAAGTAAATATGCAGATTGGCAGCAAACCGCAGCAGCTGCACTTGAGAGTGAAGACCGTAACGAAGTGCAGCGCCAGGCTTCCCGTACTTCAGGCATCATCAACGACATGTATATGCTGCAAAGAGAAGCTCAAGCATGGTATGACAACAAAGTGGCAGCTCAAGCGGATGATATCCGCAGTTTGATATTATTTGCGGTTGCAGCAGCTGTAGTTTTGATCGCCAGCTCTATCTTCTCCACTTCCCGCTTGACTAAATCAATCGCCAAACCATTACAGGAACTGGCAAGGCAAGCCTCTCGTGTAGCAGAAGGAGATTTAACGACCAGGATTGAAACGTCAGATAAAGAAAAAGACGAGATCGGGCAGCTCAAGCAGGCATTTCAGGTTATGATCAGAAACCTTACCTCTACGATGCAATCGGTGCATCGTATCGGAAATAATGTAGAGAAGTTCAGCTCTAAACTTAATCATGAAATGAACGGGCTGTCTGAGGTGACCGAACAGGTAACTAGCTCCACTGATGAGCTTGCCCAGGGGAGTCAGTCTATTTCTCAGGATATTCAGGACGTCGCTTCCTTGATGGAAAATATGAACCGCAGCTTTGAGATGAATACGGAAGAAAGTAAAAAAGCTTCCGAAAAAAGCACGCAAGCTTTATCTTCCGCAGAAAACGGTCAATCTGCTATTGAAGATCAGCGAGTTGTCATGGAAAAAAACACTCAATCCATCACCAACGTCGAGAACTCGGTGAATGATTTTATCGGCTATACCGACCAAATTGAAGTGACGGTTAAGCTTGTGAATGATATCGCTGAGCAGACAAACCTGCTGGCATTGAATGCTGCGATCGAAGCGGCCCGTGCCGGTGAACACGGGAAAGGTTTTGCAGTCGTAGCAGAAGAAGTTAGAAAACTTGCTGACCAATCCACAAAAGCTACCGGACAGATTTCAACGATGGTCCAGCAAATCAAAACCGGTGTCACCACCATTGAAAAAGAAATGCATGAAACCATGGAGCTTACAAAACAACAGCACCAGTCCCTTGATGCGTCAGAACAATCATTTAAAGTGATTCACACGCAAGTCGACGCTATTTACAAACAGCTGAATGGACTTGTAGAAGGGATGGTTGAATCTAAATCACAAAGCTCCCAGGTCACTTCATCCATAGAAAACGTAAGTGCCATCACCGAACAAACGGCAGCCGGTACGGAGGAAATCTCAGCAAGTGCGGGAGAACAACAGCACGCGTTCAACCAGCTGAGGAAGGAAGCCGACGATCTCGAATATATGGTTAGTGAATTGAATCAGCATCTGGAGCATTTTCAGTGGGATATCCAAGATGAAAATGCCACGGTTGAACCGCTTCAAACGGAAAATTTTCGAGCTGAAGCTAGTTAACATGAAGAAGCCGCAGTCCGCGGCTTTTTTTATTACCATAAATTAGGCCGCGACCATACTGTATCATCATGAATAACGATTTCATAATGGCGGACAAGCCACAAAGGGGCAGCAAAAAAAGGCGGGCTGACATTGACATTCAAACGACCACTTGAATATAATATAATCAAACAATCATTTGAATGTTAGGGGAATGAATATGCCTAAAGAAACATGTGACGTAACATGTATCCACCAGGACACAGTCGATCATGTCCAATCCAAAATAGATCAGCACTTTCAGCCCAATGCCTCAGAAATCTTCAAGGTATTGGCGGATCAGACGCGTCTTAAAATAGCCTTTGCGCTTACGATCGAAGATGAACTCTGTGTATGTGATGTGGCTAACATCATCGGTGGTTCATCCGCTACCGCGTCCCATCATCTACGACACTTAAGGAAGCTCGGTTTAGCGGAACAGCAAAAGAAAGGCAAGCTAGTTTATTACTCGTTGGCTGACCCTACGGTGAAACAGATGGTAACTATGGCTTTTCAATTAAATGAAGGTTGTGGTGCACATGTCTGAACAAACAGAAAAAACGTACTACGTAGAAGGTTTCTCTTGTGCCGGCTGTGCGGGGACATTTGAAAAAAACGTCAAGAATATTCGAGGGGTGGATCATGCTGAGGTGAATTTTGCCGCCTCCAAAATCACGGTCTCAGGTGACGTTACTGTCAAACAGCTGGAAAAAGCAGGCGCTTTTGAAAAATTAAGCGTTCGCGAGGATCAGTCGGAATCACCTGCTCCCTCCCCTCACTTTTTCTCGAAATATTTTCGGGAGTTACTGGCTGCATTTTTCCTTATCGCGGCTTATACAGTGCTCTGGACTGCAGGTGAACCATCCATTTATACAACGGGATTATTCATAGCTGCCATCCTCACAGGAGGAACCAGACTATTCATTACAGGTCTGCAAAATCTCACCCGGGCTACTTTCGATATGAGGACATTAATGACGCTCGCTATTATCGGAGCTTCGATTCTAGGAGAATGGGGCGAGGCTGCTGTAGTCGTCATTCTTTTTGCGATCAGTGAAGCTTTGGAAGCAAATTCGATGAACAAAGCCCGTGAATCTATTAGAACTTTATTTAACATGGCGCCGGACCGAGCTCTCGTACGACGCAACGGAGTCGAACAGGAAATAGCCTCAAAAGAAATTATTATAGGCGACACACTGCTCATTAAACCCGGCCAGAAAATCCCTGTCGATGGAGAAATTTCATTAGGGAACTCTTCCTTCAACCAGGCCGCGATTACCGGAGAATCCATTCCTGTACAAAAAGGAGTGGGAGATGAGGTGTTCGCTGGGACCTTAAACGAGCACGGATACGTGGAAGTAACCGCTTCTTCAACTTCCTCAAATACAAAGCTTGCTAAAATCATTGAGTTGGTTGAAAAGGCACAGTCTGAAAAAGCCCCGTCTCAGCATTTCGTGGATCGGTTCGCTCATTATTACACGCCTGCGATCATCGTTGTAGCTGTAATTACAGCTGTTTTTCCGCCCCTTTTACTGGGAGCTGAGTGGTCTACATGGATATACCAAGGTTTAGCCGTGCTTGTCGTCGGCTGCCCATGTGCTTTAGTTATCTCTACTCCCGTATCAATCGTGACGGCAATCGGCAATGCCGCAAAAAACGGAGTATTGATCAAGGGCGGTGTTTACTTGGAGCAAGCCGGCACGATACAAACGGTCGCCTTTGATAAAACAGGTACTTTGACGAAAGGATTTCCTGAAGTTACGGATGTTCACCACTATCAAGGGAATCCAGCTGAAAACATGGCGTGGATTACTGCGATCGAAAAATACTCGCACCACCCTCTCGCTTCGGCTATTGTCAAAAAGGCCGAGAGTGATTCAACCAATTACAACCTTCCTGTAGAGGAATTTGAGTCAATGACAGGGAGAGGGGTAATGGGTCAAATTAGCGGAAAGACATACTATGTAGGTTCCCCTTCTCTTTTCCACGGTCATTTGGATGAGGATCAATTATCGTTGATCGAGAAGTGGCAGGCAGAAGGCCATACTGTAATTGCCGCTGGCACAGAAGAAGCTCTGCACACCTTATTAGCCAGTAAGGACCGTGTGCGGAAAGAAAGCCGCGAAATCGTTCAGCGTCTGCATGAAATAGGGATCAATCGTACGACCATGCTGACTGGTGATAACAAGAGAACCGCCCAGTCCCTTGCAGAAGAAATCGGGATCACTGATTATCAAGCTGAACTCCTGCCTGAGCAGAAGCTGGAAGCGATTGAAGAATACCGAAAGAAATACGGAAAAATCATGATGATCGGCGATGGCGTGAATGACGCACCAGCCCTTGCGACAGCCGACATAGGCACTTCACTTGGAGGTGCGGGAACGGATACCGCTTTAGAAACGGCAGATATCGTCTTCATGAAGGACGATTTATCGAAACTTCCGTTCACCATTCGTCTCAGCCGCCATACGCTTTCCATCATCAAGCAGAATATTACATTTTCCATTGGGATCAAACTCGTGGCGCTGCTTCTCGTCATTCCTGGCTGGCTGACGCTTTGGATCGCTATATTTGCTGATATGGGAGCTACTATTTTAGTTACTTTAAATAGTTTGCGATTATTAAAGCATCGTTGAAACTAAGAGGCAGGACAAAACAACCTCTGAACAAAAAACGTGTGAAATCAGTATTCTAAGACTGATTTCACGCGTTTTTTCATTTAAGCTATGTTAAAGTTCCGTGTTGATATCAAATAAGCACCCTATTCTTAATACTTAGTTTCGAGACTTTTGTATGAGGATATGGTGGCTTTAGAAAACGGATCGCTTTCCGTGGGCATGTGGTGAGCTTCCACGGAAAGCGAGTCATTCCCCGCCGCTTTGATCCACACACCCAATGTCTCGAATTCAAGTCTTCAAGTATCCTACCATATTGTTGAATAACTCACTTATCAATACCCTTCCTTTTTTTGAAGGGGAAATTCGTTTTTATCGTAAACATTTAAGAGAAATCATCGGGAAGAATGACCTGATGGACGTTCTAGCGATAATAAGTCTTCATCAAGGTTCACTACCTTCTGTTCTACCATCTGACGGGCATCGTTTATCCCTTTGTTATACATAAAAGGACCGAGCTCCTGGATCATGAATTGCAGCAGCTGCTCTGACGCAATCGTACCTATTTCTTCATCTCGCTCCAGTTCAAAATAAGTCTGAATGCGTTCCACCATGTATTCTCTTTGTTCTTTAGTCAACGTTTTGATCATCGTCTTCCCTCCCTGGATGATTCTATATTAGCACATCCTAAACTTAAGGAGGAAATCCTACTGAAACCGTTCTGTCATCGTGAAGAGTGGAAGCTGGTTTCAGGAAGTTCCCGTGACAAAAATTGCGGTTGAAGGTCCGGGAAATCACTCTCTTTCCAGGTGGTCAGGCTAACGCCTTCCGGTCTCACCATGTACTGTCACCCCATACATTAAATAAGCCATGTATCAATTCATAGCGACAGCGCATACGGTATTGTTCGGTTCTGTCGGCTTAATAAAGACTTCGATTTGCTGAAACCCCGCATCTTGCAGCAAGGAGGTCAACTGCCCGCCGAGCACTTCAGTCGTATCATCTGTCGCTCCCTCTTCATGCGGACAAAGTGTAAGAGCGATCTTTCCTCCCTTGACCATTCTTTGACGAATCTCACTCAGCCTTTGCACAGGGTTACCCCAAAAGGTGACATTATTCACTGCATACACCTTATCTATCGGCTGTCTCACAGAGGAAATCGTTTCCGCCTTCCCATGAATGAGAAGAAACTGCTGGTCTCCCCTTTTTTCATGCAGCTTTTTCACTACCATATCCACCATAGCTTCCGAAGGATCGATCCCTATCAAATCGGAAGCTGGATAATTTTCTGCAAGCGTAGTGAGTCCTTCTCCGGGACCAAATCCCACCTCAAGCACCGTATCTCCATTCTCTATATTCAAAAAGGATTGCGTCCAATTGTTTAGTTCATTATTTTCATAAGCCATGAAACGGCCGATCAGTTTTCCTATCCGGCCTTTGGGCTGTTCGAATTGATGCGTCAGCATATGTTCCACCTCCTCTTATTACCTACCCCCGTTTTTACATATTCATGCAGTTTAAATGGTTTCCCTGAGCATAAAATATTTGTATGATAGGTTACATACACACTATGATTTCTTTGCTACATTACGAAGACCACCACCTTTCGGATAGGAGATTCTCATGAAAACATTTTATTTTCCAATCATCCTTGCTTCACTTCTCATAATTAGTGCATGCAGTCAGGAAGAAGGCGCTTCTTCTATCGACGACATAACCGCACAGTCGTGGGCGGATATTGAAGCTGAATCAGAAGGTACAGAAGTGCGCCTTTATATGTGGGGCGGCGATGAAGGGATCAATCAATATATTGATGAATGGCTGCAGCCTCAATTAGAAGATGAGTACGGGGTGGAGCTGGAACGCATTCCTATGGAGACCGAAGAAATTCTGCAAAAACTCCAAACAGAGCAGCAGGCCGGGAAGCAAGAAGGAACCATTGATATCATTTGGCTGAACGGGGAGAATTTCAAAACGGCTAAAGACAATGACCTGCTTGCCGGCTCTTTTGTAGATGTTTTGCCGAACTTCAACGAATACTATCAAACGGACGACCCAGCTTTTTCGACAGACTTCGGAACGGATGTCAACGGAATGGAAGCCCCGTGGGGGAAGGTTCAGTTCGTATTTCATTACGATAGTGAAAAAGTGGAGCAGCCCCCTTCTTCCTTTGCTGAACTGAAGCAATGGATTTTAGAGAATCCAGGGGAATTCACTTACCCTAATGCGGAAGATTTCACTGGCAATGCTTTCTTGCGTCACCTTTTATACGAACAGACCGAGCAGCCGTCTGACATTTACAGTGAGCCGTTCGAAGCCGATGAGGTGAACGAAAAGGCAGAAGGAATGTGGACATATTTAAATGAAATAGAACATGACTTATGGCGTTCCGGGGATCATTATCCGAACTCATTGACAGAGCTTGACCGCTTATACGGAGAAGGTGAAGTGTCAATGACAATGGGGTACAACGAAGCGAGGGCTGAAAAACTTATCGATGAAGGTACCTTCCCTGATTCCACAAAATCCTTCGTTATGGAGCCAGGTTCGATAGGAAATACTCACTTTTTATCCATTCCATTCAATAGTACGAATAAAGAAGGAGCTCTCACCGCCATCAATTATATGCTTTCACCCGAGGCTCAGCTTTCAAAGTTGAAGCAGGACTACTGGGGTGAAAATACGCCGATCAGTTATGAGAAATTACCAGACAGCATGCGTGAAGAATTCGAAAAAGTAGAACGAGGAGACAGTGTGTTGGACCAGCAGGAGTTGGAAGAGAGCTTTTTACCGGAGTCAGAAGCGGACTATGTAGAGTGGATCGAGGATCAGTGGTTTGATGAGATTGTTCAGAAATAAGCCTTGGTTCCTCCTTCTGCCCGCTCTTTTGTTTCTTATTCTCCCTTCTTATGGTCTAGCGACGGCTATCCTTGAAAGCATAAGAGGAACAGATGGCTTTACAGGAGAGCATTATGAAACACTATTTGCGTCCGATCGTTTCACAGCCTCCTTCCTGTTCAGTGTCCGGACAGCCCTTATTGCGAGTGTTTTGTCGCTTGCCGCGGGTGTACTCCTCACCCGTACCTTCTCAGGCTATTTAGAAAAAAATATACCCAGGCTGTCTGTGTGGCTGCCTATGGTTTTTCCTCATCTCGTTTGGGGATATATTATGATACTGCTGTTTGCTGAAACTGGGCTGTTCTCTCAGCTCCTCGTCTCCCTGGGCTGGATTGAAAGTTCAAATGAATTTCCAATTTGGACGAGGGATTCGAATGGAATCGGCATTATTCTCACGTACATCTGGAAGGAGATTCCTTTCGTCATTTTAATGTTATTTCCGGTCTACAGCGCCATCCCCCGTTCTTATTATGACCTGGTAGAAACACTCGGAGGAAGTCGATGGGACCAGTTCAAAACCGTCGAATGGCCGAGGATTCTGCCAGTGCTGCTGGAAGTATTTTTGATCATTTTCGCCTTTACGTTGACAGCCTATGAAGTGCCAGCACTGCTTGGGACTACCTTTCCGGAAATGGTTTCTGTCCTAAGTTATCAATGGTTCTACAGTGGAAGTTTTGAGGATCGGCCGCTGGCGTTCGCCGCCATGACGGGCACAAGCTTCTTGATTATGCTGGGCGCGTTAGCCGCTTATCTCTATTTAAACCGCAAGCGTATGCGCGCCATGAGGGGGAGATTGTAATGAAACGAAACCATCTTCCTTTTTATTTTATTGCCGGGTTATTATTCATTGCTCCAACGCTCCTTCTCCTTGTTCAAAGCTTTACAGCTCCTTGGAGATTTCAACGTGGTGAAGGGCTTCAGTTCCAGTTGAACAGCTGGAGCTTGTTGTTTTCTGACCCGAACCTCTGGAGCGCCACCCTATGGTCGCTTGTCATTGGAGCAATGGTTCTGCTCATGAATGTATTCATCGGACTGACGAGTGGAAAAGCATTAGCCCTCTATTCCTTTCAAGGAAGAACGATAGTAGAGAGTCTGCTGCTGGCACCGATCCTGATTCCAGTGTTAGCGGTCGCGATGGGCCTACACCTCTTTATGATCAGAGTCGGTTTAGCGGATACCTGGGTGGGCGTCGTATTGATTCACCTCGTTCCCACCGTCCCATACAGCATCAAGATTTTTCATCATGCTTACAGTGAGGTGGGCAGGCCGCTTATGGAACAATCCCAAATGCTCGGAGCTTCCGTGATCAAGCAGTTTCTGACGATTGAGCTGCCCTTATTGCGGACGTCCATCAGAAGCGTTACATTTCTAACCATCGTCATCAGTTTAAGTCAATATGCAATTACTGCCATCATAGGAGGAGGGCAGGTCATTACGCTGCCGATGATTTTCTTTCCCTTTCTGGATACAGCTAATGCCTCTGTGATGGCTGCCTTCTCCGTTTGGTTTGCCATTCTCCCGTTAGTTATGTACATCGTAGTGGAGGGACTGCTGCAGCTGCTCCCTTATTCAAGAAAACCATGGAGGATCCAAACATGACTATTCAAGTCGAACGTCTTTCTAAGAAGTTTCGCATCGACCAGGTGCTGAACAGCTTAAGTTTCAAATTAGAAGCAGGAGAAAAAATGAGCATCGTCGGACCCTCTGGAAGTGGTAAAACTACCCTTCTACGCATTTTAGCGGGGTTGGAAATACCAGACCAGGGGACCATTTTATTAGAAGAAAAAGATGTAACCCGTTTATCCGCGCGCAAGCGTAATATTGGACTCGTTTTTCAACAGCCGCTCCTGTTCCCTCATATGACAGTCGCAGAAAATATAGCTTATGGAGCTCATATGAATGGGAAGAAAACCGAATCAACCGTAAAAGACTTGTTAGCTGCTGTTAACTTAACAGAAGCTTCCGCTCAATTCCCCGCAGAATTATCAGGCGGCCAGCAGCAGCGGGCAGCTCTCGCTAGAGCTCTCGCCAATGAACCTGAGATTCTTTTACTGGATGAACCCTTCAGCAGCCTCGATCCTAACTTAAGACAGGACATGAGGTATTGGGTGAGGGATCTGCTGGACAAGCGAGGCATCACCTCGATTTTTGTCACCCATGACCGGGAAGAAGCGATGCTGATGGGAGATAAAATCGGAGTGTTCCATGAGGGGACTTTCCAGCAGTTCGCTACAGCTGAAGAAATCAAACGAAATCCACGCAACCCTTTTATTGTGGAATTTTTCGATCATCACCTGCTTCTCAACGATCAGCAGTATGTTCACATACAAGATATCCAATTCTCTGAACCGTCTGGCCCTTGTATTACGTACGAAGCTGAGCTGCTGCAAACAACGTTCCGGTTCAGCGAGAAAGTCGCTCACCTCTACGTGAAAGAGTTTGACGAAAAAATTACTCTGCCAACCCCTGATGATGATTTATCGAAGCATATTGAACTGTATATTCCTAAGGACGCAGTTCAACACTTCCAATCAGATGGGAAGTGTAATGATGAACAGTAAATTGATCCTGCGCGCTGTTTTATTCCTTATCGCTTTCATCACCCTCGCTTGGCTTATCAGAAGCCAAGTAGATGCGTCCCCTCAGGAGATCCGATCTTATATTCTTTCTTTCGGTCTTCTCGGTCCTTTGATTTTCATGGGATTGTATACCATCGGTCCGATTGTCGCTTTTCCTACATCCATCTTATCGCTTGCGGCAGCCTTTGCGTATGGGCTATGGCCTGGCATGCTTTATATCGTGATCGGAGCTACAGGGGCTGCCGTTGTCGGTTACATCATGGGCCGCTTCTTTGGAGATTCAGTGGTGAAATTCCAGGATTCGAAATGGGCAGGACCCCTTTACAAACGTATGAGCGATAACGGCTTTCTTTACGTTTTAATTCTGCGGCTTATCCCCATTGTAGGATTCGACATTCTCAGTTACGGAGCAGGAATCGCCAGAGTAAAGTTACGGTCTTTTGTTCTTGCTACTGTGATTGGAATGCTTCCTGGTACATTCGCCTACAGCCTGGTAGGAACAAGCTTAGCCAGTGGTGACCGCACACTGATTATCGGCGCCGTTTCCGTTTTTACCTTGCTCCTTTTGATCACTTTCCTATTCAGGAACAAAGTGCGCTCCTGGCTTACTAAATAAATGGTTCGGTTTTTATATCTAAGAAAGATCTGAGAATTTAATCCTTTTCAACGGTGAGAGAATACAGTGGGGCCTTCAGCTCATCACATTCGATTTATCACCGAGTAATAGTAAATCCAAATAAATAAGACGTTCCTTCTCCTGAGAGAAATGGAACGTCTTATTTGTATTTTTTCATAAAATTCGTATCTATTTTATTCTTAAGGTTCCACGCTTTACCGCTGTAATGGGAGAATCCTCCATACATTAACAACCCTTTTTTCTTACCGGCCGAGAGAATATACATAGCCTTTTTCTGAGGTTCAAACTCCTTAAGAGGTTCATCATCCAAGTAAGCTTTCAAATTCTCAAAAAGCACTGGCCCCTGTCTTACAGCATAAACCCCGCTTTTATCTAGATTAGGGTATGTCCGCAGAGTTACACAGTCTCCTGCGCCGAACATGAATCTGTGTTTTTCAAATTGAAGAGTGGACCTTACATAAGCGAATCCTCTGGTATCGACCTCGATGTTCGACAAGGCAAAGATCGGATCGGCTAATGGTCCGCCAAGCCAAAGGACGCCTGTGTGTCGGATTCGGTTATTCATCTCAGTCACGATACACTCATCATAAATATCTTTCACTTTTTCATTTTCCCAAATCTGAACCCCTGTTTCCTCCAAAATCGATTTGAGTTTTTTAGACGTTTTTCTGGGAGAAGCAGCCAGGACATTTGATGAGGTCACCAGCCGGACATTTCCGGCTATTTCATGTTTATTTTTGAACGTTTGGATAGAAACAGCGAGTTCGCACCCCGCTGCTCCTCCTCCGACTACAAGAGGCGTTGAAGTAGCCCGGAGAGCATCCATTTGCTCCACAAACTGGTAGTTCGGCTTTACAGACCTGGCATCCGATCCTGCAAATTCGTACGGAATGCTTTTTGAACCTATATCAAAACTAATGATATCAAAAGGGTATACCGCTCCCCCTTCACAGAAGAGCTTCTTTCGTTCCGGAAAAACACGGCTGGCTTTCTTTTTTATAAAATGGACACCGCACCTTTCAGCGAACTCTGCAAGGTCGATTCTCGTTTCTTCTTCCGTATAAAGCCCTTCTGCGTAGCCAGAGAACATTCCAGAATAATATTGATAATTCGAGGGATTGATGAGACACATATCAATATCTGATAATGGATTGTTTTTGTGAAGCCTCATCACTTCCAGATGAGCATGGCCTGCCCCGACCAGGATCAAACGCCTTCTCATAAAACCACCGGCCTTCTATTAAATTTTGCGTTTTAAAAACACCCACACGGATAATCCATGTGGGCGCGACTGCTACAGTTGATTTTGTAAAAATTCTTCGACTTCCTCAGGCGTTTTAGCATAAGCACTATGCAAGTGGGCGATTTTTTCGCCTTTTTTAAAGATCAGGATACTTGGAATCCCCATTACTTCATATTTGTCAGCAACTTCCGGAAGTTCGTCTCTGTTGATGTCGTACCATTTGTATTCTTTATATTCCTCTAAAATGTCTCCGATAAACATGTCCATCCGACGGCAGTCCGGACACCAGTCCGCCTGGAATTTGATGAGTACCGGCTGCTCACTTTGGATCACGTCCTGAAAAACATCCAGTTTATGAATTGATTCCATTCTTAATCGACCCCTTTACTATCTTTGAATCTATTCTTTCATCATACGATAAAATCATCGAACTGTCTCATGTCCAGCTCACTTATACTCGAATCTACCGAGTACCCATGCGCCTGTCAAACCTCCCAGGAAAGTAATGATGCTAACTAACCACATTACTCCGTTTTCCGGAATACCAGGAAAGATGACAACAACGGATCCTAAGACAAGGCCGATAATTAAACCAAACGTAGCTGATGTGTAATTTTCCAGGAAGAACTTAATGATTTTGCTCATAATAACAATTCCAATCAATACTCCTAAACCAACGGTTAGAATGATATCCAGTTTTAAATCAGCTACACCTTCGATAATCGTGGTATACATGCCGATAATCAACAATAAAAAGGAACCGCTGATTCCTGGGAGAATCATAGCACTGCTTGCAAGCCATCCCGAGAAAAAGAGACCGGCGTAGGAAGCAAAGGTCAAGTCTGTCATAGGTTGGCTTTCAGAAGTTTGGAAAATGACCATGGATCCAACTACAAGGGCACCGATGATCAATAGAAGATAATGTCTGCCTTCAAACTTATTTTTCGCATCCGCTTTATGGGTCAAAAAAGGCAGAACTCCGATAATCAAGCCTAAAAAGAAGAATTGTGTCGGTCCAGGGTAATGCTCAAAGAGCCAGTCAATGAGGTTGGCCAGAAGCAATATTGAAGTTATCACTCCCAAACCTAGCGGTAATAAGAACTTCAAGTGATGCTTCCATTCTTTACTGAAAAATCCGTTGATGGCCGCAATCAATTGATCATATATCCCTAACACGACAGCTATAGTACCGCCGCTTACTCCAGGCACAACATCACTTGCCCCCATGAGCATCCCGCGGTAAATATTTTTCCACTTCCACATAAATTCAGTTCTCCTTCTCCATCTCAGTCTATATCTAATTAGTAACATTCTTATTTTATCAGAAATTAGTTTAATATATTATTATTTCAATAAAAATAAGACTGCAAATGGTTCTACAGTCTTATTTTTGAAATCATCAGTATTCCTTTTCAATATCCGCACGATCAGCCCGAAGCGCTTTATAAAGTGATACGACCATTAATATCATAATGAACGAGAATGGAAAAGCGGCGGAAATCAATGCGTTCTGCAATGCCTGAAGGCCACCGGTGTAAAGCAAGACCGCAGCCATAGATGACTGAGCCAGTCCCCATACAAACTTCACCATCGTAGGGGGCGTCAAGGAACCGTTCGTCGTCTGCATCCCTAATACAAAGGTGGCAGAGTCGGCCGACGTAATAAAGAAAGTACCGATTAAAGCCATCGCGATGATCGACATGATTAATCCTAGTGGATAGTGATCAAACACCCCAAATAGTGCTTGTTCTGTCGCTAAACCGGCAATATCCGCTGTGCCCTGATCCTGAAGCTCGATTGCTGAAGACCCGAAAGTTGAAAACCATAAGAAACCTACAACTGATGGGACGAGCAGGACGCCAGATAGAAACTCTCTGATCGTACGCCCCTTGGAGACACGAGCAATAAAGATTCCGACAAATGGTGACCAGGCAATCCACCATGCCCAGTAGAAAACGGTCCAATCCTGGATCCATGCGCGGTTCTCTTCATTTCCGGGCGCCATTCGGAAACTCATCGAAGGAAGGTTCTGAATATAAGCGCCGATCGTGTCCGTGAACATATTCATGATCAACAGTGTCGGCCCGACAATCAACATGATGACGAGTAAAGCTAAAGCCAGAACCATGTTCGTATTACTTAGGTATTTGATCCCTTTGCTTAAACCCGTGTAAGCAGAAATCATGAACAATACGGTTACGACTCCGATGATTGCTAATTGAAGGCCGAACGACTCGTCCAACCCGGTCAAATAAGTAAGTCCACCGTTAATCTGGGCAGCACCGAAACCTAAAGTAGTAGCTACACCAACGATGGTGGCAAAAACGGCTATAACGTCCACGACTTTACCCCAGGGACCTTTCATTTTATCGCCGAATAAAGGTTCTAATGTTGAACTAATGAGAGCGGGAGCGCCTCGGCGGAATTTAAAATAAGCTAAAACAAGAGCTACAATGGCATAGATCCCCCAGGCGTGAACGCCCCAGTGGAAATAAACGAATTGCATAGACTCTTTCATAGCGGCAGCCGAACCAGCTTCCGTTGTAGGAGGCTGTGTGCCGAAGAAGTAAATCGGTTCCGCAGCTCCCCAGAAAACAAGACCGATTCCCATCCCTGCGCTAAACAGCATAGCGAACCATGTAGGATAACTGTAGTCTGGTTTGTCATCTTTTTTACCTAATTTAATTTTCCCGTAAGGACTGACAATCATGTATAAACAGAAAACGACAAACCCCGTGACAATTAATAAATAATACCAGCCGAAGTGTACGGAAAGATAAGTTTGAATCTTCCCTGTGATGTTCTCGAGGTTGGAAGGTGCAACGGCCCCCCATACCACCGAGAATAAAGCGATGGCTAATGTAACCCAAAATACTGTGCTGACTTTTTTCATAATTGACTCCTTTCTCACTCATTTTTTTTCTATCTGTGGGATTATTCGAAGAAAACGATCGATGGGACGGTGACGAGGTTTATGATTAAAGATTACCCCAGCTAGGAAAATATAAACAGGATGAAAGTTACAGGAAAATTAATACAAAAGTTTTTCCAGCCACGGATGGGTGGGTGAATGTTGAATCAGTGCCTGCTTCAGCCATTCCTTCTGCCTTTCATTCAAAAATGGAAATACATAGTTGAAGTCGTTATCGTCCTTTTCACGAGTGTTTTTGGATTTATATAAAAGGGCGATTTCTGGATTCAGGTAAGGGATCCCTTGTGCAGAATGCAAATTCATATGATCCAGCGGAAAGGTGATATTTTCATCTCTTCGAAACTTCCATTTGTTTTTCTCCCTGAAGTTAAGAAGAAATTCTAATTGCTCCTCCTCATGGCGAGCATGGATTTCATGGATCCTTGAATCGAATGGCTGACTTAAATCCCACTCCACCAGTTGAGCATCTTCCGTGACATACGTTTTCCAGCCTTGAAGGTGCTCAGACAGTTTTTGTAAATCTTCACGAAAAACCACTATTTCAATATCTTCATGTTCCCTCGTTTCTTCCCCGATATGTAAATCGATCGCCCATCCCCCTGCAACCATCCACTTGCCCTTAAAACCTTCCATAAATTCTTTTGCATTCATGCACGTTTCAAACATATAAGCCTTCTCCCCTTTCTGCTGTAAACTTTACTATTCCCTATAAATAGACTTTCTACAACATCGAATCTGTTAGAATAGAGAAACTTACATTTTTGGGAGGTACATACATGCTAAAGGGAGAAATTGTTGAATTACGTCCTGTTTCACGAGAAGATTTAGCGCATCTGTATCGCTGGGCGAATGACGAGAAGCTGACCCAGCTAGGATCCGGCAGCTCGGCCGCTCTACAGAACAATAATCCAAAAGAAGCCATTGAAGCTCATTACGAAAAGAATTTAACTTCTCACGATATGTGGACTCACGGAAAAGTGTTTATCGTATATACTTTGGCCACGGATGAGGTTATCGGAAAATGTGATTTCCGTCAAGTCAACCCGATCACGCGAAGTGCTGAAATCGGCCTTAATATAGGAGAGCGTTCGTTCTGGGGGAAAGGTTACGGTCAGGACATCATCCGGACAATGCTTAAACACCTATTTTACACATTGAATGTCCGGCGGGTTCAATTAGATACATGGAGCGGCAACCATCAGGCTATTCGTTTATACGAGAAATGCGGGTTCAAACATGAAGGTAAGCTTCGTCAGAACGAGTTCATCGATGGAGAATATTATGACACGGTGCTTATGGGTTTATTGAGAGAAGAGTACAAAAAAAGCAGCGGCTCCATGTGAAGATCCGCTGCTTTGTTAAGTACTTCATTTTCCAAAATTCCACCTGAAAATTTATAATCGTGCTTCTCGCCTGAAGATTAGCCTACCCTACAGAATAAGCAACATTAAGCTTTATCAGCATTTATTTTAATAAATGCGTTTCTGTAATCTCTGACAAATTCCCTCATGTACCTTGGCTCCCTCTGCAGGATTTTCTCCGCTTCTAAACTGATCCGTCTGGAAATTCCATTTTTCGAGGAAGTGTAGACATTCGCTAATTGTGAAGCAAAATCACTGGAATATCCGCGGTGGTAACAATCCTGTAGGAATTGATACTTCGTTGGATTAACGTACTTGATTTCTTCTCCTATTTCTTCAGAAAGAATATCAGCGACTTGATAACAAGTAAGCGCCTGCTTTCCCGTCAGCTTGACAGCATCATTGACTGGTGTTTTACCCATCAACGCTAGAAAAGCTATTTCAGCTACATCCCGGCTGTCGATAAAACTTATTTCAGCAGAACCCGCTGGAATATTCAATTGATGGCGCTCCCGTATGTCATATAGCTGAGACTTTAAAAGATCCTGCATAAAAGAGCTTGCTCTTAAAAATGTATAGTCAAAACCTAAACTGATAATCTTTTTTTCAATTTTTCTATGAGGTAAAAAAGACATTCTTTCGGCTCCAAGAACCGATAAAAACACAATTTTTTGAACTCCTGCCTCTTTTGCGGCATGTAAAGTTTCGATAATCGGCTCCACGTGTTTAATTTCCGTAGGCCTTGTCAAAAAAAGTGACTTTATCCCTTCAAAAACCTGCCCATACGATTGAGAATTCTCAAAGTCGAACTGTTTACAATCGATGAGGGGGTCATCGAATAATAGCCTTGCTGCTTCCGGGTGACGTGAGGCTGAACGAAAAGGAATGCCTTTGTCCACAAACCAACCAGCCAGTTCACGACCGACGAACCCCGTCACTCCTGTAATCAACATGATGGTTGCCCCCCTTTTTATTTACACTCCATTTCTTTTTGTATGTACCACGAAAAGAGAAGAGCTTAACCACCAATCTGCTCCGAAAGTCAAAAAACCTGTGAAACCAAATACCACAAATTCCACATCGAAAGAATGAGTATCATAAGCTTTTCAGTTAAGGAACCTGTTCGGAACGTGATAAAAAAGCGAAAATACTTTTTTACAAAAGGATAAAATACCGGAATGCCCCGCTTCGTCATATAATCGCCTATTAAATGAGATAAAACTCCCGCTATAAATCCTATAAAATAGAACGATGGGATATCCCATACTCCACTGATCAGCATATGGTAAAGCCCCAGTAAAACTAGAAATGAAATAGAGTGCGTCATTTTACGGTGACTTTTCACCATAATCAGCAGTGGTAAACATAAAAACACAAAAATCTTCAACTCTTCTCTATACACATCTAAATAATCGGGGGCGAATAAGTACATGCCTAAAGCGAACATCAACGTGATCATAATGCCCCTCCAGAATTTCTGTCCCAGCTTAGAATGAGGGGTGTCAATATCCGGTAATAGAGAGCCGATCATGACGAACGAAAAAAATAAAACCGCTTCTAACGGTGTGTCGGGCATAACCCCGAATCCTGGGAGAATAGCCAGGGTGAGAAGCCCGCTTGTAAAACCTAAAGCCTGGTGTCCAGATGCCATCATGGTGTACCGTGATCCCTCTCAATCCATACAAAATTAAGCCCTGAACCATCCAGCTCAGGGCCATTCTCATATTACCTGAATTTTCATTTACCGTAAACTTACCAAACAGCGATCGCCCCATCCGTGCGTGACTCTGTACCACCAGCAAGGACGCCTGACTCCGGCTGCCTGACAATAATTTGTCCTCGCCCGAAATCTATTCGACTTAAGGCTACAGTTATTCTGTGTCCCTTCCTTTCCAACCCCTGGGCCACATGATTAGGAAAAGAGGGTTCGACGATGACCTCTCTTTCTTTCAGCCACTTCCACCTAGGTGCGTCCAATGCCATCTGAGGATTGGCTTTAGCATCAATTAATTGGCTGACCAATTGGAGGTGGCCTTGAGGCTGCACCGTACCACCCATCACTCCAAATGGACCAACCGCTTCGTCATCTTTTGTGATGAACCCAGGAATAATCGTATGGAAACTGCGTTTTCCTCCTGCCAGCGCATTGACTTGTTTCACGTTCATAGAAAAGCTGCTCCCTCTGTTCTGCAGTGCAATTCCTGTTCCCGGCACTACAATTCCAGAGCCGAATCCATCATAGTTGCTTTGAATGAAAGAAACCATGTTTCCTTCCTCATCAGCTGTCGCTAAGTAGACATTTCCTTCTTGAGAAAGCTCACTTGCTTTGGGAATGCCGGCTTCTTGATCAATCTGCTTAGCCCTTTCTTCAGCACGTTCCTGAGAAAGAAGAGTTCCGATGGTGTGCTTCATATCCATTTGGTCTGTGAGTTGATTCATCCCGTCACTATAAGCAAATTTCATGGCTTCGATTTGTCTATGATAGTCGTCCACGTTAAATGTCGACTCGAATTGAAAATGGTTCGTAATATTCAATCCCATCAAAGCGATCAAACCCTGTCCATTCGGCGGGATTTCCCATACGTCGTATCCTTTATAATTTACGGAAATCGGTTCTACCCACTCCGGCTTGAATTGCTGCAGATCTTCTTTTCGAATGAACCCCCCGCACTTTCTAGAAAACGAATCGATCTGGCCCGCTAAATCACCTTTGTAAAAATCTGCGCCTTTCGTCTCAGCGATAGCTCTTAACGTCGAGGCGTGATCAGCAGAAGACCATACTTCACCAATGCCGGGCGCCTTGCCAGAAGGTGCAAACGTATCAAACCATGGCTGGAATTGTTCATCTGATAATAAACCTTTGAATTTATCGAAAGCCTTCTCCCATTGCCTGCCCAGATCGGGCGTTAAAGCATAACCATTTTCGGCATGTGAAATAGCAGGCGTGAACAATTCGTGAAAATCGAGTTTACCGAACTTATCGGATAGCTCCGCCCACGCGGCTGGTGCTCCTGGAACCGTCACCGGGACAAATCCGTGCTCCGGTATTGATTTATACCCTTTTTCTTTTACAGCTGGAATGGAAAGAGAGTGGGGGGCAGGTCCACTTGCATTCAAGCCATAAAGGTGATCCCTCATCCAGACAAGAGCGAAAGCGTCGCCACCGATGCCATTGGACGTAGGCTCTACGACTGTTAAACAGGCGGCGGTTGCGATAGCAGCATCAACGGCGTTGCCTCCTTTTTTTAAAATGTCCAAACCTGCCTGAGCAGCAAGCGGTTGAGACGTAGCTACCATTCCTTTCGTAGCGTAGGTAGTCATTCTGGTAGAGGAATGTGGGTTAAATAATGTATCGAATGAGTGCACATTGATCTTCCTTTCATATTGCTGCTGTGCCTATTGATAAAAAAAAGAGCTACACCCGGCAGCTCTTTTTTATGGGGATTCAGCAATCTTTCTCGGGAAGTCCTGTCATTTGGAATTTCGGGCCTTCCATCGTCTGCTTACCTTCAATCGTTAAGTCCTCTGTTAAATGTAGAATTTTTTTATCAATTGCTACTGGAATGGCATTGATATGTTGGAGTTCATCGTCTGCTTCTGGTTCAGCAATCGTCATCCCGATGTCAGGTTCTCCGCAGCCATATCCTGCAAAATACAGCCGAAGACACCCTCCCCCTGAATCTTCAATCAATTGATCCAATAAATCACGAGCCTGATCTGTGATTTTCATACATGTACTCTCCTTAAGCCGTCTGGATACTTCTATTATGAATGTTTTTTAGATTTTCTAGTAAAGATATGCTCATGACGGCCGAAGAAAAAGTAAAAAAACAAGCCCCCTGCATACGAGGAGGCTTGGATTTAATGAGAAATTAAACAGCTGTTGCTTTCAACTCCACATCAATATTTCCTCTTGTCGCTTTTGAATAAGGACAAAAGTCGTGAGCATCTTTGACAAGCTTTTCAGCTTCATCTTGAGAAACTCCTTTAACGCTTACGTTCAGAATAACGCCGATTTTAAAACCGTCATCTGATTCGTCTTTAATTAGACTCACGTCTGCTGTAGTTTCGGACTCAATATCTTTACTTTGTTTGCTTGCTATTAAATTTAATGCTCCGTCGAAGCATGCTGAATATCCTGCTGCGAATAGTTGCTCAGGATTGGAACCTTCCTGATTGCCGCTGCCCGGCTGTACAAGATTTACATCGATAATTCCGTCATCTGATTTTACATGACCCTCACGACCGCCTTTAGCTGTCGCATGAGAAGTAAACATAACATTACTCACTATAATCACTCCTTGATATAGTTAAATCATCTCACAACCAATATATACCTCAATTTCAAAACCATTAAACATCACGACTTTTCATCGATTTGATATTTTTCTTTAATTGGCTCAGGAGCCATCTTTACAATTTGCTGCAATATAAAGGTCAACACAGCTATATCATCGACGAGCCCGATCAAAACTAAAAAATCAGGAATTATATCCCAGGGAAATAGGAGGTAAGCCCCCATCAATACTACAGATATCAACTTTTTATTAAAACTTACATCAGGCGAGCGAAAAAGCTCTAACAAAAACGGAATCGACTTCCTAAAATTAGCTAAAAATTTTATTCTCCTCCAGATTCTCAGCATACATTTCCCTCCTGCTGGACGCCTCAATGATTTTAAGCCAGTCACAATTGCTTATTCGGCACGTATGATTTAACATAATGATGGATAATCAAAATGTTAAATCTTTGCTATATTGAATCAATCAAAGGGGAGACCTCGTCATGAAGATTCTACTTCTGAACGGAACAGTCGTAGGCACTAAAACTAAAACATTATTGCATGAAATAGACAAATATATAGTTGGTTTGAAAGCAGAATATGAAACGAAACAAATAAACTTGGAAAATTATCAAATGGAGTTTGTCGATGGTCGTCCATACGATCAGTATAATGAAGATATGCAATATTTGATTCGAGAAATGGAACAAGCTGACGCGTATGTCATCGCCACTCCAATCTTCCAGGGGTCCATCCCCGGCACGTTAAAAAACGTATTCGATGCAGTTTCCCCCTTGGCTATGCGCCACAAACCAGTGTCCATAGTGGCTAATGGCGGTACCCTTCAGCACCATCTCGTGATTGAGAATCAGTTGAAACCAATTTTAAATTATTTCCGCTGTCTCGTCACACCTAATTACGTATATACCCACACGAACCACTTCTCAACACAAGGTGAACTGATCGACGAAGATGTTCATAACCGCCTGCAAGAAATGACGCGTGTTTTCCATCAATATATACAGATGAGCAAAGAAATTTAGACATTAAACCCCCTATGACAGTTTTGGTCATAGGGGGTTTTGATCATTTATCCTAGTATTTTACCAACGTAATTCTGAGTTTCTTTAAACGGGGGGATTCCTCCATATTTATCAACGTTACCTGGACCCGCATTGTAAGCTGCCAAAGCCAGCTTCGTATCGCCGTCATATCGATCCAGCATCTGTTTCAAATATTTAGTGCCGCCCATGACATTTTCTCTCGGGTCAAACGAATTCGTTACGCCTAGTCCTTTTGCCGTACCGGGCATCAGCTGCATTAAACCTTGAGCACCAGCATGACTTTCAGCATTTGGATCAAAATTGGATTCAGCTTGTATGACAGACCGTATCAGGGATTCATTAACCCCGATCTTCTCTGCCGCTTCTTTGATCAAGGTGTCCAGGTCTTCATTACCGGTTTTTACTTCTTTCTTTTTCACTTCTTCCACAACCTCGTCCACCTTTTCTGATTTCTCAGAGTCAATATAATGGATATGTATGTGCATTGGCTGCTGTTGAAAAGCTTGTAGACTAGTAATATTCATAGGCGAAGCATTCATTTGAGGAGATGGCGATTGTTGCGATAGTAATAGCCCCAGCATATCCTGGAAAGAAACTCCGTTCATACTAGAATTGGACGAAGAGCTGCTTTCTCCATTCATAAAAGACATAGCCTGCGTTTGCATCAAACTTCGAACACTATTAAAATCCATCAGTCCACTCCTATATTAGTTGGTATCTATATTTTACAGCATAAAGGTAAATGACACAATATTCCTTTTTAAAACAATAAATCCCAAATTAACCCAAAACTTGCGAAAATTCATCTGATAAATACTCATCAATCCGCTCCATCAGCTTCACTTTTCCCAAAGCCAAGTTTCCCCGGGCGATGATATAATGAAGAATAGCAAAAGAGAAACTCTAAGTTATCTTGAATATTCTTTGGTTCTAGTTAATCAAGATGATCTGGTCATAGGGTCTCAATTTTTCTCTTTTGCCTCTGAAGTCGAATCACCCTATCTATTCTATATAAGAATAGACCTGTAGATTACATGGCAGCCTCCCTGAGCGAAGTGTCTGCCTCCCTTCCTTTCACTGTGAAAGGAAGGTTTTTTTATAGGTTTTTTTATAGGTTTTCTTACAAAATAAAAAAAAGCCCGCTGTATTAGCGAGCTCCCTCATTTATAATTACTTCAATGTGCTGTGGTTTGACTTCCATAGCCACCGGTAAAGGATCCCCCTCTTCTCCGTCCACATTCGTGTGAAGCTTTTCACTTGAAGAAACGCGGAGTTTCTTCGCCTGGAAGTATTCTACATCCTTGTCCTCTTTGAGATTCCCACGCAAAACCGCCGTTACGATCGAAGCTACCCGAAGCATATTTACATTTTTAATAACATAACAGTGAAGCACCCCATCGTTCACTTTAGCATCTGGTGAGAGCTTCTCAAATCCTGCCGTTGATTTTGTCAGCGCCGCAAGAAATAAGAAGGAATCCCCTTCCCACACTTTATCGTCATACTCGATACGTAAGGGGTAAGCGTTACTTGAAGCAAGGGTCTTCACCCCTTCCATCAAATAAGCTAAAGGGCCGAACCTGGTTTTTTGTTCAGGAGAAACTTCAGAAGTCGCTTCTGCGATGGCTCCAATCGCCACGATATTAACAAAATAGCGATCATTGAAGCTTCCTATATCCACTTTTTTCGTAAGATCGGATTCTAAAGTTTCGATCGCTGCTTCAGGATCCAGCGGAATATTCAAGGCTCTCGCAAAGTCATTCACAGTTCCCATCGGAACGATACCCAGCTTCGGACGGTGTTCCTGGTCGACCATTCCATTAATCGTCTCATTTAATGTCCCGTCCCCCCCTAAAGAAACGACTAGATCGAACTCCTGGGAGCAGGCATCCTGACAGAATTGAGTCGCATCCAGTTCTTTTTCTGTCTGAACTGTTTTCACAGTATATTCTTTTCCCTCAAGTATTTTTTCGATTTTTTCTACATGATCCACAGCTTCTTCCTTACCTGAAGAAGGATTCACAATAATCATTGCCTGCTTCACGCAATCACTCCTTCCTCTACAACGAACTAAACATCTCTTTTTCCGTCGGGTGAAAAAATTCCATCTGGTGAAAATCCTATGGAATTAAGAAATCCTTGAGCCCTTTCATCATCGGATGGGTTCATATTTTCAATTGTATCCACATCTTTGTCTCTCATCCATTTAAACATAGACTGAATTAATTCAGATCCTACCCCTTCGCGGCGATAGAATTCATCGACGTAAATTTCTTTTACTTTCCCTACAGTCCGCCCATCTTCTTCGGCTGTTTCTCCATAAACATATCCTACCGTTCTATCTCCCTCTTCAGCGACGAGAAGGCGTTGATCGGAATGCTCATTGAACAGATGATCGGCTGCCCATTCTTTTCTCTTCCTTAGTCTCTCGGCACCCTCAGGTTCAGAAGAGTCGATGCTGATCCACGTATTTTCCACTGCATATTTTGTTATGTGCATTAAATCTTTCTCAGCTGGTTCTCTTATAATGGCCATAACTCATCCATCCTCCCAGTGATTATTTATTTAGAACATCCTCATATTTCGAGTCGCCGTTTAACACCTTTTCAGCAAAAGAACATACAGGGTCAATCGTCATATTGTTGTTTCTAGCATACTGTACGGCATGATCGACAAGCTCTGTAGCCAGTCCTTCTCCCTGCTCTGGAGGAATAACGTGAGTATGCGTTATCTTAAGAAGTGATCCCTCTTCTTCATATACCAATTCTGCAAGTTCATTTCCTTTTTCATTTATATAAAAACGTCCGTCTTGTTGTTTGATTTGTGCCATCATTTCCACCCTTTCCATCCCTTGTATTCCCTGATGAACAAAAATATAAGCCATGAATTCATAAATTTCTTCTGTTAGAATAAAAGGAAAGAGGTGAAACGCTCATGACGAATATAGCCATTATACAAATGGATATTGCATTTGGAAATCCAGAAAAAAACCGCAGTATAGCACTTCCACTAATTGAAGAAGCTGTTTCAAAAGGTGGGGAGTTCATCCTTCTACCTGAGCTTTGGACGACAGGCTACGATTTGAGCCGCTTTGATGAAATTGCTGAAACGCTGGAAGGTCCTACTCATAAGATGTTGGCCGAACTGGCTCAAAAGCATGAAGTAACGATTGCTGGTTCTGTCGCTGAGGATGATCACGGAGAATATTACAATACAATGGTAGCTTACAATCGGTCCGGTGATCGAACCCTTAACTATCGTAAAGCTCATTTATTCCGGCTGATGGATGAGGAGAAATTTTTGAATTCAGGCCATCATAAGGGTAATTTCATTCTTGAAGATACACTTGTAGCCGGAGTGATTTGCTATGATATTCGTTTCCCAGAATGGATCCGAACTCATATGCTGAACGGAGCCAGAGGGCTGTTCGTCGTGGCAGAGTGGCCTAAACCACGAGTTGAACATTGGAGAAATTTGTTGATTAGCCGTGCCATTGAGAACCAGAGTTTTGTTATTGCATGCAACCGTATTGGTTCCGATCAAAACAACGAATTCGGCGGACATTCAATTGTTGTGGACCCATGGGGTAACATAGTAGCGGAAGCTGGAGATGATGAAGAGGTCCTCATGTGTGAGGTCGACTTTTCCCGAGTTGAAGCTATCCGTGAACAAATTCCTATTTTTCAAGATCGCCGCCCGGAACTTTATGAATGATTAAAAAGGTGCTGTCCCAAAAGTCTAAGAAATAGACTTTTATGGGCAGCCTTTTTTTGCTCTGTTAATTCTCTATGTTATTTCATAAAAGCTTCCTATTCTCGAACACTTAGTTTCGAGACATAGTGAGAGTTTAGGGGCTGCAGGAAAAGGTTCGCTTTCCGTGGGGCGGGCGCTGAGCCTCCTCGAGCTTCGCTGAGGCCACTGAAAAACTGTTGGTAATTCTCACTCAGAAAAATAAATAGCGGTTTTCGGAATGTTTTTTTCCGAAAACCGCTATTTTTAACATCTTTTATAAGGGATTTCTCCCTTATTGGTTCTTTAATTTTACTATTCGTTTCATATTAACGGTGAAGACCGCCATCGCTGCTTGTAATTCCATGGCTTCAAGACCCGAAGATGAGGCGGTCTCATATCCGTGCCGTTGCTTTAATTCTCCATTTTTCGCTTCAATTTTGTAACGGCTTTTCGCTCGTTCTTTAAATTCCTCCGTTTCTTGATATGCTGCTTGTTCCTGATGTTCATGAGATTGGATTCGGATCGTATAGGTCTTACTTCCAGCCCCTTCTTTGTAACACCCTTCTCTCAATGGACAAACTTTACATTTCTCAATATCAAAATGATACCGAACTCTAGGGCTTTTATCTTTTGTAGCTTTTCGGCTATCTCTGCGCTTAAAAACGGCCATATGACCTGCGGGGCATACATACATCCCAGCGTCTTTATTATATTCAAAGGTTTGGTCTTTTCTTCGTGTTCCGTGTGTAATGGTGGAATTAAGTCGGGAGATTAACGTAATCTCCTGCTCATTGGCATATATTAAATTTTTCTTTTCCGAATACGCGGCATCCCCAATTACCGTTTTTACGTCCATACCTGCTTCTATACTTTTTTCAATCAACGTAGTCAAATATTTCCCATCATTTTTTTCGCCCGTCGTCGTGGCGGCGGCTGTGATAATTCGTTCTTCACTCATGGCCAGATGAGTTTTGTAACCGAAAAAAGAAGTATCCGCTGACTTGTGACCCACTTTCGCATCGGGATCTGCGGACAATCGAAGATGTTCTAAGTCATCTTCTACCGTTTCTTTCAATAAGTTGAAAGATTCCTTCACTTTCGGGTAGGTCTTTAACGTAGGATGGTCTTCAACGACCTGAAGAACGTTTTGGGTGTAATCTATTTCTTCTTCTATTGATGAACCCGTTGGTTTTGGAGGCATCTTTTCCTTCAGCGATTCTTCTTGGGCATAAACATGTTTTCGAAGGACTTTTGAACGGGATCGCAAAGCTTCCTGAGGAGATTCATGATTATAACGAGCCTTCGTGTGAGTGGAATCCACAATGATCGCCGAGGATTGAAGAACGCCATTTTCCTGCGCTGTTTCGACGCTTTTTTTGATCAGAAGATTTAAAAATTCTTTGTCTTTAAGGCGATTTTTCCTAAAGTAAGACAGTAAGCTTGGCTCAATTACTTCGTCTTCAGGGGCCAGTTCTAGAAAGTATTTGAAGGACATATCAACGCGAGCTCTTTCCACCAAATCGACATCGGACAACTGATAAGTAGTTTTAAGAAAAAGATATTTGAACATACGAATCGGATGAACCGCTTGACGTCCATTCGTGTGACAATACTTCGTTTTTAATTCCTCATAAATGAAAGTGAAATCGACAAGGTCATTGATCTGCCGGAGAAAATGGTCCTTGGGTACAATCAAATCATATAAATTGGAATATCCACTTATGTTCATGGTCATCTGACGTTCAAGCATCTGAATCCCTCACTTTTATGTATTGTCTTTAGTGTACAAGAAAACCGGAAGCATTTCGCCCATTCGGACGAAATGCTTCCGGTTTTTCTTGTAAGAGGGACTTTTTCAGTGGCCTCGCTTCGCTCTCCGGGGTCTCACCAAGCACTCTCTTCCCACAGGAGTCTCGTAATTTCCCGGAGCTCTTTGCGATGATAAGGGGGTACGGAAACACCGATTTCAGGATGTCAGATGCTGCGCGACAGTTATAATAAAAACTTGATATTGAGCGGTTTATCCCTATAAACTACCGCTTCACCCCAAAAAATAGATGGTCGTATGCTGATTTTCATAAACATGCGGCCCATGTTGAACAGCTGCAATATTCTCACTGGAAAGGGATAAAGAAGACGCTACTTCTTGCAAAAAAGATTCATTTCTAGCTTACTTTCACGGAAATGAAAAGGGTTTTAGGAATGTGTGAGGCTCCTACCTTTGAAAGCGGAAGCACTTCGTTCAGCGGACTGGACTGAGCTGGCGGAGATAAAAATAATTCAAAGAACGGTATAAGAGGGTTCGTTCATCTCCTATCGATTGGTGTGGTTGGGAAGCTGCGAGACTCCCGTGGGAGAAGGATGTAGGCGAGATCCCACAGGGCTGCAAGCCCGAGGAAGCTCGCCACTTCCCCCACAGGAAAGCGAGTAGCTTCCCAACCACACCAGACTCTCATTACAGCCACGAACACAAATTATCTCGAAACCAAGTCTTCCACTATCCTGCCATATTGTTGAATAACTCTCTTTGAACTACGCTGCTTTTTTTATGAAAAGCTCAAATATTCTACTATTTAACTGCTAATGCTTTATAATAGTTGAACAAGGAAATATGGGGGAAGAATGCGATAAAAAGGGGGGCGACAAGCATTTTCTTGCTGATCTGGCATTGTAGTATTTTTCGGATAGTAGTCATCAGACGCTTTTCTCTTCTTGCTAGACGTCATCAAGTGAACGCTCTTGTTACTCCCATAACTAAAGTATAGAATGTGCATAGTAATAACTGTAGGGAGTGAGTGATAAATTTGGATAAGATTGGTGTGTTAACAAGCGGCGAAGATGCTCCGGGCATGAACGCAGCCATACGCTCAGTAGTAAGGTCCGGGCTTCATTATGGGATAAAAATGGTTGGAATCAAGTATGGTTTTCAAGGAATATTGAATGAAACTATGGAAAAAATGGATTCAGCCTCTGTAGGCCCTATTATTCAACGAGGAGGGACTATCCTCCAATCCTACATTTGTGAAGAGATTTCTACCGATGCAGGACAAAAGAAAGCTATAGAAAACTTGAAGAAACAGGGAATAGAGGGCCTCGTGGTTATTGGAGGAAGAGAAGCATTGAAAGTCACAGCAGCATTAGCTGAGAAAGGGTTTCCGTGTATCGGCATTCCTTCAGCGATTGAAAATGATATTCCAGGCGTGGATGAGGCGATCGGATTCGATACAGCTTTAAATACGATTATTGAGTACATAGATCAGATTCTTGATACAGCTTTCTCTCATGAGAAATCATCAATTATTGAAGTGATGGGGAAGGATACTGGGAATCTGGCATTATGGTCTGGTCTTGCCGGCGGAGCAGAAAATATATTAATTCCTGAAAAACAAGAAGATGTAGAGAAGGTGGTCGAACAGATCAAAAATGGATCGTCATCTGACAGAAGGTTCAGCATTATTATCGTAGCCGAAGGAACGGTAAGTGGAATCGATCTCAACGCCAGACTTAAAGAAGAAGCAGGAATAGAATCACGTGTTACCGTTCTGGGACATACGCAGCGTGGTGGAGCTCCTACCGCAAGAGACCGGGTTTTGGCCAGCCGTTTAGGAGCATACGCGGTTGACCTGCTTGTAAATCAAGAATCTGGTAAGCTTGTTGTAATAAAAGATAATAACCTTATGAACTATGATATAAGTGAAATCTTTTTACAAAAGACGAAGATTGATGAAAGTATGTACGAGTTGTCGGGTAGATTGTCTATATAATATGGGTAAAGAAATTATATAGGCTTAGGGAGGATCAGTGTAGTTTAAGCTGATCCTCTTTGATTTGGGAATGTTTGCTGACGAAAAAGTATTTTTTGAAAATGGAATGATGGAAAACAACTACGTAGGGGTTTACTATAGTAAAAGAACACTTTTCCTGATGTTAGGAAGGCAGGAAGAAGGAATCCCTCTTAAAATAAACATACGTTAAGGAGTTCATTTATGAAAAAAGTTGTTAGAATTCTGCTGATTGTGATTGGAAGTGTATCCCTTGCTCTCGGCGTGCTAGGAATTGTGCTTCCACTTCTCCCGACCACACCTTTTCTGCTTTTGACAGCCGCATGTTACGTGCGAAGCTCTGATCGCCTGTATAACTGGCTGATGACGAATAAATGGTTTGGATCGTATATACGTAATTATAAAGCAGGCAGGGGCATTCCTCTTAAAGCGAAAATTTCAATGCTTATCATGATTTGGTTCTCCTTCTTGTTTTCTGCTTTTTATGTGGCAACAAGCCCCTGGCTGAGAGCCGGCTTTATCTTCGGCGGGTGTTTTTTCACAGCGGTTATCTTTATGACTAAAACGTATAGACCTGACGAGAAAAAGGAATGAATTTATTAGGTGTCTGGTCCAACAGGGATCAGACACTATTTTTAAAGTGAACTCCCTTAAAACAATGATAGAGACCTCTCCCAATTTTTACTCCTAATAACACATAAATCTCAATCACTATTTTATTAATACACAAAAATACCTCTTGTTTTTTATAAAAATAAATGGTAAATTGTTTTCTGTACATTTTAAATAGTAATTATTACGATTTAAAATGTAGTTATTAGCCATAAACCCTTTTGAGGTGAAAACATGAGCGAGTACTTAATAAGAATTTTAAAAGATAAGATTGTAGGAGAACTGCCAAAAGAAAAGAGAGAAATATATGAACATGTGATTAACATGGAAGATGAAATTGCTGAAGAAGCTGCCACTGCTGAGGAGTTTATGGTCCTTCTTAAGAGTGAATCTGCCTATGGACGTGCAGCCAGGTACTTTAATATGACCACTGCTGACCTTTTAAAGACTATCAACCAAATCGACAGAGAAATTGGCAGCTTGCTTGAAATGAAATTGAATGCTGTGCGCTGGAAAGATTGTACGGAGTTAGTAAGGTCTAAGTTAAAAGTAGATAGGGACCAAAAGATTTTTTTCTTATCAATACCTAAATAAAAATTGAAGATAAGCTGCAAGAAGTAACGAATCCTTTTTAAGGAGGTTGTTTCGTGTTAGATAATTTATATCGTCAGGTTGTTATGGATCATGCCAAATATAAAAGAAACTACGGAGAATTATCTGGTCAGAGTGATATATATAAGATTCACTATAAGAATCCTACGTGTGGAGATGTGATGGTCTTATATATACGAATAGGCACGGAAAAGATCGAGGACTTATCCTTTGAAGGGGAAGGGTGCAGCATTAGCATGGCTTCCTGCTCGATGATGACCGATCTTTTGAAAAATCGGACAGTAAAGGAATGCGTGAATAAGAGGGAAGCATTCGAACGGTTAATACGAGAAGGAGAACTAGATGACGAAGATGATTTAGGGGATGCAGCTTCTCTCCAAGGAGTCCACAATTTACCGGCTAGACACAATTGCGCCCTTATGCCATGGCAGGCACTTGATAAATGGCTGGAGGAACATAGAAATGGTGGATAATCAATCTAGGATCCCCGTTACTATAGTAACCGGATATTTGGGGTCCGGGAAGACCACATTTCTAAACCATATTTTAAATCATACTGAAGAAAAAGTGGCGCTCATTGTGAATGAGTTTGGAGATATCGGAATCGATGATCAGCTCATTGAACACACGAACGAAGAAATTATTGAAATTAACAGCGGATGTATCTGCTGTAATGTTCGTAAAGATTTAATAGATACGTTATCTATGCTTGCTTTCTCAAGAGAAGAAAAAGTGGTCGAGTTTGAGCGGGTGGTTATCGAAACTACAGGACTTGCAGACCCAGCTCCAGTTGTTCAAACCTTTCTGATGGATAAGGAAATAATGGAAGACTTTATCATAGACAGCGTATGCACCTTAGTAGACGCTAAACATATTTCCAAACATTTCGAGCACAAAAGTGAAGCACTGAGTCAAATTGCTTTTGCTGATGTTATCCTTGTGAACAAAGTAGATTTAGTGACAATCGATGAATTAGATATTTTAATCAAGCGATTAGAAACCATAAACCCAACAGCTGGTACGTATTTATGTGAAAACAGTCATATTGAATTGGACAAGGTTTTAGGCATTTATTCTTTTGACTTGAATGAAAAAGTGGAGCTGAATCCCCATTGTTTTAATGAAGAGGACTCTCACTATCATGATGATGAAATAACTTCTTTATCCATACAAGAAAGCAGACCTCTTGATTTACGCAAGCTCAATCTATGGATTTCATTTCTCGTTCAAATCCAAGGGGAAAGTCTCTACCGTTATAAAGGGGTATTAAATATAAAGGGAAAAGAGCATCGCTTTGTTTTTCAAGGAGTCCATATGCTTTTTGCGATGGAGGAAAAGAGCTCGTGGGGAAGCGATCCACGTGTAAGTGAGTTAGTTTTTATCGGAAAAGACTTAAACAAAAAGAAACTTGAAGAGCAGTTTAGACAATGTATTACTGAAAAAAATTTTAGTTGATTTTAAATCGTAATGATTACTTTTAAAAGGGTGGGAGATGAACCACATTAAACTAAATGAGGAGGGTAAGTATGAGTGTGAAAATTCCTGTTACGGTTTTAAGTGGATATTTAGGGTCAGGGAAAACTACGCTGCTTAATCATATCTTAAACAATCGAAAAGGGCTGAGAATAGCAGTCATCGTGAATGATATGAGTGAAATTAACATTGATGCAGATTTAGTAGAGAAGGGAGGGCATTTTTCAAGAACAGAAGAGAATTTAGTCGAAATGTCTAACGGATGTATATGCTGTACATTAAGAGAAGACTTGCTCGTTGAAGTTGAAAAAATTGCAAAAGCCGGCAATATTGATTATATCGTTATTGAATCTACAGGGATTAGCGAACCTTTGCCCGTCGCCCAGACTTTTTCTTATATTGATGAAGAAATTGGAATTGACCTTACTCAGTTCTGTCGCCTTGATACGATGGTTACCGTTGTAGATGCCTATCGTTTTTGGCATGATTACGAGTCCGGGGATAAGCTGCTTGACCGAAAGCAGGCGCTTGGAGAAGATGATGAGCGGAATCTTGCCGATTTACTAATTGACCAGATTGAGTTTTGTGATGTTCTCTTGCTGAATAAATGTGACATGGTGACAGAGGAACAGCTGAATGCGTTGACTCAAGTGATCCAAACTTTGCAGCCCGAGGCTGAAATTATCCGTACGACCTATAGTGAAGTGGATCCTGCAAAAATCTTAAATACACATCGCTTTAATTTTGATAAAGCAAGTCAATCGGCGGGCTGGCTTAAAGAGTTGACGGCTGGTCCTGAAGAACATTCTCCGGAAACTGAAGAGTATGGGATTCAATCTTTTGTATATAGACGAAGGCTCCCTTTTCACTCGCAGCGGTTTTATGATTGGATCAGTCAAATGCCAGCATCGATCGTTCGTGCGAAAGGCATTGCCTGGTGTGCTACAAGAAATCAATTAGCTCTATTATTATCTCAGGCAGGTCCCTCTGTTTCCATTGAACCTGTCTCCTACTGGGTAGCTTCTCTCCCTAAAGAACAAAAGGATCGAACAATCGAACAAAATCCTGGCATTTTAAATGAATGGGACGTAGAGTTTGGCGACCGCATGATTAACCTTGTATTCATAGGGGTGGATCTTGAAAAGGAGATAATTGTTAAAGAACTGGATCAATGTTTATTGACTCCAGAAGAAATGGACGAGGAATGGGCTAGTATGCAGGATCCATTTACTTGAGAAGTTTCTACTCAATAAGAAAAGAGAAGGTGGATGAAGTGATTCTATCAAGCCAAACCATTCTCCACTATTTGGAGAGTAAAGAATTAATAATTGACCCGGTAAACCTTTCGCACATTCAACCGGCCTCAGCAGACCTGACACTTGGCCGGCATTTTATGACTGTGGATGAGCATAGTACAGGTAAACTTTCATTGAGAGAAAGTGCTTCCTATCGAGACATTCATATAGGAGCGCAAGAGTCTATTATTATCCCTCCCCATTCTTTTATGCTGGCTACAACAAAAGAATGGATCAAACTGCCGAATCATTTGACTGCGTTTGTAGAAGGAAGAAGTTCAATTGGAAGAATGGGGCTATTTGTGCAAAACGCAGGGTGGGTGGATCCGGGATTTGAAGGCCGTATAACTCTTGAACTTTTCAATGCGAGTCGCTCTCCCATTGAGTTAATAGAAGGGTGGAGAATTTGCCAATTGGTCATTGCAGAAATGGATCAGCCGACCAAAAGCTACAGTGGTAAATATACAGGACAGTCGAGTACCACTCCAAGCGCTGTTTATAAAGATTTGGATAGTTACTTGTAATAAATAAACGATTAAAGAAAGGTGAGAAAAATGGCTAAGAAATCAAAGGTTGTAAAAGAAAAGAAGAGACAGGAAATGGTAGCAAAATATGCTGAAATAAGAAGAGAGCTTAAAGCTAAAGGAGATTACGAAGGACTGCGGCAACTTCCGCGTGACTCCTCACCAACACGCTTAACGGGAAGGTGTGAAGTAACTGGGCGGCCCCGCGGCTATATGAGAAAGTTCAAAATGTCCAGGATTGCCTTTAGAGATTATGCGCATAAAGGACAGATCCCAGGGGTGAAAAAATCCAGCTGGTAAAAAACAGTTCTCTCCTTATTGGATCATTATTGGAGTGACCGAATCGAACCGTTTAGGAGGAAGAAGCTTTGTCAAAAAAGATACCAGTAACAGTTTTGAGTGGTTATTTAGGTTCTGGAAAAACTACCTTGCTAAATCATCTGTTACACAATAAAGAGGATCGTAAAATTGCAGTTATCGTGAACGATATGAGTGAAGTCAATATTGATGCGGATATGATTAAGCAAGGTGGATTCAGTCGGACGGAAGAACAATTGGTTGAGTTACAAAATGGTTGTATTTGCTGCACCCTTAGAGAAGATCTAATAAAAGAAGTAGAACAACTATCGAAACTAGACATTGATTATATAGTCATTGAATCAACAGGAATATCAGAACCAATTCCTGTTGCCCAAAGCTTCACTTATGAAGATGAAGAACTTGGTATTCATCTTGGTGAACACTGCCGTTTGGACACAATGGTAACTGTGGTAGACGCCAACCGATTTTGGGATGATTATGGCTCAGGAGAAAGCTTACTGGACCGTAATGAAGGAGCAGATGATCACGATGTCAGAGAAGTTATTGATCTATTAATCGACCAAATCGAGTTTGCAAATATTATTCTCTTAAATAAAGTAGATTTAGTGAAGCAAGAGGATAGGGAAAAGTTAAAGGCGGTCTTAAGACAATTGAACCCTGATGCCGAGGTCATCGATACCAGGTTTAGTCAGGTACCTTTAAATCTAGTATTGAATACAGGGCTTTTTGATTTTGAAAAAGCGAGTCAGGGAGCTGGCTGGATAAAGGAACTTAACGAGGAACATGTTCCTGAAACAGAGGAGTACGGCATCGGCTCATTTGTTTATCGTAGCAAAAAGCCCTTCCATCCTGAGCGATGGACCCAGTGGTTAGAACAGTGGCCCGCCGGCATCGTTAGAGCTAAAGGTTTTTTCTGGCTGGCTACAAGAAATAATACGGCCGGGCTATTATCCCAGGCAGGAACCTCACTTTCTATACAAGGAGCAGGAAAGTGGATTGCCGCCTACCCTGAACAAGAGCGCACCAGAGTTTTGCAAGAGGAACATGATATAGCCGATCGTTGGGGCGACCAATATGGAGATCGCATGACCGAGTTGGTGTTTATTGGTATAGATGTTGATGAAGAAGGTATCATCAAAGGACTGGATCAATGTTTACTAACAGATGAAGAAATGGGGGTGGACTGGAATAAATTCCGTGATCCGCTGCCTCCATTTATTGAAAGTGAGATTTAATAGAAAGAAGGGCAATAATAAAAAGCGTTAAATAATTCAATAAAGCTGTCGGGTGCTTGGTCTTACGTCTGTAGTTGGCAGTAAAAAGCTAAGCAGTCAGCGCGCATCAATTATCTATTGATGCGCGTTTTTTGGTTCCTTTTCGTTTTCTTCTACTTCTTTATAAGAGCTATTCCTGAAGCCATACAAGGAATGGACTAGACTTGACCAATATAATTAATGATTTTGTATTTTTCTGTCTGTAAATTCATTTGATTTTTCATGCTATTGAGTTAAGAAAGCCTTTTCAATTAATGTAATTATGAATATATTCTGAAAAATAACTAGAAATTTAAATAGATTTACGTTAATATGTTAGATAACTTAGAAGATTGTATACAATCTCGGAATACAATGGTGGGTTGAGTAATGAAAAACAAGAAGAATAACGAAGAATTTGCTTATGAAAAAGTAAAGAGGGCAATCATGCTTAAGAAGCTTGGTGCCGGGCAGCGGGTGACAGAGGAATGGATCAGTAAAGAACTGAAAATGAGCCGGACTCCTATAAGGGCAGCTTTAAAGCGTTTGGAGAATGAAGGGTTGATTCAATTGGTTCCTAACAAAGGAGCCATCGTCTATAACCCGTCCAACAAGGAACTCGAAGATGTTTTCAATCTCCGCACTGTTTTGGAAAAGTATGCAGGGCAGTTGGCAGTTACTACGATGAAGGATGAAGATATTACTTACATGGAACAGTTGCTTGAACAAGAAGTAGACGCTTATAAGGCAAAAGACTTCGAGGAATTTATGCGGGTAAATGGACAGATCCACGCCTATCCCGCTAAGATATCCGACAATAAGTTTCTGCTCCAACAGGTGGAGAGGCTCAACCAGTGGACAGATGGATATCTGATTTTGAAGGATGATTTTTATACTATCCCCCTGAGTGAAGTGAAGTCAATTCCAGAACACGGGCGCATTGTAGAAGCACTTCGTAAAAGGGATGCTGATCTATTAGAGGAAGCAGTAGAGGCTCATTTGTTGTCTACATTGAATGATTTATCCGAACGGACATCCATTTTTAACTAAAGGAGAGAGATATCATGACAAATCATGCTGTAGTAAAAACAAATCTTCCGGGTCCTGTCGCCAGCGATCTGCTCGAACGCAGGCATCAGGTTGTGCCGGATGCAGTCAGCTACGGGGTCCCTACATTCGCAGAAAAGGCAGAAGGCGCAGTAATTACAGACGTTGACGGCAATACATTCATCGATTTCGCTGGTGCGATCGGTACGATTAATGTAGGGCATTGTCACCCGAAGGTAAAAGAAGCACTTCATGCCCAGGTTGAAAAATATATCCATACTGGCTTCAACGTCATGATGTACGAGCCTTATGTTGAATTAGCAGAAAAGTTGGCTGAGCTCGCACCGGGAAGTCATAACAAGAAGGTGCTACTGCAAAATAGCGGTGCTGAAGCTGTCGAAAATGCTGTTAAAGTCGCTAGGAAGTATACGGGAAGGCAAGGTATTGTGACTTTTGCAAACGCTTTCCACGGACGCACGTTGATGACGATGTCAATGACAAGCAAGGTCAAGCCTTATAAGTACGAATTTGGGCCATTTGCGCCGGAAGTGTATAAAGCCCCATTCCCATACGCCTACCGACGTCCAGAGGGGATGAGTGAAGAAGAATATATAGATTTTATGATCGATCAGTTCAACGATTTTCTTATCAAAGAAGTGGCACCGGAAACGATAGCTGCAGTGGTAATGGAACCTGTCCAGGGAGAAGGCGGCTTTATCGTTCCAGATAGAAAATTTGTGCAGGCAGTAAGGAATCTTTGTAAACAACATAGCATCTTGTTTGTTGCCGATGAAATTCAGACAGGATTTGGGAGAACGGGAAGTTACTTTGCTGTCGAACATTTTGACATCATTCCTGATCTGATTACGGTATCCAAATCATTAGGGGCAGGAACACCGATCAGTGGTGTCATAGGAAGACAGGAAATCATGGATGCTGCCAACTCAGGAGAGCTTGGGGGAACTTATAGTGGTAATCCGTTAGGGTGTCGTGCGGCTCTTGCAGCAATTGAAATCATCGAAGAAGAAGGGTTGAATGAACGGGCTAATGAAATCGGCCAAAAGGTAAAAGACACGTTCAATCAATTGCGCGAAGAAGTTGAATGCATCGGTGATGTCAGAGGAATAGGTGCAATGGTTGCTGTCGAAATCGTCAATGATAAAGAAAACAAAACACCAGATAAGGTGCTTGCCTCACAAATGATCGCCCAGGCACAGAAACAAGGTCTGCTTGTATTAGGCGCAGGAGTCTATGGCAATGTTATTCGCTTCTTAATGCCGCTTGTCATTTCAGATGGCGAGTTAGAAGAAGGATTAGGCATCATCACAAGGTCGGTACGTAACATATGGCAAAATAAATCACAATATTCAGTCTAATTCATGGGTGTTTCGGGAAATAAGATAATGATGAAAAAAGCGTTTTAAGAGGAGGGTTATCGGTGGATAATTTTATTAATGGAAAACCTTATAGCACTGAGAATTTTTTTGATGTAACCAACCCTATTAACCAGGAGCGGATTGATTCTGTTCCTGATGCCGGAGAAAAGGATGCACAATTCGCAATAGACGCTGCTTATGAAGCATTTCAGGATTGGAAGGAAACCACTGCAGATGAGCGGGCGGAATTTTTGTGGAGATGGTACGAATTGATTGATAAACATAAGGAAGAATTGGCGGAAACCATGACTAAAGAACAGGGAAAACCATTAAAAGAAGCGTTAGGGGAAATCAATTACGCCAATAATTATATATCTTGGTACGCAGAGGAAGCGAAGCGGATTTATGGGGAAACTATTCCGGCATCGAAGCGCAATAAACGAATTATCGTCCAAAAACAGCCGGTCGGTGTAATGGCAGCAATTACCCCGTGGAACTTTCCGGCTGCAATGATCACAAGGAAAGTTGCACCAGCTATTGCTGCAGGTTGTACGGTGTTGATTAAACCTGCAAGTCAGACTCCATTAACTGCGATTCGATTAGTTGGACTGGCACACGAAGCAGGCGCACCGGCTGGGCTGATCAATATCATAACTGGAAGCGCAAGAGTAATCAGTGAAGTATGGCTTTCTGATTCCCGAGTTCGTAAGCTTTCTTTCACAGGTTCTACTGAGGTCGGAAAAGTTTTAATGAAAAAGTCTGCGGATACAATGAAACGCATTTCCCTCGAGCTTGGTGGACAGGCGCCTTTTATTGTCATGAAGGATGCGGATTTGGATAAAGCAGTGGCAGGTACGATAGCTTCAAAATTCCGAAACGCGGGGCAGACGTGTATCTGTTCGAACCGTTTCTATGTCCATGAGGATGTTCTTGAGGCTTTTACTGATAAATTGAAGCCAGCTGTAGAGCAGTTGAAGGTTGGTGACGGTCTCCAGGAAAATACGGATATTGGACCACTAATTGATCAGGATGGCTATGAAAAAGTGACCCAACATATTGAGGATGCTGTCAAAAAAGGCGCGGAAGTTGTCGTTGGCGGCAGGGGATTTGAAGAGAACAGCGGCTATTTCATCGAACCTACTGTTATAACAAATGCTGAAGATACAATGCTCTGTATGAACGAAGAAACTTTTGGTCCTGTGGTCCCTATCAGTCCATTTCGTGATGAAAACGTTGCTGTCAAGCGTGCCAATGATACACCATTTGGCCTGGCAGCCTACCTGTTCACTGAAAATCTCAGCAAAGCACTAACCCTTTCTGAAAAACTAGATTATGGAATCGTCGGCTTGAATGATGGCGCGCCCTCTGCTGCCCAGGCCCCATTCGGTGGGTTTAAGGAAAGCGGTATGGGAAGAGAAGGCGGGCATCACGGCATTGAGGAGTATCTAGAAACGAAATATATATCGATTGGATTGTAAGGAAAGAGCAATCCAAAAAATTTGAGTGAGGTGACTGATATTGTCTGATTTGAAAACACGTTACAGTTACGGTGGCGATGAATTTATATTCGTTGAGCTTAGTGAAGACATGAGTTTAGAGGTCAATTTTCAAGCGATGGCAATAACGAAAAAGCTTAGAGAGAAAAACATGCCGGGGATTCTAGATATCTGTCCTTCCAATGCATCCTATATGGTTCGTTTTAACCCAGACCAGATTCACCCGGATGAGCTTATTGATGAATTAAAGAAGCTCGAAAGTTCTGTAGAGAATCTAGATGATGTTGTGATTAATTCTCGACTAGTTGATGTTCCGGTGCTATTCGAGGACCCCTGGACCCATGAAGCGGTTATGCAGTTCCGAGACCGACATCAGGATCCAGAATCCACTGATATCGAGTATGCTGCACGTATTAATGGCTATGAATCAAAGGAAGACTTTATCAAAGCGATAACAGGTTCTCCTTTTTTGGTCTCTATGATAGGTTTTGTCCCGGGACTCCCGTTTTGTTTTCAGGTCGTGCCGCGGGAAGAGCAGATAGAAGTACCGAAATATGTCCGCCCGCGTACGTTTACCCCGGAACGATGCTTTGGTTTCGGCGGAGGTTTTTCAGTAATTTATCCAGTGCAAGGTGCTGGAGGTTATCAGATGTTCGGGATTGCGGCAACTCCTGTGTTCGACAAAGAACAGAAGCTTCCTGACTTCCAGGACTCCATTGTATTCCCTCGCCAGGGAGACATTTTCCGTTACCGAGATGTAACACGTGAAGAATATGATGCAGTCCGTGCAGAAGTAGAAGCTGGCACGTTTGAATATCGAAAAAAAGACTTCACATTCCGTCCTGACGATGTACTGAAAGATCCACGTGCATTTTCTGATATGGTTTTGGGGAGGTTATACAATGATTAAAGTATTAAAACCTGGTTTACAGACAACGGTACAAGACGATGGAAGAGTCGGTTTTTATGAAACTGGCATGCCGCCTTCAGGAGCAGTCGATCAGTATTCCTATGCAGTTGCTAACCTTTTGGCTGGAAACAAGAAGGGTGCGGCTGTCCTCGAAATTACGTATATGGGTCCGGAGCTCGAATTCCAACAGGATGCCACAATTGCAATAACAGGAGGGAATATACCTCCGAAAATCAATGGCGAAGCTGTCCCAATGTGGGAGACGGTGAAAATCAATCGAGGGGATGTGCTTTCCTTTGATTTTGTAAAACAAGGGGCAAGGTCATATCTTGCTATTGCTGGAGGAATCGATGTCCCGGTCATTATGGATTCGAGATCTACCTACACGTTATGTGGCATTGGCGGCTTTAATGGCCGCGCGCTACAGGAGGGAGATGCACTCTCTATTGGGGACGTTCAGGAAACTGATGTTAAGGAAGGGACCCGGTTAACAGAGGAATACGTCCCTGAGTTTTCTACCAGTCATGAAATACGGGTCATAATCGGGTTATGCAGCTACCGACTGACCGAAGAAAGCAAGCAGCGCTTTCTAGAACTTGAATGGACAGTAACTCCCGAAGCGAACCGGGTTGGTTACCGCTTAAAAGGGGAGCGGCTCGATTTTGTACCCCGTGAGCAGCCATTCGGGGCTGGAAGCAACCCTTCAAATGTCGTCGACCTTGGCTATCCGATTGGATCGATTCAGATTCCTGATGGGGTCGAGCCGATCGCCTTGTTGAATGATGCAGTTACAGGTGGAGGATATGCGACAGTTGCTACTATCATCAGTACTGACTTAAATCGAATCGGACAGGCGAAAACTAATGAAAAGGTTAAATTTGTTTCCGTATCACTTGAAGAAGCATTGAAAGCTCGTCAGGAGACCAATCGTAAGCTGGAAGAAATCAAAAATATTATCCAATCAAGCTAACTAAAGGAGAGAATTGTTATGAAAGAAATCGCTTCCCCATTACCAGGAGTTTTTTATAGAAGACCAGATCCGGAGAAACCGGTGTACGTGGAAGAAGGTCATGAGGTCAAAGCTGGAGATACGATTGGACTTATCGAAGTCATGAAAAGTTTTCAGGAAGTTAAAGCGGAAGATGACGGAGTTATAAAAAGCATCAAAGTTGAAGATGGAGCAGTTGTCGAAGCAGGACAAGTTGTTGCCGAGCTAGAATAAAAGCTAGGGGAGTGGAGATATGACATATTTCAAAAAGATTCTGATTGCTAATCGAGGGGAAATTGCGCGCCGCATTATCCGGACCTGCAATAGTTTGGGGATTGAAACTGTTGCTATTTACTCGGATGCTGATGCCGATACACCATATGTCACAGAGGCCAGCGAGGCCCATCATGTCGGAGCATCCCAGGCTAATCAAAGCTATCTCAACATCGATAAAATTATACAGGTTGCCAAAGAAACAGGAGCAGAAGCAGTCCATCCTGGTTACGGATTCTTATCGGAGAACACAAAGTTTACGAAACACTGCGAGGAAGCAGGAATACTTTTTATTGGCCCAGATTCTGAAAAGATTCAACTAATGGGGGATAAAATCGAAGCACGGCGTCACATGGAAAAAGCTGGAGTTCCTGTAGTGCCAGGATGGGACGGCAAGCTAGAATCTGTTGAGCACGCACTTGAAGTTGCGGAAGATCTTGGGTATCCACTGATGCTGAAGGCGAGTGCCGGAGGTGGAGGCATAGGGATGCATGTCGTCCGTAATGAAGAAGAGCTGACAAAAAGTTTCTCTTCCGCCAAGCAGACTGCAGGTGCATCATTCGGGGATGACACGGTGTTTTTAGAACGGTTCATCGAACATGCCCGTCATATCGAAGTACAGGTAGCAGCTGATAATCATGGCAACACGGTTCATCTTTTCGAACGGGAATGCTCAATCCAGCGCCGCAACCAAAAGGTCATCGAGGAAAGTCCTTCTCCATTTTTGGATGAAGCATTGCGTAAGAAATTGTGTGAAACGGCCGTCAAAGGTGTAAAGGAAATTGGGTACACAAATGTAGGAACAATGGAATTCATCTTTGATGATGAGTCCGGACATTTCTATTTCCTGGAGATGAACACAAGGCTTCAGGTAGAACATCCGGTTACCGAAGAAATCACGGGTCTCGACCTTGTTGAACTTCAGTTGAAAATCGCAGCGGGGCAGGAGATTGGTCTAACCCAGGAAGATATTACGAATAACGGCTATGCTATAGAAGCCCGTCTCTATGCTGAAGATCCTGAGACCTATTTCCCATCCCCTGGCAAGCTGACCACGTTAAAGCTGCCAGAAAATACCGGGAGATTTGACTTTGCTTATGAAGAAGGAAACACGGTCTCTCCTTTCTACGATCCTATGGTGGGCAAAATCATCGTCCATGGAAAGAACCGGAAAGAGGCTCTGGATGAACTAGATATCATCGTAGATCGAATTGAAGTGGAAGGTATTACTACTAATCTATCATTAATAAAACAGCTCGTTAATGAAAATGACTTCCGAGATGGCAGATATACGACCAACTACTTGCAAACAAGAAAAGCAGGGGAGGGGACGACAAAATGAAGGTAGATTTGAATTGTGATATGGGCGAAAGTTTTGGCATGTACCAGCTTGGCAGCGATGAAGAAATGATGCAATATATCACCTCGGCCAATATCGCATGCGGATACCATGCTGGTGATCCAAGCACGATGAGAAGGACCGTTGAGCTGGCGAAAGAGTACGAGGTCCAGATCGGTGCCCATCCAGCTTTTCCTGATTTGATGGGGTTTGGCCGCAGACACATGAACTGCACACCAGCTGAAATAAAAGACTACGTCAATTATCAATTAGGCGCATTACGGGAATTCGCACGCCGATATGATCTGCCGATCGCCCACTGCAAGCCGCACGGTGCAATGTATATGATGGCAATGGAAGAGGAAAAAGTGGCCAGAGCAATTCTAGAAGCGATAGCAGTAGTTGACGATAACATTATCGTATTCGCCATGAACAACTCAGCAGTGGTAGAACTCGGAGAAAAGATGGGCGTCCGCGTCGCGAAAGAAACCTATTCCGACCGGGAGCATACCGAGACTGGATCAATTATCATGACCAGGAAAGGCTCTGCCATTGATGACTACGAAACCATGGCCACCCGCGTAGTGCGAATGGTGAAAGAAGGAAAAGTTACTGCCCACACCGGCAATGATGCCGATGTTGCTGCAGAAACCGTCTGTATACACGGTGATACCCCAGGAGCAGTAAAGTTAGCGAAAACCATCCATGAATCATTGATAAACAATGACATCGAAGTCACGCCTATTCAAAATATCTTGAAATAGAGAGTACCCCGGTAAAAACCGGGGTACTCTCTATTTCAGTTAATCTATTCACTTTAACTATTCGTTTCATCATTAACATGATATTGTACTTTAGGCACTACCAGAGGATAGTGGGAAGCAGGGTCTTATATTACAGTACAACAAAGAATGAATAAGGTTAATTAGGTCTATATAATGATCAATTCTTCATATTTTCACATAAAATTGAACACATGGGTACATTAATGTAGCAGAGGGTTACTTATAGGGGTGAGGTATAGCCTGACCATTCTATAACGTAATCCAAAGGAGGAGCTTAAATCCATTTTTTTCAAACACCAACGCGTATGCAGGAAAAAACCAATTAGATGCAGCTACAGATCTAATTGGTTTCCAGCATTGAAATATTGTGTGAGAAGTGTAAGTAGTCACTAAATAAATCAGGTCGTTCTTCGTTCGACAAGGTTGATACCTATCCCCATAGCGACCACTCCGATAAGGACCATCAATATCAGAGGCTGGGTAATATCCTGCCAAGCAGCATCATACATAACAACATTAATAATGGCATCCATTGCATGGGAAACCGGAAAGAGGTCTCCGATGAACGTCAGCACAGGATTGGTGATCGTACCCGGCATCATATAAACCCCGCTGATTAAAGGAATAATCGGCATAACCGATGGGTACAGTGCGTAAAACTGTTCTGGTTTCTTCACAAGGCCGGTCAATAGTGTAGCGATACTCACCATGCTGAAAGTGAAAAACGCAAGAATGATGAGCAATAGATCCAGCCGCTCCCCGATGTCATAGTTTAATACATATTTAAAAATAAGGATGACGGTCAGCATTTGCACAAATCCAATAAAGCAGGCGTAGGCAATGTAAGCTGTATACATCCCTGTTTTTGAGACGGGTGATAAGATCAACCGGTCCCATAAGCCATACACTTTGTCTTTTAAAATATTGTTGACTCGAAACCCGATGATGAACATGGCTACAAGCAGGGTGAAAGCGAACATTAATTGGGTTCCCATATCGTAACTTGAAAGTTCTTCACCCGTAATCGAGGTGACCTCCATGTCCAATGGTGGATGATTCAGGGTCGTTTCAATTTCTGTCCTTAAGCCTTCAATGTCATTTGATTGTTCTACAGCTGACTGGATAAGTGCTTCTTTTTCGAACACTGTTCTTACGTGCTGGTCGACGTAGTCGACTGTAGGTAAATTAGAGGTTGTAATCAGTTTATAATCTTCTTCCAATAATTTCACTGCTACATCCGACTGCCCTTGCTGGACGTTCTCTCTAGCTTCTGCGGAGTCCGTGACAACGAAACGCATGTCACTTCCTTCATTTAAAAGGGACTCCCATTTATCCTCAATAGCTTGGTCGTTTTCTTCTTCACTGAAAATAGATATAGTTGTCGGCGTCTCAGTTCCACCTGTGAATAGGATCGTCCCCCCAATACTGGCTGCGATGAATATAATAAGTATTAATGGGTTGCGGCGGTCTTTCGCCAATTGAGCCAAAAACACTGGAATCATGAGATTTCCCCCTTTTTAGGGTGCAAAATAATACTCACAAAGATAAGGATCAATGTAAAGCCAATTAAAGCAATAGATGGCATCCACAGTGTGGACAGGTCTTCGAATTGGAACCATTCTATTAATACAGCCAGCGTCAGGCCGTTTGGTGTGAATTCTCCGATCTGTTGGAGCCAGTCCGGCAGCACATAGATGGGAATGAAACTTCCTCCAATGGTACCGAAAAGCATAATGATCGACATGAAAATACCGTCGGCCGCTTCCGGATTTTTTAGTCGCAGGGAAATCGATGTCATAATGGATGACATCCCTGCAACAGCAAAGCAGAAAACAGATGACACAAAGACCATCCCTATCCAAAATGTGAACGATCGATCGGAAAAAGTACCTAAAATCAAATGTGACCCGATAAAAATCAATAGGATTTGGAGCCAGGCGAGGATAAAGGTTGCACATGTTTTACCGAATAAGAAGTGAAGGGCGGGTGTATTCGTTAGAGTGATCCGGTTAAACGTATGCTCACGTTTTTCGACACCTGTTCTACTAGCGACTGTACTGGCCATAAACAACACAAACAAAACTCCCATTGATAACGTGAAATATTGATCGATGTTAAGCGAAAAAGACTGATCGTCTGCCAAGGTTTCTGTCCCGCCCTCAGGCAGCTGAACTTGATTCATATCAACTTCACCCCCTGAGGTAGATACAGCGTATTGAAGGTTCATTTGATCGAGGAAGCCTTGGATGACATCATGGACCATATCGACTTCCACTGCTGTTTCCTCAGCGGAAAATTTTAGAGCAGGTTCTGTTCCCTGGTCGAGGTAGATGTTACTTAATAATTGCGATGTATATCCTTCAGGAATGACGAGCATAGCATGATGATCACCCTTTTCTACACTTTCTGCTGCTTCGCTTTCTGACATGGTGTTTACAGTGATCCAATCTTCTAACTCAGGACTATTAAGAAATTGCATCAGCGATTCCACAGGCGGCGCTTTTTCAACGCCGGCTATCACGTTTTGTTTCATGGCATTAGCTATTTGCTCCGATTGGCTGACTGAAGCTTTAAATTCTTCGATTGCTTCGCTTTGGTCATCTTCTACCACTACACTTAATGATAAGTCGTAGTTCTCACTCTGGTTTTCTTCAAATATCCCTGACATGGAAATACTTAAAACAACAACTATTACAAGCGGTAAGATGATTACGGTGACAACTTCTTTGCGGTCACGCCAAAATAACAGTAAATCTTTAATTAAAAATGTCAGCATCCAGGCACCTCCTAATCTCTAAGTGTTCGACCCGTTAAATGGAGGAAAACATCTTCCAGGCTTGGATTTTCCATTTGGAAGTTCATAATTTTAATGTTTTGTTGGTCAGCGAGTTTGACAAGATTGCTTATGATATTCGAAGATTTTTTGGCAATGATTTTGATGCTGTCTCCCGTTTCTTCAACGTGACGTACAACGTCGATTTCCAGTATTGCTTTGACGAGCTCATTGCTCATTTGGTTCAGCTGGACTTTCATCGTATCTTCATTAGAAAGGATGCTTAACAGCTCTGATTGACTGCCGGAAGCGATCACTTTCCCATGATCCATAATGTACACTCGGTCGCAAAGTTGTTCGACTTCCTCCATATAATGACTCGTGTAAAGCACTGTTGTTCCTTCTTGCTCGTTTAATTTGCGGATCATTTCTAAAATATAGTTGCGTGACTGCGGATCGATTCCGACGGTCGGCTCATCGAGAATTAAAATTTTTGGGTGGTGCAGCAGGGCTGAAGCAATATTGATACGGCGTTTCATCCCGCCCGAAAATGTTTTAATTAAATCCTTTTGCCGATCTTTCAGACCAACCAATTCAAGCGTTGTTTGAATGCGCGATTCCAGTTGACTCTTTGGAACACGGTAAATACGTCCAAAAAACTTCAAATTTTCATAAGCCGTAAGCTCCTGATATAGAGCAATCTCCTGTGGTACTACACCGAGTACTTTTCTTATGTCACCTGGATTCTTAATAACACTCTCTCCGTCTAATTTCACATCACCGGTTGTTGGCTTTAATAAGGATGAAATAATCGATATCGTTGTTGATTTCCCTGCCCCGTTGGGACCGAGTAAACCAACAGATTCCCCCTTATCCAAATAAAGATCAACACCTTCTACAACAGTTTTTTCTTTAAATCTTTTACTTAATTGAATAGTTTCTATCATGTTTGAACCTCCCTGACGATTTGTTGATTTCCGTAAAAACTATTGGGTGGAGAAGGGCGTACGGGTAATTTAAAGATTTCTGTAGGATTGATTGAGAGCAACTGAAGATTTTATAAGAACTAATTCTAAGATAAATGAAAAAAACTAGAGCCGATACTGACTCTAGTCATTTAATCACAGAAAACCGTGACTTCCGTCATTTTATTAACTACACCAAATGGTGACGTATGGCATAGATAGCTAATTGGGTGCGGTCACGTAAATCAAGCTTATCGAGGATGTGGCTCGTATTATTCTTTACCGTTCCGACAGAGAGGCCAAGTCGATTAGCAATCTCCTGGTTACTTAGTCCTTCACCAATACATTTTAATATGGCCCGTTCTCGTGGAGTTAAGCTTTCATCCACTCTTTTTATCGGTGATTGCTGATTTAACAAAGCCGGCATAACTTTAGCTGCTACCTGGTCTTCAATGGTTAAACCGCCTGATAATGCACTTTTAATGGAGCGGATCAGTGATTCTGTATTCCCGTTTTTTAACATATAACCGTTGACCCCGAGTTTGAGTGAATCCATTACATATTGATCATCGTCAAACGTAGTCAGCATTAATATTTTTATTAAAGGCCAGCGTTCTCTTATAATTCTCGCTGTTTCAATGCCGTCCATGACAGGCATGCGGATATCTAGAACCGCAATGTCAAATCCCTGTTTTTCACAAAGATCAACAGCGGATTTGCCGTCATCTGCTTCACCCGTTACTTTTATTTCTGGATCAGATTCAATCATTACTTTTAAACCTTGTCGAACCATAATTTGGTCTTCAGCTAGAAGCACTCGAATCATGAAGATCTCCCCGTCCTTTCAATTTTACCCATCCTCGTAAAATAAATTCTTTTTCATTACTTTGAGCTTCCAGACCTCCGCCTAACTTTTCCAATCGCTCGCGCATCGAACTAAGTCCATAATCCTCTTTGAAAGGTGAGGGTTGTTTAATCGGATTTATAATTTCAAATCTAAAAATGCTCCCCCCGGGCGCCTCAAATGTAATTTGAGCTTCTCTCGTATGACTATGCTTCATGATATTCGTTAATCCTTCTTGAACGGCACGATAAATGGCGAAGGATTGTTCACCAGTGAGGGGAGCAGCAAAAGCACCATGATGAACAGAGAAGTGAATGCGGATAAAGCTCTCTAACTCCAGCTTGCGAATCAGCCGCATGACCCCTTGTAAGCCACCGATTTCCTCCTGCTTAAATGTTTTTACTGCTCGACGAGTTTCTTCCAGACTTTCGTCAGCCAACTGTTTCAAACGTTTCACGTGCGGATTATCTTTTGTATCAGATTGGATTCTGTAGGCTTCTAGCTGCATGATGAGTGAAGTTAATTTATGGCCGACAGAATCATGTATTTCCTTACCAATCATCTGCCGTTCTTCCTGCCGAGCGCTTTCCTCATCCTGAGCCAAACGCCTTTTCAGCATGCGAAACTCTTTATGTAAGTGGTCATATTTAGATGTAAGCTTCTGGTGTTGGCTATCTTTTATTTTATAATATATAAGCCCTGGGCCGAGTAACAGTAAAAACATACCTATAAATAATTCGGTCTTCATCGATACATTTCCGAAAACTAAGAAACTCATGATGGATAGAAGGCTGAAAACATACGGAATGATCATATATTTGAGAGGCAGCCGTTCAGCAGCTTCCGCCATAAGAAGCATATAGATGAGGATAACAAGAAGATTGAATTCATAGGTGTCATTAGGGAAAAAAACTAAAGAAACTATGACCGCGTTGAAACAAAATAAGAGAGTTAAATACCAGATTCTTTTGTGGAAAAGCGGCGTTATAAAAAATAATAAAAAGTATACCGCCACACCTAATAACCTCCATATATGAAGGTCGACATCGTTGAACAAAGGGTAAATTATGGCTGCCCAGACCAATAAGTGTAACGTCAACCATATTAAAAACGGTTTCATTGGTATCACCTTATTTCATCTTAGATCATTAAGAGTACGATAAACTCAATCCAAGCAACTTACGTCAAGTGTTGCCTTAATTTCATTCACACAAACAACCACTTGGCTGCGGGTAAGTATGATAATCGTATCTTATCACATTTCACTTGGCAAAAAGTCCTTTGGCTGGGAGTACAGTTAGAGGCTGTCGGATTTTTTCAAGATACGTAGGGAGTTTATCCATTTGTGAACATTTTTTTGATTTTTATGAATAATAAAGAAATAAAAGTAAAAATGTGGTAAAATTATTCCTGTGTTCTATTTATTCTTTAAGGATAAAAGGTTGTTGTCGTTAGTATTTTATCAAATTAGAAAAGGTTGATGAAAAAGTGACAATACACGTGAAAGAAGCTTCAATTTTCGACCACACGGGAAACAAGATTATGACCGAAGACCGTGAAATAGCGATGATCGCAAAAATGGAAGAACCTAAAATCGCTATCCTGGGAAACGTAGTGAGTGAGGCGGAATGTGAGGAGATCATTCGTATTTCCAAAGACCGGATGAACCGATCAAAAATTGGATCGACACACGAAGTGAGCGACATTCGGACAAGCAGCAGTACTTTTCTTCCCGAGGACGATGTCACGACCAGGATTGAGAAAAGACTGGCGCATATTATGAACGTACCCGTAGAACATGGAGAAGGACTTCACATATTGAATTATAAACAAGGCCAGGAGTACAAAGCGCATTACGACTACTTCAGGTCAAAGGCCAAAGCAACGAACAACCCAAGAATTAGTACGCTCGTCTTATACTTGAATGATGTGGAAGAGGGAGGGGAAACGTATTTTCCACAAATGAATCTTTCTGTTTCCCCTCAACAAGGCATGGCGGTTTATTTTGAATATTTTTATTCGGATCCTGTACTCAATGAAAGAACGCTTCACGGGGGATCACCTGTCACAGCGGGAGAGAAGTGGGCAGCTACAATGTGGGTACGGAGAAAACAGTATACGAAGTAATGAGTTGTCCATAAACATGGACAAAGTGGCAGTGTGATAAACAGGCTTAAGTTCTGACCATCGTTGCAAATTATCTAATAAAGGAGGTCAACCCAGTCGTTGGGGTTGGCCCTCTTTATTTATAATGATGTTTCAGGATTGTTGAGGAGATCGTTACGAGATAACCAGGGTTGGCTGTCGTTTGAAGTGGATTGGCCTGTAAAATGCTTGCTTTCCTGCGGGGGGCCTTCAAACTTTATTCTTAATTACGGAAGCCACCTAAACTCGAAACGGAGTCCTCAACACATAACACTCGGTACATTTTGAAATAGATCATCAATAGATTATAAAACTAAGCGATTAAAGAAACCTGAAGATCCAGCAGGTTTCTTTTTTTGTTTCCAGTCGTTCTTATCTCGGGATATCTATTAATTCTCTATGAAAAATAATATTACGCTGATAGTTATGCTCAATTTGTCCAATCAGTCGTTAAATCTATGAATATTCTAATAGAAACAAGAAAGGAGGTGTTCTTTTGCGTAAAAACTACAATGTCAGCCGAAATAATGACACTGAGAAGGCGAATAAACTAAAGCTGGAAGAGACGATTAAAAGGGTTGAAGATAAGCTTAATCAAACTAGTAACACAAGATCACACCAACAGCTTACAGATTTATTGACTGATCTTCAGCAAATACAACAAGCTAACTGCCTTTCCATTCTATTCGATCAATGTACGATAGAGTTTCCTGCTAATTCAGTTCAAACTGGTCTAGTAGAGCCTCCGTTTTTTGTAAATGTTCTCAGTGATCCATTTTTCCTTGACTGCTGTATCACTCCAGTTCAAGTCTCTGCTTCTACCCCATGTGGTAATGTAGGGGGAGTAACAGTGAATGAAGTGAAGGCTGTAGGGTATATCAACTATTATTTTAACCTTGAATTCAGCACGTTCTTTAATGAAGGAGAGAGCAACTGCGCTTTGGTCAACACTTTACCGTTCTCATGTACGGGAACAACGTGTGCCGATCAAGTGATATGTTATGCTTCGTTGGAAGATTCCGATCCATGTCCCGATTTCTGCAACTTTGGTGTACAGTCTGTTGCTGTCTTAGTGTCTGACTATCGGGCAGGTAACAAGGCTACTCTCACTTTTGATGTTCTTCATTTACTTCCGGAATGTAATAGCCAGAATGGATAAAAATAAGGAACTGTTTTTCTGTGACTGCACGTTTTAAAGGGAAACTACCATAACAAAGAGATCAAAAAATTAATTTGATCTCATATGATACAACCCCAGGTAACCTGAAAAAAAGTGGTTCTGGGGTTTTATCAATCATTTAAGTCTAAATCATTAGAAACCACTTTTCATATAATGTCCTCTTCCCATATAAAAATGGTAAACTACCATTAGGAAAACATAGGAGGAAGGTACAATGACGAGAAAGCTTTACTACGCAGACCCTTATAGGATGGAGTTCGACTCCAAGGTTATAAGAGTAGACCAAGATGTGCGCGGTCTTTATACAGTTTTAGAAGAAACAGCTTTTTATCCTAACGGTGGCGGCCAGCCTCATGATAAAGGAACATTAAATGGCATCGAAGTGGCAGATGTAGAAGAAGTAGAGGATGAGGTGCGCCATTACATAAAAGAAGAGTTTCCTGAAGGTACTGAAGAAGTGCACGGAATTATTGATAGAGAGCGACGGATTGACCATATGCAGCAGCATTGTGGACAGCATATCATTTCGGCCGTTTTCGACGATCAGTTCCAAATTCCAACGACAAGCTTTCATTTAGGAAAAGATACGGTGACGATAGATTTGGATACGGAACATCTCTCCGACGAACGTTTGCATGAAGCTGAAGAGCAGGTGAATCAAGTTATATATGATAATTTTCCTGTAGAAACAAAGTGGTTGCCTGCGAAAGAGGCGAAAGAGTATCCGCTTCGTAAACCACTCGCCGTCGAAGGTGACGTCCGCCTTGTCATTATTCCGGGCATTGATTACAACGGTTGCGGAGGGACCCACCCCAGGTCTACGGGCGAAGTCATGGCTGCAAAATTTCTAGGATGGACAAAAAGTAAGAAGCAGGTACGTCTGGAGTTTGTCTGCGGTTATCGGGTACTGTCTAAGCTCGACCGAAAGCACCGGGTATTAACTGAAATGAAGCAGGTTGTTCCAAGGCCGGAGCAGCAGCTTGTTCAAGAAGTCAGCGAGATGATCCAATCAAGCAAGGAGAAAGATAAGAAGATTGCTGAGCTTGAAGAACAATTACTCCAGCATGAAGCGCGTACTATTATTTCTGAGGCACAGGGAGATCAAGTGATTCAACGAGTTTTTCATGACCGGCCGATCAAAGCTCTCCAGTCTCTAGGAAAAGCGATCACCGAACAAATGCCTGATGTTTATCTTATCCTTGTCAGTGAGCAGGAGGACCAGCTTCAGTTTGTACTGGCTCGTGGTGCTGAGATCGATCGAAACATGAATGATATCGCCAAACAAACGATGCCTCTTATTGAAGGAAAGGGCGGGGGTAAACCGGTTTTTGTCCAAGGAGGCGGCAGAAAGATAATAGACGGAGCTGCTTTCGCTAATCGAGTGAAGGATCTATTATAATGATAGAGTAGTATGTTTCCCCTTTTCGATATTCGAAAAGGGACAGGTGCTGAATGGATAGTGAAACGAATTTATTAATTCCTGTTAAGCGTGTTTAAATCTATACTGGAAGCTTCTATTAGTAAGCTTCCTTCTCCTAATCTCCATCCCCATTTAATCCCTTGCTTTCCATTTCATCTCATAGTAATGTTGTGGTTCGTTGAAAGGAGTGGATCGACCATGACGAAAGTGGTCATCTTAGCCGAAAAACCATCTCAGGCCAAAGCTTATGCAGAGGCTTTTAAGATACAGGAAAAAACGAAAACTTATATACAATTAAAGCCGGATGACACATTTCCAAATGGAGCGACGATCACCTGGGGCGTCGGCCATCTGGTGGAGTTAAAAGAACCTCATGACTATAAACCGGAGTGGAAGAGGTGGAAGCTTGATCAGCTGCCGATTGTTCCTGACCGTTTCCTTGAAAAAGTTTCCAAAGGCAAATGGGAGCAGTTCCAAGCGGTCAAGAAGCTGTTCCAGCAAGCGGATGTACTCGTAAATGCGGCCGATGTTGATCGTGAAGGCTCGAATATTTTTTACAGCATCCTCCGTTTAACAGGCGTGAAGGGAAAACCGATCCAACGGTTGTGGATCAACTCACTCGAGAAGGATGAAGTTCGTAAAGGGTTTAATAATTTACAAAACAACGACAAGGACTTGCGATTATTTGATGAAGCGAAAGCCCGTCAAATCAGTGATTGGATGGTAGGGATCAATGCGAGCCGCCTGTTCACTCTGCTCCTGCAGAAAAAAGGGTACTCCAATTACTTATCGATAGGACGTGTCCAGTCCCCTACGGTTTACTTGATCTACCAACGGCATAAAGAAATTGAAAACTTTGTATCAGAGCCTTTTTATCAAATTGAGGGCTTGTTTCAATCTGAAAAAGGTTCCTACAAAGGTCTGGCAAAGATTAAGGAAAAGGATAAAGCGAAGGTGCAGAGGCTTATGGACGAACACGGACTGAAGGAAAACGAAGCGGCCCAGGGGACAGTCCAAAGCCTGGACAAAAAGACAAAGCACCAGAAATCACCGAAACTGCATTCCCTGTCCACCCTACAAAGTGTGGCGAACAGGCGGTGGAAATATACACCGTCGCAAGTACTGAAGACCATGCAGAAACTCTATGAAAAACGTCTGGTCTCGTATCCGAGAACAGACTGTAATTTTATAACCGAAAACGAATTTGCTTATTTAGTGAAAAACCTGAATTCTTACCAGGAAACGTTAAACGTCTCTTTCAAAGCCGCTTCCTTAAGGCCGAATAAACGGTATGTGGACAGTAGTAAAGTTCAGGAACACTATGCCATCATTCCAACCAAAACAGTTCCCACCGAGAAGAAGCTGAGCGGACTAAGCCGCGAGGAACGTAATATTTACAATGAAGTGATGGCTACGACACTTGCCATGTTCCATACGGACTACGTGTACGAAGAGACGGTGATCTTTACAAATGTTCGCGATTTACCATTTAAATCTACGGGCAGAAGAGAAGTGAAAAAAGGCTGGAAAGAGCTGTTTCCAAAGCCCACTAAATCCAATCAAGAAAAAGAGCCCGACCTTCCGGATGTCCATAAAGGGGAAGAAGTAGGCGCGCGTCTTCAAATTAAAGAAAGCATGACGCAGCCGCCGAAGCCTTATACCGAAGGACAGCTGATCAACATGATGAAAACGTGCGGAAAGCTAATGGAAAATGAAGAAGATGTGGAAATTTTAAAGGAAGTCGAAGGGCTTGGAACAGAAGCCACCCGCTCCAGTATCATTGAAACGATTAAAACTCAGAAATATATTGAAGTGAAGAAAAACAACGTATACGTCACCGAAAAAGGGGTCATGCTTTGCGAAGCGATCGAAGGAACCCTTTTATCCAGCCCTTCCATGACCGCAAAATGGGAGTCTTATCTGAAGAAAATAGGAAATGGTGAAGCGTCCAAGCAGATGTTCATCAAGCAGACCAGTCAGTTTATTGAAAAGCTGATTCAAGAAACGCCTGAAACGATTCAGCAGGTGAACATTCGCAGCACCGGAGAGAAAAAGAAATGGAACGAGCCGATCGCCAAATGCCCTGCCTGTTCTACGGGGTCTATTATGGATCGCTATAAATTTTACGCATGCTCCGCTTATAAAGAAGGGTGCAAAGTGACCTTCCCGAAAAGGCTGGCAGGTAAATCACTATCGCCGAATATGATCAAAACGTTGTGTGAGAAGAAGCGTACGAAGGTTTTGAAAGGATTTAAGGGGAAGAAACCGTTCAGTACAGCTTTAACGCTGGATGAAGATTATAAGATCAAGTTTGATTTCAAAGAGAAGGCTTGAAGAAATTCTACCTCCTGTCAGTATTAAAGAGCTGATGAGGAGGTACTCTAAATAAGAGCAATAATTTCTGCAGGCACATCAGCCTCTAGTTACTACAGGGTGGGTGAGTATTGTCATTAAATCAAGGGAGACGATTATGAAAAATAATAAAAATTGGCCCAGGTTATTATTTGTGTTTTCTTTGATTATGTTAATGACTTTGGCCGGCTGTAACCAAATTTTCAACAATAACAGCGACACAGAAAATCGTGCAGATGAAAGCAAAGATGAAGAAAATAATAATCAGAATGAAGAGATTGTTGACGAGAACAATGAGGAAGAGGGAGAAATGGAAGAATCTTCACCTGATGCTGTCACAGATTCGATTAAAGAAACGATGACTTCCATGTCCATAGAAGAAAAAATTGGGCAAATGCTAATGTTTGGATTTGAAGGTACCCAAGTTAATGAGGAAACTAGAAAATTAATAGAAGACAATCATATCGGCGGGCTTATTTTATTTAAGAATAACATTACCAGCTCGAAGCAATTAGTTGAATTGAACAATCAAATAAAAGAAATGAACGAGGAACATCATGATATTCCCATTTTTACTTCGGTTGATGAAGAAGGTGGTTTAGTATCAAGAATGCCTCCTGAAATTATAAACTTACCGGACAGTAAAGAGATTGGTGATTCTCAAGATGAGCAGCTTGCCTATCAAGTTGGAGAAGCGATCGGAGAAAGAGTAGGAGCTTTTGGATTCAATATGACGATGGCCCCTGTTTTGGATATCAACAGCAATCCATCCAACCCGGTGATTGGAAAGAGGGCATTTGGGGATAACGAGGAAATGGTTTCGAAGATGGGAATCGAAGAAATGAAAGGTATACAATCCAAAAGCATCATACCTGTAGTAAAGCATTTCCCAGGCCATGGTGATACAGATGTTGATTCTCATCTCGGTCTACCGGTGGTGCACCATGGTTTGGAAAGACTTCGCCAAATGGAATTGGTGCCATTTCAAAATGCGGTTAATCAACAGGCAGATATGACGATGGTTGCGCATATAATGCTACCTGAAATAGACAGTGAATTTCCATCTTCTTTATCAAAAAAAGTGATTACCAACATATTAAGAGAAGAATTGAAGTTTAACGGCGTTGTAATAACCGATGATATGACGATGGGAGCTATTACCGAAAACTATGATATAGGTGAAGCTTCCGTAAGAGCCGTTCTAGCAGGAAATGACATTGTTTTAGTCTGCCACGGCCATGAAAACAAGAAGAGAGCTGTAAGCAGTTTAACAAAAGCAGTTAAAAATGGAACGATAAGTGAAGAAAGAATAGATGAAAGCGTGGAAAGAATTTTACACTTAAAAGAAAAATATAACCTCTCGGATCGTACACTGGATACAGTCGATATAAATGAAATTAATCAATCATCTGAAGAGATAGTAGATGCCCTTCAATGAAAAAAGTGAGTCCAGGTCTTTCTACCCCTCGTTCGAGTAACTGGACCAGAAAGAAAATCATAAATCATCCTCTAAATAATAGAGGATCGTTATAAGTAAAAGGAAGTCATTTCATAGGTTGAAGCTTTGTGAAAGCAGGCAATCAAATGGGAGGTTTATAAATGGATAATAATGATATATTGATCAGATTAAGATATGCCTTGGATATAAAAGATATAGACATGGTAGAAATATTTAAATTAGGCGGCGTCGACGTAACAAAAGAAGATGTGTCAAAAATCTTAACCAAATCAGAGGACACTTACGATGAGGATTATGACGAAGATGAGGCAGTTGAAAATGAAGATCATATAAAGTGCACGAATAGTATGCTGGATTCATTTTTAAATGGCTTCATTACATTCAAAAGGGGACCAAAACCCGGACAGCCGACAAAACCAGACCGTTCAATAAAGAGTCAGTCCAGTGCTAATAATGTTTTGCTGAAAAAAGTCAAAATCGCCTTAACCTTAACGAGTGAGGATATCATAGATATTTTAGAAGAAGCAGGAGTCACGATAACAAAAGGAGAATTGAGCGCCCTTCTGAGAAAAGAAGGACACAAAAATTATAAAGTGTTCGGTGATCAATACGCGAGGAATTTCCTAAAAGGATTAGCCATCAAGTATAGAGGATAAGAAGTAAAAAATACTGTCTCCTTCAAGTTTTTTGAACTTGCGGGAGGCTTTTTTTGTGCTTCCTTAACAAGAAAGAGAACAATGCTAAAAACAGCCACAATCTTACAAACTTCATCGAAGGGATTCAGGTAAATATATAGAATTAGAAGAGTAAGTTAACGAGATGGAGGTCTACGTATGAAAAAATATTTAGCCATAATCGGTTTAGCAGCTTTGATTGGCTGCTCCGAAGATACGAGCGCAAGTGATAGTAATGCAGAGGAAAAACCTTCTCAACAAGAGTTAGAGGAACTACTAAGAGCAGAAGCGGTACCCGTTGAATTTGCTTCTGTAACTAGTGGGGAAGTGGAGCAAGGCGCGGAGGTAATCATCCAAGGATCCGTTTCTGCTTCGGAAGTTTCGAAGGAAGCAGCAGCATTTACGGTAACGACAAAAGAAGAAAGTGGATATGGAACTTATACTGTAGAAAATATGGATGAAGATGCCGAGTATTCAACCGATGATATCGTCGAAGTGTATGGCACATATGTGGGAACAGATGAGGAAGGGACGCCGCTTATTGAAGGGACAATTGTTCAGAGCATAAAATAAGAAACAAATTAAGGCTTTTCATTAGTTGACCAAACTTTTGAGAAGCTTTTTTCTGTTGAAGCGGATGTTTCTTAGTTAATAGAATGTCCTCGTAAATGTTTTATGTATAGGCCTTGTACATATAAACCACGTTTGGCATTTTAAAATAGTAACGATTACTATTTACAAATTGTAATCGTTACGATAGAATAATTACGACATAAAGGAGGAGAGCCAATGTTTAAAAGATATGCAAGTATACTTAGTTTATTTATTGTCATTTTTGCCCTGGCAGCGTGTGGAGGCGAAGAAGAGACGAGCAGTGATGAAAGTGATGAAGCTGAAGGGTCCGGCAAAGATCTGAAGCTTTTTACAACGGTTTATCCACTTCAATTTTTTGCCGAACAAATCGCAGGAGATCAAGCATCTGTAGAATCAATTCTACCGCCTGGATCAGATCCGCATACGTATGAACCAACGACAAAAGAGATGGTGGAAATCGCTGAAGCCGATGCTTTTATTTATAATGGAGCCGGTTTGGAACCTTATGCAGACAAAATCTCCGAATCTATTGAGTCGGATGACATCACGATTTTAGAAGCATCAAAAGGCATCGATTTAGAAGAACATGCTCACGATCATGAGGGAGAGGAAGGCAGTCATGAAGATGAGCATGATCATGAAGCTGACGAAAAAAGTCATGATGATCATGCCGGCCACAATCATGGAGACCAAGATCCTCATGTATGGCTGGACCCTGTCCGTTCGGTTCAGATGGCGGAGCATATTAAAGATACGTTAGTAGAATTGAATCCTGAGCAAGAAGAAGCCTTTAATAAAAACTTTGAAGAGCTGAAAGGGAATCTTGAAAGCTTAGATCAAGAGTTCCACACCCAGCTAGAAAGCTTACCTGAGAATAAAATCATCGTTTCTCATGCTGCTTATGGGTATTGGGAGAAAGCTTACGGGATCGAGCAGATCGCATTATCCGGCTTGAGCCCAACGAACGAGCCTTCGCAGAAAGAAGTGCAAAATATTATTGAAACTTCTGAAAAGCACGGGTTGAAGCATGTGTTTTTTGAACAGAATGTAACACCTAAAGTGGCAGAAGTCGTCAGAAAGGAAATTGACGCAGAGACACTGCGCATACACAACTTATCAGTTTTAACAGAAGAAGATATTAAAAACAACGAAGACTACTTTACACTTATGCAGCACAACTTAGAGCAACTAACAAAAGCCTTATCTGAAGAATCATCATCAGAGGCAGGAAACTCGTCTGAATCAGAAGAGCATGATGAACATGACCATGAGCACGATCATAGTCACGGAGATGATGAAGAATCTCAACAAATTTATGATGGCTATTTTGATGATGACCAGGTCGAGGACCGTCAGCTTACCGATTGGGAGGGAGACTGGCAGTCGGTCTATCCTTACCTTCAGGATGGGACTCTTGATGAAGTGTTTGCTCATAAAGCAGAAAATGATGAAGAAATGACAGCTGAGGAATATGAAGAGTATTATGAAGAAGGATATCAGACAGAGGTTGATCGCATTGTGATTGAAGATGGTGAGGTGACGTTTTTCGAGAATGGCGAAAAACGTTCAGGTGAGTATACCAGCGATGGATACGAAGTCCTCACCTATGATGCAGGAAATAGAGGGGTAAGGTACATTTTTAAACTCAACGAAGATGTAGAAGGACTTCCAGAATACATTCAGTTCAGTGATCATGGTATCTATCCGACTAAAGCGGACCACTATCACCTGTACTGGGGAGACGATCGTGAGGCTTTATTAGAAGAAGTGACTCACTGGCCTACTTACTACCCGTCAGATATGGATGGACACGATATTGCTCATGAAATGATGGCACATTAATAAGGAAGAAGACGAGCATTGTGCTCGTCTTCTTTTTTTAAAAAGCTGGCTCTGTTAAATGTCCGTGTTGATATTCATATGAGCTTCTCCTCTTCTTGAAGACTTAGTTTCGAGACATAGTGAGAGTTGAGGGCTACAGGAAAAGGTTCGCTTTCCGTGGGGCGGGCGTTGAGCCTCCTCGAGCTTCGCTCTCCGGGGTCTCAACTGTCCCGCTCATCCCACAGGAGTCTCGCCGTTTCCTTCCGCCCCCTGCAAAATAAGTATCTCGAAACCGCTTCAAGAAAAAGCAAACGTTGATGTTAGTATAGTGTCTTATGTTAAAAACTTTGATGTAAAGCGCCATATTCTCACCCGACAGGCATCTAGAAGTCCCTCTTTCTTGGTAAAGCGGTTCGTTTCGCACCTCTGAAGGGGGTGGTTGGGAAGCTCGCCAGGTCCCCCACAGGAAAGCGAGCAGCTTCCCAACCACTCCTGATTCTTAATTCAGCAACGAACCCTGACTCTATTATGAACGTGAACATGAGCACTATTTTCTTACATTTACTCTTCAGAAATAAAAAAAGATGCGCTATGGGGCAGCGCATCTTTCAACAATATTATCTTTTATTTACAGAAGCATCATAAATCGTATCAACGGCTTCCTTCAGTGCCTTATCAAAATCTCCTTCAGACTGATTGGCTTGTAAATTAGCTGCCAGCGCACGGGAGAAACTTGCGATCAGACCGTCGTTTTCTTTTAACTTCGCGTTTGCCTCATCACGGGAATATCCACCGGAAAGAGCGACAACACGAAGAACGCGAGGGTGGTCGATCAACTCTTTGTAGGCATTAGCATTTGTTGGAATGGTAAGCTTCAGCATCACGTGCTCATCTTCTGATAAGTTATTGAGTTGTTTTAAAATTTCATCACGCAGGATTTCTTCGCATTTTTCCTTGTTCTCACTATGAATATCGACTTCCGGCTCGATGATCGGAATGATATCAGCAGCGAGAATCTGTTTACCAATTTCGAATTGCTGTTCAACAACTTCCTGAATTCCGCTCTCGTTTGGTTCATGGATCACTGAACGCATTTTCGTACCAAAAATGTTTCGTTCGTTGGCACGGCGGAGCTTGTCATCTAAATCATCAATCGGTTTCATAAGCTGGACACCATTTTTCTGGTCGGCCAGTCCTTTATCAACCTTAAGGAAAGGAACGATGCCTTTGTCAGCAAGATAATCGGCCGTGTATTTGCCTTCAATTTCCCGGTCCATCGTTTGCTCAAAAAGAATCGCTCCGATAATGCGATCGCCATCAAAGGCAGGGGACGTGATGATGCGAGTCCGCATTTGGTGGACAAGATCAAACATTTCATCTTCGCCGGAATAAGAATCTTCCGGAACTCCGTACCCAGCCAGTGCTTTAGGCGTACTTCCGCCGCTTTGATCGAGCGCGGCGATAAATCCCTGGCCGTTTTGAATTTTTTCGAATTGACGATTGTTCATACTTCCACTCCCTTTTCTAATTTAGAATCTATTTATACCCTTCCCGTTATGAGGGAATTTCTAACAAAAAAGTGAGACGATTCCGAAAGCCTCTATTGTGGACATCAATCCTACTTAAGATTTACTATAAAGATAATATTTTACTCAGAAAGGATGAAGGAAATGAAAGTTCTTGTAGTTGGAGCAAATGGGCAAATTGGAAAGCATCTCGTTTCGTTTATTCAGGACCGTGACAACATGAAAGCTAAGGCCATGATTCGTAAGCAGGAGCAAGCCTCCTTTTTTGAAAAACTCGGTGCAGAAACGGCAGTGGTTGATTTAGAAGATGATATCGAAACTATTGCAAAAGCTGCCGAAGGAGTCGATGCCGTTGTATTTACTGCAGGTTCCGGACCGAACACAGGACCGGATAAAACGATTCTCATCGATTTGGATGGAGCGGTAAAAACAATGGAAGCGGCTAAAGCGGCAGGTGTGAAGCGCTTTGTCATGATTTCCTCATTTGATACGCGTCGTGAAGCGATTTTGGCTGCTAATTCATCCTTTGCACCTTATGTTGCAGCTAAGCATTATGCTGATGAGCGTTTGCAGGCAACGGACTTGGATTATACGATTATCCATCCCGGTAAGTTAACTAATGACAGAGGAACCGGTCAGGTTGAAGCGGCAATAGAAGTGGAAAGAGGAGAAATTCCGCGTGAGGATGTAGCCTCTGTAATCGTCGCCACTTTGGAAAATGATTCAACGATCAGCAAGGAATATCAAGTCGTAGGCGGTACAAATCCTATTCAGGAAGCTGTTAAATCCATTTAACTATAAAGAAGACAACTTTCCTGCGGGTGAGTTGTCTTTTTGCATCTTTAAAGTTCTTCACATGATTTTTAACCTTCTACTTATACTAACTAACGGTAGGAGGATTTTCGTATGAAATTTGTGATAATGTCTTTATGTTTGCTTGCAGCTCAGCCTTTTATTCAACAAGATGATTTATCCATCATCGATGACGGGGAAGAGGTTCAACGTGTTAATCGAGAGAACTTTGAAGCAGGGTTTCTCGGAAAGCCATTTGTAGATCAAGATAAAATACAGCAGCTTATAGAACAGCTGGAACCAGAAGTAAGCCAAGAACCTGTAAATGCAAAAATACGTGATTCAGGAGAAATCATCCCTGGAGAAATCGGATATAAATTATATCGTGAAAAATTCTTAGAAAAATTTCACCAGTATTTATATGGGACAGAGGCGGAAGCCATGCATGTGCCTAAGATCGCCATATCTCCTAAAGTAGACGTTGAACTGCTCGCCAATATACGGACAAAGCAGATTGGCCATTATGTGACTTATTTTAATTCGAACAATAAAGAAAGATCCCATAATATTCGTCTAGCTTCAAAAGCAATTGACAGTCATGTAGTATTTCCAGGAGAAGTTTTTTCATTTAATCAGGTAGTGGGTAAAAGAACAAAGGAAAAAGGGTATAAGGATGCCCCCGTGATTGTGAAGGGAGAAGTGACTGAAGGAATTGGCGGCGGCATATGTCAGGTTTCTTCTACGTTGTTTAACTCCGTAGCTAACGCTGGTGTAAAAGTGATGGAACGCTATTCGCATAGTAAACGTGTACCTTATGTACCTTCAGGAAGGGATGCTACGGTGAGCTGGTATGGTCCAGATTTTACTTTTAAAAATCAGTATAATCAGCCGATATTAATTCGTTCAAATGTTTACGGAGGACAGATGAGTATTACGATCTATTCTTCTGACGTTATTAATTTTGACCCGAAGGATATTCCGGATGCCAGTAAGAAGCTGCCTGAGGAAAAGAATACAAGCACCATTAGTCAACCGATAATACGATAAATAGCTGTTTATAAAAGCATTTGAATCATCAGGTAACCCCAGACCATTAGCCTGGGGTGAAAAACTAGCATTAAATTCTTCTCTTCTCCTGAAGATAGTACAATAGTAGTAATAAGCAAATATCTTTTAGTCGGTTTAAATCTTTCTCTCTTTTACTTTCGGACTGTACCTCATCATTAGCTGATACTTGTAATTCATCAGCAGGCTCCAACTTAACTTCATCTTCCATCGTATTGGCCACTTCAGCAACAATTTGTTCGGTATTAAGACTGTTTTCGTTATTGACTGGTACTTGTAATTCTTCGGCAGACTCCAACTCTTCTCTTTCCGGCGTATTATACACTTCAGCAACGGTTTGTTCGGTATTAAGACTGCTTTCGTTATTGGCTGATACTTGTAATTCTCCGGCAGACTCCAATTCTTCGCTTTCCGGCATATTATACACTTCAGCAACGGTTTGTTCGGTATTAAGACTGCTTTCATCATTAGCTGGTAGTTGTAATTCACCAGCAGACTCCAACTTAACATCATCTTCTATCGTATTGGCCGCTTCTGTAACGATTTGTTCAGGTGTAAGGCAGCTTTCTTTATTTGCTTCTAATCCTGGTTCTACACTGTATTCTTCTGCGTGTTCCACTTGATCCCATACGGAAGAGATATCTTGCACCACCCTATCCCAGGAATAATACTTCTCAGCTAGACTTCGCCCGTACCTTCCCATTTGTGCTCCAATTTCCGGGTTTGAGAGCAGGTAAGATATATGTTTTACAAATTCACCTGTATCTTCCGGGTTTTCTACTATAACCCCATTTTTGTAAGGTTCGATAACTTCTGTATTTCCACCGCGGTTTGTCGTTACGATTGGTAATGCCGCCGCCATAGCTTCATAATGAACGCGGGCGAGGGGCTCTTGCCACTGGGAAGTGCAAACGAAAATATCCGAAGCCGCAAACCATTCTTGAATTTTATCTGGAGATACAAATCCGGTTAATACCACTGGAATAGGGAGTCGTTCAGCTAATGCACGGACATAAGCTATATAATCAGTAACGGCATTGTCACTGAACCATTTACTTCCCATAATGACTAATGCGATATCATCATGCTTCCTGGCTAGTTCTGGAATTGCACGAACGAGTACATCAATTCCTTTGTTGGGAGAAAGTCTACCCGCAAAAAGAATGACTTTCTTACTGGATAAGTTGTGCTCATTCCTTAATCGGTCCCGCATTTCTTTAGCTTGGCTAGAATATGAAGGAGCAAACCGTTCTAAATCAACTCCAGAATAAATCGTTTGCAGTTTTAGAGCAGCTTCTGGAAACAAGTCTCTTATCGTTTTCCCTATATAATTGCTTATTGTTATAATTTTGTCTACGTTTCTTACTGCCGCCGCTCCTTCTTCTCGAGCAATCTTCTCTGCTTTAAACATGTCATTATGCATACTTAAAACAATCTTAGCTTCTGGAGCTAATTCACGTACGGCACTGACCAGCCTTGGTCTGTTAAAAATGTGAATGAGATCATATTGAACAGGAGATGATTTGAGAAATTCAACTATATTTTCTCTATATGGCTCCAGTAACCCGCCTTCTACTCGAGAATAACGTATTCCGTCCCTTATCTCATTGTCAGGTAAATCGACATCACTTCGACTTAAGACAGTAATGTCATGCTGTCGTTTTAATACTGGAAGAGCTCCATCAATATAAGTTTGTATAGCTCCTCCACGAATGGCAGGTACAGGTAATTTTTCTGTACAAATAATTAAAACTTTCACTCAGGTGTACCTCCTTTCCTATCTTGAGCAAGTTCTTCTAACACTGACCATTTTTGTTCCTCCAGCTTAATAATGGATTGAACTTCTAATTCAAGCTCTTCATTTAAAAAGGTGGTAGGAGAATAAACCATATATTTTATATGTTTATAAAATAAATTTGGCAAAGACAAATCGATTAATAACATTTCGAAGACTTCGTCAGAAATAGGGTTGGCTTCATGATAAGCTTGAATCATTTCCCGCATCCAATGAATGTCCCACCGTCCATTTGAATGCATACTTTGATTGATCAGTTTTCTTAAGTCTCGGATAGTAATGTCGTATGAAACCCCATCTAAGTCAATGATCCACACCCCATCCTCTGCCATTTGAGCGTTGGACCATCCATAGTCCTGGTGAACAAGTCCGGCGTCCTTTGTTCCACTCGAGACGATCTCATAATACGGGGAATTTTCTAAACGGTTTATAGCTTCCTGAGCTTGTCGTTGAAACATATCAATAACGGAAAGAATGGTGGCGCTGGCTGGCATTTCACTATATGCTGTCACAATATCCCTGAACCAGTTCATCTTTTTTTCCATTCGCTCATAGGTTCTTGGCCAGCGATGTAAACGTGAAATGATATCAGCGTCGGCTGGTGGTTCATATCCTTTAGTGAGGTTGTGAAATTCTCCAAGTGCGCGGCAAAGCTGTTTTGTGCCTTCTAAATCTTGCGGAAGTTGATGTAATGTCTCTATCCAGTCGGCTACAAACCACAACTTCCCCCCTTTTTCAACGTACTTTTCTCCGTCTCTAGTAGGGATTATAGCTGGCACTCTGGCCTTTTTTTCATGCACCAGATAATCCTGGGCTCCTAAACTGAATTTACTGTGAGAGGGTCTTCGGTGCAACAGCTTCAAACTAAAAGGACCTTTATCTGTATCAATCTTCCAAATGGCTCCTCCGTATTCGGGCTTTATGGCCATTACTGTCATTTTTTCAACAGTAAAGTCGTAATACTTAGCAACTTCAAGTCCAATGTTCTCAATATATTCAGGAACATATAATTCACTTAATGTTTCATCTTCTTCCCATGGTTCTATAATTTGATCGATCATTTTTTCTCACCTCCATAGTAGTATCATTCTATTCAATTGAATGAGAGAAGGTATGGGGGGATGGCTAGAAAATAGGAATAAAAGGATTTCGTAAAAGTGTATCCTCCTCCTTTTTCTATGTTTCAGTTATTCGCCGTTACCTAATTTAATAAAGCTAAATATAGTAATATAGCTCGTTAATTAAGGAGTTTTAAGAAAATGAAGATTTTAATTATTGGAATGGGTTATGTAGGCACGACGATGGGAGCTGCCCTGGCAAATACAGGTCATGAGGTTACTGGATTAGACGTGGATAAGGCAAAGATAGAGTCATTAACAAAAGGAATTCTATATTTTCACGAGCCTGATTTACAAGAGATGCTATCCAAGCAGCTTCAAACCAAAAGGTTATCCTTTACTTCTGATCCAAAAGAAGCTATTAAAGACAATGAAATTATCTTCATTACTGTCGGGACACCCTCCCTTAAAAATGGAAATGCAGATTTAACCTACATTAAACAAGCAGCCGAAATGATCGGAAAATATAAAAACGGCAAAAAAATAGTAGTTGTGAAAAGCACCGTACCTCTAGGGACAACGGAAAATGTGAAACAGTGGATTGAAGTGGCAACTGAAGATCCTTCTCCTTTCGATGTCGTTATGAATCCTGAATTCTTAAGAGAAGGAAGAGCATTACAGGATGCGCTTAACCCTGACCGCGTTGTTCTCGGAAGTCACAGTGACGAAGCTCTTAATACTTTAGAAAAAATTTATTCAAACTTACATTGTCCGTTTATAAGAACAACGCCTGTAGCGGCAGAAATGACTAAATATGCTTCCAATGCTTTTTTAGCTACGAAAATATCCTTCATTAATGAAATAGCAAGACTCTGTGATCAGTTCGGCATCCATGTTCAAGATGTCGCCAAAGGAATGGGGTTGGATGACAGGATTGGGGGCGCCTTTTTAAAGGCTGGTTTAGGGTACGGTGGGTCATGCTTTCCAAAGGATGTAAAAGAACTCCTGTGGACCGCTGATCATAGCGGCTGCCCTCTCCGCATTCTGAAAGAAGTGGAAAGGGTCAATCACGATCAACCACAATACTTTATAGAAAAGGTAATGAAGAAATTTGCTTCTTTAGAAGGTAAGAGGATTGTAATACTCGGATTATCATTTAAACCACATACAGATGACATACGAGAGTCTGTTTCTTTTTCTATTATTAATAAATTATTACAAGAAAAAGCAAATATTATTGTTCATGACCCAATTGTAAAGCTTCCAAATGAATGGGTGAATAAAGGAATTAAACAAATTAACGATCCTTATGAGGCAACAGAGGAGGCTGATCTTATTATCATTTGCACGGATTGGCCACTATATAAAGAAATAGACTGGGCTAAAATAAGTGAATTAGTTAAGGGTCATTATATTTTTGATGGAAGAAATATTTTAGAGGCTGATTGTATAAAGAAATTAGGGTTCAATTATGAGGGAATAGGTTATGACTAAAGTCTGCCTAGAAAGGAGAAAAAAATGAAAGGATTAATTTTGGCGGCTGGGAGAGGTACCAGGCTGCGTCCTTTATCTTACACAAAACCGAAACCACTTTTACCTGTGGCCAATCAACCAGTTATACAATATGGGATTAACCACTTATATAATCTAGGTATTCGTGAAGTGGGGTTAGTCATTCAGCCCGGTCAAACTGATGTGTTTAATGAATATTTACAATTAGAGGATAAAGAAGACTTAGTTCTCCATTATATATATCAACATGAGCAGAAAGGAATTGCACATGCAGTAGGTCAAGCAGAGGAATTTATCGGTCAAGACTCCTTTGTACTGCTATTAGGAGACAATCTATTTGATGAGTCTTTGTTTCCCTTGGAAGAGGCTTTTAATATGAACGATATCCACGCTACTGTTATGGTCACCAAAGTTAATAAACCAAAAGATTACGGGATAGTTGAAGTAAAAAAGAAGAAAATTATAAATGTAGAAGAGAAACCAGCAAAGCCTAAATCCAATTTAGCCATATGCGGTGCTTATATGTTCGATGTCCATATATTTAAAGCCATTCATTCCATCACTCCTTCTGCGCGCGGAGAGTACGAAATTACAGATGCCATACAGTGGCTCATTGATCATAATTATTCTATTAACTACGTGAAAGCGAGTAAACCTACATTCGATGTCGGAACTATGGAAAGGTGGTTGGAGGCCAACCAATGGATATTGAGAAAATATGCTCTTCCAGTGGACAATGACCAAGTGAAAAATTCAGTTATTATACCTCCTGTAAAAATAGGGGAGAATTGTAAAATCAAAAATTCAGTAATAGGACCTTACGTATCTATTGAGCCAAATACGACTATAAAAAAATGCACGATTAAGAATAGCATTATCCTAAAGAACTCACACCTGAAAAATATCCCTTATGAGATTACTGAAAGCATTTTTGGAGAAAATACAAAGCTGATTGGAAAAAAATCAAAAAATCATTTACTCCACGGGCTGTTTAGTGATGATTCTTCTCTAATTTTTTCAGATGTCGACGAAACGAAAAAGGAATCTAATGAATAGATAGTTACACTAGTAGTCCTGCGGCTAAAGAAAGAGGTGCGGGACTATCTTAATGAACAGGAATCCTCCTCATTACATACAGTACAAGAGGAATATTTTCTGGGAATTGAGGTTTAATCTATGATATTAGTAACCGGAGCGGCCGGATTTATAGGGGCTCATCTGGCCAAACGGCTTGTTGAAGATGGGCACGCTGTAATAGGAATTGATAATTTAAATGATTATTACGATGTAACTTTAAAGAAAGACCGGTTGCAGTGGCTGAAGCACAAACTCTTTATTTTTGAAAAAGTCGATCGGGAAAACCGTGATCAATTGAATCATATCTTTAATAAATATCAGCCAACTGTTGTTATTGATTTAGCTGCCCAAGCAGGGGTTCGTTACAGCTTGGTAAATCCTCATGCTTATATAAACTCCAATGTGGCAGGGTTTATGAATATCTTGGAAGCCTGCCGTCACCATCCGGTCAAGCAACTTATATACGCATCATCCAGCTCTGTCTATGGAGCTAATACAAAAATGCCCTTCTCCGTTCACGATAATGTTGATCACCCGGTCAGCCTATATGCCGCGACTAAAAAGGCTGGTGAACTGATGGCTCATACTTACAGCCATTTATATAACATACCTACTACCGGCCTGCGATTTTTCACCGTTTATGGACCCTGGGGACGTCCAGATATGGCGCTTTTTACTTTTACAAAAGCAATTCTCGAAGGAAAAACGATAAAAGTATATAATCATGGCCATATGGAAAGAGATTTCACATATATTGATGACATTGTTGAAGGTATCGTCAGGTTAATTGGGAAAGAGCCTGCACCGAATCTTAAATGGAGTGGGGACTCGCCTGACCCAGGAACAAGCTACGCTCCTTACAAAATCTATAATATTGGCAATAGCCGTCCCGTAAAACTTATGGATTTTATAAATGCCATTGAAGAAAAACTGGGAATTCAAGCGACGAAAGATTTTTTACCATTGCAGGATGGCGATGTCGTTGCCACCTATGCAGATGTCGACGATTTAGTAAGAGATGTAGGTTATAAACCGAACACCTCCATAAAGGAAGGCGTCGGAAAGTTTGTGGATTGGTATAAAGACTATTACGGAGTTTAAGGAGCGGGTAAAACACCCGCTCCTTTTTCGATGGTTCTCAAATGTTACCATTCCAAGAGATTACATATGTCCGTGGTTTTTTAGAGGGGGAGGAGCGGCGGATAAATAATTGTTTAAGAGTACAATTATCTTGTTGCGAAAACGATACACATGTAGTAAACTTCTAATTGTGAAGTATTTCACAATATGTAAACGTTCTAAGCCGGTATTTTTTTGTGGGTATTTGTGAAATTATTCACAATTAATTGGTGAAAATTTTTGAAATTAAAGGGGCAGTTCATCATGATTGTAGAAACATTTAATCCGTTCGATAACTTAGCGATTTCAGCAGCAGTAGCGGCCATTCCTATTTTATTATTTTTATTATGTTTAACTGTTTTAAGAATGAAAGGTATACAAGCTGCATTATTAAACATAGCCGTTACGTTCAGTATTGCTATTATAGTATTTGAATTGCCATTAGGTGAAGCTGTGGGGAGTGTGATCGAGGGACTCATTCAAGGGGTCATGCCTATAGGGTTTATCATTGTGATGGCCGTCTGGTTATACAAAATTTCTATGAAATCAGGAAAATTTGATGTACTACGCGGCAGTATCGCTGGAATTTCTCAAGATCAGCGTATTCAATTATTACTTATTGGATTTTGCTTCAACGCCTTTCTTGAAGGGGCAGCCGGCTTTGGCGTACCTATTGCTATATGTGCTGTAATGTTAGTATCCTTAGGCTTTAAACCTTTGAAGGCTGCTATGCTTTGTTTAGTGGCGAATGGTGCTTCAGGAGCTTTTGGTGCGATTGGTATACCTGTAGGAATTATCGATACGTTCAGCATTGAAGGAGTATCTTCAATGGATGTTTCGGTTATGACTGCACTGACTTTACCAATTATCAACTTTACTATTCCGTTTTTATTAATATGGATCATTGATGGATTTAAAGGAATTAAAGAAGTTTTTCCTGCAATAATAGTGACTTCTGCTACTTATACAGTTTCACAAGCTTTGATTACAGTTTGGGTTGGGCCTGAACTGGCGGATATTATTCCTTCTTTATTAGCAATGGGAGTATTGGCGCTATTTCTTCAAAAGTGGCAGCCGCAGCATATCTTTTTACTTAATGAACAAAAAATTGAACAAGAAAAATACAGTATTGGCTCTATCGTTAAAGCTTGGTCCCCATTTTATCTGCTGACCATTTTCATATTCATATGGAGCTTACCTGCGTTTAAAGGATTATTCGCAGAGGGGGGCTTACTTACAGGGTCGCTTATAAAATTCGGAATACCTGGATCTTCCATTGATATCAGTCTGAATTTAATTGGAGCAACAGGCACAGCTATATTGTTAGCTGGGTTAACTACGATAGCAACAACTAAAGCGATCAACCTTCCTGAAGGGCTCGGTCTCATTAAAAAAACGGTGGTTGAGTTCTGGATTCCTATTGTGATGATCAGCGCAATCATTGGAATTGCTAAACTAATGACTTATGGTGGACTCACTGTGGCTTTAGGAGAGGCCGTAGCCACAACAGGATCAATTTTCCCGCTGCTTTCTCCAATATTAGGATGGATTGGCGTGTTTATGACGGGATCTGTGGTTAATAACAATACGTTATTTGCCCCGATTCAAGCAACTGCAGGAGACATTCTTGGAACAAATTCTGCCCTCTTAATTTCTGCCAACACAGCGGGGGGAGTTATGGCAAAACTAGTATCTCCGCAATCCATCGTTATAGCGACTGCGGCCGTTGGTAAAATCGGGAGTGAAGCTATGCTTACTAAAATGGCTTTAAAATACAGCATTGCTTTATTGATCTTTGTTTGTATTTGGACATTTATCTTATCTTTCTTTTTTTAACTAACATCCGTCATCATAACAAAGTCAACGACACAGCCGAGAGTCTGTCAGTCGTTGACTTTTTACGTTTTATTGACCTTGGTTAAAAGGCTGTCCTACATCTTTTCCAAAATCGAGCAGAATGTTGAAATCGAGATAGAATAGGTTAAAGATCTAATCATGTAGAGAGGTACGATCAAGCAATTTTAAATTTTACAAGAAATCACTGCATAAACGAGAAGGAATGATACACTTTATGAAACAACATCATTCGATATAGGAGTAATCATATGAAAAATTCTCGGTTTAAGCTGAGCACAATGATCATCTTCTATGTGCTTTTAGTTGTGTTATTTTCATTATTGATCACAGACCTGCTCATTACAGAAAATACGAGCGATGACATTCGTGAACAGCTTGAAGAAAAGGCATTGATCGTTTCTCGTTCGGTAGCTGAATCACAAATTGTAAAGGAAGGTTTGAGTATTGCGGACAATGAAGAAGCCATCCAGGATTATGCGATGAGTATTCAACAGGCGACAGATGTACTTTTTGTGGTAGTCATGGATATGGAGGGAATTCGTAAATCTCACCCGGATACTGAGCGTATCGGGGAGAGATTTGTTGGCGGGGATGAAGCGAGAGTTTTAAATGGGGAAGAGTATATATCCATGTCTGAAGGGACGTTAGGACATTCAGTACGGGCGTTCACTCCGATTTATACAGATAACGGAGATCAGGTGGGAGCCGTATCGATCGGTATTTCTTTAGATGCGGTGGAAGCTTCCCTGCAGAAAAGCCATCAAAATATCTTGATTGGTTCACTGATTGGTGTGCTTGTTGGTGTGCTTGGCGCTTTTCTTTTAGCGCGATATATCAAAAAGAGTTTATTTGGATTAGAACCTGTCGCCATCGCAAGAATTCATGAGGAACGTAATCGGATGCTCCAGTCTGTAAGAGAAGGCATCATTGCTGTGGACGCAGAGGCGAAAATTACGCTCGTGAACAAATCAGCTCGTGACATTTTTCATAAGGCAGGCATAGAGACAGAAGACCCTGTCGGACTGCACGTGTCGGACTACCTTCCTCATTCGATGCTGGAGAGAGTTTTGCAGACGGGGGAGTCTGAGCTAGATGAGGAACAGATCATCAACGGGTCATCGATTATTGTTAACAGAGTCCCGTTAATTGTGAATGAAGAAGTAGTCGGTGCTATTTCAACGTTTCGAGATAAAACAGAGGTGAACCAACTGGCGGAACAGCTGACGGGTGTAAGGTTGTACGCGGAATCGCTCCGTGCCCAATCACACGAATTCAAAAATAAACTTCATGTACTCCTCGGTATGATTGAAATGCAATCCTATCAAGAAGTGAAATCCTATATTAAACAAGTAGTGGACCATCAAGTCCATGAAACGGATACGATTACGAATAAATTGAAAGACCCTGCCCTGGCTGGATTTCTGATTGGTAAATTAAGTTATGCCAGAGAACAGAACGTGCACCTCTCAGTGACTTGTGAAACTGTAATCCCAGCATCTGAGGATTCCAGGGTAACGCATGAATTAGTAACGATTATAGGAAATCTTTTGGACAATGCTATAGAAAGCATGACGTCAAATAAAGAAAAGAGAATATCACTCATTCTCTCCTATGTAGATGATTTACTTTCTATTGAAGTCGCCGACACAGGTGTGGGGATGGATGAAGACATGCAGGCAGAAGTATTTAAAAAAGGAGTATCTGCAAAAGGGACGGACCGCGGCTATGGATTACACCTCGTTAAAGCGAGTGTGGAAGCACTGGGTGGGTCCATCGAGATGTATTCTGAATTGAATCAAGGAACAACATTCAATGTAATCGTTCCTTATGAATCGGAGGTAGAGACGGAATGATTCACGTGCTAATTGTAGAAGATGATCCGATGGTAGCTGATTTGAACAAAAAGTATATCGAACAAGTGGAAGGTTTCCACCTTGTCGAAGAGGCCTCGAATGTTGAAGAAGCGTACCAGTGCCTTGATCGGACAAAGGTGGATCTGGTCCTGCTTGACGTCTATATGCCGGGGAGAAATGGAATAGATTTGCTGAAAGAATTAAGAGGGAAAGATGAACAAATCGACGTTATTCTCATAACAGCCGCTTCAGAAAAAGAACAAATCCAGCAGTCCCTCCGACTTGGGGCCGTGGATTACCTGATCAAACCTTTTGAATTCGAACGACTTCATGAAGCTTTGAAAAAATATAAAGAGAACTATGATGTCCTGCAGGATAAACGTAAAGTAAGTCAGGACGAGCTCGATCAGATTTTCAGTAAGCCTGAACGCCAAAGCAGCCATAGGGTTCAAGTGCCTAAAGGAATGACGAAAACAACACTGGACCACATCATCCAGGTGATCCGTCAGAAAAAACAAGCCTCTTTTTCCACCGAAGACATTGCTCGGGATACAGATATTTCTCGAGTCTCGGTACGTAAATATTTAAAGTTTCTAAAAAATATAGATTTCCTTGAAGAAACACTCATTTATGGAGTAGGGCGCCCAGTCTATCAATACCGGATAAAAACAGCAAGCCCGATAGATTTCGAGTTCTATCATTAGAAAGCAGCCCATGTCGGCTGCTTTTTTTAATTACAATAAGATTTTTATTTTCATATGATAGGCATTCGGAAAGTTTGCTTATATGATAAGACTTATTAGTGAAAGCGGTTACTTATATGGGAGGTTAGGCAAATGAGCAGAGAAGATTTGAAAGAAGAAACTTTAAATTTGCATAGGACGTTCAGAGGGAAAATAGAGGTGACGAGTAAATTGCCTGTAGATACGGAAGAGGACTTGAGTTTAGTTTACACTCCTGGAGTCGCTGATATATGTCAAGCTATTGTGGACAATCCTGATGAAGCCGACGAGCTGACATCCAAGGGGAATATGGTAGCGGTCGTTACAGACGGAACAGCCGTATTGGGACTAGGTGACATTGGTCCGAAAGCAGCCATGCCAGTTATGGAAGGCAAGAGCCTGTTATTTAAAAAGTTTGCCGGAATCGATGCTTTTCCTATATGCCTCGACACTAAGAATACGGAAGAAATCATCTCCATTGTCAAAGCCTTAGCACCGACTTTCTCTGGTATTAACCTCGAGGACATTTCCTCTCCAAGGTGCTTTGAAATTGAAGCAAGATTAAAGCAGGAGTTGGACATCCCTGTCTTTCATGATGATCAGCACGGCACAGCCATTGTCGTGTTAGCTGCTTTAATCAATTCCTTGAAAATCACCGGAAAATCGAAAAGCTCCATAAAGGTTGTAATTAATGGTGCCGGGGCTGCAGGATTAGCGATCGCTGACTTACTTTTATATGCCGGTTTCCACGATGTGACTCTGGTCAGTCTCGAAGGCGTTATAAGAAAAGGTGCCTCGTGGATGAATGAGAGACAGGCTGTTATGTCGGAAAGAACAAACTTAAATGGAGTGGACGGAGGGTTAAGTGAGGCCATTGTAGGAGCGGATGTTTTCATTGGAGTTTCTGCTCCAGAAATTTTAAGTAAAAATCAGATCCAGATGATGAAAAGGGATCCGATTATCTTTGCTATGGCTAACCCTGTTCCAGAAATCTATCCTGAAGACGCCTTAGAAGCGGGAGCCCGCATCGTAGGAACAGGACGTTCCGATTATCCAAATCAAATTAATAATTTGCTTGCTTTCCCCGGAATTTTCAAAGGGGCCCTCAATCAAAAAGTGAGAGATATTACGGTCGATATGAAGGTAGCTGCGGCCGAAGGAATTGCAGCCGTCGTTTCCGATGAAGAATTATGCCCGGAATACGTTATTCCCAGTGCTTTGAACAAAACCGTAGCTCAAGCTGTTGCCCATGCCGTGGAGCGAACCGTAAGTAATAAAGTAGAGTGCTTCGTGTAAAGCGAAGCACTCTGAATCCATAACAAAAAGGAGAGATTCACATGTCCAGCTCAGCTGAAAGAGTACAGAATTACTCAACAGAAACGTCAACAGTCCCCTTTTTAAAAAAAGAAAAGAAAGCGGTTACAATATTTGGTCTTCCTCTCATTTGGTTTTTTGTAATGACGGGCCTTACGTTAGTCAGTATGTATACAGGGAATTTACCGGGAGGAATGCTTGGCAGTCTGCTCGTCATGATGGTATTGGGAGAGCTTTTTGGATGGATTGGAGACAATACTCCGGTGTTGAAAACCTATTTAGGAGGCGGAGCAATATTAGCCATCTTTGGTGCAGCGTATATGGTGTATGCTGGTTTTATACCGGACTCCACAGTTACAATGATTAACGGGTTTATGAAAGATGGAGGGTTCTTGAACTTTTATATTGCTGCTTTAATTACTGGAAGTATTCTTGGAATGAATAAAAAAATATTAATAAAAGTGGGCCTCAAATACTTTTTACCGATCTTTGGTGCAGTGATCGGGGCTATGGCTGTTGCCGGCCTATTCGGTGCATTAGTCGGATTCTCGTTAACTGATGCCGTTCTTGTTATTACGATGCCGATCATGGGCGGAGGAATGGGAGCGGGAGCCGTTCCAATGAGCCAGATTTACAGTGAATTAATGGGAAATGACCCGAGTTATTATATTTCCATGCTTGTTCCTGCCCTGGCACTTGGTAACGTGTTCGCTATTATTCTTGCGAGCATGCTGAATATCCTTGGCAAAAAAGTCCCGTCTTTAACAGGTAATGGGCAGCTGCTGAAGGGATTCGAATATAAAGAAGAAAAATCGACTTTTGACATACAAAAGATGGGGATCGGATTAATGGCGGCCATCATATTTTTCACGGTCGGTACATTATTGGCCAGCTTCATCCCACTTCACGCATATGCATTAATGATTATTATTGTGGCCATAGCTAAAATCGCAGATGTTATTCCACGAAGTATTTTAGACGGGGCGAACCAGTGGTATAAGTTCGTTGCTAAAAACTGGACCCTCGCTCTGCTGTTCGGAATTGGAATTGCTTACACCGATTTAAATACAGTGCTTCAAGCCTTGACACTGCAATATATTATTACAGTACTCGGAGTTGTAATAGGAGCTGTCATTGGTGCTGGTTTACTCGGTAAACTCGTGGGATTCTATCCGATCGAATCGGCAATAACGGCTGGTTTGTGTATGGCGAATATGGGAGGGACAGGAGATGTTGCTGTGCTTTCCTCATCGAAAAGGATGGAGCTTATGCCTTTCGCCCAGATCTCCTCTCGTTTAGGCGGCGCAATCATCCTGCTGCTGGCTGGTTTGATTATTCCTCTATTAATATGAAAATTTTATCTCTAATAAGGGTCTGTTCTCTACATGGGGACAGGCCCTTTTATTCTGCTAATCATCTATGGATAAGTCATTCTGGAATTAATGAGATGGAGATAAAATATGAACGTTTATTGTTGTTTTTAAAAAAATGTTCGTTAATTGCTTGTATTACCTTGATATATAGTAGTGATAGGGGATAAAATAACGGTAAATCAAAAACATTCAGGAGGATTTTCGCCATGTATGGAGCACCAAACCAACAAAATGCCAAAAAGATCATGCTGCTAGGGGCAGGGGAGTTAGGAAAAGAAGTTGTTATTGAGGCGCAGCGGCTAGGGGTAGAAACCATTGCTGTTGATCGATATGAAGGGGCGCCAGCGATGCAGGCAGCCCATCGTTTTCATGTTATAGATATGCTGGACGGCAGCCAACTGCGCGAAGTGATCGAACAAGAAAAACCTGATTTTATCGTACCTGAAATAGAAGCTATTGCGACAGCCACCCTGTTAGAAATGGAGCAGGAAGGGTATCACGTGATCCCTACAGCTTACGCCACCCAATTAACGATGGATCGGGAAGGCATACGTCGCCTGGCCAGTGAAAAACTCGATCTTCCAACTGCCAAATACGAGTTTGCCAATTCCTTGGAAGAATTAAATGAAGCAGTAAACGTTATCGGAACGCCGTGCGTAATCAAACCTATTATGAGTTCTTCTGGAAAAGGGCAAAGTTTGTGCAGGACAGAAGAGGATGTCGAAGATTCCTGGCAGGAAGCCATCAAAAGCGGACGTGGCAAAAGTACACGTGTGATCGTAGAAGAGTTCATTCATTTTGAATCGGAAATTACTCTGTTAACCGTCCGCTCTTCCACAGGCACATGTTACTGTCCGCCCATTGGTCATCTCCAACAGGGCGGAGATTACATTCAATCGTGGCAGCCCCATGGGATGAGCGAAGAAAACATCAGACAGGCAAAGGACATTGCGAAAAAAGTAACTGATGAGATCGGAGGGTATGGCGTCTTCGGAGTTGAGTTATTTATTACATCAAATGGAGTGTACTTTAGTGAAGTATCTCCGCGGCCTCACGATACTGGAATGGTGACCTTGATCACGCAGGATCTATCGGAGTTTGCTCTTCATGTACGGGCGATTTTAGGATATCCAGTAGAAGATATTCAGCTTGTCACCGCAGGGGCAAGCCACGCTGTGAAATCTGCAATTGAAAGCAATAACTATCAAATATCTGGAATAGCTAATGCACTAACTGTGCCTCGCACTCAAGTACGGATCTTTGGTAAGCCTTCTACCAATATCGGCCGCCGCATGGCTGTAGTGCTCACCCAGGCGGAAAGTGTAGAAGAAGCAAGCGCGAGGGCCAAAGAGGCAGCTTCTCAAATGAATATAGGAAGTACTTAAATACAACGGCTGTTATGGAATAAGAGAAGAATGTTGCTCAGTTTTATGTTTGCCGTTAAACACACGAAAGGGATCCTAAACAAAAAGGGTCCCTTTTTTTGTTCAATAAACAGATTGTTACTTAGAAAATCCACAAAATATAGTAAACACAGAGTATTTTAATTAGTAGATGGTCACAGCCTGAAAAAGCAGCCTTCAAACGCCTGTAAAAATTCTGCGATAGGCTTAAAGATGTTTCAATTTCCTAAATAAAGGATACATTCCTACCATGATGGTTAAATAAAGCCATATAAATATATGCAGAACATATAGTTCCTTTTAAGAGAGTTTATTAAATAGCATGCAGGATTCCGGAAGAATCAATTCCCAGATATTAGTGAGAGTCAGGGATTGCGGGAAACGATTCGCTTTCCGTGGGCGTGCACTGAGCTTACTCAGGCTACGCCTTCCGGGGTCTCATCTAACCCGCGTATCCCACAGGAGTCTTGCCGTTTCCCTCCATCCCTTGCGTTATGTGAATTCCAGGCATCGACTATGCTCTCTCCCTTACAATAAGGGTGGTTTCGTATCTCGCCTTATAGTAATGGGTTCTTGGAAATGGTGAGACTCCTGCGGGAAAGGATAGACTGGCAAGACCCCACAGAGCTTTTAGCTCGAGGAGGCTTGCCGTCTTCCCCGCGGAAAGCGATCAATTTCCAAGAACCCATTCTTCAAGCAAGAATAACGAAACCTATCTGAGATTTTAAATATAAGGAGAATAAATGATGAGAAACTATTTGAAACATTATATTAACGGTGAATGGGTAGACTCTACCGGTTCAGAAACAGAAGTAGTCGTCAACCCGGCGACTGAAGAAGTCATTGGGAACATCAGCTTAGGAACAAAAGAAGATTTAGATAAAGCAGTACAGGCAGCGCGTGACGCGTTTCCGGCATTTTCACAAACCACGAAAGAAGAACGAGTAGAAATGCTCGAAAATATTGCGAAAGAATATGAAAATAGAAAAGATGAAATTATTGAAACCATCACGGACGAACTAGGATCTCCACTAGAGATCTCTGAGAAAGTACACTTCATGATGGGGTACAACCACTTTTCTCAAGCAGCAGAATCGCTGAAGAAATTTTCATTCACGGAAGACCACGGCGGTCATACGCGTGTGAAGGAATCAATTGGTGTCAGCGGTCTGATTACCCCGTGGAATTTCCCGACTAATCAGACATCCACAAAAATTGCGAGTGCGTTTGCGGCAGGAAGTCCTGTCATCTTGAAGCCCGCAGAGCAAACACCTTTTGCTGCGATTATTTTGGCTGAAATTTTTGATAAAGTCGGCGTTCCAAAAGGTGCCTTTAACCTGGTGAATGGATCAGGATCGGTCATTGGCGACGGAATCAGCTCCCATCCAGGTATTGATTTTGTATCCTTTACAGGTTCTGGAGCCACAGGTGAAAAAATTATGAAAAATGCTTCAGAAACGATAAAAAAAGTCGCACTTGAACTCGGCGGAAAATCACCGCTTGTCATCCTGGATGATGCGAATGTAGAGGACGCCGCAAAAGCAGCCGTCAGTCACATTGCAACAAATTCCGGCCAAGTCTGTTCTGCAGCCACCCGCACGTTAATTCCTTCCTCCATGAAGGAAGAGTTCGAGCAGGCAATGAAGAAGGCATTGGAAGACTTTCCTGTCGGTGATCCACGTGAAGGTAATTACGTAGGTCCGCTCGTTTCCAAGAAGCAGTGGGATACGGTACAATCCTATATTGAAAAAGGGATGGAAGAAGGAGCAACTCTGCTTGTCGGAGGTTCCGGTAAACCAGAAGGACTCGATTTGGGATACTATACGAAGCCGACTATCTTTACGGATGTCGACAATCAAATGGTCATCGCTCAGGAAGAAATCTTCGGACCTGTCATGACGGTGATCACCTATGACACGGTCGAAGAAGCCATTCAGATTTCTAACGATACGATTTATGGTCTGGCTGGATATGTATACGGAAAAGATCCAGAAACGCTTAGAAAAGTGGCCTCAAGCATCCGCGCAGGACGAGTGAAGGTCAATGATGCCGAAGCTGACTTTTCTTCACCGTTCGGAGGCTTTAAACAGTCTGGTATCGGAAGAGAGTGGGGCGACTTTGGAATTGAAGAATATCTTGAAGTGAAAACCATTTTAGGTTATCCGTCCTAAAGAGATGAGCGACCCATGTACTTCAAATAATAAATTTACCTGCCTGTCCCTTGGTGTGAAATGAGGGGCAGGCGTTTTTTGTGAAAGGGTTCCATACTAAGGAAAAATAAAGGTAGGCAGGGTAAGAACGCACAAAAATGTTTTACGTATGATTATGAAGGAATACTATGTATCGTAGTTATTTTTGGAGAGGAGTGGTGGAATGGGCAAATTTATAATTAATCTAATCGCTTACCTTCTCGTGATCACCGTTAATGGGCTTGCTAATGCTTTACCTCTTAATGGACAAACGACAGGTGACATTTCAAATAGGCTTAACGTGCTGTTTACTCCGGCGGGATATGTGTTTAGTATATGGGGATTCATTTACATCCTCCTTGGTATTTGGATCATTTCGCAATTTCCTTCAAGCCGCCGAAACCTACCTGTTTACCAGACCACGAGCTTTCTTTTTGTATTAAGCAGTATTCTGAACAGCCTTTGGATTTTTATGTGGCACTATGAATTTTTTGGTCTCTCGGTCATTGTGATGCTTCTTTTACTGACGACCTTGATCCGTTTATATGTTAAAGCAAAAGCCGCAGATGCATCTTTCCTTGAATTACTTCCTTTCTCAGTCTATCTTGGCTGGATCAGCGTCGCCACGATCACCAATATCAGTTACTATTTGACTTACATTGGCTGGAACGGGTTTGGAATCTCAGAGTCGATCTGGACTTTCGTGCTATTAATTGTGGCTGTAACACTGGCTCTTTATTTCATGAGAAGTGAAAAGGATTGGGTATACCCGCTCGTTTTCGTCTGGGCATTCATCGGCATTGGTGTTAAAAACGACGTCGCTGAAGTGCCGTTAGTCGTTTACTCATCCTATATCCTGGCAACCGGTCTTTTCCTTATCACCTTTATATACGCATTGAAGTTAAGAAAATAATTGTCGTGTTCCATTGTGGCATTGTGAAAATGAGTTTTTCCTAGGTAGCGTGGCGAGTCTAATCAGTCTTGCCGCGTTTTTCTTTATGCAGTCTGGGTGAAATCTATAATCATAACTCAAGAACATGGGTAAATTAACTTTTTATGTTAGCGTTTACATCGTTGTTTTGACAATATAATTCAGTATAAAGTCTTTCATTTTGCACCTTTAAGAAACCGGTTTACTAAGAAACTTGTTAGTTTTTTGAATTTTTATAAAAAAACTATTGAAAACGGATACATATACCCTTATAATCAACTTAAGTTATCAAATCACTTGATTTTTTTTAATCATTAACGAAACCGGTTTCGTTAATGGGATGATCGTTTCCTTGGTTATTTAAAATGGAGGGGGAAAGACATAATGAAATTGAAAAAAAGTTTACTTTCTGGCTTACTGTTGAGTATGAGTGCGTTACTTATCGCTTGTGGTGGAGATGAAGATTCAGCTTCAGGTGAAGGCAAGGATGTTACATTGGATTTCTGGGTTTTTGGAGCTACCAATTATGAAGATTTAGCAAAAGAGTACGAGGAAGAAAACCCTGATGTGAAAATTAATATTAAAACATCTGAATTAGAAGATCATCATAACAGTCTTTTTACTGCAATATCTGCAGGTACTGGAGCTCCTGATTTAACTATGATCGAAGTCGACCAGCTGGATCGATATAGAGAAGCTCAAGATCGTTTCACTAATATGTATGACTTAGGCGCGGACGAAATTGAAGACCAATACTTAGACTGGAAATGGAACATGGCAGCAAATGGGGAAGGTGATTTCCTTTTCGGACTTCCGACTGATATCGGACCAAAAGCGATGTATTACCATAGCGAAGTTTTTGAAAATGCAGGTCTTCCAACAGATCCAGATGAAGTGAGCGAATTGATTTCAACACCTGAAGAGTTCGCGGATGCGGCGGATAAAGTGTTAGAAGCTACAGATAAACCTATGGTCGATAGTATGGAAATGGCTTTCCGAGCAAATATGGATGCGTTAGAACAAAGTTATTTTAATCGTGATGGCGAATTACTGATTAGTGAGAATAACGGTGTGAAAGACGCTTACGATTATGCGGTTGAATTACATGAACAAGGGTATGTGAGTGACTTTGAAATGTGGACTCCTGAATGGGGAGATGCTTTGAACAAAGGAAGCTTCGGCGTTGAAATGGCTCCTGCCTGGCTGAAGGGCTATATGACAGAAAATGCACCCGAAGCTGCTGGAGATTGGCGCGTGACTACCCTTCCTAGTGACTTTGCCGGGAACTGGGGAGGCTCTTATGTAGCTATTCCTAAAGAGACAGAACACAGTGAAGAAGCTTATGAATTCTCCAAGTGGCTGTTATCACCAGAGAATCAATTGGAATCTTTCACAGAAAGCGGTCTTTTCCCTTCTACACCAGAAACATATGAAATGGAAGAATTCACATCAAACTCTGATGAGTATTTCGGCGGACAAAACACAGCAGAATATTTTGCTGAAGCAGCTAAAGAAATTCCTGAAGTTTATAAAGGACCTAAGTATGTAACGGTTAATAATGAAGTATTGACTGCGCTTAGAAACGTTCAAGAAGGTGGAGATCCTGAGCAGGAATGGGAAGAAGCTGTGGAACGTATCGAAGGGTTAATTGATCGATAATTTACAAGGAGGGTCGGATGAATTTCAATCTGACCCTTTCTATGTAAGGAGGTAGAAAAGTGGAAAGTGTAGAAAAACAACAGCATGTCTCCTCTGCGAAAGAGAGTCGATTGTCTGAGAAGAAGAAAGATATGCTCTCCGGTTATTTGTATGTTGCTCCATTCTTTATCATCTTTGGAATTATCGGTCTTTATCCTGCCGTATTCAGTATTGTTCTTGCTTTTCAAGAGTGGAATGGTCTTGGGGAAATGGACTTTGTAGGGTTGAGAAACTTTACGGTCGTCCTGCAGGATCCACTATTTTGGAAATCTTTATATAACACGGTCATTATCGGACTGATGGGAACCGCTCCTCAGCTGATTGTCGGTCTTATTCTAGCATATTTCCTGAATATGGCTGCGGTACGATTTACTAATTTTTTCAGAGTGACGATATTTATGCCGTATATTACCTCCATGGTAGCTGTCGCATTGGTGTTCGGAGTGTTTTTCAGCAGCAATGAAACAGCTCTCGCTAACTATGTTATTGGCTGGTTTGGTATTGATCCGGTCAGCTGGAAAACGTCAGAGTGGGGAGCGAAATTCGCCATTTCCCTTATGGTCTTCTGGCGCTGGGTCGGATATAATACGATCATTTACTTAGCAGGACTGCAAAGTATTCCGAAACATTTGTATGAAGCAGCGACAATCGATGGGGCTAATAAAGTTCAGCAGTTCATGCACATTACGATTCCTTTGCTGAAACCATTCATTCTGCTGACCGTTTTTATGGCAACTGTAGGAGCGCTTCAATTATTTGCTGAGCCTACTGTATTTTTAGGTAGTTCTGCCTTTACACGTGATGAAGCGATGACGGTGGTTATGTACTTATACAGAGATGCGTTTAGCTTAGGTTCCTTCGGTACAGCTTCAGCAACAGCAATTTTATTGCTGATCATCATCGTAGGTGCAGCAGCTCTGAATACATGGCTGACATCCGGGGCCGGACGCAGAAAGAAGGGGGCTTAGAGAATGAGCGAGCATGTAAAGAAAAGGTTCAAGCGTGGAAACATTCCCGTATATATCGCGTTAGGATTCGCCTCTGCTTTGTCTATTTTCCCGTTTTACTGGATGTTTGTAATGGCTACCCAGCCAAGCGCTGCGTATAATTCCATTCCTCCGACATTGCTTCCTGGTGGAATGCTGATTGAAAACTTTCAGAAAGTATTAAACACGATTCCATTTTTTCAGGCGATGTGGAACACGATTCTGTTGTGTTCAGTCGTTACGATTATTGTTCTATTGATTAGTTCACTGTCGGGATTCGCCTTTGCTAAATTTTCATTTCCCGGCAAAAACTTTTTGTTCATATGTATTCTTTTAACGATGGTCATCCCTCCTCAATTAGGGTTGATCCCGCAATACTACCTGATTTCTCAATTAGGGTGGCTGGATACGTTATTTGGAGCAGGGGTTTTGTTCTTATTAAACCCGCTAGGTATCTTTCTCATGCGTCAATATATCAGCGAATCTGTACCAGATGAACTGATCGAAGCGGCTAAATTAGATGGCTGCTCAAACTTCAGAATTTACCGGAGTATTGTGCTTCCTATTATAAAACCGGCCTTTGCTACGCTTGGGATTATCGTGTTTACACTCGTGTGGGGAGAATTCTTATGGCAGTTCACGGTTCTGAGAGATCCTTCTTCTTACACTTTACAAGTGGCGCTGGCTTCTTTAAACAACTCATTCAATGTAGATTTTGGTATGTTGCTTTCCGGTGTGTTCTGGGCAACTGTTCCATTGGTTGTGATTTTCCTTATTTTCAATAAATGGTTCATCTCCAGTATTACGGAAGGCTCAATTAAATAAGCGAGCTACTCTAGCCGATTGTTGATACAATAAATTGAGATAGCAGTTTCTAAGGAGAGGTATGAAGATGGATTTAACAATAAAAGATATAGCAAAAATGGCTGGTGTATCTCCTGCTACTGTTTCAAAGATTATCAACAATTATGGCGGTATCAGTGAGCCGACAAGAGAGAAAGTTTATAAAATCATGCAGGATACAAAGTACCAGCCGACGTTCTCAGCGAAATCGCTGGCAACTAAAAAATCGAATTTAATCGGCTTGATTTATGCCGGGAAAATCAATGTGGACTTTAAGCACCCCTTTTTCAATGAAGTCGTGAATACCTTTAAGAAAACAGTGGGGGCACAAGGATATGATCTCCTTTTATTTTCCAACGAAAAATTTTACGAGGGAGAAAGTAAGTATTTGGAGCGGTGCAAACATTTCCACGTCGATGGTTGTTTGATTATAGCTGGGGATGAGATTGAAGAGGCCGTCCATGAAATCGCCGAAAGCAATATTCCATGTATCGGTATCGACCTTAAACTGGAAGGTCCGAACTCAAGCTATATCATGACGGATAATGCGAAAATCGGCTTAAAGGTTGTCGAGTTTTTCTATTTAAATCAAATAAGAAAAGTGGCTTATATAGGCGGTAAACAGAATTCACATGTGGCGAGTATCCGCAATCAGGGATATATCGATGCAATGCAGCAATTTGGACTGCCTATAAAAGACGAATGGGTGAAGTTTGGGGATTTCTTCGAGGAAAGCGGCTATGAAGCTATGAAAGAAATCTTGCAAACGAAAGAATTACCACAAGCCGTTTTTGCAGCATCAGATATGATGGCCCTTGGAGCGCTTAAAGCCATCAAGGAAAAAGGATTATCGGTTCCTGAAGACATTCAATTGATCGGCTGTGACGACATTGAAGCTTGCCGATACAGTGACCCGCCACTCACAACAGTCAAGCAAGATAAACAGAAATTAGGGAAACTGGCTGCTACAATGCTGAATGACCTCATCCTGGATCATAATGACATTCGCCCGGTGAAAGTGGATCCAGAGCTTGTGGTTCGTTCATCCAGTATAGAAAGCTAGTCCCACTTACGTTCATGATGGAGGTTATCATATGACAACAATAGAATTTTCGAAAGAATTAAAGTGGGGAGCTGCAACAGCTTCCTATCAAATTGAAGGAGCAGCTAATGAAGACGGGAGAAGTCCTTCTATATGGGACACTTTCTCTCATACTCCTGGAAATGTAAAAAACGGAGACACTGGAGATCATGCCTGCAACAGTTATCATTTATATAAAGAAGATGTCCAGCATTTAAAAGACCTTGGAATCGATATTTACCGATTTTCGATTTCCTGGTCGAGAGTCATGCCTGAAGGAACAGGGAGCTTGAATCCTGCTGGGGTAGCTTATTACCGAAACTTGATCACAGAGCTGCTCAAATATGATATTGAACCGATGATCACCCTTTACCACTGGGATCTGCCTCAAGTCCTGCAGGATAAAGGGGGCTGGGAGAACCGTGCCACAATAGACGCTTTTAACGAATATGCTGAAGCGATGTTTAAGGAATTCGGTGATCAAGTGAAGAACTGGATTACGATCAATGAACCATGGTGTGCGTCGTTTTTGTCCAATTTCTTAGGAATCCACGCTCCTGGAAAAAAAGATTTACAAGCGGCTGTCGATGTATCTCACCATCTGCTTACAGCCCATGGTAAAGCTGTTCAGTCTTTTAGAGAACTTGTACCTGATGGAGAAATAGGCTATGCACCAAACTTAGGCTGGCTGGAACCATTTAGTCCGGCAGCTGAAGATCAAGATGCGTGTCGTCGTGGGATGCTGTGGCAGAAAGAGTGGTTTATGGATCCCGTTTTTAAAGGATCATATCCAGAGGAATTGATTCAGATTTTTAAAGAGCATGACGCTGTACTGCATATCGAAGAAGGAGATCTAGAACTGATTTCTCAGCCGATTGATTTTTATGGCATCAACTATTATACAGGCAGTCTTGGCCGTCATAATGATGAGGCGGGAATGTTTCAGGTCGAGGAAGTTCCTCTTGATTATCGGCAAACGGACATTGGCTGGCCGATTTATGCGGATGGCTTTTATAAAGCTTTGAAGAATTTGAACGAAACCTACGGCGACGTTCCTATTTATATTACGGAAAATGGGGCTTGCTATAATCATGGAGTAGAAGATGGAAAAGTAAATGACCAGGAACGCATTGACTACTTAAAGCAGCACTTAACTTCTCTGCATCGAGCAATCAAAGCGGGTGTGCCGATTAAAGGGTATCTCGTGTGGTCACTGCTGGATAATTTCGAATGGGCTGAAGGTTACGAGAAGAGATTCGGTATTATTCACATCAACTTTGATACTTTCGAAAGAACGAGGAAGGAAAGCTACTATTGGTATAAGAACACGGTCGAAAATAAGAGATTTGAGATTACTTAATTTTTTTGTTCGTTGACGAAACCGGTTTCCCTGCTACTAAAATATAAGCTCATTCTAAGGAGGAGTAATTTGAGAAAAATCTTAACTGTCCTATTAACGTTTGCTGTCGTGTTTCAAGTCGTGTCCCCTTCTGTGCTTGCTAAGAAAGATAAGGGAGATGATCGGGTTGAATACTGGGAAGAGAGAGGATTACTGACAGGGCTGAATACGAAAAAGAGTGAAAATGCTGCAATGTCTTATTCAGAATACACAGTACTGCTTGGAAACTTGTTGAACATAAGCAGTGAGCGTGTGTTGGAAGAGGTTAAAGATGCCGGGTATGTAACAAGAAATGAAAATTCCGCCGTGAAAAAGGCAGAGGCGGTCAAAATTTTTCAATACGTATTACCAGATCCATGGATGAGTGAAGTAGAAGAGGGTACGAACAAACCATTAAAGCGCAAAGATGCTATGGCTATGATTGACTCTCTAATACAAGGTTACTTTTATGAAAAAGGAACGTACGAGGATGAGCAAATTAAAGGAAATGCCTGGATCAATCATTCGGATGTCGCTCTTATAGACTCTACGATTGAAGGGGACCTTTATATTAGCGAAGGGGCTGACCCGGGAAATATTCAACTAGAGAACACGACGGTCAGCGGAACCGTCTATATTGATGAGAAGCTTCAAAATAAAGTCCAGGCCATTGACTCGGACTTAGATAACGTAGTAATCGTCGATAGGGACCAAAAGGAATCTGACTGGTCTCTCGTTTGGTCCGATGAGTTCGTATCCAGTAAAATCGATCAATCGAAGTGGTCCCATGATACTGGAAACTGGATCGTAGACGAAAATGGTGAAGGGGTCTCCCCTGGATGGGGTAACAATGAATTGCAGTATTACACTGACTCATCTGAAAACTCCTATATTGATGACGGTAAGCTGGTCATCGAGGCGAAAGAAGAAGAGAAAAGTGACTCATTCGGAAGTTACGACTATACTTCAGCTAAGCTGACATCCAAAGGGCTGTTCAGCCAAAAGTATGGAAAGTTCGAAGCAAGAATGAAACTGCCTGAAGGTCAGGGATTCTGGCCGGCCTTCTGGATGATGCCTGAAGATGAAGTTTATGGTGACTGGCCGGTTTCCGGTGAGATCGATATTATGGAAGCCGCTGGAAAAGATACGAGTGAAATTGGTGGTACGATTCATTACGGAGAGGAATACCCGAATAATACGTACAAAGGAACCGAATATCATTTTCCTGAAAGAGAAGATTATACCGATTTCCATACATATTCAGTGGAATGGGAACCTGGAGAAATCCGCTGGTATGTGGATGGAGAATTATATCAAACATTAGACAATTGGTTTGGTAAAGGGGAGAATCAGTCGGATAAATATGCTTTCCCTGCGCCATTTGATCAGGAATTCTATTTAATTATGAATCTAGCAGTTGGTGGCTGGTATGGCGGCAATCCCGATGAATCAACAGAGTTTCCAGGAACAATGGAAGTCGACTATGTAAGAGCCTATGAGTTAACGGGCCGTGAGTATAAAGAGCCTGTAGAACCTGTCGTTGAAAAAGATGAGCTGCCTGAAGATGCGAAACAGCCATTAGAAGATGGCAACCTCATTTATGATAATGAGTATAATGAACCTTTTACCATCATCGATCAACAGGAAGACGAGTTTGATGAGAATTATTGGAATCTCGTACAGCTTCCAGACTTTCAGGGAAGCGGAACGATAGAGAAGGAAGAGCTTGACGGCCAATCCTTTGCAAAAACAAGTGTGACAGACCCTGGTAATGCTTTATGGTCCCTGCAGCTTATTCAAAAGCTCGCGATTCTGGAAGGGAATACGTATAAAGTAACCTTTGATGCAAAATCTGATACCAACCGTAATATAATGACGAAGGTATCCGGTGGAGAAGAAAGAGGCTTTGCTAACTATTCCGGAGAAAAAACGATGGAGCTTAGTGATCAAGTTCAGTCCTACGAATATACATTTACGCTAAACCAGGACACAGACCTGGGCGCTCGAATAGAGTTTAATATGGGAAGCAACGGAACGGCCCCAGTCTCTATTGGAAATGTCCGAGTGGAGAATATCACGGGAGAACAGCAGGAAAACAGCACAAAGCCTGCTTTAGCGGACGGGAACTTCATTTATAATGGAACTTTTGATCAGGGGGATATGACAAGGACAAGCTACTGGGATCTTGTGACATCAGAGCAGTCTTCCGCTGAAATGAAAGTTTCTGAAGAGCAGCGCGAAATGCAACTTGATATTCAAAGTGAAGGTGTAAATGCTGAAGATGTGCAGGTAAAACAGTCAGGAATCCCTTTGGCAGAAGGACAGGATTATGAACTGACCTTTAACGCAAGAGCAGAACAAAACAAAACCATCGAAGTTGGACTCATAAGTGAAGATGGCAGCGAAAACTATGCGAGTGAACCGGTGACATTAACTGAAGAAATGGAAGATCATACTGTTGAATTTACGGTGCCGGAAGCAGTTTCGAACGGACAATTGACGTTTATGGTCGGAGGTCAGTCAGGAGACGTGTATTTAGATAATGTAAAAATGCTTCAAACCTCCAGCGAAATGGACCTTTACCCATTAAAGAATGGTGATTTCTCATCAGGTCTCGGCTATTGGACGGAATACATTCATTTCGATGCAGAAGCGAATGTTTCCGCTGACGAAGGAGTACTGAATGTAGATATTCAAGAAGGCGGGAACGAAGACTGGGGTGTGCTTATCGAGCAGCAGGATCTTTCGTTAACGAACGGAATCACTTATGTACTCTCTTTTGACGCCAGTTCCAGTGTGGCTAGAGATATAGAAGTTACCCTTGAAAATGCAGATTATCACCGCTATTTCAATGAAACAGTTTCTTTAAATGAAGAAGCGCAGCGTTTTGATTTTGAGTTTGACATGACGGCTGATGATCAAGCTTCTCTTAAATTTCTGATGGGCAACGTAAGTGAAGAACATAATATTTCTATTGATGATGTCGTGCTTGAAGTAAAGAATGCAAGTGAATATGATGATAAGTAATCAAAAAAATATTTAGCTCTACCGCAATAAAATTTAAGTCTGAAGAGGCTATCCTTACACCAAAAGGATAGCCTTTTTATTTACTAGAATTCCAGGGAATACATCCACTTATCCCATAAATCTACTTTTTTTATAGATATAGGAAGCTGTGTTTCTATTAGACTTAATGGAAAAGCCCTCAGTTGTAGAGCTGAGGGCTTTTGCGTTTGCTTTTTAGTAGATGAATTAAGGCTGCATGCATTCTACGAGCTAAAGCAGCGAGGCTGCTCCATCCACATATAACTCTGTGCCGGAAATATGGCGGGAGGCATCAGATCCGAGAAAGACGACTAGATCCGCAACTTCTTCTGGTTTTCCAGGTCGACCCTGCAAAGGCTGATCACCTTTAGGATGTTCAACAGGAATTTTAATTTTTTCTAAATTATCTTCTTCAGGGTGGGTGTTTTCCTCGATATTCGTTTCGATTGCACCAGGGCAGATGACGTTCACGCGAATTTGGTACTTGGATAGTTCAAGAGCAGCCATCTTTCCAAAAGCCATTTGTCCGGCTTTCGACGAACTGTAGGCAGAAAAACCAAAGTTGGAAAAGACCCGGTTTCCGTTGACGGAGCTCGTAATAATGATGCTCCCGCCCTCTTCCTTCATATGAGGAATAGCATACTTCACCGTTAAGAAAGTGCTCTTTAAATTAGTATCAATCGTCTGACTCCATTCCTCACCGCTCATATCTTCAATCGGCGTGATTTTTCCATTGATGCCGGCGTTGGCGAAGATGATATCTAATTGTCCGAAGCGATCAATGAGCTGCTTGTAACATTGCTCAATATCTTCCTCGTTCGATACATCTGTTTCAATAATAATCGCCTCTCCGCCTATGGATTCTATTTCCTCTTTGGTTTCCTGTGCGTCTTTTTCTTTAATGTCGACGAGGGCGACTTTTGCCCCTTCTTTAGCTAAGTGAATGGCAGAGGCTTTGCCCATGCCTGAGCCTCCTCCTGTGACTAGTGCGACTTTTCCTTCTACTGTCTGTGTCATAAGTATCTATCTCCTTTTTCAATTGGAAAGGTTTAGTTGATTTATACCCTTGTCTATGAAAATGTAACTTGAGATTTTAAGCTCTTTTATAAATATTCCTTTGGAAGGACGTTGTTTTTTAAAAAAACACTCATTTTTGAAATGCCGCCTATCCACATACTGAAGAAGCCGCTTAATTAAGTAGCTTCTTCAGTATGCTTAATTTGCTGCAGGTTCCCTTTAATTTTGGGTTAGAGAAAGTTGTAAAGAGAGATTATTACCCTACGGAAACTACAAGTAATTTAGAAGAACAGTCAAAAGGGCCTGCCATCAAACAACTTTGGAGTTCCAAAAACAATATAGCTCTCAAAGAAGATAATTTTGTCACAAAATATACACCTAGGGGTATATTGATTTCTCGATATGTTAAGAGTAAACTTAAATTATAAGTTAAATGTGAAATTAATCACATTAGCATAACAGCTATCTAAAAGGAGAGGGTCGTCTTGGGTAGAAAAATTATCATTGTCGGTGGTGTTGCTGGAGGAGCAACAGCTGCTGCAAGGTTGCGAAGGTTAAGTGAAGAAGACCAGATTATCATGATTGAAAGAGGAGAATATATATCTTTTGCGAATTGCGGGCTTCCTTATTATATTGGAGAGGTCATCACGGACAGAGAGGCCTTACTAGTTCAAACGGTTGAAGGGATGTCCAATAAATTCAACTTAGACATCCGTAATTTAAGTGAAGCAATAGAGGTTAATCGCGAGAAAAAGACAATTAAAATAAAAAATTTAAATACAGGTGAAGTCTATGAGGAGTCCTATGACAAACTCATTTTATCTCCCGGTGCGAAGCCGATCGTCCCTCCATTTGAAGGGATTGCTGAAGCAGAGCATTTGTTTACGCTGCGCACAGTACCGGATACAGATCAAATCAAGAGATGGGTCGATGAGCAGCACCCGAAAGAAGCCGTTGTTATTGGCGGTGGATTTATTGGCTTAGAAATGGCAGAGAATCTCAACCATAGAGGCATAAAAGTAACAATTGTTGAACTAGGAAGCCAAGTGATGTCACCAGTCGACTACGAAATGGCAGCACTTATTAATCAAGAATTGAAGGCAAATGGTGTGGATTTGATTTTTGAAGACGGCGTCAAAGCATTTCAAGATAAAGGAAAAACTATTCAACTCCAAAGTGGGAGGAAGTTGAACAGCGATTTGACGATCATGTCCATAGGGGTCCAACCCGATAGCGAACTTGCTCAAAACGCAAACCTTTCCCTCGGCTCTCGAGGAGGTATTCTTGTGAATGAACAGTTACAAACAGAAGATGAAAGTATCTACGCTATTGGAGATGCTATTGAAGTAAAAGATTATATCCAACAGACACCAGCTATGATTCCTCTTGCCTGGCCTGCAAATCGTCAAGGTCGGCTAGTTGCCGATCACATTAATGGGCGCTCCATTTCCTACGAAGGAACACTGGGAACATCAGTAGCTCAAGTCTTCAATTTGACGGTAGCGGCAACGGGAAATAATGAAAAGTTATTAAAATCACTCAATAAAAACTATGAAGCTATCCATGTACACCCTGCCTCTAATGCCTCTTATTATCCCGGTGGCAGTCCTGTTTCTTTAAAGCTTTTATTCGATCCACATACAGGGGCGATCTTAGGAGCTCAAGGTGTTGGATATAAGGGTGTTGAAAAACGTATAGACGTTATCGCTACAGCTATTAAAGGAAAGTTGAATGTACGGGATTTAGCCGATTTAGAATTGGCTTATGCCCCGCCGTATTCTTCTGCTAAAGACCCTGTAAACATGGCCGGGTATGTAGCTGCTAACGTCTTGGATGGTGAAATGAATATTATTCACTACCATCATGTAAGCGACATCGTAGATAAAGGGGAACTTCTCATCGACGTACGAGAACCTGGAGAAAGAGACGGAGGAATGATCGACGGATCGATCAACATTCCCTTAGGAGAATTGCGCGCTCGACTAAATGAACTGCCAGATGATCGACATATCTATGTCCATTGTCAAGTAGGTCTTCGCGGTTATTTAGCTTCAACTATCCTGAAAAATAACGGCTATCAAACAAGCAACTTAAGTGGTGGGTATAAAACCTACCAGGCTGCTACTCAAAAGTCATAGATAAGAAGAGTATGGGTATTAGTAAAATAGATCCTATAAAAAATAAACTTAAAAAAGTAACCTAACCTGTTTCTTTTTGAAAATGATCTCTGTAGTTCACAGGGATCATCTTTTTTTATTTCATTACCTTTAGTCAGTTTCACGTGAAAAAGTAAATATCACGCTCCTTTTTCACGTGAAATAGAGGTTATTTAAGTAATGGAGAGAATACCTAAAATAAGGAAATAAATCAATCCCAAGAGAGGTGAACATCTTGTTATTAAAAGCAAAAGCTTATGGAGATTTTGTGAAAAAAGGTGAGCACACTTATCGTAAATCAGCCTATTTACAATGGGGAGACTCTGAAGAATCGTTAGGGGCATGCCTCATGCTTAATCCAGGTTCTGCTACAATTACTGGTGATTTATTACATTCTCTACAAGAACAAGGGTACGCGAAGGGGCGTATTAAAACAGAAGACCCAACGATGAGACAGCTGATTAGAATAGTTGAAGCCATTTATGAAAAAAACTCCGAAATCTCTGGTCGCTTCCACATCTACAATCTCTTTACGCTTCGCCACACAAATGCTGAACAAGCCATCAAATTATTTGAAAGTCACGTTGATATGCGAAAGTATCCATTCGATGAGTCTTTAGTTTCGAAAAGTGAATTACAACAACACCCCTGGCTTCTCCTTGGCTGGGGACTTAACCAAAAGAGTAATTGGACGAATCTTAAAGGTGTTAAACAGAAATGGCTGGAAGCAATCGAGGCTGCAGATGTACCGGTTATCGGTAAAAAGGATGATTCCAAAGAAGATTATTATCATCCTGCACCGCAACTAAATAAAGCCAAAGAAAGATTCTTATAGAATTAGTAGCTCAACATCGAGAGGATATTATTCCTAAAAAAGGAAGTCAATTATTGATTAGAGAGTATGTCAATAACAAACAAGCAGAAATCAATCATGCGATCCTTAAGAGTTCACCTTCACTGCTATCCTTTATAGAGAAGGATAAAGAAATACAATGGCATTCACCTCTAAAAGATTGTGGTTATAAAGAATATCGAAATGAGTTTCTCAATTGTGATGACAATTGGACACACTATATGGATAAAATGGACAAATATTGGCCAAAAATAGGGCCAAGCTGGGATGGGATAGCCACGGTCGAAGGAAAAGATGGCAGGAGAGGGTTGCTGCTAGTAGAAGCAAAAGCCCATGTCAGGGAGATGAACTCCCAATTGAGAGCCTCGGACGATAAAAGTATAGAATTAATTCTAAGAACAATTCAGGAGACGAAGAGTTTTTTTGGGTCAGAGGCGCCCATTGATACATGGGTGAAACACTATTACCAGTTGGCTAATCGGTTCGCTTACTTGTATTTGATGAATGAGAAATTCAATATACCTACCTGGCTCGTTCTTGTTAACTTTGTTAATGATGTAAGCCATAAACCTACTACGATTGATGAATGGTTGAATCACTATAAGAAGGTGTTCACCGAATTGGATATAAAGCCTTCATCTTCTAGGATGCTGAGTCATTTAATAACTGTCTTTCCTGAGGGTAAGGAAGAAACGTGATCTGTGAATTCTTGATGATCAAATTTGTTCAGGTTAATCAAAGGGAGCTTTCTTTGTGTATAATTTTTATAGGAAGTTAAGTGCTTCACAAAAACTGCGTAAAGGAGAATGATGAAGGATGAGCTGGAAACCAAAAGGATACTCCTCAGTGTCTCCCTATTTAGTAGTAGACGATGCTAGAGCCTTGATAGATTTTTTAAAGGAAGCTTTCGATGGTGAAGAACTGCGTGTCTATGAGAGACTCGATGGTTCAATAATGCACTCAGAAGTAAGCCTGGATGATTCCGTAATTATGATTGGAGAATCCGGAGAAGGCTGGCCGTCCTATCCGACTCACATTCACCTCTACGTAAAAGATTCTTTAAACACTTATAACCGGGCGATAAACGCTGGTGGAAAATCACTACAAGAACCTGTAAATAAGGAAGGTGATCCCGATCGACGTGGGGGAGTTGTAGATCCGGCAGGCAACACCTGGTGGATATCCACTCAATTGACAGAAGACTAATTTCCACAGTGACTTGATGTTTAAATCCAATCAAAAAACGATCCGACCATATAAAGTTCGGATCGTTTTTTTTTTGATTGTTTTTCAATTTTTACAACTGAAATAGCCACCTCTTAGTTATTAATAATTGACAGCTTCATCTTCCTGTTGTTTCTGCCTTGTTTTTCTCTCGATCTTCTTAATGTCTAATTTCATTAAAATTGAGACAATAAAGGCCAGGGTTATTAATCCGAGAAAAACGTAAAAGACGGCTGTGTAACTATTTGTGCTTGCTCTGATTTGTGAAACTAGCATCGGACCGAATACGCCGCCTAAAGACCAGGTTGTTAAAAGATATCCATGAATGGAGCCAAGCTGTTTCGTTCCAAACAAGTCTCCGATAAAAGCAGGCAGGTTGGAAAATCCTCCACCGTAACAGCTGACAACTAGCAGGATAAGTACTTGGAATAGAATGACGTTCGTCGTTAAAGGAAGTGTAAAGAAGGCCACGATTTGAATGATGAAAAAGATAAGAAAAACATTGGGGCGGCCGATATAGTCAGATGCCGCTGCCCAGCCGAGTCTGCCTCCTCCATTAAAAACTCCCATAATACCTACCATCGTAGCTGCCGCTGCGGCTGATAAGCCGACTACTTCCTGAGCCATAGGCGATGCCACGGAAATCATCATAATCCCTGCAGTCGTGTTAATGAGCATCATGATCCAAAGCAGCCAAAACCGTTTCGTTTTTACCGCTTCTTTTGAAGTTAGCTGCTGCAAATCCTTTTTGAAAACTTTTTTACCAGAGGCCATATTCTTTTTCATCGATGCTGGCATCCAGCCTTCTGGAGGGGGAGCAATGTAAGAAGCCCCTAAGGTGATAAATACGAAATAAGCAGAGCCTAATATATAGAACGTATTGGATATGCCGACGGTGGCCATTAAATTGGCAGCTACAGGAGCGGTGATCAGAGCCCCTGTTCCAAAACCTAATACGGCTAATCCAGTGGCTAAACCTCTTCGATCTGGGAACCATTTGACAAGTGTCGAGACAGGGGAAATATAACCGATTCCAAGTCCGAGTCCGCTTGCCAGTCCGTATGTAAGCAGAAATAGCGTAAGGGAATCAACAGCAATCGCGACACCAGACCCTGCTTGTCCAAGTCCGAATAAAACAGCAGAAACGATCGCTGATTTTCTCGGTCCGCTTTTTTCAACGAATTTCCCGAATAAGGCGGCAGATGACCCGGCAAGCGCCATCATAATGGTAAATGCAATCGTTACTTCGGTCGGGGACCATCCCATTTGTTCACTTACGGGCGTAGTGTACACGCTGTATGCGTAAGCTCCCCCTATAGATAGATGAATAGCAATGGCTGATAAAGCAATCAGCCATCTGTTTTTATTGGCTGTCATGTTATTCCTCCTCTGTTCTATTATGTAAGCGGATACAAAAAGGATATAACTAATGACTAATAAAATCAAATAATTTATAATAATTTAAACTTTCTGTAAAATTAGATGTAGAATGTAACATAGATGTATAGGCGGAGTAAAAGTTTTGGAAAAGATGCGAAGCCGAAAGAAAGTTGGATATATAATGAAAATGGATCCTTTCGCGGTATAGCTCTTGCCCGGAAGATAATTCGGTGATTAAGTTGTAATTTCAAAAAAAGATATGGCGGATTTTTTGCAGGCTTATATAGTAAAGAGTCACTGAGCCTAGAAGACAAAACTTAAAACGCTATCGGGGTGTTTTTATTGGTAATAAAGTATAACGTGGGAGGATTATGTTTAATATTATTCTGCATAGGATTAGCTGTTTACTCTTTGTATTCTAATTTTAATAACGCATGGTTGATTGCACCTCCGAATTATATTCTTTTTGCAGTTAGTATCACCGCTTTTGTTTTAGGAGTTAAAGGTTTTAAAGACAAAAGAAGCTGGCTTTCGAGATTAAGAAGCTGGTTGACTGTGGTTTTATCATTGTTGTTGGCTGCTGCCCTGTCTTTAACCTTGTTATTTGCATCGTTCTTTTCTTCGATGGGAGTGGATGAGCATATTAAAACAGTGAGCTCTCCTAATGAAAAGCACACCATTGATTTCTACCGGTGGGATGCAGGAGCAGCTGGCACCTTTGGAATAAGAGGGGAGTTAAGTGGACCACTTTGGTTCAAAAAAAGAATATATTATCAAAAACGCATAGAACACGCTAAGGTTAATTGGCAAAGTAATAATAAGGTTTCGATAAATAATCACATAATAGATGTGAATAAAGGGGAGACTTTAAGTTACTAAAAGAGAGTACCTCATTTATGTCTATAGGCTTCCGTATGCGAAGACAATAATTTTCGAAAACGTGGATCATTTTTTTAAGGATGATTTGCCTCAACTGATTCAAGATATTGAAACATCCCATAAATAAATGATCAGAAATGAAAGTCATAATAAGGATGATCGTGTGCGTCATTCTATTAAAGAATTACGTTTTATATGGGTTGAGTTAACAGAAGTATTTTGAAATAATTGGAACTAAGAACTGAGGAAGGGGAAGAGTGCTAAGACTTATTGATAAAGAGGTGACGGTTTTTTATGAAGTATCAAATCACTACATTTATTTTGGTAGGCGGGTTGGTTGGAGCTTTGACAGATGGCGTGATGATTGGAGTCGGTGCATCAGCGCTTGTTTTTATAGCATACAAACTTGAAAAGTATTTGGAAGAAGAAAAAGGTTATCATAAGAGCGGATCTCATTATGAAACGGAAAGTGAGGATTGATTGCGTTGCCTGATTTGTTAGAAAACATGTACGAAGTTTCGGTGTTACTGTTGCTCTTTTGTTCTTTCATCTTTTACATACATCTCAAAAAAATCAAACGGCAAAGGAAGCTTTCAACTTTCGAGTTTGGAATGCTCATCATGACACAGGCAGCCTATTTATTGTGGGCTGGAAGTACGATTCTTATGATTTTGGATAAAAGTTGAATATTACGCCAGGAGGAGTTTAAGATCGGACAATTCTTATTTTTCTTCAGAACTTCATTATGAGTGGGTGTGAGAAGGGATGGACGAAATAGTTAGGGAGATGGAGGTAGAGTAACGCAATAAAGGCCTGTTCCCCGTGTTTTTAATACATGGGCGCAGGCCTTCTTAAATAGCTATCAGATGGTATATTGTTCGATAATCAGTTGCTTATCAATCTTATTTAATAGTTACTGGCTTAGGAAGATTTCTTGTAATGATGGTTCGTGGACATGTACAGCATATATATCGATGCCTTCCTTGCTTAAAGCATGCACAATCGTCGGTATTTCCTCTTCAGCCATGACATCCACCAATAGCATACTGTCCTTCCATTCTATAGAATAAGAAAATAACAAGTTTTTGATGTTTTCTTTTTGCTCTTTTCTTATGTGTGAGGATAGTTTTACTTGCATCCTTGATCTCGTTTGATACTTTTTCTTCAATTCCTTCATCGTGCCAGTTGATTGAATATGTCCTTCTTTCATAATTGCTATTCTCGTACAGATTCGTTCCACTTCATCAAGGTTGTGGGAGGTCATGAAAATCGTCTTTCCATTCTTTTGTAATTCAAGAATGAGTCGTTGAATATGAATGGCGGATTCGGCATCAACGCCAGATGTGGGTTCATCGAGAAAAAGAAGTTCAGGGTCGTGGATAAGAGCTTGAGCAATACCAAGTTTTTTCTTCATTCCAAATGAAAACTTGCCCACTTTTTTCTTTTCGTGTCCTATTAACCCCACAGCTCTTAATACTTCCTCGATTTTGGAGGTGGTAGCTGTTTTACCGGAAACTTTGCAGAAATACTTTAAATGATCTTTTGCGCTTAAGTGGTCATAAAAAGTTGAGTAATCAGGCAGTACGCCCACCCGATGCTTAATTTGATCAATATCGTTATTATTGTTCAACAGGAGCATCCTTCCTGAGGTAGGGAGGGTGATGCCGGTGAGCATATTGACAAAGGTTGTTTTTCCAGCACCATTTCTACCTAAAAAGCCGAAGATTTCTCCTTTCTCCACCTTTAAGGAAATGGAACTTACTACTTCGTTTCTAGAAAATGACTTGGATAATTTCTCGGTTTCTATGACAGGCATCAGAAATCTCTCCTTTTAAATAAGTAGAGGGATAGGGCGATAAATAAAGCAGCAAATAGTAAAGGCACTCCTTGGAGTGGAAATGCCAAATCCGTATAGTAATAAGGGGTGACGTATTTGAGCCACATGACATACCAGCGTTCAGAAAAGTAGGCCCACAGCGACAGTCCCGGAATCGCCAGGGCGAGAATCAAGCCGATGAACATGGACTGGTTGGATTTTGGAACTGTGTTGGATAATAGGAAAGCCGCACTAATGGAATAGAGGAGAAAAATCATAATCTCTATGTAATTCGTTAAGTGAATCATTCTGGAGGTAAGCGTTATAAACGCGAAACAGGTTCCTATGATAATCAGCCAGAAGAGGACGGTTCCCATAAACTTACCAAGCAAAATTCTATCCCTGGATGTTTTAGTAACTAAGAACCGAATGGTTTTCGACTCAATTTCTTTATTCATAACACTATGAGAGAGAGCAAACACGAACAGGATGCCGAATAGTGTAATGGTCAGAGTAAGCCCTGATGTGTACATCTCTTTCTGTGTCACCCCTTCAATCTCATCCGGAAAGGCTGCTCCCAGTCTTGTTGAAACCATCGCCATTCCCAGTAGGATACTAATAATTAACACAGGTTTGAATCCTTTGAACAAATCTTTGCACTCTCTAAAACAGATGGCCCACATACTTTTTCCTCCCTATTTTTCTTCTTCCTCCACATATTCAAGTAAATCACCAGGTTGACATTCCAATGCTCTACACAAAGCATCTAGTGTAGAAAAACGCACGGCTTTTCCTTTTTCATTTTTCAAAATCGATAAGTTGGCAGGTGTGATTCCCACGATCTCGGATAGTTTGTTTAATGACATTTTCCGTTGTGCCATCATTACGTCTAGTTTGATTCGTATCATAGTTAACCGCCTTATATTGTTTTCTTGTTTTCTTCTACTGCTCCAACTGCTGTTCTTAAAGCTAAAGCGATGATGATCATAATAATTCCACTAAGGAGAGTGTCTATGTAATATAGGCTGGAAAAACTGATGGTCGCGTTGGTCACTTCTAATCTCGCCACTGCTTCCACAGTCATTAGTTCATCAGTGTATGCGTACGCCGTACCCAGAATGATAAAGGTAAGACCTAGTCTTAAGATGACAGAGACGTTTTGCTCAACGAACAGTCCATGTTTATAAATGTTTTTCAGGAACCTATACAGCAGCCATAAGAAAAGATTCGCAAAAAGAAAGGTAGCTACTACATTTAAGAAAGATAACCTTATAAAAGACGGATCATCATAAAGTCTGGGCTGTTCGTTAAAGTGGAGAGTTAAATACGAATAGATGGGCTCAAAAGGCCCAACTGATTTGGTGAATGCACTATCTGGAAACCATAAGTAACCGATGTGAAAGGCTATTGAAAGAAGCCCGGCTAGTGCTACAACATAAAAAAGTATGATGCAAAAAATTGAAGCAATTTTGTAGAAGGCATTTAATTTCATATCCAGTTGATCTCCTTATGTAAGAATATGTATCTTATTGATGGTACTAAGTATACAGTGTATATCACTACTATTCAATAATAATTTATTGATAAACAATAAATTATTATTGAATTTAATAGTTTTATCAGTTAAGTTATTCAGTGTAAAGAAATGTAAAAAATAGAAAGTGGGAGATTAAAATGAACGGTCCAATTCTCAGAAAACGACTTTCGAATCAAGCTGTAAAAGTATGGATAGTTACCGAAATTACTGCAACAATCTTTGTTTTATTAGTTGTTGGAGTTGTGCTGTGGGCTTCTTTACATTTAGATTGGCCGCTTTGGATAAGATGGAGTTTTTTCTTTTTTGCGGTTTTTCCTATTTTCTTGCTTCCATGGTCAATGTACAGGCCGTTTCTTTTGTATAGGAATTGGCGTTACGATGTGTCAGTGGAGTTTTTACGCTTGAAACGTGGAGCCTTGAAAGAAGTACATGATTTGATACCTATGAGTAAGGTTCAGCATGTGCGAATGGAGCAGGGCCCATTGCTGAAAAAATATGGACTTTGTACCATCAAGGTTCAAACCATCAGCTCATCGCACGAAATTCCCATGTTACCAAAAGATATCGCGGTTCAATTAAAAGAACGAATAGCTTTTCATGCAAGAATCGTGGAAGAGAGTGAATGATGTGATGAAAAGACAGAACCCGCTGGTACTTCTTTTTGAGTTTCTAAAGCTAATGAAAAGTGGAGTGTTTTTTATCTTCCTGTTATTCATCCTTCGTGGGGGAGATGATTCTGCTTTCTTTGAATATGGAAGATATGTGTTTGTGACAGCTTTTTCTTTGAGTATGTTGATGACGTTAATGCAGTGGGTCACGCATAAATATAGCTTGGAGGAAGGTGCTTTGGAGTGGCAGAAGGGAGTATTTGCAAAGAAAAATGAAACACTTTATTCCAGAAGCATTAAGCACGTCAATCGTCATACATCTTTCTTACATACATGTTTTGGTGTGACATCTATTGAACTGGCAACAGAATTGGATAGTGAAGAAGATATTATCTTCCGTGTTCTCACCTTAGAGGAAGCTGATCGTATTGAATCTTTTGTAAAAAGTAATGAGTTTATTAATTCCAATAAAATAAAGGAGAGCATTTATAAAACAGGTGTAGAGTCAGAGCTGATGGTAAACTTTAGGGCGGGTATTAAAGATATACTCAAAGCTTCTTTTGTTTCTTTTAGTTTTTTACTGTTCATCCCTTTTACTTTATCAATTATATCCAAATTGAATGACTGGGATAGACAAGTACTCGATTACTTATTAAACCACGAATTCTCATGGGGACAGTTGATCCTCTTTGCTTTAGTTGTTCTAATAGGCAGCACTGTTTTGGGTATTGTTAAAACTTATAGTAAATATGGAAATTACGAAATTACAACTGATCAGTTCTATATCTATATATCTAATGGGGTAAGTCATAAATCTTCTTTATCTATCCCCAAGTTTAAAGTGCAGGGAATTGAAGTTACCCAATCCATATCAAAAAGAATAACACGTACAGCTAAAGTTAATTTGATGGTTACTGGAGCGTCGCCTTCTGAAGTTGAATCATATCAATTATTTCCATTCTTACCTCTCAATAGAATCCATACGCTGATACCAGAGCTGTTACCCCAATATAGAATAGCTTGGCCTCAAACCCGTTTACCTAAGAGGGGAGGGTTATCCCGTATAGTACACCCGCTTTGGTTAGGAGGAGTATTTACAGTTGGTTTATTTTTATGGGAGCCTGTACCTTATGGAATTATGCAGCCGTGGTGGGTGTATTCTATGTTGTTCTTTTTTGTAGTTGTATTAGCCAAATGGATAAGTTTTTGGAGAACGCGTTATAGTTTTGATACTGAAATTCTACAACTTAGAACAGGCATCTTGCACAATTACACAGTTATGATGGAAAGTGGAAAGATCACAGAAATGCAAATGACCCGGAATTTACTTCAAAAATATCTTCGGTTAGGTACCATTCAATCTAAAAATCGTTCAATGAAGCCAAAAGTACTCAAGGATTTGACAATAGAAGAAAGTAGGAAAATTTATCACTGGTATGAGCGCCATCATGTATACTCAGACAATTGAGTACTCTTGGAGTACGCACTTACTAGCATCTCCGTTACTTAAAAGAGTGTACTTTTCATTCCATTATATTAGATTCAAAATTGAAAATGTCGGGTAATGAAAGAATAGTGGTTCTTAAAAAAGGATTGTAAGGTAAGCCTTCGCTTACTGCCTAAAATAGATTCATCTACTGACATTCGATTAGGAGGAAGTATATATGAAAAGTATGACGCAAGGTAAACTAGGGTTTGGTACAGCTCCTTTAGGTAATATGTACCGTGATATACCAGAAGATGAAGCGTTAGCCACTGTTGATGCCGCATGGGAGCATGGCATCCGTTACTTCGATACGGCTCCCTTTTATGGCGCTGGTCTGGCTGAAATTCGTCTTGGAAAAGCGCTGTCGAAGTATAACCGAGACGATTATGTTCTGAGCAGTAAAGTAGGCCGTGTGATTGAAGATGAATTAGAAGAACCTGCAGAGGGACTATTTGAGCATGGGCGTAAGAACAAGGTGCTTAATGATTACAGCGCGGACGGAACCTTGCGCTCGATCGAGCAAAGCTTGAAACGTTTGAATACGGACCACCTGGATTTTGTTTACGTTCATGATATTGCTCAAGACTTCCATGGCGATGAATGGCTTGCTCAGTTTGAAACAGCACGAACGGGAGCGTTCCGTGAGCTGACCCGCTTACGAGAAGAGGGAGTTATTAAATCATGGGGTCTAGGAGTAAACCGTACAGAACCTATTGAACTGACTCTAGACCTCGAAGAAGCCAAGCCGGATATATGTTTGATGGCTAATCGCTATACGCTGCTCGACCACGAAAAAGCGTTACAGCGAGTTTTGCCGGCAGCTTTAGAACAAAACGTAGAAATTGTTGCTGGCGGCCCATACAACTCTGGTGCACTTGTTGGCGGGAGCCATTTTGAGTATCAGGAAGCATCTCCGGAAGTCATTTCACAAGTGAAGAAGATCAAGAGCATCGCTGAGCGTAACGGAATTAGTGTGAAGGCGGCAGCACTCCAGTTTACACTCTCACACCCTGCTATCGCTGCGGTCATTCCTGGTGCCAGCCGCCCGGAGCGAATCAAAGAGGATCAAGATGCCCTGGATACTCATATCCCTGCTTCATTCTGGCAGGAAATGCGGGAACAAGGATTAGTAGCTCCGAATGCTCCGCTGCCAAACGGAAATTGATAAGCGATAACACTTTCTAGTAAAAAAACAGGTAACAGCTATCGATGCTGTTACCTGTTTTTTATTGGACATTTCGATATGAAAGCGGGTTGTTTACGATTAGCAAAAAAAGACAACAAGTTTACGACCGCTTAATAAAAATTATAAAAAAAGCCCATATACTACAAATTACTCTCTTCATTTCCCGGGAAATATTTATTCCGATGTATTTAGACAAATTCAACGATGTAGTAAGCTGAAACTAGTATTGAAAATAATTAAGATAAAGTCACCCTTGTTGAGGTAGATTGAGGATCTCTGGTTCGATTCTCTGCACTTTGGTAAACATTACCTGTTTTTATGCTACCCTAGAAAAAGGAGGGGTTTCATGACTCATCATTACGTCATTTTGGCTGCCTGGATGAAATGTTTTCGTTCCTTGAAGAAAAAAGGCGTGCTGAAAAGGAGTGCACGGATAATATTAAAAGTATGGATAAGGTGTTCAGCGCTATGGAAAGCGCTAGGACTGGAGTTAAAGTTCTGCTTTGACCTTCTACTGACTTGTGATGCTTTTCACTTTGAGTACATGACTATTGAAGGATATAATGTACATAATAGTAACAGTTTAAAGTGAGGTGTACTTATGAGTAAAGAAAATGTGGACGACTATCTCCAGGAAGGGATTTACGGCAGCCGTCAAACGAAACCAGGAGAGCGGAAAATGTACCTGGGAACGCTTCGGGAACGTATCATACTCTTGCTGAGTAAATCTGAAGTCATGCAGCAAGATGGGCTGGATGAATTAGAAAAACAAATGAAAGTGCATAAGGATGCCAGCTTATTATTGAACGGTGAAGTTACGTATGATTTTCGCAGGCCATATCGGCAATTGGCTAATAAAAATAATATTCATACGACAACGGTCTCTAATCAAGAGACGGAAACGGATGTTGGGGCGATCTTAACCGTGGATTATGCCATCGAAAAAGAAGATATTCATATCGAAACGAAAGCACCTCCTAAGGAAGAGAGTGAGCCGGAGGGCGGCTTCAAAGCTTTTCTGAAATCGTTGTTTAAGCCCTCTAATTAAGTTGTCTCCTGAATAATAAACTTAGCTCTCCTGGAAGCCTATGTGAATATTTTCACGGACCTTCAAGCTCCATTCTAAGGAGTGGAAATCAACTGAAGTTGAGTATACAAGTAGTGAAACTTAAATGGCGCTATTATAGAAAAAACAGGGCAAGCCCATAAACATCTGGGCAGCCCTGTTTGTTTAGCTGGATTTTTTTAATGTCAATTCTTGTTCAGTCGTTTGCGATGTGAGTCCACTTACGATTCCCATAACGATAAAGGCAGCTGTCGAACTGATGAACATCGCGATGAAAATATTACCGATGAGGCTTTGGGTAGTAAATAGTACATATAAAGCAGCTCCCGTAATAAGAGCCGCAATAGCCCCGTAGTTATTTGCTTTATTCCACAAGTACCCGAGGGTGATCGGAGCAATAATTCCGGAAATAATAGCAGAATAACTGAATTGGATCAGGAAGGCCAAAGATTCTGGTCGCTCTAAAGATAGATAAAGAGAGAGCAGCCCGATGATAATTAATGATCCTTTTGCCACTTTCAGCGACTGGTTGTCTAAATCTTTTTCACTAATATTTTTTGAGGATAATATTGGTGCCACTACGCGATATAAGTCGTTACCAATACTAGTGGTTACACCTAGATACAAACTGTCCGTACTGGATAGGATCGCAGAAATGATTCCTACAATCATAATGGCTGCAATAAAACTAGGGAAGGCTTCGATGACATACATTGGAATCGCAGAATCGGCACTTTGTAATGATGGAAAGAGCACACGTGCTGCCAGTCCGCCTAGTACCATTAAAGTAGAAATGACACAAAGAACGAGCCCTGCTGACAATGTGAATGGTGCGAGATCTTCTTCATTTTCAAGAGATAATACCTTATTTAATAGGTGTGGCATTAAAATAAAGCTGAACAGCATGAATTGAACTGCCATAATGGCTAGCGCGCTGTTGTAGGGACCGCCATCTGCTACAGCTGCCGTCAAGTTTGGATCGATGGCGTGTAAGCGGTCGGTCAACACACCGAATACATTCAATCCGCCTCCTACCGTCCATAAGAAGGAAACGACAATCAATATAGAGGTAATGGCCATTAAGATCCCTTGTATGCCGTCTGTGATCATCTGTGCAAATGCTCCGCCAAGACCGATATACACAATGGTAATGGCTACACCGATGATGATTCCCCAGAAATATGGAATGCCGATGACCGTTTCAAAAATGGTGGCGAGTCCGACATTTTGTCCCACGATATAATACACATTGAATAATATTAATAATGATACCAGGACTTGTAGAGCTTTAGAGTTATATCTTTTTCCGAGCCACTCGGGAATGGTGGAAACACGACCGAATTTTTTTCCGTAGCGCCAAAATGTTTTTGCAAAAAGGAGCAGGCCGATCCAGGAAACACCAAAACAGCCGAGGGTGTACCAAAGAACTGCCATTCCGTGCTCATAAGCTAAACCGGGAACTCCGATAAAGAGGTTGGCACTGGCATAGGATGTTGCAAAACTTGCCCCGACCAGCCATGGGCTGACTTTACCCCGAGCAGTTGCGAACCCTGCCATCGATTGGCTGTGTGCACGGCCTTTTTTACCCACCCACGTTACAGCGGCAAAGTATGCGGTCAGTAAAATAATAACGGTCCATAATAATACACTTGATTCTGTGAGCATGAGTTATTGTTCTCCTTTCTTTTTTCCATACGATATTTTCCATAGGGTCAGTCCGCCTGCCCAAAACAAAGCGATAGATACAAAATAGGTAGTAATCATTAATTTTCCTCCTTCTTTTTGAAAAATGGCAGGGGATGGGGACCGATTTCCTGAATATCCATCTCCACTTCCATGAGGTGAAATACATCCTTTTCTTCTATAAGCAAGTGGGTCAATAATGAAGGTCCTTCTTCCAGTTTCACAATACCTACTATATACGGAGTAAGTTCCTGCCAGGCCGGGTGACCTGCTCGATAAATGACACTCCAGGTAACTAAATGTCCGTATCCCGAGGCCTCCCGCCAAATCAATTCATCGTGAAAGCAATGGGGACAGTGCTCACGGGGATAGAAAACCCAATCAAGACATTTCTCGCATTGTTGGAGTGTCAATTTCCCTTGCTTAATACTGTCCCAGAATGGCTGGCTGACAGGTGTAATGGTTGGACGCGGCAGGGATATGTTTGTTTGTGGGTTCATCTTTCTCCTCCTAACACGAGAGCGGTCGTTTCGCTTAAAGTGGCTCCGTTACCTGTAACAAGGGAGAGGTTAGCGTCTTTGATTTGACGCTGATCAGCTTCGCCGCGAAGCTGATGGACAGCCTCTATAACATGAGACATCCCGCCGGCGAGGTCCGCCTGTCCAAAGCCTAACTGGCCGCCGTGTGTATTTAATGGGTAGTCCCCGTCATGACCAAAGGTGTGACTTTTTACAAACGATCCGAATTCCCCGGGCTTACATAATCCAGCACTTTCAAGTGTGACGGCGACAACGCTTGTGTAACAGTCATAAAGGGAGAATAAGTCGATGTCTGTAATGTTGATTCCTGCCTGCTCAAGTGCCTTTGGAATGGAGTAGCTGAACGGCAGTTGGTTGGTAGCAGGAGCTTGACTCACAGCTCGATGAGTGATTTTCTCACCAGCTCCCCTTAAATAAACGGGCTTATGCCGGCCGCGATTGGCATTTTCTTCGGAAGTGACGACAACGGCTGCTCCTCCAGCAACTGGCATGACGATTTCTAATAAATGAAGCGGGTCGGAAATGAGAGGAGATGCCAGGATATCATCCACCTCTGCAGGCTTTCCGTAGAAAATGGCGTCCGGGTTCTTTTGAGCATTTTTCCTCGCCCAGTAAGCTAAGTGTGCAAATTCCTCTTGCGTTGACCCGTACTCCTCCATGTGCTGGCGTTTTAAAAGGGCGTAGGAGGTATTCGCTCCTGAAGCTCCAAACGGGACATCGAACTCGCGTATTGGATTACGGTTAGGGGAGCGCAAGGTTTCTCCTTTTTCATTTTTATTGGCGAGCACACACACGACCGTTTCACACATTCCTGCTTCGATGGCTGCTGCAGCTCTCCAAATCATGCCCGGGCCAGTCGCCCCGCCGAGGTCTACGGTGTTGGACATCGCTGGATTTATCCCTAAATACTCCGAAACCGTTGCTGGAACGTGCTGTGGTGTCTCTCCTACTTGTGGTCCGACGAGCAGGCCGTCCACTTCACCTTTAGAAATGCCTGCATCTTGAATGGCCAGCCGGACAGACTCTGCAATTAAACTTAACGTTGTTTTTCCTGTTGAATAACGGACAGGCTTAAGTTCTCCTATTCCGATAATTGAACCTTTAGGTCTGCGGGCCATTATAAGAACTCCTTTTTTGTAAGCTGACGGAAAGACTGTAAGCTGGAAGGATTTCTTAAGGAGGCTTCATTAGTGACAACTTTTCCTAATGCGGCTGTTTTCGCAGCCCCTTCCACTTTCTTACCATTGATGGTATGAGGAATGTCGTCGACTTGATAAATTCGTTTAGGCACGTGTCTAGGAGAAGCCTTGGAACGAATTTTCTGGCGAATATGGTTTGCGTAATCCTCATCCAGTTGGTCTGTAACGGCACAAAGTACGATTTCCTCATCATTGTCTTTAGGTAAGCCGAACACTAGCGCATCCTCAATACCTTCGATAAGTTCGACCACTCGATAAATCTCAGCTGTGCCGATTCGGACTCCCCCTGGATTCAACGTTGTATCGGCCCGCCCATAAATAATGAACGATTCATTAATCGTCTGTTCAGCGAGGTCTCCATGGGTCCAGATGTCTGGACGCTTTGAGAAATAACTATTCCTGTAACGTTCCTCCCCTCCTTCACCGAAAAAGGTGATCGGCATGCTGGGGAAAGGCTGGGTGCAAACTAAATCAGCTTTTTCTTCATATACAGAAGCTCCTCGTTCATCTAAAACATCAACAGCCATTCCTAAAGATTTGCAGGAAATCTCTCCCCGGTAAACAGGGTGGACGGGTGACCCCATGACGAAGCAGCCGATGATTTCCGTTCCACCTGAAATCGATGCAAGTAGAATGTCTTCTTTTGATGTCTGATACACCCAGTCATACTGCGCTGGAGCGAGAGGAGCACCGCAGGAAAGCACGCTTTTTAGAGAGGTAAGCGAATGGGTGTCTTTTAATCTAGTATTTGCTTTGGCCAGCGTATCTAAATATTTAGGACTCGTCCCAAAATGGGTCACTCCTACTTCATCAGCCAGATCCCAAAGGTGAAGGAGATTATCACGTTTAACAGGAGATCCATCATACAAAAGCAGGGCGGCTTCACTAGCTAGACCGGAAACAAGCCATGGATACATCATCCACGCTGTATTGGTGTACCAAAACAAAACATCATCTTTGTGAAGGTCGCAGTGGAATTGATGTTCTTTTACGTGCTGAAGAAGTGTGCCGCCAACTGAATGGACTATTGCTTTAGGCAGACCAGTTGTTCCTGATGTGTATAGGATGTATAACGGATCATTAAAAGCTGTCGGGGTAAAAGCCGGTTCTTCCGCGACGTTTGAACAAAGCTCTTCCCAGGAAAGAGTATTCGTTTCTGAAAATTTGGTTCTTCCATTTAATGTAACTACGGCGGATAAGTCATCGAGGCTTTTGGTTGTTTCTATGATTTTTTCCTCGATATTAAAAGCTTTTTCTTTATATTGATAAGCCAGGGTAGTGATTAATACTTTTGGTTTCACCTGACCGATTCGGTCAATAATTCCTTTGGCACCAAAATCAGGGGAGCAGGACGTCCAAATTGCACCTAATGAAGCAGTGGCAAGTAAAGCGGCAAGGCCCTGTATATCGTTTGTTGTGATTCCCGCCACACAGTCCCCTTTTTGTACACCTAAGTTTTTCAACCCTTGTTGCGCTTGAGCCACCTCTTTTTTCAGTTCTTTCAATGTCACGCTGCGATGAACTCCTGATTCGCTTGCTTCATACGCAACAATACGATCCGATGAACCCCGAAGTAGATTCTCCGTGAAATTTAACCGTGCATGTGGAAACCATTCGGCATCCGGCATAGAAGAGGCCGGAACATAAGCCTGATCCCCTTTGTGACCGATGATCCCTGCGTAATCCCATACCTTTGACCAGAATTCATCTAAATGGGAAATAGACCAGCGATGCAGACGTTCATATGGAAAAAGCGGCTGTTCTGCGAAATCCGCAAAGGCTTTTAAGTGAGAGTGCTCAATTGTTTCCTTAGAAGGTTCCCATACACTAGAGGAGTGGGAAGGGGTAATGGATATAGTCATTGATAAATCTCCTTTCGTTTAGCAAGGTAACGGATTAGTAGTTTTATATCTTTTGTTGATTTCTCATGGTTAAGGGATTCAGTTAAATAGATACTTATAGAAAAAAGCTCTCTTCACAATAAGAAGAGAGCTTTAGACTCTTCTTATCGTTCAGGATTTCTCCTGCAGGAATTAGCACCTTATCAAGGTATTACTTGATGGTTGCCGGGCGTCACAGGGCCAGTCCCTCTGCCTCTCTGGATAAGAACAAATTATTCAGTTGAAAAAATAAAAACCCTCTCTATTTCTTGAATAGAGAGGGTAAGAGATTAAAAATTCTCTTATCTTCCTGAGCAGCTGCTCAGTAGGATTTGGCACCTTGCTATTTAAAATAGCGGTTGCCGGGTTTCACAGGGCCAGTCCCTCCACCTCTCTGGATAAGAATACTACGTTCATTTAATTAAGTGTCATGTTAGCAGGGAAAAGCTTGGATGTCAATTACATATTATAAAGGCTTTGTTATAGTTCAGTGTTGGTATTCCTATATGCTCCCTTTATTGGAAGACTCAGGTTCGAAATGTTTGTACTGTTTCCGTTATGTTTAACAGCAGGAAGAGCTCCGAGAAATCACTCCCTTTCCGTGGGAGCGCAGTGAGCCTCCTCGAGCTTCGCTCTCCGGGGTCTCACCAAGCACTCTCTTCCCACAGGAGTCTCGCAATTTCCCGGAGCTCTTTGCCAGTCGTTAGTAGAACGGAAACTCTTATGACAGGACTTCAGCACCTTAGAACCGTTATGAAGTTTTTCACTCAGAACATGGCTAGCAGTAGACATAAACCCCCTCCATTCATGTAATGTGTCATACCCAAATAGAAGCAGCTTCTCTCCTTAATTAATAAACCTAAACGTAGCAATTGATTACCACGAATGCTCCAGATGTTTACGGCGCAGGCTTTGCATGAAAATGCGAACATTGAGGTTAAATACTGAGGGGTGTAACAAAGGTCTCTTGATAAAAAACTTGAGGTGGAACGCAATATCTTCATTTCGCTGGAATCGGGAAGACGCTCATTTTTATGTGAGGGTTCGTTTCTCACCTTCATCAAATGGGGTTGTTGGGAAGCTGCGAGACTCCTTTTGTAAAAGCGGAAGCGCTTTGGTCAGCGGCGTATGGACTGGACTGAGCTGCCGGAGATAAAGGAAACACGAAGAACGGAGTGATTCGATGTTGACTTATCGTACAGAAGTGAAGGAAGTCTCAGTAGCCGCTAAGCGCTGGAGCTGGATAGTCGCCCATAAGGTTTATGAAATGATTCATGCCCTAGACTAATATAGGTGTAAGAGGTGGGAGAAGGATGTAGGCGAGATCCCACAGGGCTGAAAAGCCCGAGGAAGCTCGCCACTTCCCCCACAGGAAAGCGAGTAGCTTCCCAACAACCCCTAACTCTTAATAGGGCAACGAACCCTGAATATCTCGATAGCAATTCTTCAGCTATCCTGCCATATTGTTGAATAACTCACTTATCAATATCAACCACCACCTTTAGCCACTATAAAAGAAAAGTGTGATTTAACGGTCGGATTCATTTGTATGTGAATCAAATTAAACCTGAGAAAACTAAATAGCATTTTCTGAATAATCACGTCCTGTATAGCTTCATAGTAAAGAAAACCTACAAAGTGAATAAACTTTTAAAAAAACATTTGTGTAAATTTTCAGTTTTTGATAGTATATTGTATAACATAACGTGTTAGAAAATATAACATAAAGGGGATAGCTTCAAATGGATGCAACTTTTTTGATGAATAACTTATGGATTATCGTGTGTACGGTTCTTGTGCTGCTGATGCAGGGTGGATTTATTTTACTTGAGGCCGGGTCCACGAGAATGAAGAATGCCGGGCATATTGCCGGGAAAACTGTTTTTACCGTCGGTATTGTTTCTCTTGTATTCTGGGCAGTTGGATATGGATTGATTTATGGTGAAGGAAATGCATTTATCGGTTTTTCTAATTTCTTTTATGGTGATGCAACGACGATGGGAGAGGGACTTGCGGGTTCTGTTGATTTCATGTTCCAGCTTGCGTTTGCAGCAATCGCAATGACGATTGCATTCGGTGGATTCGCCGAGCGTGCAAAACTGATTGGTTACGTAATTTTTGCTATTTTATTTTCTATTGTCATTTACCCAGTCATTGCACACTGGATCTGGGGCGGCGGCTGGTTGGGTGAACACGGTAAACAGGACTTTGCCGGTTCCACGGTCGTTCACTTAACCGGAGCGGCAGCGGCTTTAGCTGCTACGATGATCTTGAAGCCGCGTATCGGGAAGTATAATAAAGACGGATCTTCCAACGAAATTGCTGGTCACAACCAGGTGTTTACTGCGTTAGGTGTCTTGCTTCTATGGGTAGGCTGGTTCGGTTTTAATGCAGGGAGTACGTTTGGAGTGGAAGATGCGTTCTTCGGTTACGTAGCATTGAACACTCAATTGGCGGCTGGCGCTGGTGCTATTGGTGCGATGCTTATGGTTTGGGCAGTTACCGGAAAAGCGGATGTGCCTACGACGCTGAATGGTGCTTTAGCCGGTCTTGTAGCCATCACTGCCTCTTGTGCTTTTGTTGAGCCATGGGCCGCTGTGATTATTGGTCTTGTAGGTGGAGCTTTCGTATTCTTCAGTATGAGATTCTTTGATAAAAGAAAAATCGACGATCCTATCTTTGCTCTTTCTGTACACGGAACAGTCGGGATCTGGGGTACGCTGTCCAATGGACTGTTTGCGACTCCTGAACTTGCGTCAGTAGGTCGTCCGGGATTGTTTTATGGCGGGGGATTTGAACAGCTTGGTGTACAGCTTCTAGGTGTTGTGGCTTGTGGTCTATATGCATTCATCGTTTCCTGGATTATTCTGAAGGTAATGGATAAAGCCATGGGAGGTTTACGTGTTACCGAAGAAGAGGAAATCATGGGTCTTGATATCAGTGAACACGGTGGGTATGGATACCCTGAAAACTTGACTCGTCCAGAATCCAAATCAGGAGCATAAACACGAATAAAGGAATGGGTTCTTATGTTCAGTACGTATGAGGAATTGAAACAATGGCGAGAAAATACGATCAGGTCTGTAGCGGATGACCATCTTCAATTAAATGCCTTCCACGATCAATTGATGTATCAGGCGGCAACGATCGCAATGGATAAAATCGAAAGTGAGCAGGGAAATCCACCTGCTCCTTTTGCGTTTTTTGTGATGGGGAGCGCTGGACGATTTGAGCAGTCGGTATGGAGCGATCAAGATCACGGAATTGTATTTGATGGTGACGAAAACGTGCAGCATTATTTTTTGGAGCTGGGTGAGGAAATCAGCCGGGGATTAGCTACTGTAGGTTATGAATGGTGTGAAGGCCAGGTGATGGCTTCCAATCCGTTGTGGTGCCGATCAGTTGTTTCTTTTCAAGATCAAATTTCTGAATGGCTGGATGAAGCCAGCTGGCAGTCGCTGCGTAACTTCTCAATTATTATTGATTCCCGTGTATTGTATGGCAAGGAAGAGTTACTAGAAAGGGTAAAGCACGAAGCTTATTCCCGACTAGAGAACCATCCTTCTTTGTATGCAAGACTAGTCGACAATTTTGAATTTATAAAAAAAGGGGTTGGCGTATTCGGGCAGCTGCTGCCTGATCAGAGGCAAGGGATGAAAGGCGACATCCATTTGAAGGAAACGGCTTACTTTCCATATGTGAATGCTCTGCGTATTCTGGCTTTACGAAGCGGAGCGATGGCGGCTCCAACAATTTCAAGGTTCGAAGCCTTGAAGGGTAAGTATCCATTCATTGAAGAATATGAGAAAGACTTCAGACATCTTCTCGAATTCCGCCTGCGACTTAGACAGGGAGCGGAAAATTATGAAAAGGTTCATCTGCTGCCGATCGATCGTTTAACAAAAGAGGAAAAGCAGGAGCTGAAATATTTGATCAGACGCGGGAATCAGCTTTTCGCTAAATCCAAATCCATCGTTAGAAAAGAGCTGAGATTATGAATCCATTTTCTCAATTTGTGAAGGATTTGTCAGATCGGCTCGGGAATGGATTTTCTTCTTTAAACCAGAATGACCCTGCCAAAGTAGCTTACGTTAGGAATTTGGAACGACAAATGAAAAATAAAGATGTTCTAGACATCCCTTTTGAAGACTTGAACGTCATCGTCTTTGATTTAGAAACGACAGGCTTTTATCCTTATAAAGGTGATCATATCCTGTCAATAGGGGCGGTGAAGGTCGAAGGAACGCATATCAAAGAAGAGGAGACGTTCTATTCTCTCGTATATAATGATACCGGACCCTCGCAAGAAATTGAGGAGCTGACCGGAATTACTAAGGAAATGCTCGAGTCAGCTGCACCTCTTCGGGATGTTCTTAAAGATTTTTACTCGTTTGTCAAAGGTGATGTATTGGTGGCCCATCATGCCAATCATGAAAAACAATTCATGAGTCACGCAACGTGGCTTGCCCTTAGGAAAAACTTCCAGCACCGCATCGTAGATACGTCCTTTTTAACGAAAATTGTTCATCAGGATCAAAGTATGATGAGCCTGGACGACTGCTGTGCTCACTATGGAATCGGTATTGAACAGCGGCATCACGCCTTGTACGATGCAAAAGCCACTGCCGAGTTGTGGGTGGAAAGCATCCGGGATATCCAGCAAAAAGGATTCATTAAATTGCAGGATGTCTATACCTACCTTGCTACTTCCAAATAGAACGTAAAAACAGGAACTGTTCACCCTTAAGGACAGTTCCTGTTTGTTGTTCTGTCATTAAGGTGAGTAGAGGGTGGTTTTAGGAATGGGGTCTAGAGCCGTAATACCAGCATTACATAAATCTTAAAGCTCTCTTTAGTTGAAGACTCAGTTTCGAGATATTCGGGCTGTTTCCGTTATGATTCACAGCTCTTTACTATGATTAGTAGCTCGGAAACGACTTTGATAAACCATTAGAATCTACGAACAAAAATAACGAAACCGATCTTTCGTATTAGTGGACAAAACCTACCATTAAGCAGGAAAATAAAAGAAGGAGAATGGAAGAGAGGATAGGTGTAAATGTATGAGCAATGAGGAGAAAGAATTTGTAAAAATTACTAAAATCGAAGAAGTCGGTGAAGGAATGAGAGTATGTCTTGATTTCATAGATAACTTGAATCCTTCAGACGGCCTATATGTAGGCAACACAGGGCACGGCTACATTAAAGTACTGGCCGAAAACCGCGAATCGGATGGATATCCCCCGCGTCCGTTTCGAATCAATTGCGGGGCATTCCACCAATACTTATATCAAAAAACAAAAACGTACTATCTTCATGAACTTACCCCTGGAGAGAAACTGATACTTACCGATGAGAAAATAGAAAGAGAGATTTCTATCGGGCGAGTAAAAACGGAAAAGCGTCCATTTGTAAGGGTGGAAGGTGAAATTGGGGGAAGGACTATTTCAGCCACGCTGCAGCAATCCAGCAGTGTGTATCTTATGGAGGAAAGTGAAGGAGAAATCCCTTTGCTTCAGCTGAAAACCGGCCACAAAGTACTCGGCCTTATGGACAAGCCGGGCCGGCATTTAGGGGAACAAATTGATGAGGTTATTGAGGAGAAATAAATGAAACGAACTCCCGGCTTTTTCTTTGCAGGAGTTCGTTTATATAATTTACAGCCCTTTAATGAGCATTCCGTCTTGCTCTCGTACTTTATCATAGGATTCAATTAGATGTTCAGGTACCAAAGTGCGTCCGTAATCCCATGCATTTCTTTCAATCTCAGATTGGAGCGCTTCAATTTCTTCATCTTCTCCGTATTTCAGTGTCCTTAGGTCATGCTTGTGTTTTTTGAACGTCAAATAATACCCGATCTCATGGTAGACGATAATTCGAGCGAAATTTTCCTCTGATTCTTTCATTTTTACTTTACTCATATACCCATTGACTTCTAAATAATTGAAATTCAGCGTATTAGTGGACACGTTGTAGCTCATTGGTGCCCGTAAATTATTATTGATTTCAATATTTATATCGAGGCTATGCTCGCTTAAGGTCTCTCTAATGATTTTTTCTACATCCCAAACGTACAGCATTTCTATAACCACTATCCTTTCTAATCCTTCTATCCTTCAGTATAGTTTAATTTTATTCTCATTCAATCAATATCTAGAAAATTAACCGTTCTAGCCTTGTTCACCTTCCTTATTTTAAAGCCGATAATAGGGTGGAGGCTAACAAAAAAAGCTCATAAATTAATATGGAGGTGGAGACATGCCGTCGATTGCACAAGCGTTGAAAAATTTCATCGTAGTTACAGGGATTATCATACTTGCCGGGACATCTATATCCGTTCCTTCCGTTCCTGTTGAAGCAAAAAGTTTTAAACATGAACTCAATCAAGCAGAACAGGAAGATTTAAAGTATCCAGAAGAAATCACCAGTAAGGTCATGAAAACGCTGAAAAAAGAAACGAAAGGACCTCTTTACTACGAAGAGGCTCTCGAGATTATTGAGAGAATGAAAAAAGTCGAGGTGATGGACAGTTACCTTGATGCGTATGGTAAAAAAGTAGAGTCAGAGGAAATCCGGCGAATCGTGGAACAAATCTATGAGATTGATTTGAATCGGGTATCTGAGCTTGGGGCAGGTAAAGACGAAGTTTATCCGGAAGAAATCATTGAAGGCGTGAAAGCGGCCGCCCCTGATGCGGATCTTTCATCATTAACAAAAGTAGAAGTGATGGATTTTTATTTGGAATCTTATGGTGAGAAAATTGATGGCCAGGAAATTCGAAGGGTGATCAATCAAATTTTCGGTATCAATTTAGATGGTATCTCGTCGCTTGAAGGGTCGCGGGTGTCGCTTTATTCCAAAGACCAGTGGATTTCCCAATACGATGGCGATTTATTCGTCGTACATACTGGATTAACGGATGTTGACGTATGGATTTACCCTACAGCTTATTTCACCCAACAAACCGGCGCGAGTGAGCTGCCAGAAGACCTTCGCGATGAATTACTTCAGCTTGGCTTTGAATATAACGAACAGGTAGAAGCTTATTATTATGAAAATCCTGAAGGTGAATCTGTGTCTGATGAATTTAAGGGGAGGACGTTAGGGACTGTTATCCAGTTCATCCAGATGAATTACAGTGATTTGTAGGGATTATTTAAAGGATGATGTTTATTGAATGAAAAAAACTCTCCTTCATTAGCGTTGTTGGGCTTTGCCCTTCACACGCTTGAAGAGGGAGACTTCTTTCGGGGGTTCGTTAAATAATGCAAGCGTGGTTCGTATTTATGCTGGAGCTTGGCTTGCCCGGTTGGCCTCACAGGATCAGTCCTTCTTACCATAGAAAGGACTGGTCTTTTTGTGTGTGAACTTCTATGATGCAGAATAGGTGAGGTTGTAACATTAGACTACGTACCGAGCGAGTCATATAATAGAACCATTCACTAGAGTCAGGAGCTATATTAATGGAGAAAGTTACTTTGTATGTATACGCAGCTATCATAAATCTTTATATTGTTCTATTTTATTTCACCCGGACAGTGCAGTACGATAATCTGCTGACGATTCTATCTGTGCTTGGTGTCTTTTCCCTTTTGTTTTCTCTTTTTTATTTATCCGGACGCAAACGAGTTCTTCCGGTAGCTTTGATTATATTTGCATTTCTCATTTTAATATTGTCCGAAACGTCATTGGCAGAGGGTATGCTTCAAGGGTTTCGCCAGATGACAAGCTTGATTGCGATATTATTGATCGTGCCGATTATCAGCTGGATTTTAGATGAGGAGCCTTACATTGAAAAAATCATGGCATTGGCGGGGAATTTTTTAAATACCAGTCGCAAATTTTATTTCGGCATCATGCTGATTACCCAAATTCTCTCTTTCTTTTTATTGTTCGGGTCAATTCAGACAGTGTACCAATTGATCCAGCAGTTGTTAGGCGACCGGAAAGGGGAAGGGTGGGAGAATTTCAAGGGCACCGCATTATTACGGGCTTTTTCGTTGTGTACGTTGTGGGTCATCAGTATTCCGAGTTTTGTGTTCATCGTGAACTTTCTGGATGCTTCTCTATGGATGTCCATGCTGCAGGGAGCCTTTATATCATTTTGTGCTATCCTACTAGCTGTTATTTTTTCTTATTATGAAGAAAAGCACTATAACATCGATATCAACTCTGCTCTTAGAGAAGAAATTGAAAAAGCGATCGGATCTCAGGAAAGAGGAAAAATTAACCGTGAAGTGCTCGAATTCGCCAGCCTATTCGTGTTGATTTTCGGAACGATTTTTTTTCTTCACGGCGTGTTCGGGCTGGAAATCCTGCTTATCATACCTCCTGTGATCTTAAGCTATACGCTGCTTTATTTCTTTATAAAACAACGGTTCGTGAGTTTGAATGAAAATATCAAACATTATTTCACAGGCTACCTGAGATCCAAATCCCAGCAGTTCAGTATTCTATTATCTGTAGGACTAGTGATTGCCTCCTTGAACCTTTCAGGATGGGGCAAAACGATGATTGATGGCATATTGACGGTTGAAGATACTATACCTTTTCTGAACATCTTAAGCATCTTACCTTTTGTTCCAATGGTTCTGAGCTTCTTTGGAATCGGTCCCTTACCTGTATTAGTTCTTGTGGGCGGGGTGCTGCAAAATGTATCACTGCCATATCCGCCGGAACTGCTTGTGCTTTCCATCACATCAGGGAGTGTCATTTCCGCACTGCTGTCCCCGTTTATTCTGCCGGCGATTGTGTTGAGCAGTGAAAACGGATTGAGCATTTTTAAAAATGGTTTCCAATTCAATATTCTGTATGCGGTTGTTTTTTATGCCTTTGTTCAGGCGTATTTACAGATTGTTACTATTTTAATATAAACGTAGTTGTTGAGTAGTAAATAACAAAGTAATGAATTAATAAAGTAGTTACTTGGTAAGTGGATCGGGTCGGCGGTGAATAGCTCGCTTTCCGGGGGAGCTCAGGAACGGAAACCATCGCGACGATGAGTTTTCAGGACTTTAAAATAAGCTAGCTTATTTGAATATCAAAAAGTAATTCAGAAGAAAATAAAGCGAATATTTTTATGTGTTTATCAATAAAAGTTCGTGTTTTGTATTGAAGCTCCTGAATAAGTCTGCTATAGTAGCACAGTAATTATTATAAATAGTAACTCGTATATTTTCGGTAATATGGTCCGAACGTTTCTACCTGGTTCCCATTGAATGAACTAGACTACGAGTTGAAGTGTGGTGCTGCTTTTTTAGTTTATCAGGTGATTGTTCGGATTTTGCTTGATTCTCCATGCTTTGACTTTTTTAGGTCTAGAAGGTAGAGACATCCTGCCATTCTGGGCCTTTTCCTATGGTCCAATTATCGAAGGTATCCAACACCAAGGGGGAAAAAGAATGTCAAAAGCATCAAGAACCATAATTGCTGTACTGTTATTAATTGTTTTTGCAGGGTGCAGCGCGTCTACAGAAGGGGAAGCCGAACAAAAAGAGGAAAAGCAGCCGATCTTAGTTCAAGGTCCTATGCCGATCGAAGCTGAACAATTCGCTGAACGTCTTGATGATGTAGAGGAAGAGAAGTCTGGAACGTTTGTATTTTACAAAGGCACCGTAGATGATTACCCGGTGATCGTGGCTAAAACTGGGAAAGGTATGGAGAATACCGCAGCAGCAACCGCTTTGGCTATTGAAAAATATGACCCGGCAGCCATCATAAATCAAGGTACATCCGGAGGACACGATCCAGATTTAGAAGTATATGATATTGTTTTAGGGGAAAGAACGACCAACATCGGGGCTTTAAAAACAGGGGACAGGGATGAAGGAGAAGGCATCGAGCCGACAAATTGGATTCCTATGGATCTAATGGCCTCAGAAGGAAGTGCGGGGGAGGATCCTGACGCTGAGAATATCCGATACTACGATGGTGATCAAGATCTACTTACAGCTGCTCAGCAAGTAAAAGACACCCATGAGGAAGGTAAGGTAGTAGAAGGAACAATCGGTTCAGCTGACCTTTGGAATAATGAAGTTGATCGGATCCAGTGGTTCCACGAAAAGTATGAAACCTCTGTAGAAGAAATGGAAGGGGCTGCTGGAGCCCAAATTGCGGATGCATATGAAGTACCTTACTTAGGCATTCGTATATTATCTAACAATAAAGTTAACGACGGCGAATACGACCCTGACACAGCGGAAGCGAACCAGGAATATGTGTATGAAGTCGTGAAAGAATATATTTCAACTACAGACGGAGAGTAATGTAAACAAGCTAGGGACCAGCTTGGAAGAAAAAGCTGGTCCCTGCTTAATTTAAAATTTTGGAAATAGCGATGATCAACGCCACCCGTATAAGGGCTGGCGTTTTTTAAAATTTCTTGTACATCTAGCAGTACAGCCTGCAGCGACTGTTTTTTAAAAAGAGGACATCCACCGACCGTTATCGAAATAGTGAAAAGAGTAGCGTAAAGCATGAAAATTGGAGGAGAGCTTATGAATATCAATAACCAGTTTAAAGTCATTTGGTGGGTGTTTCTTTTGATCTTTTCCGCTTTGGTCCTCATGTCAAGGTATGACTATTTGACATCAGCTGATGCCCAGACTTTCGACTATTTGATTTTTTGTTTATTTATCGTTCTGGCGTTCATTCCTTTTTTCGCAGAAATGAGTCTGTTCGGGCTTTCTTTTAAAAAAGAACTAGAAGAGGTGCAGGAGGAAATGACTGAAGCGTTGAATGAAATCAAATTGATTCTCAACACTACCAATAGTAATAACCTGTACTTTTCAAGTGGATTACCTGAAGGTCAATTGAAACAGTTGGAAAAGTCGATACTAGCTGAATCTCCCAAAAATTTTACGGCCCAGCACCAACCCGTTGATCGTCTCAATGAGTCGCTGATAAGATTATTTGAATTAAGGCGCAGCCTGGGGAAGGAATTAAAGTCTATAGTTAGGGAACATATAGGTGAATCAGTTGAATTCATTGGAACACCAGAGGCTGCAGACGTACTTGTAAAAAATAAATTGATCGGGATCCCTGAAAGTCAGGCCATTAATGAAATTCATAGAATTACGACAAAAGCCCTCTATGCAGAAAAAATCTCGGCTGGTGAGGTCGACTTTTGTTTATCCGTGGCACCCGGAATCATTAAACAGTTACGAGCAAATCGTCGAAAAAAAGGAATTTAACAGTAGATATCGAAATAGTTGTTAAGTAGAAGAAGGAGGAATTCATCATGAAATACATGCGTTTTAAAAAAGACGGCGAAACTTATTTTGGCGTGGTAAAAGGACATTCCATCACTCAGCTTGATGGGGATTACATAAAGGGAGAAACACGCCCTCTTGCAACAGAATTTTCTTTGGAGGAAGTAGAAGTGCTGACGCCGGTCGTACCGGGACAGGTTATCGGCATCGGCTTGAATTATGAGTTGCATGCTGAAGAAACAGGTAAACCGATTCCTGAAGAACCGATGATGTTCATGTTGTCACCAAGCGCTGTAACGGCTCATGATACTGATATTGTTCTTCCAACAACAGAGCATCGCATCGATTATGAGGCCGAACTCGTGATTGTTATAGGAAAAGAAGCGAAGCATGTGAAGAAAGAAGATGCGTTTTCCTATATCTTCGGCTACACGGTAGGAAATGATGTTTCTGATCGGCACCTGCAGAAAAAAGACGGCCAGTATACACGTGCAAAATCATTCGGAACGTTCAAACCGCTCGGCCCTGTCATTGAAACTGAATTGAATCCGAACGAGTCTGCGATTAAGCTGACATTAAATGGGGAAGTGAAACAGCAGTCCAATACAAACGATTTGATTCATGATATTGCAGAGCTTGTCTCAAAAGTGACGGAGGTCATGACATTGAATCCTGGAGATGTTATTTATACCGGAACGCCGTCTGGTGTAGGTCCTCTCTCTCCTGGAGATATAGTGGAGGCTGAAGTGGATGGGATCGGCGTACTGCGTAATACGGTAAAATGATCAGGTGATTTCAAGGAGGGCCTAGAATGCAGCTTATGATGTGGTTCCAGGCATTCGTTTATTTACTGCTGCCTTTATTTTTATTATATAGGGTAGTTAAAAATGACTATACGAGTCAAAGACTATGGTTTATAGAATGGTTGTCGACCGCTGCTTTCATAGGGTTTCTGTTTGTCGTCGGACCATGGCACATATTCTTTTATTACTTCCGATACATATGGATTCTTATTTTTATCGTCGTATCGATTGTTTCTTTTAAAAAGATCAAAAAGATTCCTAAGAGAGGACCCAAACACGATAAGAGTTATAAATTTTCAATTGGAATCAGTGCCGTTCTAGCTGTTTACTTCGGTTTTATCATGATCGTCGGCTTATCAGGATATTTTCAGAAAAGCGGTGAGGAGATTGCACTCGATTTTCCTTTAAAAGACGGTGTCTTTGCGGTGGGACATGGGGGTTCTACGACGACAGTTAATTATCATGCTTCCCATCCAAATCAGCGATATTCTTATGATATTCTGCAACTGAATGGATGGGGACTGAGGGCCGAGGGAATTACTCCATCAGAGCTTGAAAAATACGAGATTTATGGAGCTAAGCTTTACAGCCCCTGTGCAGGAAACGTACTTTCTGCTGTTGATGGATATGAGGATATTCCTCCATTGCAATCAGATATCGAACCTGAAGAACCTGCTGGCAACCATGTTATTCTTTCATGTGAAAATGCTGAAATTCACATCGCTCACTTCAAACCTGGTACAGTCGAAGTTCAAGAAGGACAGGACGTAGATACCGGAGATGTACTTGGCGAAGTAGGAAATACCGGGAATACGACAGAGCCTCACTTGCATATTCATGCGGAGAGAGATGGAGAAGGGGTGCCAATTACGTTCAATGACCGGTTTTTAAAAAGGAATAGTTTAGTTTTCAACTAGTGTGACGTATAACAATGAGCTCTTTGGTTCTTATCCTCGGCTCTGGTGGCGTAAGGGCATTTATTTATAATATTCCCTATTCTTGAAGACCCAGGTTCGGCGTGTTTAGGTAGTTTCCGTGACTAAAAAATAGTGCTTGAAGGTCCGGGAAATCACTCGCCGCCCTGATCCACTTACCAAATGTATCCAAATCAAGCCTTCCACTATCCTTATATATTGTTGAACAACTCTTTTATAAACATTAACAACCACTTTTAATATAGCCAAAAGATTATAAAGTACTGCCCTTCCATTATCAGCTGTGAACTGACGAATGGTGGGGCGGTTTTATTATTATTTAAACATACATTGATAGCGAGACCAGGAGGACTTTAATGATAGAACGTCTTTATGGAAGAATATTATACGATATAATTATGTAAATTGGAAAATTAAAGGAGGTTGTTGATCGGTAGAATAAGGTGTTTTATGTGAAAGAGAAGAATAGATTTTTTAGAAACTACTGAGGTGGAGGAGGGTATTGTGAAGAGTAACTATTTATTTCGTGAGTTTTTAAATGAATATTTAGAAGTGTGGAGACAATCGTCATTTACAAGATAAAAGAGATGCTTTCTGAAAGTTATAAAGCCAGAGAGATTGCTGGTGGAGATGTCGTAGACTTTGGATATGAGGAGGCTTTAGGCGGTTGGAAACAAGGTTTTCAATTTGCTGAAAATCAACCTTGTACTTGGGATCTCAGAGAAATCGCGGTAATTCCTGTAAAAGATAATGAAGTCATGGCGATTGTTTCAGCTGATTTAGTGATGGAGGGAGATCGTTCACAAACCGTTAGCTTATTTTTTCAAACATTCAAATTTACCAATGATCACGGGTGGAGATTGATTAGAAGTTACATAGAAACGGGCGTTCATATTTCGAACCTGAAGGACATGTCATTCCAGTATACTCATTTATAATAGTTTAACAAAACCACGCAAAACGGAGGGGTTATTCGTGGGGGTTAATAGCGGGATTCGTGTTCTTGATTGAAAATCTATCCAATTATCGGTAGCATTAGGAGATATCATGAATTAGATAGAAGTAGACGAACTCAAGTGACTCAAGACAATGATCTTCCGTTCGCCTGTCTGGAATAGGAGGATGAAAATGCGGAACCGTTTCTTACAACATGTATACATATTTTACTCACTGGTTTTTTTATTGAATGTCATTCACGTCTTTTGGCCAAACCCTGTTCTTTATACGGTAATCGGTGTGGCAGGAATGGTCATGATTGTCATAAGTGTTCCTCGAGCTGATCGTGTGTTCAAAATACTTGGAGGAATTCTTCTTGCAGCTGGAAGTTTCTTTTTTATTTCCAGTGGAGTATCGGCTGGAAAAATTCCGGCTTTTTTTGCAGGAAACGTTGGGTTGTTATTCCTTCTGTCGATGCTACCATGGATGAACAGTGTCGTTAAGGCAGGTAGGTATAATAAGTTGCTTCACGCTCTGCTTCAGGGGAACGGCAATCGTTCTCTCGGACCTTTGTATGTGCGCAGTGAAGCAACGATGGTATCTTTGGCCGCTTTTCTTAATTTGTCCTCCGCCACGATTTCTCAGGACTTATTGATCAATCAGCTGAAGCATGTGAAAACGAAAGTTAGGAACAGCTTTGTTGCTATGACCACACTCCGAGGGTATTCCCTCGCTTTACTTTGGAGCCCTCTTGAGATTTTGTTAGCGACTTCGATTTTCATCACAGGTGCGAATTATTTAGTCGTCTTGCCGTGGATGCTGCTCATCGCTTTGTTTGGAATTATGATAGATGCTGGAATAGGGAAATGGCTATTCCGTAACTATGAATTGGAAGAACAGACTTCTGTTATAAAGAGTCTCAGCGATCATAAAAAGAAACTGGGTGGATTTCTACTGGCGCTTGTTTTATTTCTGGTCGTCGTTGTCTTTCTGGTGAATGTCATCCAGTTTGATTTCTTATTTGCCGTTACTATTGCCATCTTTCCATTTGCTTTTTTGTGGGCCGTTCTCTTGAAACGGAAAAGTAGCTTTCTTACGATCGGTTGGCCTACATGGAAAAAACAGACGAACCACCTCAGCAATTTTATCGTTCTCTTATTAGCTCTGTCATTTTTGACCGAGTCACTGAACGTTTCTCCATATCTGGAATACTTGCAGAATCCAATCATCGCTCTAGAAGGACATCCATTGTTGATCATGCTATTCATTCAAGCTGCGTTTCTAGTAATGACACTACTAGGCGTACACCCTTTGGCAACTATGGGGATTTTTGGAGGGATTAGTGAGTTATTGATGGGAGCTTTGCCTCCGGTCACGCTTACGATTCTGCTTGCAAGCACGGCAATAGCTACTGTGCCGTCTGCTCCTTATGGACTAATTGTCACTTTGACGTCTGTCAGTTTACGGATGAATCCATACAAAATCGTTATGAAAAATCTTCCGCACAGTCTGGTGCTTGGTTTTCTAGGAATACTTGTCGCTTGGTTTACGCTGCAGATCTACTGATGTGTACTTATTATAAGAAATATAGTTAAGTATTCAATAGAATAAAAAGTTACCTTTCGTAAAGCTGTAAACATAAAATAAGTCTTCTCCCCCTTTTGACGAGGGGAGAAGACTTTTTATATGGTCGGGCCACGATCGAGGCGGATGTTTCTGCTACATATACCAAACTTCATTGTTCGTTGAAGAAATAGCAACAGCGCCAGCTTGTAGTGCTGTGACGACATCTTCTTTCTCACAAACTAATCCACTGGCTATAATCGGGGTATCAATCTTGTCTTTGACCCAGCCGATCGCTTTCGGCATCATACCTGGAAGTATTTCAATAAAGTGAGGGTTGGAGTTTGCGATTTGTTTATCCATGCTTCGAAATGACATGGAATCGACTAAGAAAAAACGGTGGACTGTATAAAAACCGTAGCTTCTTGCGGCGTGAACCATTTGAGCTTTCGTACTGATGATGCCGTCCGCATTCGTGCTTTCTTTTAGGAATTGCAGGGCGACTTCTTTATTGGAGGTGCCTTCAAGAAGGTCGATATGGACAAAAGCCAGCTTATTATGAGCTTTCACTTGGTCTACGATGTCACCGACATTGATAATATCACTATTTAAGATGAAGATGATGGTGCAGTCTGTCTGGATGGCTTCTTCTAATCCTTTTTTATCTTTGACTGCGGCAATGACCGGATTTTCTGCTAGGACGTCTTCCACTTGTTCTCTCATAATAATCTCCTTATCCTATTTTTAGTATTTCCATAACCTATTATATAGGAGATGAAAGAGGTTGGAAAATTTAACGGGTTTAATAGGTAATCTGTCGAAAAAGGCAGAATAATAGAACAGGGGCGGTTGACAGTTTGAGAAGGTAACCCTATACTATTAACAGTTAAAGTTACTAGAGCCGAGAGAAAAGTAACTTCCCCTGGGGGAAGTATGCTTTTCTCTCTTTTTTTTGCTCTTCATTGTAAGGAATGGGAGGGAATACAGAAAATGAATATAACAGACTTCACGATGGACTTCTTTTCTCTCAAAGGCCAGACGGCCCTCGTCACTGGAGGAAACTCAGGACTAGGGCGCGCTTTTTCACTGGCTTTAGCTAAAGCAGGTGCGGACGTTTTTATTCCGAGTCTGACCGATGATGACGGCACGACGAAAAAGCTGATAGAAAAAGAAGGACGCCGCATGGAATTCATGCAGGTGGATATTACGGAAGACGGAGCGGCTAAGCGCGTCGTTGAGACATGCATTGAAACGATGGGTGCGCTTGATATTGTCGTTAATAGTGCAGGTCTTAATAAAGTAGCGGATTTTGAGGAATTCAACAGAAACAAGTGGGACCCGATGATCCAAGTGAATTTGACTGCTTCGTTTGAAATGAGTCATGAAGCTGCAAAGACTATGATGCCGAAGCGCCGCGGGAAGATTATAAATATTTGTTCAGTGTTTTCTTTTCAGGGAGGGCAAGGGTCACCAGCTTATGCAGCAAGCAAGCATGGGGTGGCTGGATTAACGAAAGCTTATTGTGATGACCTTGCTTCTTATAACATTCAAGTGAATGGCATCGCACCAGGGTACTATGCGACAGAGTTAACTAAAGAGACGAGGAATGATCCGAAGACAAACCAAAAAGTGCTGGACCATACGCCTGCCAATCGCTGGGGAGAACCTGTGGATTTAATGGGAGCCGTTGTATTTCTGGCAAGTGGAGCTTCCGATTATGTAAATGGTCACATTTTATCTGTAGATGGCGGCTATCTCGTCCGGTAGGAATTTTTCTTTGCTTTTAGTGAAAGGAAGGTGAGGACTGCATGAAATATATTATTGGAGTCGATGGCGGCTCCCAAAGTACAAAAGTGGTGATTTATGATCTCAAAGGCAAGGTCGTAAGCGAAGGAAAGAAAGAACTGCAGCCTATGAGTTTACCGAGACCTGGACTTGTTGAGCATCCAGATGACGACTTATGGGCGTCTTTAGTGGATGCCAGTCAAGAAGCTATGAATAGCTTCCCTGGTGAAAAGGAAGATATTATCGGTCTTGGACTTTGCACCATTCGATTCGTACGATGCCTGTTGAAAGAAGATGGGACGCTTGCAGCCCCGGCGATGAGCTGGATGGACGAGCGAGTCTCAAAGCCTTATGAACATACGAACCACTATACGGCTTACGTTACGACGTCTTCGGGATACATTACGCACAGACTGACAGGTGAATTCAAGGATTCATCAGGAAATTATCAAGGTTTGTGGCCGATCAATACGGATACTTGGGATTGGAGCGAAGATGATGAAGTCTTCAAGAAATACAACATCCCACGCCACATGCTGTTTGATCTTCAGAACCCTGGTACCATTCTCGGCTGTGTGACAAAAGAGGCAGCAGAAGCAACAGGTCTTCCTGCTGACATTCCTGTAATTGCTACTGCTAATGATAAAGCGGTCGAAGCCTTAGGAGCCGGCATGTTATCTGATCAATCCGGGCTCATCTCCTTGGGGACATATATAGCAGGTATGGTTCATGGGCGCGAGAACCCGAGAGACGCCACTCATTTTTTTCCGAATTTTGCTGCGGTTCCACATGAATATTTATATGAAAGCAATGGAATTCGAAGGGGGATGTGGACTGTTAGCTGGTTTAAAGAGTTACTCGGGGAAGAGTTGACGAAACAGGCAGAAGCCTTGAAGGTATCACCCGAAGAATTTCTAAATAAAGAAGCTGCAGAAACTGTACCGGCTGGCAGTGATGGGTTAATGACAGTACTCGACTGGCTTTCTACAGCTGATGAGCCTTTTAAAAAAGGGATGATGATCGGTTTTGACGGCCGTCACAGTAGAGCCCATATGTATCACTCTATTCTAGAAGGCATCGCTTTAACGATGAAGATGAATATGGATGCCATGTGTGAGGAACTCGATATAAAACTCGATAACATCGTCATTACCGGCGGAGGATCGAATGGCGATCTGATGATGCAGATTTTTGCCAACGTATTCGGCATAGAGGCAAAGCGGAATTCGGTTAACGGATCAGCGAGTCTCGGGGCTGCGATCAACACCGCAGTGGCTCTTGAAGTGTACAACACTTATGGAGAAGCTATCGATCAGATGGTGGAGGTGAGTGATACGTTTACCCCGGAAGAAGATAAGCATGATTTTTACACGCGGTTTAACAAAGAAGTGTATCAACAAATTTCAGCTCATACTGATGGTCTCTTGAAAAAAGCTCATGCCTTTTTAAATGAATAATGAGAGATGTCTACTTAAATTAAAAAATTTATTGGTAAAGGAGTTTTATAAATGGGATTAACGAAAGAACACATCATTAGCGAATTGAAAGCAATCGTATCAGAGGACCAAATCATTACAGATGAACAAGTCTTAAAAGAGAACAGCGTAGACCGTTTCCGTAAATATGAAACCATTCACGGCGTGTACACGCAGCCGCTTCCTGCAGCAGTAGTAAAGGTGAAAAACGAACAAGAGGTAGCTGATCTTCTGAAGTTTATGAATGAAAACAACATCAATGCCGTGCCGAGAACTGGCGGTTCTGCTACTGAAGGCGGCCTTGAGACAGTTGTTGAGAACTCTCTTGTCATTGATGGATCCGCTATGAACGAAATTGTAAGCATCGACGAGTATGACATGCTTGCGACAGTGAAGTGCGGCGTGCCTTTAGAAGAACTAGAAGACAAATTGCGTGAACAAGGATTAACAACGGGACACTCTCCGCAATCGAAGCCGCTTGCACAAATGGGAGGGCTTGTAGCCACACGAAGCATCGGGCAGCTGTCTACGTTATACGGCGGTATTGAAGACATGGTGATTGGCGTTGAAGCGGTGTTCCCTAACGGAGAAATTACGAAAATCAAAAATATCCCTAGACGTGCAGCTGGCCCGGATATTCGCCACGTCATTATTGGAAATGAAGGCGCGCTTTGTTATATCACGGAAGTGACCGTGAAAGTTTTCCAATACAAGCCTGAGAACAATCAGTATTATGGCTATCTTTTAGACGATATGAAATCCGGATTTGAGATTCTTCGTGAAGTGATGGTACAAGGTTATCGCCCATCCGTAGCTCGTCTGTACGACCCTGAGGACGCAGCGGACCACTTTAATTTTGCAAAAGGGAAGTGTGTATTGATATTCATGGCGGAAGGACCAAAGTCCATAGCTGAAGCGACAGGAAAAGCGATCGAAGATATCGTTGCTGAATTTGCAGAGAGTGAGCGTGTGGAAAGCCATTTGATTCAGAATTGGTTCGAAAACTTGAACTGGGATCCTTCAAAAGTCAGTGAAGAAAGACAAGAAATCAAGGAAACGAACAACATTGGGTTTACGACTGAAGTTTCTGGTTCATGGGGTGTCATTAACGACATTTATGAGCGCTGCATCAAGCGTGTCCGTGAGGAAATTCCTCATATTACGATGCTTGGCGGTCACTCTTCCCACAGTTACATGAACGGTACGAATATGTACTTCGTCTATTACTATGATCTCGTTGATATTAAGCCTGAGGAGGAAATTACGAAGTACCACTATCCGATCAATAAGATCATCGTTGAAGAAACGATTGCGGCGGGCGGATCCATGGTACACCACCACGGAGTCGGGAAGCACCGTACGCCTTGGATCAAAGACGAGTATGGATCTTCTTATTATATTTTAGAAACGTTGAAAAAAGCTTTTGACCCTAATGGAATTATGAATAAAGGAACGATTTTTCCAAAAGAAGATTAATAGAGATGATTGAAAAATACAGCATGCTGTCGAGCTCAGGGCTCACACCCCTGTCTCTGCAGCACCCTGTATGATTGTTTCCTGATAAGGAGAAAGAGACCTTTTTTCCATAAAGATGGTCTCTTAAAATGAAAACGATTTAATATGGACGTGTGACTTCCAAACGGAAAGGATACGTGCACATCAAATTTACATCACCAAGGAGGAAAAATGTGAAGAATCTTAAATCAATTCGTCCGCTGGTATTCTTTCCAGCCTTTATTTTACTTTTAATTACCATTATCCTTAACTTTGTGAATTACGACTGGTTTCTAAGCGTGACCACCACGGCTCAAAACTTTATGACCCAAGAAGTAGGCTGGGTCTTCAGTCTGGCTGGAGTAGGTTGTGTGGTACTGATCATTTTTGCATACTTTTCACCTTTAGGTAATGTGAAAATCGGAGGAAAGGAAGCGAAACCTTTACTTAAAAAGAAAACGTGGTTCGCGATTACATTAACGACAACGATTGCCGCAGGTATTTTATTCTGGGGAACTGCAGAGCCTATATCTCACTTAACTGCCCCTCCTGAATCCCTGGGAATTGAACCTATGTCAGCGGAAGCTGCGATTTTCGCTATGGAGACGCTGTATCTGCACTGGACATTCATCCCATATGCCTTCTATTCTGTTCCGACCATTGTATTTGCGTTTGCTTACTATAATATGAGACGTTCATTTAGTGTAGGCGCTCAAATATCACCGGCTCTTAGAAACTATAACCAGGATAAAATTAACGGTATCGTTGATGCAGTCATTCTCTTTGCGGTTGCTGCCGCCATATCGTCTTCCTTTGGAACGTCTGTTATGAATATGGGGGGCGGCATCAATTCATTAACCGGTATTGATAATGATCGGGCGCTATGGATCGTCATTACGATTATTGGTACAATAGCTTTTATTATCTCTTCCAGTACTGGACTGATGAAAGGTATTCGAGTTCTAGCTGACTTTAATATTTATTTGTATTATATTATTATTGCTGCGCTGATTATTTTAGGTCCGACCGTATTCATGTTCAGCATGGGGACAGAAAGCTTCGGCGGCTTCTTGTCCAACTTCTTTGAGAAAGCATTATTTACAGGCGGAACAGCAGAGGACACCTGGGCAAGCGGATGGACGACCTTCTACTGGTCCAACTGGATGGCCTGGGCACCTGTAACAGCCGTCTTCCTAGCCAGAATCGCTTATGGTTACACAGTTAAAGAAGTTATCATGATGAACTTTGTTATTCCTGGATTTTTCAGTGTCATTTGGATGACTGTGTTAGGCGGTACAGCGATCAACTTCCAAATGACAGGAAAAGTTGACATTGCGGCAATTATCGAGGAACAAGGAACAGGAGCAGCCGGCTATGCCGTCTTAAGTGAAATACCATTCGCGGGCGTTCTTATCGTTCTTTATTTACTAGCTGTTATGATTTCTTTTGTTACAGCGACTGACTCGACAACGAACGCGATGGCTAGTATCAGTGCCACTGGAATTACTGAGGGTGCTCAAGAGGCGCCCATATTCATCAAAATCACCTGGGGTGTCATCGTCGGAGCCGTAGCTTTGATTTTCATTTCCACACTCGGCATCGACGGTATTATGACGTTATCTTACTTAGGCGGATTTCCGGCCTTGTTCTTAGGGATACTGAGTATTCTTTCATTAATTGTCATCATGAGACAGCCGGCTAAGTTCGATCGTCACCTCCAGCAAGAAAAAGAAAGAAATTCAGCATAAAACAAAAACCAGCTCTCCTGCGCAGGAGAGCTGGTTTTCTGTATTAATACAAGTAGACCAATGATGTTAACGCGGTCGATAAACCCTTAGTTGATCATACGGATTCCGCAGATTTTAGGTAGATCAATGAAAAAGAGATTAAAATTATCCTTCAGCTGTCCATGACCATTAATCAGCTGCACGCCTGTTTCAATTTCGCGACCTGATCATCATAGTATTCCCGGTCCAACCTTTCAAGTTGATCATCATCGACAGATCTCATAATATATTGACCAAATTCCCAAACGTCTTTCTTGATGGCTTCGCGGTTAACGAGCGCTATTTTATACAAAGCTTCTAATATACCAGTCATGACAGAGATATCATGCTTTCCATAAATTCTCATCTGGTAAAAGCTTTTATATAAATATTCCCTATAAGATAAAGGCTCTAATATGATGCGGAGTTCATCTTCGTCATCGGCATAATAACGGATCGGCTCATACACTTCTCCTAACTCAGCTAGCAGCGATCCAATGCGGTTGATGCAGTTGATAGCTGTATGAGGATCATTGATGCTCGGAGAAATAGCCTTTACGGAGATTTCTACCAGCTTTTGCAGGGAGAACTCGATATCCTGCAGATCTGTCCGTTCGTTTCCAAGCCATACATATCCTTCTCCCCACTCTTCCTTGATTTTTGTCTTTTCTTCAGACCAATAGTAGAAAAGCGGCATCCCTTTTTGAACATAAGATCCGACAAAAAAATTTGCTTCTAATAATACGTTGTGCTGTTTAGCCCACTTAATCAAAGGCTGCATCATGACTCCTTGCGTATATCCTGAACGCTGGGCATAGATGGCACGTTTTTCATGTCTTTTTCGATGGTTAATAGCTTCTTCCTCCCATTCAGTTCTCTCAATGTAATCTTTTTCCCGGTAGGTTTTGTGGATGACTTTGGAAGTGCTTGAGCGGATTTGTCCAATCAAGTTATTCACTTGCACGAAGCGGGACGAGTGGTGAATGAATAACACGAAAAACCCTAAACATATGATGGCTACGACAGCGGTTATAAAAGGGCTGAGCAACGCTTTATTCTTTTCTTCCCCCAAGAGAAGCAGCGTAATTAATACATACACAATTCCAAAAGAATAAACGCCCAATACGTGCTGTGTCACCCGGCTTCTCATAAAATCCTGCAGAGTACGTGGAGAGAATTGGGTCGTATACGTTGTCAATACGACCATGATTGTTGAGAAACTGATGGTCGTCATTGTCAAAATTCCTGTTATCAAAGCTCCGTACATTGCCTGTGCTGAACTATTATCCATTAAAAAGATTGCCGGAATATTTTCTTTAATTGATGGTGTCATCCATAAGTCTATCATCGTGACCAGTGAAACGCTGAGAATAGCGAATAAACTATATATGACGGGAAGAAACCAAAAACTATCTCGCAGGTGTACCCATGTTTTTTCTTTGTTCATACCTGACTCACCTTTTCCTTCGTAAACTGATTTTTATAAGCTTCCCTAGTTTGCACGAAGTTTCCTCAACTCGCAATGATTTCAACGTTATGCTAAATTTTTACACGGTTTTCTTTTATCATTGGCCAATTGCTCTTAATGTATGATTGAATGCCGCATGAAAGACGGTGGGAAGAGACTTTCTCCAAACGTTCAGCCTCCTTTACGTTTAATGTAGAGAAAAGAAGGAGAAAGAAGATTACACTAATGAATCTGACAAAGATTAGAGGAGGCACTTCCAATGGATGAATGTACAATCTCACAACCATTCCAATTGAAAGATAAAAGAACGACATTTAAAAACCGGATTGTTAAATCTGCGATGAGTGAGGGACTCGCTTCAAAAGGTCATCTTCCAGATATTTCGATGTTCCGGCTGTATGAAGCCTGGGCAAAGGGCGGAGCGGGTTTGGTCATTACCGGGAATGTAATGGTCGATAGAAGTGCCCTTGGAGAACCACGCAATGTAGTGTTAGAAGATGATGAACATTTGGATTCCTTTAAAAAGTGGGCGGAAGCAGGGACGCAGAATGATACCCATTTGTGGATGCAAATCAATCATCCGGGCAAACAGGTGATCAAAGGGGTGACTAAAGAAGCTGTAGCTCCGTCTGCCGTAAATTTTGATCCTAAGCTACAGCGTTTTTTTCCGAAAAGCAGAGCTCTTACACAAAATGAAATCAAAGAGATCATTGGTCGGTTTGCCACGACCGCTAAGCATGCCCAGCGTGCGGGTTTCACGGGAGTGCAAATTCACGCTGCTCATGGATATTTGATCAGTCAGTTCCTTTCACCCCGTCACAATCAGAGGGAGGATGAGTGGGGAGGACCTATAGCCAATCGGTTCAAGTTTTTGCGGGAAATTTACCAGGCCATTCGCACGGAAGTAGGTGAGGGTTTTCCGATAGGAGTTAAAATCAACAGTTCTGACTTTATGAAAGCGGGATTCAGCGAAGAAGAGTCCCAATTTGTCATTCAGGAATTAGATCGAATCGGTGTGGACCTTATCGAAATTTCGGGAGGGACGTATGAAAAGCCGAATATGACTGGAAAAAACGTGAAGCCTTCCACTTTAGAACGTGAGGCTTACTTCCTGGCGTACGCCGAACAGCTAAAAAAGAAAACAGATATCCCTCTTGTTTTGACCGGAGGGTTCAGGACACGAGCCGGCATGAACCGAGCTTTGAGAGATGGGGCGACCGATTGTATTGGGCTGGCAAGGCCGATGGCGGTATACCCTGATTACCCGAACCGATTGTTTCAGAATCGTGCTGGGGCTATTTCAATTTCTCCTATCAAAACTGGAATTGGCCTGATTGATGATAAAGCTCTGCTGGAATTGACGTGGTACAGTCAGCAGCTGGATAGAATAGGACAAGGAAAACCCACGAAGCCGGAATTCTCGCCGATCCTATCACTCATGCTTACCGTTGTAAAAAATGGGAGAGATGTTTTTCAGAAAAGAAGAGAATAAAAATGCTGTGTAAGCAGCTTGGCTACTATGAAGTATCTTTGTAACTATACCAAAGGCTAGCGCAGGGGCAAAGTAAATGTTGATAAATTTGCCCCCATGTTTTCGAGAGTGAATTTGTTCAGCTTTGAGAAAAAATCTCATGAAAAATTCCCTGAATATGTTTAATTAAAGTTTATTTAGGAGATTGTGTTGGGAATGAATTATTTTATCAATATAGAAATATAGAGGGGAGGAACTTTAATGAAAAAGAAAAACTTAATCGATTATAAAATTTTTGTACCGTCTTTATTGATCATCATTGCGATCAGTATACCTTTTGCCATGTATGAAGCAGAATCATTAGAGGTCCTGAACTCGACTTTCGATTACACAGCTGGGGCTATTTATGGTACGGATTGATCCTGGTGGCGGCGGGTCTGTTTTTATCATTCTCCAAATATGGTCAAGTCGTTTTAGGTGATCCGAAAGAAAAACCTCGATTTTCATTGTTCGAGTATGCCTCGATTCTCATAGCGATGGGGGTAGGATCCACCATCATGCGGACAGGGATGCTTGAATGGACGTCCGTAGCAAATGACCCTCCGGTTGGGGTCGAAGCTGGTTCCCCGGAAGCTCTCTTGTGGGGAAATGCATACAGCATGTTCCTATGGGGGTTTCAGGTTTTTGCGATTTTCGTTATGATCGCACCGGCCATGGGGTACATTCTCCATGTGCGAAAGAGACCGTTAATGAGGATCTCAGAAGCTTCCCGAGTCTTATTCGGTGATAAATTTACGGATGGACTCGGCGGAAAACTATTAGATATCATTTTTCTTATCAGTATATTAGCAGGAGCAGCTGTGACTCTTGGTCTCGGAGCACCGATTATTACGCACAACCTATCATCCCTGTTTGGAATCGAAGTAACATTCGGACTGACCTTGATTGTAACCATCATCTGGGTATTTATGTTTTCCATTAGTGCATACTTAGGAGTTGAAAAAGGAATCAAACGGTTAAGTACATTTAATATGTATTTGGCTGGTCTTTTTGCGATTTTCATCGTCCTGGCCGGACCAGGCGTATTCATTTTGGACTATTTCACTGAGAGTGTTTCTTTCTTGCTCTCTAATTATCTTGATATATCATTGAACACAGCAGCAGTGACGCCATCAGAAACGACACATATCCAGAGTAATACGGTGTTCTGGTTTGCTTATAGTGCGACGTGGGCGATGCTCCATAGTGTTTTTGCTGCAAAAATTTCCAAAGGAAGAACGATCAAAGAAATGATCCTTACGTACTTCCTTGCGCCGACCTTGATCTCCTGGATTGCGACAGGTGTCCTGGGAGGATTAGGGGTACACAGATACTTGTCCGGTGAGCTTGCGGTGCTAGATCTCGTCAAGGAGGGCGAGTCGATGGCTGCCATTCCTGAGATCTTATCCACTCTTCCTCTTGGGGGCTTGCGATTGTCATCTTTATGATTGTCGCATTGGTATTCTTGACGACTACCCTGGATTCGACGACGTATACGGTCGCAGCGTATACAAGTACGAGAGATATGAGTAAGTATGAGCCTCCTAAAATATTACGCATAGTTGTTGCCGGCGTCATTACTGCACTTGCACTTGTGCTCATGCGAATCGGTGGCCTTGCTCCGTTAGAAGTAATTTCAGGTTTGATGGGACTTCCGATTATCTTCATTCAATTCCTGTTGATTTATGCTGCCAAACGGATGATCGATCAGGATAAAGCTTGGAAATATAATATAAGAGAAGACTAAGATTAGAAGATAATCCACTCGTTAGTAAAAACTGGCGGGTGGTTTTTTCGGTGATGAAGACTAGCAGACTAGTAGTTCATAGAGGTAAAACTATGAAACGCATGTTAAAATAAACTAAAGAAACATGGTGAAAAAGGGGGGGAGAACATGCCGAAAAAAAAGAGTGAACCAAAATTCAAACGGGCTTTACTCGGTACTTTTTTTAAGTATATTCTCCCTATCATGTTACTGGCCGGTGTCATTCATACACTTTCTAATAGCACCATAGGCGATGGAGTATCCGATAATCTTACCAGTGGCAGCACAGATAATTTGTCTCAGGATGTCCTTCAATATGAAGAAACGGTGGACAAGTACGCAAAAGAAGAAGGGATTGAAGAACACGTTGATATTCTATTGGCCATCATGATGCAGGAATCCGGGGGGAAAGGCGATGATCCTATGCAGGCTTCTGAATCTCTTTGTGGTTCTGTAGGCTGTATCGATGACCCTGAACGATCGATACAGCAAGGTGTTTCTCATTTTGCTCAAACCCTGGATCAAGCTGATCAGGACGTGAAGTTAGCGTTACAGTCCTATAACTTCGGTTCTGGTTTCATCGATTTCGTCATGGAAAACGGCGGGGAATATACGCAGGAATTAGCGATAGAATTCTCCGCGATGAAGTATGATGAGTTAGAGCACACAGGTGATTACAGCTGTCTCCGTTCAGAAGCCGTCCAATATGATGCCTGTTACGGTGATATTTATTACGTAGATGCAGTACTGGGATATTATGATTCTTTGGATGGCAGTGAAGATGTCTTATAATTATGGAAAAGCGTTCAGAATAGTACCTCTGAACGCTTTTTTTGTTGCCGTGAAATTTCTGTGCCTGCTGTTTTAGTCGTCTAAGACTGAATCGTTCAAAGGTTTTTACGAATCGTCGGATTTTAAAAAATCTACCTGCTGAGGCTGCTTAATTTCCTTGCGTCCTGTATAGAATCCAGAGCCGAAACGCACAATAAGACCGCCTAATCAGAAAAGAAGGAGGAATGGAAATGAATATTGCGATTATGGGGGCTGGATTATCGGGACTGGCCTGTGCTTTGACTCTGGAAAAGTATGGATATGAAGCTGATATTTTTGAAAGGCGCGGGATGGTAGGTGATCGTTTTGTCATTGCCGAAGCGATGTTTTCCATGTTTCATACTCCTTATGATGATGCAATTAAATTTCTGTCTGAAACCCACGATATTCATTTGAAACCTTCTAGTAATATTCAAAAAATATACGTGCATTCTGAAAAAGAGTCATCTTATATCGAAGGCCATTTGGGATTTGTTAATATGAGAGGCAAACACTTGGAATCTTTTGAGAAGCAGATGGCCGCACAACTCAAAGGAAATATAAAGTTTAATCAAGAAGTAACCTACGATGAAATTTCTAAAGAATACACTCATGTGGTTATGAGTACCGGAGATGCGTTAGATACAAAAAAACTGCAGACATATGACACAGCGTTCAAAGCTTCTTTTAAAGGTGCAGTAGTTGAAGGGGATTTTAACCAGACAGAAGCCCATTCATTTTTTAACTACGAATATGCCCCTAAAGGGATGGGCTACATACTTTCTCATTCTGATCGTGAAGCGAGCATCGTACTCGTCTATCCTCAATACTCAGAAAATAAAGGTCTCGATAAAGAACAATTGTGGCAAAAGTTTTTGGCGGATTGCACTAAAAGATTAGATCAAGAATTCACATTAGTGAATGAATATTCTCTTGAGGATTACCGAATAGGCAAAACGGAAACTCCGAGGATTGGAAATACGTTTTTTGTCGGTAACTGCTGGGGATCAATTACTCCTGTATTCGGCTTCGGGCAATTTGAATCGATATTGACAGGGATTTATGCCGCTCATGATATCGTTGGAATAGGAAGCTATGAGAAGCTTGTTCAACCACTTTATCAGTCTTACCATGATTCTCTTACACTTCGCAGGATGATGGAGAAATTCGATAATAAACAACTTGATCGTATCACTAAAGCTCTAGATAACAAATTGGTTGAAGAACTTATCACTAATAAAAATATAAATGCATTAAAAATTCTGAGCAAGATCGTCCACCCGTTCAGCCGACAGTCTTAAGCGTGGAAAACTGAATGAAATAGTGATTAAAAACTTCTCTTTTAAGTAAGGATCTGTCAGAAGAGTTATTATACAAACTGGCAGGATAGTGGAAGACTTGATTTTGAGATAGTATGGGTTCGTTGCCGTGTTGATAGTCAAGGGTTGTTGGGAAGCTACTCGCTTTCCTGTGGGGTATCTGCTGTTCCGTCATCATGATGAGTGGAAGGTGGTTTTAGGAATGGACTCGCTTTCCGTGGGAGTGCGGTGAGCTTCCTCAGGCTGCCGCCTTCCGGGATCTCACCATTCACTCTCATCCCACAGGAGTCTCGCCCATTCCTAAAACCACCTAACTTATATTAAGAGACGGAACTAAGAAAAGAGAAGCAAAAAAAATCTTTTGTACCAACGTTTCCGCCGCCTCTCACTATAGATGTGCTTTCTCGAAATCGCCTGGATAAGAACTTTCACACTTATAGTGGGAGCATTAAACTCCAGTGCTCTGGTTATAGCATTTTAGTTTTAAAACTTCCTGCACTTCGAGGTAGTTCCAAGCGTTTTCTTGCATACATAAGTCCCGGTGGTTATCACTTAAAAACAGTTATTTTTTATGTGAAGCACCAACTAAGATGTTTCCGTTATCCTCACAAAAGCAAGAAGGTCCGGGAAATTGCGAGACTCCTATGGGAGAACAGTACATGGTGAGATCCCGGAGGGCGTCAGCCCGAGGAAGCTCACCGTACGCCCATGGAAAGCGAGTGATTTCCCGGACCTTCAAGCTCTATTTTTGTGGCGGAAACAGTCCGAACATCTCGAAACTGAGTCTTTTGTTGTTTTAATCCGAAATAAACCTTATAAATTATGGTGGAATTTATAATACAATTTCACAAGCAAATCGATATGGGTGTTGGAGTCCCTGTAATAGTAAGGAGCCAGTTACTTTTTGAGAGCTTCTTTCATATTTTTAACAAGTATACCTTTAGTATAGAATAAGCTTTAGATAAGAGGATTATCCACTGAAAAGCAGAAAGAGGTGTAAGATGAATATTTTATCGGGGACACCCTTTCAGGAAAGCGGAGGTTGGTCTGAAGGAAGTAAGGAAGCTGAAATTTACCGGTTGATGAATGGATCTTCGCATCCATATTCTTATCGCTACCCGGGTGAATTAAATTTTGAAATGACGTTACGCAATAGCATAGTTGAAAGCGCAAAAGCTATGCACCAAAGCGCTGCCTCATTTGCAACATTCGAAACAACACGTGTCAATCCTCAGTATTGGTATATGACAGAATTCGGAGGTTTTCGTTTAAGGCCAGGGGCCAGACCATCTGATGCGATCCGCGACATCTTTACCAACGGCTCTTATTATGGTTTCGAGTGTGCAGGTGCTATGCTCATCATTTATTATGATGCGGTTCTTCGTGTCTTGGGGGAGAGGACGTTCAATCAGTTGTTTCCGGATTTATTCATTTATAGCTGGCATGCGGACAGTGATCTTGGTATCCATCCCACGCGCACAATGAATTTTCTTCCGGGAGATGTCGTCTATTTTGAGAATCCTGATTTTGATCTGCGTACGCCTCATTGGAGGGGGGAAAATGCTGTGGTGCTCGGAGGTGGTCTTTACTTTGGGCATGGAATAGGAATTATGACGGCAGAACAGATGATCCAATCTCTAAATTCTACGAGACGCCCCGGTGCTTTTCAATCCGCGTACCTTTCGGATTTAGTAGTTAGACCGTCCTTCTCGTATTTAAGTAATTTTACAACAGGCATACGAAGCGCATCCATTATGAAACAACAGTCTGTAATCGTTCTTCATAATGAGGTTTCCATTCCACTTCCCCGGTATAGAATGTATCTTACTATGGTTCATTATCAGGGATAGTAAAATCTCAGGGGGCTGTCTAGACAACCCTCTGAGATTCATGATTACTATTTTGCTTGTGCTTCATCTTCATAGGAACGGTGAGAAGATTCTTCTTCAATCATCGAGTCTGATACATAGCTTTCGTAATGAACCACCCAAAACTTCATTAAGACTACATAGATGATAGCGGACGGTAGGAGTCCGATGAACCAGGCCAGATCTACATTGATAAAAGAAACGAGCGTCCCCGCCGAAATTGCAATGACAGCGGCCGGGTTCCAGCCTTTAAAAGCAGAAAACAGCTTATCCATTTCATATAATTTTTTTACGTGGTAGTTACCTTTGTGGATAACGTAATAATCTACGACCATAACCGCAAATACAGGGCCTAGAAATGCAGACACGACGGTGATGAAAGTAGTGAAATAGGCAGCATTCATAATCCACCACGGACATGTGAATACGCCAAGTATGCCGATGATAACGCAAGATTTTTCCCATGAAATCTTAAAAATGTCCATCGCTACAAAGACCGTAGGAGTAATATTAGCAACCAGGTTCGTCGTAATTTGCGCGAGGGCAATCACGAACAGTACGATAATGCTTGCCATGGTATTTGAAATGTATTGGGACATGATATCAACGGGGTTCCAAATCCCTACTGCTGCCGCGCCCAAAATTCCTACTAAAGGAAGCAGGATCATAGGGGGTACGATTCCTATAATATGGGACCCTACGAATGTTTTAGGGGAAATTTTCTTAGGGACGTAGCGTGTATAATCAGACACATTCAAAAATAATGCGGAAAATTGCCCTAGCAGTACAGTCATAGCCAGCCAAAAGGTAATGGACCAGGTGCCTTCAATAGAGGCGGTTTCTTGAAGCTGCAGCCCGAAAGTAGTGAGGAACAGGAAAATCATGTAGATAACGCCTAGCATGATGATAATTGCACCAACGATTTCAATCCACTTGATCGATTTGATTCCTTTAGCTGAAAGGTAAATTTGTAAAGCCTGAAAGGCGAAAAACCATACCCATACATTACTGAAACCAGCAAGATCCATGAAGATTTGGTTCAATGCCTGTGCGCCAAGCCACGTTTGCACACCGTACCAGAACAGAGCAGGGACCGCCCTTAATAAAGAAGGGAGCTTAGCACCGATCGGTCCAAACGAAGACCGGAGCTGGACGACCATCGGGATTCCGTGTTTCCAACCTACTCTGCCGTTGAGTGAAAAAAGTAAAGCAGCCAGGATGTTAGCTAAAATCAGCGCGGCGAAAGCCTGAAATAAATTGAGTTCCCCATACGGAGGAATCATGCTTGATCCAAGCATGAACGATCCGACCATAATAGCATCTCCCCACCACATAGCAATATAAGCTTTTGGTCCGAGGATACGGTGTTGGTCTTTAGAAATCGGTAATAAACTGACATTATTCATTTCATTTCCTCCTTATATGAAAAATCGTATAATTCTGATTTTTATCCATAAAAATTTTGGTCTATAAGCCCGTCCACTGAATAGCTTGAGCGACGACTAGAAAACTTATCGCTGTCAAAACCCACATGCCGAAAAGAGGCAGGTAGAATTTAACCCATGTTTGCCACTTCACCCCAGCTAAAGCAAGAGTCGCCATGAAATATCCAGATGTAGGAAATAATATGTTACCTAATCCATCACCGAACTGATAAGCAAGAATAGCCGTCTGTTTCGTAACGCCGATGATTTCAGCAAGGGGTGCCATAATAGGGATTGTTACTAAAGCCTGTCCGCTTCCTGAAGGGACGAGGAAATTGAATGCAAGCTGAATACCAAACATCCCGATCGCGCTGAATATCGAAGGGAAATTCCCGACGACTCCACCTAAACCATAAACAATCGTATCCATAATTTGCGCATCCTCCATAATAACGGCCACTGTTCGTGCCACTCCGACGATAAAAGCACCGAGTAAGACACTTTTAAATCCTTCATTGAACCCTTCACAAATCTCAGTAGCGGACAAGCCGGCGATCAAACCGACTACGATGCCCATCATGATGAATAAACCAGCCATCTCTAACATGAACCAGCTATGCTGAAGTACCCCGTAAACAAGAATCCCAAAAAATCCAAGGGCGGCTATCGAGGCGGCTTTTTGTCTGCCAGTGGCTTTAAATCGTTTTGTGTGCTGAACACCTTTATACATTTCACGCTTTTCTTGATCATCTTCGTATGTAAGGCTGAGGGTAGGGTTATGTTTTATCTTTTTGGCATATCTACTTACATATATTGCGCCGATAGCAATAATGATTAGAAATGCCGTAATACGAAGTCCGATTCCGCTATATAAGGGAACTCCGGCCAGCTGCTGCCCTAACCCTGTATTGATGGGGTTTAGAAATCCCGCGGTGAACCCTGCTGTCGTTGCGCATAAAGCGATGGCCACCGCTGTTATGGAGTCGTAACCTAGAGCGATGATGAGAGGGAGAATCACTGGTACATAGACAAGACTCAGTTCCTGGGTGCCAATCAAGCTGCAGATAACGGCAAAAACAATCATAAGCACAGGAACAACAGCTAGACTTTGGTTAGAAAAAGTCCTTGTAAGTGAATCCACAGCATTTTCAATAATTCCAGTTTTTCTTAAAACCATGAACATCCCACCGATAATGAATGTGAAAAACACGATGGTTCCTGCACTTTCGAGTCCTTTAGGAAAAGCCAGCATAAAGTCCATTAAGCTCGTGGGGTTGGATTCAACGGTCTGGAATGAGTTTGGATCAATGGTTGTTCTTCCTTCAGGGCCTTCCACTCTGTCGTACGTACCTGCTGGAACAAAGTAAGTCGTAATAGCAGCTATAGCACTGAAAATAAATAAAATGACGTAAATATGAGGCATTGTAAACCCTCTTTTTGTTGAAGGTGACGGCTCAGGTTTGTCCATCTTTGTTGAGTACTCGCTAACAACTGGTTTGTTCATTCCCATCGTGTTCATTCCTCCTAATGATTTACTTTTAAATAACATAATATGTTAGAATTGTTAACATTGTATATGAGAAAAATAGGATGGTCATTATGTAGAATGCACATAAATTAGTTGAAAATTTAGATAATAAAACCAATAGTTGGAATGGAGACCAATGTAGAGGGATTTGCCAATGGGACGCCTGCCATCCAATTAGAAATTTGCATCGTATGACCTAAAGGATTGATGAGGAATTTGGCTGAGGTTGACATCTTGGTTTATAATTGTTAAGATAAAAGTTAATTATTCATGTTCGTTTACGAATGAAAGCAAAAGTAACTTTAAAGTAACTTTCGTCTGGATTGGATTTGCAGAGCATTTATAGTAATACATTGTGGAAGTAGTTCCACGCAGGAGGTAACAATTTATGTTACAAGGTAATGTGAAATGGTTTAACGCAGAAAAAGGTTTCGGTTTTATTGAAGTAGAAGGACAAGACGATGTATTCGTTCACTTTTCTGCAATCCAGGGCGAAGGTTTCAAAACGTTAGAAGAAAACGAAACTGTTTCTTTCGAAGTCGTTGAAGGTAACCGTGGGCCACAGGCTGCTAACGTTCAAAAATAATAGTTATTAATAAAAAACCTTCCCCGGCCGGGGAAGGTTTTTTTATGCTGTATTATGGATATACGCCAAGCTTTACTAATTTTTTAGATGCAAAATATAATGTGATGAAACCTGCTGCGTACATAAGAAATGTATAAAAGATATTCCATTTGTCACTGTAGCTTACAATCTCCATAACGATGGATAAGTATTCTAAGCTTGTCATTCCTAATGTGAATACGGTCAATAATAAAAATTGATTCTTTTTTTTATACGCCAGGAAGTAGGTGAACGAGGCTCCAGCGATCGTAAAAATTCCTAAGTCGAGGAATATTGAATCTAACAGCGAGACTTTTGGCATTGGATGTACTTCCCACAACCCAAGATGAATCCCAGCCTGGTTACAAGTAACAGCGATCAGTGCCGTAATTGGAGCTGTCGTGAAAAAAATTTCTGGAGCTTTTCTATACATGTATAAACCAAAAATCCAGGGAATGATGAACCCCGCAATGATATTAAACCACATTATAATCACCTCTACATAGTATGCTGGTGCTTTTTGGTTTTTATTCGCTTTTTTTCATGCTTTGTTATTTATAAATTTTTTGATGAAAAACATACGATTAAATTAAAAAAATATCGAAAACATTTAAATAACGTATTTCTGAGAAACACCTTCCTCTGTCACCTGCTGTCATTGATCTGATTACTGGAAACGTAGGAAATAATTAATAGTGTTCAAAAACTTCTACTATGTTACTTTATAATAGATCAAAAATCAGGGAGGTAGTTTCAAAGTGTTAAAGAAAATGTTGACGGTCGGAACGGCAGCTTTATGCCTTCTAGCTTTTTCATTTCCGACACAAATCTCTGCCGATGAGAATGCACACACCGTCCAAAAGGGCGAATCCATTTATAAAATCGCTGAAAATTATGGGGTTTCTGCAAAGCAAATCCAAGCGATGAACAATAAGTCTTATGATGAAATTGTTCCTGGTGAGCAGCTGCAACTGCCGGTCACTGCCAATAATTACGAAAAAGATTTGCTCGCTCGTCTTGTTGAAGCTGAAGCTGAAGGTGAAAGCTACGCAGGGAAAGTCGCTGTTGCTACGGTTGTTTTGAACCGAGTAGAAACTGATCGTTTCCCGGATTCCATTCATGGAGTCATTTATGATGGGTATCAGTTCTCGCCGGTACTGAACGGAAGTATCAATGAGCCGGCAAGTCAGGAATCTAAAGATGCTGTCGATGAAGCTCTTGCATACCAAGGTTTCGACAATGGATCCATCTTTTTCTATAACCCGGATAAAGCACAGAGCAGCTATTTGAGCAATCAGGAAGTTACCACAGAAATCGGCAATCATGTATTTCTAAGATAAAATAGTAAAGAAGCAAGCATTCATTACGAGTGCTTGCTTTTTTATTTGTGTTGGGAAAGAGGGCAAATATCCTTGTTTTAATAATTTGTGTTAACTATGAAGCGAAGCCGATATAATGAAAATAGAACTGACTACATGATATGAAACTAAATACAGAGGTGCGTAAATGAATATATCTGAGATGAAGAGCGAACTGGCGATTAAAAGTAAACATGGAATTTCTTTTTTGACAGCAGCAGTAGTCGTATGGCTGATCATTACTGTGGTCTTTTTACTGCCTATTGAAATTACTCAGAAGAATGTATTTATGCTTTTCACTTCGGGATTAACTTTCCCGCTGTCAATCATTTCATCGAAACTATTTGATGTGGATTGGAAAGCAGAAAATCTTCCCCTCAGTGTTTTAGGATTATATTTAAATTTGGCACAGCTGATGTATTTTCCTATCATCTTTTTGGTTTTTACTAAATCTGTAGAGGATATGGCAGCAGTTTTTGCCATTATTACAGCTGCTCACCTGTTTCCGTATGGTTGGCTGTATGATGCAAAAGCGTATTCTTTTTTTTCGCCTGTGGTGTCGGTGTTGATCTTTGCTTTATCACTTACACTTTCGATTAATAACTTATGGTTAATCCCCCTTTTGATGTGTGTCGCCCTTCTTGTACTTACTACACTTTTATACAGGAGCTATAAGAGGAAATTATATCGTGAAGAAAAAACAGCCGTTTAACCATCAGGGTCGTTCTTAACTATGAACGGCCCTTTTTTCGTTGGCTGCTTAATTCTGGCTTGGGGAACAAGAAACATAGCGACAGGCTAATAAAAATCTTCTTTGGTGTTTGTATAATTTAGAGAACCACTCCTTCTGCCTTCACTACTCTATATATCGTTAATATAATATAGAGTACTCCCAATGTATTTGATGGAAGGGGGAAGAAGCATGGGAAGACGTTGTTGTAAAAAACAAAAATTAGAAAGAGAACCATCTGTATATGTGAAATTGGAGAAGGTATGTCCGAAGAAACCAAAGAAAGAAAAAGAAAAATACCCAAAGAAAAAATGCCCAGTTCCTAGAGAACTTACGAGAGTTCCTCAGGTATATACAAGGTTAAGACAAAGCTGTTCCACTATATGTGTAGTTGACTGATTCCAGGGAGGCCTTCCTCCCTGCTATATTAACGCTCCTGGTTTTTGGTAGTGTGTTATATCTCACGTGAGGGGGGTGTTCATAACTTTCTTGCTTGATGAAAAGCATGTTTGCTACTGCAACTACATATCCTACTAATATAAATTAGAAAAGTAGGGAGATGAAAGGGATGGCTTTCACATTCGGTAAAATGGAGCTGATCCATGACTTGCAGCAGGTGTTCGCGAAACATAACGTTCAGGCGATTAAAGTGAATCAATTAGGCACTTTATTTTTAGTAGAGCCAGATGGCTCCTTGAAGATAGGAGCGGGTGCGACGATCACTTCCTTTGAGTTCCAGCCTAATGAAAGAAAAGCAAGCAGGTTTAAATTGATTGATGGAGGGAGTAATAAAGACAGCAAATGATAGAAGATCAGCAAGTTAAAACAAAGGTTGTTGGGAGCCGCAACAACCTTTGTTTTTTCTGATATAATTTTCTAACGTTCTATTTATTGTTAGAACACTGAAGTTATTTAGACATATTCTTGGTTATTAAATTTTGCAGGTAGGTAAATCATTCTTACTGTCGAATAACTACATATTTTCCATGTAATGTGGCCCCAATTTAATTCAGGCAGTGTATTTTGAATTTTTTTACTGATCATCAATCAGGGTGATCTGTTTAAGCCGAGTTCTTTCTCTTGAAATTAAGATAACGCATGGTGCGCAATCATGAAACCTTTTTTCGTTGAATACAATAGCCAATGTACCAATTAAGGAAGGATTGTGATTGATGGAATCTGCTCATATTCAAACGGTCTCGTCTTTGCAAAAAAGAGGATATTTTTATGTGGAACCTGAAAGTAGGAGAATTAAGGTATATAGACTCCCGGAAGATGTTCATTCGTTTATCGGAAAACTTACTAAGTTAGCGGCAAGGAAAAATTGCGATAAAATTATTATTTACGTAAGACCACACAGTAAAGAAGAAGCGGCTGTAAAAAAATTGTACTATCAATATGAAGGGGGAATTGAAGGTTTTTTTCGAGGGAGCGATACAAAAATATATGCTGATTTCCTACAACCGTCCAGGAATGAGCCGGATCCAGCGAATGTAATCGCTCAGGTGAAAGAAATGAACATTAAACCTCAAGCTAAGGAAGAATCACTTGCTTTAGGGTATAAGATGAAGTGGGCTAAGGAAAAGAATTCGAATGAATTAGCAAACCTTTATCGTAAAGTTTTTTCGAAATATCCTACTCCTATTCACGATCCTCACTATTTAGAAAAGCTTTTAAGGGAAGATACTTATTTTTCACTTATTTATAAAGATGAGCAATTAGTAAGTGCTTGTTCAGCTGATATTTTTTCAAAATTTGAAGCAGCTGAGTTTACGGATTGTGCAACGCTGCCCCCGCACAGAGGGAAAGGTCTTCTCTCCTATCAGTATTTAAAGCTCGAAGAAAAAATGAGAGAGCTCCGCATTCGAATGATGTTCTCTTATACAAGAGCTAAATCGATGGGAATGAATATCGTAGCAGCTCGCCAGGGATTTACATATGGAGGCTGCATGATTAAGAACAGTATGATTGGCTCTGGATTAGAAGATATGAATATTTGGTATAAATCCCTTGGTGGATGAACCACAGGACAGCACTCAGCGGCTGTCCTGTTTTTACTGTGAAGATAAATTTTGGGTGGGCATAAATACGAGCCAAATGGAGATTCTAACTAAGTGTTGTAAACATTTTAGGAGCAGGTGAAGATTAATGCCAGTAAGTAATCGTGAAGCAAACTTTAAATTAAATAATCAAAACGATCGCGAACGTATGAACAGCAGGAAGCTCGGGCCTCTCCAAATTAATCATGAACGCCCGCAAAAAGGTGCCAAGGTTGCTCTGATCGGCTGGAGTATTCCTACAATTGAAGCGATCCAGCAAATTAAAAGACCCTACATTGTCATAAGCCACGAAGGTTATAAAGAATATGCTGAACAACACAAAATTCCCTTTCTTTCCTGGGATTTTGGGAAGCCTAATCATTATCAAGAAGTGTATGAACGCTCAGAGGAATTATTCGATCAATTGGTGAATATCGACGTAGGTCACACGATTTCTGTATTTGAGGAATTGGTCGAATGGGCTGGTGCCTTGAATGCACGTCTTCGAGAGGATCCTGCTGTATTTGACCACTCTATTCTTTTTAGAGACAAAGCCATGATGAAACGCAGGGCTCATTTAGGTGGATTAAAAGTTGGAGTTTTCGAAGAAGTTGAAAACAAAGAAGAGGTTCGCAGATTTTTTAAACGGGTGAACTATTCTTTATTGAAAAATCATCAAAATGAGGACGCGGACCCGATCCATTTTAAAGCGTTAAATAAAGCTGGAGCGGCTGGTCATCGTATGATTTTCTCAGAGGAAGATATTGAAAACAAACTTACGGACCAAAGCTTTCCTGGTTTAGTGGAGAGTCATCTGTCAGGGATGGAAATATCATGTGAGGTATTTATTTATAAAGGTGAAATTCTCTTCTTGAATATGACGGAATATGTGAAGCTCGGTTATTCAAGTATGGTTCCGCCTTCAGCAGAAATTGAATATTACCGGCCTTACATTCATAAAGAAGTCGAAAAGTTGATTCAAGCGTTTGATATCCAATTTGGTATGATCCATCCTGAATTTTTTATAACGGATACTGAAGAAATATACTTTGGTGAAGTAGCTTATCGAATTCCCGGAGGACATATTTTTGAATTGATTCAAAAGGTTTACGGTTTTAATCCCTTTGGCGCACATATTCTTTGCTGTGATCCACATACCACTTTAGAGGAATTAGAGGAATTTTTGCCTAAAGAGGTTAAACCTAATGGACATGCGGGCAGTTTTTTAGTCTACCCTCGAAAGAAAAATGCGACTCGTGTACAGGTTCCCAGGGATTTAGAGGAGCACCCAAGCTTTGAAAAACACACGCTTTACAAACCAACAACTGCTAAATTTCAAGATACAGACGAGGGTTATGGTAATCACTTGGGAACCGTTTTTTTTCACGGTGAAGACAGTGGAGAAATCTCTCAATTGTTAACGGATTACGTGGACTATGATTTTTATGTTTAGGAGGAAACAGGGTTATGTCAGTAAAGGTGGAAATGAATAAAGAAGAAGCATTTGACGAGGCTCTTGACCAGTTGGAGGGCGCTTACTCATTTGCTAAGTCCATGTATCAAAGTGAAGTCCTGCAAACTGCTGCGAAATTAATGGATGAGCCAGATGGGTTCTCGATTCTATACGAGAAAGCTGAAAAGTTTGAACAAGCTGGGCTTTTTCAAGATGGGCCATGGGAAGATCCATCCAAGCTGCAGGCGAACCTTGTCAAAGGATCTCTGAGATCTGGCGGGATGACTACTATATCAGAGTTGCTCAGTGAAGTGCGAATGGTTGCTATTGCTGAGGGTGAATATGATCGCGAAGGGGTTTCCAAAGAGAAGGCGCACTCTTTTTTAAACGAAGTTATGGCCTTGAATGTGGATATTCTTTTTCCAGAAGAAACAGAAGCAGCTCGAATTGAAGGGAAAGGGAAAGACAAGGACCGTATGGAAAATTTGTTTCAATTCTTATCCGATAAACTTTCCTTAGCTTCTATATCCAGTCAACTTGTTAAAGAAATTGATGAATTAGTGGCGCAGCGGCCTATTATGGTTAAGCGGACAGTAAAAATGGTCAAACATGCTGAACAATTATTAGAGACAGAAATAGACGCTTCGGACAGAGAAGCCATTCAAAAATATTTGGATGCCATCAATGGGAGAACAACAGTGTGTGATAGATGTGACGTGAAGGAATATAGGGATCAACTTAAACATTTAGATGAAGGGAAATTGAAAAAGGAAGCGCGGTCTTTTTCTCAATCAATGCATGAAACTGGACTTGTAGCTCCTTATCATATCGTTTTAGTCCGCTATCTTAACAAGCACCATCCTGAATTGCTATCAGATGCTTTAGCTTTATCAAATAAAGGTCAAGCTAATTTAGAAGAGCATTTACCCTTCGTGCAAAACCTTATTACAGTAGGCATCCATTTGCCATTAAAACAGTCCTTGTACGGTTTAACTTTGTTATTGGATCGTGGGGTTCTTTCTTCGAATCCTGTTATTCCGGGAATTCGCAGAATTATCGAATTAGACATACAGCCAACTACCCGCAAAAGTTTGTTGAACTTGGTTAATGGAAATGAAGGGCTTACAGCAAATAATATATTAGTTGCCGGAACGATCAGTGTGCTTGGGCAGCCGCTTGGGATTGGTCAAGGGATGAATCCCACCTGCCAGACAGCCCGTGGAATAAGCCTTTGGTCGCTGCATGCGCCTGGCCATCTTCTTGATTTAATAGCCAGGGCGGCAAGGGATGAAGATATTGATATAACGTTTGAAGGACAAACCATTCATTCCAAAGATTTACGTGAAGGATTAGTAGACGATTTGCACGTGGAATTAGATCCTGTTTCGTTGATTTTAGTTCCCCATTTAGACCGTATTTATTCTGAACTTGTGCGCCGCTCCAATTTTAGAGGAGAGGATGTGCATAAATGGGTTAACCCTGTTTATTATGGCAACTGGGTACCTAGAGGGTTCAGTAGTGTCATTGATCCTTTATCAGGTGCTGTTTCCGATTACCGCGGTTTTGTCCGCTTGTTTTATGCCACTCATCACCCTGATTATAATGAAGGTTATGAACTCATTTATCCAAACCCGGTAGGAATATTCATAACAGATTCGTTTGGTGGATTTCTGGGTCTCCACGCGGTGTCGATTCAGAGGGTAGCTCAAGATCAAAATGGAGACGTCCGCATTTATTTTTATAATCCGAATAATGACAGTTCTCAAGACTGGGGGCAAGGCATACAGCCAAGTGTTACAGGTTTCAATGAAATACACGGGGAATCTTCGCTGCCTTTCCATCAATTTGCTGCTCGCTTATACGCTTTCCACTATAACCAATATGAACAAGGTGATGCGTATGCAGTTGATGAACAACTTGTCGAAAAAGTAGAAACGCTGGCGAAAGAAAGTTGGGGTAGTCAGTACACATGGACTGCATTATAAGGGGATTGGAATTAATTCATCTTCAAGATCAACAACTACTTTTGAATAAAAGTATGGGATAGCGTGGATTTTAAGAAAGAAGGACGACATCATGCATGTGCATCTTGCAGATGATGCAAAACATAGAAGTACACTAATGCCGACAGGGAACTGGATGATGACTCAGAAATGGGAAAATCTTTTATTCATACACTTTCCTGTTAGAGAAAAGATTTTAAAAAGTTATATCCCTGACGTTTTACAGTTAGATGTACATGAAGGAGAAGCTTGGCTCACCATCATACCTTTTGAAGTCACTGACATGAGAATAAGAAACCTTCCTTCCGTTCCCGGACTGCGTTCTTTTTTAGAGTTGAATGTACGCACATACGTTAAACGCGATGGTGTCCCAGGGATTTATTTTTTCAGTTTAGATGCAGATAAGATGTTAGCGGTAATAGGGGCACGACTTACTATGCTGCCTTATTATTATGCGAATATGAGTATGGAGCGGGGAGGAAATACAATTTCCTTTTTCAGCAAACGAAAGGGGAAGTCTCAGGCCGAGTTTAAGGGAGAATATCGTCCTGTAGGGGAGTTGTACGTTCCTGAGCAGGGAAGTCTTGACCATTTTCTCGTGGAAAGATATTACTGCTGGACTGCCTTTGGGAAGATGTTCATTGAAGTTGGTATCTATCACAGACCATGGAAGCTTCAAAATGCTGAAGCTGAGATTCAGGTAGATCATATGGCCCCGTTCTCGTTTGTGAAAGAATTTGGCCGAAAACCGTTCTTCAGATTTTCACCATCTCTCAGGGCGCTGATTTTGCCGGTGAAATTTATAAAATAAAGGAGCTTTCTTCAATAATAGTGAAGGAAGTTCTTTTTGTTTTTGTCAAAAAATCTGCGCCTTATCTATATCGAGACCTTGTAGGCTCTCTGCTCGAATTCCAAGAAGCCATGTCCAGTACGTTTATTTATTTGTGAGTATACTGATGTGCATTTTGATAGCTTTTTGACTATATTAAATTAGGTGTGGAATTACAACAATAGTAAATTAGGCATCAGTAAAATTTAATATATTATCGAAAATGTTACTGATTTCCATTAATATAGAAGAAGAGGAAGAAATACCTGAGTCTATAGATTTACATAGAGAATACATAAAATGCGAGGGTTTTACATGTTTATGATACTTAAGGATTTAATAGGAAATGCGGCTGTCATGATGGCTGGGTTTTATGTGCTTGGAAAAATGACTAATGATCCGATCAGCATCCACTCTAATGTAAGAGAGAAGTTTAGAGTGGGGTATTTAACTGCGGCCATTGGCTTACTACTCATGCTATTTTCCATTCAAGTCACTGACCACGTCATGATAGATTTGCGACACGTACCTGTGATGATTTTAGCTTACTATGGCGGATTCATCCCGGCTATAACATCTTCTGTTCTCATTGCTTTATCAAGGTTTCTATTTGGAATTAATGAATCGGCGATTATGGCTTTCGGATTCATGATCTCTCTTGGAGTCATTATGAGTGTGATTGGCCGGTATTTTAGAAAGGGAAGGTACCGAACCATTCTGCTCATGAACATCATCAGCATGTCTATGATTACTGGCAATTTGTACGTGCTGCTTCCTGATATAGAAAGTTTTAGGGAAATCATCGTTTTCTTCTGGCTGATCGCTATTCCTACAGCTCTTTTAGCTACAGCCTTTTTCCGTGATATACAGAATTCCAAAAAAATGTTCATCAAATTCAAAAACGATGCCAAAACCGACTTTTTAACTGGACTGGCAAACGTCAGACAGTTTGATAATACGTTAAATGAATTAATTTTGGCATCAAATAGAAGAAAGGAGGATGTTTCTCTTTTATTGATTGACATTGATCATTTCAAAAATGTGAACGACACATTTGGGCATGATGCGGGTGATTCCGTGCTGAAGCAGTTGAGTGAACTTCTTCAAAGAAATGCACGCCCAACTGATAAAGTGTCTAGAAATGGAGGAGAAGAATTCTCTCTTATCCTTCCAGACTGCTCACTCAACACGGCGCTCACCATTGCGGAAAGAATCAGGCGAGCGGTAGAGGGGCATACGTTTTTGCTGCCTGACGGAAGAGAAATTAACGCTTGTGTCTCTATAGGGGCAAGCAACCTTAATGAAACTGCGTCATCTCGGGATGATATATTCAAGCGAGCTGATAATGCGTTGTATAAAGCTAAAACCACGGGTAGAAACAAAGTGTGTACGATGATTTGAGATTAGAAAAGCGTGATCTTTTCCTTTTAAAAGGAAGATCACGCTTTTTTTAACTATCAGGCTGTATGCCATGCATCAGCATTCGGATGGTGCGGTCGATTTCTTCTTCATCATCCCACTCCGCTTCTGGAAGAATTAAAAAGCGGGTGATGATGAACCCGATAATGGTAGTCATTGTGAAACGGATAATGGTTGAAGAAGGATAGTCGACAATTAAACCATCCTTTTTAAATTGGGTGACCGCTTCATCGAATTTCGGAAATATTTTTTTGATGAATATGTTTTGGAAAGACTGTTTCAATTCCTCATGAAACGCCATCTCCTGTAAAATGATTTTCAAAAGAGGAATGTTCTTTTGTACAAATTCAAACCGGTTGCGGATAATTTTTCGCAATAGTTGTTCGTAACTTTCGGATTTTTCTTTAAACACTTCGCTGACGAATTGATTGGCGAAAAAAGGGACGGTCAGTTTTATGATCCCAGGAGTCACAATAGATATTAATAGTTCTTTTTTAGTTTTGTAATGTCGGAAAATGGTTCCCTCAGCTACCCCTGCTTTTTTTGCGATTTCGCTTGTAGAAGTGGCTGCGTACCCTTTTTCAGCAAAAATCTCAATCGCCGCTTCGAGAATTTTTGCTTGTTTGGGGGTCAATTCAATTTCTTCTTCACCTGCGTTGATCAGCTGCTGCAAGTATTCTTGTTTATCCACGATAAAGATCCCCCGTTTTTATTTTTATTATAACTTTCTGTGTCTCTTTAATGCTACTATGTTTAGTAATGTGAATAAAAGAGTAAACCCAAAAAGGACAAAAACCTCAACAGCAAATGATCCAAATGCACTGCCTCGAATCATAATATCGCGAAGTGCTTCAGCTCCATACGTAAGCGGCATAATGTTTCCTATAGCGCGCAGCCAGGGATCCAGCGTTTCCAAATTAAACATTCCTGAAAAGAAAACTTGAGGGACGATGACGAGTGGAATGAATTGAATCATCTGAAATTCATTTTTTGCAAATGCTGAGAGTAACGTTCCGAGACTAAGAGCTGAAAGAGCGAGCAAGAAAGTAACTAGAAGGACATATAAGAAGTTTCCAGCCATGAACACATCCAGTGCATAGATGGAGTAAGCGGCAATAATGATGGATTGGATAATCGTAAATAAACCAAACCCTCCTAAATAGCCAATGACGATTTCCCACCTTTTCAACGGTGTGGCCAGACTTCTCTCCAGTGTTCCTTGCGTCCGTTCCCGTATAAATGAAACACCACCTACGATAAATACGAAAAAGAAGATAAAAAAGCCAATAAGAACAGGGCCGATATTATCAAAAAGCTTAATTTCTTCGGACCCGTGATAGTAATGTATTTCGGGCTCCATCTGTTCCTGTTGCGGGTTCATCTGATTCAGGGTCTGCTGCAACGCCATGTTCACAGCCCCGCTTGCGGTCGGATCGCTTCCTTCAAGTGTTAATGCAGGTTTATTTTCTTCCCATTCAAGGACTGCGTCAATTTCCTGGTTCTTCAGAGCGTCTTCAGCTTCATGTCTATCCAAAGACATGACCTCTGCTTCATTTTCTAATATTTCCACGAAACGGTCAGGCAGATCGACTGCCGCAATTTCGGGCACATAATCCCCGCTGTCGAGTACAAGCCACATTAAGGTAAGGACGAGTAATGGAGCGGCAAACATTAGCGCGAGACTTCTTTTATCGCGTCTAAACTGACGTAGAATGCGGACGATGATTGAAATAGAATTCATGATTTTCCACCTCCATAATGAAGAAAGGCCTGTTCCATCGTATCCACATGAATGGATTGCTTCAAATCTTTCGGTGATCCTTGAGCTATGACATAACCATCGTGCAAGAGTGCAAGCTCATCACATTTCTCAGCTTCATCCATTACGTGGGTGGTTACAATGATTGTTGTTCCTTCACTTTTTAATTTATTGAATTCTTGCCAGATCGACTGTCTGAGCAGAGGATCAATACCGACTGTGGGCTCATCAAGAATTAGAATTTCAGGTTCATGCACTATGGAAATGGCAAGAGAAAGTCTTCGTTTCATCCCACCTGAAAACGTGTGAACAGGTTTTTTCATATGCTTTACAAGGTCGACGATTTCCAGCACTTTTTTAATTCGTTGTTTTCTTTCGGATCGGGGGAGCCCATAAATAGAAGCGAAGTAATCGATGTTCTCATAGGCTGTTAATTCCACGTAAAGTGCATCTGATTGAGCCATAAATCCGATGTTTTTCATTTGCTTCAGAGAGGGCATTTGCGTGTCTTGGACGACAGAGGAGCCTTCAGTAGGATGCAAAATTCCGGTTATAATTTTAACAAGTGTTGTCTTTCCTGATCCTGAAGGGCCGAGTAAACCGAAAATTACTCCTTTATCAATCTCAATATTTATATCTTTTATTACCGTTTCAACTCCAAATGAATGAGCAATGTGGTTTAAACTGATCACCTTTTCCATTTTTCTCTCCTCCTAAATGAGTGATTACTCACTTATATAATACTTCTGCTTTCTTCTTTTGTAAAGTGAGTACTCACTTTTTATATTTCGATTAGTTACTTGATTGAGTTTAGAGTGATATTGCCTAATTTTCTTAAGCGCTCACTCCATAATTAGATGTAATACATATAAATAATGAATAGCAGTAAATAGTGATTAATAAAGAGAAGAAGGTGAAGGAATGAGATTTAAAGCAGTCCAAAGGCAGGAGAATATCGAACTTTTACAGTCAAACGGAGTCATATGCTCTCTATCTGATGTAAGCTGCAATGAGGTGCTCCAGCCTGGCGGACGTGCAGAAAAAGTGGTTTTCCTTGCGGATGGAACAGAAGTGACGCTGCAAGTGGTGAATGTGCTGACTACGGGTACGGCAACATTGGAGCTTGAAGATGGAACGCTGGCTTCTGGGGAATTCAGTGTTTGTGAAAGATATTTCTTGTGTGCTCCTCCTGGTACAATTATAGACTGTCAGATCACGGATTTTCGATGCTCGCTCTGTGAAACGACTTCGACGAATGGTGAAACGACCTATGAAGTTTCAGTTTTTCTTTGTCAGGATGTGAAGGTGGAAGCTAGTGTAAATGTTAACTTGGAGGCACCTTTCTGCACCCCTCGTGAACCAGACGTATCAGGGCAGTGTACGCCATTGAACCGAACTTATAAGACTCCAGTCATATATTCTTCAAAAGATGAATCTATAAGCAGCGATTTCAGTCAGAATCAAGTAGAATCTTTTTGTATCCATACTTCTCAAGTCTATGACTGGGTGCAAAATTCGGTGGAAACATCAACGCTTATTACAATTGAGCGAGTGTGTCTATATGAAGTCTTAACGGCTGGTGAGGGATGTGAAGGGATTATCGCTGGAGATTTAGTTTGTCTGCCATGTGATGCTCCGTGTGAAGAACTTCTCGTATGTATTGATGACCAGCCGTGTGCTTTAGTTTTACAAAGGACTGGGGAGGAGTGTGTAATCTGTCCTGAAGATGCGGTTACTCCACCCGCAGCTACAGTCTGTGAAATTCCTGATGGACGGGTATTGAATGTCGATCAAGCGATATTTTATCAGACGATTGAAGAAGCGGTAGAGGATGCCAACCCGGGAGATGAATTAATTGCCTTCCCTGGAGAATATACTCCGCCTTCCTTCTTAGCTATCGACAAGCCACTTACGTTGAGAGGTCTTTCTGCTGAACAGACGCGGGTGGTGTTTTCTGATAGTTTGATCAATACGACAAGTCTCAGGATTGAAGCAGATAACGTGACGATTGACGGTATTCATTTTATCGGACCTACGGCTGCTGCAGGTGACAATGCTTTATTGGCTATACCTTTTGAATCTTTCGGAGTTGTATATGAAAACATTACGATCAGTAATTCGATTCTTGAAGGAGGAAGGCGGAATGCTCTTATTCGCGCCCGAAACCTGTCTCTAGTCAATAATACGTTCATTCATACTGGGAATGCAGATTCCTTACTATTTGAAAATGCCCAAGGAGCAACGAACATTGTAGGAAACACGTTCCAGGGAGGAGCAGCGAGCCGCGCAGCGATGACATTCGAGGATGGAGCAAGCGGATTTGATGGTTCTATTGTAATAGAAGGAAATACGATGCGCAGACATACACAGTTTGTGTTGTTTAATTTGGCTGGATTTGATGACGTCTCAATATTAGTAAGAGATAATGACATCGACCATGAAGATCGAGCGGGCAGCTCGATTATATTCATCCCGGTCGATTTCACAGAAGCGACGCCGATTGTCATTGAAAACAATAGCATTATCAATCCAAATTCTGAAAGACTAGCGGTATATGTTGATTATAGATTTGGGGGCGCATCAGTTCCGGCGGACGATCAAATTCAAGTGCTCAACAATTTTCTTGATGTCGCTACACCGTGGGGTTCGCCTACAGACACTGTAGATGCGGATGTCCCGGTAGGCTACAGCGAAAATGAACCTCCAACCATGTCATTAGATGCTTTTCTTCTCAGTGGAAATATTGTAGTGCCTCAATAAAAAGAGAGCGAGTTATAAGAACAGGCAGCCGCAAATTTCGGCTGCCTGTTTTACAATTTATCTATTCTTTTCCAATATCCTGTTTCAATTCATCGAGCATGTCCAGGTTCTGAGGAGCGGAGCCCATATAATCTTCCATTTCATAGCTATCGGCAATTTCACCGCGGAATGTAAGACTGGATGGATAACCATTGGATTTCAAGTAATCTACTACACTCCATTCGTTCCAGCCTTGCATGGGTACAGCATAACTCATTCCATTCTGGTCTTTCCATGACCCGTCACCATTTGGTGCGCCAGTCAGTTCGACACCCATAGATTCAGCCATCTTTTTCGGAAGATCCGTATTGTTGACTAATCCGGAAAACTCATCAGAGGAAGGTCCGTAAGCGTAAATCGGTACATCCACTCCTGTATGAGCGGAGCTGGTCCATCCGACAAGAGCACGATCGCTGACGATATCATTAATCACATTGGCCGTTTCCTCAGCAGAGCGGATCTCTTCCACTTCTTCTTCAGTAAGTTCAAGTCCAGTGTGTTCTTGTACGACCTGTTCTATGTTGGATGCCTCTTCATTTAGTTGTTCTGCCATTTGTTCACCTGTCGCGCTGATACCTTGAACGATATCCTGCTTCACGTCATATTCTCCGTTTGATCCGACTGTCATGCCGCCAGTTTCATGGTCTCCGGCAATAACGACAAGTGTTTCTTCATCCTGTTTCGCATATTCCATTGCCTTTTCAACAGCTTTTTCAAACGCAGCCACATCATTCATAGCCCAGGCTGCATCGTGAGCATGACCCGCCCAATCGATTTGACTGCCTTCGACCATTAAAAAGAATCCATCTTCATCTTGGGAAAGAGAGTCGATTGCTGTCGACGTCATTTCAGAGAGGCTCGGTTCTTCTGTCTGTTCCCTTCCTAATTCCGAGCTTAAAGTCCCGTCTGCAAATAAACCGAGTATTTTCTCTTCGTTTTCCAAATCCATTAATTGATCTTTATTTTCTACAAAAGAATAGCCGTCATCTTGTGCTTGCTGTAAAAGGTTCTCCTCCTGCTGACCGCCTTCAGATTCTGGAAGGAAGAATTCTTTTCCGCCACCAAGCAGCACGTCGACGTCATTTTCAAGAAGCTGAGGGGCGATCGATGCTTCATTATCACGATCAGCTACATGAGAAGCGAAAACGGCAGGTGTAGCATGGGTGATTGTAGACGTGGCCACTAGTCCTGAAGATTTGCCGGCATTCTCAGAAGCGTTTAAAATACTGTCTAATTCCTCCCCATCTGGGGTAACACCGATCATTCCATTGTTGGTCTTCTCACCAGTTGCCATGGCTGTACCTGCAGCTGCGGAGTCTGTTACTTCTGTATCATTTGAATAAGTCTTCATCATCCCTTTAAGATGAGGATCGAACACTGAATCTTCTCCTTTAAACCAGCGGTAATTTGTTGCATAACCAGCAGAATAACCGTCAGGAATCATGTAGATCACATTTTTAACTTCACTAGTGTCTCCGTCACTCCCGCTGGCGTTTACTTCTTGGCCGCCGCCTAAACTGCCTCCGGCAAACAAAATAGTCGAACTTACTAACAGTGCAGCAGATTTCTTAAACATAATCGTTCTCCCTTCTGGTATGTAATGGATGATTCACTTCTAATGGTAGTCGTGTTTTGTAAACAGAACAATATAATATTGTAAATTTGTAGAAAATTAAGAAAAATAAGTATATTTACACGATTTTTGTATGATAAGAACTTACTAAACCTTCCGAAGTACGAGGGACTTTAGTTGAGGTTCTCCTAGTCTATGAAAAGAACGCTATTATCATAAAATGGTAAAGTATATAGTAATTTGGCTTTATAGCAGAAAACAGTGAACTTTGCAGGGTATTTAGATAATTCTGACTCATTCATGATATAATTTCCTAGTCAATAAATAAGGAGCCGATGAATGTAGTCATTTGCAGTCAAGTGAAACTTCAGAAGGTATCCACGGCTCGGCAACATGGTTAAAGTCTTAAAGATACTGATAAGATCATCACTTCAGAGGTTGGAGAAATGGCCGCCTTTATTTAAAAGAGAGACTTTGCAGCGACAGGAATAGGGGATCTTCATGGAATCCTTTTTGTTATAGAAGGAATTATAGGGGAATTGCTCCAATTCACCTTTTATACTGGCGCTTTATCAGGTTGTGAAGCCATGCAGGGGGAGTTTCCACAGGGGAGGGATTATTTGAGAAAGAGATTTCATTTATGGGCCTTTTATCTAACAATAGCATGTTTGGTGTTTCTATTCGAAGACCTGTACTCCGGATTCTACAACGATTGGTCCATTCGTCCGCCGATGTACATTCTATGGTTCATTTCTTTCACGGCGTTCATTTTAGGGATAAAAGGTTTTGCAAACCACCTTAATTGGTTAACAAGAGTAAGAAGCTGGATAACGGTTATAATTTCAGGCTGCCTATCCGTACTTCTTATTCTGCCTGCTTTAATCCCTTTTTCTATGGCTGAACAGCTTATTGAGTCCTCTCATTCTCCGGACAATAAATATGAGGTGAATGTATACCTTATGAATGGAGGAGCTGCTACTTCTTTTTCTGTAAAAGGGGAATGGGAAGGCCCGCTTTGGTTCAAAAAGACGGTGTATTTCAATGACAGAGTGGGTCATGCAGACGTGGAGTGGGAGGACGAGCATACGATTACGATAAACAATCGAACATTGAACTTACAGTCAGGAGATACTTTTAATAGATAAGCTACGTACCAGTGGGTTCTAAAGTGAACGAGCTATTCTCTGATTAAACTTTCGGCTATACAACTGGCGTATTGTTTAATGTAGCTGACCAAGAGGAATGAGGGAAACATTAATGGAAGAAATCCTTTCAATTTTATTAATTATAGCGCTCATTACTTCAGTTTCCATTTTGATTCAAAAAAGGAAAAAAGCAGGCGTGACGGGTGTGAAAAGTGCTCTGACCTCCATTTGTTTTTACTTGATTGCCATAACTAATCTTACAGCTTACTGGTTTGGTTTTTTAGGGATTTTCAAGTGGACACTTACGATAATTCTACTAATTGCGGGTGCTTATTTTACTAAGTACCTGGCGCCTGCTGCAGCGTAATGGCCGGCATTAAGGAGGTTATTATATGGAAAAAGAAAAGAAAACTAATTATTTGCTTATGGGTATTGGGAACTTAGGTAATCTGCTGATCGGTTTAGCTGCGATGAGATTAACAAGTCTGCTTGATGATTCTACGGGTTACGGGCTGGCTTTCGCTGGATTCTTATTAGTGATCATTTATCAAGATTATTTGGAAAAGAAAGTAGGAATTCAAAATAGGGAACGTTACATAAGCCGCGGGATTCTTGTCATAGTATTTACTGTTTTAGCTTTTGTTCTATATTCTCCGATCTAAAGATTATATAGTTATGTCAAACAATGAGTGCATCTACCCTTTGCAAGTTATTTCTCTAAGTTGTGTAGGAGTTGATCCTAAGTGGAATCACTTTCCTTGCTGCTGTCTGGAGTTGCAGTGATATATTTAATTTATAACAATATAAAAACGTTCGAAACGCTCAATATACGACAGGGAATAGGGGTTGGATTTTCTTTTCTTCTTACAGCTCTTATTGGGTTTGTAGCCATTTATTATGGAGGGAATTGGCTGATTGGCCAGATTGCCTCAGGCTGGTTGAGGATGCCGCTTTTTATCCTGATTGTAGTTATAGTCATAGGTGGTCTGCGTTATTTGTTGCATAAACTCTTTGAAAGAATAAGTGGTGGAGTGTTTCACTCTTAATAATAAGAATAAACTCCAAGCCTTCAGGTCTGATGAACACCTCAGTCCTGGAGGCTTTTTGTGTTGCTTCAGAAACTGACGAAATAAAGGTTCAATACGTATTGTATAGAACAGCTAAAAATATTCTGATAATTCATACAAGTTAACTAATGACAAACTATATAATTTGTCTTACGATTATATATAACAGTAAATGTTAACTTTAATGACATTTAAATTAATTAAAGAGTAATATGTCATAAAACATAACATGGATGATTTCGGGAACGAAACTATTTAATAAAGGAGAAGCGCTCCATGGAAGATATCCACGTGATACTTAAAGAAATGACGGAAGCTGGTATTGATGGTGTTCTGGCTACGATTATAGAGGTCGAAGGTTCTGCCTATAAGAAGGAAGGCGCATCGATGGTTTTTAAAAAGGACGGTACTCAAGTAGGGATGTTGAGCGCAGGCTGTTTAGAAGAAGATTTAGCTGCGAGAATCGAGCATAATCATTTAGGGGGAAAAACGGAAACGCTTATCTATGATATGAGAAGCTATAACGAACTATCATGGGGAGAAGGGTCGGGATGCAACGGAGTGATCCACGTTTTGGTGGAACCGGTGACTGTGGAATTGATCCAAACGCTGCAGCGAGTAAAAATCTGCTTAGATGAAAGGGAATCTGTCACCAGGGTGAAGTTTTTAAACTCATCCAGTAACGAACGTGATTGTTTCATAACTGAAGGCCGGGAAGTATTCGGCGGTGTGGTCGAAGATCTCCCGCTTCTCCTGCCTTTAGTAAAAAAAGTTAATCCAGGAAAACAGTCTTTGACCCATAGTGACGATGTGTTCGTGCAGAGATATGAACCAAAACCTCGCTTATTTGTATTCGGTGCTGGTAAGGACGCTATGCCTCTCGTCAGCTTCGCTGGAAAATCGGGCTTCTCTGTTACCGTTTCTGATTGGAGGCCTGCTCTTTGCAATAAGGCAAATTTCCCTGACGCTGACTGTATTCTTCGAGGTTTTCCGAACGAATTGATGCCGGACTTGAATGTGACACCTGACGATTATGTCGTGGTTCTGACTCATAATTTTCAAAAGGATAGAGAAATCATCTCTTACCTTATCGATAAGGAACTTCGTTATTTAGGAATTTTAGGTTCTGAAAAACGGACGAAGCGGCTGCTTGGCACTCGAGAAGTTCCCTCCCGCATTACTTCTCCTATCGGGCTTTCCATCCATGCGAAGGGGCCGGAAGAGATTGCGATCAGCGTCGTGGCCGAGTTGATTCATCTCAAAAACTCTTCAAAGTTAAAAAGGAGGCCTGCCCGTGAAACCTCATAAAATCTGTGGAGTCATTTTAGCGGCGGGAAAAAGCAGTAGAATGGGCAGGAATAAGCTTGCCTTACCCTTTGAAAGAACGACGATTGGCGGCCATACACTGCAGACGGCTCTTGACTCACGTTTGGATCACGTATTTCTTGTGACGAAGGAAGATGATGAGTTGGAATGGCTTACTGATAAGATTCTTCGGTCATCAAAATGGTCCCAAGTGAAATGCAGAGAGGCTCATCTCGGCCAGGCTTATTCCTTAAGGTGCGGAGTCGAATCGGCACATAAAATGAACGCTTTAGGGATGCTAGTAATGCTGGGGGACCAGCCTTTAATAAAGGTGGAAATGATAAATTCATTACTCGAATGTTTCCGGGTTGCTTCTCACCTCCCCTATGCAGCTTCTACATATGAGGGGCGCATCCAGCCGCCTATCCTATTTTCTTCAGATTTATATCCAATGCTTCAAAAGTTAGAAGGAGATCAAGGAGCAAGAAGCGTGTTACGCAATCAATCGATAACCAATGGGATAACGATTGATTTCAAAGAAGGGAGCTGCTTCTATGATATTGATACTGAGGAGGATTATGAATGGTTAACGAACATGAGCCGCTCATGAGCGGGAAACCTCCAACTTTACCTGTACCCACGAAGATTTGGCGGCCCTCCGACCTGTCAGAAGCCTGGGAGTTAAAAAGGCGTTATGGGTCTGAGGCGTGTTATATAACAGGCGGGACTTTGATTCAACTTCAAAGGGAGCAAGGGACGCCACTTGCTGAGCATTTAATCAGCTTAGATAAAATCAATGTATTGGAAGGTTTTGATCAATTAGAAGATGAAGGACAATTCAAGTTGCGTATAGGTGCTTTAACTACTCTGTCCGACTGTCACCGTAATGTATTCATTGAAGAATATTGGCCGATTCTGGCAGAGGCGATCAGGCATGTCGCTTCTCCAGCTGTTAGGAATCGAGCAACAATTGGAGGCAATGTCTGTTATCAAGTAGGGGATGTTATTCCAGCGTTAATGGTTTTGGAAGCGGAAGCAGTTTCATTTGATGGCACTACTTATCTCAGAAATGATATAGCAACGTACATACAATCAGTAAACGGTAAGGACCATCCGATTCTCACATCCATAACTTTACCTGAACCGCCTGTATCTGCACAAGTCCTATCTTTTTTTAAAAAGGTGGGGCGCAGGGAAGCTTTTATCCCTTCAATTGTAACAGTGGCATGCTATACATGTATCAATGAGTCTGGCGAAGTGGAATATATTCGATTGGCTGCCGGAGGAGGGACAGCTTCTCCTAAACGTCTATACGAGAGTGAACGTTTTTTACAAAAAAAAGTGTTAGTCGAAGAGGATCTTGGACGCTTATATGATTTGGTCCTGCAGGAGTACGTTCCAGCAAGCGACCCATTCACCACAGCTGAATATCGTAAAACTGTAGCGGCGAACGTTATTGTCTCCGAGTTCGAGAAGCTTATCCAATGAAGGTGCAGATTACCGCCTTTATAAATGAAGGGAGAATGTATCTTGCAGCAGATGAAAGCATCTGAAAAAAGAAACAGGAAGCGGCCGGATGGGCCAGATAAAGTTACAGGCCGGTTAAATTACTTAACCGATCTTCATTTCCCGCATATGCTCTATGGAAAAATAAAACGGAGCGCTTATCCGCATGCCAGAATCCTCTCTATTCATACGGAAGAAGCGGAACAACTACCTGGAGTCCGTGCAGTAGTCACTTTTAAAGATGTGCCGGGTCTGAATGCTTTTGGCATCGTGACTCCTGATCAGCCGGTACTTTGTGAAGACACCGTACGCTACGTTGGAGATGCTGTCGCTGCTGTTGCCGCTGATACGAAAGAAATGGCGGAGCATGCTTGCTCTTTAATTGCAATAGAGTACGAACCTCTGCCGGTAGTAGATGATCCGGCTGAAGCGCTAGGTGCTGCTACACCAAAGCTTCATCCAGATGGTAACCTTCTTCATAAGGCACACTTTTATAAAGGGGATGTTGATGATGCTTTTCATAAATGTACAGAAATAGTAGAAGAAACGTATCAAGTTCCACGGCAGATGCACACCTATATGGAAACAGAAGGTGGTGTGATTGTGCCTGAACCTGATGATACGCTTACGGTTTATGTAGGGACGCAGCACGGCTACAAAGACCGTTTCCAATTGTCGAGAATCTTAAATATGCCGGAGGAGAAGATTCGGATCGTCTCTAGTCCCATGGGTGGCTCTTTCGGTGGAAAAGATGAATTGAACATTCAGCCATATGGAGCATTGTTAGCCCTTGCTTCAGGGCGGCCGGTAAAAATCCATCAGACGAGACAGGAATCTGTGATTTCTGGACTGAAGCGCCATCCGATGCGCATTACGATGAAAACGGGGGTCGCCGCTGATGGGAAGATTATTGCTCATAAGGTCGACATACTTGCAGATACAGGTGCTTATTCTACGCTTGGTCCGGCCATTCTTGAATTTGCAGTCGAACACTCGACAGGACCTTACGTGATCCCGAATGTGAAAACGGAAGGTGTGTCTGTTTTTACGAATAATGGGGTAGCTGGAGAGTTCCGCGGGTTCGGCGGTAATCAAGTCACCTTTGCTTTAGAAGGACAAATGGATCGGCTGGCGTATAGATTAGATGTTGATCCGCTTGAATTTCGCAGGCATAACCTTCGGGAAACAGACGAAATCGGACCGATTGGACAACGAATAGCCTCTACAGATGGAGCGTATCAAGTACTTCAATCCATTAAAGAGCACCGACAGTTGAAAATAAAAGAGGAAAATGAGATGCCGGACAAGTGGAAGGTGCGTGGAATTGGTACAGCTATCACGATGCATGGCGGAGGGCTCGGATATGGGCGTTTAGACCCTGCAGGAGGAAGACTTTGTTTAAAAGAAAGCGGAAAAATCGAAGCGGCTTTCGGATTTGAAGAAGCCGGCCAGGGAATTTTAGGAGTGATCGAGACGATTGTAACGGAAGAACTGGGATGTTCAGTATCAGATCTATCGGTTGTGATCGGGGACACGTCCCTTGTGCCTTCTTCAGGATCGACGACGGCTTCACGAGGAACGAGCATGGTCTGGCATGCGCTGCAGAAGATGAAGGAACCTTTTTGCAAGCTGCTGATAGAAAAGGGAGAAGCTTTAACGGGTGTAGAAGGCCATCGACTGCAGACAGGTAAAGGCGGCCTCGTTGTTACAGCTCATGATGGAGAAGAAATTCCCATCATCACCTATGAAGAATTAGCTCAGCAAAGCACAGAAGAAGAGATGACTACATCCACGAACTTTGATTTTCCCACCACCCCCGATCCAATTGATTCTGGTCACTTTTTATATACGTTTGGAGCGGTTCTGGCTCAGGTGGAAGTCGATCTGTTAACTGGAAAGGTAAAAGTGATCGATCTTGATCAAGCAATTGCAGCGGGCCCGGTTGTCAACTACCTCGGGTACAAGGGGCAAATTGAAGGGGGAGGCGTCATGTCCCTCGGTTATACACTGCTGGAAGATGCTTTGATGTCGGAAGGCGAGTATATGACCCAGAACTTAGATGCTTACCTGATCCCTGGCATAGGGGACGTTCCTTTTACTATGAAAGTAGAAGCTATCGAAACATTGCCAGAAGACGATCCTTATGGTCCTCGCGGTGTCGGGGAAATCGGCAGTGTAGCCGTAGCGCCAGCTATAGCCAAAGCGATTCAAGAAGCTGTCGGTTACTGGGTGCGTCGTCTTCCCGTATCTTCAGAAGAGGTTTTAGCGGAAGTAAGTAAGAGGAGGATCAATCCATGGACAAAAGCGATGCAGTAAATGTGCAAACAGAGAATGTGCCGGTCATCGACCTGAATCTTACAATCAATGAAAATCCGGTAAAAGTGCAGGTGGAGCCGACTGCAAGGTTAGTCGATATCCTGAGGGATGAATTGCAGCTGACAGGTACTAAAATTTCCTGTGGAATCGGCCGCTGCGGCGCATGCTCCGTCATGATTGATGGACAGCTTGTCAACGCGTGCCTCACGATGGCTTACCAGGCAGATCAAACGTCAATTACGACGATCGAAGGAGTCAGCAGAGACCAGGAGATGGATCCGATTCAAAAAGCATTTTTGGAAGAAGGAGGATTCCAATGTGGCTATTGCACGCCAGGCATGGTCATGGCGGTGAAAGTTCTATTAGAAGAAGTACCTGTCCCAACAGAAGAGGACATTAAAATGGCGTTATCCGGAAATCTCTGTCGATGTACCGGATATGGCGGCATCATCCGTGCTGTTCAGAGAATGGCAGCAGAAAATAGTGAAGTACGTTAGTAAGACTCATGTTTTTTGTTGATTTTTCATTGGAAAGGGCAGGGCACGACGATTCTCCTGCGTATACCTTTTGTAGGCTGACATTGCACTAATTTTCCGCTGAATTAATGCCAACGTATATCATCAAAAGACTGAATATTTAAAAAATAAGGAGGTAAATGGAATGATCAATGAGAGGTACTCTGGAAAAGCTTTCAATGAAAAGTTCTTAGCTCGGCTCACGTCCAAACAAGTGAAAGAGTTGGACAAGGAAGATGCACTCGTTGTACTGCCCATTGGCGCTATAGAGCAGCATGGACCGCACATGCCGGTTTATACAGATACTCTTATCGGAGAAGGGCTGCTGGCTCAGACATTTGAACATTTCACAAATGAGCAGAATATTTGGATGCTGCCCCCGCTGCCGTATGGAAAAAGTACAGAGCACCTCGGAATGACAGGGACAATGACGTTGTCAGCTTCTACTTTACAGGCCGTTGTCAGTGATATTGCTGAGAGTGTCAAAGAGAGCGGGTTTCGCCGCCTTGTCCTTTTTAACTCTCACGGAGGCAATCACGACTTGTTGAATATGGTATCACGTGAAATCAGGATCCAGACAGGGCTAATGGTGTTTCGACTGAATTCTTCAGAGGGTCATGGATTAGATGGGGTAGTATCTGAAAAAGAAAAGAAATTCGGTATTCATGGCGGGGAAGTAGAGACTTCGATGGTACTCGATTTCAAACCCGACTGGGTAGATATGAAGAGGAGCCCGATTGATTTTGTTGAACTTCCCGAAGATAATCAACACTTGTATTTAAAAGGAGGCTGCTATTTCGCCTGGGTCATGGATGATATTTCTTATACTGGGATGGCTGGAGACGCTACTAAGGCCACTCGGGAAAAAGGAATAAAAATCAATGCCAGAACAAGTGAGTTTCTTGCAGAAGTCTTTGAAGAAATGAGCCGTTTTGAAATCGAGGATCTAAAAAAACAACCGGTGAGATAAGGAGTGAGCAATATGAAATCAGCTCAATCGATAGTGCAGGAAATGCAGCCTGAAGAAGTGGAGGAGACGTCGATTGTTTCCATGCGTCAAGTCAGTAAGGTGTTTCCAAATGGGTACACAGCTGTAGAGAACGTCAACACGTCGATAAAAGAAGGTGAATTCGTATCCTTTGTCGGACCGTCCGGCTGTGGAAAATCGACGATTTTTAAAATGATTTCCGGTTTGATCTCTCCCTCTGAAGGAGAGTTGGAAATATTAGGGGAATCCGGGAGTGATCAGCAGCAGCAGAGTAATGATGTTGGGTTCGTATTTCAGGATGCCACGTTATTACCGTGGCGTTCGGTAATCAAAAACGTCATGCTGCCTCTCGAATTTCAGAATCTATCAAAGGCGGAAATGAAAGAGCAGGCTGAGGAAGTGCTCGAACTGGTTGGGTTGAAGGAATATGCGGAAGCACTGCCGCGTCAGTTATCCGGTGGGATGAGGATGAGAGTCTCCATTGCCCGGGCGCTCGTTGCTAAGCCAAAGCTGCTATTGATGGACGAACCGTTTGGCGCTCTTGATGAAATTACTAGGCAAAGTTTACAAAGTGAGCTGCTCAGAATATGGGAGTCCCAGAAAATGACGGTATTATTCATTACCCATAATGTGTTCGAAGCTGTGTACTTATCAACGAGGGTAGCTGTCATGACACCTGGCCCTGGTAAGATTGCGTCGACCGTAGATATACCGATGCCCTTTCCCCGAACAGATAAGGTGAGGACTTCTCACCAATTCAGCGATATTGTCGGTAAAGTCTCCCAGGATTTAAAATTTTGACAGGAGTGGTGAAGATGTGGAAACAGGAATTAAAAGATGTACTAGGCGAAGGAAAGGTTATTTTCAAAGAGAGTGACGTCGCTCGTTTATCGAAGGATTGCTACTGGTTTTCTCCCATTCTTTATGAGGAGCTGAAGGATAAAGTTGCAGATTGCGCCGTACTTCCTGAAACGATTGATCAATTAAGGACGATCGTTGCGATTGCTGTCAAACATCGGATCCCTATGACTCCAAGAGGGGCAGGGACAGGGAATTATGGTCAGGGAGTTCCGTTAAACGGAGGGATCATCCTAGATTTGACGAAGCTGAATCAAATCAATGGAATCAGTGCCAATGAGGTCTCGGTCCAGGCAGGCGCAAGAATAGGTAAATTAGAAAAAACATTGAGGAAAGAAGGAAAAGAGCTTCATATTTATCCCAGCACCTTTTTGACATCGACAGTAGGCGGTTTCCTGTGCGGAGGGTCGGGAGGAATCGGTTCCATTCGCTGGGGGAATTTATGGGATGGAAACGTACTTGCAGTTACGATTATGACCGTGGAAGAAAGTCCGAAGTTGTTGACTTTTAAAGGTGAGAAAGTGGTCGACTACATCCATAATTACGGAACCTCGGGCATCCTTGTCGAAGCTGTTCTTCCAATCGAGACAAAAACCGAATGGTCCCAGCATATTGCCTTCTTTGACGATTTCAAAGATGCTGTGCGCTTCAGTGAAAAGCTGGCCACTGAAGAACGTATCGTAAAAAGGCTGTTATCGGTATGTGAGTGGCCGATTCCTGAGCATTTCCATTCCTTGAAAAAAGTCGTGCGGGAAGGTAAATCGATGGTCATGCTGGAAGTAGACGAATCATTCGATGATGAACTCCGGGAATGGACAGAAGCCTATGGAGGGGATTTAGGGTTTACGATTCCTTCAAGCAAGTACCAAAAAGGGATGAAGGTTTCAGATTACACGTGGAACCATGCGACATTATGGGCTCAAAAACACGGCGAGAACATGACTTATTTACAAGCTCGTTTTGAAACAGAACACATTTTTGAACAGATGGACGCGATTCGTTCGAAGTTCGGTCTTGAGATCCAGTTCCATTTCGAGTTCATTAAAATCGACGGAGTCATCACCCCTGCGTCCCTGCCTGTCGTCCTTTATAAATCGAAGGAAAGGTTGTATGAAATCATCGACTACTGTGAAAGCATCGGTGTGGTCATCAATGATCCGCACACGTATCTGTTAGGATTCGGCGGCTACAATTTAAGGATGGAAGAAATCGAGAAGAAGAAGAAAGTCAACGACCCATATAATCTGCTGAATCAAGGCAAGATTCCAAATGCTGTAGCAGGCCAGGCGAATTAAATGACTAAGGGAGGCGTGGAAATGGAGCATACATCTGACAATCTTCACGTAAAAGAGAGACTGGAAGATCATTCTAAAGAGCGAGAAGCTGCTGCAAAGAGAAGAAGGAACATTATGAATAATTGGGTGCCGCCGATGATCACATTTTTGGTCTTTCTATCTCTGTGGCAGTTCGGAACGCAATGGCTTCAAATTCCTGTTTACATACTGCCGACACCTACTGATATTATAGCGGCTTCCATACAAAATTCAGACAGACTGCTGGCCTCTGCTACTACAACGATTCTGGAATCTGTCATAGGCTTCGTGTTCAGCGTCGTTATCGGCGTCGGAGCAGCAGTGATCATGGCCAGCTCGAAAATTTTGGAGCGAAGCCTGTATCCATATGCTATTTTATTGCAAACGATCCCGATTGTGGCTATTGCTCCTATCATCGTCATTTGGTTCGGGTCAGGAATGAACGCGATCGTCATCATCGCGTTTACAATCGGTTTTTTCCCTATGCTTTCTAATACCCTGATCGGATTGAACGCGACAGATCGAGGAATGATCAATCTCATGCAGCTCTATAAAGCATCGAAGTGGGAAATCATGTGGAAAGTACGTCTTCCTGCCGCACTTCCTTATATCATCGCTGGTTTGAAAATATCCTGTACGCTGGCGATTATCGGGGCAATTGTCGGAGAATACATCGCTGGAATCGGCGGGGGAGCCGGAGGGCTCGGATATGCGATTACTGTGGCATCGACTACGATGGAAATCCCCTATTTATTTGCCTGCGGGATTGCAGCTTCATTTTTAGGAATTGCATTTTTTCTACTCGTCAGCTTATTGTCGAAGGTACTGTTAGGATCATGGCATGAATCAGAAATGAATGTAGAAAATTAAAAAAGGGGTTCTATTATGAAAAATTCTTTGTTATATAAACGGCTGCTTTCTGTTGGGTTTTTACTATTAGTTTTAGCTGCTTGTGCAGATGCAAGCTCAAGTGAGGGAGACGAAGGATCCTCAGATGAAGATGAGGGAGAGCTTCAGGAATCTAAGCTTATCACGAACTGGTTCGCTCAACCTGAGCATGGAGGGAATTACGCAGCTTTAGAGCAAGGGATGTATGAAGACGAAGGGCTTGATATGGAAATAGAACCAGGCGGGCCACAAGTATCGACAACCCAAATGGTCGCTGCCGGTGAAGCTGATTTTGGGTACACCCAGGGAGAAGATATTCTCAATGCGAGAAACAAGGGGATTCCATTAGTAGCCATTGGGGCGATTTTTCAGGAAAGTCCTTACGTATTCATCTCACACGCTGATGCGGGCGTGGAAGATTTTGATGATTTGAGTGGGAAAACAGTGATTACGGCACCTGGCGTCGGGTACTGGGAATACATTAAAGAGGATTTTGATCTAGAAGGAGTGGAAGAAATCTCCTATACAGGAGAATTGTCTAAGTTTATTGACAATCCAGATGCTGTGACACAAGGTTACGTAACATCTGAACCTCATGTCTTAGATAAAGAAGGGGTGGAAACGAATGCTCTGCCTATCCACGATTCTGGGTTCCAGCCGTATTCCAATGTCATTTTCACAACGGAAAAAATGATTGAAGAGAACCCGGAAAAAGTACAAGAATTTATGGACGCAACTCTTAGTGGGTGGGAGTATTATAGAGAAAACTCTGAAGATGTCCAGTCCTTTTTACAAGAGTATAACCCTGATTTGACTGAAGAACTGATGACATATGGAGCTGAGGCACAAGAGGAGCTGATCTTCGGAGGCGAAGCCGAAGAACACGGATTCGGTTATATGTCAGAGGAGAGATGGTCCACTCTTCAGGAACAGATGCTTGAACTTGAAATCATTACAAATGAGGAAGATCCAAGCAATTATTATACAACTGAATTTTTGTCTCTGGAGGAGTAAAAATTGAATGAGTTGATTTTGAAGAATGTCCGCCTGCCTTTATATCAGGAAGATGCACTTTACCAGCTGACAATCAAAGATGGCCGGTATGAACATATAGTTAAGCAAACAGAAGCTGCTCCCCTCCAGGCTGTTCCCTTCACGCAAGCGGAGGGGCAGCTTTCTCTTTTCCAAGTGATTGATGTAGAAGGAAGACTGTTGTTTCCGTCTTTTGTTGATATCCATACCCATTTAGATAAAGCTTTTTCATTAAAGGCGGTGCCTAATCCATCCGGTACTTTGCGGGAAGCGATATCCAATTATAGTAAAAAGGCTCACCTTTTCTCCAGTGAAGAAATCGAACGGCGTGTCATGAAAGCAGCACTTCAATCGTTATCTTATGGGACGACACATATTCGGACACATGTGAATTTCGAACTGGATGTCAGCGGGGACGTAGCATTGGAACATTTACACGCTGTTCTTCGAGCGAGAGAGGCGTTAAAGGATCATATGTCCATTCAGGTCGTCCCCATGTTTTCAAGAATCCATCAAAGAACAGCGGAGGAGCTGCGGATAATTGAAGCGGCTATCGACCTGGGAGTCGATGGTATCGGAGGCGCCCCTCACCTGGATGAGGATGCAGAAAAAGCGATCGAGGCTTTGACGCAGCTTGCGATAAAGCATGACAAGTTCATAGATTTACACGTAGATGAAAATGATGACCCATCGATTTGTACCATTCAACATTTGATAGAAGCAGCAGAAACAAATCAGCTGCAAGGGAGAGTGACGGCCGGACACTTATGCTCTTTAGCTGGTATGGACCAGCTTAAAGCTCAGCGTATTATGGAGAGAATGGCTGATGTTAATATATATGCGGTCACCTTACCAGGAGCAAATCTGTTTTTGCAGGGCCGTAACGATCAGGGAGTCGTCAGGCGGGGAATTACGAGAGTAAAAGAATTAATAAATGAAGGTGTCCTGATTGCCGCAGCTTCAGATAATGTCAACGATCCGTTCCATCCATTTGGACGGGGGGACATGCTCCAAGTCGGGTTATTGACAGCATATACAGCTCATTTAGCAGGGGAAAAGGATTTGACTCAAGTCTTGAAAATGATCACCTCCATACCTGGAGAGGTGTATGGTCTCACGACTCATGAAATTAAGGAAAAAGCTCCAGCAGAGTTTGTTATAGCAGAGGCGACAGATCTTCATGAGCTGTTTGCTTCTTTATCGCCGAGTCGTCATGTGTTTTCGAAAGGAAAGTGGGTGAGCAGCAGGTCATCTGAGCTGAATTTCCAGGATGCTGAGCTTCATCAGTTTTTTAAGGAAAGCAATACGTATGATAGGAGTGAAGTTTAAGAGTGAGGTGCTGTCTATGTACGAAACTGTCGTTACGAACGTGCGATTGATCGATGGGGAAGGAGCGTTCAATATCGGGATCACAGAGGGGAAGATTGACGCGATTACAAAAGGTGAGATCCATGGAAAGAACTCGTGGGAGGCATACGGGGATCTTGTACTTCCACCATTTGTAGAATTGCACACTCATCTCGACACGGTCCTTACTGCAGGGAAGCCGGTCTCTAACCAATCAGGAACCCTGGGCGAAGCGATTGAAATCTGGACGGAAGCTAAAAGCCGGCTGGATAAAGAAGATGTCACCCACCGTGCAACTGAAGCCTTGAAACTGCTCATTTCCCAGGGGGTTTTGTTTGTAAGGGCTGCCGTTGATATTTCAGAACCGGATTTGAGGGCTTTACAAGCGATTTTGAAGGTCAAGGAAAAGTTCAGTGGTATCATAGATTTACAAATAATGGCTTTCCCTCAAGAAGGACTGGAGTCAAAGGGAAATCAGGCAAAAATGGAACGCGCTGTCCGCATGGGAGCGGACGGAGTAAGTGCTGTTCCGCACCTTGAAAAAACAAATAAGGCAGGGGTCGATTCGCTCGACTTCTGCTTTAAGATTGCGAGAAAACATGAGAAATTCATTCATGTGTTTTGTGACGAAGTGGACGATCCGAAATCGAGGTTTTTAGAATCCCTGGCTGAACTTACGATCAGCCAGGGGATGGAAGGGAAGGTGTCCGCTTCCCATGCTATTGCACTGGCTTACTATGATGATGATTATGCTCAAGAAGTCATTCAGCTTGTCAAGCAAGCTCAGCTCACGATCGTTTCTTGTCCTCTCGTCAACAGCTCCATGCAAGGTAGGTTCGATGCGTTTCCTAAAGGAAGGGGTATTACAAGGGTGAAGCCATTATATGAAGAAGGAGTGAATATTTGTATCGCTCATGACGATGTACAAACGCCTTTTTATCCTTTAGGAAGCGGAAATATTCTACAAGCTGCCCATTTAGGACTGCACTTAGCTCATATGACGGGCACATCTGAATTGAAAGCTGGCCTTGAAATGATCACCTCTCATCCCGCCAAAGGCTTTATGGTGGAGGAACAATATGGATTGGAAATAGGAAAGCCTGCAAGTTTCATAACAATGCCGGCAGCTACTTTAACGGATCTGATCAGTCATCAGCCCAGCTGCCGATACGTTTTTAAAAATGGAAAAATTATATCATCGACTCAGCCGAAAGTGACGACTTGGCACGTACCATTTTAACTAAGCAAAAGGAGGGACCGTCATGCAAGATCATTATAACGCGTATGTAGATACAGAGATTGAGAGGAAGCCTTCAGGGTCAGGGAAGCTGAATGGTCTTACGTTTTCTGTGAAAGATGTCTATTCGATCGAAGGGTATAGCAATCATGCCGGGAACCCTGATTGGCTGCGCACACACAATCCGGCAGAGAGGACCGCCCCGGTAATTACGAAACTATTGAAAAACGGGGCCCGACTTAAAGGGACAACTCACACAGATGAATTGATGTATAGTCTCAACGGAGAAAATTATCATTATGGAACTCCTGAGAATCCAGAGGCGAAAGGACACATTCCGGGAGGATCCTCCAGCGGTTCGGCCGTTGCCGTAGCTGCGGGTAACGTAGACTTTGCCTTAGGTACTGACACAGGGGGGTCTGTACGTGTCCCTTCATCTTATTGTGGGATATATGGGTTTCGTCCTACACATGGAGCTGTAGATAGTAGTGAAGTGATTCCGCTGGCTGAGAGCTTTGATACGGTTGGCTGGATGGCCAGAGACCCCCAATTGCTTTATGAGATCGGACGAGTTCTTCTGCCCGAGTTGCCGGATCAAAAGTTCAAGCTTGATCGAGTGCTGAAAGGTAAGGATGCTTGGGGTCGGATGGATCCAGAAGCTAAAGAAAATTCAGCTTTATTCATTCCCTACTTTGAACAGATGAGCAGTAGTTTTGAAGATGTCGAAATTTCTAAAGAAGGACTGGACGAATGGTTCGGTGTATTCAAAATATTGCAGGGCTTAGAGATCGGCCAGGAACATGGGGAATGGATCCAAAAAGAGAATCCGACATTCGGACCTGGCATTGCAGAAAGGTTCCAGTGGACGCAGACGTTGAAAAAAGAAGAGCATCTTCATGAATTCAAAAGAAGAGAAGAAATACAAAAGCATATGAAGCAGCTTCTTGGAGAGGATGGTTTACTAATCATTCCCACAGTGCCGGGAGCAGCTCCTAAACAGGGTTTACCTCCTGAAGAGCTGGAGGAGCGGCGGGCAAAAACGATGGAATTGTTGTGCATTGCAGGCTTAGCTGGATTACCTCAGTTGACCATACCCATAGGCAAAGTAGACGGAAAGCCTGCAGGGGTGTCTATCGTTGCGAATCAGCATAAAGATATCAATCTATTAGCGTGGGCAGTTAAGTTTCAAGAAAAAGTATCATCGCTCCATTTGGAAGGGTGAAACCTCCGCTCGTATGAACAATCATAATTCTTCATACGAGCGGTTATTGTGTTCATTTTAGTGTTCTGGTCACTTGGATTTACATAAATATGTCGAGAAAAAACGAGTGTCTATCTTTGGTAATAGCCGTTTGAAATTGAAGCTAGCCCCTTATATTCATCTTCCATTAATTAGGTTTTGACGCCCGGTCAGGGGGAATCTGGAGAATGTAATAAACTATGAGGAGGCTTTCAAAATAATGAGTATGATGGTCAGTGAAAGATTAAAAAATTCCAACCTGGAAAATTTGCGTACGGCTGCTGTACTGGAGTTCACGGAAGAGGTGTTTGAGTCTGCCAATATCCAATCTTTAGAGGTGCTGACTGCGAAACAACATCAACTTTTTATCGTGAACAGGAATGACCGCACACTGACAATCCTTAGTATTGATTCAAAAATGAACGTGACCAAGGAAACTCTGTTTACGGAAAGAATCATTTCTATGAAGGAATATTTTGAAGACTACAGCCTGTCAGATAATACGGCGCCTAGAAAAATTGAAATTGTCCTTATGGGCGGACGTATATTAGAAATCGAACCTCAAATGTCACGGACACAGGATGAAAGTTACAAAGAACCTGAAATGCTGGAACAAGTGAATGAAGATTTTGAGCATTTGATCGCAGCTTTGAAAAACACTTTGATTTTATAATAGATTTGAACACAAAACGAGTATTCCACTATGGAATACTCGTTTTGTAATTGTGAAGAAATTCTGAGTTCTCTACAAGTTTTTTGCGGTCGGGCGGGCGTGTGCCACTTGTTTTACGCGGACGAACGCCAGAGTCTCCTGACTGTTGTGGGCGGAAGAGAAAGTTGTCGAAACTTTATGGCCAGACTGAATTTACTTATCTGGGTGGATCATTTTGAACCCATACTCCTTGAGGAGAAGCAGGGTAGCCTTCTTCCGTATAGACCGTCTGCCCGCGAAGGTACGTGGAAGTAATCGTGCAAGGGAACTCATGATCTAAGAAGAGGCTGTGCTTATGTTTGGCATGCAGGTCGTCTATACGAACCCGGAAAGGCCGACCAAGGTCGACGATTGCCATGTTCGCTTCCATTCCTTCTTTAATCTCTCCAATCGATGATAAATCGAACCGTTTCGCTGGTCGAGCAGCTGTCCATTCGGCTGCTTTTTCTAATGGAATATTATGTTTGAGGGCTAGTTCAATTACTGATAATAAGGTGAACTGCCCGCCGCTGATACCGCCCCAAGCATCCAGGAGATTGTATTGGTCCGGGTCTTTTAGTGAAAAAGGGCACGGTGAATGATCAGAGGTGATCATATCGAATTGATCATCAATTAATAATTGAACGAGCTTTTCCTGTTCTTCAGGTTCCCGCAAAGGAGGGGCACACTTAGCTACAGCTCCCCGTTCTATGAGATGGGTATGATTGAACAACAGGTAGTGAGCGCACGTCTCAAGCGTAATATCCATTCCTTTCTTTTTTGCTGACTGGATCTTATCAACTGCATCCTTGCTGCTGATATGGACAAAATGGAGGGAGCAGCCGGTAATCTCCGCATAGTGAATCGCTCGTTCTACAGCTTCTACCTCCGCAATAATAGGCCGGGTCTCCGCATAATCATCAGCTGTCGTTTGCTGATTATCCTTTTTTTTCTTAGATAAGTACCCCGTGATTGGACCGCTTTCGGAATGCAGGGCTAACACTTTATTAAGCCTTGAAATTTCCTCCATTCCTTTAAGTAAAGTCTCATCGTCCGCAGATTTGAATTCTTCATTCCCCGTTTCTGAGAGAAAGGCTTTAAAACCGATCGCCCCTGAGTGAGCAAGGTCGGCTAAATCTGAGAGGTTGCCAGGGACTAATCCTCCCCATAATCCGAAATCAATATAGGATTTCTGCGCCCCTATTTTGGCTTTTTCCAGTAAAGCAGCTTGATCGGTTGTAGAGGGGACACCGTTTAATGGCATATCAAAATATGTGGTAGCTCCGCCAGCTGCCATCATCGAGGAGCCGGTGGTGAAGCCTTCCCAATCTTCACGCCCCGGTTCATTGAAGTGGACGTGCACATCGACCATTCCTGGAAAAATGTGCCGACCGTCAGCCCGCACGACATGGTTTGCATTATCAATTATATCAGCGGCTATAACCGAAATTTTTCCGTCTTTTATTCCAATGTCTTTTTTCATCACACCATTCGGTAAAACGACGTGACCATTTTTTATAATCGTGTCCAGCTGTGGCAAACTGTTTTCCTCCTCAGCTTTATAGTTTGATGGTTTCTTTGACTGCAGTATTGTAAGTGTCCAGAGCGGCCTGCAGAGCTTTGCCAGGTGCGACGGTGGCGTGATGACGAATAAGTACGGCCTCAAGCGCACCCAGGGTAAAGAGGATGTTTTCCTTTCGGCAGCTGTAGCCCATCGTGCCGATGCGCCAAATCTTTCCCTGTAACTCGCCGAAAGAACTGGCGATTTCAATCCCGAATTCATTAAGCATCATAGATCTTACCGATTCAGCATCCGTTCTTTCAGGGACTTTAACGCAAGTGACAGTCGGCAATTTGCAGTCAGGGTTTCCGAATAATTCCAACCCCATCGCTTGCAAGCCTGCCATCAAAGCCTGCTCATGAAGTCGATGACGTTCGAACCTTGTCTCAAGCCCCTCGTCAAGAACGAGACGTAATCCTTCTCTGAGTCCGTACAGCATCGACGTAGCTTCGGTGTGATGATTGAGTCTCCGGGGACCCCAATAATCTTGAAGCATACTCAAGTCCAGGTAGTTACTCTTGATCATCGGTCGTCCTCTTCCGATTTCTTCTGCTTTATCAGCAGCAGTTGATATTCCTCTTTCTACCTTTTTTCTAGAGGTGATCACCTTTTCTATACGGTCATTATAAGTAATCGGAGCCATACCCGAGGGAACAGACAAACATTTCTGAGTGCCTGCTATCAAGCCATCAATAAACCATTCATCTACCCTGATATCCGTACCGGCAACAGAGGCAACAGCATCAACGACCAATAATACGTCGTTCTTTCGGCAGTACCCCCCGATTTTATGTAAGGGCTGCATCCGTCCTGTTGAGGTCTCTCCGTGAACCATTGCGGTGATTTTTGGTTTCACCTTATGAATTTCGTCAATGATAGCTTGTTGGTCAAAAACTTCTCCCCATGGACATTCCATCGTATAGACGTCTGCTCCGTACCTTTCGCATATTTCGGTCAGCAAATGGCCGAACCTTCCGAAGATAGGCACGAGCACTTTGTCTCCCGGTTCTATAATACTGCACAACATAGCTTCGATTCCGGATCGCGATGTACCATCGACAGGAAATGCCCATTCATTTTTTGTTTTAAACAGTTTTCGCAGCATCTCCATCACTTCATTCATGATCGAAGTGAAGGCCGGGTCGAATTGACCTAAGACAGGGGTACTCAATGACCGGAGAACTATAGGATCTACTTCTACAGGTCCGGGAGTCATAATGGTACGGAGCGGAGTGTTCAATTCTGTATACGTCATCAGTCATTCTCCTTTTTAATTGATTCGCTCAGTTAAATTTCACTGTTGATATTCATATAAGCGCCCTATTCTTGAAGACTTAGTTTTGAGATATAGTGGGAGTTTAGGGGCTGCAGGAAAAGGTTCGCTTTCCGTGGGGCGGGCGCTGAGCCTCCTCGAGCTTCGCTCTGTGGGGTCTCACCTGTCCCGCTAATCCCACAGGAGTCTCACCTTTTCCCTCCGCCCCTTTCCATATAAGTGTCACGAAACCGCTTTTAGGAAAAACAAAAATCTTAATGTAATCATGTATTCCATATTGAAAGACTTTCTATAGAGTGCTTCCCACCTATAGGACAGGAATGACGGAAAACCCCTCCTTTTGGGGAGAGGGTTCACTACTCGCTTCCATGGAATAGGAAGGTTGGGAAACGAAGAGACTCATTGGGTGAAGAGAGTCTAATAATTGGTTAGTTTTTCTTCTTATTTCTTAGTTCCGTCCCGTAATATAAGTTAGGTGGTTTTAGGAATGGGCGAGACTCCTGTGGGATGAGAGTGATTGGTGAGATCCCGGAAGGCGGAGCCTGAGGAAGCTCACTGCACTCCCACGGAAAGCGAGTCCATTCCTAAAACCACATTCCACTCATCAAGATGACGGAACAGCAGAGATCTCATAGGGCTTCAGTCCGAGAAAGCTCGCCAGTTCCCCTACAGGAAAGCGAGTAGCTTCCCAATCACCCCTGACTCTTCATACGGCAACGAACCCCAGCTACCTCGAAGTCTAGTCTTTCAAAGTCCTGCCATATTGTTGAATAACTATTTATGAAAAATCAACAACGATGTGTACCATAGCTTTTTGTTTAATAGGCGAGTTTATATAAAAGATCGGTTAACAGGTCTACGCCATTTTCAAGATCTTCGGATTTCGTGAATTCTTTTGGTGAGTGGCTGATCCCTTGCTGACTTGGTACAAATAGGAGTGCGGTCGGGCAGTGGGTACCGAAAACTTGAGCATCGTGCCCGGCACCGCTTATTAACGGCTGAAAAGAGATGTTGTTATCCTGCGCAGTGGCTTTGGACAGGTCCATTAACGAAGCATCCATTTGCACCGGAGAAGCGTTCAGCCACTGGGAAGAAGAAATACTTACTTGATTCTCTGAGGCTGTCCATTGAATATAATCATGGAACCTGTCGCAAAATTGTTTCAGGTGTTTCTCTTCATGATGACGTACGTCGAGGGTGAATTCTACTTCGCCGGCAATGACGTTCGGTGTATTCGGCTGGGCGGTGATTTTACCAACCGTGGCGACAAGATCAGACTCATCATTTCTCGCTTGTGTCGTTACGTAATCAATCAAATGGGAGGCGATACTCATAGCGTCTTTTCTTAAAGGCATAGGAGTCGTCCCGGCATGGTTGCTTTCTCCTGATATGTTGATAGTGAACCTGCGCTGACCTACTATGTGGCTGACCAGCCCGAGTGAGTGGCCTGATCGCTCAAGTACGATGCCCTGCTCGATATGAAGTTCTATGAAACAATCAATATCCTGTCTCATAGGAGATTGATAATGCGCAGGATCAAAACCGGCCTCACGCATCGCTGAAAGTAAAGGAACACCTTTTGCGTCTGTGACGTTTTTAGCGTCCTTGAGGGTATAGCGGCCCGTGATGTTCCTGGACCCCCAAAAGGTCATAGGGAAGCGGCTGCCTTCTTCTTCGCATAGCGATACGACTTCAATTGGTTTTTTCGGAGTCCCGTAAGTCGCTTTTAGTCTTTCAACAGCCAGCAGGCTTGCTACAATGCCGTATACCCCGTCATATCTTCCTCCATCTGCCACGGTATCTATATGTGAACCTGTCAAAACCGTATCCGCCTTGGCATCACTGCCTTCCAGCCTACCGAACAGGTTGCCGACACTGTCAAAATGGACAGCTAATCCGTCATTTTTCATTTTATGTTCAAGGGCTTTCTGAGCTTCGCTCCATGCGGATGAATATAATAATCGATTTATTCCGCCGTCGGGAGAAAGACCAAAGGATGACAGCCATTTCACCATGTCTTCGGCTTTGTTATTTATGATAAAAGTAGATTTTGATTCAATCGCCATAATTCTCCTCCGTTTCATCTGATGTAAGGATGAGATTCTTTTTGTTAGTAGGTTAAGTTTACCAAGAGAACTGCGGCACATCATTGGCAAAAGTGTAGTAATTTCGATAGTTTATTGTTCAAATTGCATAATAATTCTAAAAATTATGATAAGATACATAAAAATGAAAAGTAGATGGAGTGAAGTTTATGAAAGTTTCGGAAGTTTTGCATATGCCTGCCTTGGAAGGGTGCCACGTAATCGCTGGGGAAACCGGCATCGACAGGGAAATTCTGCATGTCAATATGATGGATGCACCGGATATTGCACGATTTTTAAAACCGCAGGAGCTGCTGGTGACGACTGCTTATCATGTCAAAGATCAGCCTGAGCTGCTGCTCGAGCTGGTCGAAGCGATGAACGCACAAGGTTGTGCCGCGCTCGGAATTAAGACGAAGCGTTTTTTGCAAAAGATTCCTCCAGAAGTTATTAAGCTGGCAGACGAACTCGGGTTTCCCATTATAGAACTGCCGTCGTCAACATCGCTGGGAGATATCGTGAATCAGACGCTTAGCAACATATTAGATAAGAAGACCAATGAACTGCGTTTAGCTATTGATACTCATAAGCGATTCTCCCAGCATATTATGAGTGGAAAAGGGCTGCACAAATTATTGAAGAGCCTGGCTGACATGCTGCATGTTCCTGTAGCATTACTGGATCAGTATGCGAACCCGATCGCTGCCTCTGACCCTAAGCTGACACTCAATCATTTGGCTAAAGGGATCTATGTCAAAGGAGGGAACACTGTCCCAGAAGCAAGTCGGTACTATTCATTTTCCACCGTTCCCGATCGCCGTACATATTCTGTATTTCCTGTATTTACTCACGAAAAAAGAGCGGGCTCTCTTATCGTATTCTCCCCAATCCACAAGGAGGATCATTCCTCACAATTAACGATTGAACAGGCTGCCAACGTCATATCATTTGAGTTGATTAAAGAAAATGCGTTGAAGCAGTATTCCCGGCGTGTCAAAAATGAATTTTTTCTAAATTTCACAGAAGGGGTGTTTTCTTCACAGGAAGAAATCATCAATCGGGCAAAAGAATTCTCACTCGAAAATAACGCTCCTTATTTTTGTGCCATTGGTAAGGTAGTGACGAAAGGGTTCAGCAGCTATACCCAAACCCAAATAGAAACCGACCAAATCTATGAACATATTGAAGAAGAACTTATAAAGTTCTCTTTATCTACCCATCTATTCACACGGGGAGACCAATGTATTCTTCTATTCAAAGTCGATGGAAGTGCTAAGGAAAACCATGATTATGTTATATCCTCTTTGAAGCTGATCCAGGATAATGTAAAGGATCGATTCGGACGCTGCATTTCTTTTGGGGTAAGCAACTTGTCCAGGAATTTGCTGAATGTAAGAAAAGGTTATAAGGAGGCTCAAGATGCCCTTGAAACAGGGTGGCGCACAGGGGAAGAAGGATTTATTCAAAGTTATCGGACGAAGGATGTCATGGAGCTGCTCCGAGTTGTTCCAGAAGAAGATTTAAAAGAATTCTATAATAACACTTTGAACCAGCTGGCGGGAGAGGATGAAACACTCCTGGACACACTTTTTGTGCACTTGGAAACTCATTCTCAGATTTCTGAAACGGCGAAGCGGCTGTTCGTCCATCGAAATACCGTCGTCTATCGACTGGAAAAATGTGAAGAATTACTTGGCGGTAAACTAAGCGATGCGGAAACGACGATGCAAATCCGCTTAGCATTAAGGATCAAAACGATGCTTGGTTTGTAATGATTTTTTTTATGGCGATGTTAAAGATGGTTGTAGATGTTCCTAAGAGAGTTATTCAACAATATGGCAGGATACTTTAAGACTTGATTTCGAGACATTGTGTGAGTGGATCAGGGCGGCGGGGAATGACTCGCTTTCCGTGGGAGCGCGGTGAGCTTCCTCGGACGTCCCGTCCTGCGGGATCTCACCAAGCACTCTTTTCCCACAGGAGTCTCCCCATTCCCCGCCGCCCCTCACTATAGATGGGCTTTACGAAATCCAAATAAGAAAATTTCAGACATTCTATTCCATGCTCAACTCAACAATCAGCAACAGAAGAGAATTCCTCCTCTTCTGTTCGATAAGGGGCCATCGAATTTCTTCGTTCCTCGTGTTGCCTTTATCAGCTCAGTCCATGCCACTGAACGAAAGATGTACTTCGCTAAATCACTTGAAAAGCACCTTCTTAGTAATAGTGGGGGCATTAAACTCCAGTGCTCTGGTTATAGCATTTTAGTGTAAAAACTTCCTACACTTTAAGGCAATTCCCGGCATTTTCTTGCATACAGAAGTCTCGCCAGTTATCACTCAAAGGTAGTTGTTTTTTTTAGTGAAGCACTGCCTCAAATGTTTCCATAATCCTCACAAGGGCAAGAAGGTCCGGGAAATGCGAGACTCCTATGGGATATTAGTACATGGTGAGATCCCGGAGGGCGTCAGCCCGAGGAAGCTCACCGTACGCCCATGGAAAGCGAGTGATTTCCCGGACCTTCACGCTCTATTTTTGTGGTGGAAACAGTACGGATGTCTCGAAACTGAGTCTTCCGCTAACGGGAGCTTATATGAATATCAACACGGAAATTTAACAGAGTCTTTTATAAAGGATTATGCATAATGCTCATTTACAGAGCTGATAATTGTATAAAATGAATAATGACAATTTTCAGAAAAATACTTATGATGAGAATTATACATTTTGGCAGAAGGAGTGAGGGGAAGGTGAGAGTAGTGAATATAAGCGAGATCAACGAAATGAGTGATCAGGATTTTGCGAATTGTCTCGGGAAAGTCTTTGAGGATTCTCCCTGGGTGGCGGTGAAAGCTGCCCAGTTTCGACCCTATCCTTCATTAGATGCTCTTCATCAAAGAATGGTCGAGATTGTAAGCAACGCTCCGGAAGAAGAAAAGTTGGAGCTCATCCGTATCCACCCGAACCTGGGTGACAATATTCAAATGAGTGAGGACTCCGTCCGTGAACAGCAGGGAGCCGGACTTAAGAACTTATCAGAGAAGGAGTTCGCAAGCTTCCAATCATTGAATGACCGATATACAAAGAAATTCGGCTTTCCTTTTATTTTTGCTGTGAAGGGCAAGTATAAGGACGATATTCATGAAGCATTGAAAGAGAGAGTCGATAACTCTGAAACGGAAGAATTTGATAAAGCTTTATCAGAAATTTATAAAATTGCCAGGTTCCGTCTACAAGATAAACTAATGGCTTGAAGGAGAGGATCGAATGGATATTCAATCAAATGAACGCACTATGTATTATGGAAAAAGAGATGTGTTTGCTTATCGTACATATATGACACCTCTACGAGGTGTAAAACAAATTCCCGAGTCGAACTACAGCGGAAGTGAAAATATTGTGTTTGGATTAAACGTAAGTGTAAGGATTGGAGGGAAAGAATTCTTACCCTCATTCACAGAAGGTGACAACTCGATGGTCGTAGCAACAGATTCGATGAAAAATTTCATCCAACGGCATCTAGCCAGCTATGAAGGTTCGACGACCGAAGGCTTTATCTCTTATGCATCACATGCGTTTCTGGAAAAGTATCCTCACTTCGAAAGTGTACAGATGATCGGTGAAGAAATTCCCTTTGAAGCCGCCAGTGCCAGTACAAAGGAAGGGCTTGTTCCTAGTAACCTAGTATTCAAACATTCCCGCGATGAACGTTCACAGGCAATGATTGAACTAGTGCGAAGCGGTAACGGGATTCAAGTGAAGCACCAACAAAGTTCTTTATTGGATTTACAGCTGATCAAAGTGAAAGGTAATTCGTTCGTCGGCTATATACGGGATGAATATACGACCCTCCCGGAAGATGGCAACCGTCCTTTATTCATTTACTTGAACCTGCATTGGCAATATGAGAACGAGGAGCACGCCACAGGTGCATATCCGTCCCAATATACGGCCGCTGCTCAAATCAAAGATATAGCCGCAAGCGTGTTTCATGAAAAAACAACTCCATCTATCCAGTCATTGATCTACCATATTGGCTGCCGTGTTTTAGAGAGATTTCCTCAGCTTAAGAACGTGACATTTGAATCGCAGAACCGCACGTGGGAAACCGTAGTTGAAGACATCCCTGGGTCCGAAGGGAAAGTTTATACGGAACCGCGTCCACCATATGGCTTTCAAGAATTCACAGTTACTCAGGAGGATGCTGCGAAGGAGAAAGAAAAACAAACCGTCTACTATGAAAAATAATAGGTTATAGCGAGGGATCAATATGGCAGGATTAACTACTCATGTACTTGATTTGACTCACGGGACCCCTGCGGACCATGTAGAGATAGACTTATATACTATTAAAGGAAAGAATAAAGAACATATCAAAACCGACACGACCAATCTCGACGGCCGCCTGGATGCTCCTTTATTAACTGAATTAGAAATTCAACAAGGAGAGTATGAAATCGTGTTTCATATCGGTAGTTATTTTAAGAGGAAAGGGGTAGAGCTTGAGGAGCCGAATTTCTTACAGACTGTACCTGTCCGTTTCGGCATAAGTGAGCCGGACTCCCACTATCACGTACCTTTATTAGTGTCACCGTGGGGGTATCATGTGTATCGGGGCAGCTGAATAAAACGAACCTTTTAAACAGATGAGGGATTCATACAGGTTACTGTCCTGTATGAATCCCTCATCTGCTGTTTTTTGTTAAACCTGCTAATATATGAAACTAAGCCTGAGCAAATATAGGACAGCACTCGAATTTGCATCACACGGACGATACTGCAAACCTTCCAGCTCTCAGTTTATGACAAAAAACTCGTGAAAACTTTATTACAGAAGTTATAATTCCTAACAATATACAGAAAAAAGGTTATATCTGGTCGAAATTTCAATGTTTTTGTTTTCATTTCCTAAAAAAGAAGTATAATGAACTTATAAGTGAAAGAATTTTCTGAATATTATCCACTCCACCATACATATGCTGGTCCCCTCAGCATAACTAAAAAAGAGGTGAGTGAGATGAATGTGAAATTACTGCGTTTAAGTGTCCCCCTCGTTCTATTGATTACCTTCACCCTGCCTTTCTCTCCGCAAGTAGAAGGAGCCAGCTCTCAGTTTGTTACAAAAGGAAAAACTTCAAGCAAAGTCGTTGCTTTAACCTTCGATGACGGGGCAGATGGAACAAATGTCGAAAACATTCTCCAAACACTATCTTCAAACAATGTGAAAGCTACTTTTTTCCTTACTGGGTCAGGTACAAACCATCATCCTCAAAAAATCAAAAACATCGTGTCAAAAGGACACGAAATTGGAAATCACTCCTACAGCCACCCAGACTTCACTAAGCTTACGGCTTCTCAAATCAAGAACGAGCTTGATCGTACGGAAGACATTATAAAGCAAACGACAGGGCGTTCGACGAAACCACTTTTTCGCGCTCCTTTTGGTGCTGTCAATTCCTCTGTACTCTCGGCCGTCGGCAATGCCGGGTATAAGCAAACTATTCATTGGAACATTGATACGATTGATTGGAAAGGAAATTCAGCAGCCGATGTTCGAAACAGGGTGCTGGACAATATTGTACCTGGGTCGATTGTACTGATGCATACCGGGGCAGGTGCATCTGGTACACCTGGTGCATTGCCTGGAATCATTAGTAATCTGAAAAATCAAGGGTATCAATTTGTTACCGTCTCCGACTTATTGAATGACGGGGAACTATCTTCCACTGGTACTCATACGGTAAAAGCCGGAGACACACTTTACAGTCTATCTCTTAAGTACAACACTTCGGTAAGTAAAATCGCGTCAGAGAATCGGTTGGATAATGTGAATTTTCTTCGTGTCGGACAAGTACTGAAAATACCAGGGAAATCAACCGCACCGTCGAACACCCCAGCAGGCTATACGGTGAAATCAGGGGATACACTGTATAGCATTGCACGTAAATTTAATACGACCCTGTCTGAGATTACTTCCGTGAATCAAATTAGAAACTCAGCATTAATTCAGGTTGGACAGGTGCTTACGATTCCAAATGGATCGACCTCTGAGCCATCTTCTCAAACGTATACAGTAAAAACAGGAGATACTCTGTACAGCATTGCTCTGAGATTCGGAACGACTGTGCAGAAAATCGCATCTGCCAACAACATTACAAATCCTAGCTTCATACGTCCAGGCATGAAGTTGTCTATTTCTTAGGTTGACTGAACATCTTGAAAATACAAAAAACGTGAAAGGAACAACGTATCAAAGAAATATTAAAACCTCATAAACACAAAAAGAGGCTGTTTTAGAAACATACGAAATAACATACTCATGAGCAGACCAAATTGCATATGATTTGGTCTGCTGTTTTCTTTAAGTATATCAACGATTGTTGTGTATGGTCACTGGCATTAGCATAGTCGCAACTCTAATAACCTAATGATAAAAGCAGTGGGGAACGTGCTAGTATCTATATTGGTATTTATAGAACAAGTAGGTAATTGTAAAATCTGTTAAGGTTTGTTCTTAAGCTAACTGGCAGGATAATGGAAGACTTGGTTTCGAGATAACCTGGGTTCGTGGCTGTAATGAGAGTCTGGTGTGGTTGGGAAGCTACTCGCTTTCCTGTGGGGGAAGTGGCGAGCTTCCTCGGTCTTGCAAGCCCTGTGGGATCTCGCCTACATCCTTCTCCCACGGGTGTCTCGCAGCTCCCCAACCACACCAATCGATAGGAGATGAACGAGACCCTCTTATACCGTTCTTTGAATTATTTTTATCTTCGCATGCTCAGTCCAGTATCCTAAAACCCCTAACTTCTATTACGGGACGGAACTAAGAAATGAGAAGCAGAAACTCTCTTGTACCAACGTTTGCAGATTCATTCAACCGGTTGTATTAGAGAAACCAACTATCCAATAGGCTTTTCATTTCCGTGAAAGTAAGCTAGAAATGAACCCTTTTTGCAAGAAGGTGCGTCTTCTTTATCCATGTTCGTTTTTTGGTGATCGGTTGTTTATAGGGATAAACCGCTCAATATCAAGTTTTGATCATAACTGTAGCACAGCATCTGACATCCTGAAATCGGTGTTTCCGTACCCCCTACTCATCGCAAAGAGCTCCGGGAAATTACGAGACTCCTGTGGGAAGAGAGTGCTTGGTGAGAGCCCGGAGAGCGAAGATCGAGGAGGCTCACTGCGCTCCCACGGAAAGGGAGGGATTTCCCGGAGCTCTTGCCTCTGTTAAACATAACGGAAACAGTCCAAACATCTCGAAACTGAGTCTTCAACATAAGGGAGCTTTAGTTTAACTAGATAAGTTAACCAGAAAAAGGGTTGGAATTTAATATCCAAGCCTTTTTATTGTCTCTATTGAATGATGTCGATGAGAAGTATATGGAAATGGATTTTATTCTTTTCGAATGGTTATCAATATATGGCAATGAGACAAAGGGCAGAGACTATAATTTTATAGAAAAAGTATATTCGAGACGCCCCCTTAATTTATGAAAAAACTAGGTGAATTGCTAAACAAAGCTAATTGAAAGGAATATAAATAGGTATATGGTTCTTTGAGGAAAAGCAAATGAATCCTATTAAAATATAGGGAGGTCAAGAATGAATACGGTAGAGCGAAACATTTGGTCTTTGTACTACGAGTTTTTAGAAACGTTCAAGATTTTAAAATATAAAGGTTTTTCAATTCCTTACTTGTGTCACTTCCGCAGTCTGATCACAGATAATCAGAAAGTGTATGGTCGTATATCATCAGAAAATTTTCTGAAGTCTTTACGTTATGAAATAAAAGATAAACAATCATTCCAGCAGCTTTTTAATGCTTATAAACGATATCACGTGAATAAAAGCAAAAGTAAATTAGCTCCAAAAGCTGTCAGTCCAGAGGGAAAGGTTGTTCTATATGACGCCGCTAAATTGCTGCGTTTCCCGAAAGAAATCATTGATCAGCATTTTAAGCCTTCAGACACGATTGTTCTTCATGATCTTTATACTAAGAATAAAAAGAACAAAATAGTCAAAGGAATCCCGATAGAAGGTCTTCCTTGTCATTACTTACATGACTATAGGGCGAATGTGAGTTCCAATATCCATATTTTACAGACAAAGGCAGCTGAGATCATATCATCATTCAAAGGTCATCCGATGTTCAATGATAAAACATTTAAGCAGATCTTTAATAAACAAATTGAAGGAATTGTCCATCGAATAGAGGAAGCCAGCAGGTTTTTTAACAAGAATCCTGTTTCTTGTATCGTGTTTTCTTCCACCCATTATTATCAAAGCAGAACGATTGCGATGGTTGCGGCAGAAGTAGGTATTCCTACAATATGCATGCAGCATGGAATCATCGGTAATGAAATAGGGTTCATTCCTCAGATTGCAGATGTAGAAGCTGTTTATGGAAATTTTGAAGCCGAATGGTTTAAGCGTTTAGGCGTACACGAGCAATCGGTTGAGGTGATCGGCCACCCTCGATTCGATACGATTCATCTTCAACCATCTATTTCAAGGAAGCGGATGGAACGCAAGTTAGGTTTAAAACGTGGGAAGAAATTGATTCTTATGGTTGTGCGAGATAATCAACAGATAAAGAAATGGGAAGCGTTTATTAACTCCCTTGGAAATAATGAAGATTACAATATCATCGTGAGAGATTATCCTCAATTGACCCCTCACCCGCTGACCTCAAAGTATCCTTTCCTTTCCTCATCTCAACATTTTCAATTGTATGATCTGATACGACACAGTGATTTAGTGGTAACTTATTTATCCACAGTAGCATTGGAGGCTATGATAGCTGATAAACCTGTCTTCATTTTATCTACTCCTTTTCCTAATTACACGGGTTACTATGACAGTTTAGGGGAGTTAGTGGAAACAGATCCGGTGAGGTACGCTGACTTGATCCATAGATATTTTAATGACAAAGAGATGAAAAAACTGGCTAAAGAGAGAAGGGTAGAGTTTCTTGAGCAGGCTTATCCAATAGCCGAACTGTCTGGGGAGAGGTTGAAGAATTTAATTGATAGATTGTCCTCAGATCTTTAAATGAATGACAAAGAAAGGGGGGGAATACGTAATGAATGATTTTGAACGCAATTACTGGTCTTCTTATTGTGATTTTATTGATTTGTTTGCACCGCTTACCTATCTAGGAATCTCTATTCCGCTGGTGAGTCCTTATTATGTGCTTATACACGAGAATGCCATCAACAAATTGAGTGATAAGGCTTTGTCTAAATCGATAAAGACCAGCATAAAAAAAGAGAGGGACATTCAGTCTCACTTTGAGCAGCGGCTGAATTCATATAGGAAAAAAGTAAGCCAATCTAAAGGAAAAGTCGTATTATATGACACCTCACTGAGAATTCCTGAATTGATGTTGAAGGAGCATTTTCTGCCCTCAGAAACAATGATTTTGCGGCAAAGATCGAAAAATCCTAAACCACCACATGCCATCCCTGCCGCCCCATTTATTTCATACTCAAAAGTTAACAAAAAAACGATAAGTGAATTCCAGACGAAAGCTATTGAATGTTTGAATAAAGTGAATTTCCATCCTATATACGGCGATAAGAAGTTCAGGAACAGACTCGTTAAGATCATTCCAGGCATCATGCATCAGATCTCTGCTGCTGTCCATTTTTTTGAAAAAACATCCGTTTCCTGTCTCGTATTAGGAACGACGAATAGCAGTGATACAAGAAGTATGGCGCTTGCCGCTTCGTTAAAAGGAGTCCCGACCATCTGCCTGCAGCACGGAATTCCAATGCTTGAATTCGGGTACCTTCCGAAAGTTGCTGACTATCTTGCTGTCTACGGAAGTTATGATGTGGAGTGGTATTCTAACAAAGGAGTACCTTTAACTTCCCTGAAGAGCATGGGACACCCGAGGTTTGATGAAATATTTAAAATGAACGTAATGGATAAGAAAGCTTTCCAAACCCATTTTAAATTAGACCCGTCTAAAAAAACGGTGCTTCTCGTCATTCACCATGAAGAGACGGAAATTCCAAAGGCAATCATTCAACAGATGAAAGGTACATGCAACCTCATAGTAAAGCAGCGGAATGGTAAACAAAGAGACTCGGAAAAAACGGTCTTGCTACAAAAAGAGTTCCCAGATGTAAGCTTCGCTGATGACATGCATTTATACAACTTGCTTCACTGTGTAGATGCTGTCATAAGCTACGAATCCACGATTGTATTAGAAGCCATGCTGGCTGATAAACCTGTATTCATTTGGAAGTTGAGAAGCTTAGTACCGAGCTCAACAAATTATTATGAGCAGTTGAATGACTATATCTTTCAGGATGCCGGTACATTAGTCAAAAGTGTAACGGCTGCTTTAGAAGCCGATTTCGATAAACAGACGTGGGAAAGGAAGAAGACCGAGTTCCTGGCATCGAAGTATTTCGCTCAAACAGCGACATCAATCCACCAGTTGAAAGCATTAATTCAGTCTTTGAAGGCATAATAAAAAACTCCTTTAACAGCTTTTTACTGCTGCGACAGGAGTTTTTTATGTACCCATGTACTGATTTTTATAGAAAGAGTTGAAGTCTTTCAATTAACTCTTATGAAAACCAACAACGCTTAACTAGCAAATCGGTGTAATCACCTTTAATGAGGGCAGCTGCCCTGTGTCATAAACCAATACGCTTTCCCTATTGTTACATATACTATTATACATTGTATAAAAGAGGAGATAAGGGAATGACAGAGCGAAAAAAGCTAAAAGAAATACATGATTATTGGGTGAAATCGAGCACACCTGACTTATATGCGCAAAGAGTGGAACGAAGTGAATTTTTAACGAAACATGTGAAGAAGTACGTTGCCAAGAAAGGAAAAGTTCTTGAAGTCGGTTGTAATGTAGGGCGTAATCTTAATCACCTTTTCAGTCACGGATATAAAGACGTGACGGGGATTGAAATCAGTGAGCAAGCAGTAAAAGCAATGAAAAAAACATATCCTCAACTTGCGAAAAAAGCGAATATCATTCATTCGCCAGTAGAAAATGTTATTAAAAAACTCCCGACTGATGGTTTTGATTTAGTCTTCTCAATGGCTGTATTGGAACATATTCACCCGGACAGTGACTGGATTCTTGAAGAAATCGCAAGAATATCAGGAGAGTATTTGATCACTATTGAAGCGGAAACGGCTGCCAACTGGCGTTTTTTCCCGAGGAACTATAAGGAGATTTTTGAGAAATACGGATTCCGGCAAGTTGAGGAAAAGAGCTGTGAAGAGGGCGGGTTGGAACATTACACGCTCCGAGTGTTCAAAAAGAAAGGGAAGTAGCTGAAATGCCCGCTGGAAAATATCCGGTGGGTTCTTTTGTTCCCGCTGGTCTTTTTGCCGTTATTAATGTAAAAAAATAGTGGGTAGTGTATATACTTTTTGTGCTACTATGAGCTTATAGAAGAAAGAGTATGATGCCGGACTGGAACACATGAGGTCTTTTGATTGCCCATATAGTAGGTCATGTACCCTTTTTGACGTAAGGGCAGAGAAATGAATGAAGAGAGGGGCAGGTTTGATGGATAAAGATCAATCCAAAAAAGTAAAGCAGTTCAAAGGGACGAAATTGCATACCAAAGGATGGATTCAGGAAGCGGCTTTAAGGATGTTGAATAATAATCTTCATCCTGATGTTGCTGAGAACCCTGATGAACTCGTTGTTTATGGAGGAATCGGCAAGGCGGCGCGAAACTGGGACTGTTACGAAGCGATCGTGGAGTCTCTTACAAACCTTGAAAATGATGAAACCTTACTTATTCAATCTGGCAAACCAGTCGCTGTGTTCCGTTCGCATGAAGATGCTCCTAAAGTTTTGATCGCCAACTCCAACCTGGTGCCAGCCTGGGCGGATTGGGACCATTTTCATGAGCTTGATCAGAAAGGTCTGATGATGTATGGGCAAATGACGGCTGGAAGCTGGATTTATATCGGCAGTCAGGGGATTGTTCAAGGAACATATGAAACCTTTGCCGAATGTGCAAAACAACATTTTAACGGAAGCTTAAAAGGAACGATCACGCTGACGTCCGGACTAGGTGGTATGGGTGGCGCGCAACCGTTGGCTGTAACGTTGAACGGCGGGGTGTGCATCGCTGTTGAAATTGATCCGCAACGGATTCAGCGTCGAATAGATACGAAATACTTAGATGTTTCTACTGATAATATGGATGAAGCCATTAAGTTAGCAGAAGAAGCCCGCGATGGAAAGAAAGCGCTATCAATAGGGCTGCTCGGAAATGCGGCTGAACTGCTGCCGAAGATGCTGTCAAATGAGTTTATCCCTGACGTACTGACAGACCAAACCTCAGCTCATGACCCCCTTCATGGATACGTTCCGGTTGACATGAATTTAAAAGAAGCTGAACAACTGCGTAAAACAGAGCCTAAAACTTATATTCAACGTTCCAAACGAAGCATAGCTGTTCACGTCCAGGCTATGCTTGATATGCAAAAGAAAGGTGCAGTAACGTTCGATTATGGAAACAACATCCGACAGGTCGCAAAGGATGAAGGGATTGAAGCGGCGTTTGACTTCCCAGGCTTTGTCCCCGCTTACATCCGGCCGCAGTTTTGCGAAGGAAAAGGACCGTTCCGCTGGGTCGCGTTATCTGGTGATCCTGAAGATATTTATAAGACCGATGAAGTGATTTTACGTGAGTTTAGTGATAACGAACACTTGTGCAACTGGATTCGGATGGCTCGTGAGAAAATCAGTTTCCAAGGGTTACCTGCTCGTATTTGCTGGTTAGGATATGGTGAGCGTGCGAGATTCGGGAAAATCATTAACGACATGGTGGCAAGCGGAGAACTGAGCGCACCTATCGTTATCGGCCGTGACCATTTAGATTCCGGATCTGTCGCTTCTCCAAATAGAGAAACAGAATCGATGAAAGATGGCAGTGACGCTGTTGCCGACTGGCCGATCTTGAACGCTATGATCAACAGCGTGGGTGGAGCAAGCTGGGTCAGTGTTCATCATGGAGGCGGTGTCGGGATGGGCTACTCTCTGCATGCGGGAATGGTGATTGTAGCTGACGGCACAAAAGGGGCAGCACAGCGGCTGGAACGTGTATTGACTACAGACCCAGGAATGGGCGTTATACGTCACGTGGACGCAGGCTATGCTATCGCTGAACAGACAGCTCGTAAACAAGGAATCCAAATCCCGATGCTTAAGGAGGAGTCCGAATGACAGACAAGCTGCTCATAATGAATGCCGCGCAAGTGATCACGATGAAAGGGCATAGTGACCGTCCAGCTATTCAAGGGGAAATGGCTGAGCTTGATATCATCGAAAATGGTGCGGTCTATATAGAAGATGGAAAAATTGCTGCGGTCGGTCCTACAGATGAGATTTCATCTAATTATTCGTCGAATCAGCGAATTGATGCATCTGGTAAAGTGGTAACCCCCGGGTTGATCGATCCTCATACACATCTTGTCCACGCGGGGACGAGAGAGAACGAGTATGCCATGCGGCTGAATGGTAAGACATATATGGAGATTATGGAGTCGGGGGGAGGGATCCATGCAACAACGCGTGCCACTCAGAAAGCCAGCCGCGAAATGTTATATGAGCAGTCGAAAAAGCGGCTCGATCAATTTTTGCTGCATGGTGTTACGACAGTCGAAGCAAAAAGCGGATATGGACTGACTCTGGAACATGAAATCAAACAGCTGGAAGTCGCGCACCAGCTGCATCGAAATCATCCGGTTGATCTGATTTCAACGTTTATGGGTGCACATGCCATCCCAATGGCTGAAAAAGATGATCCAGAGCCTTTTGTTGAGCGTGTGATTCATGAAATGATTCCGGAAGTAGCGAAGAGAAAGCTTGCCACTTTTAACGATGTATTTTGTGAACGTGGTGTGTTCACTCCTGAGCAGTCACGCAGGATACTTGAGGCAGGGAAGCAGCATGGCTTAATGCCGAAGATTCACGCTGATGAAATCGAACCTTATGAGGGAGCGGAATTAGCCGCTTCGGTTGGAGCCGTTTCAGCAGATCACCTGTTAAAAGCATCTGATAAGGGAATCAAGGCTCTTGCTGAGTCTGGAGTAGTCGGAGTTTTGCTGCCAGGCACTGCTTTTTTCCTTATGGCTGAATTCGCTGAAGCTCGGAAAATGATCGAAGCAGGTATTCCGATAGCGTTATCGACTGATGCGAATCCCGGATCTTCACCGACTATTTCTTTGCCCTTCATGATGAATTTAGGCTGTTTAAAAATGGGCATGACTCCTGAAGAGGTACTGACGGCAACTACAATCAATGCCGCACATGCTATTGGCTGCGGCAGAGAGGCAGGCAGTCTGGAGCGTGGAAAGAAAGCGGACGTGACAATTTTTAACGTGCCTAATTATTTGACGCTATCTTATCAATACGGCATGAATCATGTGGATACGGTCATAAAATCTGGCAAACCTGTCGTAATAGGAGGGCGGCTGCAATGACAAACTATCCATATCCTATGCTTGAACGCCCAGAAAGAATATGGACGAAGCCAACCGATCAATTACGTGACCTTAAAGTGCACGAATGGGTTGAATATATAGGGGAAGGACCGATCCATTGGGAAGAGTACGATGTAACGATTTTAGGAGCACCGCTTTCCAAATCGTCTATCAGTACATCGGCGGCCAGTGAAAACCCGGAGGCCATGCGTCAGGCCTGGAAATCATTCGGGACGTATAATCTTGACGAGGATATTGATTTGGCTGCATTAAAAGTCCTTGATCTTGGCAATGTGCGTCAGCATGTCACAGATATACAATGGACGCAGAAGCAGATTAGAGAAGCTATGGCTGCGGTAAGGACCTATCACCCTCATACACTTCCGATTTCACTAGGCGGCGATCATTCGATCACAGCTAAGCTGATCGAAGGTTGGAAACAGGTGCATATGGAAGAAACGATTGGACTGCTGCAACTGGATACCCACTTTGATTTACGCGATCTCACGGACATAGGACCAGCAAACGGTACACCGGTCCGCAGTCTTTTAGAGAGTGGGATCGTGAAAGGGGAACACGTCCATACGATTGGTTTGCATGGATTTTTTAACGCAAAAGCACTCAAAGACTATGCTGATGCAAAAGGGGTGCATTATACAACGATGAAGCAGGCCAGGAGTGAAGGGATCGGAACCGTAATTCGTAGTGCCCTGGAGCAGCTGGGGCGAGAAGTCGACACCATCTATCTTACAGTGGATATGGATGTTCTTGATATCACTCACAATCCGGGGGCTCCTGCTGCCACGCCGGGCGGAATGTTCACTCATGAATTGTTTGAATTAGTCCAAATAGCAGGGGCTCATCCCAAAGTGAAAGCTATGGACATCGTCTGCCTTGATCCTCGCAAAGATATCGGGGAGTTTGGCATCAAGAGCGCCGTTCATGTCATGCTGTCATTTTTGACGGGATATTGCTTAAGACAGAATAAAGTATAGTATGGAAATATGATGGAATTAATGGATTAGACAAAAGTTTAAGTACAGCTTTTTTCGGCGGCTGAATATAATTTAGAAGTAAAATTATTGATACTGTGTCTTTTATGCTGTAACTAGGCAGAAGCCTGAACTTCTCCAAGTGAAATTGAACTTTGTATAGAAAACGTTTACAATTTAATTAGATACAGTGAAATAGGTGAAGACTATGACTCAGAAGATTCCAATAGGAAAGTTAGCGATGCTCGTTGCAGCTTTGACTCCTGAAGAGTTGGAGCCTTTCACGGAACGATTAAAGGACGTCGACTACTGTCAGGGCCAATCTGGTTCAATGAATATGCAAAAAGTGATTTCTGCCGTAGAAACCGCAGCCAAAAGAAATCATATTATATCAGATGAACTGTACCGCGAAACTCATGCGTTGTATCATGCGATTCTAGAAGCGTTAGAAGGCGTGATGCGGGGGCAGATGGCTGCTGGAGATATGATGAGGACGGTCGGTTTACGCTTTGCGGTCGTCCGTGGTTCGCCTTATGAGAAATTTGATGAAGGAGAATGGCTCGCCGTCGCTTTTTATGGGACGATCGGTGCGCCGGTCAAGGGACTTGAACACGAAACGTTCGGGCTTGGTATCAACCATATAGGATAATGGCTGCCTATAGTCATAAGTTATGAGGAGGCGGCAATGGTATTACGTATGCCATTGTCGTCTCTTTTTTTGTTCTTTGAGAGGAGAATGGCTATGATTCAATTAAACGGATCGGATTTAACGCTGAGCAAAATGAAGAGAATCTTATACAAAGGTGAAAAGATTACAATCGATCCGGTCAGTATGGAAAAAGTAAAGAAAAGCAGGGTCGCCGTCGAGCGAGTGGTTACAAGCGGCAAGACGGTATATGGACTCAATACCGGTTTTGGTAAATTCAGTGATGTGCGAATCCGTGATGATGATGTAGATGACTTGCAGCTCCATTTAATTCGCTCGCATGCGTGCGGAGTCGGGGAGCCTTTTTCGGAAAAAGTGAGTAGGGCCATGGTCATTTTACGACTCAATGCCCTGCTGAAAGGATACTCAGGCGTCCGGCCTTGTGTAGTGGAGCGATTATGTGACTTAGCCAACGATCATATAATTCCAGTAGTTCCAAGTCAAGGCTCCCTCGGGGCTTCAGGAGATCTGGCTCCCCTGTCTCATCTAGCTCTCGTCCTTGTTGGAGAAGGTGAAGTGCATGTTGAAGGAAAAATAAAGAAGACTTCAGAGGTGTACCACAAGTATGGTTACCAGCCACTCACTTTAAAAGCTAAAGAAGGGCTCGCCTTGATCAACGGCACGCAGGCGATGACGGCGGTCGGGGTCATCAATTTTATTGAAGCTGAACGATTATTCCACCAAAGTGACTGGATTGCATCCATGACGCTGGAGGCTTTAGAAGGAATTATCGATGCGTTTCACCCTGCTATCCATGAAGCGCGCGGATATAAAGAACAGATGGAAGTGGCGGAACGGGTACGTCTTATCACACATGACAGCAAACTCCTTACGCATCAAGGAGACAAAAGGGTACAGGACGCGTATTCCTTAAGGTGTATCCCTCAGGTTCATGGCGCATCAAGGCAGAGTCTTGCTTATGTAAAGGAAAAGCTGGAGATTGAAATGAATGCGGCTACCGATAACCCTTTGATTTTAGAGGATGGAACCCTGATCGTATCAGGTGGTAATTTCCACGGTCAGCCGATTGCTCTGGCGATGGACTTTTTGAAAATTGCTGCAGCAGAAATGGCCAGCATATCTGAACGAAGAATTGAACGGCTCGTCAATCCGCAGCTTAATAATCTGCCCGGGTTCTTAAGTCCGAATCCTGGACTGCAATCCGGAGCGATGATTCTGCAGTATGCCGCAGCATCTCTCGTTTCAGAAAATAAAACGCTCGCTCACCCGGCAAGTGTTGATTCGATTCCTTCATCTGCCAGTCAAGAGGACCACGTGAGTATGGGGACGATTGGAGCGCGCCATGCTTATCAAATCATCCTTAACGCCCAAAACGTCTCCTCCATTGAGTTGATTTGTGCGATGCAGGCGCTCGAGTATAGAGGGGTAAACTCAGCCTCAACTTCCGTGCAGGAACTTTTTGAAAAAGGGAGAGAAGTTGTACCGAGCATTACAGAAGACCGTGTGTTTGCTAGAGATATTGAAGCGCTATCGAAATGGCTGAGAAGCGATCAATTCGACTGGTCAATTTCGAAACATACGATTATTCCTAACAAATAGTTGATACCCTCTAATCGATTCCGAGAAATTAGTGAGAGTTAGGGGCTCCGTGAAACGGTTCGATTTCCCGGACCTTCAAGCTCTACTATGAGTAACGGAATCTCCAAAATCTTATCTTTCCAGGTCTGCTGAAAACAGCAAGAGGAGGCCTCTCAAACAAAGGGAGGCCTCCTTCTTTAATCTCTCACATATCAAAACGAACAAGTGAAAAATCTCTGGATTTTCATATAGTGAAGAAGCATTCTTGCATGACGTCCTTCTTCTGTGTAAGGATTTTGAAGACGTTCGAGCCGTTGTATGAATGCTAGGTCACAGGAACAATAATGTCGGGACCTTTGATAACAGATGTCGTGTGCTTTACATGCAGCGTCTACTGCATTGACTGGAGGTCCCGGCCCATTACAGCCTGGTCCGCACCAATTATATCCCGGCAGTACACAAACTCTCGGCCGTAAACTTCTGTGGTTGTACTTAGGCATATCTTCCTCTTCTTTCTCAAATAGTCAAAACCGTAAGCAAAGGTGATGTTTTCTCTGTTTATTTTATGATGGGACGGCTCTTACTGTTTAGGAATACCGCTTATTTTGTACTTGTTTTTTAGGAGGCTTAAATGGGAAGGTGACTTACGTGTGCTATTGAGTCGTTTTAGAGAATACATTAAACGGGGGATGTACAATTATGAAGAGAGAAAGAAGGGACCTTTATGAAGCTGTTAATGTTGAAACTGTTCAATCTGGCTAGTTTCATCTATATGATTGTTGCTTCATTGTTTATCGCAGATTTTTCTAGTGGAATGGGCAGTGAAGAAGTGTATGTCATGCCGGCGCCGTTTGCTTTTTCAATATGGGGTCTGATTTATTTACTGCTGTTCCTATTGATTATGAAATCCTTTTTTGCCAATGAAGAAGAAGACTTATTCGTCAGCCGGATCGGGCTATGGTTTCCTATCAGTATGATTCTTTCAGGAACTTCTGTCATTGTAGGCACCACACCTGCGATCCTATTCATCTCCCTATCCTTATTGACGCTTTGTATCGTGTATACGATTATTCAAGGACTTTATCTATCCTCTGCAAAGTATAGGGTTCCGTTTTCCATTTACCTTGGGTGGACATCCATTGCCACGATTGTAGACGCTTTCGTTGTGTTGAAAGCCAATGGGATAGAAGAATTATTTTCAATCGGTGAACTTGGCTGGTCAGTCATTTTACTGACGATTGGAGGGTTGATTGCTTTAGCCTTTTACTTTCTGCAAAAAGATTTTCTCTTCCCTCTTGTTTTCGTGTGGGGATATGGAGCTATTTATCTTTATCAAGAAAACGAGTTGATCAAATTCATTGCAGCCGCTTTTGTTGTAATTATTCTATTTATCATATCGACGGGTTTATGGAAAAAGATTCAGAAGGGTAAATAAATCCAGCTCTATGGCAGCACGTAAGGAAAAATATCACCGAATAGAAGTAAGGTTACAAGAATGATCTTATCAGAATCTATTGACAATTCAGCAAAATAAGCATAGTATATGTACCATTAATTACCTTACAATTTCATAGAAACTTTCTTATTGTGAGAGGTGGAGGGACTGGCCCTGCGAAGCCTCGGCAACGGGTCGTTAGTTTTAGACACTGTGCCAATTCCAGCAGGTGATTGTGGTGCCTGGAAGATAAGAAGATTGTTCGATATATGATGTCATCGTATACCTTTCTTCTTGTCTATTTGGGAAGAAAGGTTTTTTATTTATTTTAGGGAAGTGAGGTTAAGAAACTCTTATTCTTGATTTAAATGTAAATACGTGCGGCTATAATCCCGACTAAACAACTATGATTACAATGGCTTACATAATTAAGATAAGGAAAATGGATGTAGCCAGAGAAAAAGGAAAAATATTGATGCGAGGTGGGTAATTTTGCAGCTACAGGAAAAGAATAGTCCGTTTAACCAGGAACAAGCAGAACAATTGAATCGTGTGATTCCTACACTTACAGAAAATCAAAAGATATGGCTGAGCGGGTATTTGGCGGGGCCGGCATCTTCTGGTGCTGCGGTTCATGATCCTCCCCAAACAAAAGAGGCAGCCTCTACAGAAGCTCCAGCCAAAACGAGGGAAGTTACGGTTCTTTATGGTTCCCATACGGGGAATTGCCAGTCTTTATCGGAAGATTTTGCTCAACGGCTGAAACAACAGGATTTTAAAGTAACGTTGTCTTCTATGGATGATTACAAACCTAAAGCCTTAAAAAAAGCTGAAGATATACTCATTCTGACGAGTACGCACGGGGATGGCGATCCGCCTGACAATGCGATTCCATTTTATGATTTTCTTCATAGTAAACGGGCGCCTAAGCTTGATGATGTAAGGTTCTCCGTACTATCTCTCGGTGACAGCTCGTATGAATTCTATTGCCAGACCGGCAAAGACTTTGACAAACGATTAGAGGAGCTGGGAGCAGAAAGGTTATTTCAACGAATGGATTGTGATTTAGATTTTGAAGATCCTGCCGAAGAGTGGATGCAAGGAGTTCTGGAGCAATTGAATAAAGGGCGGCAATCAGAAGCCTCAATATCATCAGAGGCTCCAGTCGATCAAGCGACTTCTGCCACTTCTTACTCAAGAAGCAATCCCTTTCAAGCAGAAATCTTGGAAAATATCAATTTGAATGGGCGCGGATCTAATAAAGAAACCCGCCACCTTGAACTGGATTTAGAAGGCTCAGGTTTACAATACGAGCCAGGTGATAGTCTTGGGATTTTCCCTGAGAATGATCCAACTCTAGTTGAACAGCTGCTTGAAGTGATGGAATGGGATCCAGAGGAACTTGTGCAGATCAACAAACAAGGGGAATCAAAACCTCTGCGTGAAGCGTTAAGCACTACTTTTGAAATTACGAGCTTAACGAAACCGCTGCTTGAGAAGGTGGCAGAGCTTGCAAATCATGAGGAGCTGCGAGAGCTTGTCCACTCGGAAAAATTAAAAGACTATATTTATGGGCGTGACCTTATTGATTTAGTCAATGATTATGGTCCCTTCAAAGTATCCGCTAGTGAGTTCATTTCTATTTTACGGAAAATTCCTGTCCGTCTGTATTCGATTGCAAGCAGTGGAAAAGCGAATCCGGATGAGGTTCATTTGACGGTAGGTGCCGTTCGTTATGACTCACATGGGAGAAACCGTACGGGAGTATGCTCAGTCCAATGTGCAGAACGATCAGAGCCGGGCGGATCTTTACCTGTATTTGTCCAGCGAAATCAGAACTTTAAGTTGCCGCAGAACCCGGACACTCCCGTCATCATGATTGGAGCAGGTACCGGGGTAGCACCGTACCGCGCTTTCTTGGAGGAAAGAGAAGAAATGGATGTCGAGGGCGATGCATGGTTGTTCCTTGGTGACCAGCATTTTGTCACTGACTTTTTATATCAGATTGAATGGCAGAAATGGCTGAAAGAAGGCGTCCTGACAAAAATGGATGTCGCCTTCTCTCGTGATACTTCTGAGAAAGTGTACGTCCAGCATCGCATGCTTGAAAATAGTCAGTCCCTGTATGAGTGGCTTCAGGCCGGTGCTGTAGTTTATGTTTGCGGTGATGAAAAGCAGATGGCGAAAGATGTTCAAAGTGCCCTTCTTACCATCCTGAAGCAAGAAGGCGGAATGAACGACGAACAAGCCGAAGCATATTTAACGGATATGCGTAAAGAGAAGCGCTACCAGCGTGATGTGTACTAAAAGGGGAGGAGATGAATCATGACGAAAAATAGATTTCCAGAACAGCACGGCCCGCCGAGTGAAATGGAAAAGATTAAAGATGAAAGTAATTTCCTAAGAGGAACTCTTGTAGAAAGCTTCGAGGAGCGGATCACCGCTGGCATTCCCGAGGAACAAACGAAACTGTTGAAGTTTCACGGAAGTTATATGCAGGATGACCGCGACGTCAGGAATGAACGGAAACAGCAAAAGTTAGAACCGAACTATCAGTTTATGATCCGTGTCCGTTTAGCGGGCGGCGTTGCAACTCCCGATCAGTGGCTGAAAATGGATGAACTAGCAAATACGTATGGCAATGAAACATTGAAGCTGACGACGCGGCAAACCTTCCAACTGCATGGTGTGTTGAAATGGAATATGAAGAAAAGTATTCAAGGGATGAATGAAGCGCTTATGGATACGATTGCGGCTTGTGGCGATGTGAATCGGAATGTCATGTGTAACGCCAACCCTTATCAGTCAGACATACATTCTGAGGTGTACGACTGGTCTAATCGTTTAAGTGACCATCTGCTGCCAAAAACAAGAGCCTATCATGAAATTTGGCTTGATGAAGAGAAAGTGACTGATAGCCGGGATACGGAAGAAGAGACCGAGCCGGAGCCGGTTTACGGCCCTCTTTATTTACCGAGAAAATTTAAAATTGGAGTAGCTGTACCTCCATCAAATGATGTGGATGTATATTCTCAGGATCTTGGTTTCATCGCCATTTTAGAAGATGGACAACTGCAAGGATTCAACGTGGCAGTTGGCGGGGGAATGGGGATGACGCACGGAGATACGGACACCTACCCTCAGCTTTCCAGAGTCATCGGTTTTTGTGAGCCTGACCAAATCCTGGACGTTGCTGAAAAAATTCTTACGATCCAGCGCGATTATGGGAACCGCTCGGAGAGAAAGAATGCGAGATTCAAGTATACAATCGATCGAAAGGGTATTGATTGGGTGAAGGAAGAACTTAATGACAGGCTTGGCTGGAGCTTAGAGGAGGAGCGTTCCTACAGCTTCGATCATAACGGAGATCGTTACGGATGGATCGAGGGCGATGGGAAATGGCATCTGACTCTTTTTATCCAAAATGGAAGAATTAAAGATAAAGATGAATATCCTTTGATGACCGGCTTGCGTGAAATCGCTAAAGTCCATACCGGTGATTTCCGTCTGACTCCTAACCAGAATCTCATCATATCGAATGTTGAGAGTGAAAATAAAGACCGTATCGAAGAGCTCGTTAACAAATACGGAATGACTGACGGAAAAGAGAACTCCGCTCTCCGAAGGAATTCGATGGCATGTGTCGCTTTTCCTACCTGCGGGCTGGCTATGGCGGAATCCGAGAGGTATCTTCCTTCTTTGATTGATAAAATAGAAGACATTCTTGATGAAGCAGGATTAAGAGACGAAGAAATCATTATTCGTATGTCAGGCTGTCCAAATGGGTGTTCCCGACCAGCCCTTGGTGAGATAGGCTTTATCGGAAAAGCTCCTGGTAAATATAATATGTATTTGGGAGCAGGATTCAGAGGTGACAGACTCAATAAATTGTTCCGTGAAAATATTGGAGAAGAAGAGATATTACAAGAACTTAAACCTATTCTTATCAATTATGCAAAAGAACGGGAAGAGAATGAGCACTTTGGTGACTACGTCATCAGAGCAGGATACGTCGAAGCCGTTCACTCAGGGCTGGAATTTCATAAATAAACTTAGAATGCCTGCAGAAGTTAGTTAACTTCTGCAGGCATTATGATTGTAAACTTGTCTGCTTGTTTCTTATCAGACCGATTAGAAAAACTAGAATAACCAAACAATAAAGAGCAAACCAGTACATCGTCCAGCTCGTCGTTACAAAGTTACTGAAGTCCATAACCGTCTTATGAAGGTGGTTGCTCATTGCCCAAATCAGAATACCGATAGGGATAAGATAGGGACGGTATGTTTTTGAGCCTGATAAATGCTTCAGCCCCATCATGACTACGAGGAAGCATACACAAATCTTGACGAACAATCCGATCATCCAGGCGATGGCAAGCAAAATTTCAATTCTTTCAAATATAGTGATAAAATCAATATCCCTTATAACAGAATATGTGGGAAATGTTTCTCTAGAAACTAGATAAGTCCCTTCATCTGCTATGATGATAAAGACTGTAATGACTAACACGAGCCCTCCTGCAGCGATACCAGATAAGTAGGTAAGCATGAGCTTTTCTTTTTTCTTAACATATTGGAAAAAAGATCCTATGATTAAAGCTTCAATAAAAGGAAAGCCGAGTGTGGCATAGGCTCCTTGAAAAATAGCTGAAGGTCCTGAATGGAAGACTGGTTTAAGTTCTAAGAAGGAGAACTCTTTCATCATTAAAATAAAGGAAATAAGCGTGAGAAAAATAACGATTGGGAACAGTAAATCATTCAATAGAAACAAATTTTTCACACCTAAAACTGCTGAGTACATGACGACGACAATAATGAGAATTTGATATGTCCACGGGTGTGAGTAGGGAATGACACTCGCTACCATAAAATTACTTAAATTTCTTACGACCATGGCGGCAAGGTGAAGAGCGTAAAATACAATCAATATATTCATTACAGTACCTAACCATTTCCCGGCTGCTCGATTCATCAGCTCAAATAATGAAGGATAATTATATTTTTTAAAAAGGAAAAGGTAAAGCACATTCAATATCAGCCCTATGATCAAAGCGAGGAGCATTGAAATCCACCCATCCTGTTCGGCTGCTACTACGGTGATGGCAGGAGCCATGAGAATAGAGCTGAAAATGACGAAATTAATAACGACCATAAATAACTGACGTTTTGTGATTTGAGTATTCATCATGGACCTCCGAACATGCCGTAGTAAATAGGTTCAAAGACGGCCTTGAGACCTTCTGTTACAGGGAAAACCGGTTGATCATAAAGATACCCCAACATATATATGATGGAGAAAAGCCATACACCAGTGATGATCAGCTTTTCTTTTGGCTTTCGTTTATTGTGCTTCATTGTTATCCACTCTCGAACCTGGAGATTCTAAATAAATGTTCACATCTGTTTCTATCGACATGTTTTCATAAAGGCTGCTCCAGTCGTCCTTCAATTTCTTCCACTCATCGGGCTGGTTCCGGGATAATTGGTTCTTAATCCCGTAGTAATCCAGCTGTGATTCCTTGGCATTTGTAAGAGCCGTTTGCAACTCATTTTCCATATCCTCGTTTATTATAGTTTGAAGTTCATTAACTCCTTGCTCGGTGGACAGTTTGATTTTGCAATTTAGTCCTTGTAAATTAATGTGCCCTTCTAACTGGACGGAATAATTTAATTGATCATTAACTAGCTTCGGTTCTGCTTTGACTTCCATTTCTTTGAGTAAGAAACCAATGGTTCCACCATCTTCAGGACATTTTACAGCATAGGACCTTACATTATCTGATTCCTTCGTAATAATAGCCCAGGCAATCGAATCTTTGTAAGAAAGCCAGTCCGCTAAGTAATCCTTATCAAATAAAGCTAATCCTGTTAATCGTAAAGCGCTTTTGTTCCCTTCGATTTCATTTAAGTCTTCTGTATTGGTCGAGCTTGACTGTTTATTCACTTTTTCAACCCCCATCACCACCGGGTCCCTGTCATCACCGTACCTCCATCTAATGAAGTCTTCCAATTCAGTGCCATTTTTGATGCTGAGTGTCCCTCCCCTTACCTTTGTTAAACTTTCTATATTTTTAGTGGAGGAGTTATCAAGCGGTGTAAATGTATTCAATATAGAAGCTGCAGTAGCACCTTTAGTGATGAAGAGTAAGTAACTGTCCCTGATTTCATAATGACGTTCAAGAAAGTCGGAAACTTCATGAACTCCACGTTCTCTGGCAAAATCTTCACTGATGAGGAGTGAAGAAATATGCGGGAAAAACAGCTTTCTTGATAATAAGTCCCTGGCGTTAAATACGGCCTCAACCATATCTTCACCTTCACTTTCAAAGGTATAGCTGTTGGCTTGACTGGCACCGCCGCCCCCGGCTTCCCCTCCCGCTTGTGCCTGAGGGTTTGTAGCCTGAAACGTGACTTTCACTGTATCGTCTTCTCCTAGATCTACTCCTATCCCTGTTAGAATGAGCAGCTCGTTCAGTTCTTCCTGCCCGCTGCATCCTCCTAAGAAGATAAGAAGTGTTAATAAGAGAGAGGAATAAAATTTCATTTTAAAACCTCCCCGTTTCTTCTATTTTTACGTTTGCTCCACCATAATGGAAACCGTAAAAGGGTATCCTTCTGCTTTTTCAGAGAAAAAGGAGCGAAAGGGACCATGTAAGGTTGTCCCAATGATTTTAATGAAACGAGATGAATGCAGATAATCATCGTAAAGATGAATATTCCGAAAATCCCTGCTGAAGCTGCGAACAGCATCAATATAAAACGAAGCATACGGGCAGAGCCTGCAATTGAATAATAAGGGTTGGCAAAGCTTGATATCGCTGTAAGAGATACGACAATAACGATAGCAGGGGATACAAGCCCCGCAGAAACGGCAGCTTCTCCGATAACAATGGCACCAACGATTGATACGGCAGGACCGATTGGTCTCGGCATACGTATCCCGGCTTCTCTAAGAATTTCAAAAACAGTCTCCATCACCAGGGCTTCCACGAGTGCTGGAAATGGCAGACCCTCTCTTTGGGCAGCTAAGCTTATTAAAAGGTCTGTTGGAATCAATTCCTGATGGAAAGTCGTAAGTGCCACAAAAGTCGCTGGTAAAGCAAAAGCGATCCAAAATGCGATAAAACGAATGAGACGTAAGAAAGTCGATAAATCAAACCGATTGTAATAGTCCTCTGCAGTCTGGAAATAAGAAATCAGTGTGGCAGGACCGATTAAAGCAAAAGGAGTGCCTTCCATCATAATGGCTAACTTACCTTCTGCAAGCGCAGAAGAAACGACATCGGGCCTTTCCGTGTCAATCAAAGTGGGGAAAGGAGTATACCCTTTATCTTCAATCAATTCTTCGAGCATTCCTGTTTCAAAGACTTCCTTTGCCTTACAGTCAGAGATTCGCTGACATGCGATCTTCAGAGCATCTTCATTCACTAACCCTTCGATATAAGTAACGATTACAGTAGTTTGCGTGACTTCACCTACGATGAAAGTTTTAAACCGTAATTTCGGGTTAGTGATTCTTCTTCGTATTAACGTTGAGTTAATTGAAAGAGTTTCTACAAACCCTTCCCTTGGTCCCCTTACCATCGTTTGGGAACTTGGTTCTTCAATCCCTCTTGTTTCCCAACGCTGGTCTGAAATCAAATAGGCTTCTGTTCCCTTTTGAACAAACAAAATGACATGACCTCTCAGGAGGGATTGAAGCACTTCCGAAAATTCAGTCGTCGTTTTTAATTTTTTAGGAATTTGGATATGCTGCTTGAAATCTTTGATTACATAATCTCTACTAGAGTCATTCTCTTTGAACCAGTCCATCATCGGAGGAATCACGTTCAGCTCAATGTCTTCCGTACTAATCAGTCCGTCAATATAACATAAAGCGAAAGCGGTATGTTTGAATGAATATATTTTACTGATGAAGTCAAAAGGTTCTCCGAGAGATTGCTTGATTTGTTTGATATTCTGTTCCACGTCTTTAGAGATGATCAAGCTGTCGTCTGTATGATTAGGAGGGGAGGCGTTTTTCGAGCGGTTCCTTCTCATAGACATCCTCCTGACACTTTTTACTACATTGTGGCCAAACCAAAATAATTTTATACTTTTTTATCAGATCCCATGAGATTGCTAATGTTAAGGGCTTGAGGTGGTCGGGCATGCGGGGGGAGAAGGACTCATATAATGGAACCATGTATTTCAACAAGGAACCATAAATCTTTAGAAAAGGGGGGAGCAATATTGGCATATCTCATTCTTTCCACTTATCCCGGCAAAGGGTCGAGGAATTCAGGAGATCATTTAATTAGTAAAAGTTTAAAAGATCTATTAATTGCGGTAAAAGGGAAACAAATTGACATCGATATTTACAGTGTTGTAGATCATGAGGTTAAAGATGTTCCCGACCTCTCCAAGTATACAGCTATTCTATCCCCAGCCATGAGACCGACACTGGAAGGGGATGTGATAGCTCCGAAAAACAGATATGCTTTTTTAAAAGAAGCAGAAAAGCGTTCTATTCCAGTTTTTGCGATAGGAGCTGGATGGGGAGCATACCCGGGAACGATCAAACAGTCTACTTCTTTGAAAATGAACTCTGAAGATCGAGAGCAATTGATCTCAATTTTTGGAGAAACATCACATGGAAATAAACGAGGAGTCATCTCAGCTAGAGACATTACAACAGAGAATCTGCTTCATTATAATGGGGTGCAATGTTATGGAACGACAGGTGACTGTGCCCTATTTGACACCGACTGTTTGATGACCAGACATAATTTACCCAGGAAAATGGATAATATTGCGTTATCTTTACCTCACAATAAAGATCACTGGGATATGAGTTATTCATTAGCGTTACAATTAAAACAGGCATTCAATTGTGAAGTGTTCATGACCTTGCATGGGTATAGAGGCAGTTTCGGGAAACATATACCTCCTCATTGGGATCAGACCCAGGTCAACATTAAGGAATTTGCGGGGAGCTCGGAAAAATTTGATTTTTATCACCATATGGATGCTCATATCGGTTTCCGGCTTCACGCTCATATTTGGTTTTTAAGAACAAGGAAACCTAGTTTGTTAATTGCAGAAGATGGGAGAGGATTAGGGCATTTAGCTACATTGAATGGCCTTGGATATGCTGCACCCTCAACAAACTCATTAAATAAAGCAGATCAGCTTATTACTCTTAGTGCAGACGTGATTGCCGACATGAGAAAGGAACAGCCTTCTTTCAAAGCAGTTGAAATGTTCAAACAAGAGATGATGCAGGGGTATCCGGTTACGAGTCACTCACTGAATTTGATTGACAAATTATGGCTCACTAAAATGAAGCCGTTATTAGAACAAATACCGTAACCAATGATTATTAGTTCTTGCTCAAAGGGTCGATTCCACCTTATGGAAACCGGCTCTTTTTTTATTGTGGCGAATAAAGAAGCGCAGGGCGTGTGACCATTTTATTAGACTGCAATCTATTAGAGGTACCGAAGGATTTGCACATGAATATATATATTACTCCAGCATCATTATTTTAAGAATCAGACGGACAGAGAATATAAATAGAAACTTTACAGTGAAAGAAGGCGCAGTCGTGTTCTTTAAAGGAAAGAAGATATTAGTCATTGGAGGAACCGGAACGATAGGCCAAAGTATAGTGAAAGCCCTGCTTAAAGAACAGCCGGAAATCATCAGGATTTTCAGCAGGGATGAGTTCAAGCAGTATCAGTTACAGAATGAGTTAGGGGAAATCAGCAACCTGCGATTTTTGATCGGAGATGTACGTAATTATGATCGCGTTCACAACGCTATGCAGGATATCGATTATGTTTTTCATCTAGCAGCGATGAAACATGTCCCGGCTTGTGAATACAACCCTTACGAAGCTGTACTTACGAACGTGCATGGTACGAACAACGTCATTAAAGCTGCGATTTCTCAAAACGTAAAAAAAGTGGTATTCACAAGCTCAGATAAAGCGATCAGCCCGACGAATACGTACGGAGCCACTAAGTTAATGGCTGAAAGGCTGATTTCTTCTGCCGAATACAGTAAAGGGAAAGGACAGACGATTTTTGCCAGTGTAAGATTTGGTAATGTGATGGGGGCTAGAGGTTCAGTAATCCCTCTGTTTAAAAAACAAATCTTGAAAAATAAAGAAGTGACAGTAACTGACCTTAATATGACACGTTTTATGATGTCGTTGAGTCAAGCTACAGAACTCACCTTACAGGCTTTGAAAGAAGCAAAGGGAGGAGAGGTTTTTGTTTTGAAAATGCCTGTCATTTCCCTTAAAGATCTAACTCAGATAGTTATTGAAGGAACGTGTAAGAAACATCATCTAAATAAGGATGAAATCAAAATATCTGAAATAGGACTGCGGCCTGGTGAAAAAATGTATGAGGAATTGATGACGTATGAAGAATCTGCGACAGCCTGGGAATTGCCAGGCATGTATATCATTCCTGGCGCTTATCAACCTCTTTCTTCTTATAAAAATGGAAAAAAAGCCGTTCCTGGCACTTATAGTTCCATGGGGCCAGAACCAATTACAATGAGTGAACTGAGACACATGCTGCTCAGTGAAAATCTGATTTGAAAGGTAGGGTAAAGAATCTATGGATACGTACGAACATAATTATTGGTCACTCTATCTTGACTTCATCGATGCATATGAAGAACTGCAGTATAAGGGCTTTTCTTTACCCTATTTATGTCATTATAGAAGTTTAATTGTTGATAATCCTACAGTCATGAAGCGGCTTCATTCTGAGGCATTTCAAGATGTATTAATAAACGATGTGAAAAGCAGCAGCGATATCCAGCACAAATTTAATGAGTTTAAAAATGCTCATGCGGCGAAACAGAAAAGAAGTAATTCGGGCAAAGTCATGCTTTATGATATTTATAATTTACTTCGCTTTCCGCCCGAAGTCATAAAAAAATATTTCCCCGCTCATCAAACGATCATACTTAAAGAACGAAAGAGAAAAAAGAAAGCCGAGGGCAAGAAGTCATCCAAACGAAAAGAACGAACCTTAAGGAAACGCAGAACGAACCAACCGGCATTGCAAAAAGTCCGGAGCACCACCAGTACAAAGGGTCAGCTGATAACTACTGGATATTTTGATCAATTTTCATCTAACAATACGAATGAGGTTCAAAACATCAAACGGCAAGCCAAAAAAATAACCCACCTCTATAAAAACCATCCAATGTTCAGTCATAAGCTTTTTAAAGAAAGATTCTACGAGCAGCTTACAAAAGTCATCACACGTATAGATGAAGCGGAAAAGCTTTTCAAATCTGTACAAATTTCCTGTGTAGTCGTGCCTTCCACCCATTATCCAGAAAGCAGGACACTGGCACTGGTAGCCGCGAGAAAAGGTATTCCTACAATTTGTATGCAGCACGGTATTATATCAAGTGAATTCGGATACCTGCCCCAAATAGCAGATACAGAGGCTGTTTACGGCCAATTTGAAGCGGATTGGTACAACGAAAGAGGCGTACCGATCGAGCAAGTAGCCATCATTGGAAGTCCAAGGTTCGATCGCCTCTTGAATCCATCGTCCATCAATAAGCAGGGTTTGAATAAGGAATTACGGATGGATCCAAAGAAAAAGACGATCTTAATGGTAGTGAGAGGGGAACGCTATTTACGGGAATTAGAAGGATTCATTAAAGCGTTGCCTGATATGGAACAGGTAAACATCGTTATAAAAGACTACCCTGGGATCAAACCCCACTTCCTCACTAATAAATATCCCCAGCTGCTTCCTTCGTTGAATGTTCCTTTATATGATCTTCTGCATCATTGCGATGCTGTAGTATCCTACAGTTCGACTGTGGCATTAGAAGCTATGCTGGCAAACAAGCCTGTATTTATATTGAATAGTTCCTTTCCTGGAAACTCTGGTTATTTTGAACGCCTTCAGGAGTACGCTCAAATTAAACCAGAAATCTTAGCAGAAAAGGTCTCAAAATACTTGATGGATAATAAAATGAGAAGTGAAGCCCAAAACAAAATTCGTGAGTTTTTAGAGTACGCCTACCCAGTGAGAACCCTTTCTGCCAAACGGTTAATCAGATTGATACGCTCAGTGACAGAACCTATAGGTGGACCTTAGAGTATCGGTCGTTCAGTTATTGGAAAAAGGAGTAAACCTATATGTCTATCTTTAGAGGGAAAGCAGCTCTCAACAGCAGGACCTCCATAGTCAGAGTTGATGTGTCTAAATGCTGCGATTGGCAATGTTACTCGTATTCCTCAGAAGGCTGGCATTATTTAACTGCGGTGTTAAAGCAGTTTATAAATAACCCAGCCCTTGATTATCAATCTTCTGTCTTGAAAAAGTACTATGACTTATATCAACCGAAATCATTAATGGAATGTTTATTTTATGGAGAGGGTTACAAACGTCTCAGGACGCCATGGTCTCCTTTACCGTGGCGTCCTAATACTAAATGGATGACAGGAGAGAACCAGCACTTTGGTCCTAACTCTGATGAATTCGGTGAAAAGGAGTTTTTAAGAGTTGTAAGTATATATAAAAAGTTAAAGGAAGATGGGTACTTGCCTGAAGAAAATGAGGACGGCTATATAAGAGGACAGTTTCTTAAAAAGGGAGAGGATTATCGTTTTCTCGCAGGGGGAGGGCAGCACCGCCTGGCCGCTTTGAGCGTATTAGGTATTCAAACTGTTTCAGTGAAGCTCCAGCCTCATTGGGTCAGAGTGGTTAATCCAAATGAAGTTGATACCTGGTTTCAAGTTCGCAACAAGACGTATGATCAAGAAACGGCCCTTAGGATTTTCACTAATTATTTTGAAAATAATGGAATAGAAAAGGCGGGTAGAATAGGTTTGCTGGAATAATAAGAAGCGGGTAAGGGACGGGCAGTAATCACTTATTATTGTTCTGCCAAAAAGCCAGTTTGAACAAAGCATTACAGAAAGGAGAAGGGTGGATGTATCAAGATGTTTGGATTAAAGGGAAAGTAGTCAAAAAGGGAAAAAGAGAATGCGAGAAAAGGTATAAGAAGATTAAAGAACAGCTTAATCGAATAAAGCAGCCCTTTACAGTTCTTGATATTGGGGCGGACTCCGGTTATTTTTCCTTCAGGATTGCCGAGGACTTCAACGCACAAGTGACGATGCTTACCTCCGACAAAAAAATCGATAACATTATAAGGCAGAACAACAATAAGAACGTTAAGCTGATCCGTGAAGAAGTAAATGTTGATAGTTTGAAGGTTCTCACGGAAAAGGAGGATTTTGATGTGATTTTAGCATTGAGTATCCTTCACCATTGTGATGAATATGAAGAACTCATTGATACGATTTTTGAAGCTTCCCGTTTAATTTTTATAGAGGCATCTGCTCTCGAAGAAGCAGATGGAGGATATAAAAGTCATAATGTAAAGGGAATCATGGAAAACTTGCAACAGAGAAATCCTACAATATTAGGATATACCAGGAATCTAAGAAAGCTTGGGAAAAGGCCGCTCATGAAGTTTGACCAGTCACTATGAGAAGAAGAAGTGCTTCCTGTGGGGGGCACTTTTTTTGTGTTGCTTTTGAAGGTCTATCAGCACAGGACCAGGGACACAGTTTGAAAATTTCACAAAAGGGGAAATCAGTTGTCCTAGGAGGCAGCTTATGAAAAAAATAGTATTCTATGCAGTGGTTCTTGTTCTAGTTGCAGGTGCAGGAACTTGGATTATACAGGCGAATGGTATAACTAGTAATGAGAAACAAATTTATGCTTTAGGTGACTCGCTTACCCACGGGGTTGGTGACTCATCCGGAGATGGTTATGCTGAGAACCTTGAAGAATTATTCAATGAAGGCCGCGAGGATACGGTAGATGTCCGGAACTTAGGAATCCCCGGCCAGCAAACAGATGGGTTGCTGCAGCAGATTCAGCACTCGGATGTAAAAAATAGATTGAACGAAGCCGATTATTTCACTTTATTCATCGGAACAAATGATCTAATAGATAGCAATGGCGGTGACTTAGTGAAGATTTATGAAGAACAGATTGAGGCAGGGAAGGAAGAGTATGAGGACAACCTACAGGAAATCCTCGACATCATCCGTGAGGAAAATCCGGACGCACCTATTTTGTTTTTAGGATTGTACAACCCTTTCCCCTATTCTGAACAAATAGAAGAAGAGGTCGTCCAATGGAATGATAGAAGCCAGCGAATCGTAGATGATTATTCGAATGTAAAATTCATTCCTACAAACGATCTGTTTCCCGAAAAGTCTACTGAATACTTCAGTGACGCTCTTCATCCTAATGAGAAAGGGTATAATTTAATTACAGAAAAAATTATAGAAGAATATGATTTTTAGAAAACAGCCGCATTGCCAGGGGAGGCTTGCGGCTGTTTGATATTCAGGATAATACTTCTGTCATTTTTTCAGGGAAATCTATAAACGGATTACGGTTACCCTGGATTTTTTGAATCGTGTAATTACGATGAAATTCATACAAATCAGGGGGAAAGTCCTGGTGCCATTTTAAGAGCAATTTTTTATCAATTTTATTTCTGTATTTTTTGCCGATCTGGCCAGGATATCTGATAAGGAAGTATAGCATGGCACGAGCGGCAGGGCCTTTTCCGTATTCCGGCTCAAACAGTTCTCCATCTATCTTTCCACATTCATCCTCGATTCTCTGCGAAAGTAACTCATCTGGATGGTAATCAGGAAAATCATGATAGGGATAATTACTTCGGAGTGAATTGCAGGCCGGTTCACACGTGAACAGATGGTGGAGGTCTCCGCGCATCGGCTCTTTTTCAGTAAACCATGACTGTGGTACTGCATGTTCGCAGTTATATTTTAGTTTTTCAGTAATGTGGTGCAGCTCTTTGATGACTTGGGCTTGGTCGTGATCCGGAAGGTTTTTACTCTTCTGAATACGGCTCAAGGTAGTTTCATAGTCTTCCTTAATCACATCTTCGGCTCCACGGCTTTTTCCTGAATAGATATTAAGAAGCTTGCCGTCCGGTCGTAAATCCACCAGTGGATATACATACTCGGTAGGGTTATAGCGCACTTTATTGGTATGGGAAGATTGCAGTTTTTCAGTCAAACTATTGAGCAATTCGTCATTGGTTTGATGTTTGAAATCAATAGTTGCATAATAACTTTTGATCGCGTTCTGATCCGCTTCCCGATCATAATAAGCTTTTTCATTTTGTTGAATGGCACGCTGGGTGGCTTGCACACCAGAAATTACAGTTTGAAGCCGTTTCTGATCCGCTCGCATAGGGGCGAGTTTTTCTTTTTGCCTGAGTGTCAACATGACATGATTTCCTCCTAGTTATGAACTGATGGATAATGTGTGACTCTCTAGGAAGTAAGTTTACATTGTTTCACTTATACAGGTATATACCGCTAAAGTATCGTTATAAAACTGGATAAAAAGGAGCACCGTCAATTGACAGTGCTCTACTCTTAACGATTCAGTTCAATTTTGGCTTGTTGGCTTTGAAAATCCACATCTTTATAATAAGTATTTTTAACTAATAAATTCGGACCGAGACATTTAGCTGCAGGACAATGGCAGTTTAAAGACTGGGCGGTCTTCGATTTCATCCATTGGTTAAAAGCGTCAGGTAAGGACGTGTTCTTTATGTTTCCAAGACCCGGTTCATCACCAAAGTCTGTGACAATCACTTCCCCGGAAAATATATTGACGTTCAGTCTAGAACGCCCATCCGGGTCATTTCTAACGGTAACGTTCGGTGATTGGTCAAGGCGCTTCAGCATCTCCAAATCTTCCTGGTCTTTATTGCAAGGATAAAACGGCAGCGTGCCGAACAGCATCCACATATTTGGATCACGATGGTCCAATAGTCTGCTAATCCCTTCACGCATTTCTTCTAAAGTCAACGTTTCTAAATTACTAGCGAAATCAACTGGGTACATAGGATGGATCTCATGGCGGGCACAGCCCATTTCCAAAATGTGATCGTGGATTTTTTCTAAGTGAGGAAACGTCCGTTTGTTCAGCATCGTTTCAGCAGACACCATGACGCCTTCTTTAGATAAAGCCTGGCTGTTTTCTACAAGCCGGTCGAAAAACTTAGCGCGGTTTTCAAATTTAGGCTTACGATCCATCAGAGCAAAACCGGTTTCAGCAAATTCGTCGACTGTTCCCCAGTTGTGGGAAATATGAAGTACATCCAAGTAGGGAATGATCGATTCATAGCGCGAATAAGGAAGCGTCAGATTCGAATTGATCTGGGTTCTGACTCCGCGGTTGTGAGCATATTTAAGCAGTGGAACGACATACTGTTCGACAGACTTTTTGGAAAGCATCGGCTCTCCGCCTGTGATGCTGATCGTACGTAAATGTTCAATTTCATCTAATCTTTTTAATATTAAATCTATCGGCAAGGCATCAGGGTCTTTATTTTGAAGTGTATAGCCGACGGCACAGTGTGCGCAGCGCATATTGCATAAGTATGTCGTTGTGAACTCCACGTTTGACAGTGTCATCTCTCCAAATTCTTCTACATCCATGTAAGCTTCCCAGGGGTCATAGGAAGGGGTTAACGGTTTGAATTTTTCTGTGGTACCCATGGTGAAAAACTTCCTTTCTTACTTGTAACATTCTATTAATATTGTATCATGCGCCTTCGCACAATCATAAAAAACATTTATCTTGAAATCGAGATAAAATAGGTATAAGATAATCATACAGGATAAGCTATGGTAGATGCAGTTGGTGGTTTTTCATAACATTGTTACTAAATAATATGGCAGGATAGTGGAAGACTTGGTTTTGAGATAACCTGGGTTCGTGGCTGTAATGAGAGTCTGGTGTGGTTGGGAAGCTACTCGCTTTCCTGTGGGGGAAGTGGCGAGCTTCCTCGGGCTTGCATCCCTGTGGGATCTCGCCTACTTCCTTCTCCCACGGGAGTCTCCTAGCTTCCCAACCATCCCATGCGAAATGGAATGAACGAACACCCTGGCACAGAAAAAGACTTCTGATCTCTCAACAAAGCTGCGTATTCCGAGATCTAGCGATTAGCGACTAACGATTTTTGTAAGTCAAGATCGAATCACTATGGTCTTCTTGTTTCCTTTATCTCTGGCAGCTCATTCCAGTTCATACGCCGCTGAACGAAGCGCTTTCGTATTTAAAAAAGGAGCATCACAGTTCCCATTCCTCCCTGCGAAGTAAGCGATAAAAAACGCTTTTACTCAGAAGAAGTGTTTTTCATCCCTCTGTTCTTTCGGATTAAGAGCTTTATAGCAAGGTTTTGCAGCCTGAGACACTTGGATCGAGAAACTGCGTACTAACAAAAATGTTTGCTTTTGTTGAAGCGGTTTCGAGATACTTATATGGCAGAGGGAAACGGCGAGACTGCTGGGGGAGGAGCGGGACAGGTGAGACTCCGGAGAGCGAAGCTCGAGGAGGCTCAGCGCCCGCCCCAAGGAAAGCGATCCGTTTCCCGGAGCCCCTAAATTCTCATGATGTCTCGAAACTGAGTCTTCCACTAAAGAGAGCTTATGTGAAAGAGTAAATTTAAGATTTAACAGAACTAAAAGAAAAATGAATGAAGAATATAAAGATGGAGGAGTTACTCATGAACGAATTAAAAGGACTGCATCACGTCACAGCTATTACGAGCAGTGCAGAGAAAAATTATGAATTCTTCACCTATGTTCTAGGAATGCGATTAGTTAAGAAAACGGTCAACCAGGATGATATTCAGACGTACCACCTTTTCTTTGCGGATGATAAAGGAAGCGCCGGAACAGATATGACATTCTTCGATTTTCCAGGTATTCCAAAAGGATCCCACGGGACAAATGAAATTTCCAAAACTTCCTTTCGAGTTCCCAGTGATGCTGCATTGGAGTATTGGGTGGAACGCTTTGATCGCATGGATATAAAACATAAAGGTATCGAGGAACGCTTCGGCAAAAAGGTGCTGCCTTTTACCGATTTTGATGATCAATCCTATGAACTGATATCTGATGAAAAAAATGATGGTGTTCCAGCAGGTATACCGTGGCAGAAAGGGCCTGTACCGCTGCAATTTGCTATAACTGGTTTAGGACCACTGTACGTCCGTGTTGAAAACTTCGATTATTTCAAAGACATGCTTGAGAAAGTGTTGTTATTTAAAGAAATTGATGAAGAAGGCGCTTTTCATTTATTTGAAACAGGAGAAGGTGGGAGCGGCGCGCAAATTGTTGTAGAATATAATCCTATTCTTCCCCAAGCTCGTCAAGGTTTCGGAACGGTTCATCATGCAGCTTTCCGCGTAGATGACCGCGAAACATTAGAAAAGTGGATCGAGCGCATGCCGACCTTTGGATTCAGAACGTCCGGTTATGTCAACCGCCACTATTTTGAATCTTTATATGTAAAAGTGGCGCCGCAAATCTTATTTGAATTTGCCACTGACGGTCCGGGATTCATGGGAGATGAACCCTATGAAACATTAGGCGAAAAGTTATCGCTTCCTCCAATATTAGAGCCAAAAAGAAAACAAATTGAAGAAAAAGTACGACCGATCGATACAGTAAGGAGTACAAAGGAATTCATCAAAGAATAAAAGAAGTAAGAAGCTGCCGTATTGTTCTCAACGGCGGCTTCTTACTTCATTATTCGATCATTATTCAAAATAATTTATAATTCCATCAACAATGGCGCTTGATACCTGAGACTGGTAACTATCTGTTTGAACAAGAACCGTTTCTTCCGGATTGGATAAGAAACCGAGTTCCAGGAGAGCTGCCGGAGAGTTATTTTCTCTCATTACATGAAAGTCCCCATGGTACTCCCCATTATTCTGAGGGGTTGTTTGCTCAGATAACTCACCTTGCAGTTCTTGAGCGAAGGGCAGATCTTTAGAATCATTGTAGTAATAACTGCTTATTCCATTAGCGCTTGAAGTAATGCTTGAATTGTAATGAATACTAATAAAAGCATCTGCATTGGTTGAATGACTATGTTCAACTCTTTCTTCTAATGACAGATATTGATCCCCCGACCTTGTCATCGTTACGACAGCGCCTGCTTCCTTAAGCTTTTCATATGTATGCTGTGCTGTCCTTAAATTAAGGTCTTTTTCATATGTTCCGTCAACACTGATTGCTCCCGGATCATAACCTCCATGGCCAGGGTCAAGGGTGATGTTAATACCATCCAGGGGGGAAGAACCTGAAGAATTCAAAAAATCTGAGGAAACCCATGCGGTGACTCCGTTGTAATTAATTTTGGACCATCCGTTCTCTTGCTCCTGCACGTTAATTGTAGAGCCGTCAGAGAGTGAACCGATAATAGTAGATTGGATGTCAGGAGAACTCCTTACGTTCAAACCACCAGCTGCATCCACACTATATTCGTCTGATTCTTCGGCTTCAACTGGGGAAGGAAGGAACCATAAAACTAATAGAATTCCTAATAGTCCTAAAGCCATACTTGGGTACAAACACTTCTTATTTACTTGTGAATTGAAAGCACTAATAATTTAGCCTGCCTTTCCTACGATATTCATAGATATCTGATTTTTTTAGGGGTTAGATACTATCATAGCAACCCCACAAATAAATTCAATATGATAAAGAACAAACAAGTCAATAGGCATTAATAAGTGGATATATGTGGGAGATAACCTGTGTATCGTAATTAAATGGTGACTTTTTTCTGTAAGATAATAGATATACCATCATTATGAAATTATAGATACTAGACTTGTGACGAACCCCAAATAAAATTCTTGACTCTTTATATAGAAATAAAATATAGTAGTAGTAACAAGAGGAGTAGCGACCGCCTATGCGGCTTTCGGATCGTCATTTCGGCAGCAAACTGCCTGGTCCGAAAGGCTATTAACGTTAGTACGCGAGATCTTGGTACAATTTCTGTACCAGGGTCTTTTTTGTGCTGGTGGAGAGGAGAAAACCCATGGTTTATATAATTTTTTTAGTCGCTGCTATTGTCGTCGTTGGAGCTGCGATCAAGCTTAATGAGTTCGGAGATGTCATTAGCAGAAAGTCAGCTTTAAGCGGTGCTGCTGTTGGTACGTTTTTAATTGCAGGAGCCACCTCACTGCCTGAGTTGACAACTAGTTTGACGGCTGTCTACATTGATAATCCTGATATTGCCGTAGGGAACATGATCGGGAGTAATGTATTTAATCTATTAATCTTAGCTATCGTCGATATCATTTACCGCCGACGTCGTCTTTTTCAGCGGGTAGGCTATCAAGAACATAAGCCTGCCGCCATTATGGGACTGATTTTTATGATCATTATCATTGGTGCATTAGCCCTCCCGCAATCGATTGAATGGTTCGGGGTAGGAATCGAAATGGTCGTTCTTGCCTTACTATACATCCTTATGATCAAGTTTTTCTCTAATAAAGGAGAAGAAGAGAAGGCTGATGAAGACCTTCCTGTAAAAGACTATAAATTGAAAACAGCAGTCACCGGATTTATCGTTATGGCTCTAGTTGTGTTTGGAGCAGGAAGCGCGCTTTCCATTTCTGGCGATCAACTAGCGCAAGTATCGGGATTGGATTCAAGCTTTGTCGGAAGTTTCTTGATTGCTGCTTCTACATCACTGCCAGAGCTTGTAACCGTATTGGCCGCTTTTAAGGTAGCCAATTATGGTATGGCAATCGGATCCATACTCGGAAGTAATATTTTTAACATGCAGCTGTTAGTTTTGACTGATATTCTTTATCGAGACCAAGCCATTTTATCAGCGGCAGGGAACTCACACATTTTTATAGGGTTATTGGGTGTATTCATGACCCTGGTGACGATATATTTGCTTTGGCGTCCGGCCATAAGTAATCAGTGGCGCTATATAGCACCGTCTATGATTGTCAGTCTGGTCTATGTGGTTTTTTCGTATATAATATTTTGATACCAAAAAGGTACCAGGGATTTCCTCTGGTACCTTTTTGTTTGTGTTGAATATTTATTGGGTAAAGAGATATAATAAGAACAAACGTTCGTACTAAGGGGGTGAGAGGAATGAATGGGTTGATCGCTCGTGCTCTTCAGACAGGGGAGAAACTAGAAATCATTTATTGTGCCAGTGATGGTACTATATCTCAACGGATGATCAAAGTGGTGGAGGAAAGGGAAAACCACTTGCTTGCCTTCTGCTATTCAAGAGGACAAGTGAGGACGTTTCAAAAGGATTCAATTCTTTCAATATTTCCAGCTCAATTCAATAAAAGGGGTGTGAGTCATGAGGTTTCCTGAATGACTAAAAAGTTAGTTGCAATCATACACTCTTTACAAGTTGGAAGAAGGGTGGAAGTTCAATGAATCACCTCTCAAAGGCTAAAAAAACACTTTATATACCTATCGAAATTAAATCCAGGGAATTAGAATCCAAGCTCCTATTTGCATATTATGCAACCAAACAAAATTATCGTGTCATCATCGGGGAACAATTAGCCGTTGAGAAATCTTTATCCTCATTCGCACAGGGTATCTTTTTTTCAAAGGGGTACCCCCATTCCCATAGAAAAAGGATCATCAGCAAAGCGAAAAAGCTGGGACACGAAATTGTAGAGATGGATGAGGAAGGGTTGATCTTTCATAATTCAATTGATTATTTAAAGACGCGAATGAAAGAAGACGTTTTAAAGATGGTTTCACAGGAATTCTGTTGGGGCGATTATCAAAGAGACTTGATACGCGCTGCTTATCCTCGAATAAGCTCCAAATGCACGAGCACAGGCAGTTTAAGATTTGACTTATTGAAACCTAAATTCCGCAGTCTTTACGAAGATGAAACCGGGCGCCTCCGAAAAAAATATGGAGAATTTATACTTATAAATACTCGCTTTACTTTATACAATCATATCAACGGTAAGAAAAAAGCCGAAAAAGGATCGCACACCGATTACATTAGACAGCTCTATGTTCATTTTATTGAGATGATAAAAAAACTAAGAAAAACTTACCCTCAGTTTAAGCTTGTCATTCGCCCCCACCCCGCAGAAGACTTTCAATCCTACCGCAGAGCTTTCTCTACCGATCCGAATGTTCATATCATTCATGAAGGGAACGTGATTCATTGGATCCTCGCTTCTAAGCTTGTCATTCATAACGGTTGTACGACAGGAATAGAGGCCTCCATATTAGATAAACCAGTCATATCTTTCAAGCCGGTTCAGTCCAAGTTATATGATGTAGCATTACCTAATGAAGTCAGTTTACAGGCTTTCGATTTTCAAGAGGTATGCGGACATATTCAATCAATTTTGAATCTACAACCCAATGTAAAGAGAACAGAACATTTAGCTCGTTATTATCATGAGAATGGCTACGCCTATGAAAATATCTTGGAATTACTTGCTCGATGCAAGGTCACAGCAAAGCCTTTTTCTACAAGCATCGTCAGCGATGTGAAAAGCAAACATATCAAATATAGATTCCCATATTTCCGTGAAGAAGAGATCAAACGTTTTTTTTATAAGATAGATGAAGTCGAAGGTAATAAAAATAGAGTGTCTATCCGAAAACTATCCGATCGGCTTTTTGTTATAGAGTCTGTTAAATAATGGGGTGGAAGTCATCCGCACTTTTGATAAAAACTATTGGTCTCTATACTTTGACTTTTTAGAAGTTTTCAAAGGATTCAATGACATACCTGTAGGGCTGTTATGCCATTTTTATGGACTGGTAAAAGGAGATCCTTTCATCAATAAATACTTGAAATCAGAATCATTTACAGAAATTTCTATATGCCAGCTTCAAGATGCAGAACAAATTCAGAAGTACTTCGAGTCTTTCCTGCAGCCATTTAAAAGCACCAAACCTCGGAGTAACAGGGGAAAGAAAGTCATTTTTCATGACAAGCTGTTGAGGTTTCCGGAAACGAGTTGGAGAAAGTTCGATCCTGAACATACATTGATTATCAAAAACCGTACAAAACTGAGAAATAATAACGATAAAATCCCGATTCAAAGCCTTACCGATTATAAAATGGATACATCGAAGCTGGTCAAATACTACAAGAAAAAGACAATTAAAGCATTGCAGATGAATAAAGATCATCCGATTTTTGCACATGATGAGTTCAAGAACCGATTGATGAAGCAAATACCAGATGTCGTGGAAAGTATGAGTGCAGCGCGGGCACTTTTCGATAAAATTCCTGCCTCTTGTATCATTCTTGGCAGTACCAACCTTCCGGAGAGCCGAGCGTTGGCTATAGCTTCGCTTGAGATGGGGGTGCCCAGCATCTGTATGCAGCACGGGATCATTGCATTGGAGTTCGGTTACATGCCGAAAGTTGCTGATGTTCAAGCTGTGTACGGGGAATTTGAAGTGGATTGGTATAAACAGAGGGGAGTGCGTGAGGAAGAGCTTAAGATTATCGGCCACCCCCGGTTTGATGATATTCGCAAGGGAAATAAACTGTCCCTCAAACAGTTTATTAAGAAAACAAACATCGATAAAACGAAGAAGTCTGTCTTACTTGTCGGTCATCATGAAGAAACCGCTGTAACTCGGACCATTATCCATGAGTTGTCTAAAAACGGGGATGTAAATCTCATAATAAAACCTCGTGGCAGCCCAAAGGAGACAAAAATCCTTAAGAAAAGATATCCTAATTTATACGTTCCGCCTCATGATCTTCATTTATATGATCTGCTGCGCCATGTTGATGCGGTGGTGAGCTATCCTTCGACAGTTGCTTTGGAGGCTCTTTTGGCAGGGAAAACTGTATTTATTTGGGGGATAAAAACGGAGAGTACTACAGAATATTTCGGTGCGATGGATCATTTGCTTGATCACAATCCACTTGCATTAACGAACAAGGTATGCAGCTATTTGAAATCCACTCACTCATCGCTAAGTGATCAATCTGAACTCTTAAAGGCGTATTATCCTGAGCCGGATCAGTCATCCACTGGAAGACTGATCCGGCTGATAAATACGTTGACCACTTGAACAACTTATAAAGATCACAAACCTCTCAAGAACTAAATCTGAGTTCGCTCTTTGTAAATCCTATGAATATTTTATCTTGAATTGAAATAGGATGGCTCTGAAGGGATTGAAGAGGGGGAGTTCGATTTGAGAGTTCTCGTCACAGGCGGTGCAGGATTTATAGGAAGATGGGTTGTTCGAAAGCTTCTGGATGATGGGCATCAAGTATGGGTCCTGGATGATTTATCTAACGGACGGATCGAAAATATTACTGATATGCTGAGTGAGAAAAACTTCAAGAAATTTATTCAAGGGGACATCAAAGATGTTTCTTTGCTTACTGATTTATTCTTAAAGGATTTTGATATTTGCTATCATTTGGCTGCAAGCATCAACGTGCAAGATAGTATTGACGACCCGAAAACTACCTTCGAGAATGATACCGTAGGAACGTTTAATATATTGGAAGAGTGCAAAAAACATAAAGTGAAGATTGTGTTTATGAGTACTTGTATGGTTTATGACCGTGCTTTGACGCCTGCAGGAATTAACGAAAAGGATGCCATTAAACCGGCTTCACCTTACGCAGGGGCAAAAATCGCAGCGGAAAATATGGTGCTTTCTTATTATTTTGCCTATGGACTGCCGGCGTTAGTTGTCCGCCCCTTCAACACCTATGGTCCTTTTCAAAAAACTGGAGGCGAAGGCGGCGTGGTCGCCATTTTCCTGAAAAATAAACTGAAAGGGAAATCGATTCAAATTTATGGAGATGGCACACAGACGAGGGATTTGCTCTATGTCGAGGATTGTGCCCGTTTTGTTGTGGAAGCGGGATATTCAAATAAGGTGAACGGTGAAATTCTGAATGCGGGGTTAGGGAGAGATATCAGTATCAACGATTTAGCAGAGCTGATTATCTCCGATCCTTTAAAAATACAGCACGTCAAACACATTCACCCTCAAAGTGAAATTCAAAAATTGCTTTGTGATTACAGTAAAGCAGAGAAGTTATTAGGGTGGAAACCTAAGTTCAGCTTAGAGAACGGACTGAAGCGTACAGAAGAGTGGATCGGGTCCACAAACCTTATTTAATAAGGAGTCAATCTCATATGGAAAAGTTAGCGATTCATGGAGGCAAGCCTGTGCGCAGTCATTATCTTCCTTATGGGAGGCAGTGGATAGATGACGAGGACGTAAAAGCGGTAACTGATGTATTGAAGAGCGACTTTTTAACGACAGGTCCTATGATTTCAGCCTTTGAAAAAGAACTCGCAGCTTATACTGGAGCACAATATGCCGTCACTTTTTCGAATGGTACAGCAGCGCTTCATGCGGCATGTTTCGCTGCAGGAATTGCGGAAGGTGATGAAGTCATCACCACTTCCATGACTTTTGCAGCGAGTGCCAATTGCGTCCTCTATGTTGGTGGTCAGCCGGTTTTTGCCGACATTGATCCTGCCACCTACAACATCTCCCCCGGATCCATAGAAAAAAATATTACGAAACGAACAAAGGCGATCATCCCTGTAGACTTCACAGGACAACCTGCTGCTTATGATGAAATCACTGCACTGGCAAACAAGTATGGACTTACCATCATTGAAGATGCAGCTCATGCTTTAGGAGCAAAATATAAAGGGAAGATGGTCGGTTCTCTAAGTGATATGACGATGTTCAGCTTCCACCCGGTCAAACACGCGACGACCGGTGAGGGCGGGATGATCACGACCAACCACCGTCAGTATTATGAAAAATTGATCTTATTTAGGAATCATGGAATAACACGTCAGCAAGAACAATTAACAGAGAATCATGGACCCTGGTATTACGAAATGAAGCACTTAGGCTTTAACTATCGAATGACAGATATCCAGGCTGCCTTAGGTGTCAGTCAATTGAAAAAGCTTCCGTCATTTATTGGACTCCGCAAAAAATATGTAAGTATGTACAACAAAGCATTTGAAAAGGTTGAATCAGTCATTATCCCAGAACAATCAAAAGGCACCGATTCCAGTTGGCATTTGTACGTCATTAAGCTCCAGACTGATCGGCTGAGAGCTTCCCGTAGAGAAGTGTTTGAAGCACTTCAAAAAGAAAATATCGGAGTGAATGTCCATTACATCCCAGTCCACCTGCATCCCTATTATAAACAGAAAGGGTACAACAAAGGTTTATGTCCCTATGCTGAGGAATTGTATGAGTCTATGATCACTCTTCCTTTATTTCCTGCTATGACAGAAAGTGACGTAAAGAGTGTGATTAAAGGCGTGAATAAAGTAGTTTCCTATTATTTGAGGTGATGTAGTGAAGGTAGCAGCGATTATTCAAGCACGCATGGGGTCGACTCGTTTACCTGGTAAAGTGCTGAAGAAGGTTTTACAAAAGCCTCTTCTGGAATATCAGATTGAACGTCTTAAACGCTGCAAGCTTATCGACCAGATTATAATAGCTACAAGCAGTAAGGTCGGTGATGATCCGATTGAACGACTGGCGCAGCAATTGTCGGTAGAGTGTTACAGGGGTTCTGAAGAAGATGTGCTTGCCCGGTATTATGAAGCGGCGGTAAGGTTCAATTCGGATGTGATCGTGCGTATGACTTCTGATTGCCCGCTTATCGACCCTCATGTCGTTGATCGAGTAACTGATGTTTACTTGAACGGCAGCTGGTCTTACGTTTCTAATACATTGATAAGGTCATATCCAAGAGGAATGGATACAGAAGTTTTTTCTATTTCAACGTTACAGATCAGTCATCAAGAAGCCAAAGAGAAATCAGATCGTGAACACGTAACTTCCTATATGATCAAGGACGCCCGCTTCACTTGTGAAAATGTATCCTATCAAAAAGACCAGAGCCGCCATCGGTGGACTGTAGATACAGAAGAAGATTTTCAATTGGTGAGACGTATTATTGAGAAGCTTTACCCCTTAAATCCTCATTTCACACTCGAAGATTCACTTGCGCTCCTGCAGCGTCACCCTGAATGGTGTTTATTAAACCGTCATATCGAGCAGAAAAAAACATGAAAATTATATTCCGGACAGATGCCTCTTCAGAAATCGGAACAGGTCATGTGATGCGCTGTCTGACACTGGCAGAGCAATTAAGGAATGCTGGAGCAAGTGTTACATTCATTTGCCGTGAGTTAAAAGGGGACCTCATTCATTTGATAAAAAAGAAAAACTTTTCAGTTTATGTGCTGCCTTACAGTGGAGCAGCCCATGTAGGGGAAAGCCCGGACCATCCTCATGTACACTGGCTGCGAACAGACTGGAGGGTAGATAGTAAACAGACAAAGGAATATCTCAATAATGAACAACCAATCGACTGGCTGATTATTGACCACTATGCCATTGATGCCAAGTGGGAAGAACAAATGAAGAGTTCGGTGCGGAAAATCATGGTCATTGATGACTTAGCTGACCGTCCCCATGTGTGTGATATTCTTTTGGATCAAAACCTTTATAAAAATATGGAAAATCGCTACACAGGTCTGGTGCCTGAATCTTCTTTATCTCTGCTGGGTCCCTCATATATATTGTTCCGTCCAGAATTCCGGAAAGCCAGAAGCCGGCTTCACAATAGAAAAGGGAAGGTGAAACGAGTACTTATAGCGTTTGGCGGAAGTGATCCGACAAATGAAACTATAAAAGCTATGAATGCTTTAAAACATTTGCATACGATAGATTTTTACGTCGATGTTGTAGTTGGCGAGACGAATCTGAAAAAGAAAAAAATCAAAGACATGTGTGAAGGTTTTCCTAACATCACCTATCATTGCCAGATCGATTATATGGCTGATCTTATGCTTCGTGCTGACCTGGCGCTCGGAGGCGGAGGAAGCACGACGTGGGAAAGGTGCTATCTTGGGTTACCTGCTGTAACCATAGAAATGGCGGTAAATCAATCTGAAATTCTAATATTGTTGGCAGATAAAGGGGCGATATGTCATTTAGGGAAAAGTGAAAACGTGGGGGAGAGTGAAATAGCGAAATGCTTGGAACGCCTTCTAAAAAACCCTTCTGAAATCAAGCGAATGGCTGAAGCAGCGCTGGCACTCATAAGTAATCACAAAGAAGGAGCTGTAATTCGGCATATAATGGAGGGATGATGGAATGGCTGCAGATTTGCACAGATATACATTAAAGAATGTAGAAAAATCTAATTTGAACTTGATTTTAACATGGCGGAACTCACCAGTAATTAAGGAAGCAATGTACAGTGATCATGAAATTACGATGGAAGAGCATCTTGCATGGTACAAAAAAATAGAGGAGCAAAAGAGCGTCATTGCTAAGTTGTTTATTCACGATGAAACGCCGCTCGGACTCGTCAACTTTTCAAACATCGATACGAGAAATAATAAATGTATGTGGGGTTTTTATATAGGTGCCGATCCGGCTCCGAGGGGGGCGGGGACGGCATTAGGTATACTAGCTTTAGATTATATTTTTGACAAGAAGGGTTTCCGTAAAGTATGCGCAGAAGTGCTGGAAGCCAACAGTCGAAGCTTGAACTTTCATAAGAAGATGGGCTTCCAGGAAGAGGGGCGGTTTCAAAAGCATGTATGGAAGACGGAGAGGTTTATGGATGTCATTCCTATGAGAATATTTAAAGATGAATGGCCGCATGTGAAACAAAGGTTGTTAGGAGAGATGGGGGGGAAGGAAGCATGAACTCTATTGTAATTAAGGACAAAATAATTGGTGGAGACCATCCTCCTTTCATCATTGCGGAAATGTCAGGAAACCATAATCAATCCTTACAAAAAGCTTTAGAAATCGTGGAGAAAGCAGCTAGTGCAGGGGTGCACGCATTAAAACTGCAAACTTATACAGCAGATACGATGACACTCGATCTCTCTCAAGGAGATTTTTCATTGGATGAAAATAATCAATGGAATCATTCATCTTTATATAAACTGTATGAGCAGGCCCACACGCCCTGGGAATGGCATCAGCCCATCTTCGACCGTTGTGCGGAGCTTGGAATCCTGGGCTTCAGCTCTCCTTTTGATGAAACAGCTGTTGATTTTTTGGAATCCCTTTCCGTTCCATGCTACAAAATTGCTTCCTTTGAAAATACCGATTTACCCTTGATTCGGAAAGCGGCAAAAACGGGCAAACCATTAATCATTTCAACTGGCATGGCTACAGTAGCTGAAATAGATGAGGCGGTACGTACGGCAAGAGAATCTGGATGCAGCGACCTGATTCTATTAAAATGCACAAGTACCTATCCGGCCACTCCCGAATATTCTAATGTCCGCACCATCCCTCACTTGAAAACATTATTTAAGTGCCACACTGGACTATCTGACCATACGCTTGGGTTAGGGGCGGCTGTCGCAAGTGTAGCTTTAGGAGCAGTAGTCATAGAAAAACACTTGACCTTATCAAGAAAAGAGGGAGGAGTGGATTCAGCCTTTTCTATGGAGCCTGAGGAATTGCAAGCTCTTGTCGACGAGTCTAAGAGAGCTTGGGAGGCACTCGGGGAGGTCAGTTATGGACAGACCGCCAGTGAAAGCTCATCAAGACAATATCGCCGAACTTTATATGTAGTCCAGGATGTAAAAGCCGGGGAAGTTTTCACTAAGAAAAATATAAGAGCTATTCGCCCAGGCTACGGATTACCTTCTAAGTATATGGATATTATACTAGGCAAGAAAGCTGCTGCAGATATTAAAAAAGGAACACCGGTGAGCTGGAAACTGATATAAATAGAAAAAGAGAAAGCCTTGGCTTCCTCTTTTTTTAGTTCACTCACTCTTCACCCTCTTCTTCACTGGAACGGAAGATGACAGGGCATTGTGGCGGTCGAATAGGGGCTGGACATGGAGTGGGGAGATTTTCTCTAGGCTCACAGAATTCAGTCAAGACTTCAACGGTGACAGGGAATGTGGATTGGATGCTTTGGCATAAACTCACGTTAATAATCGCATCGATCGTCGCCCCGAATGATGTGTCTCCAGGGTCGCAAGTCAATGTACATATGAAGCAATCAGCGTCAGTGTACGTAACATCAATCTCCGTACCTTCAGGGGCACAGAGAATGACCTGCTCACAGCGGGAAAGATCCAACTCTATCTCTTCCAAAGTATTAAGGTTGGTCGGAATAAAAAGGGTGAGCGTGAAGTTCTTGCGGATGGAAACTAATTGGAGAATCGTTTCAGCACCATCAATAATGAACGTGCGATCTTCACGTTCTAAAATATCCACACTACTAGGCGTTACTTCACAAGTTACATCTGCTGTGTCGAAATCATCACATTCAAGGTCTTCAGGCAGCGCCTCATCAACTAAAGTCAATTCAAAAGACGCTTCGTTTACGATCCAGTCGTAAACTTTATCTACATTTACACATAATAATTCCTGGCGATCTGTCTTCATCATAGACCCCTCCAAATTTCTCATGCTGACGTTATTTTTCCGTTTTGTTTCATTTGGAGCTGTGGCAGTAAGAAAAAATTCTTATATAAGTAGTCTGATATAATTATATGGAAAAGACGAACTTGAAATGCTTAATTAGGAAGTTATAAATATTAAAACATTCCTGGATTTATAGAATACATTAATTAAAAATTCAAACGTAAAGGGGAGCGGCAATGGGCGCAGTGTAAAGGGGAACATCCGGCTATTCCCTGTTCTACCCTGATGCGCTGACTTAATTTACATTTCTTCACAATGCAAAAAAAGCCACTGCTTGCAAGCAGTGACCGTTCATCAAATTATTCAATAACTCCACAGGCTATACGACTCCCAGCATCTCCGGATGGTTGTGATTCATGATCATCAGGGTTTTCATGAATAACAAGGGCAGTCCCGTCTCCATCTAGTAAGGACATGGCTTCTCCTTTGTTTAATGTGACGCCTTCTGCCGTGACTTCTTCATCCACAGTCCCCTCTTCATCTGCTGTCACATTAGGCAGGTCACCAGCATGAGGACCATCTTCGGATTGTGTGCCGTGACTTACATCATCCGGGTTGAAATGACTGCCAGCCGACTCAAAATCTGGCTCTTCACACAAACCAGCTTCGTGAATATGAAATCCATGGTCTCCTTCAGGAATTTCTTCAGCCTGTAAATGGATAAGTACCCCGTCTTCCTGTTCAATTAATTCCGCTGATCCAGCAGCATTCCCTTCACTGGTCCTCAGCTCAACGGCTACCATTTCATTAGAACCGGACTCCTCTGCTTCATCAGTATTTGCTTGTTGTTCCTGAGAGGTGTTTTCATCTCCTGTATCCGGTGCGTCTGATTGCGTGTCATCCCCACTGTTGCAGGCGGCCAAAAGGAAAGAAAGCGCCAGTGACATAAATAATAGAACCCATTTATTCATGAGAAAACTCCTTTAATCTTAGTGTAAATTTAATTGACGCTGAATGTTCCATATAAACCTATATTTTACAAATTATATCTTTTTGACTATATATAAAATCCTTTAATTTTCATAAAAGTTAATATATAGTAATAATTAGAACATTCTAATTATTTGCTTAAACAATACTAACTGGTTAGTATGTCGATGGATCATTTTGTAGGGCTAAGTAAAAAGTTTGGATGACTTTCTATAAATGGTGATTCATTGACAGGGGAGGGTACATGCTCTAATACTTCATGGTTTCGTCATTATCATCATCAGGGTGGCTCAAAATTTCCTCGACCTTCAAGAACTATTTGTGAAGAAAGATTTAACCTTTTAAGATACATACTTGACGACTATTGAAAGCGCTGTCAATGCATCTTGAAACTTGGGGGGGATATGATGAGGCTGGATAAAAGGAATGCGATTATAACGGGAGGAGCAAGTGGAATTGGAAGAGCTGCGGCATTATTGATGGCAAAAGAGGGGGCGTCGGTGCTCGTCTGCGACCGTAATCAAAAGCAAGGAGAAGAAACGGTGCGATTGATTGAGGCCGGGGGAGGCGAAGCTCTGTTTCATAAGATAGATGTGGCGAAAGAAGAAAGTGTTAAAAGAGTCATTTCATATGCAGAACATAACCTGGGAAGTATTGATGTACTATTCAATAATGCAGGCGTTGGAGGTGAGGAGAAGAAACTGCATGAGTTGACTGAAGAAGAATGGGATTACGTCGTTGATATAAATTTAAAGGGCGTGTTCTTTGGGATGAAGCATGCTGTCCCTCACATGATGGACCAGAAGAAGGGTGCGATCATTAATACCTCCAGTCTGCTTGGTTTTAAAGGTAAAAAAAGAGTAGGGCCATACAATGCTTCTAAAGCCGGGCTTGTGACGCTTACAAAGAATGCCGCTTTAGAGTATGGAAGATATGGAGTTCGTGTCAACGCTGTAGCTCCAGGTGTCATCGATACAGCAATAGTGGATGGTTGGAAACAAGATGAAAGAAAATGGGGGCTTATGTCGGCTGCCAACGCCATGGGACGTATCGGCAAACCAGAAGAAGTAGCAGAAGCGGTAGTATTTTTGGCCTCAGATCAATCCTCTTACATAACGGGGGAGACGTTAATGGTAGACGGGGGAGGTCTGACATTTTAAATTGATAGCTTTGCGGTGGTCTTTTTAACTCTTCTGGAAGCTTCAGTTTCGATTTATCTTCGGTGTTTCATTTGGGGGTTGAAGGTCGGGAATTCACTCTCTGTCGACGGAAGCACGGTGAGCTACCTCGGCTATGCCCATGTCAGATCTCATCATGTACTGTAATCCTGATAAAGAACTTGGCAATTATGAAAAATCATAAAATCAGCCTAATTTGAAAAGGGAGGAATCATGAAATGAATCAAGTATGGAAAGAGCATTACCCAAGCCATATACGAACAGAAGTTGATATTCCTAATGTCCCTCTTACTTATTTATTACAGCAAACCGTTCATCAGTATCCTGACCAGCCTGCTTTATCTTTTTATGGAAATGAAACAAGTTATAGAACCCTGGCAGTTCAGAGCGCCGCTTTTGCAGCATCTTTACAGGATGCCGGGGGTAAAAAAGGAGACCGGGTGGCCATAATGCTGCCTAATTGTCCACACTACGTAATCGCCTATTACGGCACTTTACAGGCGGGAGCTGTTGTCACTCAAGTGAATCCTATGCTGGTTGATCGCGAACTTCAGCACATTTTAGTAGATTCAGGTGCCGAAACAATAGTCATATATTCTCCGCTTCTGCCAGTTTTAGATAAAATCAAAGAGCAAACATCGATTAAAAATGTAATCGTAGTAGAGTTAGGAGAGGAAAATGAGTATTCAGAGGATGTGGCGGAGTTCACTTCATTCTTAAAAAGAGCTCCCGGCAGTCCTGAACCAGTAGAAATTGAGCCTGGTGAAGATTTAGCCGTATTGCAATATACGGGAGGAACGACCGGTCGTTCTAAAGGAGCGATGTTGACTCATCGAAACCTCGTTGCTAATGTTGTTCAGACCTATGAATATTTTAAGGATGAAATGGAAATGGGAAAGGAACGATGTCTGACAGTCATTCCTTTATTCCACGTGTTCGGTATGACATCATGCATGAACCTGTCGATTTTCTCAGGAGCCACTAGTATTTTACTGCCACGATTCGAATTACAAGAAGTACTCGAAACGATAAAAAAAGAACAGCCCACCATGTTTCCAGGAGTACCTACCATGTATGTCGGGATCACCAGCCATCCCCAAGCTGAAGATTATGGTATAGAGAGCATCAATGTATGTAATAGCGGCAGTGCGCCAATGCCGCAGGAATTGATGAGGAGTTTTGAAGCTAAGACTGGTGCCCGTGTTTTTGAAGGATATGGACTGTCGGAAACAGCACCAGTCACTCACTGCAATCCATTATTCGGGGAAAGGAAACCGGGCAGCGTCGGAATAGGTGTGCCCTCTACTGATTATAAAATTGTCGACGTCGAAACGGGCACGGAAGAATTGCCTGTCGGAGAACAAGGGGAAGTGGTCATTCGTGGGCCTCAAGTAATGAAAGGCTACTGGCAAATGGAAGAAGAAACCAAGATCGCCCTGAGAGATGGGTGGTTGTACACTGGAGATATCGGAAGGATGGACGATGAAGGCTACCTCTATATCGTAGACAGAAAAAAGGACATCATTATCGCAAGCGGATTCAACGTCTATCCGAGGGAAGTCGAGGAAGTACTGTATGAACATCCGGATATCCAGGAAGCTGTCGTCATTGGCATTCCTGATGAATACCGTGGAGAAAGTGTAAAAGCCGTACTCGTTCTGAAGGAAGGTCGGAAAGCTTCAGAAGAAGAATTGATTTCATACTGCCGTGACCATATGGCGGCATACCGTGTCCCGAAAGAAATCGAATTTCGTACGGAGCTTCCGAAGACGAATGTAGGGAAGATCTTAAGACGTACGATACGCGAAGAGTCATCACGTAAAGTGTGATCCGATCTGCTTCCACTCTCTATAGTTAGACTTGTACTCCCATGAGTTAGTAAGAACTTATGGGAGTTTTTTATTACTATGTTAAAAGTCGTTGTTAGTTTTCATAATAGAATTAATGAATGATACGGCAGGATAATTGAAGACTTAATTCCGAGATTTTAGTGAGAGTTAGGGACTCCGGGAAACGGATCGCTTTCCGTGGGCGTGCGCTGAGCCTCCTCAGGCTACGCCTTCCGGGGTCTCACCTAACCCGCGTATCCCACAGGAGTCTCACCGTTTCCCTCCGCCCCATGCGCTATAAATGTTCTCGGAATCGCTATCATTCAATTCTGTCTAGTATGAAGAAGTTTTCATTAAACTATAATGTTAGAACCTACCAGAACGCTTACCTTATGATTATGCAAAATTATTTCCTTTCTCAGTATGGTAATTAGTTCTTGTTTAACCTATTCTATTGAGGTTGTACCTTCTTCCCTAAGCTATTCGAAAGAAGGTTTTCAATCACAGGGATCTCTTTTTAATTATATTACTGCTTCAGTTGTTTCAGTTATGCTCACAAACGCAAGTGAGAAATGATGACAGTACATGGTGAGAACTCGCAGCTCTTCAGCCGGAAGAAGCTCACCGTACGCCCATGGAAAGCGAGTAATTTCCCGGACCTTTAACCTCTATTCTTAGTAACGGAAGCTCAACAGAGCCTTTAATTAAAAAAACCACCGGGAATCATGCCCCCGGTGGGTGTGTCAAAAAATATTATATTATTTAGCGATGAACATTTGCGTCCAGTAGTTACCGTCTTCAGTGTGCCCTACACCAATGTGAGTAAAGGATGAGTTCATGATGTTTTCACGGTGACCTTGACTGTTCATCCATCCTTGAACAACTTCCTCTGGGGAAGTTTGTCCCATGGCAATGTTTTCACCAGCAGTCGTATAATCGATTCCATATGCATTCATCATATCAAACGGTGAACCATGAGTCGGGCTGTCGTGTGAGAAATAATTGTTTTGCTGCATGTCTATAGATTTATCTTTAGCTACTGCGCTTAGTTCTGTATCTAATTCAAGCGGCTCCAGTCCTTGCTTCGCACGCTCTTCATTAGTCAGTTCGACTACTTGCTGCTCAAAAGCGGAAACTTCTGATCCTTCATCAGCTTGTTCTGTAGTCTCTTCTTGTGGAGCAGATTCTTGAGTAGACTGCTCTTCGGCTGGCTGTTCAGCCGGTTGTTCTTCAGCCTGTGGCTGCTCTACTGGAGCTTCAGCCGGTTGTTCTTCAGCTTGAGGCTGTTCTGCTGGAGCTTCAGCTGGTTGTTCTTCAGCTTGAGGCTTTTCGTCAGCTTCAGCTGGCTGTTGAGTACCTTGCTGCATTTGATCAAGCAAAGACTGAATGTCAATGGCTTGTATGTTATTCGTTTTTAGTGCTTCCTCATTTTTATTGACCCAATCGTAAACACCTTCTATATTAAAGGATTCGGTCTCAACCTTAAACCCTTGGTTATCTCCTGCAGATGCTAAAGAACTAGCTGGAGCTGCCAGTAGGGACAGGGCAAGAGCTCCTGAAACAATCAATGACTTTTTCTTCATAGACTTGATTCCTCCTAAAAAGTTTTTTGTTTTTTCAACAACTTCATCCTACCATCTGTTTTTTGTAATATTAGTGGATATTAATGGAAAGGGAAGGAATCCCGATTTATTATGGGGCAATTGGGTGGGGTTTTTCCTTATTGGGCAGGATAAGTCCTTGGATTACAAAGGATTACCTGAATTTTCTGTAGTTGAGAACATCATGACATATTGGAAGATTCATGTTTTATAAGATAAATATTAACAAATAACTAGACTTGACAGACTTCAAATTGATGGGAGAAGTTTACGAATGTTACTTGTATGTTACAAAGGTTACGCATATATAAACTCCTAAGGGAATTTTTGGATGATTAAATACGATTTGAAGAAACTGCAATTATTCCCCCGGAAATAATTGCAAATTCCCTATAAACAGACAAATATTTACCGTATGTTAAAAAACATACTGTTCTTTACACATGTTTTGTCGTAATACTTTAGATATAGTATAGTATCAGTAAGTATGAGTTTTCAGAAAATAGTGTTTTTATAAATGAGGGGTGTGACGTATGAGTAGCCAGACGGTTTTATATCAACCAAAGATTTCAGAAGTTTTGAGGAATATTAATAAAGTTATTATAGGTAAAGACGAAGAAGCGCTTTTAAGTATAGTAGCTTTATTGGCGAAAGGTCATGTTTTATTGGAAGATGTCCCTGGAGTTGGGAAAACGATGCTTGTCCGCACTTTAGCGAAGTCCCTTGACTGCGACTTTAAACGTATTCAATTTACCCCCGATTTACTGCCTTCCGATGTAACAGGAGTTTCAATATACAACCCGAAAACGTTAGAGTTCGAATTTCGGTCAGGTCCTATATTAGGAAATATAGTGTTAGCTGATGAAATTAATCGTACTTCTCCTAAAACCCAATCCTCTCTATTGGAAGGGATGGAAGAAACGAGCATAACGGTAGAAGGGGAAGCCGTTCCTTTAAAGAAGCCTTTTTTCGTCATGGCGACACAGAACCCGATTGAATATGAAGGGACTTATCCTCTACCTGAAGCGCAGCTCGACCGCTTTTTGCTGAAATTGAAAATGGGGTACCCCTCAGCTAAGCAAGAAATGGAGATGCTCAATCGTACCTCCGGGACCCATCCGATCCACGAAGTACAAGCTGTGTTGAGTCGAGAAGAGCTGGTGGCGCTTCAAGATAAGGTTGAAGAAGTTTACGTTGATGCTACTGTTACTCGTTACATCGTAGACTTAGTCAGGGGAACGAGGAATGATGAAGGAGTTTATTTAGGAGTCAGTCCCCGAGGTTCAATTGCATTGATGAAAGCGGCAAAGGCGTACGCATTTATCAGAGACCGTGACTACGTATTGCCGGATGATGTAAAGTACTTAGCTCCATTTGTTCTTTCCCACCGTATGATTTTGACTTCTGAGGCGAAATTTGAAGGCAGCTCTCCGGAAGGTATTATTGCCGATGTTCTTTCTAAACTCTCAGTTCCTGTACAGAGGAATGTGAGTGAATGAAACAGACCCTCCACTTTACTGCCAGGATCGTGATCGTTTCCCTTTTATTTATAGTGTTGTTTTCTTATGCGATGTTTCAAGGAGGATTTGTAAGCTGGTTTCTATTTTACAGCTTTCTGCCTTTTCTTATTTACATGATCGCCCTTACGTTTTACCCGATCGACAAGTGGGATGTCAGTCGTAAGTTATCGAAGAGACTGGCTACAGCCGGGGAGACTGTGAAAGTCCACGTTACGATCGATAGAGGATTTCCTTTTCCGCTCTATTATTGTGTGATCGAGGAGTATTTTCCGAACTCCTTAATGAAGAAAGACCTCCACTTTGAAAAATACCGGCATATGGATGAAAAGGGATACCTGGACGAAGCGAGGCAAATGAAAAAAATATCATTTCCGTGGTTCAACCGCCATATAAGTTATGATTATGAACTAGAAAAGTTACCGAGGGGAGAACACCAATTTCGTGCTTTACGCGTGAAGACAGGTGATTTCTTTGGTTTCATCAAGAAAGAGTACGTATTTAAATTGGATAATTATCTGCTCGTCTTTCCGTATGAACGGCCGGTTCAATTGAAAGAGCGAGCGTACAGCTTTGAGCAAGGGGCCAGCCCTTCCTTTAAATTGAATGAAAAAAATACAAACATTGTTTCAGGTGTGAGGGAGTATGTACCGGGTGACCGCTTTTCGTGGATCGACTGGAAAACGACTGCTAAAAGCAATCAAATGATGACGAAAGAGTTTGAACAGGAAAAAAGCGTGGATATGATGATTATCCTGAATGCTGTTCATGAAGAGTCTGCCACTCCTTTAAGTTTTGAAGGGGCAGTAGAGTTCACTGCCTCATTGCAGGAAGAGCTGCATACGAAATCGTCCCAGGTCGCTTTCATGAGTCTGGGTGATGGAAGAAGATATTTTCCTTTCCGCCATGATCAAAAACATAGGGATATGATCCGCCATCATTTAGCTGAAATCAAACCGATAGGGAAAACGCCTTTTGCTCAACAACTAGAAAGAGAGCGGGCACAGCTGCCGGCGGGGATGGTTGTACTGATCGTCAGTCACCATTTGGATGCGCAAATGCTGGATAGCCTCACACGATTAGCTCAAAAAAGTAAACGAGTGGTTTTCTTTTACGTAAAGCCTCACGAGCATCTGGATTTCAAGCAGCACAAGCTGGTCAAACAGCTCAACAATAAAGGAATAGTTGTAAATGTCATTTCTGAAGAAGAACTGACGAAGAGAGAATTTGAGGTGAATACATAATGAACCTCACAAGTGATCGCCACCAATCATTTTATCAAATCACAATTTATCTCTGTGGTTTTTTGTTGTTTATGGAGTGGTTAATGCCGCTTGATGTCATTGGAGAGTTTAATAATGTAAGTATTTTTTACATTTATGCGGCTTTCTGCTTCTTCATCTCTTTTATACAAATGAATTGGATGATTTCGGTACCTTTGAAGCTGATCGGTTTATTGTTTATTCTGGATGGGCTTTTTATTGGGGAACGAATTTGTAGCGGCGGCTGGTTCACGATCGTCTATGATCAGATTCTTTATAACATCCAAGTCATTCAATCCCAGCAATGGTGGGATATGACCCCGATGTTTAGAAGTCTGTTATTTTTGATACTGCTCTGGCTTATGAGCTACTTGCTGTTTTATTGGTTCATCATAGCTAAAAGAATGCTTGTCTTTGTAGTCCTGACTATCATCTACGTTACTGTGGTTGACACCTTTACGGTATATGATGGGAAATGGGCGATTATTCGAACATTTATTTTAGCGATGGTAAGTTTAGGATTAGCTCATTTTTACAAAGAAATGGAGAAGGAATCTATATCTGTCAAAAGTTTGCGGGTAACGTATCGCTGGGTTGTTCCCCTTGTTAGTATGGTGATCCTTTCTTCTGTTCTTGGGTTTGCATCACCGAAATTAACGCCGCAATGGCCTGATCCTGTGCCTTATTTAACGAGTGCTAACCCAGGGGCAGGTTCAGGAGACGGACCAGGTAATGGCCCTGTACAGAAAGTAGGGTACGGGGAAAATGATTCAAGACTGGGAGGCGGGTTTATTCAGGATGATACTCCAGTTTTTAGAGCTATGTCGCAGGATGAGCAGTATTGGAGGGTCGAATCGAAAGACACCTATACTGGTAAAGGGTGGGAAGATACGTTAGAGGAGGAAACTAGTGAAGTGACCTCCCGGGACCTTGAATTCTCAACATTCACTGATGATGTTGAAACGGAAGAGCGCACCTCATTTCTCGATTTTACCGGAGAGGCGAATTTCAATAAACTCGTCTACCCATATGGTGTTGATGCGATCAGCCGGTTTTCCCAGGATGAATTCTCCGAGAACTTATCATTCCAGCTTCATGACAATACAGGTGAAATCGATACGTTCGAGTCCGGTGATCCCGTTCAATTAGAAGAATACGTGGTGGATTACAACATGCCGTCGTTTGAATACAGCCAGCTTCGCGAAGCGGATGAAGAAGATCCTGAGGAGATTGTTGAGCAATATACCCAATTGCCTGATAACCTTCCGAACCGCGTAGTCAATCTGGGGAGTCAGATCATCGAAGGAGAAGACAACCGATATGATCAGGCAAAAGCAGTAGAAGCCTATTTTGCCGCAAATGACTTCGAATACGAGACTGAAGATGTGGAAGTGCCCGAAGGAAACGAAGATTATGTCGATCAATTTCTTTTTGAAACACAATTAGGCTACTGCGATAACTTTTCAACTTCCATGGTAGTACTTCTGAGATCACAGGACATCCCTGCTCGCTGGGTGAAAGGTTTTACAGGAGGCGAGCTCACTCAAGAGACGGCTTCTGTCGAGGATCAGAACTTGAACGTATATGAAGTAACGAGTGGAAACGCGCACTCCTGGGTCGAAGTCTACTTCCCGGAAGTAGGATGGGTGCCATTTGAACCCACACAAGGATTCGCCAACAACGCCGACTTCTACACAGAAGTAGAGCAAAGCGATGATGGGGAAACTTCGACTGACGAGGACGGCGAAACAGAAGATACAGAAGAGGACAACAGCGAGAATCCAAACCAGGCGCAGCAGCAGGAAGAAGCTGAATCCGACGAGGCAGCAGCAGGTGCAGGTGACGATAACAACTGGACACCGCTCTGGATTACTTCAGCCTTACTAATATTCCTTGCAGCTATCCTGTTTTTCGTGAGACATCGTCTAATGGCAGCTTATTTGCGTCGTCAAATTAGAAAAAAACCTGGTCGAGACACATTTGAACGAGCGTATATTTTTCTTTTGAAAGTGTTTGAAAAGAGAAAGATGAAACGTCATGCCAACCAGACGCTTCGAGATTTTGCGAACCAGGTCGACGCCCGTTATCAAAGCAGCGACATGCGTCAGCTCACCTATCATTATGAACGTATGCTGTACCGTAATGAGCAAGGATCAGAACAAATGAGCAAGGTCACAGAATTATGGGAAAATTTAATTAAAAAAGCATTGTCTTGATTCCCGCCTTTGGGGTTGGTAGAATGAATAAAATCAAACGATCATCCTTCATATATCCTCGATAATTCGGATCGAGAGTCTCTACCGGAGCACCTTAAATGCTCTGACTATGAAGGCAGGAATCAAATGTATGCATTACATTTACATGGACTTCTGCCTTCACCGTACATCGGGGCAGGAGTCTATTTTTTTATAAGCAATATATCCAACCAATACGATCTAAAGGAGATGAGCACCAATGGAACAAGTACAAGGCATGATCCTCGTTCTCGACTTCGGCAGTCAGTATAACCAGCTGATTACTAGAAGGATCAGAGAATTCGGTGTCTATAGTGAGCTTCATTCTCACAAAATCACAGCAGAAGAAATTAAAGCAATCAATCCAAGCGGGATCATTCTTTCAGGCGGACCGAACAGTGTTTACGGGGAAGATAGTTTTCGCTGTGATGAAGAACTGTTTGAGCTTGGAATTCCTGTACTGGGCATTTGTTATGGCATGCAGCTGATGACTCACCACTTTAAAGGCAAAGTAGAGCGTGCGAATCAGAGGGAATATGGAAAGGCAGACATCGTCGTTAATGAAGACCCTGTACTTTTCCGTAAAACGCCGAAAGAGCAGACCGTATGGATGAGCCATAGTGATAAAGTGATTGAAGCACCAGAAGGCTTCACAGTAGATGCAACGAGTCCTTCCTGCCCGGTAGCCGCAATCGGAAGTGACGAAAAAAGTATGTATGGCGTACAATTTCACCCGGAAGTCCGTCATTCCGAATTTGGAAATGACATCTTGCGCAGCTTCGTATTCGATGTATGTCATGCGACGGATGATTGGACGATGGAACACGTCGTTGATATGGAAGTAGAAAAAATCCGTGCAGAAGTTGGCGATCGGAAAGTACTTTGTGCGTTAAGTGGTGGAGTAGACTCTTCTGTCGTAGCTGCTCTAATTCATAAAGCAATCGGCGATCAGCTCACTTGTATTTTCGTCGATCACGGATTGCTTAGGAAAAATGAAGCGGATGATGTCATGCGTACGCTCGGAGACGGTTTTAACATGAATATCATCAAAGTAGACGCAAAAGAACGCTTCCTCAGCAAGCTGGCTGGTGTATCTGATCCTGAAGAAAAACGTAAGATTATTGGAAATGAGTTCATTTACGTATTTGATGACGAAGCGGATAAGCTTCGCGATATCGATTTTCTGGCCCAGGGGACGTTGTATACCGACATTATCGAGAGCGGAACCGAAACTGCGCAAACGATCAAGTCTCACCATAACGTAGGCGGACTTCCGGAAGACATGCAGTTTCAGCTGATTGAACCACTGAATACCTTGTTCAAAGATGAAGTTCGTGCACTTGGTACTGAGCTTGGCGTACCTGATCACATTGTATGGCGCCAGCCGTTTCCTGGACCGGGACTTGCGATTCGTATTTTAGGCGATATTACAGAAGAAAAACTGGAAATCGTTCGCGAGTCGGATGCTGTATTACGAGACGAAATTAAAAATGCTGGATTAGACCGCGATATTTGGCAATATTTCACGGTGCTGCCTGGTATCAAATCTGTCGGAGTAATGGGAGATGAACGCACTTATGATCATACGATCGGTATTCGTGCGGTTACCTCTATCGATGGTATGACTTCGGATTGGGCAAGGATCCCCTGGGACGTACTTGAGCGGATTTCTAATCGAATCGTCAATGAAGTCGACCACATTAATCGAGTCGTGTATGACGTAACGAGTAAGCCGCCTTCCACAATTGAGTGGGAATAACGAATATTAAGGTGGTTATTTCACTTAATGTTCGGGATTTAGGTTGACGGTTCGTTCCGGTACTTGTATGATAGAAAAATAAATAAAAAGTGACTGTCGTATAATTTTGGGGATATGGCCCATGAGTTTCTACCGGACCGCCGTAAATGGTCTGCCTACGTCAGAAAGTACCACACGTGTATAGCGTCGTGGGGTATTTTCTTTATTGGATCGTGTAGAACACTCTTGGCCGACTATCAGGCTGAGAGTGTTTTTTATACAAAAAATGGCAAACGGGACGATAACGATGGTTATACAAAGGGGAGGAGAAAGAAAAATGAAGAAGTTTTTCAATTTCGAAGAACATGGTACGAATTACCGTACAGAATTTTTAGCAGGGATGACGACATTTCTTGCTATGGCATATATTTTATTCGTCAACCCGTCTACGCTGACCCTTGCTGGGATTGAAGAATTACCAGAAGGCGTAACACGCATGGATGAAGGAGCTGTATTTACAGCTACCGCGATTGCAGCAGCGATCGGTACATTAGTGATGGGGGTATTGGCGAAATATCCTATCGCTCTCGCACCAGGTATGGGGCTTAACGCTTTTTTTGCTTATACAGTCGTACTTACTTATGGAATTCCTTGGGAAACAGCATTGGCTGGCGTACTTGCATCAGGACTTATTTTTATCATATTAACCTTAACCGGTCTGCGTCAGAAAATCATTAATGCCATCCCTCCGAACTTAAAGCTGGCTGTAGGAGCCGGGATCGGACTATTTATTGCTTTCATCGGTTTCCAAAATAGCGGCATTGTCGTTGGTAACGAGGATACGATGGTTGCCTTAGGTGATCTTACACAGTCCACCACACTGCTTGCTGTTTTTGGTATTGTCGTGTCTGTCATGCTTCTGGCTCTCGGCATCAAAGGTGGAATCTTTTATGGAATGGTTTTGACGGCGATCGCTGGAATGGTGACAGGATTGATTGCCCCTCCGACAGCCATTACCGACGTCGTAGGACCTGCTCCGAGCATGGCCCCTACATTCGGAGCTGCACTGACCAATTTCGGGGAGATCTTTACGATCCAAATGCTCGTGGTCATCCTAACCTTTTTATTCGTAGATTTCTTTGATACAGCGGGTACACTTGTTGCCGTAGCGACACAAGCAGGTTACATGAAAGAAAACAAACTGCCCCGTGCAGGCCGTGCCCTTTTCGCAGATTCTGCTGCGACTGTAGCCGGGGCTGTAGCCGGAACATCAACGACAACTTCTTATATTGAATCAACCGCAGGTGTGGGAGCAGGAGGACGGACAGGTTTCACCTCCGTCGTGACAGCCGCATTTTTCCTATTAGCGCTTTTCTTCTCGCCATTACTCTCGGTCGTCACCGCAGAAGTGACCGCTCCCGCGCTGATCATCGTAGGAGTACTCATGGCCTCCACACTGAAGAATATCGACTGGGACCAGTTCGAAATCGCCGTCCCCGCTTTTTTCACGATTGCCGCGATGCCGCTGACGTACAGTATTGCGACAGGGATTGCGATCGGATTTATCTTTTATCCAATTACTCTTTTATTAAAAGGAAGAGGAAAAGAAATCCACCCTATTATGTATCTCTTATTTGTCATATTTGTTCTATACTTCATATTCTTAGCCTAAACGCTATGATGATTAGAGGAAGGGCCCTTATGAAAGGGCCGGCCTCATTCATCCTCGAGGTGGCGGATCTTAATAGGCTTCTGACTAGTAGAGTCAGAGATCAATCGATAGAGCTGAATGATCAGCAGACCATGCTTATAAGTAGCTTCCATTTTGTCACTGCGAACCGGGAACGGCAGATCAATGCTTCTTTCAAAGGCACCCGCAGCAATTTCAGACATCAACTGATGCCCGCCGCGGTGGTTAAGATCGATGGAGCCTTTTAAAATTAGGGAAGAGTGATCGACGAGCACATCAACATTCTTGGGGTGGTTCATTCCGGGAATGTTGGCGATACATAACAACTCGTTATCATATTGGTAAATATTCATTTGTGGTATAGAAGGTTTCATCAAGCCTTCAAATTCACCCCAGAAATCCTGGCCAAAAAAATGGTCTAAATTCTTTTTCCAATCATCAAAATGTTTCATGAGCAAGCACCTCCTGGATTCGACAAAAGCTATGAAAATATCTTATTGTGTAAGCTGTAGTCGATGGTATATAGTGTATGCAGATTGATCGTTTAGGTGAATGCCCAGGAAGGATTCCAGCCGAAACGAATCGTCTAAATGTACCTGCTTGTTCATGTTGCGGTGAAGAGGCATAGGAGGAATACCCATGCTGGATAATCCACTATTGATGGTTTCGATCATTTTAATCGTCAACATCGTGTATGTTTCATTTTTTACCTTGCGGATGATTTTCACGTTAAAAGGACAGCGGTATTTTGCGGCGTTGATAAGTGTCTTTGAGATTCTTATCTACATCATCGGTTTAGGTCTGGTTCTGGATAACCTGAACCAGGTTGAAAATTTGATCGCTTATGCAGTCGGCTACGGGCTGGGTGTGATCATCGGTATGAAGATTGAGGAAAAACTTGCCCTGGGCTACACAACGGTGAACGTTATATCTTCAAACCCTGATATCGAGTTTACGAGAATGCTTCGTGATAAAGGTTACGGCGTAACGAGCTGGTACGCATACGGTATGGAGGGGGATCGGTTAGCGATGCAGATCCTGACCCCGAGAAAATATGAACTGAAGCTGTACGAAACTATTAAATCCATTGACCCGAAAGCTTTTATCATTGCTTATGAGCCGAAACAAATTCATGGGGGTTTCTGGGTGAAGCAAGTGAAGAAAGGAAAGATCCGAGATGCCCAAGAACAACAGCAAGAAGCGCTATGAAGTCGGTGAACAAGAAAGTATTGCCCAGTGCCTTGACCGGATGAAAAAGGATGGATACGCACCTGTTCGCAGAGCTGAGGAACCGATTTTTAAAGAAGTCACTGAAAATGGTGAAAAAACCCTTGAACCTGTAGGGAGAACGATAGTTTTTCATGCAGTGAAGCAATAAACCCGAACATTATAAGAGTCGTTATTTTTAAATGTTCGTTATTTGCGTTGACAGATTCAACGGTATATTGCTATGATGGAATCAGAATTGCATATTGGACCTCATATAAGATGGGAATAAGGCCCATTCGTCTCTACCTGGACACCGTAAATGTCCGGACTATGAGGGGAGACCAAGCATCTGATTCACTTTTCAAGATACAAGTGTGCCTGTTTATCTCCTCTCATATTGAGGGTGATGAGCAGGCTTTTTTAATCGATTAATTGAGAAAAAGAGGGATAAGATGGCTCAAATCGGCGTTATTATGGGAAGTATTTCAGACTGGACCACTATGGAACAAACTTGTTTAGTACTGGATGAACTAGAACTGGATTATGAAAAAGAGATCATTTCCGCTCACCGTACTCCTGAAGATATGTTTAAATACGCTGAGCAGGCTCGTGGCAAAGGACTTAAAGTCATCATTGCCGGAGCTGGAGGCGCTGCTCATCTACCAGGAATGGTGGCAGCGAAAACGACCCTTCCCGTCATAGGGGTGCCTGTTCAATCGAAAGCACTGAACGGGATTGATTCTTTATATTCTATCGTTCAGATGCCGGGCGGAGTGCCTGTAGCGACTGTAGCAATCGGTACAGCAGGGGCAAAAAATGCAGGAATACTCGCAGCTGAAATGATTGGAGCTTTTGATGAAAAAGTAGCCGAGCGTCTTCAGGATTATAGAAATGAAATGAAAGATAAAGTCGAAGGTATGAGAGGTGAGCTACGTGACCAATAAAGTCGTTAAACCCGGCGAAACTATCGGAATTCTTGGCGGCGGTCAATTGGGAAGAATGATGGCGACAGCAGCTAAACATATGGGGTATCGGATTGCTGTGCTGGATCCTACGGAAGACTGCCCATGTGCTCAAATTGCCGACATACACATTGAAGCGAATTATGATGATATAGAAGCTGCTCAAAAATTGAGTGAAGCAAGCGACGTGATTACGTATGAATTTGAAAATGTTGACTTACAAGTAGCCCGGCTTTTTGAAGAAGCAGGAAAGCTGCCTCAAGGTGCGTATCCTTTAGAAGTGACGCAGAATCGTTCGAAAGAAAAAGCTGTAGCTGTGGAAGCCGGCCTGCCGGTGGCGAATTACAATATTATCGAATCGTATGACCAATTGGCTGCGGCACTTCCCGATATGACATTTCCGGTAGTTCTCAAAACGATCAGCGGAGGATACGACGGGAAGGGGCAGTTGAAGCTTGAGATGGAAGAAGACTTGGAAAATGCTGAAGATTTTCTAAAAGAAGGCGGCACTTACATCGTAGAAGAATGGTTAGCTTTCGATTTGGAAATCTCTCAAGTTTTCACCAGAAGCATCGGTGGGGATATTACATTCTTTCCTATAGCAGAGAATGTTCATCGCCAGCAAATTTTACATGAAACGAGAGTCCCGGCCACGGTATCAAAGAAGGTAGCAGATAAAGCGCAGGAGGCTGCGACGGCTCTGGCTGAAAGAATGAATATCGTAGGGACGTTCGCTGTGGAAATGTTCGTGAAAAATAAAGACATCTATATTAATGAAATGGCACCACGGCCGCATAACACAGGACACTATACGATAGAAGCATGTAATGTGTCACAGTTTGAACAGCATGTCCGAGCGATATGCGGGCTCTCACTACTGCCGGTTCATAGCTTCCCTTCAGCGGTAATGGTTAATGTTCTTGGCAGACATTACGATATATTAGTGAGCAGAATCGGAGACTATTACGGCTTTCATTTTCACGATTACGGGAAGAAACAATCACGTCCGAACCGCAAAATGGGTCACATCACGCTGGTCGGTAACGATTTAGAAGAAATCGATGAAATCATATCAAAAAACAATATTCATATGTGGTAGGAATTAGAGGAGGAAATGGAATGATTGAACGTTATACAAGACCTGAAATGGGTGCGATTTGGACAGAAGAAAACCGTTACCAGGCGTGGCTGGAAGTAGAAATCTTAGCCTGCGAGGCCTGGAGCGAGCTTGGGGTTATTCCTAAAGAGGATGTGGCTAAGCTGCGCAAGGGAGCTTCATTCAATATCGATCGTATTCACGAAATTGAAGCTGAAACTCGTCATGATGTCGTTGCTTTTACAAGAGCTGTATCTGAAACGGTCGGTGAAGAACGTAAATGGGTCCACTACGGACTGACGTCGACTGATGTGGTAGATACGGCCCTTTCTTATCAGCTTAAGCAGGCTAACGAGATCATACGTAAGGATTTAGTGAATTTCATCGACATTATAGCCGATAAAGCCCGTGAGCATAAGCATACCGTAATGATGGGACGTACACACGGTGTTCATGCCGAGCCGACAACCTTCGGATTGAAACTAGCACTCTATTATGAAGAAATGAAGCGTAACCTTGAACGTCTTGATCTTGCAATCAAGCACATCGAAGTTGGAAAGTTGTCAGGAGCTGTTGGTACATACGCCAACATCGATCCATTTGTTGAGCAATATGTGTGTGAAAAGCTTGGGCTGGAACCCGCGCCGGTTTCTACACAGACGCTGCAGAGAGACCGCCATGCTCACTATGTTTCAACTCTTGCTTTAATCGCATCGTCGGTTGAAAAGATCGCTGTAGAAATCCGCGGCCTGCAAAAGACGGAGACACGCGAAGTCGAAGAGTTTTTTGCAAAAGGTCAAAAAGGATCTTCAGCTATGCCGCATAAACGCAATCCGATCGGATCAGAAAATATGACCGGAATGGCACGAGTGCTGCGCGGTGAAATGCTGACAGCGTTTGAGAATGTTCCATTATGGCATGAGCGTGACATTTCCCACTCTTCAGCAGAGCGTGTCATTTTACCGGATGCAACGATTGCTTTGAACTATATGCTTAATCGTTTCGGAAATATCGTGAAGAACTTAACGGTTTTCCCAGAGCGCATGCAGGCAAACATGGAAAAAACGTACGGTCTGATTTTCTCACAGCGTGTCCTGCTTACATTGATTGATGAAGGTTTTGTCCGTGAGGAAGCTTACGACCTCGTTCAGCCTAAAGCCATGGAAGCGTGGGAGCGCGGTGTTCCATTCCGTGACCTTATCGAAGCAGATGACAAGATTACGAGCGCCTTATCTAAAGAACAAATCGATGCTTGCTTCGATTACAAGCACCACTTAAAGCAAGTGGACCGCATTTTTGATCGTATCGGTCTTTCCTGACAATAATTCCAAACGCGAGGTGTTTCTAATGAAGGGTTCTCTTTTATATGAAGGTAAAGCGAAGAAAGTGTATCACGTCGATAACGAGCCGGAACAGCTGGTTTTGTCTTATAAAAATGATGCTACTGCATTCAATGGCAAGAAAAAAGATCAATTTGAAGGCAAAGGACGCCTGAACAATTTGATTACCTCAAGAATTTTTGAATATTTGCAGCAGCAGAATCTTTCGTCGCATTTTATAAAAGCTTTGAACGACACGGAGCAGCTTGTCGCAAAGACGACGATCATTCCCCTGGAAGTCGTTGTCCGCAACGTTGCGGCTGGAAGTATTACGAGAAGGCTGGGTATTGAGGAAAAGCTGGAATTCTCTCCACCGCTCGTCGAACTTTTTTATAAAAAAGATGAATTAGATGACCCGATCTTAAATGACCAGCATGCGCTGCACCTTACGGATGTAACCGAACAAGAACTTGAATCCATTAAGAACAAGGCATTAGAAGTGAACGGACATTTGCAGACATTGTTCAAGCAGTCCGGACTGCAGCTTGTTGATTTCAAATTGGAATTCGGCCGGTTAGCCGATGGAACCATCGTACTCGCTGACGAAATCTCACCGGATACATGCCGGTTATGGGATGAAAATACAGGTGAGAAGATGGATAAAGACGTATTCCGTGAAGGGTTAGGCGATTTAATCTCAGTATACGAAAACATTTTAAAACGACTGGAGGAGAACACATGCGCAAAGTAAAGATTTACATCACTCTCAAAGAAGGCGTACTCGATCCACAAGGGAAGGCTGTACAGAACTCGTTACATTCACTCGAATATAACAACGTAGCAGACGTACGTATTGGAAAGTATATGGAAGTGATGCTCGAGGATTCAGACAATATCGAACAGCAAGTTGACAAAATGTGTGATCAGTTATTAGCTAACCCAGTAATTGAAGATTATTCGTATACGATCGAGGAGGCCGTTTAAGTGAAATTCGCTGTTGTAGTTTTTCCAGGGTCCAATTGTGACCGAGATATGTTTTATGCGATCACTGAAGGTCTAGGTGAGCAGGCAGATCTTGTCTGGTATCAGGAAGCTGATTTATCCGAGTATGATGCCATCCTTCTGCCAGGTGGATTCTCTTATGGTGACTACTTGCGTTCAGGCGCAATCGCCTCCACTTCGGGTGTGATTGACCAAATCCGTGAAGCGGCTGAAGCAGGCAAGCCGATTCTTGGCGTCTGTAACGGATTCCAGGTGCTGCTTGAAATGGGGCTGCTGCCAGGAGCGATGCTTCCGAACAAACACTTGAAATTCATGTGCCATTACGAAACCTTGACGGTAGAAAATTCGGACACGATGTTTACAAACCATTACAGTGATCAAGAAGAAATCGACATTCCTATCGCCCACGGTGACGGAAATTATTATTGCGATGAAGCAACTTTCAAGAAATTAAAAGCTAACAATCAGATCACTTTCACTTATAAAAATAACCCGAATGGATCGGTGGCCGATATTGCCGGCATTACGAATGAACAAGGAAATGTACTGGGGATGATGCCGCACCCGGAACGTGCCGTTGATTCACTTGTTGGAACAAAAGACGGCCTTCGTCTATTCCAGTCGATTCTTACTCATTGGAGGGATAAGCATGCCATCAAAGCTTGAGATCAGCCCTGAACAAATTGAACAGCAGCAATTATATAAAGAAATGGGCTTAAGTGACGAAGAATTCCGCTCGATTACAGAAATTCTTGGCCGCCGCCCGAACTACACGGAAACTGGGCTTTTCTCTGTTATGTGGTCTGAACACTGCAGCTACAAAAATTCAAAACCTCTACTGAGAAAATTCCCTACAGAAGGACCTCAAGTACTGCAAGGTCCTGGTGAAGGCGCTGGAATTATAGATATAGGAGACGAGCAAGCCGTCGTCTTTAAAGTAGAGAGTCACAACCATCCATCAGCCGTGGAACCGTATCAAGGTGCAGCTACCGGTGTCGGAGGGATTCTGAGGGACGTCTTTTCAATGGGCGCTCGTCCAGTAGCCATTTTGAACTCTCTCCGTTTCGGCTCTTTGAAACAGCCACGGGTGAAGTTTTTATTTGAAGAGGTTGTTCATGGAATTGCAGGATATGGAAATTGTGTCGGCGTTCCGACCGTTGGCGGGGAAGTTCAATTCGATAATGCTTATAACGGTAACCCGCTCGTAAACGCCATGTGTGTTGGATTGATCGACCATAAGGATATTCAAAAAGGGATCGCAGCAGGAATCGGCAATACCGTCATGTATGTAGGTGCTAAAACCGGACGTGATGGCATCCACGGAGCTACATTTGCTTCGGAAGAGCTGACGGAGGAGTCGGCAGAAAAACGCCCTTCTGTTCAAGTCGGCGATCCATTCATGGAAAAGCTTCTTATCGAGGCTTGTCTTGAAGTCATTCATCATGAAGCACTTGTAGGCATCCAGGATATGGGGGCAGCCGGACTAACCTCTTCTGCCAGTGAAATGGCAAGTAAAGCAGGTACTGGCATGCTTATGAACATGAACTTAGTTCCTCAACGGGAAAAAGATATGACAGCCTACGAGATGATGCTTTCAGAATCGCAAGAACGTATGCTTCTCGTCGTTGAAAAAGGCAGAGAAGAGGAGATCGCTGAAGTCTTCCGTAAGTATGATTTGGAAGCAGTATCTGTAGGAGAAGTGACAGATGACCAGCGTTTCCGTCTTGAACATCACGGAGAAATCGTTGCAGACGTTCCTGTCGATTCCCTTGCTGAGGATGCGCCTGTGTACCATCAGCCTTCAAAGGTACCAGCCTATTTCAAAGAGTATCAGGAAATGGAGAATTACGTTCCAGAAATTACAGACTATAAAGAGACTCTGAAAAATCTATTGCAGCAGCCAACGATAGCTAGTAAAGAGTGGGTATACGATCAGTATGACTCGATGGTTCAAACGAATACCGTCGTTACTCCAGGCTCTGATGCTGCCGTCATTCGTGTGCGCGGAACCGAAAAAGCACTTGCGATGACAACGGACTGCAATTCCCGATATATCTATTTGGATCCGGAAACAGGCGGTAAGATCGCCGTCGCAGAAGCAGCGCGCAATATCGTGTGTTCAGGCGGACGACCACTGGGAATTACGGATGGCTTGAACTTCGGTTCGCCGGAAAATCCGGAAATTTTCTGGCAGATGGAGAAGAGTGTAGAAGGTATGAGCGAAGCGTGTCGTGAGCTGAGCGCTCCAGTGATCAGCGGGAATGTTTCTCTCTATAACGAATCGTTTGGCGGCCAGGCGATATACCCTACACCGGTTGTCGGAATGGTCGGTCTCATTGAAAAGACAGACCACATTACACAATCTCACATGAAAAATGCGGATGACCTTATTTATGTCATCGGTGAAACGAAACCGGAATTCGGCGGCAGTGAGCTGCAAGGCATGCTGGAAGATCGTCATTTTGGAAAAGCGCCACAGCTGGATTTGGAAGTAGAAGGTATTCGTCAAAGTCAATTACTGACAGCGATCCAACAAGGGATCATTGAGTCAGCCCATGATTTAGCTGAGGGCGGACTAGCCGTAGCATTAGCTGAGAGCCTGTTTGCCAACGGACTTGGGTGTGAAGTGACCATCCAGGGAGACCGGACATCAGCTTTATTTTCAGAAACTCAGTCCCGCTTTTTGGTCTCAGTTAAACCGGAAAATCAAAAAGCGTTCGAACAACAGATTGAAGACGCAACCCTGCTTGGGAAAGTGACAGGGGACGGGGTGTATCACGTCCAGTCCGAAGGGGAAACCGTCGTGGAAGAGCAAACACAAACTCTGGAACAACTATGGAAAGGAGCTATTCCATGCTTGGTGAAATCAAAGGACTAAACGAAGAATGCGGAATATTCGGCGTATTTGGACACCAGGATGCTGCCCAGCTTACGTATTATGGACTGCATGCGCTGCAGCACCGAGGTCAAGAAGGTGCCGGAATCGTAACGAGTGATGGCGAGCATATGAAAGTTGCCAAAGGTCACGGGTTGATTTCTGAAGTTTTCCCGCAAGATCGTTTGAATGAATTAGGCGGCCATTCGTCCATCGGTCACGTTCGATACGCGACAGCAGGAGATGGTAGTTACGAAAACATCCAGCCGCTTATGTTCCGTTCCCAGACTGGCGGACTCGCTTTGGCTCATAACGGAAACCTTGTAAATGCCCAGGCTTTGAAAAGTCAGCTTGAGGCTCAAGGGTCCATTATGCAGACTACCTCAGATACAGAAGTAGTGGCTCACTTAATCAAACGTGCGGGTCACCTGCCGATGGACGAAGCGATTTGCCAGGCGTTGTCCATGATTAAAGGTGCCTATGCCTTCTTAATGATGACAGAAAATAAAATATATGTAGCGAATGATCCGCGCGGACTGCGCCCAATCAGCATTGGATATTTAGGGGATGCCTGGTGCATCTCCTCAGAAACGTGTGCATTTGACGTGATTGGTGCTACGTATGAACGTGAAGTCATGCCTGGAGAACTGCTTATTATTGATAAAAACGGCATTCAGTCCCAGCGGTTTTCTGCACCAATTCAACGTACTCTCTGCTCAATGGAATATGTTTATTTCTCCCGTCCGGACAGTAACCTCGACGGCAAAAATGTTCATGCTTCAAGGAAGCGTATGGGGAAAACGTTAGCAGCTGAAGCCCCGATTGAAGCCGATGTTGTAACCGGTGTACCTGATTCCAGTATTTCTGCAGCCATCGGCTATGCAGAAGCGTCAGGCATCCCTTATGAGCTTGGATTGATTAAAAACCGTTATGTCGGTCGAACCTTCATCCAGCCTTCGCAGGAATTGAGGGAGCAGGGTGTGAAAATGAAGCTATCCGCCGTAAGGGGAATCGTAGAAGGAAAACGTGTCGTCATGGTTGATGATTCGATTGTCCGTGGAACGACGAGCCGCAGAATTGTTCAATTACTGAAAGAAGCCGGCGCCACTGAAGTCCACGTGCGAATCGCTTCACCTCCGATTCAAAACCCATGTTATTACGGGATTGACACTTCAACTAGCGGCGAGCTGATCGCATCGAATAATACAGTGGATGAAATCGAAGAACAAATAGGGGCAGACAGCTTAGCCTATCTGACGGTCGATGGCCTGCAGGATGCCATTTATCAAGGAGAAGAATCGTTAAATCACGGGGGTTGTGCCGCATGCTTTACCGGTAATTATCCAACAGAAATTTACCCGAATACGATTCCACCCTATGAAAAAGCGTAGGAGAAGGAGGAGCCATAATGAGCCAATCATATAAAAAAGCCGGTGTAGATGTAGAAGCTGGTTATCAAGCTGTCGATCTCATGAAAAAACACGTAGCACGCACGATGCGTCCTGAAGTCATTGGCGGGCTGGGATCATTTGCCGGTCTATTTGACATCAGCTCCATGACGTATCAGCATCCCGTGCTCGTTACAGGAACGGACGGAGTCGGCACGAAGCTGAAGCTTGCCTTTGAAATGGACAAGCACGATACAATAGGTATCGACGTGGTCGCCATGTGTGTGAACGATATCGTGGCTCAAGGCGCCGATCCGCTCCTTTTTCTCGACTATATCGCTTGTGGAAAAAACGAACCAGAGAAAATCGAACAAATCGTCAAAGGGATAGCGGATGGGTGCGAACAGTCTAACTGTGCACTTGTCGGCGGAGAGACAGCTGAAATGCCAGGCATGTATGACCCAAAAGAGTATGACCTGGCTGGTTTTGTCGTAGGAATGGCTGATAAAAATAAATTGATCACTGGAGGACAGATCAAGCCGGGCGATGTTTTAATCGGCTTGCCCTCAACTGGTGTGCATTCCAATGGGTTTTCCCTTGTACGTCGTATAATTGAAGAAGAAAATCTGGATCTTACCCAAAAGTATGGCTCTTTTTCCCAACCATTAGGAGAGGTGCTTTTAACTCCGACGAAAATATATACGAAGGCGATTCAAGCATTGAAAGCTGCTGTCGAGGTGAAAGGACTCGCTCACGTTACAGGCGGAGGCTTTTACGAAAATATTCCCCGGGCAATGCCTGAAGGGTTAGGAGCTGTCATTGAAACGCAAAGCTGGACGCCCCCTGAGATTTTCAGCTTTTTGCAGCAGCAAGGCGGATTATCGACGGAAGATATGTTTGGCGTTTTCAACATGGGAATAGGGATGGTTGCGGCAGTTCCTGAAGCAGACGTGGAAGCAGCCCTTCAATCCTTGAAAGAACAAGGAGAAGGAGCCGTCCGAATAGGACATGTCACAGCCGAAGAAGGAATTCAATGGTCATGAGTAACAAAATAGCCATATTCGCTTCAGGCACAGGCTCGAATTTCGATGCTATAATGGAAGCCTGCGATAAAGGAACTTTAAATGCCGACGTCACACTACTCGTTTCAGATAAAATGAATGCCGGCGTAATCGAAAAAGCCCAGAAACGTAACGTAGACACCGTCGTTTTTAACCCGAAATCATTCGAAAACAAAGCAGAATTCGAGAAAGCCCTGCTGGCCGACTGCCAGGCAAGAGACGTGGAATGGATCATCCTTGCAGGGTACATGAGGCTGATCGGCCCGACCTTGCTTGCAGCTTACCCCAAGCGCATCATCAACATCCATCCATCCCTCCTGCCCGCATTTCCAGGCAAGGATGCAATCGGACAAGCAATTGATAAAAAAGTAAAAGTGACGGGCGTAACCGTTCACTTCGTCGATGACGGTATGGACACCGGCCCGATCATCGCGCAGGAAGCGCTATCGATTTCAGAAGAAGATACAAAGGATGAGGTCCGACGCAAGATTCAAGCCGTGGAGCATCAGCTCTATCCTCAAGTTATCCAATCTCTACTTACCAAGGAGGAAGCAAAATGAAACGTGCATTACTGAGCGTATCCAATAAAGAAGGATTAAGTGAATTTGCGAAAGGGCTCATCGATCTTGGCTATGAGCTGATCTCTACTGGAGGCACCAAACGTGCGATTGAAGAAGCAGGGCTTCCCGTACTTTCTATTTCAGAAATAACAGAGTTTCCTGAAATCATGGACGGACGCGTGAAAACACTTCACCCTTCTGTACATGGTGGATTACTGGCTAAGCGCAGCAACGAGGAGCATATGCGTCAGCTGGATGAACTGAAAATCGGAACTATAGATTTAGTAGCAGTTAATTTATATCCTTTTAAACAAACGATTGCAAAACCGGATGTGACAGAAGCTGATGCTATCGAAAACATCGATATCGGCGGCCCGACGATGCTTCGCTCTGCAGCAAAAAGCTTTGAGGACGTAGCCGTTGTCGTCGATCCAGAAGACTATCCTGAAGTCGTCAGTAGTCTTAAAGCTGGGGACCTGTCCTTCGAAGCCCGCAAAAAACTGGCAGCCAAAGTGTTCCGCCATACTGCAAACTATGACGCTATGATTGCAGAATACTTCGCTGACGTAACGGAGGAAGCGTACCCTGAAACCTACACCGTTACATATGAAAAAGTTCAATCCTTACGTTATGGAGAAAACCCTCATCAAACAGCTGCTTTCTATAAGAAAGCGAATTACGATGGCGCATCGCTGGCAAATGCTGAGCAGCTGAACGGTAAAGAGCTTTCTTATAATAATATCCAGGATGCCAACGCCGCTTTAGATGTGGTGTTAGAGTTCAGTAAACCGGCAGCTGTCGCTGTGAAGCACATGAACCCTTGCGGAGTGGGGACAGGGGAGACTATTTTTGAAGCGTATGGCAAAGCCTACGCTGGAGATCCTGTATCTATTTTCGGTGGAATAGTCGCTCTTAATCGTGAAGTCGATGAACAAACAGCTGCCAAGCTGAAGGAAATTTTCCTGGAGATTGTTATCGCTCCTTCATACAGCAAAGAAGCGCTCGATATTTTAACTAAGAAGAAGAACTTACGTGTGCTAAAAGCAGATATGAAGAAGCCCGAAAGCCAGACTCATAAATTAACGTCAGTAAGCGGAGGCATGCTCGTTCAAGATACGGATGAAGGGACTCTTGAAGACGTAGAGCTTGAAGTAGCCACAGAGCGCCAGCCGACTGAACAGGAACTCAAAGATTTAGAGCTTGGATGGAAAGTAGTGAAACATGTTAAATCGAACGCAATTGTTGCAGCGAAGTCCGATCAGACCGTCGGTGTCGGCGCAGGTCAGATGAATCGAGTCGGTGCTGCTAAAATCGCTTTTGAACAAGCAGGCGATCAAGCAAAAGGTGCCATCATGGCTTCTGATGCCTTTTTCCCAATGCCGGATACGGTCGAAACCGCTGCTGAAGCAGGAATAACAGCCATTATCCAGCCGGGAGGCTCTAAGCGTGACCAGGATTCCATTGATGCTTGCAACAAGCATGGCATAGCCATGGTGTTTACGAAAATGCGTCATTTCAAACACTAAGTGAAGGAGAGAAACGACATGAAAGTTTTAGTGATCGGACGAGGCGGGCGTGAGCACAGCCTTATACAGAAGTTCTCCCAAAGTCCTCAAGTGATCGACCTTTATGCTGCTCCAGGTAATGCAGGTATGGAACGAGAGGCGGAATGTGTAGCGATTCCAGAAACAAATCATGACGAGCTCATCACTTTTGCTAAAGAAAATAAAGTGGACCTGACCTTTGTAGGCCCCGAGAATCCTTTGCTGGATGGGATTGTCGATCGTTTCCAAGAAGCGGGCTTGCTCGTATTCGGTCCTTCAAAAGCCGCCGCTCTCATTGAAGGAAGCAAACATTTTGCTAAACAAATCATGAAAAAATACAGCATTCCTACCGCTGATTACGAAGCGTTTACAGATGCTGAACAAGCGAAGGATTATATCAGGGCAAAAGGCGCGCCGATTGTTGTGAAAGCAGACGGACTGGCCGCCGGTAAAGGTGTAGTGGTAGCTGACACGATCGACCAGGCATTAGAAGCCGTCGAAGATATGCTGTTAGATGGGCAATTCGGAGAAGCCAGTCAGGAAATAGTCGTCGAAGAATTTTTAGAAGGCGCCGAGTTTTCCCTGATGGCATTCGTTAATGGCGAAAACGTCTATCCTATGGTGACAGCCAAAGATCATAAGCGTGCTTATGAAGGTGATCAAGGACCGAATACAGGAGGCATGGGGGCATTTGCTCCCGCACCGGACTTGCCTGAACAATCCTATCAATTCGCCGTAGAATCCATCTTACAAAAAACAGCCTCCGCTTTAGTAGAGGAGGGGCGTACATTTACAGGTATTCTATATGCAGGACTGATCCAGACAGCCAAAGGTCCAAAAGTCATCGAATTCAACGCAAGATTCGGAGACCCTGAAACACAGGTCGTCCTGCCCCTGCTGGAAAATGATTTAGTTCAAGTCGTCCTTGACGTACTGGATCGTAAAAATCCACAGCTCCAGTGGGCAGACCAAGCTTGTGCAGGCGTGGTTGTCGCTTCAGCCGGTTACCCTGGAAGCTATAAAAAAGGGGTAGCTTTACCTGAATGGTCTGAAGAAAGCGGACTATTTGCGGTACATGCCGGTACGAAAAAGGTTAATGACGGTTATGTCTCTGACGGAGGCCGAGTTCTACTGTTCGGGACGAAAGCTCCCGATTTAGCCAGCGCCCTTCAAAGTGTCAATAAAGCTTTAAAAGTGTTTGACGAAACGGAAGACTTCTTTTACAGGAACGATATCGGGAAGTCAGCTATTATTGCGGCGAATCAAAACGTAGAGTAGAGCTGCTACTGTTCCGATAATTACCGAAATGACGAATCCTACGTCAGTCAAGTATTCCAAAAAATCCATATCATACAACATCCTTTACATGATCAGGCGGGGCTTCCCGCCTTTTTTTATTTTCTGGCTTTTTTTATCACGTTGTAAATTCTGTGTGAAGGAAAAACGCTTCACTCCGTTGTTTTGCTTATGCGTACGGTCCTGACCACTCGCCTCCGCTTTTCTTTATGTCCAGCTCCGGTGGCCAGACACTCGTGACATAAGCAATCTCCCTCCATCGGGAAAGACCGCCCGATTACGGGATTTTGCTTATGCATGTCGTGTCTACCCGGCCGCCTCCGCTTTTCTAATGTCCAGCTCCGGCTCGCAGGCCCTAGCGACATAAGCAATCCAACTTCGTGAAGGAAAAACGCTTCACTCCGTTGTTTTGCTTATGCGTACGGTCCTGACCACTCGCCTCCGCTTTTCTAATGTCCAGCTCCGGCGGCCAGACACTCGTGACATAAGCAATCTCCCTCCATCGGGAAAGATCGCCCGATTACGGGATTTTGCTTATGCATGTCGTGTCTACCCGGCCGCCTCCGCTTTTCTTTATGCGAACGGTATCATGGTGTGTTACGATAGAAAAAATGAATCAGGGAGGCAGCTTCATGAACGAGCAACGCTTTCGCTGGCGTAATCGACAGCTCAGGGAACATACGGCTGTTGTAGATGGGAAGCTAGCACCAACAAAACTGATTAAAAACACTACTTATTTAAATGTCTATCTCAAGCAATGGTTGCAAGGTCATATATGGATCTACAACGATCGCATTATCTACTCTGGTCCAGAATGGCCGCCTTCAACGGAAGGGACAGAAATTATAGATGGCAGCGAGAGCTATATCGTTCCAGGCTATATTGAGCCTCACGCTCATCCTTTTCAGTTATATAATCCCCGTAGTCTCGCTGAATATGCAGCTGGGACCGGGACGACGACTTTGATCAACGATAACTTGATGTGGTTATTGTTAACCGATAAAGAAAAAGCGTTTTCTTTATTAGAAGAATTTATGAATGTTCCCGCTTCTATGTACTGGTGGGCCCGCTTCGATTCTCAGTCGACTCTTCATGACGAAGAGCAGGAAGAGTTTGAAGAACAGGTGCTGCCATGGCTTCAGCATGATGCAGTTATTCAAGGTGGTGAATTGACCGCCTGGCCTGATGTGCTTTATGGCGGTGATGATCAAATGCTTCACTGGATGCAGGAAACGAAGCGATCCCGTAAACCTATGGAAGGTCATCTACCCGGAGCCTCGTGGAAAACTTTAGTGAAAATGAAGCTCCTCGGTTTAGATTCTGAGCACGAATCCATGACAGCTGATGAAGTCATTGAGCGTTTGTCACATGGATATCAAACCGGACTGCGTAACTCTTCGATTCGTCCAGATCTTCCAAATATCCTTAAAGGTTTAATAGAGAAAAATCATCAGCAGTATGATCGGATGATGTTTACGACTGATGGATCTACGCCTGGCTTCTATCGTGAAGGAGTGATCAATCCTTGTATTAAAATCGCGTTAGAAGCTGGAATCAAAGATGTGGATGCTTATATGATGGGTTCCTATCATGCTGCCAGACACTTTGGTATTGATGATCGTCTCGGGAGCCTGGCACCAGGTCGTGTCGCTCACTTGAACTTTTTATCAAGCCGGGACAACCCTAATCCGCACTCAGTTTTAGCTAAAGGCGAATGGGTACGTAAAGACGATAAGCTGGTATCTAAAAATGAAGAGTTCCCATGGGAAACGTATGGTCTAGAGCCCCTGTCTCTTTCTTTTGATATAACGGATGATGATCTCCAATTCTCGATGCCTGTAGGAATGGAAATGGTCAATGAAGTGATTATGAAACCTTATGCGCTTGATCTTGATGCTTCCGTTGATCGGATTCCCGCTGAGAACGATGAGGCATTTCTGACGCTCATTGATCGTGATGGGGAGTGGAAAGTCAATACACTGCTAAAAGGATTTACGGATTCCCTGGGAGCGTTGATCAGCTCCTATTCCAACACGGGTGATTTAATTTTGCTTGGTAAATCAAGGGCGGATATGAAGCTTGCCTTTCGTCGACTGAAGGAAATAGGCGGGGGTATCGTTCTGGTAGATGATGGGGAAATCGTTTATGAACTTCCTCTATCTTTAGGAGGCGTCATGACAGATATTCCAATGGAAGAGCTTATGGATAGGGAGAAAGAGTTAAAAGAAATACTTAAAAAATACGGATACACTTATGGTGATCCTGTATATACCTTACTATTCTTATCTTCCATGCATCTTCCTTTTATAAGGATCACTCCAGTCGGAATTGTCGATGTTAAAAAGAATGAGGTTCTCTACCCCGCCATCATGCGATAGACTAAAGTAGAAAACTTTAGAGAGTAAGGTGTATGGGGTATGAGACAATTCATTGTAATGTTCTCAGCAGTGATTTTATTGTTGCTGACTGCTTGCAGCGGTGATGGTTCTAGTAAGGACGAGCATCCTGAAGAGGAAACTTCAGGGATTACGACCGGCCCTGTTTATCCTTTGACGGGGATTCCGGCCGAGGATGAAGTGGACGAGCGAGTGTTTTCAGTGATGGTCAGTAACTCTAAAGAAGCGCGTCCTCAATCAGGCTTAAGCAAGGCTGATATTGTTTACGAAATACTGGCAGAAGGTCAAATTACAAGATTACTTGCACTGTATCAAAGCGAGTTGCCTGAAGAGATCGGCCCAATCCGCAGTGCACGTCCCTATTTTGCTGAGATAGCCGGAGGATACGACGCTGTATTCGCGTACCACGGAGCTGCTGGTTTCATTAACGCGGGCATTCAATCGAGCGGGATTGATTATGCTGACGGGGCAAAGTACGATAATGATGGTATTCTTTTCAAACGGACGTCGGAACGGCAGGCTCCGCATAATTCCTACTTATTAACTGACGGCTTTTCACAGTTTCTTGAAAATAAGGGCTATGATAGTGAAAAAGACATTGAGCCTTTACCATTCAGTGGAGGAATTCATTCAGCTGGAGAACCTGCGGGAGAGGTGACCATCACCTACCATGCCGGAGAAACCGTGACATTTGATTATGATGAAGAGCGCGGGCGGTATTTGCGGTCAAGTAATGGGGTTCCGAGTATAGACGCGGAAAACGATGAACCTATCACTCTTTCGAACGTCTTTATTATAAAAACGTCCCATGAAGTTGTTGATGATAAAGGGCGGCGTGAAATCGACCTTACTTCTGGCGGAGAAGGATATTTACTTCAAAATGGGGAACAAATTAATGTAGAATGGAAGAATGTAGGCGGAAGGATTTTACCGTATAAAAAGGATGAACCTGTTGATTTCCTGCCGGGCCGAACTTGGGTGAACGTAATCCCGGAAAATACAGGACATGTAACAGTGGATTAAAAGGGGAGGGCAAACAAGTGCAAATTGATAAATTAAGGGGAAAGACATTGGATCAGCTTTTTGAAGCTATTTTATCTTTGAAGGACGTAGAGGAATGTTATGAGTTTTTTGACGATTTAGCGACGATGAACGAGGTCCAGTCGCTCGCTCAGCGATTAGAAGTCGCAAGGATGCTTCGTGAAGGGTTTACTTATCATAAGATTGAAACAGAAACGGGAGCATCAACAGCTACAATTTCCAGAGTGAAGCGCTGCTTAAATTATGGGAACGATGCGTATACTCTGGCATTGGATCGTGTCCAAGAAAAAAGAACTGAATAGAACGAGAAACCGTCCTTTAAGTGAGGACGGTTTTTTGATGATGATGGAGTGTTATGCTCGCAAGGCCTGACCATTCACCACTGAAGTACGTTATCCTCTCAAATGAAGCGAGGCACGAAATCAAAAACTACTAACAAAAACCTTCATTTTTTCTTTGCAAAAATCCCTCGTATCGATTCATGTAGACAGCTAAAGTTTGCTATAATATATGAATGAACTAAAGGAAATTCTGGAGGAATATATGACGTGTTGAACGTGAAAAATTGGAGCCATGTGTTCAAGCTGGATCCAAATAAATCCATAGAGGAAAGATACTTAAAAGATCTTTGTGAATCAGGGACAGACGCCATTATCATAGGGGGAACGGACGGAATCACTTTTGATAATGTGTTCGATTTGCAGGATAGAGTTCAGAAATACGATATTACATGTATTCTTGAGGTTTCTACGATGGAAGCCATTATGCCTGGCTTTAACGGCTATTTCATCCCTCTCGTTTTGAATAGTCGTGAAAAGCGCTACGTCATGGACATCCAGCATCAAGCGGTCAAAGAGTACGGCGACTGGATTGACTGGAGAGAGATGGCGGTCGAAGGTTATTGTGTGATGAATGAACAAGCCAAAGTGTTTGAAGCAGCACAATGTCAGCTTCCTTCTAAAGAGGATGTCCTCGCCTATGCAAAAATGGCGGAGCACATGTTCAACCTGCCTATTTTCTATTTAGAGTACAGCGGTACTTGGGGAGATGCTGAATTAGTGCGTGACGTTGCCGCTGAGCTGAAACAGACGGTCTTATTTTACGGCGGAGGCATTGAAACTCTTGAGCAGGCGAAGATTATGAAAGAACATGCAGACGTTATCGTCGTCGGTAATATTATATATGAAGATGTACAAGCTGCGTTACAAACGGTGAACGCGTGTAAGCATTAATACTTAAAAAGGAAGGTGTCCTTGATGACGCAAGCATTACACCCATTAGTTAAAGGATTGAACGAACAGCAAAGAAATGCGGTCACCCATACAGAAGGGCCTCTTCTCATTATGGCAGGCGCCGGAAGTGGAAAGACCCGGGTTTTGACTCACAGGATCGCTTACTTACTGCAGGAAAGAGGAGTCTCTCCTAGAAACGTATTAGCGATTACCTTTACAAATAAAGCCGCACGGGAAATGAAGGAGCGGGTCGAGTCATTGGTCGGAAATGACGCAGATAAGATATGGATGTCCACCTTTCACTCGATGTGTGTTCGAATTTTAAGAAGAGATATTGACCGAATCGGCTATGATCGTAATTTTTCCATCCTGGACTCAAGTGATCAGCAGTCCGTGATCAAGCAAGTATTAAAGGAACTGAACTTAGACCCTAAGAAATGGGACCCGAGGGCCATGATCGGTGCAATCAGTAATGCAAAGAATGAGCTGATTACTCCAGAACAGCACGTACGTGATGCGGGCAATATCCATGAAGAACAAATCGCTCAAATTTACAAAGCCTATCAAAAGAAGCTGCGTAAAAACCAATCGCTCGATTTTGACGATTTGATTATGCAGACACTTACGCTATTTGAACGACTTCCTGAAGTTCTTGAATATTATCAGCGACGTTTTCAATATATCCACGTGGATGAGTATCAGGATACGAACCACGCCCAATATCAGCTGGTGAAGTATTTAGCCAGTCGTTTTGAGAATTTGTGTGTTGTGGGTGATTCGGATCAGTCGATTTACCGCTGGCGAGGGGCTGACATCACCAATATTCTATCGTTTGAAAAAGATTATCCAAAAGCGCGTACCATACTTCTCGAACAGAATTATCGATCAACGGAACTCATTTTGAACGCAGCAAACAAGGTCATCGGCAACAATAGCGGACGGAAGGCGAAGAATCTTTGGACCGATAACAATGGCGGTGAAAAGATCCAGTACAAAGAAGCTGGAACTGAGCGGGAAGAAGCGCTTTATGTCACCGACCAAATAGAGGATCTTGTCCGATCAGGACGTTTTCAATACAAAGATGCCGCTATACTATATCGTACGAATGCTCAGTCAAGAACGATAGAGGAAACGTTTGTAAAAGCAGGCGTTCCTTATCAAATGATCGGAGGCACGAAGTTCTATGATCGAAAAGAGATCAAGGACTTGTTGGCTTATTTACGCTTAATTGCGAACCCGAATGATGACCTCAGCTATCAGCGCGTCGTCAATGAACCTAAAAGGGGCGTAGGAAAAACGAGTCTGGATAAACTACAAGCATATGCTGCAGCCCACGACATTTCTCTTTATGAAGCTTCAGCTGAAATTGACTTCGTCGGTGTCAGCGCAAAAGCAGCCAAATCAATTATGAACTTTTATCAAATGATCAAAAATTGGACTCAGCAGCAGGAGTTTTTATCGGCAACCGATATGGTAAACGAAGTCATTGAAGTTACAGGCTATGAAGAGATGCTTAAGAATGAAAAAAGTCTCGAATCCCAAAGCAGACTTGAGAACATTGAAGAATTTAAATCCGTTACAAAAAACTTCGAAGAGACGGCGGAAGACAAAACGTTGATCAACTTTTTGACAGATCTGGCTTTGATTGCAGATATTGATTCTATGAATGATGATCCTTCAAACGATGATACGGTTACTTTAATGACTTTGCATTCAGCAAAAGGGCTGGAATTTCCGGTCGTATTTTTGATCGGTATGGAAGAAAACGTTTTTCCACATACGCGGTCTTTAATGGACGATGATGAAATGGAAGAAGAACGCCGTCTTGCCTATGTAGGGATTACGAGGGCAGAACGTCAGCTTTTCCTTACTCATGCCAAGATGCGTACGTTATATGGCCGGACGAATATGAATCCAGTCAGCCGGTTCATCCATGAAATCCCTCAGGACCTTTTGAACGGAAAAGAAGAAAAAGAATCACTGCCATTTTTCAATAAAAAACGAGAAACTACCCCGCTTGGGCAGTCTCAAGCTGCACCAGTCAAAAAACGTGCAGCAAAAAAACAGGAAAAGCCTTCGACTGGCGGAGAGAAAATCACCTGGCAGCCTGGGGATAAAGCGAAGCATAAGAAATGGGGAGAAGGTACAGTCGTGAAAGTGCAGGGAGAGGGAGAAGCGATGGAACTGGATATTGCATTTCCAGCTCCGACTGGCATTAAACGCCTGCTGGCAAGGTTTGCACCCATTACGAAAGCTTAAGGAAGTGTTATGAAATGAATGAAGCAGAAGCTAGAGAGCGCCTGGAAGCCCTCCGCAAAGAAATTAACCGCTATAACTATGAATACCATACGCTTGATGCGCCCAGCGTTTCAGATTACGAATATGACAAAAAAATGCGAGAGCTTCTTGATATAGAAGAAGAACATCCAAGTCTTGTCACACCTGATTCACCGTCCCGTCGAGTGGGCGGTGAGCCTCTTAGTGCTTTTCAGAAAGTAAGACACAATGTCGCTATGCTCAGCCTTGGAAACTCGTTTGATGATCAAGAGCTGAGAGATTTTGATCGTCGTGCTCGCGAAGGTACTGAGGAAGAAGTATCGTACGTTTGTGAATTGAAAATTGATGGGCTGGCCGTTTCCCTTACATATGAGGAGGGAATCTTCGTTCGAGGTGCCACGAGAGGAGACGGAACGACCGGTGAGGATATTACGACGAACCTCCGTACGATTAAAAGCATTCCACTACGATTAAACAAGCCGGAAACCTTGGAAGTTCGCGGGGAAGCATTTATGCCGAAGCGATCGTTCCAGAGGATGAACGAAGCGCGTGAAGAAAAGGGAGAAGAACCTTTCGCCAACCCAAGGAACGCTGCAGCTGGTTCATTGCGTCAGCTTGATCCGAAAATAGCGGCGAAGCGTAATCTTGATATTTTTCTATACGGGGTGGGAGAATGGCAGGAAGAATCTGCCTCCTCTCATAGTCAACGTCTGAAGCTGATGGAAAGCTTAGGACTGAAAACAAATCCGGAGTGGAAAAAGTGTAACAATATAGAAGAAGTAATTGAATATGTTCACAGCTGGCTGGAGCGCCGCCCTGATTTGGACTATGAAATTGATGGAATTGTTATCAAAGTCGACCGGCTCGATCAACAGACGGCTTTAGGATTCACCGCCAAAAGTCCACGCTGGGCTACCGCTTATAAATTCCCGGCTGAGGAAGCGGTAACGAAGCTGAAGGATATTGAATTAAGTGTCGGCCGGACAGGCGTGGTCACTCCTACTGCGATTCTAGAACCTGTAAAGGTAGCAGGAACGACCGTCCAGCGTGCTTCCCTTCACAATGAGGATTTGATCCGGGAACGCGATATCCGGATTGGGGATACAGTCGTCATAAAGAAAGCAGGAGACATCATTCCTGAAGTCGTTCGAGTAGTGATCGATGAACGGAGTGGTGAAGAAGAAGCCTATTTCATGCCTGAAAATTGTCCAGCATGTGACAGTAAACTCGTCCGCTTAGAAGAAGAGGTAGCCCTTAGATGTATCAACCCCAATTGTGAAGCCCAGCTCCGTGAAGCATTAATTCACTTCGTTTCAAGGAACGCGATGGATATTGAAGGACTAGGTGAAAAAGTGATCGCCCAGCTTTTTAAAGAAAATTTGATCGACAATATCTCAGACTTATATAAGCTGGATCGGGAAGAGCTGCTCCAATTAGAACGAATGGGTGAAAAATCGGTGGATAACCTGTTAAAAGCCATTGAATCTTCTAAGGACAATTCATTAGAGCGTTTATTGTTCGGACTTGGGATCCGTTATGTAGGTACGAAAGCAGCGAACACACTCGCCCAGGAATTCGAAACGATGGACAAGCTTTTAAATACGGATATGGAAACGTTTATTGAAGTTCCAGAAATCGGCGAGAAAATGGCTGATTCTATCGCCCGTTATTTTGCAAAACCTCAGGTGGCTGAATTGATGGAAGAGTTGAAGCAGCTCGGGATCAATATGGAATACAAAGGACCAAGTAAGAATGAAGGTCCTGAGGACTCACCTTTTAAAGGAAAAACCGTTGTATTGACGGGTAAAATGGAAAATTTCACACGCTCTGAGGCGAAGAATATCGTCCAGGAGCTTGGGGGCAGTGTTACAGGCAGTGTCAGTAAAAAGACAGACTTATTGATTGCTGGAGAAGACGCTGGTTCAAAATATACGAAGGCCGAAAAGCTTGGGGTGGAGATTTGGAGCGAAGAAGAATTTGCGAATGCTTTAACATAATGGGGAGTGGAATGAATGAGCAAGCTGCACGCACTTTTACTAGCGATGGTCCTGATTGTCAGCGCGTGTACACCTGTATACGATAATACAGATGAAGTCGTCCGTGAAACAACAGAAGAGGATAATGGACAGTCGGCTATAATTCCAAATTATAATGTGACCGATGATAACTATCGTATGATTTTAACAGAGGGAAGCTCGAAAATATCGGCGGCTCGTGGAGTGACGACGAACCAAATGGGAAATCGGCTCGATATTGCTGAGTTTGAAGGCGGACTGCAGCGCCACTCTAAAGAATTTTTCAGTACAGAAGACTATTACTTTCAACCCGGACAGTACCTTGATGATAGTACAATATACAGCTGGCTTGGCCGCTATGAGGAAGCCACCATTACTGACGAAGAAACAACAGATCCAGGCAATCCTGAAGGTTTAAATCCAGCTTTAGATGAAGAATCAGCTTCTGAGGAAGAATTCAGAGAGAATCCTCGTTACATTTCTAATATTGTGGAACAGGATTATCTTGTCCGTAAAGATGATGACGTCGTAGAAGTATCTGGAATGACCATTGGAATATCCATGCGTTCCGCCTATGAGTTTGAATCAGAAGGGCGGAATTATTCAGAGGATATCCCGACCAGCGAATCGTTATCCCGAGGCCAGGAGTATGCCGATACTATTTTAAAAAGGATTAGGGAAAGAGAAGAACTGCAAGATATTCCAGTAGTTTTTGCAATATATGAAGAGGAAGACGACAACTCAGAAACTCCTGGGAACTTCTTAAGCAAAGGTTATGCTGAGGGCTCCGATAACTCGGTAGGAGGCTGGGATGAAATTAACGAAGATTACGTTTTATTCCCTTCCAGTCAAGCAGAAGAAGAGCATTTTGACGATTCTGAGATTTTCTCTGACTTCCGAACAGAAGTTTCGGACTACTTTCCTAACTTTGTCGGTATGATTGCGAATGGCTTTTACGTAGATGATGAATTGCAAGATGTTAAAATCGACATTCCGATTCAATTTGATTCTCAAACAGAAGTGACCGGATTCACCCAATATATATATAGTCTTGTCAATGAAATGTTTGAAGACCATTATTCAATAGAAGTGAAAATTAACAGTATGGATCAGCAAGAGAGTCTGATTGTTAAGAAACCTGGACAAGAGGAACCTTTCATCCATATTTACGAATGATGAAACACGGCAGCCTGGATAAAGGCTGTCGTGTTTTTACTAGTGAAGGGCAATGCTGAATTTACGTATTGATGTTCATATGAGATTCCATATGTTGAAGACTCAGTTTCGAGATACGTTAGAATCTACGAACCGTGAAAAAAGCTTAAACTCATTAATTAATAAATCTAAACGCTGGAGATGAGTACCATGCATGCTCCAGTTGTTTAAGACACCGGCCTCGCAATAAAATAAGAACATAGATAACATACTGATGGTCCTAACATAGATCTCTTGTTAGAAACTTTAGGTAGAACGCAATATTTTCATTTCGCAGTAATCGGGAAGACGCTCTTTTTTTATATGAGTGTTCGTTTCTCACCTTCATCGAATGGGGTTGTTGGGAAGCTGCGAGACTCCCGTGGGAGAAGGATGTAGGCGAGATCCCACAGGGCTGCAAGCCCGAGGAAGCTCGCCACTTCCCCCACAGGAAAGCGAGTAGCTTCCCAACAACCCCAGACTCTTAATAGGGCAACGAACCTAGGTTACGAATTAAAGTCTTCTACTATCCGGACATATCATTGGATAACTCTCTTATGAAAAACTACAAATGACTTTACAAAATAGCTGAAAGATTAAATTGATGAAATTGGAAACTTAGGATAAAATATTTAGTGGAAACGCTTAACGTGGTAATTTGCTAATAAAAGCGTCGATTCCTATCGAAAATGAGGAGGCGGTTTATAGTGGTCGTACCATATAAACATGAACCATTTACAGATTTCAGTTTGGACGTGAATCGCAAGGCTCTTGAGGACTCTATCAAACAAATAGAAGCGGACCTTGGCAAAGACTATCCCTTAATTATCGGCGGGGAGAGAATCATGACAGATGAGAAGATTAAAGTCGTCAACCCAGCTAATAAGAAGGAAGTCATAGGTTATGTTTCAAAGGCTAATCAGGAGCTGGCGGAAAAAGCTCATCAAATTGCAGATGAAACGTTCAATTGGTGGCGCAAAACAAAAGCGCAGTTCCGTGCCGATATATTATTCCGAGCCGCCGCTATTATTCGCCGACGGAAGCATGAGTTTACCGCGCACCTTGTAAAAGAAGGCGGTAAACCGTGGAAAGAAGCGGACGCAGATACGGCTGAAGCGATAGATTTTCTAGAGTATTATGGACGTCAAATCCTTGAAATTGATAAAGGAGTGGAAATCAACTCTCGTCCAATCGAGAACAACAGGTTCCACTACATTCCTCTTGGGGTAGGAGTCGTCATTTCTCCGTGGAACTTCCTGTTTGCCATCATGTGTGGCACAACAGTTGCTTCTATGGTGTCAGGGAATACCGTTTTGCTGAAGCCGGCTAGCGCTACTCCTATTATCGCTTACAAAATGATGGAGGTCCTTGAAGAAGCTGGTCTTCCTGCTGGTGTCATCAACTACATTCCAGGGAGCGGGAAAGAGGTAGGGGACTATCTTGTCGACCACCCTCGCACTCGTTTTGTAAGCTTTACGGGCTCACGTGAAGTAGGTACGCGCATTTTTGAACGTGCGTCTAAAGTGCAGCCTGGGCAAAAATGGTTGAAGCGTACAATTATTGAAATGGGCGGTAAAGATACGATCGTTGTTGATAAAGAATCAGATCTTGAACTTGCAGCTGATGCCATTACGTATTCCGCTTTCGGATTTTCGGGTCAAAAATGCTCGGCTTGTTCCCGTGTCGTTGCTCATGAAGAAATTTATGATAAATTACTTGATAAGGTGGCAGCGAGAACGAGAGAAACTGTATCTTATGGTGATCCAGCGGCTCACGATACGTATATGGGTCCCGTCATCGATCAAGCAGCCTACGACAAGATACTCAGCTATATTGAAATAGGGAAAAAAGAAGGGAAGCTGGTCACTGGAGGAAAAGGGGACGACAGTAAAGGCTGGTTCATCGAGCCGACTGTATTTGCCGACCTTGCACCGGATTCCCGCATCATGCAGGAAGAAATTTTTGGACCGGTGGTTGGTTTTACGAAAGCAAAATCGTTTGAAGAAGCGATTGATATTGCCAACAACACGGACTATGGTTTAACAGGCGCGGTAATTACTAATAATCGTCAAAACCAGGAAAAAGCACGTGAAGACTTTCATGTCGGGAACCTTTACTTCAATCGTGGCTGCACGGCAGCGATTGTAGGTTATCACCCATTTGGAGGCTTCAATATGTCCGGTACAGATTCAAAAGCCGGCGGACCGGATTACTTAATTCATCACATGCAGGGGAAAACCACTTCAGAAATGCTGTAAAAAGTTTAAGAGTCGCCTTCGAAGCGCATTCGAAGGTGTTTTTTTTGATGAATCATTGATAAGATTAAAAAAACGTCGAATTTTGTAAATCCAGGAATAGGCTGCCGCCAATTGAGTAAGACTACTAAGGTAAGGTTTACTGTGTCCATATAACTAGGAAAAAGGAACCTGCAGAGAATAAAAATTACAGTATGGCTAAATTTTTATTTATAAAATTTTATGAATAGATATCATCTAAATTGGAAAAAAACATGCATATCTGAAGTTAATTTGTATAATTATACATTAAAACGTCAATATTATAATTTTTGCAATGTTCTAACGGATATATTATGATATAGTTGTACCAGTGTTTGGCTTTTTCTACTTCTATGCTGAAGTTTCAGGCATTCTGAATTATAAAAAAAATGCATAGAAGTGTATATTACAAAATGGGGGTGACAACGTGTTTGAACTAGCAACCGCTGCAGGCAATTTTTCACTTTCAGGAGGAGCATGGTTTTGGCTTTTTGTGCCCATGCCGATATTAATTATACTATCTATCATCACACTATTTACCGGAAGGAGCGAATAAGACAAAATGGGTACTGCTACGTTAATTACGTTTATAGTTTATTTAGTTGGTATGCTCGGAATCGGGTTTGCTGCATACCGTTTAACAAGCAATTTATCAGATTATGTATTAGGTGGTCGTCGTTTAGGACCAGGAGTAGCTGCACTTAGTGCCGGAGCTTCCGATATGAGTAGTTGGCTGCTGTTAGGCTTGCCAGGTGCCATTTATGTCTCAGGCTTAGGAGAAGCATGGCTGGCTGTAGGTCTTGCTATTGGTGCATACTTAAACTGGCAATTCATCGCTCGTCGTTTACGAGTATTTACAGAAGTTGCTAATGATTCAATTACATTACCGGACTATTTAGAAAATCGATTTCAAGACAGCTCTCATATTTTACGTGTTGTTTCCGCGTTAGTTATTTTAGTTTTCTTTACATTTTACACCTCTTCAGGTTTAGTCGGCGGGGCTAAATTATTTGAATCCTCTTTTGATGTAAGCTATACACAAGCTTTATGGATCGGTGCAATTGTAACAATTTCTTATACCTTTATCGGTGGTTTCCTGGCAGTAAGCTGGACAGATTTCATTCAGGGGATTTTAATGTTCTTAGCTTTAATTGCTGTACCAATTGTGGCAATTCAGGAGCTTGGAGGATGGAACTCTGCCATTGACGCTGTTGGTTCTATAAGCCCGGATCATTTAACGATGGTCCAAGGTGTCGGAGCCATCTCGATCATATCTTCTCTGGCATGGGGGCTTGGTTACTTCGGCCAGCCGCATATTCTAGTGCGTTTTATGGCACTGAGATCTCCAAAAGATGTGCCAAAAGCTCGTCTTATTGGAATGGGATGGATGATCATCGGACTATACGGTGCGATTTTCACCGGTTTATTCGGTTTAGCGTTTATTGCAACGCAGGATGTTAACGGTTTAAGCGCTGTAGGTGCTCAACTGACAAGTGAAGGTGATTACCAAACGCTTGCTGATGGAGAGAAAATCTTCATCGTATTTTCACAGATTTTATTCCACCCAGTAATTGCGGGTATCTTACTGGCAGCGATTCTTTCTGCTATTATGAGTACGATCGACTCTCAATTATTAGTATCATCATCAGCATTAGCGGAAGATTTCTATAAAGCGATTTTCCGGAAAAATGCATCCGAACGTGAACTTGTATGGGTTGGACGTTTAGCCGTTGCGGTTATCGCGTTAATCGCCTTGCTGCTTGCTGGTAACCCGGACAGCACGGTGCTTGGACTAGTATCCTATGCTTGGGCAGGATTTGGTGCTGCATTCGGTCCAACGATTATCCTTTCTCTATTCTGGAAAGGTATTACACGAAATGGAGCACTGGCTGGTATCATCGTTGGTGCAGTGACCGTTGTCGTGTGGGCTGATATGTTAAACGGCGGTATTTTCGATCTTTATGAAATCGTACCAGGTTTCATCTTGAACTTTGTCGTTGCAATTATTGTTAGTAAGATGGGGCCAGCTCCGTCTAAAGAAGTTGTTGCAAACTTTGAAGAAGCGGCTCGCCGTTAATAATATGATAAAGAGATCTCCAGCATTCCGCTGGAGATCTTTTTTTGATATCTTATAATAGAAGTATTACATAAGGACATACCCTCATTGACACAATAAACCGTTCTGTAATCCACGACGCTTACCTTCCATTCAAATCACTGAACTGAATTGCAAGTATGACACTCAAATTATAGGAGAAAATGTATTACTGAGCACTTGAACTATATCGCAGGTTAACGATCTGTAACCCCCATGCCAGATTCAGTTAACTGGCGGAAGTGTGCAAATGGGGGAACAGTCCGTAAACGCCCGATTGGCTCAACTAACATTCAGGAAAAACCCCCTGAATGAAGTTTCGCTTTACCGCAGGTTAACAGTCCGTAATTCCCCTAATTCTAATGAGGCAGTAAAAGTAAAATGTGACTAGGGGAAAACGTTCTGTAAACGCCCGATAAGTTCAAGTAACATTCATGGCAAGGTCGCCCATGAATGAACTTGAACTATATGTTATGATAGAAAGGGTGTATAGTTGATCGTTGCGTATGAAATTAGAAATTTGGTATGATCATATATTATGTGAGATCGAATGGAGGAAAGTATATGTCCCGTATTAGTAAAGAAGATGTAAAACACGTGGCGCACTTGGCCCGTCTTTCTATTAAGGAAGAAGAGGCTGATCTTTTCACGAAACAGCTGGACGATATTATTACGTATGCTGAGCAGTTGAATGAGCTTGATACAGAAGGTGTAGAACCGACGACGCATGTTCTTGATCTGCACAATGTGATGCGTAAGGACGAGCCGAAGCGCTGGGTTGAGAAAGAAGATGTGCTGAAAAATGCACCGGATCATAAAGATGGACAATTTAAAGTTCCATCTATTTTGGAATAGGGAGGGACCTACATGTCTTTGTTTGAACATTCTTTACGCGAGCTGAAAGATAAGCTACATAGTAAAGAGATTACAGTAACTGATTTAGTTAATGAATCCTACAACCGTATTGAGGAAGTCGACGGCCAGGTCCAAGCCTTCCTTACATTAAATAAAGAAGCTGCACTGAAACAGGCAGCTGAACTAGATGAACAGCGCGGCAATGACGCTGCTGCATTATTCGGTTTGCCGATCGGTGTCAAAGATAACATCGTAACGAAGGGCTTGCGCACAACAGCGGCCAGCCAGATTTTAGATAACTTCGAGGATCCATTGTATGATGCGACCGTCGTTAACAAGCTGAATGAAGCGAAGTCTGTAACTATCGGAAAATTGAACATGGATGAGTTTGCGATGGGTTCTTCCAATGAGAACTCCAGCTACTACGCGACACGCAATCCTTGGAATACGGATTACGTACCAGGGGGATCCAGTGGTGGATCGGCTGCGTCTGTGGCAGCTGGCGAAGTTCCGTTCTCTTTAGGCTCTGATACAGGCGGCTCTATCCGCCAGCCTGCTGCTTTCTGTGGTGTGGTTGGATTGAAGCCTACGTATGGCCGCGTATCCCGTTTTGGATTAATCGCATTTGCTTCATCCCTGGACCAAATCGGTCCCATTACCCGCTCCGTTGAAGACAATGCCTACTTGCTTGAGACGATAGCCGGTTACGACAATATGGACTCTACTTCTGCGAACGTAGAAGTACCTAAATACACAGAAGCCCTCACAGGTGATGTAAAAGGGTTGAAAATTGCCGTGCCGAAAGAGTATCTCGGCGAAGGTGTCACTCCTGAGGTGAAAGAGGCCGTTCAAGCCGCATTGAAAAAGTATGAGGAGCTTGGAGCGACTTGGGACGAAGTATCCCTGCCACACTCCAAGTACGCCGTATCGACGTACTACTTGCTCTCTTCTTCAGAAGCGTCCGCGAACCTTGCCCGTTTTGACGGTGTCCGTTACGGAAAGCGTACGGAAAACGCTGAAACGATGCTTGATATGTTTAAGCGTTCCCGTTCTGAAGGCTTCGGCGACGAAGTGAAGCGCCGTATTATGCTGGGAACTTTTGCGCTTAGCTCTGGTTATTACGATGCCTATTACAAAAAAGCGCAGCAAGTCCGTACATTGATTAAAAATGATTTCGAAAAAGTACTGCAGGACTATGATGTCATTGTCGGACCTACTACTCCGACCCCAGCGTTTAAAGTCGGCGAGAAAATCGATGACCCACTGACGATGTACGCCAATGACATTTTAACGATTCCAGTCAACTTAGCTGGCGTGCCAGGAATCTCTGTTCCGTGCGGCTTCTCATCTGAAGGTTTACCGATCGGCCTGCAAATCATCGGCCGTCACTTTGATGAGAATAGCGTTTACCGTGCTGCTCATGCTTTTGAACAGGCGACAGACTTCCATAAACAACGCCCGTCCCTTGGAGGTGCGAGCTCATGAATTTTGAAACAGTGATTGGACTTGAAGTCCACGTAGAATTAAAAACAGAATCGAAAATTTTCAGTCCTTCTCCGAATATGTTCGGGGATTCTCCGAATACGAACGTTAACCCGATCGACCTTGGGTACCCGGGTGTGCTTCCTGTGTTAAACGAGGAAGCTGTGAATTTCGCGATGAAAGCAGCGATGGCGCTTAATTGTGAGGTTGCGACGGATACGAAGTTCGACCGTAAGAACTACTTTTACCCGGACAACCCGAAGGCTTACCAAATTTCTCAGTTCGATCAGCCGATCGGGGAGAATGGGTATATTGATATTGAAGTGGATGGCGTGAAGAAGCGCATCGGTATTACTCGTCTTCATATGGAAGAGGATGCTGGGAAGCTTACGCACAGTGATGACGGGTATTCACTCGTGGATTATAACCGTCAAGGTACGCCGCTGGTGGAAATTGTGTCCGAGCCGGACATTCGTTCACCAAAAGAAGCGTATGCTTATTTAGAGGCTTTGAAAAATATCATTCAATATACTGGTGTTTCTGATTGTAAGATGGAAGAGGGCTCCTTAAGATGTGATGCGAACCTTTCTCTGCGTCCGATTGGACAGGAAGAGTTCGGCACGAAAACGGAGCTGAAGAACTTGAACTCCTTCTCATTTGTACAAAAGGGTCTTGAGTTCGAAGAGGTTCGTCAGGAAAAAGTACTGCTTTCCGGTGGAGAGATCCTTCAGGAAACGCGTCGTTATGATGAGCAGACGAAAGAAACGATTTTGATGCGTGTCAAAGAGGGATCTGACGACTATCGTTATTTCCCGGAACCGGATCTTGTTCCACTTCATATTGATGAAGCGTGGAAGGATCGTATTTTCAACCAGATTCCTGAGCTTCCAGATGCACGTAAGAAGCGCTATATCGAAGAATTACAGCTGCCGGCCTATGATGCGATGGTCTTAACGAATAATAAGGAAATGTCCGATTTCTTCGAAGAGACGATTGCGCAGGGTGCGGACATCAAGCAGGCTTCGAACTGGCTGATGGGCGAAGTATCCGCTTATTTGAATAAGCATTACAAAGAGTTCAGCGATATTGCCCTGACTCCTGAAGGACTGGCGAAAATGATTAAGCTGATTGAAGATGGTACGATATCTTCTAAAATCGCCAAGAAAGTATTCAGTGATTTAGTAGAAAAAGGTGGAGATCCTGAGAAGATTGTTAAAGATAAGGGGCTAGTTCAGATTTCTGACGAAGGACAGCTTCGTGAAATCATTTCCGGCATTCTTGATAACAACCAGCAGTCGATTGAAGACTACAGGAACGGTAAGGATAAAGCTTTAGGTTTCCTTGTCGGTCAAGTCATGAAGCAGACGAAAGGTCAGGCTAATCCACCAATGGTCAACAAGATCATTTTAGAGGAAATGGACAAGCGATAATATGAATCGGAGAAGGAAACCCTCCTTCTCCGGCCATATTAAAAAGCACGCACTCCTCGTGTGTGTTTTTTAAATGAGACACTTTAATGTTTTCAAATGCTGAAAAACACGCTATGATGTTATTTGGAGCATGATGGATGAGGGGGTCATACTATGCAGCGTGCCCGTATTATTTATAATCCGACATCAGGGAGAGAGATCGTCAGAAAGGTTCTTCCTGATATTTTACAACGTTTCGAGCAAGCTGGTTACGAAGCATCTGCCCACGCGACGACGTGTGAAGGTGATGCGACGAAAGCAGCTAAAGTTGCTGTGGAACGGAAATTTGATGTCGTGGTTGCAGCTGGCGGAGACGGGACCATTAATGAGGTCATTAATGGAATCGCTGAGCAGGACTTCAGACCGAAGTTCGGCATCATACCCGTAGGGACAACGAATGATTTTGCGCGTGCACTTCGTGTACCACGTAATATCCATAAAGCTGTCGATGTCATTTTAGGTGATTATTCAACACCGCTTGATATTGGCAGAGTGAACGGTCATTATTTCATGAATATCGCAGGCGGCGGGAAAATTACCGAAGTGTCTTATGAAGTTCCAAGTAAACTGAAAACGATGCTTGGACAACTTGCTTACTATCTTAAAGGGATTGAGATGCTCCCATCATTAAGACCGACGTATGTTGAAATGGAACATGACGGTCGTATCTATAAAGGTGAAGTCATGCTGTTTCTCGTTTCTAATACCAATTCAGTCGGCGGTCTTGAAAAGCTTGCGCCTGAAGCGAAAATGGATGATGGTTTATTCAATCTGATGATCATTGAGAAAATGAACATTGCGGAGTTTGCGCGTCTAGCTACGTTAGCAATCCAGGGCAACCACTTGAACCATCCCAAATTCATTCATACGACAGCAAGTCGAGTGAAGGTTCATACAGAAGAGAAGATGCAGTTGAACATAGATGGAGAGTTCGGCGGCATGCTCCCTGGAGAGTTCGTCAATCTTTATCGTCATATCGAATTCTTCGTACCAAAAGATAAATTTTCACCCGATCTAACGAATAAATGATAACAGTCAAACGCTGCCTGTCCTAGTGACGGCGGCGTTTTTGTGATAAGCTGTGAACAGCTAAGAAACGAAAAGGACGGATGTAATATGGCGAAACCAAAGCCGCCCGTACAAAAAAATCAGACGATTGAGCTGACATTTGAGGATTTGACACACGAAGGCAATGGAGTGGGCAAAGTAGACGGATATCCTTTGTTTGTACCTTATGGGCTTCCCGGAGAAAAAGGACAAGTCAAAGTCGTCAAAGTGAAGAAAAACTTCGGATTCGGGAAGTTGCTGGACGTAGAGGAAGCGAGCGAAGAACGAGTGGAGCCGCCCTGTGATGTATATTACCAGTGTGGAGGCTGCCAGCTGCAGCATATGAGCTACAGTATGCAGCTTGAGATGAAACACAATCAAGTGAAAAACGCGATGAAGAAAGTGGCTCATCTCGATCACGTACCCGTCCATGAAACAATAGGTATGGCCGATCCGTGGCGCTATCGGAACAAAGTCCAGATCCCTGTCGGACAAAAAGAAGACGGCGAACTGATGACAGGTTTTTACCAAAAGCGGAGTCATAATATCATTGATATGGATACGTGTCTCATTCAAGACGAAATGAATGATCGTATGGTCGAAACCGTGCGGCGCATAGCAAGCCGGCTTGGCATTCACGCGTACGACGAAGAAAACCACCGTGGAGTGCTGCGTCATATCATGGTGCGGACCGGCCAGACAACGAAAGATATTATGGTCGTGCTTGTCACACGAACGAAGAAGCTTCCACATCAAGAAAAGCTGATCGATGAAATACGCGATGCGTTCCCAAACGTAAAATCCATAGTGCATAACATTAACAGCGGACGGACGAACGTAATTCTTGGAAAAGAAACGCACGTACTCTGGGGCGGCGAGTACATTTACGATACCATCGGCGACGTGAAATTCATGATTTCACCAAAGTCCTTTTATCAAGTGAACCCCACCCAGACGAAAAAGCTGTATGATCAAGCACTCCAGTATGCCGACTTACGCGGCGGAGAAACCGTGATCGACGCCTATTGCGGCATTGGAACCATCTCCCTGTTTTTAGCTCAGAAAGCTGAGAAAGTGTATGGCGTTGAGATTGTTCCTGAAGCCGTAACCGACGCGAAGAAAAACGCCCGCCTGAACAACATGGACAATGCAGAATTTTATGTAGGCCAAGCCGAGGAAATCATGCCGTGGTGGCGTAACCAGGGACTGCGCCCTGACGTGATCGTAGTCGATCCCCCACGTAAAGGGTGCGATGAAGCACTCCTGCAGGCGATGCTTGAGATGGAGCCTGAGCGTATTGTGTATGTATCCTGTAATCCATCGACGCTCGCACGTGATTTGCGTGTTCTTGAAGATGGAGGCTATGAGACGAAAGAGGTTCAGCCTGTAGATATGTTTCCGCAGACGAGTCATGTGGAGTGCGTGACCTGGTTGGAGAAGAAGCTATGAGTAATCCTTGATTCGGAGGTGTGTGTACAATGGCCCCTAATCCCTTAACTCATAAAGAAATCAAAACCATCCTGGCCACCGCAGATTGGATCATTGCCCGGGGAGGCCGGACACAACTCGCCAAGATCTTGAAGGGATCAAAGGAGAAGAAACTGTTAGAACGCGATTTGGACAAAAGTCCGGGTTATGGGTTTTATAATAGTGAAAAACTTGATGACATTACAAGCAAGATCAATTGGATGATTCAACGTGATTTTTTAAAGCTCGAAAAATTCGGGAGGCTTCCCCTGATTGTTTTCACAGACCGGGGGTGGCTGATTCAATCCTCTCAGTATGCGGATAAACTGGTTCGTGAATGGGAAGAGTGGATTGGAGAAGGGAAAAAGGATCCCGACATGACCTATCTAAAGGATCGGGACAGGCAGATGATCCTTCTTATGCTTGAGAAAATTAAAGCGTCCGGAAACAAGGCTTTTATTCCTTACTTGCAATTATGGGAAGAGATCGATTATAGAAAAGTACGTGCCGCCATTAGGGAAACGGTCAAAGTATTAGAAGGAAAAGTACCTTTCGATGATTCGATGTTAAAAAATAGAGAGGAAAGAACTCAGAAAGCCTTAGAGGGCTTTTCAGAATACGAGATTTTTCGGTGAGGGAGCAGTACAAACAAAATTGGTGATAGTATAAGGAGGGTCAACAATGGAAGCGAATAAAAAGTGGTTATCAATACCCGATGAATTCAGAAAGAAACTAATAAACAACGGCTTCTGTGCCAAATGCAGAGGTGCAGTCACTATCACGGACTTTATTATTGTCGATCATCCTGAGGGAGTGATGTTGGAGGGAAAATGCAAAAACTGTGGAAATAAAGTAGTCAGGGTAGTAGAGATGGATGAGTGAAGGAAAAACGGGGAGAAACTTCCCTGCTTTTTTTATTTAGGAGATGATAAGTTAATCGTTTAGCAAATTGGATAGACAAAGCTCAAGTGCTGGTGTGACCCTTAACGATATGAATAATGTGAAAAACGTGGTAACGATACTTGTGAATTGTTGATGACATACCTTCCTTTTTTCCACTAATATTAGGAGGCGGAGCGCGTCTTTATATCATGACCTCTGGTGTAAAACATGTGGTTCAGCATGATTCATGATTTCACATCCATATAAATATCAGCAGTAACATTTAAAGCGCACCTCATTAAAATCTAAAGCTGTAATACTCATGATCTCAGGCATTGCAAGCACTCTCACTTCCTCGTTTGTTATTGATTCGGTATCAATAACGTTAGAGAGTTGTGTCAGGGCAGGCAAGCCTTTTTTGTTTGCACACATTTCTAAATCTATGTCAAAACTCTTACAATCTATTTTGCGCGTAATCTTAGTGAATTTTGTTATTATAATTAGGTCCTGTCGTCCATTTGGGATATCTTTCATGCAAGCGAGTGCACAATTTCACAAGACAAACTTGCACAACTATATATCTATTTTTTCAATATTATGGATATAGAGTTGTTTTTTAACGAGCGGTAATTATATAATTAATGCAAGCGGTTTCACAAAAAAACTAATAAAGGATGATTTGGTGAAAAGAAAATCTAAGTACATTTCAGCTATTGCAGCAGCCGTCAGTTTAAGTCTCATTCCTTTTGTTTCTGGCGATTTAAAAGCAGAAGAAGGAGAAGATACAGTACGAATCCATTATGATCGGTCGGATCAAAGCTACAGCGATTGGGGGCTTTGGCTGTTTGAAGATGTTGCTATGCCTTCTGATCAGGCGGGCGCCTGGCCCACGGGAGCCTCTAATTTTTCAGACGAGCAGGTTGGTGAAAGTGGAGCTTATATCGACGTAGAACTAGCGGAGGATGCTGAAGATATTGGATTTGTAGTCGTTAATACAGAAAATGAAGACAAGGACGGCAATGATAAATTGGCGGGCAGCGTCGATGAGTATGATGACCTTTATATTCGTGAAGGAGATGACACGGTCTATACAAACCCTGAATATTTACCTGAAATCGGTCTTAACTCAGCGGAACTCATAAACGAGAATACCTTAGAAATACTTTTCTCTTCGACAGAGGGATTAACAAAGGAAGCTCTTCATGAAGGGTTAATCATCCAGGATCAGAATGGCGAGGAAGCTTCATTTGAAAAAGTGAAGATAAAGAAAGATGGAAAAGTAGAAATCAGCGGTACGTTTGATGTGGAAGCCGCTCCTTACAAAATTACATTTAACGAAAAATCGACGACAGCCAATGTCAGCTGGCGCTACATCGATGATACATATGGGTATGATGGAGACCTGGGTATGGATCTTCAAGAAGACGGCAGTGCCAATCTTAAATTTTGGTCACCTGGAGCTGACCGCGTCTCTGTAAAACTTTATAACAAGGATAATCAAGATGAAGTCGTAGAGAATGTTGACATGAACCTGGAAGATCGCGGTGTATGGAACGTGACGCTTGATAAGAGCAATACCGGGGTCGATGACTTAACTGGATATTATTATCACTTAGAAATTGAACGTGAAGGCGAAACGAAAACAGGGTTAGACCCTTACGCTAAATCCATGGCCAAATGGAATAATGAAGGCGATGACTCTATTGGAAAAGCAGCGATTGTCGATCCATCCTCCATTGGGCCAGCATTAGATTATGCTGAAATTGATGGGTATGAAAAACGCGAGGATGCTATTATTTATGAAGTTCATGTACGTGATTTTACTTCTGATCCGAGCATTGAAGATGAACTGAGTTCGCAATTTGGTACGTTTGAAGCTTTTATTGATAAGCTTGATTACATTGAAGATTTAGGAGTTACTCATATTCAACTGCTTCCCGTGATGAGTTATTACTTTGGTGATGAAGGGGCTAGCGCAGAGCGTATGCCCGACTACGATTCTGATGACAACAATTATAACTGGGGTTATGATCCTCAGAGCTATTTCTCCCCTACAGGGATGTATTCTGAGAATCCGGATGATGCGGAACTTAGAATTCAAGAGCTTAAGCATTTAATTGATGAAATTCACAAGCGTGATATGGGTGTAGTATTAGACGTAGTCTACAACCATACGGCTGATGTTGGTATTTTTGAAGACTTAGTCCCTAACTACTACCACTTTATGGATGCAGACGGCACACCACGAACAAGCTTTGGCGGCGGCCGCTTAGGTACGACCCATGATATGTCTCGCAAAGTTTTAGTAGATTCCATTAAATATTGGGTGGATGAATTTAAAGTAGACGGATTCCGATTTGATATGATGGGCGATCACGATGCAGAAAGCATTCAAACCGCTTATGATGAAGCAAAAGAATTAAACCCGAACATTTTAATGATCGGGGAAGGTTGGAGAACTTACGCTGGCGATGAAAATGGCGGTAATGTGCAGGCGGCTGACCAGGACTGGATGAAGGATACCGAGAGTGTCGGTGTTTTCTCTGATGATTTTCGTAATGAGTTGAAGTCTGGATTTGGAAGTGAAGGCGAAGCGCGCTTCTTAACTGGAGGTCCACGGAACGTGCAGCAGATTTTTGATAACGTCACCGCAAAACCTCACAACTTTGAAGCATCAGATCCTGGGGATGTGGTACCTTATATCGCAGCTCACGATAATTTGACCCTTCATGACGTGATTGCCCAATCTATAAAAAAGGACCCTGATGAGCACGAAGAAGAAATACACGAACGAATCCGTCTCGGCAACTCTATGGTGTTAATGTCTCAAGGTACATCCTTCCTTCATGCAGGCCAGGAGTTTGGCCGGACGAAGCAATTTAAAGCAGAAACAGATGAAGCTCCTTACAAATCAACATACATGGAAGACGAAGAGGGTGAACCTTTCAACTATCCTTATTTCATCCATGATTCTTATGATTCAACGGACGCGATAAATATGATTGACTGGGAAAAAGCAACGAATTCTGACAAATACCCAATTCATAATTTAACTCGTGAATATACGACTGGTTTAATTGAGCTGCGCCGATCTACAGACGCCTTCCGGTTAGGTACGATGGACGAGGTGGATGAGAATGTGACAAAGCTTGAAGTTCCTGAGATTGAAGAAAATGATTTGGCTCTTGCTTATAAAGCCGAATCTACAGATGATACAGGTAAGTATTTTGTGTTCGTAAATGCGGATGAAGAAGAGCGCACGTTTACGATGGAAGATTACAATTTAGCTCCTGGCAAAGTGATTGTAGATGACGATGAAGCAGGAACAGACAAAGTAAGTGAACCGACTGGATTTAGTAAAAATGCAAACGAAATTACGATAGATCCACTAACGACTGTAGTTGTGAAATGTGATGCGAAAGGAAACGGAAACGATCCATGTGAAAAGCCTGGTAAAGGAAAAAGCAAACGATAAAAAAAGCAAATACGTTAGTGATGCGGAGTGTGGGGCTCTAAATATAAAAAAAGAAGGCAGCTAACTATTAGAGGATGCTGTCTTCTTTCTCGCTCCACTTATATACCCTCGTCGTAAAACCTGAAAAAGCACCTTACCGAATGATCCTGAAGCGAAAGATTCCGCTCCAGGCATCCAGGTAAGGTGCTTTTTAATTATGCATTATGATACATCATAGAATCGCTCTTCGTTGTAAGGTCGAAACGGTCAGCGTTCATGACCTTCACCCATGCAGCTGCGAAGTCACGCACGAATTTTTCGTGATTGTCATCCTGTGCATATACTTCTGCAAGGGCACGCAGGACAGAATTTGAACCGAATACGAGGTCTACACGTGTAGCTGTGCGCACGAGTTCGCCAGTTTGACGGTCGCGTCCTTCGTAAAGGTTGTAGTCTGACGGTTTCCATTCAATCCCCATATCAAGCAGATTCACGAAGAAGTCATTCGTAAGTGTGCCGACACGGTCTGTGAATACGCCGTGGTCTGTTCCTTTATAGTTTGTACCAAGCACACGCATACCGCCTATTAATGCAGTCATTTCCGGTGCGGAAAGGCCAAGAAGCTGAGATTTGTCCACTAATAATTCTTCCGGACTCAGTGTGTAGGCTTTCTTCTCATAGTTTCGGAAGCCATCGGCCATCGGCTCTAATACTTCAAAGCTTTCTACATCTGTTTGTTCCTGGGGTGCATCGCCTCGTCCTGGTACGAACGGAACAGTGATGTCAACGCCTGCATCTTTTGCAGCTTTTTCTACGGCTGCACTGCCTCCTAGAACGATTAAATCAGCAATGCTGACTTTTTTATCAAGCTTGCTTTGCACGTCTTCATAGACGGAAAGTACTTTTTCCAGTTTCTCAGGCTCGTTTACTTCCCAATTCTTTTGAGGGGCTAGACGGATACGGCCGCCATTCGCGCCACCGCGCATATCGGATCCGCGGTACGTACTTGCGGAAGCCCATGCTGTTGAAGTAAGCTCGCTGATCGTCAATCCAGTATTAAGGATTTTCGCTTTCAGCTCAGTTATTTCAGCGTTTGACAATTCATAATCAACTGTAGGAATCGGGTCCTGCCAAATCAAATCTTCTTCTGGAACTTCAGGGCCGAGGTATCTTGATTTCGGTCCCATGTCACGGTGAAGCAGCTTGAACCATGCACGTGCGAAGGCATCAGCGAATTCAGCCGGATTTTCATGGTAACGGCGTGAAATTTTTTCGTAGTCAGGATCCATGCGTAACGCCATATCGGCTGTTGTCATAAACGTAGGAACGAGTTGAGATGGGTCTTCGGCATCTGGTGCCATATCTTCTTTTTTAGGGTTTACAGGCGCCCACTGGTTGGCGCCTGCAGCGCTCTTTGTAAGTTCCCATTCGTAACCGAATAATAGATCATAGAATCCGTTATCCCAAACTGTCGGGTTAGCGGTCCATGCACCATCTACACCGCTGGTAATGGTATCGCGGCCTTTACCGCTTCCGTGAGTGCTGTGCCAGCCTAAGCCTTGTTCTTCAATATCAGCGGCTTCTGGTGCCGCTTCAACTTTTTCAGGGTCGCCAGCTCCGTGAGCTTTACCGAATGTGTGACCGCCGGCAATCAAAGCCACAGTCTCTTCATCGTTCATTCCCATACGGCCGAATGTTTCACGAATGTCTACAGCACTTGCGAGTGGATCCGGGTTTCCGTTTGGTCCTTCAGGGTTCACATAGATAAGCCCCATCTGTACGGCAGCAAGTGGACTTTCAAGCTCGCGGTCGCCTGAGTAACGGTTGTCCTCCAGCCATTCTTTCTCAGTACCCCAGTAGACATCTTCTTCAGGATGCCAAACGTCTTCACGTCCGCCAGCAAATCCAAATGTCTTCAAGCCCATGTCCTCAAGTGCAACGTTACCAGTCAGAACGAGTAAGTCAGCCCATGAGATTTTGTTTCCATACTTTTGTTTGATCGGCCAAAGCAGGCGGCGGGCTTTATCAAGGTTCGCGTTATCCGGCCAGCTGTTTAGAGGTGCGAAGCGCTGGGTACCAGTGGCACCGCCGCCGCGTCCATCTCCTGTACGGTACGTTCCAGCTGCGTGCCATGACATACGGATGAAAAGTGGACCATAGTGTCCAAAGTCAGCAGGCCACCAATCCTGACTAGTTGTCATTAACTGATGAAGATCCTGTTTCAGTTCGTAATAGTCCAGCTTTTTGAATTCTTCCGCATAATCAAAGTCTTCACCCATGGGATTCGTTTTCTTATCATGCTGATGGAGAATGTGGAGATTCAGCTGGTTCGGCCACCAGTCTTTATTTGTGGTACCAACTTTTGAGGTCGTTACGGCACTTTCTTCCTCCGTTTTACCATGTGATACAGGGCACTTACCAGCTTGACTTTCATGCATTTCATTCTTGTCCATAAGTTATACTCCCCTTCTTTATGTTAGAATCAAACAATTAAAATCACTCTTAGATTATAATTATAATAAATTAGAATCGAAATTGAAAGCGAGATACATAGATTATCGAAAATAATTTTCAATTGGACAGCAAAGAATGTGTAATGACAGGGATGGAGCAGACTGGATCAAAAGCAGACTGTGGGGGGGGGTGAAATGGCTTCATTCCTATTTTAACAAATTTACTGAAAATAAAGTAGATTTTAGTGTTTTTAAAGAATATTTGAGAAATATTATCGCACTGAAAGGGGAATAGGAGATATTCAGAAATGTGGACCGTACACTTGAATTTAAGGAGTTTTTTATAAAAAGATGTTGGTCTTACTTCGGGCTTTTCTATCAATAATTTCAGCTCAAGGCCACCTATATAAGAAAAACAGATAGAGAAAAACCCCTCCATCTGTTTTCATAACCGAAAGCTAATGTTTAATTTTGTCATTCACCAAATGCTTCAGGAAGCATCTTAAATCCATCAATCTCCGCATCTTCTTCCACTTCAATCATAATACATCGTTTCCCTTTATAATTGACCTGCCTCACATACTCAAGGTCCTGAGGGCTGATCGAGATGTTGGCGATCTTGGTGTTGATTTTAATAGATTTTGATTTGTATTTAGGCACGATGCTGCTTGCTTTCAGCTCATAGCCTTCGTCATCGGTAAATCTTTTAAAAGCGGTTTTAATCTTTTCAGAATCGACTTGTTCGCCACTTTGGGTCAGCACGCGTTCCACGTCTTTGTAATCTAGCTTTGGTGGTTCGTCGTCTTCGTTTTCTTCCACGACTCTATTGATTTCTCCGTAAACGCTGGACAGGGTGGAAGGGTTAAGTTGATCTCCCACTACATCCTTGATGACTTCCTCAAACACTGCCTTGTCTTCCTGAGCCGTCATGAATTCTTCTCCATTTAGTACGTCCTCGATAAAGCGATAGTCCGGCTCATTGGCTTTGCCTGAGGAATAGAGTACGTGGTTCACATCAGAAGCTCCCTCCGTGATGGTAGGGAAGAGGAACCCGGACATTGGATTTTTCAGGTCGATGACTGGATCGACCTCTATTTTGTACTTGAATTCTTTCTCGATATAGTCGAACTGAATCTCTTTCTTAGGTTCCTCCGTTTTGTTGATGCTGCAAAGGATAAAGGGATTCGCGTAAACGGAATCTCTTTCACTTTCGTCGGATCCTTCACTACTTCGTTTCGTCTTCATTAAGTATTCCGCGCGAATAAAAGTGATGACCACATCTTTTTCATAAGGGTGATCATGGATCATTTTTTCTGTCATCTGCAGCATTTGTTCTTTCCATTCTTCAACACCGCTGCTCAGTAATCCTTTATGCAGGATGAGCTGACTGTGATCTTCTGCTTCACGCTTGAATTTCAGCTCGAATAATTTTTCATCAAGTTGTCCGGTCAGTACTTTTTTGAAGTTTGCCATGAACAGCTCCTGCTGATCTCTATCCAGCATTTCAAATGGCTGACTCTGGTGATGGTAAATGTCGGTCGTTTCTTTCATGATATATACGTTAAAGATGTCAGTGATCTTCAATAAGTCATTATCCACTTTAAGCTGTCGGCGGATGCCGGCTATATCTTTTTTGTCCATCAATCGTCCACTCCTAAGCTTTTTGTGATCATCTAGTAAAAGATTCTTCTATTTTATCATACGAATCTTTTAATCACTCAGAGATTAAAATAACAGTTCTATAAATTCATAACAGGAAGTCCCTGGTGTGTTTTTTTATGGGATGAACACTTAATAATTCATTTAGTAAGTGCACAGGGGCGGCGAGGAATGACTGTGGCCAATGAAAAAGTGCTTGCTAATGAAAAATCCAGATGATTACCCACCATATTAGGGTCTATCATTCATAGCTGCACCTTCATATGGACGTGTACTTATCGATTTTTTAAAATAGCTTAGTTTTTAAGTGGTCACGGAAAGCGATCCGTTTTCTAACCCGCCATTTCCTCATATCAAAGTCTCGAAACGGAGTTTTCAAAAAAAGGGATCATGTGTGTAAGGGTGAGGATTAACAGAGGATGGCAAAGAAAAAGGGCTGACCATAAAAGCCTGTTTCTTAGACTTTTAGGACAGCCCCGTACTTAGTTATTTTTAAAAGCGAGATGACCAGAAACACATGTCTCGATTAGTCATCTGAATTATAATCTTCAATTTGCTTCTGGATGCGACGATGTCTTTTTCGCTCTTCTTCAAGTCTAGCTTCTCTGTAATCTTCCCTGACTGATTTCAACAGAGAGACACACGAGATGAACAAGACAATTGAAAATGGCAGTGCTCCAATCAGCGATGCCGTCTGAAGTCCTTCTAAGCCGGCACTGATAATTAATACGGTGGCTAGTGCAGCAATCAGGGTACCCCATACCACTTTTACCACCACAGAAGGGTTATTATCGCCATTTGAACTCATCATTCCCAGTACGAATGTTGCTGAGTCAGCAGAGGTTACAAGGAAAGTGAACAGCAGACAGATGGAAAGCACAGATAAAATCGTTCCAAATGGAAGATTATCCAGCATGTTAAATAGTGCTGTTGCTTCATCTTCTGCTACTGCGGCTGCAATATCAGTACCCTGGAATAGATCGAGATGAATCGCGGTTCCGCCGAATATAGCGATCCAGATAATTCCGATAGCAGGCGGGGCGACCATGACGCCAAGTACGAATTCTCTTACGGTACGCCCTTTAGATATACGGGCTACGAACATTCCGACAAATGGCGCCCATGCAATGGTCCATGCCCAGTAATAAACAGGCCAGTCCTGCACCCACGTGCTGTCAGTATAAGAGTCCAGCCTTAAACTGGCTTGGAAAAAGTTCTGCAGATAATCTCCTACACCCATTGTAAGAGTTTCTAAAATGAAACGGGTCGGCCCTATAAACAAAACGATAATCATAAGGATAAGGGCGATCCCTAAGTTTGCATTACTTAAGTATTTAATACCGCGGTCCAGTCCGGAAAGGGTGGAAAGCATGAAGAAGATGAACATGACAGCAACGATAGAGATTTGAGTGACAGCTCCACCTGGTGCGTTGAATACACTTCCAAGTCCGCTGTTTATTTGTAATACACTCAACCCTAAAGTCGTTGCTACACCCATAACTGTTGCTATGATAGCAATGATATCGATCGTATTCCGGAGTGGTTTTTTTCCAGTGCTTCCGATGACGGAATTCATCGTATCACTGATTAAGCTTCGCTCATCCTGACGGTAAATAAAGTAGGAGAGAGCCAGTCCCACGAAAGTAAAGGAAGCCCACTGGTGGATCCCGTTGTTGAAAAATGCGTTCCACATGGCTTCACGCGCAGCGGCAGGCGTTTCAGCTTCAATGCTGGCATCAAACGGAGGTGGAGAGCCGAAATGGGTCATCGGTTCAGCAACACCCCAGAAAACGATACTTACACCGAATCCACAGCTGAATAGCATGGCGATCCACGTGAAAAGCGGATATTTCGGACGGACGTCATCCCCGCCTAAGCGGATTTTTCCGTATTTACTAAATGCTAAATAAAAGTTGAAGATGATTAAAAATAGCACAAAGACTAAATAAAACCAGCCAAAAGTTTCTGCAATAAATCCATAAATTCCTTCAGCTTGCGAAGCGAGGGTCTCAGGTGCCAGACCACCCCATAAAGCGAATAAGAAGATGATAGAAAAAGAGATTAAAAATACCCTGTTCATAAATTTCCACTTCTTTTTTGATTTGTCCATCACATTGCCTCCTTTAACATTTAAAATTATGTCTTAAATCTACACACGTTCAAACTTAAGTATCGGCCAACTGTTATGAAGAACACCCCGTTTCTTAGCTATTCAATAAGTGACCTTCCAGAACCCTTTCCCTATTTTAAATAAAATAATGCCAGAAATCTGGAATTGTCGAAAATTATATATTGATTAAGGATTATAGTTTAGAATTTTTAATGAAATTATAGGAATTAGAAGTTTACAGGAAGATATTGGGGGAATTTTATTTGTACGTTACTTAACGATTTCAGGAGGTTCCTATGACGGCAAATACTTATCAAAGTTCTATAATTTCCAATCAATTTTCGTATTCCACTCGTAATTTGTGGTCAGGTATTTTATTCGGTGTCGGTTTAGCAGCTTTCTTGGATGAAACTCTTTTTCATCAACTATTACACTGGCACCATTTTTATGATAAGTCGACCACGGATGCCGGGTTGGTATCTGATGGTTTATTCCATGCATTCAGCTGGTTTGCGACAATCGGCAGTTTATTTCTGTTTGCAGATTTGCGGAGAAGGAACGCTTTATGGCTGACCAGGTGGTGGAGCGGCGTTTTACTTGGGGCGGGGGCTTTTCAATTATACGATGGAACAATCCAGCATAAGGTCATGCGCATTCACCAGATTCGCTATGTGGATAATCTGATTATATATGATCTGGTTTGGAATATTACAGCCGTTGTCATGATCCTTGCAGGCGCGTTTCTTCTAGTATGGACGAAGAAAAAAATGAAGAAACATAAGGGTGAGCAGCGTGATTAGTACTTCTCACATTCATGGTCAAACCACAGGTGCCGAGCTTTCTGAATGGGTGCAAATTCTTTTAGCGCTGCCTTTTATTTTCGCCCTCATACTATATGGCGCAGCAGTATTTTTCTCAAGGCAGCGTCAAAGACCTTGGCCCTTTTACCGGATAGTTTTATGGGTGCTGGGGATCGCTTGTGCCCTTGTTGCAGTCGGTGGTCCTCTTGCTCAATTGGCTCATATGGATTTTACGATGCATATGCTTGGGCATTTACTGTTAGGAATGCTCGCTCCTCTCCTAATGGCTTTAGCTGCCCCGATGACTCTGTTTTTGCGTGCGCTTCCTCAAGGGCAGGCAAAGCGGCTTTCGCGATTTCTGAAATCATGGCCGTCACGGGTATTAACAGATCCTGTCGCTGCTTCTTTACTTAACGTCGGGGGGTTATGGATTCTTTATACGACACCTTTGTATCAGGAGATGCATGAAAATAGTTATTTGCATGTGTTCATTCATGCTCACGTTTTCATTGCGGGTTATCTATTTACCGTTTCTATGATTTATATCGATCCCACACCTCATAGAAACGGTTATGTGTATAGAGCTGTCACTCTGATTGCTGCTCTTGCGGGTCATGGCATCTTATCAAAATACATTTATGGAAATCCGCCGGCAGGGGTGCCGGTCGATCAAGCTGAGAGCGGAGGCATGCTTATGTACTACGGGGGTGACGGGATAGACTTGGTTATTGTGTTCATCCTATGTCTTCACTGGTACCGATCGACAGCGCCTGAAAATTCTAAGGTCAACAACATGGCAAAACCTTTCGAAACAGATCCTGCTTGAAGGCAATCCCTTTCCCTATGCAGGGGTTGCCTTCAAGAATTACACCCTATCGTCCTATATATTCCAATATTTATGTGTGCTAAAATTTGATAATATATTTGAATATTCTTACATATATGACTCAACAAACTCGATGGGAGGAAAAATATGCATTATTTGTCATTATTAAAAAGTTATTGGGCTCGGCTTTGGGATATGCATGACCAGGCGAAGGATTTGATGAAATTTACAGTAACCGGTCATTCTGATGATATGTCTGATGCACAATCTGATGATAAAAAGGCGGAAGAGAAGCCGAATGGTGATGGTCCTTCTTTTGACAACAGGCAGAAAATCGGTCTTTTTTTAGGACCTATTTTGTTTGCGCTTACATTATTGTTTTTTGAGGCCGAGGGATTATCCCAAAGCGGGGTTGCTGTATTAGCCAGCACATTGTGGATTGCTACGTGGTGGATTACAGAAGCCATGCCGATTCCGGCAACGTCACTTCTTCCGTTGATTTTATTTCCTTTAACGGGTGGTTTGAATGGTGACGATACAGCTTCCTCATATGGAGATAATACGATTTTCTTATTTATGGGAGGTTTTCTAATTGCTCTCGCGATGCAGAAGTGGCATTTACATAAGCGAATTGCGCTATTTATCATTTCAAACGTAGGGACGAGTACAGAACGAATCGTGCTCGGTTTCATGGTCGCTACGGGTGCTTTATCAATGTGGATCTCTAATACGGCGACAGCTATGATGATGGTGCCTATAGGATTAGCCGTTATTTATCAAGCTTCGGAGCAGTTGAAAAAGCAAGGGGATGGTTCCATAGATCATTCCTCGTTCAATTTTGGCAAAGTGACGATGCTTGGCATTGCCTACAGCGCTTCTATAGGTGGATTGGCTACGTTGATCGGGACGCCTCCGAACACTATTTTCAGAGGTGTAGTGGAAAATCAGTACGGCATCGAGATTTCCTTTGCCGGATGGATGGCTTTTGGGGTGCCGTTGGCAGTGATCTTTATGGCCATTGCCTGGATTTACTTAGTGAAGGTAGCTTATCCTATGGAAATGAAGGAGCTTCCAGGAGGTAAGCAAGTTATCCGTGAAGAGCGTGAGGCTCTAGGGATAATGAGCTGGGAAGAGAAAATTGTACTGACTATTTTTTCCGTAACTGCTTTTGCGTGGATTACTCGTTCCTTTTTACTCGCTCCTTATATTAATGAAAATATAGATGACACGATCATAGCGATGATTGCGGCCATCGTACTTTTTCTTATTCCTTCTAAAAATCACAAAGGATCATTCCTTTTAGATTGGGATACGGCGAAGGGGCTTCCCTGGGGTATTCTCTTGTTATTTGGTGCAGGTCTTGCAATAGCTGCCGGATTCGAGGAATCAGGGCTGGCTGAGTGGGTCGGTACTCAGTTAACGATCTTAGAAGGAGTCAGTTTTATACTAATACTCGCAATCGTCATTGCTCTCGTTATCTTTTTGACAGAAATCACTTCAAATACGGCCACGGCTACGATGATGTTTCCGATTATGGCATCATTAGCAGCAGCTATTAATGTTCATCCATACAGCTTAATGATTGGGGCAGGGGTAGCGGCTAGCTGTGCATTTATGCTTCCAGTTGCCACTCCGCCAAACGCTGTTGTATTCGGCTCCGGGTATCTGCGGATTCCAGATATGGCGAGAGCAGGATTTCTGCTCAACGTAATGGCTATCGTATTAGTGACCCTGGCCATTTACTATTATTTACCTCTCGTATGGGGAATAGATTTAACCACTTTCCCTGAACAATTCAATAATGAATAAAGGATGGACGTTATGGTGATCAGTCAAGAGGCGGTTAAGCCCTATACACCGAAAGAGTGGGCATTTTGGCGAGTCACCATCGCTCTGATGCTGGCTTCTTTGCTAGTATTTTCTACGTTATATGTTTTTCAGCCGTTACTTCCTGTATTCGTAGATGAATTCCAAGTAACGGCTACGCAAGCAAGTGTGCTCATGTCGGCTTCGGTTCTTTCAATGGTCATAGGACTGTTTATTCTCGGTTTTCTGGCTGATCGTTACGGACGAATACTGATGATGCGTCTTTCTCTCACGGGAACAGTTCTGCTGCTGGCAGCGATGCCGTTTGCCGCATCTTTTGAATGGTTAATGATATTTAGGCTTTTACAAGGATTTTTTCTGGCGGGAGTACCTGCGGCAGCGATGGGGTATTTGGGGGAAGAGGTATCTTCAAGAGATTTAGGACTTGCTATGACATTGTATATTTCGAGCAACGCTTTAGGAGGAATGGGCGGTCGTGTAGTATCAGGTTATCTGACAGATATATTAGATTGGCAGATGATGCTGCTCTCTGTTTCAGCATTTGGAATTATCACTACAATTCTATTTATTTTATTGTTACCGAAAGAGCGATTTTTTAAAAAACAATCTGCTCCCCTACGTGAAGATATAAGAGGAATGCTCATCCATTTAACGAATAAGAATATGCTTGCATTGTTTCTGATGGGGTTAGTGCTGCAAATTGTATTTACTGCTGTATGGACGTATTTACCGTTTTACCTGCAGTCCGCTCCTTATGAATGGTCGCTTAAATGGATATCCTTTACTTATTTAGCCTATGGTTTCGGAGTTCTTGCCCCGCCGCTGGCCGGGAGAATGGCTAATAGTTTCGGATTGCCAAAGGTCATGTTAGCTGGATTAAGTCTGTTGCTTCTAGGAGTCTGGTTAACAGTTGTTGAGCCTGTAATATTCATTCTGACCGGTCTCGGACTCGTTTGTATGGGTTTTTTTGTTGCTCATTCGATGGCTGCAGCTCTAGTCAGCAAATCAGCCTCCCACCATCGCAGCGGGGCTTCAGGCTTTTATTTGATCAGCTACTATATTGGGGTCGCTGTCGGAAGTACGGCAGTCGGGAACCTATGGGAAACCTTTAAATGGATCGGAATTGCATCCACAAGCTTAATTTTGTTGTTTGTTATTATTTGTATCCCTATTTATAAAAAAATGGAGGACAGGTGAAGGAGGTTTTCATATGAGTTCATTAATCGATATTACAGAGAAAGATATCACTCAACTTCAAGTAGATGCCATTGTCAATGCTGCCAATCGCCAGCTTATGGGAGGTGGTGGAGTGGATGGAGCCATTCATAAAGCCGGCGGACCGGAAATTATGGAAGAATGCCGTGGAATAGGCGAGTGTGAAACGGGTGAAGCGGTCATTACAACCGCAGGACGTCTCCCCGCAAAAAAAGTCATTCACACGGTCGGTCCTGTGTGGAGTGGGGGAGACCAGCAAGAAGAGGAGCAACTTGCTTCTTGTTATAAAAATTCATTGCAACTGGCCGTGAATGAAGGATTTACAACGATCGCCTTTCCTAATATAAGCACAGGCATTTATGGATTTCCAAAAGAGCAGGCAGCTGAAGTAGCTATTAAAACAGTAAAAGCATTTTTACGGCAGAATGATCATATAGATGAAGTATATTTTGTTTGTTTTGACGATGAAAACAAAAGACTGTATCAAGAACTTATCTAATTGTATAAACTAGAAGAGGTCAAATTTCTGACCTCTCAAAATTTTTTTTATTTTTTAAAAACCGACTAAAACACTAGGAATAAAAGGGTTTGAAGAGTTTTTCCCATAGTAATAGGCATTTAACCCCTTTGACAGCTTGAAAAGGATGCTGTATATTTCCATTTAATCACATAAAATTAAATTCTTATCCAGAGAGGTGGAGGGACTGGCCCTTTGAAACCTCGGCAACAGACTTAGTAAGTACTGTGCTACTTCCAGCAAGCTTGATCGCTTGAAAGATAAGAAGAGACCGAGTCGGTACCCTCATCCTCTTCTTATGACTAATAAGAAGAGGATTTCTTATATTACAGGATAAGCTGCGGTGCATGTTTCTTCAGTCAGACGGTCTTTGAAAGAACAAGAGGAGGTTTGTATGATGAGCAGTTTGATAACTTATGATTCCTTTGTAAACGATCCTTTTTCGGGTCAGAAGTTTGACGACCATACGAAAGGGGCTTTGAACGTATTAGAGTGGGCTTACAGTACTTACGATGACATTGTTTATGCTTGCAGCTTTGGGGCAGAAGGAATTGTGCTCATCGACTTGATTTCAAGAGTCAGGAAGGATGCCCACATTGTGTTTTTAGATACAGGTGTCCATTTTCAGGAAACGTACGACTTGATCGACAGAATGAAAAAGAGGTTTCCAGATTTGAAGATTACGATGAAGCAACCGGACTTGACGCTGCAGGAGCAGGCAGATAAACACGGAGATAAGCTTTGGAATTCAAACCCTGACAAATGCTGCTATATTAGAAAAGTTAAACCTCTGGAAGAAGCGTTGCAGGGAGCAACAGCCTGGGTATCCGGGTTGCGCAGGGAGCAGTCATTGAGCCGCAGTAAAACCGATTTTGTCAATAAAGATGAGCGGTTTCAGTCTATTAAAGTCTGCCCCCTGATCCACTGGACGTGGGATGATGTTTGGAACCATATTAAAGACAATGATCTGCCATATAATGACCTTCATGATCAAGGCTATGCCAGTATTGGGTGTATGCCGTGTACCTCTCCATCAGAAGATCCTAATGATCGTTCAGGAAGATGGGAAGGGTTTGGCAAAACGGAGTGTGGATTACACACTTCGGCTGATCAAGGTTCTGCTACATGACGTTAATTATTGTATGCCTGTTTGTTGCTCATTTTTTTGCATTTAACGTAGGGGCGAGTGGATCAGCAGCAACAATGGGCATAGCGTACGGCACAGGAGTGGTAAAGAAGAAAAGAATAGCTTTATTACTTAGTGGAGCTGGCTGTATGCTTGGAGCATTTTGGGGAGGAGAGGTCGTCGAGACAATAGGAAAAGGATTGATTTCCTCCGACTTACTCACTATTCAGGCGGCAGCTATCATTTTATTTGTTTCTGCTGCGACTCTTTGTTTTACGAATATCATTGGTATTCCGCTTTCTACTAGTGAAGTAACCGTCGGTGCAATTGTGGGGGTCAGCATCTCCCTGCAACAACTCTATTTGAGAAATTTACTGGAAATCCTGTCTTTTTGGATCATTATCCCTGTTGCTGCATTTATTACGACGTTTATATTAGGGATCCTCTTGAAGCATTACAAAAGCAAGTATCGTTTTCTTCCATCTAAGAGGACGACAAAGATCCTTTCTATATTATTAGTGCTCACGGGCTTCCTTGAAGCTTTCGCTGCAGGGATGAACAATGTGGCCAACGCGATTGGACCACTTGTCGGCGCTGATGTTTTATCCATGAATGCTGGACTACTCACAGGTGGATTATTCATGGCGTTAGGCAGCGTGTTTTTGGGAGGCAGAGTACTCGAGACAAATGGCAAGAAGATCTCTTACTTATCACTTTCGGATGGTGTCGTCATCTCAGGGACTTCAGGACTTCTTGTATTAGGCGCTTCGATCATCGGCATTCCTATTCCTATGACCCAAGTTACGACTTCAGCCATTGTAGGTACAGGTGCAGTGAAGGATTGGAAAGGCATTTGGGAAAATAAAGTCATCCATCAAATCGTAAAAGTTTGGGTAGCCTCTCCGATGATATCGCTGGTTATCGCTTTCTGTCTGACAGAAGTTCTTCTGCAATCGAACTTCTATACAGTAGCTATCATTGCAAGTGGTATAGTAGCCACCTTGATCCTTACGAACTTTGGAAGGGGAGCCATTGTTAATAAAAGTAAACACCATACATTGAAGGAGGAGTTTTAAAATGACAATAAGCAAGCCGCACGGAGGAGTATTAGTTAATCGAATCGTTGAGGAATCTAAATGGACAAAAACAGAGGTATCCTTTGATATTGAGCTGGATGATATCGCTTTAAGTGACCTGGAGCTCATTGCAAATGGAGCGTACAGTCCCATTACCGGCTTTTTAAAGCAAAAAGACTACGAGTCAGTCGTACATAATATGCGGCTGGCTGACGATACTGCCTGGAGTATTCCTATTACGCTTCCCGTGGATGAAGTCAAAGCGAAAGAGCTTGAATCGGGCCGCTGGGCAAGTCTATCAAAAGATGGAGAAATCTATGGCTATATTGAAATAGAAGAAATCTATCTTTCTGATAAAGATACAGAAGCGGATAAAGTTTATCAGACGACAGAGCTTGAGCATCCAGGCGTCAAAAAACTGTTCGATCGCCCTGATTATTACGTAGGGGGGCCGATTCACTTAGTGAAAAGACCACCTCGTAAACATTCTGAAGTGTATTACTTAGACCCTGAAGAAACGAGAAAAGAATTTGCTGAGCTGGGATGGAAGAAGGTAGTTGGCTTTCAAACGCGTAACCCGGTCCACCGAGCCCACGAGCATATTCAAAAAACGGCACTGGAAACGGTAGACGGACTCTTTTTGAATCCGCTGGTCGGAGAAACGAAAAGTGATGATGTACCAAGCGATGTAAGACTGAGAAGTTATCACGTGCTGCTCGAAAATTATTACCCGAAAAACCGCGTGTTTCTCGGTGTGTTCAACGCCGCAATGCGCTATGCCGGACCTCGTGAAGCCATATTCCACGCGCTCGTCCGCAAAAATTTCGGCTGCACTCATTTTATCGTAGGCAGAGACCACGCCGGTGTGGGTGATTATTACGGAACGTATGATGCTCAGAAAATTTTCTCCAATTTCACAGAGGATGAACTTGGCATCACGCCGTTGTTTTTTGAACACAGCTTTTATTGCCACACCTGTAAAGCCATGGTTTCGAGTAAAACGTGTCCGCATGACAGTGATCAACACGTCATCCTTTCAGGTACGAAAGTGCGTGAGATGCTGCGCAATGGAGAGCATCCTCCAGAAACGTTCAGCCGTCCTGAGGTCGCGAGTATTCTCATTCAAGGGTTACAAAAAGTCAGTCAGTAAAGGAGACGGTAAACGTGAGTTCGAATTTAACATGGCATCAAACCACCATTAAAAAAGAGGATTACCGCAAGAAAAACGCACATTCGAGCGGGGTAATCTGGCTGACAGGGCTGTCTGGCTCTGGAAAGTCGACCATCGCAAATATTGTAAATCAAAAGCTTTTCGAAAAAAGTCTTCAATCTTATGTCCTTGACGGAGATAACGTTCGTCATGGTTTAAACAATGACTTGGGATTTAATGACAGCGATCGTCAGGAAAATATCCGCCGTGTCGGAGAAGTTGCTAAATTGTTTGCCGACAGCGGTACAATCGTTCTTGCCTCATTTATCTCTCCATTCCAATCGGATCGAGACCAAATTCGTCAAAGTTTAGATGAAGGAGAATTTATCGAAGTATTCGTAAGCTGTCCGCTTGAGGAATGTGAGGGTCGTGATCCAAAAGGGATATACAAAAAAGTGAGAAACGGAGAAATTCCATCCTTTACAGGTATCGATTCTCCATACGAGGAGCCGTCAAATAGTGAGATCGTAGTATATACGAACCAAGAATCCGAAGAAGAGTCTGCTGATCGCATCATACAGTTATTAAAAGATAAACGATGGATATAAAAATGAGGGGAGGGGGACAACGATGACAAAAGTATATTTAGTTGGTGCAGGTCCCGGGGATCCAGACTTAATCACAGTAAAAGGAATGAAGGCTATACAGAAAGCAGATGTCATTTTGTACGACAGATTAGTCAATGAAGAGCTGCTTGAGTTTGCCTCAAAAGGAACACAATTAATATACTGTGGGAAAAAGCCGGACCAGCATACGTTACGACAGGAAAAAATCAATGAATTATTGTGTAAGTATGCCAGACAGAACAAGGTAGTTACCCGCTTAAAAGGTGGAGACCCATTCATCTTTGGACGAGGAGGAGAAGAAGCTGCTGTCCTGAATGAGCAGGGTATCGATTTTGATATTGTTCCAGGTATTACGGCAGGTGTCGCTGCACCCGCTTACGCTGGTATTCCCTTAACACACCGGGAATTAAGTTCTTCCGTTACTTTTGTCTCCGGATTCAATCCTCAGCAGGATACAGTAGAATATTGGACAGGCCTGTCACGCAGTAAAGGCACCATCTGCATTTATATGGGAGTGAAAAAATTCCCGTATACGTGTGAACAGCTGAAAGCTCATGGAATGGATCCACAGATGCCCGTCGCCATCATCCACTGGGGAACGACTCAGGAACAGAAAACGATTACGGGAACCCTCTCGACAATTCATGAACAATTACATGAAGTGGCCAATCCATCTATGATCGTTATAGGGGAAGTGGTCCGCCTTCGAGAGCAGCTGCAATGGTTTGAAAAGGTCCAGCTTCCCGATGTATCACCGGCTATCTAACGTAAAGGAGATTCATTATGCAGGCAGTTTTATATGTTAGTCATGGAACACGCTATGAAAGAGGGAAACAAGAAGCAATAGACTTTTTAAAGTCCATACAGTCTTATGTCAATGCACCCTTACAGGAAATCTGCTTTTTAGAAATCGTTTCCCCGAATATAGAAGAAGGTATACACGAGCTCGTCAATAAAGGGGCTACGTCTGTGGCCGTCATACCAGTTTTATTACTGAAAGCCGGTCATGCCCTTAGTGATATACCTATCGAATTAGAGAAAGTCCAAAAAAAATATCCGCAGCTCACCCTGACCTACGGTGAACCCTTAGGTGTCCAGGAACGCATTATTGATGCAGTAGAAGAGCGGGTCAGAGAAGTTAAGGAACCCGTCGACGCCCATACGAAACTACTGCTGGTGGGCAGAGGCAGTTATGATCCCGCCACCAAAAGAGACATCGGAGCTGTCGGGGATGGTTTGAAGAAGCGGCTTGGTATAGAAGATGTGGATATCGCTTACCTGGCTGCAGCAAAACCATCGTTTAACGAAGCTATCGAAAAAATGGATAACAGTACCTCAGTAGTAGTGGTTCCTTATTTATGGTTCGACGGATTATTGATTCAGTCCATGAAGGAAAAAGTCCAGTTCTATAATCAAAATGGCGGCCAAGCTTCACTATGTCATCATTTGAATGATCATGAAATCATGAAGAAAGCAATGATTGACCGAGTACATGAGGCTTTTGACACTCCATTTACCGGAGTGAAGCCGCTCGCAGGAAAGAAAATTGCAGTTGCTGCGGAACGGAACTCAGAAGCGATGGAAGAAATTATTCGAAAACAGAATGGAAGACCAATCATAAGGTCCATCCAGGGAGAAAAGTGGCTTCACGAGAAAGAAGCGGAAGTAGACGTGCAACGGTTAATCGATTCGTCATTCGACTGGGTGATTTTAACGACTGGCATAGGAGCTCGGGCTTTGGAAGAAGCCTCCATCAGAATCGGCCGTCAACAGCAGTATCTTAATAAGCTGCAGCAAACGAAATTAGCAATTCGCGGAAGCAAAACCGTGAAATGGCTGAAAGAAAAAGGGCTGGAACCGGACTTACTTTCTGATGATGGAACAATGGACGAGCTTATTCAGCAACTGAAACATGAGGAGATCAAAGGCCATAGAATCTTCCTGCAGCAATACAACAAAGATGAAAAGGAGCTACTTGAGAACCTTCAAGCCCTGCCTATAGAACTCTATCAATCCTTACCTTACCATTACATTTCCCCAGACAAAGAGGTATTGGAAGACCTGAGAAAATTGATCGTGAGTCACAAACTGGATGCCGTTCTATTCACAAGCAAAACACAAGTCCAGAATCTATTCGCATACGCTGGTGAAGAATTGATTGAACCATTTCATCACCACGTACTGCCTGTGGCCGTAGGTCAAGTGACCGCCGATGAACTCCGTCATAATGGTGTCAGCTATCTGATTGAACCGGATACACCCAAAATGGGCGCCATGATCGTAGCCCTTACAAACTACTATAAAGAGCAGGCTCTAGTATAAAAAAGCCCATCACCTTCTATAAGGTGGTGGGCTTATTGTATGTTATTAAGTTGTTTAAGTACAAATTCCTGGTCTTCAGGGTGAAAATGATCTTCCTCAACGAGGCGGCGGAGCCACTGTTTCTTTTTTTCAGTAGATAGAGAGGAGCTTTTAATCAGCTGACGCGCTTCAAATAAGAAATCTAAGTAATCCTCATACTTTTCATCATATTGCACAGCTAAATCACGTTTGATTTTTGCAGCCAATATAGGGCTTGAGCCGTTCGTTGACACACTGATCGAAAGCTTTCCTCTTGAGAATTGCGTAGGAAATTGAATATTCCCTGACGCTGCATCCTCGACACTATTAAGCAGCGTGTTTTTAGGAGCAGCCTCGATGATAGCCTGATTGACTGCCGAATCATTGGTAGCCGCAACGATAAGAAAAGCATCTTGGAGATCCTCAGTTGAAAAGGGTTTTTCATGCCAGTCCAGCTTTCCTTCTTGATGAAGGGTTGTGAGCGAAGAAGTAAGTGAAGGACTGATTACCTTAATGTTAGTTTCACTGTTTAGAAGAGTACGAACTCGTCGTTCGGCAATCTTCCCGCCTCCAACGACGACTATGTTTTTATTTTTTAGGTCGATCATTAATGGAATTGCAGCCATAATAAGCGCTCCCTTCGTTAGATTTATTGTGAGGGAGAAGGAGGTAGGCGTCAATACAGATTTTTATCTTATCAATACCGCTTATCTCCCTTGTCTGGAAGATAGGTTTCGTTATTTTTGCTAGAGAAATAGGTTCTTGGAAATGGCTCGCTTTCCGCGGGGATGACGGCCAGCCTCCTCGATCTAACGATCTCCGGGGGCTAGCCAGTCCATCCATTCCCGCAGGAGTCTCCCCATTTCCAAGAACCTATTAAAAAAGTTTAAGGAACGAAACCATTATTAATTGATTACAAAGAGAGAGTTATGAATGTACACTATTAAGTTATTAGAACTTGTAGAAGAAAATTAGTACCTCCTGCTTGATATACTTGTTTTAGAAATATCCCTATTAATATTTCTACTCAAGTATAAGAATAAGATTACATGCTATAGTTGGTCATTTATGTGAGAGATGTAGATTATGGTTCAATTTATCCGTTAATTATAAATAGGTGGTTGCTGGAGTGGGCGAGACTTCTGTGGGAAGAGAGCTCACCTTAATCCAACGGAAAGTAAGCCCATTCCTGAAACCAATTTCCACTCATTAAGATGACGGCATTGGTATCGAGTCTACCCATTTTCACCTACTAATGAACATTAAAATAACGTGCTTCAGGGTGAGCAAAGACGATCGCTGTTACAGAAGCTTCAGGCTCCATCATACATTCCTCGGTCAGTTCCACTCCAATTTGTTCAGGCTTGATTAGCTTGAACAATTTCCTTTGATCTTCTAAGTCTGGGCATGCCGGGTATCCGAATGAATAGCGCTGTCCCTGGTATTTGGCGGAAAACCGCTCTTGCATTGTAAAATCTGTAGCGTCCGGAAACCCCCATTTATCCCGCATAAGCTGGTGCACATGTTCGGCTAAACCTTCTGCTGTCTCGAGGGCGAGAGCCTGCAGAGCATGGCTCTTCAAGTACTCGCCTTGATTTTTAAGTTCAACGGATTGCTCACGAATTCCTTTTCCAGCTGTGACGGAGAAGAAGCCGACGTAGTCCATCTCTCCGCTTGATACGGAGCGCAAATAATCGGCCAAACATAGAAAAGGCTCTCGGTTCTGTCTTGGGAACGTAAACCGTTCGATGATAGTTTTTTTATCGTTAGGATCGTAAATGATGACGTCATCTCCATCAGACTGGGCAGGAAAAAATTGATAAAGAGCTGATGGTTGAATTAAGGCTTCTTTCTGAGCTTTTATTATTAATTCATCTACGACCGATTTAAGGTGCAGCGCCTTTTCATTTTTTTCTTCCATCAGCTTAGAGAATTTGCCTTTTAATCCTAGGTGGTGGCCTATGAGCATTTGCATGTTGATGAATGGCTCAATATGGGCAACGGAATAATTGCGTAAAAGGTGCTGATTGAAATCGTGCGGCTTATAAATGGGCACGCGTTTGGATACGTTTGAGACCGGCTTTTCGATGACGGCGGTGGCGTTTTTGCTGACGGCGGCTTGTTTCGCTCCAAGTGCCACTGCTTTTTCCTGCTTTTCTTTTTGTTCTTGTATTAATAGCTCTCGGTCTTCCTTTTGACTTAATCGATTGGATAGAGAAAGACCATCCATAGCATCTTTAGCGTAAAATACGGTCCCGTCATACTGTGGAGCTATCTTAGTATTTGTGAACTTCCTGGAAAGCGCAGCTCCTCCCACCAAAATGGGAATATCTATTTTCTGTTGTTTCAAATCTTGTGCGGTCAGCACCATTTGCTGGGCCGACTTCACGAGTAAGCCGGACAGTCCTACAAAGTCCGGGTTTTCAGCCTTGATCTGAGCAATCAAATCTGTAGAAGTCACTTTTATTCCGAGGTCGACCACATCAAAACCGTTATTACTAAGAATGATATCGACGAGATTTTTACCAATGTCATGGACGTCACCTTTAACGGTTGCAAGAAGAACTTTGCCTTTTTTGTTTGAGGTATCGTCTTTTTCCATGTGCGGTTCAAGGTAAGCGACGGAAGTTTTCATAACCTCAGCACTTTGCAGAACCTCTGCTACAATAAGCTGGTTATCGTTGAACAGCCGCCCAACCTCAGCCATCCCTTCCATTAACGGACCGTTGATAATTTTTAAAGGCGTAGGGTATTCCTCCAAAGCTTTTTCCAGGTCAGGGAGTAATCCTTCTTTAGTCCCTTCCACCACATAATGAGCCAGTCGTTCAGGCAGGCTCATCGTAGAGGTGGGGGCCTTAACTTCCTTTTTCTTACCGCGGTAAAAGGCTGTGAAGTCGGCTAAGGTAGCATCTGTCGTTTCAAAAAGCAGCTTGTCAGCCTGGTCGATTTCATTCTGAGCAATTGATGCGAAGCGTTCCAGCTTTTCAGTATTAACTATCGCATAATCAAGTCCAGCTTTCGTACAGTGATACAGGTAGACTGCATTTAAAACTTCTCTTCCTACAGGAGGAAGGCCAAATGATACATTACTGACGCCAAGCACTGTTTGACAATTAGGTAACTTCTCTTTAATCAGCTTAATACCTTCGATCGTGGCATTAGCTGAACCTATATACTGCTCATCTCCAGTACCTACAGGGAAAACGAGGGGATCGAAGATGATATCTGATTCATCCAGTCCATAGTCCTTCACTAGTATATTTCGGGAACGAATGGCTATTTCTAATTTGCGTTCCGCTGTGACGGCCATCCCTTCTTCATCAATAGTCCCTACAACAACAGCTGCACCATATTGCTGGACTAAGGGCAGGATCTCTTCAAAACGTTCTTCACCGTCTTCTAGGTTTATGGAGTTAATGATCACTTTTCCTTGAGAGTAAGTAAGTGCTCTTTCGATGACTTCTACATCCGTGGAGTCGATAATTAAAGGCACTTTGACTTTATTGACGACTTGCTTCATGAATTCTTCCATATCACGGACTTCATCACGGTCAGGGTCAGCCAGGCAAATGTCGATGACCTGAGCCCCTTTTTTGACTTGAGCACGAGCGATTTCGGAGGCTTCTTCAAATTTCTCTTCTGCAATCAGCCGCTTAAATTTTCGTGAACCGATAACGTTCGTACGTTCACCAATTAAGATGGGGCGATCGTTTTTGTCCTCATAAATGAACGGCTCAATCCCGGACACGGCATGGGGGTGAGAGGCAGGAGCTTTTCTAGGGCTGTAACCTTTGACCGCCTCTGCAAGAGCAGTGATATGAGCTGGGGTCGTACCACAGCATCCACCTACCAGGTTCAGCCAGCCCTTTTCAGCAAAGCCTGCTATTTTTTCTGCTAATGATGCCGGGGTTTCATGGTAGTTCCCTTCTTCGTCAGGAAGACCGGCGTTCGGGTAACAGCTGACAGAGGTCGTGGCCAGGGTGGATAAAGAACGGATATGATCCCGCATGAACTCTGGTCCGGTTGCACAGTTAAGTCCGACTACGGTCGGTTTCATATGCTCAAGAGATAAGTAAAAGGCTTCAATGTTTTGTCCGGCAAGAGTGGTGCCCATCGGTTCAATCGTTCCTGAAACCATCAAGGGTACTTTTACATCAAGCTGCTTAAAAGCCCGTGTAATTCCACGATAAGCTGCTTTAACATTAAGCATATCCTGGGAAGTTTCGAGCAGCAGTAAATCGACTCCACCTTTTAGCAGACCTCTGGCTTGTTCTTCGTAAGCGTCAGTCAAATGTTCGAATGTTGTCCCGCCTGTAACGGACAACGTTTTTGTAGTGGGGCCAAGTGCGCCGGCTACAAATCTGGGGCGGTCTTCGGTAGAAAACTCCTCTGCCGCTTTCTTTGCGATTTCTGACGCTTTGATATTGATTTCCTCCGCTAAATGGCCAAGGTCATATTCATCAAGGACTAAATCCGTAGCACCAAAGGTATTCGTCTCGATGATATCTGCTCCCGCTTCCAAGTATTCTCGGTGTATTCTTTCAATGACGTCAGGAGATGTAATGTTTAAATATTCATTACATCCGTCATATAATTCACCTCCGAATTCTTCTGGGGTAAGTTCGGCATTTTGGAGCATCGTTCCCATCGCTCCATCAAGAACTAGTATTCTATTGGAAAGGTGTTGTTCGAATAGAGTGGTTTTCATTGATGGACGTCCTTTCTTTCTGCTTTGTTTTTTCTTTAATATAATAGGTCAGTGTTTCCGTGATTTCATAACGGAGGAAGGGCGTAATTAAGTAAATACCATTAAATAGTTCAACAGCGGCATCAATTAATGATTTAGCGATGGCTATTCCTTCAGATTGAGCTGAGGCAGGATCGTGACTGAACTCTTCCATTCGCTGTCTTATGTCATCTGACAGGCTAATGCCGGGCACTTCATTATGCAGAAATTCAGCGTTGCGGGAACTTGTCAAAGGCATGATGCCGATATAAATCGGTGCTTCGATATGTTTCGTAGCTTCATAAACTTCTTTGATTTGTTCCACGCTGTAAACGGGCTGACTGATGAAATAGTCAGCACCATATTTGATTTTCTTCTCAAGGCGTCCTACGGCCCGGTTCAGATTGCGGACGTTAGGATTGAAGGCGGCAGCGACGGAAAAATTCGTTTTTGTTCCTAGTGATTTTCCCGAAAATGAGATTCCCTCGTTCAGCTGTTTAATGTAATGAATCAAGTCAAAAGATGATAAATCATAAACAGATGTCGCACCAGGGAAATCACCAATCTTAGTCGGATCACCTGTGACTGCCAAAACCTCAGTAATTCCTAAAGTATGCAGTCCCATCAAATGGGATTGCAGTCCGATAAGGTTGCGGTCACGGCATGCAATATGAACGAGAGGGTTAATGGCGTATTTTTGCTGGATAATGGAGGCGATGACCGAATTACTGATTCGCGGGGTAGCCAATGAGTTATCAGCGAGCGTCACGGAATCGACACCGGCATCTCTCAGGGCTTGAGCACCTTTCATGTATCGATCTGTATTCAATTTTTTCGGTGGATCCAATTCCACGATTACGGAAGGTCTTTTCGCTGCGATTTCATGGAGGTGGGGATGCACTTGTTTTTGCTCTCGGGGTTCTTCCACAGTAATCGTTTCAGCTGGAATATTTTTGGACTTGATCGGCTGTTTTCCTTTTACTTCCTTTACTATCGCTGCAACATGTTCGGGGGTCGTTCCACAACATCCTCCGATAAGCCGGGCCCCTTGTTCATAAAGTGAACGGGCACTGGCTTTAAAGTAATCAGCGTCTGTCTTGTATACGAGTCTTCCATCCTGATAAGATGGTAAGCTGGCGTTCGGGTAAGCGGAGAGCACAGCTTTCTTTGGCAAAGGAACAGCTTCCAGCGCCCGGGTCATATGATAAGGTCCGAGACGGCAATTAACTCCGACCACGTCAGCACCATATTCCTCAAGTATGTTCAAAGCCTTATGGAGTGGAGTGCCGTCCTGTAAGACTCCAGGTTCATGCATAGATACTTGAGCTATGATAGGAAGACTCGTTTCTTTTAGCGCGATTTGTAAGACGGTCGTTAACTCTTCTAAATCATAGAACGTTTCGAATAACAGACCATCGACCTCTTCAAATAACATGCAGTACAATTGCTCCCGGAAACTCCGCTTAATTTCTTCAATGGTTACAGCCTGCTTTTTGATCGCGCGTATGCCGCCTATCGTTCCGACAACAAAGTTATCTTCTTTCGCTGCTTGTTTCGCGATTCTTATTGCGGCAGTGTTGATTTCTTTTACTTTATCTTCCAAACCATATCTTGATAATTTAACGTAATTTGCCCCATAAGTATTGGTTTGTAAAACATCAGCTCCAGCCTCTACGTATGCTTTGTGGACGTTACGTACTTCACTTTCATGAGAAAGGTTCAGTTCTTCAAAGCATTGGTCAATCCCATAAGAATATAGTAATGTCCCTAAAGCGCCTTCTCCTACTAGAGTTCGGTCTTGTAATGCATCTTTCAAATTCATGGTTATCCTCCAATCATCTGATGGTGCGGCGTTTTAGTGCCTGCACAAAAACAAAAAAGCCTTCTTAAGAAGAAGACTTTTGATTATAAATCCTTCTTCTTATCTTCCAAGTTTTAAAAACTTGCTGGATTTAGCACCATACTGTTAAAAACAGTGGTTGCTGAGGTATCGACGGGCCAGTCCCTACACCTCTCGAGATAAGAAATCTATGAAATTTTGTAAGCGTCATTTTATTGAGTGTTGCGACTTACACTACACTAATAAATGTAAGTTATCAAGGAAATATTCATAATTTTTGTATATTTTAAAAAATGGGGATCTTAAAAAATATACAGTTGAACCAACTCATTCCAAAACAAGTAGGTAGATCGATTTATGGAATGTTATAATTTTCTATTTTATCTAATCACAATGTATCGAATATTCTTAATATTAAATCATCGGTTGTATATTTCTGTTATACTATTTTAAAGCTTGAGATAAGCCTTGTTTACACTGAAAAAATTGAATATTCTTAAATTAAATATCGCTGTTGAATTTTTATACAAGTGAATGTATGATTAACAAATTGAATCAACATTTTTGAGCACAATGAACTATTAATTATGCAAAAAATATTCATTATCGGAGGGTTTATTATGGAATTGGAAAAGCAAGATCCTGACCACGGAACGGGGAGTTATACATCGAAACAACTGATGAAGTTTTTAATACCTTCCATTATTGGGGTGCTTCTCTTTTTAGTACCTGTATCTTTTAATGGGTCGGTCACTATTGGGTTAGGAATAATGGCAGATGGACTTCAAGCAGCTATCTCTGATTACATTCCACTATTCATGACAATTGTGCTTTGGACTTCGGTTCTAGGCAGTCTTCTTATTAAAACGATTAGCAGCCCGGCGATACGCAATCATAAATTTTTATCTAGTTTATTTGATATCGGGTTATTTTGGATCGTTCTTCGTTTACTCGGAGCCGTATTTGCAACACTGACTCTGACAGGTACGGGGCCGGAAGTGATTTCTTCGGAATTAACGGGACAAGTTGTCCTGTTTGATTTAATTCCGGTTCTGATGGTTTGGTTTTTATTCGCTAGTTTATTCATGCCTTTACTCTTAGAATTTGGGTTGATGGACTTTATCGGTTCAGTAGTTCGTAAAATTATGCAGCCTTTATTCAAGCTTCCGGGACGATCATCTGTTGATGCGTTGGCTTCCTGGATGGGAAGCGGTACGGTCGGGGTTTTACTTACAACCCAGCAGTATGAAGGAGGCTATTATACGAAAAGGGAAGCAGCCGTTGTTGCGACTAACTTTTCAATCGCTTCTATCGCTTTCAGTCTTATCATCGCTAGATTCTTAGAAATAGACGATATGTTTGTGCAGTTCTATTTTACTGTAGCTGTCTGTGGTATCATTGCAGCAGTCATCTGCCCGCGGATTCCTCCGCTTTCCAGAAAGAAGAACTCTTATTATGAACCAGCAGGTAAGCAGATTGATGAAGCCGTTCCTGCAGGTATTTCAACTTTTCGCTGGGGAGTGGACCAGGCAGTAAGAAAAGCGGATCAAGTAAAGAGCGCACGTGATGTGATTAGTCGTGGAATATTCAATGTAGCGGATATATGGCTGGGTTTGATTCCGTTGGTCATGGCTTTAGGTACGATCGCTTTGATCATAGCTGAATTTACTCCTGTATTTACGTTCTTATCGTATCCATTCATTCCATTTTTGAACCTTCTGCAGATTCCTGAAGCTGCAGAAGCTGCTCCGGCAATGATCGTTGGTTTCGCAGATATGTTTCTTCCTGCAGTTATAGGAGCCGGTATTGAATCAGAGCTGACGCGCTTTGTTATTGGTGTCATGTCACTTACTCAGCTCGTATATATGTCGGAAATCGGGATTTTGCTGATCAAGTCAAAAATTCCATTGAACCTATTGGAACTGTTCATCATTTTCTTACAGCGTACGATAGTGACTTTACCGATCGCTGCACTTATGGCTCACCTGTTATTCTTTTAAACCGCATGAAAATATGAATGAGAAATGTTGGAGGAGGTTGTTGTCTTATGGGGAAAGATTGGAGTCATTTAGTAGAAAATATGGCGAATCGCTTAGCGCCGAGCATGGCGAAGGACCACCCGAACTTACCAGTGGTAAAAGAAGAAGGTTGTTACTATTATGGAGTGGATGGCAAGCAATATTTGGATTTCACTTCAGGAATAGCGACTACGAACGTTGGTCACCGGCATCCGAAAGTCGTCGAGGCGATTAAAGAGGGGGCCGACCAATTAGGCCACGGCCCTTCCGGAGTGATTATCTATGAGTCGATTTTAAAATTGGCTGATCGATTGGCAGAAATCATGCCAGGAGAACTGGATTGTTTCTTTTTTGGAAATAGTGGAGCTGAAGCTATAGAAGGAGCGATCAAGCTCGCGAAGCATGTAACAGAACGACCGTATATCGTTTCATTCATTGGTGGATTTCACGGCCGCTCAATGGGAGCACTGAGCGTGACTAGTTCGAAGAGTAAATATCGTAAATTTTTGAATCCGAGTGGGTCTTACCAGATTCCTTATGCCCAAGTTGACGAAAGTCCAGAAGGAGTGGACCCTGAAAAATATGTCGTTGAGCAATTAGAGAAAGATTTCGAACGCTTGTTTGCTCACCAGGTGACTCCTGACGAGGTAGCCGCTGTGCTCGTTGAACCAGTCCTTGGAGAAGGCGGCTATGTTGTTCCTCCAAAAGCATGGTTGAAAAAAATAAGGGAGCTTTGTGACGATCACAACATTCTGCTTATATTTGATGAAGTACAAACAGGATTCGGACGGACTGGGGAGTGGTTCGCCTCCCAAACCTTTGACGTCACACCTGATATTATGGCGATTGCTAAAGGGATAGCTAACGGGATGCCATTAAGTGCTACGGTAGCTTCCAATGAACTTATGAAGCAGTGGCCTCTCGGAAGCCATGCTACGACTTTTGGAGGCAATCCGATAGCCTGCTGCGCAGCTAATGCTGTGCTGGATGTTATTGAAGAGGAAGACCTGCTTTCGAATACGAAAAAAGTAGGAGCATACGCAGCAGACAAGCTGCAGGAATTAAAAACGAAGCATCCGGTCATCGGGCGAGTAAGATCTGTTGGGCTGATGATTGGAATTGAAATTATCGATCCGGTAACTGGAGCACCTAATAGTGAGGGGCTTTTCAGAATATTAGATACCGCTCTTGAAAATGGAGTGCTCTTTTACTTCGGAGGAAATCAAACAGAAATCATCCGTATGATTCCACCCCTGACTGTATCTAAAGAACAAATAGATGAAGGGTTACGTATGTTTGATGAGGCATTGACTGTCTACGAAGAAGAAATAGGTGCAGCTAGCCATTAAAAAGCCTGACCAGGAAGGGGGATGCCCCTCTGGTCAGGCTTCATCTTTTATTTGACGATTAATACAGGACATTTAGCATGCTGCGCCACATTGTTGCTGACGCTTCCGAGAAAGAATTTCTTCACGTTGCCTAAGCCCCGATTTCCAACGATGATCAAATCGATATCATGCTGCTCAGCATATTCACAAATTTTATGACCGAGGTTACCCTCACGATTGCTGACGAGAACATCAGTTATGATAGGCTGATGAACGGTTTTGAACTCTTCCTTGATCGCTGCGAGTTCGGATCTGTAATTCTCAGCTAATTCCGTACCAATTGACTCTGAGATCTTTTGGTTTGTGAAGGGACCTGTCGGTTTGATGACGGAGATAACGTGTACTCGTGATTCACTATTGGCAGATTCTTTGGTCAGTGCTTCTCGAACCGCTTTCTTGCTCAACTCTGAACCATCGTATGCTACTAAAATGTTTTCTTTCATTATAAACACCTTCCTTGGAGTTATAACTTAAGTTTTCCTACTTTCATTTTACCATACATTTACTGTATTTCTCATCTATAATCTGTGTAAGGTCTAAGCGAGCATTGTATTGGATAGAATGGAAGTAAACAGTGATTTCAGGTGGTAGCGTATGAGGATGTTATGTATTGATGGAGGCGGAATCAGAGGCGTATTGCCGATTGCCGTTCTTAGGGAATTAGAAAAAGAAACGGGTTGTATGATCGGAGAGAAATTCGACTTGATTGCGGGGACGAGTACGGGTTCAATTATCGGGGCTTCTATCGCATTGGATAAAAGCATGGAAGACATTCTCGGGTATTACGAGACTTATGGAGAAAAAATTTTTAAGCGGCAGGCTAAAGTGGGACTTATGAAGAGTGTATACAGCGATGAAGATTTACGTTTGTTGCTTAAAGAAGCTTTCGGTGGATTAGTTTTATCCGATGTAAAGAAACCCCTTTTGATTCCCGCTGTAGATCTTACTCATGGGAAACCCTATATACATCGTAGTCATAACATTGAATCAGAACATGACGACCGAAGTATTCCACTTTGGGATGCCGTTTTGTCTTCATGTTCAGCACCCGTTTATTTTCCGCCAAATAACGTGAACAGCCGCTATCTATCAGTTGATGGTGGACTATGGGCGAATAACCCATCGCTCGTGTGCGTTACGGAAGCTATACATTTCTTTAAAAAAAGTTTAGCTGATATCGAAATTTTTTCGCTCGGAACAGGCAAACAAGAAATACAATTTACCCATCATGAGAAATATTGGGGGCTTCGGCATTGGATGCCGCTGCAGCTTCCGTCTGTGAAGGCGAAGCCTAAACTACTGGATTTGGCATTGAATCTATCTTCCGAATCAGTGTCTTACCATACTCAGCTGCTGCTAGGCGAGAATTATCTTCGCATCAATGAAGAGTTGAAGAAGGAGATTTCGTTTGATGAAGTCAGTTGTATGGATGAATTAGTTCAATTAGGTAAAGATCTTTTTCACAGACATAGATCTGATATACTGGGTTTCCTTAACTGAAAAAGACGCATAATCGGCCGTATCCTAACGCAAACTTAGCACATCCAGTCTGAAATGCCTGATAAATTGTCTAACAATTTATCAGGCGTTTTTTTTTGGCTCTAAAGATTTTTTTACAACTATATGAGCATTAGATGTTTCCCGTGTTCTCACAATTGGCAAGAAGGAACGGGTAATTGCTATGTAAGGATCTTACATGGTGAGAATACAGGGCCTTAGCTCTAGGAAGGTCACCGTACGTCCATGGAAAGAGAGTGATTTTCGGTCGGACCTTCAATCTCTATTTTAGTAACGGAAACTTTTAGAATATCTCACAACCAAGTCAATAAGGAGGTTTAGATTAATAACTTAAAATGTTTTAAGCAAAATCTTTGGAAGAAGCATATTCATCTTTGTTTTTTCGTAACAGGTTACGTACAATAGTTCTATAGTATCAGTCATTAATGGTTTAAAGGGTTTGAAAGAGCTTCATTTAGGAAAATACTCTTACTATAAACCTCGATCAATGAGATGCCCTTTTTCAATAATAGAGTTAGAGCTTAGTGATGCATTTTCTAAGAAATAGGTTTTGTATAGAAAAGAGGGAACATCCATGATGGTGAATATTGAGGAATTCATACTTAATGCCAGTATTTTAATTACAATCATTTATTTATCAGCTTTTTTGCATAAACAGTTTCTTGTCAATTTGAATAACCGAATGAAAGTCCTCATCTTCATCACTTTCTCAATTTTAGCGGGATGGTCGTCGATGTTCTTTGGAATTCACTTAGGAGATGCGGTGATTTTCGATCTCCGTTTCATTCCCATCATTATTGCGACATTGTTTGCAAAGAAGCCCTGGCATATAGTCGTTGTCGGTACAGGCATAGGGATACTTCGTTTCACTTTTGGAATCAGTGAAGCGGCAATAGTTGGCTTCATTAATATGCTACTCCTTTCTTTAACAGGTTTATTGATGAACAAATACTTGGCACAATGGTCATTCGTAAAAAAAAAAATATTTGTCTCCATAGGCTTGAATGTATTGAATTCCTTCGTCATCGCGATGCTTGGAGTATTCCCTCTGCAAGATTATTTACGGTCGATCATTCCTATAGCGATGCCTATGAGTATCACACTTAGTTTATTTTTATCATGGATGGTCAAGGATTTGGCAGAGGAATCAGCTTCGAAGAAAGATTTATTAGAAAAAGCGAGCAGAGATCCACTCACTAAACTTTATAATCGTCGTGCATTTATGAGATTTTATGAAGAATACGCATTGGAAAAGGAGAAATGTTCACCACTTGCTGTTTCTATCATTGATATCGACTTTTTCAAGAAAGTGAACGATACTCATGGTCATGTCACCGGTGACCTGGTTCTCCAGCGAATGAGCGAGTTGTTCACAGAAAATTTGAGAAGTATTGATATCATAGCTAGATATGGGGGAGAGGAGTTTGTGGTGCTTCTGCCTCATTGTGATCAGGGTGCAGCAGAGAAGGCGATGGAGAGGGTCAGAGCAGCTATTGAAGAGGAAACGTTTCTAGTCAACGGACTGCAGCTTCAGGTTACGGTATCAATTGGAGTGGCCACTTCCCTGAATGTAGAAATGGAATACTTGATTAATGCGGCAGACAAAGCTTTATATGAAGCGAAAAATGCGGGGAGAAACCGAGTTTTGAGTTATAAAATGGATAATATAGGAAGTGAACAGTTAATGAAAAAAGTTCAACAAAAAATCTCAGCTTTAGAGAACAATATTCCCTTAAATAAATAACAGGTCAGCCTTCGGGGCTGACCTGTTTCTTTTCATTCTTTACTCGTTCCAAGCACGGCTGCATACTGCCAATCATCGGTGATCACAAATTTCTCTCCATCCCACTTAAGAGGAGATTGAATTAATCCAATTCCATCCGCGTTATATCGTCCGGCTATTCTTTGAAAAGCAAACAGCTCATAAACCCCATCACCGTCAAAATCGACAGGATAAGCTGTATTCAGGCTTGAGACCCAGCCTTGGACAGGAAGTTTCAAAGTGCCGTCCGAATTATATATTTCCGATAAATATTCTGAACCGCGGTTACTGATGTCGAGGATGTAGTAGAGATTCAGCGTCTGGTTCGTTACGAGTACTTTATAGTTGTTTTGGTACATTACATCATACAAGTATTGGGAATTAAACGTTTCATAATTGAATAGCTCTTTAGGGCGGTTATTCAAAAAAGAATAGATATAATAATAATAGAATCCACCGCTTCCCCCGGAATTTATACTCACTAAAATGTCATCAATTCGATCGCCAGTAAAATCTCCTAAAAATAAAGCAGGATCGTAACCTGCATTTGATTCCAGAGGAATACTGTAAAAATCTTCGGTTCCTCCGGTCTGAATGACTAGAGTGATATTTGTGGTGAACGGACTATCGGTTCCATTCGGTTTTAGACCAGTCAAATAAACGTTGTCCAACACACCATTTCCATTAACATCTCCTTGAGCAAATGCAAGGACAGAGGGCTGAGTCATAGGACGTGTATCATAAGGATTCATGGGATCCTCCTTCTTAAACTGACCGGCTGCAGCGGTGTAGGTATAGAGCATCGTATGCCTAAGGAAGGTATTCGGTTAATAGAAAGATCTGTTCCATGGAAGGGGGCTGGAAAATCTTCGAATCATTTGAAGAAAGCCCCTCATCATCATAATAAGGTGATTGGAAGGCCTCAAAATAAAAGTGGTAAAAGAGGAGGATTACCACTTTTTGTAGACGTTCTGCTTCATGATGGTATATGCTTAAAGGTAAGCAATACATAGAAAAGGAGCAGTATGCATGTCTATTAGTAAACGATTCATCAGTTTAAATATCACCATCGTTTTAATTCCTGCCATTTTATTTTTAGCTATTGAAGCTTATCTGCTTTTATATATGTTCGATTTTAGCGTAGAAGGAAATAACCAGCTGGCGTTCGTATCGATCCATCTGGGTGGAATGCTCTTGCTTATTTTACTAGCGAACGGGTTGTTTTTGTATTATGCAATGAAAAACTTCATTCGTCCGATGAAGCAATTGACAAAATCGGCTGAAGAAATCAGTGCAGGTGAGACGGAGACAGACACTCCTATTGAACGAATGAGAAAAGATGAAGTGGGAAAACTTGCCGATTCATTTGAACGTATGAGGCTTCAATTAGTGGAATCGAATGAAGTTCAGGGCAAATACGCGGAGAACCGGGAAAAGCTGTTGCTGAATATGTCAAATGAGTTAAAAATCCCGGTGACCTTTATTAAAGAACAAATCGAATGGATTCTGAGTGGAAAGGCCAATAAAGATGACATACTCACTTCTATAAGAGCCATTCATGTGAAATCTATTGTATTAGACCGCTTAATTGAAGAGCTGTTCCAGCATTCTGAATTGGATATGGGCCGCCTCGCCTTTGATTTCAAAAGAGTCGAATTACGATCTTTCCTTGTGGAAATTATGGAGGAGTTCCAAGTGGAATGGGAAGAGATAGCTTTTACATTCAAGGCGGAAAAAGTCCAGCCATATGAAGCGAAGGCCGATCCAAAGCAGCTGAGAAGAGTCATCATCCACCTTCTGAATAACAGCCTGAAGCATATGGAGAAAGATTTGAAGATGGTTGACGTTTATTTAACTGAAAACAAAGGGGTCATTTCAATTGAAGTGACGGATAACGGACCGGGGATTCTCAGTCATGATCTGCCGCATATTTTTGAATTGTTTTATCAATCTCAAGAAGCCAAGAAATTTTCAGAAGGAGGGAGCGGACTCGGTCTGCCTATTTCCAAACGAATTATTGAAGAACATGATGGCGAAATAAAGGCGGAAAGCCGAATCGGACATGGGACGACGATGACGATTCAATTGCCCAGTGATAAACTTTAAACAAGTGAGCCGAGTGAGAAAACCAAAGGTTTTGCACTCGGCTTTTTAAAGCTACAACTTGTAAATGCTTATTGTACATTAAATAGAAGTGTGTGCCAAAATCATGAAGAGAAAAATCTCTAAAAAACTTACCCTCAAGTGAAGATTTTCACTCTAAGAAAAGCCTTGTTAGTCGTGTTTAAAGCCTTCTTGTTCTAAAAAATCGGCCGCTTCTTCGTAGGAATTGAACGTCCCCTCTAAATTTTCACCAGCATACACATTGTAGCCGTCTTCTTCGCGCATAAGAATGAGTAATTGATCATCATCGTTCATCCATTCCTCAAGAACAGGGTCCTTTTCAACTGGAGTAGATGCTAAAGAATCAATGGCTTCACGTACAATGGCGTGCAGTTCCTTGGCATCAAAATCACGGATGTTGACCATACCTCGATCATCGACGGGATAGCCTTCCATTTCACCAGCATATACAAAACCATTCCCATTAGGGTGCAGGTGATAGACGACATTCTTTTTATCATACAAACTTTCTTCAAAATGAAAATTCACTCTGCCGAGTGAGACGTTTTTTTTCTCTAACTCTTCAAACTCTTCAATCACCGCAATTTTTTCTTCAAAACTTAACATGTGGTACCTCCATAGGAACGTAGTAATTTTTTAATTATAGCACAGCTGGGTGCTGCTAAGAAAATAACATTGTGGATTGTCGGTATACATGGTATAGTAATGAAGCGATGAGCTGTTTGTGTAAGACGAAGTATATGCCACAAGGCTAAACGACGAATGTGGTCGTCGGTACATTCGCGTCAAAGATCGAAAAGCTTTCCCTGAAATACGGGAAAGCTTTTTTTTGTTGGTTAAAAGTATGTAACTTCGTGTAAAATGGAGGTAAATCCACCTTTTTCTATAGCTATTTGTGATATAGTTACATCAACTGATTCATAAGGACGGTGAAAGCCTTGTTTTTAACTGTGGAAGAAACAGCTGAGTATTTGGATGTGCCTGAAGCGTATGTGGAAAATCTAATTCGAGAACAAAAAGTACGCACGATCCACGATGGGGCCCAATATTTAATTAATCAAAATCAATTCGCCTCCTATTTCGATCAGATTCAGAAATATCGTGACATGATCGAAGAATACTTGAACGAACCTATTCCTAAAGATCCTGATATAAAAGATGAAGATTAATAATGCACTGAAATGAATGATTCCCTTACCCTTGTTTCTACACAAAGGAAACGATCTTAGGCGACCAGGGTGTTTTAATTGAATAACTCTTATACAGAAGTAATGCTCAGAGCCACATAGAATGGGACTCTGAGCATTTTTTCGTGTTATATACCATGCTGATCAAAATGAAAAGTAAATTGTTATTTATTTTGTGACACTTTCTTTTCCTGTCATTAAATCCGGAAGTTTTTACTTAACAGCGATCGCTTCGATTTCTACCTTAGCGCCTTTAGGCAGCTTGCTGACTTCAACCGCTGCTCTTGCAGGATAGGGTTCGCTAAGATAACTTGCGTATACTTCATTTACTATCGCAAAATCATCCATAGAATCAAGATAAATATTAGCTTTTGCGATATTTTTATAAGTCAGCCCTGCTTCTTCGAGAATAGCACCAAGGTTTTTCATCACTTGATGTGCTTGTTCTTCTACATTTTCAGAAACAAATTCCATAGTCTCAGGATTAAGAGGGATTTGACCTGAAATGAAAATAAGATTACCAACATCAGCAGCTTGAGAGTAAGGTCCAATGGCTGCAGGTGCTTGATCAGTAGCTAGTGGTTTGAACATATGATCTTCTCCTTTTATGTAAGTTATCTTCATCCTACCACGAGTAATCTATAAATCTAAATGATAATGAATTTAGAAATGCAAAGGTTGATATAATTTCCCGGGAAATGTATGAATTTGTAGTAATTTACGAGTAATAGAAATATGGTAGTTGAAGGGAAGAATAGCGGACGCTCGACTGTTCGTAAGGCGAACAATTTTTAAGGTGTGTAAGAGGATATTCAGGTGAAAGGGTCGAAAGGGTATGGTAAGAGTTTAGAGAGGTAAATCCATGGCAGTAACCATTTAACAGGTGTGCTTACTTTCTTGTTCAAAGAATTCGTGTCTCGTTTGTTTTTGCAAAAGTTCACTCAATGGGGGGGGATTAACGAAAATATGGATGAGGGGGATACGTTACAAACTACTTAAGAAATCATTCGTATTATTGTAATCACGGAGTACTTTACTTCTATCAGGTGGGGCTTTAATAAATTTTTATGTGATGGATCTGGAGTGGAAGATTACTTTCATGGGATCGTGTCCTGCTGTTCATCATTTTTGTCTGGTACAGAAACAGGTGGCAACTCTCAGGACGATATACAGGTGAAGGGAAAGAAAGGCTTTCTGGAGAGTGGAGTAATGTGCTGGTTGCGAGCGGGATTGTAGTTATGCTGCTCACTTTCATAATAAGTATGACTACATAAGGAGTATTTCATTTATAAGTAATATGGACCTTAATAATCATTGCAGTGAATATTATAATAGAAAAGCGAACATGTTTATGTCGATAGGGGGGATATTGTGGCTAATAGTTTTTATTATACTTCATATGAACAGGACAAGAAGAAAAAATTCAATATCATTTCTCTCATATTATTAGGAAGTTTTCTTCTCCTATTTTCTTTGATGGTCAGCGGTTTCTCTTACTGGGGATTTGGAAGAATAGCTTTTTTCGTCATGGTTCTCCTGCCTTTAACGGGAGCGTTCTTCGCTTTTAAAGGAACAGGTTGGGCTAGATGGTTGTTGTTTTTGATAAACGGCTCCGCTTTTATAATGATGGTTTATATATTGCTCACGGCTCTTGGAATCACGGGAGGATAATATAGTTAAGGACACAGTAACAGGGCTGTGTCTTTTTCTTTGTTATATATCTATTATTTTTATATCTATTGATATATAACAGGAGTTTCATTAGAATAAAATGTAAACGCTTTAATCGAGGAGGGCGATGACTGCATGCATGTACCTTTAGTACTTACTGATTTCCTGGATCGTGCTGTTGAACTTTATGGAGAGAAACCCGCTATTATTGATGATCACCATATTCTTACTTATAGTCAGTTAAACAATCGTGTGAACCAGCTGTCCCGAGGATTGAAAGACTTACAAATTCAAAAAGGAGACAAAGTTGCTTATCTGGCACCGAATTCCACTGAAATGCTGGAAGGTTTTTATGGAGTTTTTCAAGTAGGTGCCATTATGACATCTTTGAATACGAGGCTGAAACCAGATGATTATAAGTTCATACTCACTCATAGTGAAAGTAAAGTATTATTCGTCGAAGAAGAGCTCTACCCTTTAGTTGAACCTATAGTTTCAGATATACCTCAATTAGAAAAGGTGATTATCCATGGGGCACCTTCCGGAGGACACGAAGGGTATGACCAATGGAGAAATCAATTTTCAACGGAGACGTTCGATCGTGAAGAACTTGATGAATCTGATATCGCCTGCTTATTGTACACAAGTGGCACAACTGGAAATCCGAAAGGTGTACTCCTTTCCCATCGCTCCAATTACCTGCATGCTTTGTCAGCTATGCATCATTTACGAGTATCAGACCAGGACACCCTGCTCCATGTCCTTCCGATGTTTCATGTAAATGGATGGGGATCGCCGTTTTATTACACGATGAATGGAGCAACCCAGGTAATGCTGCGTAAAGTGGAGCCGGAAGCCATTTTAAATAAAATAAGTAAACATAAGGTATCGGTTCTGCACATGGCGCCGACCGTCTTAAATATGATTCTCGAACAATATGAAGTTATGAATATTGATATCGATCAAAAGGTGAGGATCGTCATCGCCGGATCCGCTCCCCCTCCTGCATTCGTAAGAAAAGTGGAAGAAGAGCTCGGATGGGAATTTATCCAAGTCTATGGCATGACAGAAATTAGTCCGCTCATTACAACTTCCGCTTTACGAGGTTCTGAAAAAAACCTGCCTAAAGAAGAACAGTATTTATTAAAAGCTAAAACAGGGTACGCCATGGTAGGATCCAAGGTCAAAGTGGTCGATGAATTAGGTGAAGATGTGCCGGCCGATGGGAAGTCGATTGGAGAAATCGCTACCCGATCGAATAATGTTATGGAGGGATACTACAAAAACCCGGAAGCAACCCATGAGACGATTCGTGATGGGTGGCTTTATACAGGAGATATGGCGGTTGTAGATGAGCGTGGCTTCATTGAAATTGTTGATCGAAAAAAAGATGTAATCATCAGCGGAGGTGAAAACATCTCTTCCATAGAAGTCGAAGGTGCTCTATATGACCATCCGTCCATCCTCGAGGCGGCTGTCGTTGCTGTACCCCATGAGAAATGGGGAGAAGCGCCGCATGCCGTTATCGTAGTGAGAGAAAATCATTCCTTATCAGAAGAGGAACTGAAAAACTATTGCCGCGCCAAACTCGCTCATTTTAAAGTGCCTAAAAGCTGCTCTTTCGTTGAGGAACTGCCTAAAACAGCATCGGGTAAAATTCAGAAGGTCGTCTTACGCAAAGAATTGTGGAAGGGTGAAGATCGAATGGTACGGTAACATGAAAGCTGCCTTGATTATAGAGGCAGCTTTTCTTATGACCATATCCAGATGTTACCTGCTGGTATATAAAGGGAAGAGGTCACTAACTAAGGTAAGGAGGCTTTCTTATGGAACAAGAGAGAAAACGTCCAGTTGTTGCACTGACAGGGGCGAGTGGATATATCGGGAACAACTTGTTAGAGAAATTGACACAATACGCCGATGTTATTGCTTTATCAAGAAATGGTGATAACAAAGAGGATAGTGAGCACGTAACATGGAGATCCTGCGATTTATATTCGATGGTGGATGCTGAGAAGGGTCTGGAAGGAGCAGATATCGCTGTGTACCTTGTCCATTCCATGCTTCCGTCCGCTAAATTGACACAAGGAACATTTGAGGATATGGACGTCATCCTGGCGGACAATTTTGCCCAGGCAGCAAAAAAACAAGGAGTGAAACAAATTGTCTACTTAAGCGGTATCATTCCGAAAGCGGAAAAGCTGTCCCGTCATTTACGAAGCCGCTTAGAAGTTGAAAACATCCTCGGGGCGTATGGTGTACCTGTGACGACCATCAGAGCGGCCCTGATTGTAGGTCCTAAGGGGTCTTCTTTTCCAATCCTTGCAAAGCTTGTAAAACGGCTTCCTGTCATGGCATTGCCGAAATGGACACGTATAAAAACACACCCGATCGCGTTACCAGATGTGCTGGAAGCACTAGATAAAAGTATAGATAACCATCGACTAAAAGGACAAGCCATTGATGTAGGAGGACCTGAAGTAATGACTTATAAAGACATGATGGTTCAAACTGCGGAAGCGATGGGGAGAAAACCGAAGTTGTTTGATGTACCTTTTATTACAGTGAAGCTTTCACGTCTCTGGGTAAGTCTGACGACGCAATCTCCAAAAGAAATGGTCTATCCCTTGATAGAAAGCCTCGTTCATCCGATGACGGCTTCTTCTGAAAATATGGACGAGGAGATTAGTCGTGGGAAGATGACGTTTAAACAAGCGGCTGAATGGTCATTGGAAAAGGAAAAAGAATCCTCAAGCTCTTCCAATAATAAATTCAAGGCCCCACAAGTTCAGCAAGATGTTCGTTCCGTTCAGCGAATACAGATTCCCGAAGGTAAAGACGCTCAATGGGCAGCCCAGCATTATGTAGAATGGCTTTCGAATAAATTTAATCCTCTTCTTCAGTCGGAAACTGATGAAAAAATGAACTATAGAATTAAATTAGCTTTTCCGGACAAGCCATTATTAAAGCTATCTTATTCACATGAACGCAGTACTTCTAAACGTACGCTTTATTATATTACAGGGGGAATATTTTTCGATTCGAATAAAAATGAAAGGGGGCGTCTAGAATTTAGACAAATCCCAGGTACACAGGAATGTATTGTGGCTATTCATGATTACATGCCTTCTCTTCCTTGGTTCATCTATAAATATACACAAGCCAGAGTCCACCTGTTGGTCATGTATTTATACCGAAAACACTTACAAAGTATGATAGAATTATCAGAAACAGGGAGCGGAGACGTCAGGGAAAACCCGATGCAAACCAGCTAATATTGCGGTCAGCTCTTTCGATAAGAGCTGGCTTTTTTAATAAGAAGTTATTCGATGATATGGATTATAATGGAATATATAAATTGGAGATTTTTTGAGTGGATAGGGCGGCGGGAAATGGCAAGATTCCTGTGACTGAAGTGCTATGTAGGATCTCTGTTCCGTCATCGTGAGGAGTGGAAGAATGGACTCGCTTTCCGTGGGAGTGCGGTGAGCTTCCTCAGGCTGCCGCCTTCCGGGATCTCACCAATCACTCTCATCCCACAGGAGTCTCGCCCATTCCTAAAACCACCTAACTTATATTACGGACGGAACTAAGATATAAGAAGAAAAACACTTTCTTATACCACCGTTTGTAGAAGGTGAAGAAAGTTCTCATGTCCCTACATAGTAACCCGCATGAGTACTATATAGCTCCAGCTTTTTTCCTTAAAGGAGACATGCACCTTCCCAACTTTTCATTTTTAAAAAAAGTAATATTTGCTCAAAGAATTTATGAATTTTCTTTCATAATCAATGTTTAGAGGTGCGAATCACAAATAGTGAGCTTTTATTTAGGCTGTTTCTCATTATGAGATAAGGTTGTTGTGGCTTATGATGAAAAAGCGGGTCAAGAGGATTCCGAACTACCAAAGAAAAACGCTGAACAGTTGGAAATCAATCAGAAAAAAGAGAGTACCGCATTAAAACATAGATGGCATAGTAGATTACCACAACTGTAAGTCAAGGATGTGAAAAATAGATGGAACTACCAGGTGAGTTCGTTCGAAATGTGATATTGGCCTGTCCTCATAAAGGGGAAGAATGGTTAAATGACCTGCCTCAATTGATTACATATTGTGAAACGAATTGGAAGCTCAAAATGCACTCACCTTACAAGCTTTCGTTCAATTATGTAGCTCCAGCCACTATAATAAACGGGGGAGAAGTAGTCGTGAAATTAGGGTTGCCTGAAGAGGGGCATCACGATGAACGACTTGCACTCCGTTCCTTAAATAAACAAGGTATTGTCCAATTAGTGGATGAGGATCCTGTCCGCCGCATTTTGATTTTGGAAAAAATAGAGCCAGGTCAAATGCTTGCTGAATGGGAAGACGATCAAGAGGCAACGAAAATAGCAGCTAAGGTTATCGATCGACTGCTAGTTCCCGCTGGTAAACATATGGATTTGCCGACCACGAGAAACAGGGAGAACAATCTTAAACAAATATGTGAGGATAATCCCGGGGGGTTGGACCCTATTTCGAGCAGCGTTTTAAATCAAGCTCTAGCTGTTTTCGCTTATATGAACCGCACCATTAAGGAATATAAAATTTTACACGGTGATTTTCATCATTATAATGTACTGAAAAATGGGGATCAATCGTGGGTAGCGATCGATCCTAAAGGACTCATAGGGGAGACCGAATACGACCTGATTCAATTTTTATTGAACAAATTGCCTGAACATGGAAAATTTGAAACGATACAAGAACGAATAAATATTTTGACTGAGATGCTGACTCTGAATAAAGAACGGTTGCTATTATGGGGATTCTGCCATGCGGTATTATCAACATCATGGACTGTGGATAAACAAACCGGGCAATATAACAAAAAATTTTATGAGGGGATCGATATTTTTAAAACCATGTACGAAAACACATTCAACCGCTCATTGTCTGAAGCGTTGATGTAAAAAGGAGGCGCATAGTATCTCACGAAAACAAGCGGTTTTAATGGCAGGTATAATACTCGTAGCTTTCAACTTGCGCCCTTCCTTAACTGCTGTAGGACCTCTGGTCGGATGGATACGGGATGAGTTCATGATCTCAAACGGGACAGCAGGGGTACTTACTACACTTCCCCTTGTTGCTTTTGCGATTCTTTCCGCAATAGCCCCTCGCTTAAGTCTGCGGATTGGGAACGGTAGATCCATTTTGCTTGGATTGGTCGTGCTTACAGTTGGAATTGTTTTTCGCTCAGTCGAGTGGCTCAGTGCATTGTTCGCAGGTACAGCACTTATCGGTATTGGAATTGCAATTTGTAATGTGTTGCTGCCTGCGATCGTCAAGCAGCATTTCCCCGCTAAAGTAGGTCTCCTTACAGGACTATATTCTATATCGATGAGCGCTTTCGCTGCCCTAGGTTCAGGAGTGAGTTATCCTTTAGCTGATTCATTGGCTGCTGGATGGCAGGGGTCGCTTAGAATTTGGGGCGTCCTTGCACTGATAGGTCTGATTGTTTGGCTGCCGCAAGCGCGTTTAAAAAGAAAACCTGAAAGAATTCCAAAAATAGATATCAAAAACAGCCCACTATTACGTTCAAAAATCGCCTGGCAAGTCACTCTATTCATGGGACTGCAGTCGTTTATGTTTTATTGTCTCATTACCTGGCTTCCAGAAATTCTGCAAAGCAGAGGTATGGCCCCTTCAGAGGCAGGGTGGATGCTTTCGTGGCTTCAACTTGTCGGACTTCCCATTACTTTTCTGACTCCTGTTCTTGCAGGACGAATGAAAAACCAGCAGGGAATGGTTTGGGGTATTGGGAGTGTCTATATCATCGGTCTGATCATCCTATTGTTCAGTGAAGATTTTATACCGTTAGTCTTAGCTGTAGCATTAATGGGGATAGCGCAAGGAGGAGCGATCAGCTTGGCACTTACTTTGATAAGTTTGCGTGCACCAACCGCTGTGCAAGCTTCCAATCTTTCTGGCATGGCTCAGTCTTTTGGGTACTTTCTCGCTGCTGTCGGTCCGGTTTCCATAGGATTTCTGTTTGATGAAGTACAATCATGGACAATCGCTATTCTTATTTTTCTTCTTGTAGTCTTAGGTATGATAATGTCTGGTAATGGGGCGGGCAGGAATATGTATGTTCCGGAAGAAAATCTTTCATAAATTATGAGAATTCTATAGATGAAATTATCATAAAAAGTTCTTTATTGAGAAGGAAGTTCTTTCGTTTTATCAGATCTAGGAATAAGACATAGATCTGTAATTTTTAGTTATTTTGTTCATTATTAAGAATAAAAGAGGATTAGATAATGAAGAGAGATTGGAAGAATCCATCTTTAGATGTTTTAAATATCAGCATGACTATGAACGGACAACGTTGGAGAGGCGGTCATGACGGTGGAGGAGGTTGTAAAAAAGACGATAGAAAAATTTAGGTAAAGATTGTGGATCATCGGCTCAATTAGACAGCTAGAAATACGATACAAGAACCCTTAATACTTCAAGTGTATAAGGAGGTGTACCAATAAAGTGGATAAATGAAAATGAAGGTTTGAAATTGTAACTAAGAGCAAACAAGAAAAAGATTTCAGAGAAACATGGGAATATTTCTGTGGAAAATATTACTGGCAATGATTCTAATGCTGAAAATGGAGAGCGTTTTAATTTAATGATTCCTTATAGGCTTAAACTTGTGAAGAGGGATAGAGTTCGAAACCATTGAATTAATTTCATATGATCTTTTTACCCTGACAGTACAGTGGAAGGGAGGTTTCCTTTTAGTAAAATTGATAGAATCAAAAAATGTGAAAAAAATACTTGGTAGTTCGACAAGTTCGGCCTCAATTAAAAGGTCATGAATGTTAGAAAAAATCAGACAAGTCCTCTAAGCCCAGCCTACGTTCAAAGAAGCTAGTTTGTTGTTAGGCGAAATTATCTAAAACCATCAAATCAAGAATTTCTTCCAACTTTTGCTCTTTTTTGTAATAAACCATTGACACGTTCTTTATATAGAACTAGAATGTACTTAATATCTAAAAATAAAAGTATAAAAAGTTGAAAAAAGGTATATTTATATTTTTTTAATCATTACGTTCGTTATAGAGAATTAACCTATTTTATGATTAAAGGTGGTAGCTATGAGTAATTTGAAACGGGTAACATACAGTGATGAACGTCGTGGAAAAGAAATTAATCTTAAGGATTATTTAGATGTTTTCAAAGGACGCTTCTGGATACTCATTATTATGATGTTACTAGGGGGCGGGGCAGCTTATGGCTACAGCTACATGAACAATACGCCAATTTATGAATCATCAACCCGGATGATTCTCGGCGGGGAAGATGAAAATATGAACACGTTAATGGTCATGATCAAGGATCCTATCATTATGGAAAAAGTGAGAGGTGACTTGAATCTTCCTCAATCAGCTGAAGGATTAGCTAATCAAATCGAAGTAAGTCAGCTTGACGATTCAGAAGTAGTTCAAGTGGCCGTTACAGCAAACGATCCCCAAATGGCAGCGGATATCGCTGATAAAACGGCTGCAGTCTATAAAAGTGAAATCGTCAATATACTTGAATTCAAGCAAGTTCAAATTTTATCACAAGCGAAGGTTAATCCGTTTCCGACCAATGAATTCCAAGATAGAAATATCGTTATCGCAACAATAGCCGGGCTGGTTTTAGGAGTTGGAATTATATTTTTACTCGATACATTGGATGGCACAGTCAAGTCCAGGGAAGAACTTGAAGATTTTCTTGGTATTCCGGTAATTGGTACTATATCCCCAATGAATAAGAAGAATAGTACTACTAGAGGTCAAAAGCGGAAAACCGAGGACGCAGAAGTGAGGAGTGAGTCGGTTGAAATTAAATAAAGTAAGGGAAGCTCCGGATAAGAAAAGTAAACTCGTCACGCACTTCAACCCTGAATCCTTGATCTCGGAGCAGTTCCGGACGTTACGCACCAATATTCAATTTCTTACAGAAAACCTTAACCAGCGGCTGTTTTTAATTACTTCCTCCGGAAAAAAAGAAGGAAAATCCACTACTATCGCTAATCTGGCCATATCTATGGCTCAGCAGAAACAAAAAGTTCTGCTAATCGATACAAATTTGAGAAACCCTACCGTACATCAATTATTCAAGACGGATAACCACGAGGGTTTAACGGATGTTTTGACTGGAAGGTCCACTTTAAAAAATGTAGTGCAGCCTGCGGGTTTTGGCAGTCTACATATAATAACCACTGGAAAACCAAGTGCTAACCCTTCAGAATTACTAGGCAGCGATATAATGGTTCAAGTTTTATCAAAAGTAAGCCTGGATTATGATATCGTGCTCATTGATGCCCCGTCCGTTCTTCAGTCAAATGAAGCACGAGTATTAGCTAATATGTGTGATGGTGTCGTGCTAGTAGTCAATCGAGGAAATACGGACTTGCGCAAAGTGATGGAGGCTAAGAAAGTATTAGATATCGTACATGCTAATATAGTGGGTGCGATCATGAATGAAAAAGGCAGGAAAATTTTTTGACATTTCGTTCTTTATTACGAATGAAACTTCTGTAATAAAATGCGGTGATATCTCCTGGCCGTTATCAACGGAGGTACTCGACCATGTCGTGGGTTGAAATAAGACCTTAGCGCGAGTTGCATTGGCATGGTGTGAGGATGGGTTAAATGCCCTTATTAAAATTCACAGGTAAACGATTCTTGAAGAATTGCTTACCTGTGAATTTTAATCTATGAAACTAGGAAAGGAGCGAAGTGATGACCTACCGGCAAAGACTATCTCTATTCATATTCATTGACTTATGTATCGTAATTGCCTCTTTGTTAATTATAAGGATGTTAGTTGAATCGCTGCTCTACGGTTCCGGAATTCTATTAATCGTGACCATGGCAGTAATATTCATCAGTCATATTTATTTTTCTTTCAACCTTCATCTTTATAGAAAAGCTTGGGAGTATGCGAGTGTTAACGAGTTGATTGTCATTGGCAAGACGGTGACCTACTCTATTGTATTGACAGCACTTGTGCAGGCCCTGCTTTTTCAAACGGTACTTGTGAGAATGCTTGTACTTACGTGGATGATTCATATTCTTTTAATTGGGGGCTCCCGTTTTTTATGGCGGGTATATCGAGATTCAATTATTCTCGTTCGTCAAAATCAGCAACGGACCTTGATTGTCGGGGCAGGATCAGCAGGTACAATGGTTACAAGACAACTCCAAAAAGGAAATGACTCAGAGCTCAAACCGGTCGCTTTCATAGATGATGACATAAGGAAACGCAACCTGGACATTTTGGGATTGCCTGTGGTCGGAGGTGTTCAGGACATTGCGAATAAGGTGAAAGAACTGGAGATCACTCACATAGTAATAGCTATCCCTTCTTTAAATAAAAGGGAACTAAATACAATATTTAATGAATGCGCAAAAACCGAAGCAAAAACGCAGATTTTACCAATGTTAGAGGACCTGGTAACGGGAAAAGTGTCGGTAAAACAGTTTCGTGATGTTAAAGTGGAAGATTTATTAGGACGAGAACCTGTAGTGTTGGACACAGAAAGTATTTCGGAATATGTAGAAGAGAAAGTGGTTCTTATTACCGGGGCAGGAGGATCAATTGGGTCTGAAATCACAAGACAGGCGGCTCGATTCAACCCTAGAAAAATAGTATTACTCGGTCATGGTGAAAACAGTATTTACACAATTGAGATGGAAATGAGATCAAACTTTTCTGATGCTGGTATTGAATTTGTCACAGAGATCGCAGACGTGCAGGACGCTGAGAAAATGATGATGATCATGCAATCTCATCAGCCAGATGTCGTCTATCATGCCGCGGCCCATAAACACGTACCGCTTATGGAACGAAATCCAGAAGAAGCTGTAAAAAACAATATAATCGGCACGTTGAATGTAGCCAAAGCTGCCAGCTGGTACGATGTTGGCACCTTCGTCATGGTATCAACCGATAAAGCAGTCAATCCGACGAGTGTGATGGGGGCGTCCAAACGGTTAGCGGAAATGATCGTTCAAAGTATGAATCAACAAAGCTCCACTAAGTTTGTAGCCGTGCGGTTTGGCAATGTGCTGGGAAGCCGTGGCAGTGTAATCCCGCTGTTTCGAAAACAAATTGAAAAAGGCGGACCCGTCACTGTGACTCATCCAGACATGATCCGTTACTTTATGACCATACCTGAAGCTTCCCGACTCGTGATTCAGGCAGGAGCTTTAACAGAAGGTGGAGAAGTTTTCGTTCTCGATATGGGAGATCCTGTGAAGATAGTTGATCTCGCCAAAAATTTGATCAAGCTCTCCGGCCATACCATTGATGAAATCGGAATTGAGTATAGCGGGGTCCGGCCTGGTGAGAAATTATTTGAAGAGCTTCTTAAAGAAGATGAAATTCATAAGGATCAGGTCTATCCAAAAATTTATATAGGGAAAACAGCGCAGTTATACATCGAAGAGATTGAAGCAATTATTTCCAACTATGAAACGTGGAGCCGTGATGAATTAAGAGAGCGGCTTATACAGCTGGCCAATCATGCTGAGCAGGAAAAGCCGGTGCTGCCGATTATCAGCTGACTTAAGGAGCAAGGCTTAAAAAATGCATTTGGCAGCTGATAAGTCTAAACTCCAATAGATTAAGAAGAAGGTAGGGAGCTAACGACATAATCGTAAGGATGTGAGGGCAATGGTTCAGAAAGTACTATTCAGCGCCACCGTCGATTATCATTTTAAAGCATTTCATCTTCCCTATTTAAAATGGTTTAAAGAACAAGGGTGGGATGTTCATGTAGCAGCCAGTGGTGAAATCGAGCTTCCCTATGTGGATCAAAAATATAATATTCCTATTCAACGCTCTCCCATGGACAAGAAAAATATGAAAGCTTATCGGCAATTAAAAAAGATTATTGATGATAATCAATATAACATCATCCACTGTCACACGCCGATGGGCGGGGCGCTTACAAGATTAGCATCAATAAAAGCGAGAAAGCACGGGGCAAAAGTCATTTATACAGCTCACGGGTTTCATTTTTGCAAAGGTGCTCCGCTCATGAATTGGCTGATGTACTACCCAGTTGAGAAGGTGCTTGCTCATCTAACTGATAGTCTCATTACGATCAATGAAGAAGATTACCATCTCGCGCAACGAAAATTAAAGGCTGCCAGCATAGAACTAGTACATGGAGTAGGCGTAGATTCTGAAGAATTCAAGCCTGTACCCTATAAAGAGAAAATTGCTTTAAGAAAGTCATACGGCTATCGGCCAGATGACTTTTTATTTATTTACCCGGCAGAATTCAATGCAAATAAAAACCAGCAATTTCTGCTTCACGCATTTAATTTAGTGAAAAACAAGATACCAAATGCAAGGCTGTTACTAGCGGGTGAGGGTGCTGGATTAGCGGATTGTAAAAAGATGGCTGAACAGATGGAAATACAAAGTAAAGTAGATTTTTTAGGATTTAGAAGAGATATGAAACAGCTTCTATCCATAAGTGATGTTGGTGTAGGTTCAAGCCTTCGTGAAGGGCTTCCAGTAAACATTATGGAAGCGATGGCTTGTGAGTTACCCATTATTGCTGTTGAGAACAGAGGTCACCGTGAGTTAATTGATCATGATGTCAACGGCTGGCTGATTTCGAAGGACGAAGTAATAGAATTTTCGAGAAAAATGCAGGTTCTGGCAAATAACCGAGGATTAATAGAGCAGCTAGGTAAAGAAGGTAGAAGAACAATCGTTGGAAAATATAATGTCCCAAAAGTTTTAAACCAAAAGAAAGTCATCTATCAATCCTATATGAAGGAAGAGGGGGTGGGAGAGTGGGCCGTCCGTTAAGAGTGCTCCACGTTGTCGTTAACATGAACCGGGGCGGAGCAGAAACTTTATTGATGAACTTATATCGCAATATTGACCGAACAAAAGTCCAGTTCGACTTTTTAACATGCAAGCCCGGCGTTTTTGACTCAGAGATAGAAGATATGGGCGGTATTATACATCGCATTCCTTATGTAACAGACGTAGGACACCTTGGTTATAAGAAAGCCTTAGTGAACTTTTTTGAGTCCCAAGATTATAAGATCGTTCATGCTCACTTGGATAAAATGAGCGGGATTGTGCTGCAGTGTGCGAAAAGATCGGGGGTTCCTGTAAGGATTGCTCACAGCCACAATACTCGGAGTGAAGGCGGAATTGTTAGTAAACTATACAAATCATTTGCGGGAAGTCATATAAAAAAAGATGCTACTCATAGATTTGCGTGTTCTCATTCAGCTGCAGAATGGTTGTTTGGAAGACAATCCAATCAAACGTATGTATTAAAAAATGGTATTGATAACCGAAAGTTTCTATATTCCAGTAAAGACCGCCGGGACGTCAGAGCCCAGTTGAATATTCGTGATGATACATTTGTCATCGGTCACGTTGGAAGGTTCAATCATCAAAAAAATCATGAGTTTTTACTTGAAGTCTTTCAGCAGTTTTCTAAGGTACATGGCAATACGATCCTGTTATTGGCTGGAAATGGAGTTCTGAAAAAGAGAATGGAAATGAAGTCCAGGGAATTAGGAATCCATGAACATGTGAATTTTCTTGGGGTCCGGGAAGATGTAGATAAGCTGCTCCAAGCTTTTGATATGTTCCTTTTTCCTTCTTATCATGAAGGACTGCCTGTTACCTTAATAGAAGCCCAAAATGCAGGGCTGCCCTGCTTTATTACAAATACTATAACTGAAGAAGTAGATATGGAACTGGGATTAGTCCAGCAATTCCCTCTTCCTCATCATCATGAGTGGGTGGAAGCGATCAAAGCTTTATCCGTTCAACGAAGCTCCAGGTTGATTGATCCTGCCAAGCTTACACAAAAAGGCTATGATATCCAACAAACAGCTATAAAAACTCAAAATGACTATATTCAATTAGGGAGGGAGGTCAGTTGAAGCTGCTAACGATTTTTACACCTACCTATAATCGAGCATTTTGTTTGGAAAAACTATATCAAAGTCTCGTAAATCAAACCAACCAAAATTTTATATGGCTGCTCGTAGATGATGGTTCTACTGATGAAACTGAGAAATTAGTAGAGCAGTGGATTTCAAAAGCTTTAATTTCTATTAAATATATTTATCAGGATAATCAAGGGATGCACGGAGCTCATAATACTGCTTATAAAATAATGCAGACCGAACTTAACGTTTGTATTGATTCAGATGACTATATGCCTGAAGATGCAGTAGAGCAAATCGAAACATGCTGGAAGGAGCATGGTGACAACAATGTAAGCGGCCTGATTGGACTCGACTCTTACACTGACGGGGAGGTTATAGGGACACTGCTGCCTGAAGGAATAAAAAAGTCCACGTTATTTGATTTATATAATAAGCATGGCGTCAAAGGAGACAAAAAGCTTGTTTATCGAACAGAGCTGACGAAGGAATTTCCTTACCCCCTTTTTGAAAATGAGAAATATGTTGGACTGGCTTATAAATACTACAAGCTGGATGAAAAGTACGAAATGCTGCTGCTCAATCAAGTGCTGTGCCGGGTAGAATATTTAGAAGATGGCTCTTCGCGTAATATGCTGAAGCAATACCGCAGGAACCCAAAAGGGTTTGCTTTTTATAGGAAGGAACTGATGACACTGCAATTTGTCAGTGTCTCTTTTAAATTTAGACAAGCCATCCATTATGTTTCGAGCAGCTTGATGAATAAGAATACAAACTTCCTAAAGGAATCTCCTAATAAAGGGATAACGACTTTTGCCATTCCTTTTGGTTTTCTTCTTTTCTTATATGTAACAAGTAGAACAAGGGACGTTCTTAGCTAAGCAGCTGCGGGGCTGCTTGGAAAGGAAATCAATATGACATTATTATGGATGAATCTATTCCTCGTTTTTTGTTTAGTATTACTAGCTAGAGTGCTCGCGGTTGAAGTACACACGAATACCGCCGTTTTATTTAAGCCGAATAAACTATTTGTTTTCGTAGCTTTAATCTCGTTAGTAGCAGTAGCGGGGTTGCGTTCTAATATTGGAGATACTTTTTTCTACATGCACGCCTATGAAGTGAATACTTTTACATGGGAGCTAATTAAAGAGCAAAAGGATATCGGTTTTGGAGTTTTGCAAATGCTTCTCCAATCGATATCATCAGATCCACAATTATTGATTTTGACCACTGCTCTTATTACAAATGCACTCATTGTAATCGTATTGTACAAATATTCAAGGATGCTGGAACTTAGTCTTTTCGTATATATAACGGGTGGCTTGTTTTTAATTACGATGAACGGTATTCGACAGACGTTAGCAGCAGCCATTGCCTTTACAGCAATTAAGTACCTGGTGGAAGGCGGTTTCAAAAGATATGCAGCAGTCATTTTAATCGCCTCACTTTTTCATCAGAGCGCGCTTATTTTACTGCCGGTGTATTTTATGGTTCAAGTAAAGGCATTCTCAAAAGCAACTTTAGCATTGTTGGCATTTGCTGTTCTTCTAGTAGCTGGATTTGATCAATTTTCTTCGATACTGTTTTCAGCAATAGAAGATACTCAGTATGGAGAATACAAAGATTTTGCTGAGGGCGGAGCAAACTTCTTAAGGGTAGCAGTCGAAGGGGCGCCCCTGTTTGTAGCTTACCTCGGAAGAGATCGATTAAGAGAAGTTATGCCAAACAGCGACGTTGTTATCAATATGTGCTTGATCGGATTTGTTTTCATGGTGATTTCCACTCAAAATTGGATCTTTGCACGATTTTCGATTTATTTTGGACTTTATCAATTAATTCTCGTTTCATGGCTCGTTCCTCTCTTCAGGGATCGGGATGAAAAGCTGGTATATTACGGGATGCTGGTTTGTTATTTATTTTATTATTTTTATGAAAGTGTCATAACATTAAATATTTCTTATGAAAGCCATTATTTATTGTGGTAAGGGGGAGAAAAAATGGCGATCTTAGTAACGGGCGGAGCGGGATACATCGGGAGTCATACATGTGTTGAACTGCTAAGTGAAGGATATGAGATAGTAGTTGTTGATAACTTTTCAAACAGTCATTATGAATCATTAAGAAGAGTAACTGAAATTACGGGTAAAACTTTTAAGATCTATGAGTTCGATCTTATGGATAAGGAAGAACTTGAGAACATATTTGAAGAAAATGATATTGAAGCCGTCGTTCATTTTGCCGGGCTAAAGGCAGTTGGAGAATCAGTGAATGAACCGCTCTGGTATTATGCTAATAACGTAATTGGCACGGTTATTCTCTGCGAGGTAATGAAAAAGCATAATGTGAAAAAACTCGTGTTCAGCTCCTCTGCAACGGTTTATGGTAATAGTGATGAAGTACCGATCAAAGAAGATGCTCTCTTATCAGCAACTAATCCTTATGGAAGGACAAAGCTGATGATTGAAGAGATCCTAAGAGACCTCTACTTATCTGACTCAAAGTGGAGCATTGCTCTGCTAAGGTATTTCAACCCTATCGGAGCCCATGAAAGTGGAAGAATTGGAGAAGCTCCAAATGGAGTTCCTAATAACCTGCTTCCTTATATCTCTCAAGTAGCTGTAGGTAAATTAGATCGTTTGAATATATTCGGAGACAATTACCCAACGAAAGACGGTACAGGCATACGTGATTATATCCACGTAGTAGATCTGGCAGCAGGACATTGCAAAGCGATAGAAAAGGTGCAGTCATCTACTGGAGTGGAAGCTTACAACCTCGGAACAGGCAGAGGCTATAGCGTGTTTGAAATGATCGATGCCTTTGAAATGGCTTCAGATAAACTCATTCCTTATACCATTTTAAAAAGAAGACCAGGAGATGTTGCTGTCTGTTATGCAAATGCCACTAAGGCTTTTGAAGAGTTAGGATGGGAGGCCGTACGTGGGATTGACAAGATGTGCCAGGATACATGGAGGTGGCAAGTGAATAATCCGAATGGTTTTGATAATTTGAACGCTTTGATGAAACCAAAAGAACCTTTGCTGAAACAGGCAAAGGATTTTTTTATACCTGTTAGTAAATGAATGATAGGTACAGGAGATGGAACCTATGAAAAGGACCATAGACATAACGATTTCACTACTTCTTTTATTAATCTGCTCTCCTCTTATATTCGGGGCAGGGCTGGTAGTGAAAATGACAATGGGGTCACCGATACTTTTTAAGCAGGAACGTCCTGGATTACATGAAAAGCCATTTCATCTTTATAAACTGAGAACGATGATAGATGGAGAGAATGTGCCCGATGAAATGAGAGTAACAAAATCCGGGAAATTTTTAAGAAAGTACAGCCTGGATGAATTCCCACAGCTGATCAATGTCGTTAAGGGGGACATGAGTTTAGTAGGACCAAGACCTCTGCTCATGGAATATTTGCCGCTTTATACAAAAGAACAAGCTATGAGGCATGAAGTAAGACCTGGTATTACAGGCTGGGCCCAGGTAAACGGAAGAAATAGTATCTCGTGGGAAGAGAAGTTTCAGTATGACACATGGTATGTCAGAAATCATAGCCTGATGTTAGATACGAAAATCTTATGGAGAACAATACGAAAGGTGATGAAGAAAGAAGGAATAACACCTGAAGGGCGTGGAGCAATGGAAAAATTTACAGGCTCTCGAAAAGTGATGTAGGATGAAAATAATATTAATTGGTGATGGAGGACACAGCAGGGTTATTCGGGATATTATTTTAGCAAAAGCTGATGAAGTTTACGCTGTTTTAGATGATAAGTATACGAGAGGTACTGAAAAGGCAGGGAAATATTACGGACCAGTCGCTCACCTTCATAAAATCATGAATGAGGATTCTAAAGTAGTCATTGCTATCGGCAATAATCTAATTAGAAAAAGGATAATGGAAAGGTTAGATATCCACTTGGAACAATACTCAACATTAATTCATCCAACAGCCTTTGTCAGTTCGACAGCTGAAATAGGAAGAGGAACAGTGATTATGCCTTTCGCGGTCGTTAACGCTTCAGCACGTGTAGGGAATCATTGTATTATTAATTCTTCTGCCATTGTAGAGCATGATAATATAATCGGTGATTTTTGCCACATCTGCCCTAACGTTACATTAACCGGAGACGTATTACTTGGCGAAGGCGTTGAGATGGGTGCTGCGTCCGCCGTCATACCTGGTAAAAGTATAGGCAGCTGGTCCATAGTAGGGGCTGGATCAACCGTCATCCGCAATGTTTCGGCTCATAGTAAAGTTGCCGGTTCGCCAGCGAAAAGCATAAGAAAGTCGATGCCAATCAAGTTTTTACAACGATCAGGGGGTGATTCATATGAAAAACTCAAGAATTTTTCTCTCCCCGCCACACATGACAGGAAATGAACAGCATTATATAGAAGAGGCGTTCAAAAGTAACTGGATCGCACCCGTTGGACCGAACATTGATGCCTTTGAAAAAGAAATAGCAGAATACGTAGGAGCCAAAGGAGCCGTAGCCGTCAGTTCAGGGACTGCAGCGATTCATTTGGCTCTTTCTTTATTGAATGTCCAAAGGGGCGATCGAGTATTCTGTACCAGCCTGACATTTGTTGCTACTGCCAATCCAATCGTGTATCAGGGAGCAGAGCCCGTCTTTATTGATTCGGAACCGGAAAGCTGGAATATGTCGCCCATCGCTTTAGAAAAAGCGCTCTCCGAAGCTTATCGAAAACGTCAATTACCTAAAGCTGTCATCCTTGTTCATTTATATGGACAAAGCGCTAAAATTGATCAAATTCAGGCGCTTTGCGACCTTTACAAAGTCCCTCTGGTAGAAGATGCGGCTGAATCACTAGGATCCTTATACAAAGGGCAGCACACAGGGACCTTTGGAGAATTTGGAATCTATTCTTTTAATGGAAACAAAATCATTACAACCTCCGGGGGTGGGATGCTTGTTTCCAACAATCTAGAGGCACTTGAACGAGCTAAGTTCTTAGCTGCGCAAGCTCGCGATAAAGCATTACACTACCAACATAGCACAACTGGATTCAATTACCGGATGAGCAATATCCTGGCTGGTGTGGGAAGAGCTCAATTGGAGGTAATTGATCAACGGGTAGAGGCGAGACGAAGATTATATGAACGGTACAAGAGAAAGCTTACCATGTTAACAGGCTTACAGTTCATGCCCGAATTGCAAGACACAACAACGAATAGATGGCTTACAGTATTTACGCTGGATTCAGAACACTCCAACGTTTTACCTGAACAGCTGATTATGAAAATGAGTTCCCAAAATATAGAGGCACGACCTGTATGGAAACCTCTCCACTTACAGCCTTTATTTAGAGACTGTCAGTATTTTTCTCATCGGCCGCATGAAGATATATCTAAGGAACTTTTCTTAACGGGCATATGTTTACCGTCTGGTTCAAATCTCACAGATCTCGAACAAAATAGAGTCATTGCATGTGTGCAAGATGTATTTGAGAAAGCGGTGAACAAAGAAGGAATTATATAAAAAAAGGGATATGAGGTACCATGAATGATTGGAACTAACATATATAAAATACGGCGTGGTAAAGGTATAACGTTATCTGAACTTGCTAAAAAGGCTGGTATGTCAAAATCAAATTTAAGTAATATTGAACGAAACATAAATATAAATCCATCCATAAATTTAATAGAGAGAATAGCTGAGTCATTGGACGTAGAGCTGTATGAAATTATACAACTGGAAAAGCCTATAATTGAACCTGCACCATTATTCGAAGATGAATGGGTTGAATTTATTCAGGACTTAAAGGATTCAGGGATAAAAAAAGAAGATCTACCTGAATATAAGCGTTTGATTGAGTTCATTCACTGGCAGAATCAACAGGATAAAAAGTAAAACTATACAGAATCGAGGGAAGAATGATGATTGGCTCCTCACCTATTAGAATTCTTCATGTTACTGGAGGAATGAACCGAGCTGGAACAGAAACGATGTTAATGAATATTTATCGCAACTTAGACCATGAAAAAGTCCAGTTCGATTTCATTTCCTACAGCAAAGAGGAATCCCACTACGATCGAGAAATTAAAAAGCTGGGCGGCAGGATCATTAAATTGAACAAGACAAACTCAATAATAGAAATTTACAATGCAATTAAGAAATACGGACCTTATCAAGCCATTCATTCCCACACATTATTCCATTGCGGTATAGCCAATATCGCAGGCTTCCTTGCCGGCGTCAAAGTGCGAATCGCACACGCTCATACTACACAGGATGAAAGTGATCAATGGGTCAAAAAGGTTTACATCGCATGTATGAGGAAAATGATTTTAAAAGCTTCTACTGATTTATTATCCTGCAGTGAACAGGCTGGAAGATACTTGTATGGAAAAACTAATTTAAAACGAACAAGATATACGTATTATCCTAACGTCATCGACTATATTGAGTTGTTAGTAAAGCCCCGCCAACAAGTCAATGAATTCAAAATGAAGTACGGATTAGGGAACAGTCTTGTAATCGGTCATGTTGGACGGTTCATGGAAGCTAAAAATCATCCGTTCCTGCTGAGTGTTATGAAAGCCATCGTCCAAAAAAATCCTGCTGCTAAACTCCTGTTAGTAGGCGATGGAGATTCAAAAAAACAAATGGAAGCCAAGGCGCTCCAATTAGGCATAAGAGACAATGTAATCTTCGCAGGAGTAAGAGAGGATATGGCTACGATGTTTCATTCAATGGATATTTTCGTTTTCCCTTCTACTTATGAGGGATTAGGACTGGTCTTACTGGAAGCTCAGGCAAGCGGTCTGCCATGTATTGTTTCAGAGGCCATTCAGCCGGAAGCCGACTTAAATATGAATTTGTTCACTAAGCTTCCTTTATCCGAGAGTCCAGAAACTTGGGCTGATAACATTATAGAGAGAGCGGGACATAAAGAAAAGAATATCAATAAGATTATTAACAGTTTTGAACTTCATCATTACAGCATCAATACAGGAATTACGAAATTATTAACAATTTATCGAGGAAAGCAAGGAGGCCATTATGAAAAAACTGTTAATCACCTCCTTTGACATGGAAGTAGGCGGAGTAGAGCGGAGCCTGATCAGCATGCTGACACATTTTGATTACAATAGGTACGATGTTGATTTGATGCTTTGCAGCCATACAGGAGAATTTATGGAGTTACTCCCAGAAAAACCAAGTCTTCTAAAAGAAAACATGTCCTATAAAACATTTAGAATGCCGGTCTCCCAAGTATTAAAACAAGGGAAAATCCCGATAGGATTCTCCCGGTTATATGCTAAATATCGGGCAAGGGTTGGAGAATCATCAGAAAAAGGGTATAAGCAAATGCAATACATGTGGAAATATGCTTTACCTTTCCTACCGAAAGTTGAAAAAAAATATGATGTTGCAATCAGTTACCTCTGGCCCCATTATCTCGTTGCAGAAAAAGTGGAGGCTAAAACTAAAATCGCCTGGATCCATACAGATTATTCGATGGTTGATACAGATGTAGAGATGGATATTGCCTTATGGAAAAAATTCAATCATATTATTGCAGTCTCCGAACAATGTAAGCAGGCTTTTATAAGAAAATATCCATCTTTAAATAATAAAGTAACTGTTATCGAAAATATAACTTCTCCTGAATTAGTAAGAGAGCAGGCAAAAGAAAATGTACAAAACCCTATGGATCATGATGAGCGATTCAAAATTATAACGGTAGCTCGACTTTCTCATGCAAAAGGTATTGATCAAGCGGTTCAAGCGATGAAATTATTAATTGAACGCGGGTATAATGACATTGTCTGGTATGTAGTGGGGTACGGAGGAGATGAAGGTCTGATCAGAACACTCATTAAAGAATATGGATTGGAAGAAAACTTTCATTTACTAGGGAAAAAAATTAACCCGTATCCTTTTATGGAAGCAGCAGAATTATACGTTCAACCTTCAAGGTACGAAGGCAAAGCAGTTACCGTAGGAGAGGCACAGCTATTAGGTAAACCTGTCCTTATTACGAATTACCCGACCGCTCCCAGTCAAGTAAACGATAGAATAGATGGTATGATATGTGAATTGTCCCCTGAAGGAATCGCCAATGGGATAGAGGAACTCCGTCAAGACGATTCATTAAGAAAACAATTGGAACAGAACTGTACGAGCCAGGAGTATCAAAATTACAATGAACTAGAAAAACTATATCAAATGGCATAGGAGGTGAAAGGAGTGGGTGAAACGGTTAGCGTAATCGTACCTATATATAAAGTGGAAAAATATCTCCACCGCTGCATCAACAGTATCCTTCAGCAAACCTACCAAAAAATAGAGGTAATCCTGATAGATGACGGCTCCCCGGATCGCTGTGGTAAGATAGCTGATGAATTTGCTAGAAAAGATACAAGGGTAAAGACTTTCCATAAAGAAAATGGAGGACTGTCCGACGCAAGAAATTATGGGATGAAGCATGTAACAGGCGAATTCACTATGTTTGTAGACAGCGATGACTGGCTTGAACCAAAAGCTATTGATCATATGGTGCACGCTATACTCTCGTTTCAAGCTGATGTCGTTCAATCAGCTTTTTATTATGCCCACAAAACCTATATGCTGTTTGATCAAAGATACTATACCAAAAACGGCGACTTGATTCTCTTAAATAACGAAAACTTGATGAAAGAGTTAGTAAAAAACGAAACCGTAAAAAATTTCGCCTGGGGGAAACTATACAGAACAAAGCTGTTAAAAGATATTCCGTTTAAAAAAGGCGTATTGTTTGAAGACGTGTTCTGGGCCCATCAAGTTATGCATCGAGTAAACAGGTTCATCATTCTCAACGAACCACTCTATTACTACTTACAGCGCGACGATAGTATCGTCGCAAATTATACAACTCGAAACCTGGATATCATTAAAGGATTGAAAGAAAGACACGCATTTATTGAAAAAGAATATGAACCACTCATTCAAGAATCTTATAAAAGCTTACTAAAAACATCCCTGATCCATTACAACCTATTGTTTATGAATAGAAAGGAAGATAAAAAAGGTCAACATCGAAAGGATATTCAGAAGTACATTCATGACCACTTCTCTCAATTGAATAAAGCTACTGAAAAAGATAAGCAGTTGAATCTTCAGCTGCGTTTGTTTTATAAAAATCCTTATTTGAATTTATTGTATTTGGGAATTCATAAGGTTATAAGGAAATTCAAGTTGTATTCTAAAACAATCGTTTTGGAAAAGATTAAAAATAGTTCTATTTGAGTGGTGATTAATTTATGTCTAATAGGAATAGTGAGCTTCTTAGTAAACTGAATTTAACTAGGATTAACGAAGAAAACGTCATAGCAGATTCTGTGATTAAGGTAGTAGACCCTAGAGATCTATTAAATTCTAAGAGATTTGATATAATGGCAAAATTTATATATGGATTTTTTTTGAAAAATAATATTAAAAGTGATTGGGGTTATAGATTATATGAAGATCACTTGTGGGTGTTCAACCGCTATGATGAAGACGATGGTTCCGGAAAGAAAGGAATAAAATCTTTTATAGATTCTTACAACAAAACTTTTTTGTCCATTAAGGAAGAAGGATTTAATGACAATCTTTCAGTTATCCCCATAGATGAAGATAATGTACCTTTGGATGGGGCGCACAGAGTTGCCGCATCTTTATTATTTGATAAGAGAATTAAAGTTCTTACTATTAAGGGGTTAGAAACTAATTACAATTATGAGTTTTTTGAAAAAAAAGGTTTGCAACATAAATGGTCAGATGCCATAGCTTACGAATATTGTAAATTAAAAGGTAACGTATCTATTTTAACTATGTTTTCAAATGTCTATAAAGAAAAAGAGGAATTATACAGAATAATTAAAGAGTATGGAGACATCTATTATGAGCGAGAGTTAAATATTAGTAATATTGGTTTAGATAATTTATTAAGTCAATTAGAGATTAGTGATAGACCAAGAAAGAGTGCAAAGGGTGGACAAACTATTACAATAATTCTAATTGAAAGTATGAAAGTAAATTTAGATGAGCTAAAATGCAGTATTAAAAATATAACAGAAAAATCAATTCACGTTAGCACGTCACGCAAGGAAGTTTTAAATCTCGCTAAACTTTTCTTTAATACAAATAGTGTTGAATTCTTTAATCGTACTAACTATAGAACTTACAACGATTTTGAATACAAATTAAAAAATGTAATAAGTAAAGATATAGTAAGCAAGGATCGATACTGTATTATTGATGAAACCTTATTTTCAAAAAAGGCTTGTAACACAATTCTTCTCAACTTTGATCAAAGGTCTATTGAGGTATTGCAGGAAGATTTAAGAGAAAAAGTACCTTTAAAAAAATTAAATAAAATAGATAAATTAATGGACGACATAATTTTTAACCCAGAATATCATTTTTATTATAAAGGTATTAAATTTGCAACCTATGCTTCAATAAAAAAAATGAAGAATTATGCTTTCTTATACTCTCTAGTAGACAAATTTAGATTCCGTGGGCTTAAGCAAGTTAGATACAATCTCACAAAAAAAATAAGACTTGCCAGATTGAAGATGGTAACGATTAAGAATAAATATAATTTACTTTAAGCTAGTTAAGGAGAAGAAATTATGAAGAAAAAAATATTGTTTGTAATTGATTCCCTAAATTGTGCAGGGGCAGAAAAAAGCCTAGTTACTCTTTTATCGCTATTAGATTATTCTAAATTTGAAGTGGATTTAATGTTGTTTTCACAAGGCGGAGAGCTTCAAAGTCTAGTTCCGAAAGAAGTTAATATATTAAACCCTATTAGCTACACATTATTCACTTCACTGGGATTAAAAGATTCTATACGGTACACATTAAAAAAGTTGGAGTTTAGAAAGTTCCATGCAAGAACAAAATACTCGATTTTTATTAGGAAAGGGAAGCCTCGAAATGTGGAGAAGGCGAGATTATATTGGCAAAGCTCGTCTAAAGTAATAGAGTCAAATTCAAAGGAGTACGATATTGCTATTAGTTATGCACAAGGAATTCCTACTTTTTATGTAGCTGAAAAAGTAAATGCTAGAAGAAAATTTGCCTGGGTTAATGTTAGTTACAGCATGAATAAAAAAGATAAAGACTTTCAAAGCGTTTTTTATGATCAATTTGAAAAAGTAGTTGCAGTTTCAACTACTACGAAGAAAATATTTTTAGAAACTTTCCCTCAATATTCTAAAAAGACAACAGTGATTTATGATATAAATGATTTTAATTTAATTTCAGAAATGGCAGGGATAGGTGAGAAAGAGATTGATTATTTTAAAGGGGTTAAAATTCTTACTGTTGGAAGGTTAGATTATCAGAAAGGTTATGATATTGCGTTAGACGCGTGTGAAAAACTTAAAAAGGCCGGAGTGGATTTTAAATGGTATGTTTTAGGTAAGGGACCTCTTAAGGAAGAAATCATTAAAGAAGTCGAAAAGAGAAATATTGGAAAACATTTAATCTTACTAGGTATAAGATCAAATCCTTATCCAATATTTAAAAGTGCGGATCTTTATGTGCAGACCTCTAAATTTGAAGGGTTTGGTTTAGCAATAGCTGAAGCAAGAATGTTAAATATCCCCGTAGTCACAACGGAATTTGATGCAGTATATAACCAAATGATTAATGGGAAAAATGGATTAGTAGTAGGTATGAACGGAGAGAGTGTCTTTCAGGGTATTATGAAGCTGCTCAATAACCAAGGACTTAAAGAAGAAATTATTAATTATTTGAAATTAGAGAAAAAAGGCAATATAGAGGAAGTTGAAAAATTTTATGACCTTATAAGTTAAGGTAGGTGAAGAAGCGAATGAAGGAGAAAGAAAAGATACTTTTCATGATTATCAGTATGAACATTGGAGGAACTGAAAAAGCTCTGCTTAATATGATCGCGACTATGCCAAAAGATAAGTACGACATTTCGATTTTAATGTTGGAGAGGAAAGGTGGATTTTTAGAGAGTATTCCTAAACATGTTCATACCAGGTATTTAGATAACTTTTCTGAAATTAAACCATTAATTAATAATCCTCCTTTACAGTCATCTTTAACATTATTTAAACAAAAAAAATATTTAGAATTCATTAAATTTAGCACCAGTTATATACTATCAAAAATGTGTAACAATAAAGCAATCTTTCTAAAGTATTTAGTGCGAAACCTTCCCCATATCAATTATAAATACGATACTGCCATAGCTTATGCAGGTCCAATGGACTTCATAAGCTATTTTATTTTGGAAAAAGTTACAGCAGCAAAGAAAGTTCAATGGATACATTTCGATATAAATAAGATAGGTTTTAATCAAAGATTTGCTGAAAAATCATACAAAAAATTCGATGCGCTATATATTGTATCAGAAGAGGCAAGAAGCAAGCTGCTGGAGCAAGTTCCTTCCTTAAATGACAAGTTGAAAGTCCAGCATAATACTGTTTCACGTCAAATCGTAAGACAACAAAGTAAAAATGGAATTGGATTTAAAGATAATTTTAATGGAATGAGAATATTGACAGTAGGAAGACTTTCTCCTGAGAAAGGCCATGATCTTTCCATAAAGGTATTATCAAGGTTGGTCAGAGAGGGGCACCATATCAAGTGGTATGTGTTAGGAGAGGGGAAAAGTAGAGAAGACTATGAAAGAATCATTAAGGATTTGAGTGTTGAAAGCAATTTTATTTTATTAGGAGCTGATTCTAACCCTTATCCTTATATGGCTCAATGTGACATCTACGTTCAACCATCTAGATATGAAGGGTACTGTATTACTTTATTGGAAGCTAAAGCGTTAAATAAAGCAATAGTTGCGACAAGCGTTAATGGAGTAAATGAGCAGTTAAATCACGAAAGAACAGGTTTAATTACAGAAATAGGAGAAGAAGAATTATTTGAATCAGTGAGAAAGTTAATTATTAATAAAGATCTACGCCAAAAACTGTCAAATAACTTACTCATAGAAAACTCTAAAATAGAAACTGAAGAATTGATTATTTGATAACGTTAGGTAAGGAGGAAATGAGAGTGCCGTGTATTAGTGTAATAGTTCCTATTTACAATGTAGAACGCTATCTTCCAGCTTGTCTAAATTCAATATTAGCCCAAACATTTACAAATTTTGAGCTAATCCTCATAAATGATGGCTCAGAAGATAGATGTGGCGAAATATGTGATAGTTTTTCTGAACGGGATAATCGTATCAAAGTAATACACCAAAAGAATTCAGGAGTATCTCATGCAAGAAATGAAGGGTTAAAAGTGGCAAAAGGAGACTATATAGCTTTTGTTGACCCCGATGATACGATTGAACCCTCAATGTATGAGGTGATGTATAGTGTAGCCTGCGAAAATGAGGCTGATATGACTGTTTGTAGAATAAAAACACTAAACCTATTCACTGGCACCGAATCAAAATCATCAATTTATGAAGGTAAGGAGAAGGTTTTATCTCAAAACGATATAAAAAATAAAATTATTCCTTTAATACTCAATAACAAAACCGTTAGTTTATCATCTAGTGTAAATAAACTATATAAAAAATCTATTTTTGATTTGTACAATGTTAAATTTGAAGAACATAAAAGCCATAGTGAAGATGTGCGGCTGAATTTAAAAATTCTTCCACATATAGATCGTTTAGTTTATGTAGATGAAGCCTTATACAATTATTTTATTCGAAGAAATAATTCTTTGACGCAAGTATTCAGGGAAGATTTATATGATTATATTAGTGATAATAGGAAGTTATTGATCAAGATGTGTAAGGAGTATAGCAGTCCGCAGAAATTAATTAAGAATGTAAGGAGTCATTATGCGAGTGTCACCTTAAATTTCATTCAAGGTTTAGTTAATAGTTCACTTCCTATTAAAAAACAACTTAAAATACTTTCTACTATAATAAAGGATGAAGAATTTATTAAAGATATCGCTTGTTATCAATCTCCATCGCTTTTCCTGAAAATATTAAAATTAATTTGCAGATTTGGAAATGAGATGCTGATCATAAGGGTAGTTCAGTATAAATATAAATTAATACACTTCATAAGATGAATTTATATAAAGGGCGGATTGTATGAAAACGTCATTAAAAAAATTATTAATGCTATTTGATAAAAAGGAAAAAAGAAAATTCTTAATTTTATTTGCTATGATGATAGTGGCTGCCATCTTTGAAACAGTGGGGATAGGATTAATTGTCCCATTTGTAACCATAGCAACTAATCCAGAACAAATTCATGAACATGCTGTATTTTCATATGTTTCTGAGTTGTTTAATCTCCAAACATACAATTCTTTTATTATATTGGCTGTGGGTGTTTTACTATTCGTATTTGTTATAAAAAATCTATATCTTTTATTATTTCAGTACGCACAATTTAGAATAATTTTAAATCAACAGGTGAGTTTATCTAGGCAACTATTTCAGGAATATTTAAAGAAGCCATACACTTTTCATCTAAAACGAAACACTGCCGATTTGTTACGAAATGTTAATTCAGAAGTACCTAAAGTATTTCAAGGTATCATATTGGCTGGATTTCAATTGTTCACAGAATTACTAGTGATCACTTGTATCTTAATTTTATTACTTCTAACCTCACCCATAGCAACTCTTACCGCTTTCACTTTATTAGGTGGAAGTGTTTTTATTTTCTTTAAACTGTTTAGAAAAAAAATATCTTCTTTAGGTAAAGAACAACAGAAAGTGGACGGGACAATGATCAAATGGGTTAATCAAGGGTTGGGTGCCAATAAAGTGGTTAAAGTATCGGGAAAAGAAAATTTTTTCATAAAAGCCTATACTGGTCAAAGTCAAATAAAAGCTAATAATAGCCGCTATATGAAATTGCTAGAACAAGTACCGCGATTGTTTATTGAAACCTTATTAGTTTCTGTAGTTTTAATTACTATGGTGATTATTGTTATACAAGGGGAAAATACTACGGAACTAATATCAACGATGGCCCTTTTTGCTATGGCTGCATTTCGTTTAATGCCATCTATCACCCGTGTAGTAGCGATGATCACTACCATAAGATATAGTCAGCCTGCTTTGTCAGTAATCTATGAAGATCTTTTTTCAGATAAAGATGAACACTCAATATCGCTGGACACTCAGAGTATAGCAATAAATAAAAAAGAAAAAGCATTTAAAGAATCCATACAGTTGAACAATGTCTCCTATCGCTATCCAGGTCAAGATATTTTATCTATTAAAGATGTCACACTAAACATTCCAATTGGAAAATCAGTAGCTTTTGTGGGGGAATCAGGTGCAGGGAAAACTACACTAGTTGATATAATACTAGGATTGTTAAAACCTGAGCAAGGGCAAGTAATGATAGATGGAAAAAAATTGACCGATCAAAAAAGGTTATGGCAGCAGAGAATTGGTTACATTCCGCAATCCATTTACTTATCAGATGACACTATTAGAAGGAATATTGCATTTGGAGTTGAGGAAGAAAGCATTGATGATAAAGAAGTTTGGAGAGCTCTAGAACAAGCTCATTTAAAACAATTCGTGAAAACTCTTCCGGAGCAACTTAATACTCAAGTAGGTGAAAACGGGGTAAGGCTTTCGGGGGGACAAAGACAAAGAATTGGAATAGCCAGAGCTCTCTATCACAATCCTGAGATTTTATTTTTAGATGAAGCGACCTCTGCATTAGATAATGGAACCGAAAAAGAGATCATGAAAGCGATTGATAGTTTAAAAGGTGATATGACATTAATTATTATTGCTCATAGGTTAAGCACAATTAAAAATTGTGATATTGTGTTTGAATTTAATAACGGCAAATTATCAGAAGAAAAAAATACAACAAAAAGTCGTTCTCTTATCATTTAAACCAATAATTGTTTATTTAGAAAAGGTTGATTTCTTTCTCACTACTTTATGTTTAGGAGGAATTTGGAGCATGGCAAAAGTCAGCATAATAATACCTTTATATAATGTGGAGAAATACTTGCGTAAATGTCTAAGGTCGGTGATAGATCAAACGCTGAGCGATGTGGAAATTATTTTGGTTAATGATGGATCGAAAGATAAAAGTGGGGAAATTGCTGAAGAATATAAAAGGAATGATTCGAGAATAAAAGTGATTCACAAAGAAAATGGCGGAGTGTGTTCTGCAAGAAACGCTGGATTACAGATCTCTACTGGGGAATATATAGGCTTTGTAGATCCTGATGATTGGATTGAACCCAACATGTTCGAGGTTATGTATTATAAGGCACTGGATAGTAATAGTGATTTGGTAGTGTGTAATTATGATTGTGTTTATGAGCAATCCACTACTTTTAAATGGTTGAATATTAAAGATGAGTTAATTGATGTTCAAGAACTCGGTTTATCAAACTATTATTATGAATATTTCCTCAAATATACTCATGGAGATATTGTTTGGAATAAGCTGTATAAGCGATCAATCATTAATGAGCACTTCATCAAGTTTGAGAAGCACTCAGAGGTATTTGCTGACGATTTATTATTTAATCTGTATTACTTATGTCATGTGAAAACTATTTGTACTGTTAACAGGTCATTTTATAACTATTTTCAAAGAAGTAACCATTCGATAACTAGCACCCCAAGGCCTCAGCTTTCTAAGCGATACACACGCTTAGTCGAGTATTTTATAGAGTATGCTAAGAGTCAGGGGGAATTTAGAAGTATAAGTAATATACCACCTATTTTATTTTACCTGTTGTTTAGAAATAGTATCTCTCATAAAGTTAAAACAGAAGGTGATTTGAGTTTTATTAAAGAAGTTTTTGATAGTTTATCAGATTCGAAAGTATATAAACCACTCTTGAAGCAACTAACATTTGGAAATTCGCCCAATATATATTGTAAACAAACTGGTCAAAGCATTAAGACTAACATTTATATGAGAATATATTCAGGAATATGTTTATTACATTTGAATCAACTTCTAACCTTCTTAATAAAGTATGAACAATCAAAAAAATAATATTGATATCACCCTAAGTGTTCTACTTTATTTTGTGGGTGGTTTTTTAAATTGCACGACTATTGGGAGAGTTATAAATTATGGGTAACTATCATGACCAGTACCATCAATACTTATATATTGGTGACTCCTTATATATAAACAGTACCAAGAATTTAATTAGTGTATTAATAGATCTATATTTTAAAGCATTGCCATTTAGCTTCATTGAGAGGAAGACTAGAAGTGGTAAACTTAATAACTCACTTCTTCTTATAAGGTTAATAAGAGTCTTTCAACTAACCTATAAATTCCATAAATTAAAGAGAAAGGTAAGGGTTGGTACATCATCAAAACTTCTTTATTGTAAAGCTGAAGGTGACTTTCTTTTGAAAACTAGGAATAAGGGTATCAAAATATTTAACATAAGAAATAAAAAGGCAACCACTTTATTTGCACCATTATTATCTTCAGAAGATATTGAAAATAGAATAAATACATTAAAACAATCCGAAAAATGTAGCTTGGCTCCAGCTTTAATAAACACCGCTTTGACGAATAGGTACTACACTGAAACTTATGTGAATTGTAGAAGAACGAATAGAGAAGATTTAATTGAGGCTGGTCTGGAGCAACATGCGTTTTCAGTAATACTAGACGTGTTAAGATCAACCCCCCCTTCAAAAATTGATTTATTTTATTACAGATCTATTTTAAAGCAGGAATTTGAATCTTTATTAGATAATGAAGTTTTGCGAAAACAAGATTTAACCAATATTAAAGAATTTGTAACGTGCAATTTTAACAAGTTAAAAAGCTTTAACCAAATTAATAAATATATAATTTTAGGTTTTTCCCATGGGGATTTATGGGAGGGGAATATATTGCAGGAAAGTGGTAAGAGCTATGTAATAGATTGGGAAACATTAGGGTATAGGTCCTGTTATTTTGATTATTACTTCTTTATGATCGACACCACTCGTAACCAAAATCAATTAAAGGCACAAATAGAAAAAAGCTATTTTACTTTTTTTACAAAAAAATTAAAAGAATTCGAAGGTTTCAATTCACTAGAGACATCTACAAATTGTGCCTCTTTATATAAATATTTATTCTTTACTGAGTGGGTTATATTAAAATTAAGCGAGGGAGATAATGTTGCAGAAATTAATAAAATGATTAGTCGTTTTCAACTTACTGAAAAGTATATCAGATTGTTAAAATAGGTTAAGATTTTTATAAAGACAATTAGTTTTTAGGTTGGAGGGTCTTTCTAATAAATATATAGATTACTTCTTTGATGACATACTGAACAGCTTTTAAATACAAAAAGAAGTTATTTGTGAGCGTATTATTAATATAGAGAAGGAATTACACAGAAGAATTTGTGTTATGTTGTTAAATATGTTTAGAACTTCCTTGCTTAATCTATATGAGGGGAAAATTAGATAAAAGTGAAATTAAAGAAATTATATGTGTATACGTTACAAAAAAATTTAGAAGCAGCGCGTAATCCTGTGGCTTTAGAATGGTCATAGTAAAAAAGTATACAGAATATCTTTATAAGTTAGGACGGAAAGTTTATAGGAATAGTCTACCAAAGAAAACGATTAAAATGGTGAGTTCGAAAATACCTGTTATTTAAAGTGAATTATAATTTTTCTTAAAAACCATGTAGGCAACTACATGGTTTTTAATCGTTAACCTGAAACCCTATAGTTTTTTCGCGGAATTTGATTTAAGAGTAACTACAAAATATGACTACAAAATCAATTTAAAAGGCGGGGATTAATTTGGGGAAAACTGCAAAAAGAGTTCTGGTTACTGGGGGAGCCGGTTTCATTGGTTCTCATTTGTGCAGGGAATTATTAGCAGAAGGTTATAGAGTAACTTGTCTAGATAATTTATTAACGGGTTCAATCGAGAATATCAATGAACTCCTTGACCATCCTAACTTTAAGTTTATATTACATGATATAACTTTACCTATTGAGCTGGAAATTGATGAAATATATAATTTGGCATGTCCGGCCAGCCCTGTTCATTACCAATATGATCCGGTTCGGACTATTCGAACAAGCGTCCTTGGAGCTATGAATGTACTTGAATTAGCTAAAAAAACAAATGCAAAGGTTTTACAAGCATCTACATCTGAAGTTTATGGAGATCCAGCAGTTCATCCTCAAGTAGAAGAGTATTGGGGAAATGTTAATCCAATAGGTGTTAGAAGCTGCTACGATGAAGGGAAGAGGTGTGCCGAAACTTTATTTTTTGACTACTTTAGACAATATGGTGTGGATATTAAAGTTATTAGGATTTTTAATACTTATGGACCCAATATGCATCCTGAAGATGGCCGTGTAATCAGTAACTTTATTGTTCAAGCTTTAAAGGGCGAAGGGTTATCTATCTATGGAAACGGAGACCAAACCCGCTCCTTTTGTTTTGTCGATGATTTAGTTAATGGAATGATGAAGATGATGAATACTGACAACTTGCAAGGTCCAATAAATTTAGGAAACCCTCAGGAATTTACGATTCTTGAATTAGCAGAGAAAGTTATTCAGATAACTAATTCCTCTTCACAGTTGCAATTTAACCCTTTACCTATGGATGACCCTAAACAAAGAAAACCAAATATAAATGAAGCTGAAATTAAATTAGACTGGACTCCAAGGGTTTGTCTGGAAGAGGGGTTAAAGGAAACGATTAGATACTTTGAGGGTAGGTTATCGAAAGACAAAGGAATAGTCCTGCAGAAATTCATATTATAAGTATTGAACTTTATATCCACTTAAAAACTATACTTCATAAATAACTCATAGAGGTGTAGGCTCAATTAAGAAATAACGATTTAACAAATTTTATTCAGATTTTAATTTGAAATTAGTTTCAACAGTGGATAGGAGGGAATAAATTAGACAAAGCAGAACAAAAGGAGATTGTCATGAGACTAGCATTTATTTCAGATATACACGGAAATGCAAGAGCCCTTGAATCAGTATTAAACGATATCGAAAAAAGAAAAATCGACCAATTATTTGTACTTGGAGATATATCCTATAGAGGTCTGGATCCTGAACGCTCTGTGGAAATGGTCCGTCAATTAAAAGCTAATGTAATTAAAGGAAACGCGGATGAATGGATTGTCAGAGGTGTCCAGGAAGGTGAAGCGGCGGAAGATGCGATTGAAGGGATGAATGAAGAGAAGGAATGGTCATCATCCAACATGAGTCAAGATTCAGTTCAATATTTAAAGGATTTACCAGAGGAAATTAATGAGGAGTATGAAGGGGTCAATATACACGCGTTTCATGCAACCCCTAAGGACTTATTTGAAGTGGTAAAACCAACTGAAACTGATGAAGACATGACAGAACGTTTAATGGCTAACGAAGTGGCTGATATTTATATTTATGGTCACATTCATACACCATATATTCGTCATATTGGCGGGAAGATAGTAATTAACACAGGCAGTGTCGGGTTACCATTTGATGGATTAGCCCAACCCTCCTATGCCATAGTTGATATAGAAGATGGAGGAGTGCAGACTTCTATTGTGCGGACAAACTATGATTTAGAGGAGTTAGTTGAAGATATTAATTCTTCAGACTACCCTAATAAAGATTTATTAAGAAAATTATTAATGAACGCTTCAGTATAAAACAGTTAAGTTTAGTAAGAGGTAGCTATTAGGCTATCTCTTTTTTTTGAAAAAAGGAAGCTTTTACAAAAGCTTATTCAGATGAAGAATAAGCTTGTCATTTAATAAAACAATAATTATTAATCCAACGACGTCATATACATATAACTACTTGCTTAAAAAAGGATGTGTTGGGTTTCGCATGTGGAAGTTAAGAGATGTAGGCAATTGGTTTGAGAAAGAAATTGAGAAGATTAGTTATCAAGGGCATAGGGGTGCTGTAACTAACATTAATGCTGCAGAATGTAATGATATTTCCACCTTAGACTGGGTTGAAGGGTCAGAACTGGTAGAAATTGAGGACACACAACCACCAAATGAAGTTGAAAACATATTTGCTACAGAAGTGCTTCAAGAAAGTCTTACTTTAAATTGGACCGCAAGTCAATCAAGTGATGTCAAAGAATACAATATTTATTTAGAAGAAAATTTAATAGGTACAACTACAAACACCACTTTCCAAGTGGAAGCTTTAACTGCTGGTACAGAATATACTTTTACAATAAAAGTGGTTGATCAGGCAGGCAACGAGTCAGCGGGGGTTTCGTTTAATGTAAGTACAGCTAGTGTTCAGTATTATTTACAGATGTCTGGAGTTGATAGCTTTTTTAAAGCTCCGTCTTCAATTCCTGTGCACAATATTATTGTCCTTCAAGGTTTAATATCGATAAAGGATAACGGTGATACTTTTTACAGTGGACCAGGTGGGTACTCCATTATGTCCGGGGCGAAAAGAAATATTGAAAAAATAGAAGTGAACGGCACTCAAATCCCTGGAAATCTCGGTAACTACGTTCCAATTGGAGAGGATTTTGAAGTCGTTCATTATTTGATTGATCCAAAGAGTGGGAGTTTTACTCTATATGGTTCAAACAGCTCGAACTCTATGCCGGGTAATATTTATAGAATCGCTGTGTATCATGATGATACTTTAATTGCTGAATACGACACTTCAGAAGGCAATGTGTTAGATCAATCAGGAAACGGTCACGATGCTTCAATAAATGGATCTCATAATTATATAGAGATCGACTAACACAGGAGTGTTGATATGTTAGGTAAAATAAACCGCTTGAAAGATAATTGTGATGATAAATTCATCTATCCTTTAACCGTTTCAAAAGCTGTTTATGTAAATGAAACGCAGAATTTACAAAGCAAACTATCGGAGTTAGACCAGCAGTTCTCGGGTTTTTCTTTTGAAGATATCATGGATATTGATTTTAGTGATGTTAATGAACGAGGGATCGTTTCTTTTCAAAATGGTGCTTGGAAGGTAGTTCCTGACATAACTAACAGTTATTTATTAGAACTCGAGAAGTGGGATGTTTCAAATGAGGGGAATGACGCAGCCAATACCTCTGAGAAGTTAAATGAAGCGATTCAATGGGCAAGTCAAAATGGATACGATGAATTTGTGCTTCCGAATGGTGTGTACCTAATTGATGAACAAAATCCTTTAATCATCCCAAGCAGAATGACTTTTAACTTAGGCGGTTCAAAACTTCGTATACAGGATAATGGTTTAGAAAGGTATAGTGTAATTTTAATCGAGAATAAATCGGAATTCATTAGAATTACAAATGGCGAGATAGAAGGCGACCGCTATAATCATGACTTTGAAACAGTGCCAGGAACTCATGAATGGGGTATGGGAATAACTGTTGAACATCATTCAAGATTTATTCATATAGATTTCCTTCATATTTATAACGTAACTGGTGACTGTGTATACACGGAGGCTCAGCCAAATTTTTATAATATGAGTGCATTTGACTATTGGGAGCAGGGAAGTCTTAACATTGCTGATGGTAGTTTAATTGATGACGTTTCAAGAATTAGAAGCATAGATTTTATTGATTTACCAGATGCAGCAATTAGTGAGTATGGATTTTTTAACGTTTGTGGCAATAGTTTTGGGGATTTTGGGCGAGATATAAGAAGCGAAACCTTTGACGTTGTTTTTTACGATGATAATAATGATTTTGTTGACGTATTAACCAGAGTCAAAGTTTTCGATGATATCGAAGTTCCTGATGGAGCTGCCAGTATAAAATTATCCTTATATCAGGGTACACTTCCAACCGACGAAGAAGGCACAGCATTGAGTTTATGTGTATCTTTAAGCCCCAGGTACGTATATATAGAGAATTGTAATCTTCACCATGCTAGAAGGTGTGGAATAGTACCTACAGGGAAACATTTGTTTATTAGTGGAAATAAAATTCATCATATAAGTGGAGCTTCACCAGGTTGTGCAATCGATGTTGAAGATGGATATGGTTTAAATCAAAATATAAGAATATATAACAATCATCTCTACGAGACAAGAATCGGTGTGGCCTTTGTAAGTACGCAGCATGTTTATTTTTATGGTAATTATATGGAGAGGTTAGGACCTAGTACCGTATGGGGTGAGTGCAGGCAAGTTCACATTAATGATAATATCATCAATGGAAGCAGCTGGGATTTACAGGGGGAGGCCTTATTTAATGGGAATACAATGTTCCATTCTTCTGTTAGTTCTAGACGATCGGCAAGACATTTAATAAGTGATAATTATTTCTATAACAGCTCACTAAGTTTGAGTAAAGATTTACCTTTTACTTCACTAATAGACGCCAATTATTTTTACAGAGACTTAAATAATACATCTTCTGCAGATGGTCAAAATGACTTGCAATTAACTGGATCCCCACAAATTATTCAAAATAATCACTTGGATGAAGCCAGGTTTTATAATTATTCTGATCAAAATGGATGGATGATGACTAATAATCATTTCAAACTGATCCCTGGTACATTAACAGTGACAATTGCTCCAGGACTGTATAGAGAGTGCTATTTCGACTGTTCTGCATTGGACTCTCCTTTACAATTCCGAGTTAATTCCACGGGTTATAAGTATGAATTTAAAGATTGCATATTTAATGAAACACAATTTTTTGCAAGTTACGATCAACCAATGGACATTTTACGTTTTGATCAATGTGAGATCAATACAACACAAAACAGGTTTGTATATTTTCGAGATATGAATGGAATTTTAGAATTTACAAATAATCGCTTTAATATGAATCCAATAAGTGAAAATCCAGAAAGTATTATTTCATTACTTACATCATCATTTACCTCTAGTGAAAAAATCTTGTTGAAAGGGAATACGTTTACGTCGTATGGCGTTTCCATGCAAGTAATTCCGTTGTCAGAGTATCCGGTTCCAGACTTTCAGATTAGAGATAATACTTTAGAGAATACAACGATCGATCCTAATAATAGTCACCTCATTTTATCTAATAACTTGATTAACGGAATAAAAGATCCTTACTTTATTGTTTCAACAGAACCCACTTCTGGTTACTTTAGATATCGTCAAAAGCTGGAAGAAGCTGACTTAGAACCTGGTGGATATATTGGTTGGATATGCATACATGAAGGTACGGCTAATGAAACTAGCTGGCAAGCCTCTACCGTATATTCTTTAGAAGAGATGGTTAATTATAATGGGAATGTTTATAAAGCAATAGATGCAGGTACTTCCTCTACCACAGCTCCGAGTCATACATCAGGGAGTGCGGTGGATGGCGGAGTTACCTGGGAATTTGTTAGTGAGAAGGCTATATTTAAACAATATGGATTGATAGCTGAGTAATAATTAAAATAAGTACACAGGGCATTCCTGTGTACTTATTTTTTAGTTTTTAAACTTTAATACTATAAATACTCTCCTGTCATAGTCCGAATTTTGGAAAAATAAGGCGAAAAACAAATATTAATATTGTGTTCTTTATAGAAGTATGTTAAGTTCTTTATATAGAATGAAGCTATGTAATACGCTAACTGTTTACTAAAATATGCAAATTTGTACAACTTTTTCGTTCGTTATAAAGAAATGATGTTTTTATTTAAGAGGGAAGGCAGGGAAATTTATGAGCGCAATTGCTGGGATTATGAATTTCAATGAGGAACCTATATCAATTGATCATGGTAAAGCTATAATGAATTCACTTCATAGGTTCCCTGCTGATGATGTACAAATGTGGAGGCAAAAGACCATTTTTTTAGGATGTCATGCCCAGTGGATTACCCCTGAGTCAGTAGGAGAGAAATTACCTTATTATGATCCTGAGAGAAAATTAGCGATTACAGCTGATGCAATCATTGATAACCGCCAGGAGCTGTTCGATGCGCTTGGTGTTAGTAAAACACTTAGATTGAAGATGCCGGACAGTAAGCTGATTTTACTTGCTTATCACAAATGGGGGGAAGAATCTCCTAAATACTTAATTGGAGATTTCGCTTTCATGATTTGGGATGAGCGAGAACAAAAACTTTTTGGTGCGAGAGATTTTTCTGGCAGCCGTACACTTTATTATTTTAAGGATCCCCATAGATTTATTTTTTCTACAGTAATACATCCATTTTTTACTTTACCTTATATTGAGAAAAAATTAGATGAACAATGGTTAGCTGAGTACTTAACTATTTCTGGAATGATCGATTCAGTAGACGCTGTGCTCACTCCTTATAAAACTATTCAACAAATACCACCATCACACAGCATAACTATCCGCCAAGGTGAAATTTCTTTTCACAAATATTGTTCATTAAAGCCTGGAAAGCAGATTAAATATAAATCGAATCAGGACTACGTGGAAGCTTTTCAAGAAGTTTTTCAAAAAGCCGTCGATTCCAGGCTGCGCACCCATAGAAATATAGGGGCCCAATTAAGTGGGGGATTAGATTCAGGAGCGGTAGTAGGTTTCGCTTCAAATACGTTACAACGTGAGAATAAGCTATTGCACACTTTTAGTTACATCCCCCCGAAGGATTTTGAAGATTTTACCCCCAAGCAGTTGATAGCTGACGAGAGTCCAAATATAAATTTAACGGTAAAGCACATAGGTGGGATAATACCGCATTATCTGGACTTTGAAGGTAAAGATTCTTATTCAGAAATGGATGATTTTTTAGAAGCGATGGAAATGCCTTATAAATTTGTGGAGAATTCTTTTTGGTTAAAAGGGATGTTTGAAAAAGCGCACCAGGAAAATATAGGCGTATTACTAAATGGAGACAGAGGAAACTTCACTATCTCCTGGGGATCAGCTTTAGACTATTACGCCACGTTATTAAAAAAAATGAAATGGCTGCGGTTAACTCATGAGCTTCACAATTATAGTCAAAAAGCGGGCGGTGCCAGATTTGGGAGACTGCCTAGTATCGCTAAAATCGCTTTTCCTACGATCAGCAAACTATTATCAACTGAACCTTCTTTTCGCTTTCCCATGTTGGTTAACCCTGAATTTGAAGAAAAGAATGGGGTTCTAAAAAAGCTTGCTGGTCACGGAATAGGTGAAACCGGGTGGCTCAAAGCATCCACTATATATGAAGAAAGGAGATCATTGTTTGAGGATATGTTTCCATGGAGTTCAGGAAATACGTTGACTGCTAAACTTTCTTTACGTTACTCACTATGGAAGCGGGATCCCACCAATGATTTAAGAGTAGTACGTTTCTGTTTAGCTTTACCAGAAGATCAGTTTATTCAGGCGGGTTTAGACCGTGCACTTGTACGAAGGTCTACTAAAAAGTTATTACCTGACGAAATAAGGCTGAATCAAAAGACTAGAGGTGTACAAGGTATGGATTGGGTGCACCGAATGATTCCCCACTGGGATAATTTCTCAGATGAAGTTCAAAAGTTAAGTATCGACCCTGAGATGGAGAAATATTTAAACATGGATGTAATAAAGAAAGCATCCTTGAAATTAAAAGAGAAGCCTGATCCTACCCATGCTACTAAAGCGGATTATAGGGTGCTCATGCGCAGTTTGATTGTGTATCGTCATATTAAAAGTTTTCACTGAGAGGAGGTGAGATTATGAAAAAGGAATGGCAAAATCCTGTAGTAGAAGTTCTAGATGTAAATAAGACGATGCTAGGAACTGAAGGTGATCACCTTGATAATGATTTTCCAGAGGGTACACACAGAGGGGATTTAACGTTTAGTTAATTCCGTAGAAAAAGTGAAATTTTTAAATGGTCACCTGAGCAAAGGGTATAGAAGTTCTCTATACAACCGTATAGAGAACTTATTATATCTTTTATGAAAATAATAAAAACAAAAATGCGGTTGTTTCTATAAAAGATATAATGAGTTTATTTTTCGAGGGGGAGAGTGATTGAGCGCTATATCTGGAATCATTAACTTCAATAGACAGGAAGTATCAATAGATTACATTAATAAAATGATGGGGAGTTATAAGAAATATCAAGCAGACAGTGTGCAGAAATGGTCTAACCATCATGTGTTTCTTTGTTGTCATAATCAATGGATCACTCCTGAGTCAGTAAATGAAACTCTTCCTTATTATGATTATGAACGGAAGCTTTCCATCACGGCAGATGCGATTATTGATAACCGCGCCGAACTTTTAGCTAAGCTGGATATTTCTCAAGTAGAGGGAAAATTCATTTCAGACAGTCAATTGATTCTTTTAGCTTATTATAAATGGGACGAGGATGTAGTCAGCAAATTGTTAGGAGATTTTTCTTTCATGATTTGGGATGAGAGAAATGATAAGTTGTTTGGTGCCAGAGATTTTTCGGGGGCACGTACTCTCTATTTCTATACTGATTCTTCTAGATTCGCTTTCTCTACAACAATGCAGTCACTATTTTCTCTTCCTTATATCAATAAAAATATAAATGAAGAATGGTTAGCAGAATTTTTAGCGATTCCTACTATGGTGGAAGCAGTGGACATGTCTTCAACAGTCTATCAATCTATCAATCAAGTTCCTCCCTCTCATAGTGTGTCTGTCCAAAATGGAAAAGTCTCTTTATCTAAATATAAAGCTATTGGGAAAGTAGAACCATTGAAATTAAAATCGAATGAAGAATATATAGAGGCCTTTCATGAAGTTTTTAATCGAGCTGTAACTGAGCGGATAAGAACGTATGGGGAGGTCGGTTCACATTTAAGTGGAGGGCTGGATTCTGGCACAGTTGTCAGCTTTGCTGCTAATGAATTAAAAAAAGAAGGAAAGAAATTACACACCTTCAGCTATATCCCAGAAACAACGTTTGAAGATTGGACGCCTAAGTATTACATGCCTAATGAAAAGCCTTTAATTAAAGAAACCATGGATCATGTAGGTAATATTGATAGCAATTTTCTTTCATTTGAGGGTAGGAATCCTTTATCAGAAGTAGATGATTTTTTAGATCTAATGGAAATGCCTTATAAATTTTTTGAAAACACGTATTGGCTTAAAGGAATTAATGAGGAAGCTCACACCCAAAATATTAAAGTTCTTTTAAATGGAGCGAGAGGAAACCATTCCATTTCGTGGGGATCTTGGCAATTAAATATGGAGTACTATACGTCACTTTTTAAGAAATTAAAATGGAAGAAACTAAACAATGAACTGAATGACTACACACGAATCTATAAAACTGGAAAGTCTAATGTATTACCGATTCTGACCAAAAGAGCTTTTTCTAATACAAATAACTCTGTTGGTTCTGGCAGTCTTCTCTCTCAACTTATTAATCCCAATCTAGCGAAAAAAACTAACGTGTACGATAGATTGTTAGCATTTGGAATGGATAACAATAGCGGCTCTAATAAAGATTTAACAGAGTATAGAAGAGATTATTATGAGAAAGGGTACGTTTGGAATAAAAGTGGTGTAGCGGAAACCAACTTGTCATTACGTTATGGACTATGGAACAGAGACCCTACTAATGATATTAATGTCATCAAGTTCTGCTTATCAGTACCTGATGAATTATATGTAAAAAAAGGAATGGAACGTTATTTTATTAGAGAAGCGACTAAAAATATTCTTCCGGAAAATGTAAGACTTAATTATCACAGGCGAGGCTTGCAGGGTGCCGATACAATCCACCGAATGAAACGGAATTGGAAAGAATTTCTTGAAGAAGTTCAAAAGGTTTCCGATGATTCTGAGCTCTCAGATCTGTTGAATCTAGCTGAACTAAAAAAATCACTAAATAGACTGGGGACAAACCCAAGACCTGAAATGATTTTTGAGGAAGACTTTAAACTTTTGACGCGCGGTTTAATCGTTTCAAGGTTTATTAAAAATATGTCTCGAAAGGAGGTGAATGCTCAATGAAGAAATGGAAAAAGCCCTCATTAGATATATTAAATGTTGAGATGACAATGAATGGACCAGGGAATGCTAATTCAGATTGTTTTGATGTATCTGAAGGAAAGCATGAAACTCATGATGGAAGATCAAACGCAAGTTGTTTAAGTGATTTAGACAGCTGATATTTAAATAAGCCTCTATTTGTTGAAAGTAGGGGCATTTTCCTTAGGGAGGACAGACCGATGCTTCTCACCTCAATGACAAATAAGTACACAGCTTTTGGTTTTATTATCGAAAGTAAATTTCCTTTTCCAGAACTTATCCCTATTCGTACTGAGCAAAAGGGTGATATAACCATTGAATCAAAAGATTTAGCTCAGATTTGGGAGAGAATAGCTGAAAGCAACAAGTATTTTGACGTGGAACCGCAGCGTTGTCTATTTAAGATACCGGAAGTAGCTATTTTCATGATAGAACAAGGATGTAAAATATTTTATTCTCCACTTGAAGATGTAAAGGAAGACCACATCCGTCTTTATCTACTAGGTACGTGCATGGGAGCGATTTTATTACAAAGAAATATCCTGCCACTCCATGGAAGTGCTGTTGAAATCGACGGTAAAGCATTTGCTTTTGTCGGTCATTCAGGGGCTGGGAAATCCACGACGGCGTCTGCTTTTTTAAATCGAGGACATCAGTTAATTAGTGACGATGTCATTCCAGTTACTATAGAAAATGGAGTTCCGGTAGTCACACCTGCTTATCCACAACAGAAGTTATGGCAAGAAAGTCTTGATGAGTTTGATATGACTTCGGCCGGACTTCGTCCAATTGTGGACAGGGAAACAAAATATGCTATTCCAGTAGAAGAGAAATTCGTGACAAAAAGACTGCCACTTGCAGGCGTTATTGAAATAGAAAAAGGAGAAGCAGACAAAGTCTACATTCATCAGGTCGATAACTTACTTAAACTTTACACTTTCTTTAATCACACCTACCGAAACTTTATGGTGAAACCGATGGGGCTGATGAACTGGCATTTTAGCTTATGTGCTCAACTATGTGAGCACATAAGGTTATATAAATTAACAAGACCTGTTACTTATTTTTCTGCGAATGATTTGCCTGATTTGATTCTATCAACCTTACGAATGGAGGCTGTATCTCATGGTGAAGAACATCCAAGTCTTATCGAATCCAATAGTTAGTCAAACAGAAGGAAACATTGTTAGTTCGATGGGGAATGAAAAAGTGATGCTTAGTGTGGAAAATGGTAAATATTACAATTTAGGGGAAGTTGGCGGTCTGATATGGGATTTAATAGAGTCTCCGGTCACTTTCGAAAAAGTAGTGAGAGAACTGCGTTCACAGTACGAAGTTTCTCAATCTGAGTGTGAGGAGCAAGTCAATCAATTTCTGCAGATGCTTTTAGAAGAAGGGCTGATTAAAGTACATGGATGAGCTTCGCATGAAGGGGTTGGACAAAATTGAATAGGCTGCGAGTTTTTTTTCGGATGAATTGGAGAAACAGGAGGATGCTTGCAGAAGCTTATTTATTTCTGGCAAAAGCTCGATATTTAAAAAGTGTACCGTTTGAGAGATTAGCGTCAAGTTTAGGTGAATCTTTTCAGGAAAGTTTAGAACACCTTGAGGGTATGGACCGAAAAGAATTAGCGAGAATCTCACAATCAATAAAAATCATGAGTAAGTATACATTTTGGGAGAGTCAGTGTATGGTCCAAGCGGTCGCTGCTATGAAAATGATAGAACGCAGGGGAATGTCTTCAACGATTTATTTTGGCACAGCACGAGATGATAATGGGGAAATGATTGCACATGCATGGCTGCGTAGTGGTCCATATTATATAACCGGGGCAGAAGGCATGGAAAGATTTACTGTAGTTGGTAAATTCGCTAAAAATGCAGGAGGAAAACAGCATGGAGAAAAGTATACCTCTGAATCTATCTAAACTGCCAGTCGAGCTTAAATTGATTATTGAATTGGCGAAGTGTGATTATCCAGAACAGGCAGCCGTCATTGATCCATATTTGTTTAAGGTAGTGAACTGGGATTTATTTATAAAACAAACGCGGCATCACCGCATTTATCCATTCCTTTATAAACGGTTGCAATGGTGCGATCCTAGTGAAATTCCGGAATATGTACTCCGAACCGTAGAGGCTGATTATAAGCGGAATATATTTCTAATGCTTCGATTAAGCGGTGAAATGCAGCAACTTAGCTGCCAGTTCATGAACCAGGGAATCCCTCTTCTGTTTTTAAAGGGGCCCGTTCTTGCAGCTGAATTATACGGTGATGTATCTCTTCGGACTTCTAACGATTTAGATGTATTAGTTCAGATAGAGCAGCTGCCTTTGGCAGAAAAGTTATTAACTAAACTCGGTTATCAAAAAGATGATTATATACAAACGATTTTAAATGACTGGAAGTGGCGGCACCACCATATCACATATACTCATCCTGTGACTAAAGTGAAGGTGGAAGTGCACTGGCGTTTGAACCCTGGACCTGCGAAAGAGCCTGGCTTTGAAGAGTTATGGGCGCGGAAGAGGATGAGTTCTGTAACCAGACAGCCTATCTATATGTTAGGAGAAAAGGACCTCTTCCTATTTCTTATATCCCACGGAGCAAGGCACGGGTGGTCCAGGTTACGTTGGCTTTTGGATGTCCACCAGTTGTTGGAGAAACATACCCAATGGGCAAGAAAGATGGAGTTTTTGGGAAAGTACGGCTATCGTCATGTAGGGCTGCAGGCTATCGAATTATCAACAGAGCTGTTTGATAGTACCCTTCCACTTGAGGTGAAGCGGTCAAGACACTCTCAAAGACTCGCACAGCAGGCTGTGTATTATTTAGAAACGATGGTGAATTTACATTCAGAACCATTACCTAAAGACATAGCAGTTTATCACAAAAGACATTTATTTTCGCTTATGACTGCCCAACAAAAAATCTGTTTTATTCTCAGCTTTTTATATCCGTATCCTCAAGATGCAGAGACGCTGCCTTTACCCAAATTTCTTCATTTTTTATACTTTCCCTTACGTCCATTTTTGTGGGGGTGGAGAAAATCAAGGAAATTGGCATGACAATGCAAAGGAGGGAAACCCGTGAAGCATGTTCTTTATTTTTTAAAACAAATCCACTCTTATTCAGGTAATATTTTATATTTGAATATGATTGCTATGGCAGGGATCGGACTTCTGGAAGGTGTAGGGATTCTCCTTCTTATTCCTATGATAAGTATGAGCGGAATCGTGGACTTAGGTACGGGAAGTCTGCCGTTTGCCAGCATGTTTGGTTTTTTAGAATTGATTCCAAGCGCGATTGGTTTGCCAGCTATTTTGTTAATTTATGTGGGGATAGTAATTGGGCAAAACATTATCAATCGGAGACTTTCGGTACGTAATGCTACGATTCAGCAAGGGTTTCTGCGTCACTTGAGAATAACAACTTATGGAGCAATTTTGAATGCGAATTGGAAATTTTTCATTCGCAATCGTAAGTCGGATTTGATTAATATTTTGACTTCTGAAATAGGCAGGGCGAGTATGGGAACTCAGTCTGTGTTGCAATTTATCGCATCACTCGTTTTCACTTTCATCCAAATTGGTCTGGCATTCTTTCTATCCCCAACAATAACAGTTTTTGTTTTATTATGTGGAGGAATTCTCCTCTTTTTTAATCGTAAATTTTTGAAGCGGTCACTGGCGTTAGGAAATAGAAACTTTGAATTAGCACGTGAATACATTGGTGGCTTGACAGACCAAATCAACGGAATTAAAGACGTGAAAAGTAATACATTAGAAGCTTCTCGTATGAATTGGTACGAGCAAATCACTCAACGTATTCAAAACGAACAGATTCAATATACACACATGAAAACGACTTCTCAGTTTTATTATAAAACGGCATCAGCTGTACTCATCGCTGTTTTTATTTATTTAGCTTTCACAATGTTTAACGCCCAGGCTGCTCAACTCATGATGGTCATTGTTATTTTTTCAAGGTTATGGCCTAAGGTTGCTGGAATTCAAGCTTCTTTGGAACAGATTTTCACTAGTTTACCTTCTTTAAAAGCTGTTGAAGGTCTTCAGCAAGAGTGTAAGTCAGCGCAAGAATTTGATTCTCGTATTTCAACTGTTACTCCATTGAAAGTTGAACGAAAAATTGAGTGTAAAAATGTTCAGTTCCGGTATCAGGATCAAGAAGATTACGCCCTGAACGCTATTAACCTAGAGATTCCAGCTAATAAAATGACGGCCTTTGTTGGTCGTTCTGGAGCAGGCAAGAGTACTCTTATTGATTTACTGATGGGGCTTAACCAGCCGGAGGAAGGAGAAGTGCTGCTGGATGATACACCTTTGAGCAGTGAGAATTTATTATCCCTGCGTAAGGCTATCAGCTATGTTCCACAAGATCCTTTCTTATTTAATGTTAGTATAAGGGAGAATTTGACGATTGTTTTTCCAGGAGCAAAGGAATTTGAGCTATGGGAAGCGCTGGAATTTGCGTCTGCAGCTAGTTTTGTCCGTGACCTTCCACAAGGTCTTGACACCTTGATCGGTGATCGAGGTATTAAATTGTCTGGTGGGGAGAGGCAGCGCCTTGTTTTAGCAAGAGCTATCTTAAGGAAGCCATCTATTCTTGTTTTAGATGAAGCTACAAGTGCTCTTGATACCGAGAACGAATCGAATATTCAGGAGGCTCTTGCACGATTGAAAGGAAAGATGACGATTATTGTCATAGCACACAGGCTTTCGACTATAAGGAGCGCTGATCAAGTTGTAGTTTTAGATGAAGGGAAAGTTATTCAAAGAGGCGGTTTCAATCAACTAGCTGAACAGAAGAGGAGTATGTTCAGCCATTTGTTGCAAAACCAATTAAAAGCAACACACTAGGGAGTAGGGACTCGTGAAAAAGGTTGTGCGAAAAATGATCTTTGGAATTATGATATTAGCAACAGCTATAACAACTTACACAATCTGGGATAACCAAAGGATAAAAGTCGTCGAACAAGCGGTAGCGATAGAGAACCTCCCTATAGAATTAGAAGGCGTGTCGATTTTACAAATTACGGACCTTCATGAAAAGGTATTTGGAACCGAGCAGGAAAAGTTGATAAAAGCCATTAATTCTGTAAATTATGACGTCATTGCTTTTACCGGCGACATGCTGAACGGAGTGGACAGCAGGCATTATGAATCGTTCTATACTTTACTAGAGGGGATTGAGAATAAAAAACATGCCCTTTATGTCCCGGGAAATGCTGATCCGGAAAGTTATTTTATAGATACTGAAGGTAATTACGTAAAGGACGAGTTTGTAGAAGGGCTGGAAGAGAGAGGCGTGAAGCTGTTAGAAGCAGCTTACAATGCTGAGTTTGGGGAAACGAGTATCCGTTTTGATGCATTTGAAGTATCAGTTTTGAATCCTGAAAAAGGTGTGGTTGTAGCTAATGGCAGGGTTAGACCTAAGTATGCAAAAACTGCTCAATACCGGAATCACCAGCAACGCTTAATGAGTGAAATTGCTGAATTGAATGAAACAGATCACGATATGCTTATTGCTCTTAACCATTATCCAGTCGTTGATGCTAGAATGGATCAGCTTATCGATAACCCTCAATTTATATGGAGAGATTATGATTTGATTGTGGCGGGACATTATCATGGCGGTCAAATCCGTGTTCCTTTTATAGGGGCGCTTTTTGTACCTGAACCCTGGTATAAGGGAGGAGGTATACTGCCGCCGCGTGACCGGGTAAGCGGGCTTTGGGAATATCATGGTACGAAGCAGTATGTTAGTCGGGGGCTTGGGAGCAGTAACTTTATTTCCTTTTTGAAGTTTAGGATGTTTAATACACCGGAAATTAATGTCCTCACATTTAAAAGTAAGAAATAATTGCTGCCCTTGAATGAGGGCAGTTTTTTTGCTGATTTTTCTAAAATAAAAGAATTTTTTGAGGTATCGCTTACATAGTTTTAAACTGTTTTACTGAAATAATAATGGGGTATTTCTCGGAGTGGATTTATTTTTCGATATCAACTCAGGAGGTACACACCATGTCAAAAGGTAAGAGCATACATGCTTTAATCATTCTTATGTTCACTCAGTTTATTTCTGGGGGAGTCACAAATACGAAAGGAATCGTTCTCGATCAAGTAGAGGGAGACCTTGGACTTGATATGGGCGAGTTCGGTCTCGTAGTTTTTATATTTCAATTAGGTTTCACTTTAGCAAGTGTCGTGATTGGTTACTACACGGATAAAAAAGGTTTAAGGACAATGACGATTATTGGTTCCATCATTATGGGGCTAGGGTTTATTGGGACAGGTGCTGCACCCAATATTATGTTTTTCTTAGGTTTCTACATGATTGTAGGTTTCGGTCTTGGGGCTTTGGGAGTAGCTTCTAATGCCATTGTTCCTGCCGCTTATCCAAATAAGCAGCGTCAAATGTTTAATTATGCGATGGGAGTTTATGGACTTGGGATGGTTTTATTTCCGCAAATCTTAAACTTTCTATTCCAATTCGCTTCTTGGCGAGTATTTTATATAGGCATTGCTGTTAGTTTAGTTTTAGTCATCATTTATATTACGTCTGTTGCTTTTCCTTCTGGAAGGGCAGAGAAGGTTGATTTAAAAGCTTTCATACCTATGTTAAGAGATGCTCAATTTGTTTTTCTTATGGTCTTTCTCATGCTGCAGGTTTCGGCAGAGGTTTCATTTACGAACTTCTTCCCGAGTTATTTGAAGTCGCTTGATTTAGGCGGCATATCAACTTCAGAAAAAGAAAGTATGTCAGCTATGATTCTTTCATTATTCTCCGTATTCTTCATGATCGGCCGATTTGCTGTCGCTTATTTATCAAATTGGATTAATGAACGCATCATACTAATTACTTTCTCAGCAGGTTCTTTGATCATGGTAGGAGTCAGCTTCCTGTTTGCTGATAGTTTTCCATACTTGTTCGCAGGTGCCGGATTATTTTTCTCAACTTTATTCCCTACCGCTACAGCGTTTGGAACGCAATTATCAAAAACCAGTGGTTCTGCATTAGGTTTGATTTATATTGCTTCTGGTATCGGCGGCGGAATTGCGGGGTATATCGTCGGTTTAGCTTCTGAAGTCTTTGGGCAAGCTGGCGGCTTTAGTGTCGTATTGATTTTCTTAATCTTGATGCTGATCGCTTCCCTGTTCTTAAATAGTAAGAAATCCAGTCAAGAAGGCTATGCCGCTGCATCATAAAAAAAAGCCTGAAAAATCCTCAAATGGATTTTTCGGGCTTTTTTACTTGGCCGTAAAATAGGCATTGATGATCATCTGCATGGTCTCACGAGACATTTGCAAATGGGGGATGTTAGATCCTTCAATCAGCTTTTGAGTATTGTTGTCTTCAAACGTGACGTTTCCAGAAAGGTAGACTTTAAATATATCAACCATTCCGTTGAGCTGTTGTTCTTCTTCACTTAACTCATATTCGCCTCGACTATCCACTAAGTCAAGTTGGTCAAACTGTAAAGCTTCTTTAAACATTTGAAGGATCTCAATGTTGCTTGGTGGATTCGGGTTCGTAATGTTGTAAATCGTATGAGGTTCTGCTTTTTCTACGGCTAAGCTCAATATATCGGCTACGTAATCTACGGGGACAAAATTCGAAGTTCCCTCTTGATTAGCAATGACTCGGTAACTGGCTGTGTTTGATCCTTTTTTTCGAGCAACGCGTCGTTTAAATATGTCGAGCGCGCGCATGAAACCATAAAGAGTAAATTCTGAATCCGCTTCTCCAGTTTTTGAATCTCCGACAATAATGGAGGGACGAAAGATAGAAACATCCATATCGTCGCTATAGGAAAAAGCAACGTGTTCGGACTGTACTTTACTTGCTTCGTAAGGGTTATGATACTCAGCTTCGAGTGAATAAAGCTGCTCAACACCTTTATTCCTTTTTCCAACTGTATAAGCGGTGCTGATATAAAAGAACTTTTTCACTTCTAGTTGTTTCGCAAGTTCGAGAGTATTTTTTGTCCCTTCGAAATTGATGGCGAATAATTCATCACTAAGTTCGACATCGAATTTTACAAGCGCAGCAGAGTGGTAAAAGCAGCTGATGCGGCCTTTCAATTCATTAAAAGTCTGATCGGAAAGGCCGCAATGTGGCTTTGTAATATCTCCTTCGATGAGATGAATACGCTGCTGATTTTCCTTGGAAAAGCTATTGACTAGAAGTTCAGCCTTTTTCAAGTTACGTACAAGAACATGAACATGGTGGTCCGTATCCTTCATTAAATTGTTAATCAGTTTACCGCCGAGAAAACCCGTTGATCCTGTTAAGAAAATATTCAATCTCTTCACTCCTGCCGGCTTTTCATTAAGAAATTTGCTTCGTCGGCTTCACTGTGCGATGACCTTTAAGGAAATCAATCGTTATCCTGTTGAATTCTTTGTATCGCTCAATGTTGCAAACGTGCCCGCATCTCTCAATTATTTTCATCTTTGCGTTTAAATCCTGTTTAATATCTTTTTGAAGATTTTCTATAAACAAGTGATCTTCACTTCCTGAGACATATAGCTTTGGAATCTTTCCAGCTATCTTTGGGACCAGGTCATAACTTTGGGCAACTTTATTGACCGAGTTGAACCAACCGATAAAATCTTCACGTTTCATCTTTTTAGCTTCTTTTATAAATATATCCCTGGATTTCTTATGATTCGCTTTTGGCATAATAATATGAGCGAAAAGATAGTAAATCCACAAATGCGGTGTAATGGACTTGATCGTACGTCCAACTAGTAAAAGGAACTTTGAAAAAAGATTAAACCGCGTAATGGCGCCGGATAAGACAGCACTGGCTACGCGTTCAGGATTCAATTTCATGATATAGTGAAGAATCACTGACCCTAATGAAATTCCAACAAAGTGAGCTTTTTCAATCTTCAAAAAATCCAGCGTTTTTAAAACCTCTTTCGCCACAAGACTTTGAGAAAAGTCTTTTCCGTAATTCTCTAAGCTTGGGGAGTTGCCATGCCCTGGCAAGTGGATGGTAATGACATTGAAATGCTCACGATAATACTTTAATTGCTTATAAAAAATGTTAGAATTTCCGCCAATTCCGTGGAGAAGAACTAAGTCTTCGTTGCCATTAACTCTGCTGTAAACTTTATATTCTAACACGAGGACCCTCCTGTATTACTTCTGACTGAATCATCATTGTTTGAATGTTCAAAATATTTGTTAAACCATTTCCAAAAAGGCAGAGGTTTTATTCTGCCTCTCCCCATAGTAAAGCATAGAACAGTTGCGGGCTAGTCTTAATAGGTGAATTCTTAAATTATTTGTGAACTTTGTGAAAAGCAGAGGATTTTTTGGTGCGTATTGGAATTTTATTGGATTTATTTGTTATTTGAGGGCTTAATAGTATTAAGTGGATTATTTTACTGAACTAGTACAAAGCATGTTACCATCCCGCTTTGTCTCTTGAGTCTTCCACATAAGGGAGTTTGTTTATATGAATCTCCACACTGAAATTTAAAAGAGCCCATAAATTAAGCGTTTAATACCGCTGGACGTACTTGCTTCCTCCCTCTCATTATGCTATTTTGTAATTAATGCCATTCCATCGCACAACGACTGCGGGAACTTAACCATCCTTTAATGGAATGGCAGGTTACATACTTAAAAAAGAGCGGGATTCTTCCAAAGAATCCCGCTCTTTTTCTATATTCATCCATTGTAACCGCTTCATAATATAGAGAAAAAAGAAAAAATATATAATTTTCAGATAAAAGGTTGTTATTGCTGTTAAGCCGTTATAGAATACTCGTTACATTCAATTTTGAGAGGAGGCTCAGCGATGCTTACATTTGTTGCATCCATCTTACTATTACTAGCAGGTTATTTAATTTACGCGAAGGTGGTTGAACGAATTTTCGGAATCAATGATGAAAATCCGACTCCCGCGTACACACATAATGATGGCTTTGACTACACACCTATGAGCTGGTGGAGAGCGAGCCTTATTCAACTTCTAAATATCGCTGGGCTTGGCCCGATTTTTGGTGCGGTCATGGGCGCTTTGTATGGCCCTGTCGCTTTTATCTGGATCGTGATCGGAAGTATTTTTGCAGGAGCGGTTCATGATTACTTCAGCGGTATGATGTCTGTCCGCCATAAAGGCGCACAATACCCTTCAATTGTAGGGAAGTATCTTGGAAAGAACGTCCAAAAGGTGATTAACCTTTTATCTATAGCGCTTATGATTCTAGTGGCAGCTGCTTTTACAGCCGGACCCGCTGAGCTGATGGCTCAAGTAACTCCATTAAGCTTTATTACGGCACTTATCATTATATTTGCTTATTTTCTTATCGCGACTATGCTGCCCGTTCATAAAATCATCGGAAGAGTTTATCCTTTTCTTGGAGCAGTGCTTATTTTTATGGCCTTGTCGATTGGAATCGGATTGTTCTTCTTTGAAAATTCTGTACCGAATTTGACGATGAGCAACTTGCATCCTGGTGAGCTGCCAATGTGGCCGCTTTTAATGGTAACCATTTCATGTGGTGCAATTTCAGGCTTCCATAGTACACAAAGTCCGATTCTTGCACGTACACTTAAAAAAGAAAGTGAAGGGCGTAAAGTATTTTACGGAGCTATGATTGCGGAAGGTGTAATTGCCTTGATCTGGGCAGCAGCTGGTATGGCTTTCTTTGGAAGCACTGGCGGACTGCAAGCTGCTCTTGATGCCGGAGGACCTGCAGGTGTAGTTAATGAGATCAGCTCAACTACGCTTGGTACGTTCGGAGGAATTCTGGCTATCCTTGGTGTTATCATTCTTCCTATCACTACGGGCGATACCGCTCTGCGTTCGTCTCGCATGATGGTCGGAGAGTTATTGAAAAATAAAAATAAGGAAACTTCACCTGGAAAATTGAAAAATGGACTGATTGTACTTGCAGTAGCTACACCGGCTTTTTATCTATCCACTATCGATTATAATTTCTTATGGAGATATGTTGGCTGGTCGAACCAGGTGGTAGCCACAGTGATGCTTTGGACTGGGGCGATCTATTTGCTTCAAAAACAAAAATTCCACTGGATTTGCAGTGTTCCTGCCTTGTTCATGACAGCTGTAGTAAGTACGTATATTTTCTACGCGCCGGAAGGTTTCAACTTGCCGTATGATGTGTCCATGATTATCGGAGGTATCATCTGGCTGGCTGTATTAGCCTGGTTCATCGCTCAATTGGTCAAATACAAAACAGTGCGCAAAAGACGCACAGTTGTCGCTTCAGAAGCTAGCTGAATTACGGGAGTCTGCCTATTAAAAAGGCAGGCTTTTTTCATGACTATCTTTATTGATCAGAAATAAGAACCTGGGACTTCTAAATTATCTAATGAAAATAGAGTTCACCTCTACCTTGAATTTGAACAAAAAAGCTGCCCTCGTTTTTAAAAAGGGCAGTTTACTTCATGTCTTCATACTGGCTCCAGAAAGAGGCCTGATTCTTCTCTATGTTGAATTTTTCAACAGAATGCACTAGCTGTATCCGTAATTCTTGTTCGAGATCATCCCGCTCAGCAGGGGGAAAGGTCGAACTGAGTTTTTTGATTTTCGGTTCGAACCTTTCAATCAATTCAGTAATTGCCTTTTCATCGTTTTCTTTTGCTCGCAATAAAATATCATACAATCTATTTTTCATCCTTATCCTCATCCTCCACAAGTTCTACCATCACATCTTCCAGCCTTTGAATGCTCTTATCTAATCGAAATAAAATAAATGAAGCGACTACGATAGGAAACCCGAAACTTTCCACGGCTGTAATCCAAATATCTACACCCATTACTAATCTCCTCCTTGATATGCTCCTCTTAATTTTATAACTGCCCGCTGGTAGGACTTGGAAACAGATTGTTGAGAGACTGAAAGCTCATCTGCAATTTCTTTGAACGTATATAAATCAACTGCATGTTCGTATAATATGAACTGCTGTCTTTGAGATAACTGTTTGATGGTATGGTAGAGTATTTTGTCCTCTAAGGATTCATATAGATCCTGATAGTGGACAGGTTCTTCTTTCGTTATGTCTGCCAACTCGATTTTTTCTACGTCCATTACATACTGGTCTTTTAAGGTGTAGCACTTCTTACGGTAATCTTTAGCCGCCCTCCATAAAGCTGTATTCACATAACTTACGAATTTCGCCTCGCTTTGACATGGATAAAACAACTCGTTTATATCGTTTCCGTTTTTAGACGAAGGCGATTGAACCGCAGTGTTGTCCGCGTGTGCATATATTGGATGTTGTAAAGAAGATAGAAGCGGCTCTTGAATTTGTTTCCTCATTTTCCAACCCTCCTTACTAAAGAATAAGGGGTGATCACAATAATTCACAACCTACTTACGAACTAGTGTTCGCTTTTTGTTAAAAATATACCCTTTTCTATCTAAGAAAAGGGGAGAATCATCACTCGAACTGACGACGATAAGCTCTTCGATAAAGGAAAAATTGGATGCCGGTCAACCCAAAAAACAATACAATAGGAATCGGCCACTCAAATGATAAATCACGGGCAGACCTCAATAAGTAGTATAATAAGACACTCAACACGCCTGTCAAAACTGGATAAACGTATACTTGCCACTTTCTCATGGTAGAACTCCTTTAAAAAATCTTTAATCCCTCTCTCAGTTACTTTACAATAAATGTATAATGCCTACAAATGAAGGGAGGTTTGAAAATGAAAAACCACTTCGTCCTGCTCGATTTAATCTTTTACGTAGTCTTCCCTTTAGCCGTGTGGAATCTTACTCGCGATCCGATAGGCGACTACTACGCCATGCTGTTATCATCCGTACCCGGCATTATTTACACGGTATACCGTTTTATGGCATTAAAAAAGGTGAATGTGTTCGGACTTTATATGATTTCCACATTGGTTGTTGGGACGCTCATCGATGTCCTCGCAGGAAACGCTATCCGTCTTCTGTGGTATAACGTTATATATGCCTACGTCCTTGCTGGACTGTTTTTACTAACCATCGTCATCAAAAAACCGATTGCCCTCTATTTTGCCCTTGATTTCACAGAGCTTCAAGGGGATGATCGAGCGTTCAATAAGCGTCTTTTTTATCAGAAGAAGATTTATCGGATTTTTTCGTGGATCGTCGCCGGTTTTGCTTTTCAAAATATCCTGTCAGCTACGTTGAAAGCGTGGCTGATTACGGAATACGGTGTAGAAGCTTTTGATAAAGGCATCATACTCCGTCAAGTCATTAACTGGGGACTCACCTTTATAATTATGGCTGGATTTTTCTACATAAGCAAGATAATCAACGAATCTCCACAATTGATTGAAAAAGTGAAGCAGGATATGAAAGAGGAAAAGCTGAGCAGCTGACCTTTGATAGGTTTGTCCATGATTTTTTCAGTATCGCCGAGGTATTTAATAGAAGTGTTACCCCGAACGTAAAAGGTTAATAGGAAAATGATAACTTGTAAAAATGGATGGAAAAAGAGAGGGTGGTTGATTTGGGGATCAAGTCTTCACTTTATAAAGTGCTTCGGATATGGAACGATATCGATGCAGTGAGGAAAGGTAGAATCGGAAAGAGAATAGGGAGAAGGATAGCAGGCAAAGCTTCAGGACGTATCATAAGGAAATTGTTTAAATAGCTTCCCGTTTTTTAAGTGAATAGAAGTCAGAAAAGCCGCTTATAAAAAGCGGCTTTTCTGTATTTATAATTATTTCACGAGTTCCTTATTAATCTCATGCTCTTTAATATGTGCTAAAGGCAGCAGGGTTTTCTGAAAATCGAATGGTTCCAGCTCCATGCCTGTTTTCACTTTGTTCGGTAAGTCTGGGTTAGCTAATGCACTGGTGCCCAGAGAGACAAGATCGGTATGTTGTTGTTTCAACAGCTGTTCCGCTTTATCCGGGTCTCCGAGCTTTCCGTTTGCTATAACGGGAAGTCGGCTGAATTCTTTAGCTGCTTCAGCGAGTGTTCGTGTACCTTCACCGAAAGATGGAGCGGCACCATCGGCATCAGTCACGTGGATGTAATCAAGCGATGTGCTGCCGAGGGCTGTGAAGATCTCCTCAGCATCTTGCTCACCGCCAGACCATTTATGCTCTCCATCTGCTACTTTAGCTTGGGAAAGACGAATTCCTACAATGTGATCTTCTCCTAAAACTTCCCGCACATCCTCAATGATCTGCAGGATGATACGTAAGCGATGATCTAAAGAACCACCGTACTCATCCTCCCGATTATTCAAATAGTCGGTCAAAAATTGGTCGAGTAAATAACCATTGGCACCGTGAAGCTCCACACCGTCAAAGCCTGCCTCCTTAGCGCGGACCGCACTCTGAACAAAGGAGTCTTTCACTTGTTCGATATCTTCAGAATTCATGGCCCTTGGTGTCTGAAATGCTCCTTTGCCACCGTAGAATTCAAGCTGTTCGCCTTTTGGGGCAACGGCTGAAGGGGCAGCTGTTTCATCAGTATAGGCGTTGTACTGGCTTTGGCCTCCCGCATGCATAAGCTGTGCGATAAAGACAGCACCGTTATCTTTAACAGCGTCAACTACTGGTTTCCAGGATTCTGTATGTGATCCGTTCGCAAGTCCTGGCTGGTTTTTGTACCCTTGGCTGAATCTGTCATCTGTATAAATCCCTTCAGAGATAATGGTACTGAACCCGCCTTTCGCAAAGCGTTCATAATATTTCTGCATCGTAATATTCGCACGCCCGTCGGCTTCTCCGCTGATTCGAGTCATAGGAGCGACTACAAAGCGGTTATCTAATGTGCGATGTTTAATTTTCAGCTCTGAGAATAGGTAATGATAATTCATAATTTTGACCCCTCCTTAAAGGTTTGCTATGTGAATCATATCTCTTTTTTTTTCCACACTTCAAGGTAAGTGCTTATAAATGAAGTTAATCAACTGTACCCGATTTTAGAGAGAAGAAAATATTCAGCGCAGTTTTCAAAATTTGTAAGTTGGGTATAAGGACTAATAATCATCGAGTAAGGAGGAAGCACAATGCCACCGTTAAAAGCGTTATTCTTAAATGCATCATTAAAAAAATCAGGTGAGCCATCCAACACGGAAGGGCTGGCTCAAGAGGTCATAGATATTTATAATGAAAAAGGTGTAAAAAGCGAAGTGATCAGACTAGCTGATTACAACATCCCTTATGGAATTGCTCAGGATCTTGGAGAAGGAGATGAGTGGCCGCAGATTTTTGAGAAAGTAAAGGAGGCGGACATCGTCATTCTAGCTTCTCCCATATGGCTTGGAGAAAAAAGCAGCCTGGCTACAGTCGCTATTGAAAGGCTAAATGGCAGCAGCAGTGAAACGAATGAAAAAGGGCAGGCGATCTACTACAATAAAGTGGGTGGAGTCGTTATTACTGGGAATGAAGATGGAGCAAAGCATGTAGCTTCCTCTATCTTATATGCCTTTTCACACCTCGGTTTTTTAATACCTCCAAATGTGGATACTTACTGGGTAGGAGAAGCGGGCCCAGGTCCATCCTATATGGATGAAGGAGGTCAGGAAAATGAATTTACGAAATCTCACGTGAAAATGCTGGCCTACAATACGATGCATTTAGCGAATATACTGAAGAAACACCCGATCCCTGCTGAGGGAAATGTAATGGAAGAATGATGAAAAGGGACACCACAACTTGCATGGTGTCCCTTTTTCTTTTTATTGGAGTTTTTTTACTGCATCAACATAATTCATTTCATGGCCGGTAAAGAGCGCTAGTTCCTGAAGAGTCTCAAGATAATATCTCTTATCTAAATCATAAAGAAAGTGTTGGGAAATATAGTCGATTGTATTGCTTCCAAAATTCCAAAGGGCATCGTGTTTATCATCAGAGAGAGATTGGGCAAGCATGGTCAGAACTTCAATCAGTTCAGTGAGCAGAGACAAATCTCCCTTCGATTCTTGTCTAATATAGCCGAACCCTTTGTTAAGAAAATATTCGAAGTCTTCTGGCTGCATGATGATTCTCGTTTGTTTCTTTGAATCTAGAAGGTAAGGTGTGAACGTAACGTCTTCCTCAATAGAAACAATCAGGTCGGCGATATGGTGAATGGTGGAAAGGGCTGTTTGCGGATCAGAGTTGCCGATCGCTTTTACAGCAATTTCACTTAATTTGATGATTCCCATTTTCATTTCCTGGATTTCCGTTTTTTTATGGCCGATTTCAAAAAATTGACGATACTTTTCGGTATCGACTTTATGCTGACCCGGTCCCCAGTAAGAAAACAAACGATTATGTTTTAAAGAAAAATCGCCGACTTTTTTGTGCAGCTGTATGATGATCTCGTCTTTGTCTGCTTCATGGATCATTTCTTTATAGCGGATCATCTGCAGATACCCTGGCTCGTTAATAGTAAATGTCATTTTATCGTTAAAATAAAACTCGAATAGAGGGCCAGGCTCATCCCCTTTATGTTCTTCCAGCTCATATTTAAGGGACTGCTTGATCGTTGATTTAGACGTGTTTTTCATAGAATAGGTAAAATTGTGAACTTGCATCCAGCTGGATGCATGGTTGATGAAAAAAATGAAAATGATGATCGTTAATGCAGCCAGTATCACGGCCATGATGGGAATAGCTGAATAAAATTCATTTTCATTATTTGTTAGAAACAGAAAGATGACGAGAACGTATATAAAACTCCCGTGAAATATTCCCAGCATATGCTGAGTCGTTTTATCGGCTATGAAGTTGAACATCATCCGGGGAGAGAACTGAGCACTGAAGTTCGTCAGTACGACTAAGAGCGAGTTCAAAGTAAAGGCGCTCAGAGTGAGAATGCCCCCGATCAGGGCGCTGACTAGTATTTGAGTGGCATCTCCACCTGCGCTGAACCAGGGATGAGCATACTGGGAAATATTCAATTTCAAGTCAAGGAAAATGGTGATTATAACTAGCAGGATTGAGCCAGTAATGTAAATGAGGGGCATGGACCATAACGTCATCTGCAGCTCATATTTACGCTGGCGTTCAGACATTTGAAAATATTTTCTCATAGATATCGGCAGTTTATTTATTAATTTTTCTTTCATAACTACCCTCCTTTTGCATTCCTAGAAATCTTACCACAGTTTTACAAGTAACCGTTCCTGAGAAGAGTGTATTTAAATGAACTGTAACGGGTTTGTAATCAAAGTCTTCAAAGCTGTTGTTTAATGCATTGAAAAAAAGGAAAACAAAGGTATATCAATAGATACATGAAGGGAGAAACTACATGAAAACTGTTCCGAAAGATAGAAAATTAGATCAGAGCATAAACGTTTTACGTGAAGGCTATAGATTTTTGCCTAAAAGATTTGCCGATCTTGATACGGATATTTTCGAAACTCGTTTATTGGGAGAAAAGGTCATTTGTTTAACTGGAGAAAATGGGGCAAAGCTTTTTTATGACAAAGAGAAATTTCAGCGGAAAGGGGCTTTGCCAAAGAGAATTGAAAAGTCATTATTCGGTGAAAACGCGATTCAAGGAATGGATGGCGATCCCCACGAGCATCGAAAGCTATTATTCATGTCATTGATGACTCCTGAGAAAATGGACAAACTTGGACAGCTGACTTCCGAACAATGGCGCAAACAGGCAGAAGGTTGGAAAAACCAAAAGAACATCGTTCTACTTGAAGAAGCTAAAATTGTTTTGTGTCAAGCTGCCTGTCAATGGGCTGGTGTCCCTTTGAAAGAAGGAGAAGTGAAGAAAAGGGCGGAACTGCTCTGGGCGATGGTTGATGCTTTTGGAGCTGTCGGAAGCCGGCATCGAAAAGGCAGGAAAGCGAGAGTCAATGCAGAAAAGTGGATCAAGGAATTAATTGAAAACATCAGAGAAGGAAAGGTTGCATCTGAAGAGGGGTCTGCCATTTATGAAATGGCATTTCACAGGGATTTAGATGGAAATCATTTAAGCACCCAGGTTGCAGCAAAGGAATTATTGAACGTTATACGTCCTACGGTTGCTGTAGCGGCTTATGTTGCATTTGGTGCACTGGCTCTTCATGATCATGCTGAAGAAAGAGAAAAGGTAAAGGAAGCACAGGGGGATTATATTGAGAGGTTCGCTCAGGAAATCCGCAGGTTATTTCCATTTGTTCCTTTTTTAGGAGCACGTGTTCGAAAAGACTTTATGTGGGACGGGTACTCATTTGAAAAAGACACGCTCGTCTTAATTGATGTTCACGGAATTGATCACGACCGAAGACTGTGGGAAAGACCTAATCAATTCTCTCCCGAGCGTTTTAAGGACTGGAAGGGCGGACTATTTGATTTTATCCCGCAAGGAGGCGGGGAGCACTACACGGGCCACCGTTGTCCAGGTGAATGGATCACGATGGAAGCTATCAAATCAAGCTTAAAGTTTTTAACACGTGAAATAGAATATGAAGTTCCAAGTCAGGACCTCAGCTACAGTTTATCTCGGATGCCGTCATTTCCGAAAAGCGGCTTTCGCATCGAGGAAGTCGAGTTTAAATGAGTACTCGACCAGATGTGAATACGATAGGATTATTTTGAAATACTAATCCATATCTTTTACACCTGGAAGGAAGGTATTCATTTGACGAGCACATTAGTCAAGATATTCACATTGCCAAGTTTATTGATAGCAGCTATGTACTTTTCTGATCAAGTAAATTATGGAGCCATTTGGCAGCCGTTAATTGTCGCAGCCATACTCATCGTAATTGGTGTACCAATGGAAAAACAATGGCTTCGTAAAGGAAACCTTTGGTCAAGTGTCGGGATGGATGTTATCAGTTCTTTTTTTATCATATGGGGTCTGTCCAATATGTTCGGGACAGCTTCCGTAACTTTTGCGGGTGCCTTGATTCTTTCATTGATCATTGGAACAGTGGAGTACTTCCTGCATCGCTATTTATTAGGTGTCCACACGTGGGCAGAATCGGCACGATAAGCTCAGGTTGAAGTGACCTGGGCTTGTTTTATGGAAGTTGATAGAAATCCTTCGTGTTTTGAAAGAGGATTTGATACACCTCTCCTAAATCTTTCTGTTTCATTTCACTGATTTTTTTCACTGAATCATGAATCATACGAGGATGTGTGATTTCATTTTCCTTAAACGGATAAGGACCATCAGTTTCGACCATCATCAGTTCTAAAGGGTAATATTGAATAATGGACTGGATTTTCTCTTTGAAAAGGGAGTCAGGAGTAATGGAAATCATATATCCTCTTTTCATCATCCTGTTCATCGTAGGACGTGTACCCTTAAACCAATGAAAGTGCGCTTTAGTAATACCGTGTTTCTCTAAAAGGTCGCAAACTAAATCAGCATCTTCGTACACCGCGTGGAGGATGAGAGGTTTATCGATTTCAACGGCCTTACGCATGAAAGTCTCTAAAGTTCTTACATAGTGCTGGAGTGGCAAATTCGTGCGGTGCTGACGAGTATAATAGGGCAGCCCCACTTCTCCGATCGCGATAATGTGTTTATGCTGCTTATCCAATAACTTTAAAATTCTATGTAACTCATCCTCGGAAGGAAGCTTTTGTTCCGGGTGATAGCCGACTGCCGGATAAATAGCTGGGTGGTTGGCAGCCAGCCTCAGGTTTTCCATGGAAGAACAGAGGTCGCTGGATACACTTATTAAACCTGTGACGTTGTGTTTCTTAAGATAGTTTATGATGTTTCTCTGTATCTTTTTCTCATACCAATCGATATGGATATGAGCATCTATTACAGCATGAGTCATTTTTGGTCACCTCCCTGCCATTATTCTAGCAGATGATTTCAGGCGGAAGAAGTTGTCCATTATGAGCGAATCCTTAGTAGTTCAGTCGGTTTAATATGTTATACTCAAACTAATGAATTTCAACTTAGAGAGGGGTATGACAGATGGGGAAAATTTATGTGATCCACGAAAATGATGAATGGACAGACCATTTGACAAAGCGTTTAGAAGAATTGGAACTGCCTTATGAACTATGGCATTTGAATGAAGGAACAATTGATTTGACTCAGGACCCTCCTGAGGGTGTTTTTTATAATAGGATGAGCGCCTCTTCTCACACGAGAGATCATCGCTTCGCCCCGGAGTATGCAGAAGCTGTACTATCCTGGTTAGAGCGTCATGGACGAACAGTTATTAATGGATCCCGTGCTTTACGGCTTGAAGTAAGTAAAGTCAACCAGTACATGGCGTTGAATGAACTGAACATCACGACACCAAAAACAGTTGCTTCTATTGGAAAAGCTCAAATTATTGAAGCGGCAAAAAAGCTGGACTTGCCTTCCTTCATAACGAAACATAACCGTGCAGGAAAAGGACAGGGAGTACAGCTTTTTCATTCCATGGAAGCGTTGAACGAGTATGTGTATGGAGATGGATTTGATGAACCGGTTGATGGCATTACGTTAGTCCAGCAGTATATAGAAGCTCCTGAGCCATATATCGTGCGGCATGAATTTGTAGGCGGGAAATTCCTATATGCAGTGAAAGTAGATACTTCTGAAGGGTTTGAACTTTGCCCGGCTGACGCTTGCAAAATAGAAGATATGTACTGCCCTACCGATAAGCCTGAAACAACACCGGGCGCAAAGTTCCAAGTGCTGGAAGGTTATTATGATCCTATCATAAAAAAGTATGAGCAATTCTTACAACAAAATGACATTCAGGTAGCGGGTATAGAAGCCATTCAAGACAAAAATGGTCAACTGTATACGTATGACGTGAATACGAATACAAACTATAATACGGATGCTGAAAGAGTAGCTTCTATTTTCGGCATGCTGGAGCTAGCCAGATATTTGGGGAATCAATTGGAAACAGTAAAAGCAAAACAGACGAATGCCGGATAGATTTAAAATCGTTCTGTTGGTAAAATAGAGAGGTAGCTAGTAAAACGCAGCAAGGCGGTTGACCATCTCCCGTAGAGGGGAGGTGGTGAATTGACAGACTTCGAAATTGTGACAGTCGTTCTCACATCAAACTTAGTTTTGATTGGAACTTTAAAAATCGTACTTGCGATCATTAATGAAAATAAAAAAAGTAACCATCCCTTCCGCCGCTAAAGCATAGGATCGTTACTTTTTCATATATGATGCTTAACAGGTCAGCCGTTCAAAAATATTCCTATAAGCTACTAAGCCCGAGTGTTCCAGCACTTGGGCTTTATTATGGTCAGCCTGTTTACGTGCGTGCCGAACTACTTTTAGTGACGTTTACTCAACCATAGAACTCCAGATTTAGCTAAACGAGGTAATCGTCCGGTCATCGGCTGCTGCATCATGTTGCCGAAACCATCTGATTTCCCTAGTGATCCTAATGTACCTTTGAGTTTAATTTCTTTCGGTTTGCTTGGTTCTTTGTTTTTGAGCAAATCTGAAAGAATCTTTGCTATTTGCTCTCCTTGCTCGCCAGCCAATTGTGCACTCGGTGAATAAGCAGAGGAAGCACAATCACCTAAGACGTACACATTTTGCTTGGATGGAACCTGGTAGTAATCATTGAGAATTACTTTATCCTGCTCATCCTTCTCAAAAGGGAGTTCCCTCACTAAATAATTAGGGCGCACTCCTGCCGTCCAAATCGTGACATCGTTAAGGTAACACACTCCGTTGTTGCACACTCCATCTCTTTCCACATAGCCTACATTCGCGTTGTGAAGCACTTCCACGTCATTGCTTGCAAACCAGTCTTCCACGTAATTCTGGATTTTTTTATCGAACGCTCGTAATACGGTTTCACCGCGGTCTAACAGGCGTATGTTAAGATCTGGACGGCTTTCGCGTATTTCTGAAGCTACTTCAATCCCGCTTAAACCTGCTCCGACTACAGTCACTTTCCCATATGCTTGCAAATTACCTACGGAAAAACCAGCACTCCGAGCTTTACTGAAAGATTGGACACTTTCAGTAAACTCACGGGCACCGTCGATCCCATGGTAATTATCTTCGCACCCTAGCCCAATTACTAAATAATCAAAAGGAATGGATTCCTTGAAGTCTTTGATCAAGACTTGTTCCTGTTCTATATCGATTTTATTGATTTCAGCGAATTTATACTCAATCTGTTCATGCTGAGGAAATTCAATGCGCACGTTTTTATCTGCTTCCGTACCAGCTGCAATCGTATAAAATTCTGTTTTTAACGAGTGATAGGGATTTCTGTCAATAACGGTGATATGTACGTCTTTAGGAATGCCGTCTTCAAGCAAATTCATAATTATTTTTAGACCACCGTATCCGCCGCCTGCTATTACTAATCGTTTCAAGAGGTGCACCACCTTTACCTGCATTTATTTATCGACTGGATTATACCATTCATTCAAGATTACGGAAAACGCTTTCTGACTTGTTACAATTTATAGACTACCAAAAAAACGCCTATAACACTAGATAAAGTATAACATTTTTACTGATCTGCTAATACTAGCGATTGTATTAGTCAACGCTTCCATATATTACGTTTGAAAGGTTCTAATAAGGGTAGATTGAAACCATATAGGAATTTAGACACAAGTCCGACGGAGGGGAATGAACATGGATAAGAACAGCACAGTTATTGAAAAATCATTGACAGCATTATTAGAAGATGAGAGCTTCTTGCCTGATTTGCAGGCCCAAACGAGAGAGCAGGCCTTTAAATCTTTAGTAGCTATCCTCTCAACACCGAACCATATACATAAATCATTTCTAAGAGTAGCTCTTGAGAATGGAACGATCGTTCGAATTCCATCTTTCAGGGTCCAGCATAATGATACTCTGGGTCCATACAAAGGCGGGATTCGTTTCCATGAAACAGTAAATGAAGTCGAGGTTGCGAATTTCGCTCGCCTGATGACCCTTAAAAACTCACTCCACGAATTGCCTTTTGGAGGAGGTAAGGGCGGGGTTATTATAAACCCGAGAGAGTATAGTGTGAAAGAGCTGAATTTGATATGTAAAAAGTATGTCCAATATTTCAATGATATATTAGGTCCCGATAAAGATATTCCGGCTCCAGACGCTGGAACAGGGGAGCGGGAAATGGATTGGATGATGGCTGAGTATAAAAACATTCATCCCGGGCAGCCTTACCGGGGCAGTTTTACGGGGAAAAGCATTATTAATGGTGGCTCACTGGGGCGGAAAGAAGCGACAGGAAGAGGTGTTTACTTTACCTTCCGATATATGATGTACGACTTTTTGCGTGAGCAGAAGAAGTGGCTCAGCGAGCAGGATAATAAGTTCGCTGAAACAGCGTTAAGCAAGGCGGATCGAAAACTGACAGTAGCTGTTCAAGGTTTTGGAAACCTGGGTTCTGTTGCGGCACATGAAGCTTTCAAATGTAACTATCTTCAGAACCAAGTTGTAGCAATCAGCGATCACAATGTCATGCTTTACAATTCTGATGGCTTAGATGTACCTGCACTATCAAAATATGCGGATGAACACAACGGGGATCTCCCAACCACAGAAGATGAGTTAGCTGAAAACCATATAAAGGCCACCATTAAGGAAAGAGACGACTTATTAGAAATTGATGTTGATGTACTGATCATGGCGGCGTTAGAAAACCAAATCCATGAAGATAATATGGAGAAAATCAAAGCGGAAATTATTGTGGAAGGGGCGAATGCTCCTGTAACAGAAACCGCAGATAATTACCTCAGTGAACGTGGAGTTCTGATCATTCCTGATATACTAGCCAATGCCGGAGGTGTGATCGTATCCTATCTGGAGTGGAAACAGGGGAGAGAAACGGAGTTCTATAAGGAAGAACAAATTTATGAGCTTTTATTCGATAGGATGCAGCATACGATGGATACGATTTTACCTCAGTTTTTCGGTGATCCATTCCCTCTAAGGCAAAATTGTTATATTCATTCGGTTATGAAATTATCAACAGTATTATTTCGTCAAGGTAAATTGTATTAAATTAAAGTGGCTGCCCCATGATAAAGGGGAGCCATTTTTTTGTGGTTAATTTCAATCAAACAATAATCTTGACGTAGAATGCTTTAGCTTGTATGCTCTATAAGTCTATAATTCCGATGTGTTTTATAGGGATTAAATATCAAAGGGGTTATTTTATGAAAAAGTATGCATTTCTATCTATTGCGGCATTATTTATCATTGTTTTATCTGCTTGTGGATCAAGCGATTCAGAAGGTGGAGAAGATACCTCCTCATCAGAAGGTGGGAGCTTGCTAGAACAGATAAAGGAGGAGGGTGTTCTTACGGTTGGAACTGAAGGAACTTATGCGCCCTATACCTTTCATGACGATAACGACGAACTGACTGGATATGATGTCGAAGTAGCGAAAGAAATTGGCGAGCGTATGGATGTCGAAGTAGAATTTGAAGAGACCAAATGGGACTCTATGTTTGCCGGTTTAAATAGTGAGCGTTTTGATATGATCGCAAACCAGGTTGGGATTCAGCCGGATCGTGAGGAAAAATACAGCTTCTCTGAACCGTACACGTATACCTCCGCAGTACTCGTTGCCAAAAGTGATAACGAAGAAATAAAAAGCTTTGATGACTTAGAGGGAGCCTCATCCGCACAATCCTTAACGAGTAATTATGCGGATATTGCTAAACAATATGGTGCGGAAATAGAGAGTGTCGAAGGGTTTACTCCTGCTATGGAATTATTAAACAACGATCGAGTGGATGCAACTGTTAATGATCGTTTATCTGTACTGGATTACTTAAATCAAAAAGACGGTAATTCTCAAGTTGAAATTGTTGATCAAGAAGACGATGCTTCAGAAACAGCTATGATGTTCCGTCAGGACAATCCGGAACTAGTAGAAGCCGTCAATGATGCTTTAGAAGAGATGAGAGAAGATGGCACACTAGAAGAAATATCTAATGAGTGGTTTGATGAAGATGTATCTGTCCAGTAGTTTTTTCAGTTCAGAAAATATAGCTATTTTACAAGACTCCTTTATACCTTTGTTAAAAGGAGTCTTGTCTTATACTATCCCTCTAACTTTAATATCTTTTGTGATCGGGCTATTCATCGCAGTAGTTACTGCTGTATTCCGTATTTCTGGTATAAAAATTTTGGCGGGTATAGCCAGGGTCTATGTATCCATTATCCGGGGTACTCCGTTACTTGTTCAATTATTCATTGTGTTTTTTGGTTTGGGGAATCTCGGGGTTGATTTTTTGAAATTCGAGCCATTCACTGGGACCATTATAGCCTTTTCACTCAATACGGGAGCCTATGCTTCTGAGATTATAAGGGCTTCCATATTATCTATTGAAAAAGGGCAGTGGGAAGCTTCATCTTCTATAGGGATGTCTTATTTTCAATCTTTAAAAAGGGTCATACTGCCTCAGGCAACAAGGGTTTCCATCCCTCCACTCTCTAATTCATTTATAGGATTAGTCAAGGAAACCTCTCTTGCTTCTACGATACTAGTAAGTGAAATGTTTAGAAAAGCACAAGAAATTGTTGCGACTACGTATACACCTCTATTAGTTTATGTTGAAGCGGCAGCGATCTATTGGGTGATTTGTTTTATATTATCCCTTATTCAAGACCGTATCGAAACTCGTTTAAACCGTTATGTTAAAACGTAAGGAGAATTCTTTATGATAAGTACACAGAAAATATCTAAACAATTCGGTGACTTGGTCGTTCTTAAAGATATTGATTTGGAAGTGGAAAAAGGAAAAGTGGTCGTCGTGATCGGACCCTCCGGATCCGGTAAAACAACACTTCTAAGGTGTCTGAATCTGCTTGAGCAGCCTGAAAGTGGTTTAATCAGCATCGATCAACAATCGATTGATTTTGGGAAAAAATTATCCAAAAAGGAAATTCGCAGCTTTAGAAAGAAATCTGGGATGGTATTTCAGACGTATAATTTGTTTCCCCACTTCACTGCGCTTCAGAATGTGATGGAAGGGCCAGTCACTGTACAAAAAGTTAATAAAACAGAAGCAAAAAAAAGAGCGGCCGAGCTTTTAACGAAAGTTGGATTGAAAGAAAAAATAGATGTTTTCCCTTACCAGCTTTCAGGCGGCCAGCAGCAGCGTGTTGGGATTGCACGTGCCATGGCTATAGATCCAAAAGTCATGTTATTTGATGAACCTACTTCTGCACTTGACCCTGAGCTTGTGGGAGAGGTATTGCTCGTTATGAAAGATCTTGCTAAAGAAGGAAGAACTATGGTCGTTGTAACTCATGAAATGAAGTTCGCTAAAGAAGTAGCCGATGAAGTTATTTTTATGGACGAAGGGAAGATCATTGAGAGAGGCGAACCTGTGGATCTATTTGAACGCCCAAAAGAAGAGCGCACGAAAAAATTCTTAAACCTTATTAATCAATAAATCAAAGGCACCTATGCTTAGGTGCTTTTTTAGAAGGTTATTTACTTTATCAAATGAATTTCTTCTATTAAAATAGCTGTATTATTAAAAGTTGTGGATTTTTTTAATGGGGGTAATTCAACAATCCTAATGGAAACGTAATGAACGGCCCATGAACTGGCGGAGATAAAGGAAACACGAAGAACGGAGTGATTCGATGTTGACTTATCGTACAGAAGTGAAGGAAGTCTCAGTAGCCGCTGTGTAAGAGATGGGATGACAGTACATGGTGAGATTCCGCAGGGCGTTAGTGTACCGAGGAAGCTCACCGTACGCTCATCGAAAGCGAGTGATTTCCCGGACCTTCAATATCTATTTTAAGGAACGGAAACTACCCAGATAACTTCCATATAATATGAAACAATCCACACTGAAATTATGGAACCAAAAAAATCAATAACCACCCTACAGCAAAAGAGGTTTTTGTCATGAAACTAGTACATAGCAATATTCTCCAGTTCCGAGGAACCCATTATGATTTCGGGTATATACAGGGAGAACAGTTGAAACATTCATTAACCGTGAAAAATCGGGAAAAACAGTGGAGGGTCCGTAAACCAAGGTTCATCGTAAAGGAGTCAGAAGTAAAACATGCGATTACACGCTTTGCACCTGGACTCTGGGAGGAACTGAAAGGCTTGCGTGATGCACTTGAATGGCCAATGGATCGGGTGATGATGGAGTTCGGCGGATACCGCATAGACTACAAAAAGTCGGGATGCTCCATCATGACGGGAGACGGCTACCTCATAAGAAATTATGATTATATGCCCAAAACATATGAAGGAAGGTATTCATTTTTCCAGCCTACTGATGGGGGCTATGCAATTGCCGGCCCGACCCAGCGAATAACAGGGAGAATGGACGGGATGAATGAACATGGTCTCACAATGGGATATAACTTCATGCATCGTAAAAAACCAGGAGACGGTTTTATCTGCTGCATGATCGGGCGGTTGATCCTGGAGTCTTGTGCTAACGTGAAAGAAGCAGTCGATATGCTGAAGGAAATACCGCACCGTCATTCTTTCAGCTATATTGTATTTGATCCCAGCAACCAAACCTACGTCATTGAGGCTTCTCCACGCGGAGTCGAAGTGAGAGAGTCCAACGTGTGTACGAACCATTTTGAAAAAATGAAGAAAGAGAATCGTAACCATCTCGTAGACTCAATGAAACGACTCGATGCTATAAATGAGGCTAGAAGCCAATTACATGGAGCTTATGATGCGTTTCGTCTCATGAATGATACAGATCGAGGAGTTTTCTCTAAGCAATATAGTAACTGGGCGGGTACCATCCATACTTCTGGATATCTTCCCAAAGAGCTGAAAGCATGGTTTGCGCTTGGGGGAGATCAGCAGCCTGTAGAGTTTGATTTTAAAAAATGGTTAGCTGGAGAAGATATTTCAGATGAAGTTATTACAGGTGAAGTAGATACTGATATTCCTTTTGTCCATATGGACGAAGGAGCTTATTGGACAGGACGCAAATAATGTGAAACGCACTCATCACGAGTGCGTTTTTTTGATATGAGGAGGGTAGTGTAGAAGTATAGATACGATAGCGGGGCATTTACCTGGTAGCGATTATGAGAAATCAAGTGAAATCAGGCTAAAGAAAAACTTCGAATAAACGATATTTAAGGCACTTTAATTTTTTGACTTTTTTCTCTGCTTAACTGATTTTGTGCAAATGAACTAGGGAACGGGTATGTTAACCTATTGTTTAAAACCCCGTCTCATTGTAATCGCAGCGATAGTCAATTTGAATAGAAGTATAACGTATGAAGGGGGAGGTTCTTATGAAAGTTTTATTCGCACCGGACTCATTTAAAGGCAGTATGTCGTCGACCGCAGCGTCTAAGGTTATGGAAAGAGCATTCCAATCTGTCGACCCTTTGATTGAAACCGCAATTAAACCGATGGCGGATGGAGGGGAAGGGACGCTTTCCGCTATGGTAAATGCGATAGAAGGGGATATGGTGGAACTTGAATGCACGGGGCCGCTCGGAGAAAGAAGAACAGCTGGATACTTAGAAATTGGGAGTAAAACAGCTGTAATCGAGGGTGCTGAAATTGCTGGTTTACCACTCGTACCCGAAGAACAAAAAAATCCAGATTACACGACGACCTACGGCATCGGGGAAGTCATTTTACATGCTCTTGATCGTGGCAATAAGAAGCTCGTTCTAGCTTTGGGAGGAAGCTCTTCAAACGATGGAGGGTTGGGAGTCTTTCAAGCTTTGGGAATGCGTGCATACGATGCAGATGGTCAGACTATAGGCTGCTTTGGGAAGGATGTCATGAAAGTAGATAGCGTAGATTTTACTTCTCTCGACCCTAGATTGAAAGATACGACCATTCGTGTAGCATGCGATGTCGACAATCCTTTAACAGGATCTCATGGTGCCACTTATGTGTATGGTCCACAAAAAGGTGCCACCGAAAAACAAGTCGAAGAGTATGATCAAGCTTTAGAACATTTCGGGCGATTGGTTGAAGAGGCCTTGGGTGGCAATTTCTCGTGTAAAAAAGGAGCGGGGGCCGCTGGTGGATTAGGCTTCGCCTTTTTAGCTTTGGGGGGCCGGCTGTACTCTGGAGCTGAGCTCGTTTCCGATGCTATTCAATTAGAAGAGGCAGTGAAAAATTCAGATATGATTATTACGGGAGAAGGACAAAGTGATGTCCAAACGCTTTACGGTAAAGCTCCAGGGTATGTTGCAAAGCTAGCTAAAGAAAATGGCAAGCCTGTTATTCTTTTATCTGGAAGCCTGGATGGACCTATGAATGAACTTAACACAATTTTTTCTGGGTGTTTTTCGATTGTTCCTGGTCCTAGATCCTTAGGAAATTGTATAGAAAATGGAGAAGAATATTTGTTCGAAGCTTGCAGACAAATGGCTCATTTGATTTGGACATTTTTACAGAAGTGATGGATAACTAGATGGGGGAGGGTTCCATATAAGTGTTTAGGTTATCCTTGGAAAATCAATTGTTAAGAGCTCTCATTAGAGGCATTACCGCTAATATCGTGACAACAGTGTTGTGATGTACCTTCATGTAAAAGAAATTCAGCTTATTTATGAAAAAATGTTTAACTTATATCGTATTGAGGAACCCTTAACTATAAGTAAAAATTGAAGTTTGATTTTGTCACTTTCTCATGATTTATGATATGAAGAATACGTAAGTTAATAAGAATGCAGTTGTGAAGGGCTGTAGAATCACTAGTAGGAAAAGAGCTGGCTTGATGTCAGCTCTTTTTCTTAAGTGTTGGATTTTAGTAAGGGAGTGGTTTCTTGCATGGGAATTTCATTCCTTATATGAGAGCTTTTTTGGTAGAAAAATTAGAACCATCCTTCATTATCCTGTTCGGCTCTTACTCCAATGGAGCTGAGCGAGGTGAGAGTGACATTGATTTAGCTTTTTGCAGTAATCAGCAACATTCTGTGTATAAGTTGTTTTTGTTGGGGCAGCAGCTAGCGGATGTAATCGAAGAGGAAGTCCATTTGGTAGATATAAGCAATGCATCATTTACATTTCGGACTCAAATTTTCTCAAGAGGTACGGTGATTTATTCAGAGGACGAACGATTACGGATGGAATTACAGATGGGAGCTTACAGCATGTATGCTTTAACAAATGAGGAGCAGGCTGTAATCTCGAATAGTATCAATGAAAGAAGGGCCTAAGATGCATGATGAGGTGATAGTAAGTAAAATTAATTCTATGGAGAGATGTATTCAAAAGGTCTACATTGTGTATGATGGAGAACCTGATCACTTACTCGACTCAGTCAAGCAGGACTCGATAGTTCTTAATATTCAACGTGCTTGTAAAGCAGCAATTGATCTGTCCATTCATATCAATGCTGAATACCATTTCGGCGTGCCCCAGACGTATAAGGACTCATTTGACATTTTATTTGATAAAGGAATAATTGATGATTCTATGAAGGTGAAGGTCAAAAATATCGAAGGATTCCGTCATCTGGCCTCAGAAGATTGTAAAAAGATAAATTTGAATAAATTGAAAGTTACTATTGAGAACGATTTAGGGGATTTATCATTATTGGGCAAACAAATCTTGAATTATTGAAAAAGCAGACTTACTTGAACTGGCCTCCCATTGTTATACACAATAGGAAGGTGAAGTTCATAGTAGTCTGTTTTTTTTGTTTATTTAATGTTTTGATAGATTTCCTTCATTTGATTTAAATGTCTGAGTTCATGCCATCCAATGAATTCTACCCACTGTTTAAGATTCAAATCACCGAAAGAAGGGTGAGGAAAAGCATATAACTCCAAGGTTTCTTCGTCTTTATTATGAGTGAGGAATAACGTCGCTTCACGGCTTTTCTCCAAGCCATCCTTTGCCTCCTCTAATGATTGAAACTTCCCTTTAGGTTTGACTGCTTCTGGAGCGTCCACCTTATAATCGCGATTAGTAGTTTTGTGCAAAGGCTTTTCACTAACGTCTTTTGGGGTGCCGTCTTTTAAAGCTTCTCCGATTTGATAGCCTACTAATTGCTCCATTAAATTCAAATGTTCTAAAACTTCAAGTATAGACCAGGAGCTTGAGTCTGGTTTCTTCTTTGCTTCTTCATCATTTAATCCATCGATAAACGTAAGAACTTCATTTCTCTTTTCTTCAATACCGTACATAAAATAGTCATCCTTTCCATTAATAGGATGGTTTGATTTTATCATAGGTTATCCAGGAATTCTTTTCATAGACTTTGATTATGTTCATCATATTTTCACACAACAGTTTTAGACTAGGAATACAACTTGGCGGGGAACGAGGTATTATAAAATGATTGTCCAACCTTTATTAGCTATACGGGTACTTGCTTTTATTACTGCCATAATCTTGTTCTGGCTTGTATCTACCCAAACTAAAGAAGTTAAAAAACACGTAACTGAAGGGTTTGTTTCCTTCCTGACTACATGGATTTTATTGTTCATTGGGGCAAAGCTCCTGACGAAGTGGCAGCTTTTATTGGATCACCCTATAGCACTGCTTGCTTATCCAAGTGGAACACTAGAGTTTTACATAGCAACGGCAGCCATTACAGTTATCAAATTATATAAAAACAAATCGAGTATATATACTCATGAATATGTGCAGTTAATAGCATTCAGCTGGTTTAGTTTTTCAGTATTTACTATCGTATTTAATGATGAAGGTGCTTGGAGCGAATTGATCCTCACATTTTTGTTCATTATTCTAATCACTCTAGTTAACATTCCTATCTTAACAGTGATCTTTATAGTTCTTTTAACAGGGATATATGGGTTATTCTATCCTTCTCCTGAACTAATGGGATACCGAATGGATCCGTGGTTTTATATAGGTATAGCCCTGCTATGTAGTTTACTGTTGTTATTTGATAAAAGGAGAGATTTACCATGACAGATGTGACAATATGGCTTGCTTTTGGTGCTGGAGTTATTTCCTTTTTGTCTCCTTGCACCCTTCCATTATTCCCAGCCTATCTATCTTACATAACTGGTATGAGTGTAAAGGAAATTAAGGAAGATCAGAGTATAAAGGTGAAAAAGAAAATTCTGTCTCACTCCGCTTTCTTTCTTATAGGGGTGTCTACTATTTTTATTAGTTTAGGCATAGGTGCTTCTTATTTAGGAAATTTTATTCAAGGTTTATTAACAGGGGAAACGGGGCTTTTCATACAGCGAATGGCTGGGATTTTTATTATTATTATGGGTTTATTTGTAGCAGGATGGCTGAACTTTCGGTGGTTAATGAAAGAGAAACGTATGACCTTTAAACCGAGATCTTCGTTTAATTATCTGGGCACCTTATTTGCAGGGATGGGTTTCGCAGCAGGGTGGACTCCTTGTATTGGTCCAATTTTTGCGTCAATTTTAATGCTGTCTGCCTCCAATCCCACCCAGGGAATCTTGTATACAATCGTTTATGTCGTAGGGTTTGCTATCCCGTTTTTAGCCTTTTCTTTTTTTATAGGATCGACAAAATTCATTTTGAAATACAGTGAGAGGATCCTTAAATTAGGTGGAGCTTCAATGGTTATTGTTGGTGTTTTGCTGTACACAGGTTTTATGACTCGCTTTTCTACCATGCTGTTAAACCTTGTCCAGGACACTTGGCTTTCTAACTTAGGCATAATTTTTTAAACTGAAAGGAGAGTAAATATGAAAAAATGGGTAGTAGTCCTTTTCGTAACGGCGTTGTTCGGCTGGGCTGTATACGACTTAACTGAGCCGGAAGAGGAAACGGGTGATAAAGAAGGTGAGAAGGCACAAATGGTCGCGGAAGGACCGGCGACTGACGATCCAGAAACGGGTTTAGATAAAGGTCAACTAGCTCCAGATTTTTCATTAGAACGATTAAATGGTGAGGAAACAAAGTTGTCTGATTTACGAGGCAAGAAAGTTATGCTGAACTTCTGGGCTACTTGGTGTCCGCCATGTCGTGCTGAAATGCCAGATATGGAGAAATTTCATCAAAACGAAGACGTAGAAATTTTAGCTGTTAATTTAACTGAAACTGAGTCTTCCGTTGGCGATGTGGAAGAATTCGCTGACGAGTTCGGTCTTTCTTTTCAAATCTTAAAGGATAAAAATTCAGAAGTTTCAACGATATATGAAGTGAATCCTGTACCAACTTCCGTGTTTATCGATGAAGAGGGCAAGATTCAGTCGGTCATGCTCGGAGCTATGAATTATGATATGATGCTGCAACGCTTAGAAGAATTATAGGAGTTGGTTAATGCGTGATAAAACCAAAAATTTTAGTAGTAGAAGATGACGTGAAAATCTCCAATCTTATTAAAATTTATTTAGAAAAAAATAGTTATAATGTGGTCCAGGCCTATGATGGCGAGGAAGCGAAACATGTTTATGAGCAGCATTCTCCGTGTTTGATTATTTTGGATTTAATGCTGCCGAAAGTCAGTGGGGAAGAATTTTGTCAATGGGTGAAAAAAGGAGAATCAGATGACCCATCTCTCATTATGCTCTCTGCTAAAGCGAGAACGGACGATAAAATTAGCGGTCTGAGACTGGGAGCAGATGACTACATGACGAAACCATTCAGCCCGGAGGAACTGGTGGCACATGTGGAGGCGGTTTTAAGACGAACAGGTCACTTCTGCCAAAAAATTGCGGTAGACGGCCTGGTGATTAAACCTCGTAAAGGTGAAGTCCTGCTTAATGGAGAGCTAATTGAATTAACTAACTATGAGTTTAACTTACTTTATTTTTTAATGGAAAATCCTGATCAAGTTTTTACGAGAGAACAGTTGGTGAACCAGATCCACCCTTATGGAGATGCGGATATCATGTCCCGTACAATTGATGCTCATATAAAAAAGCTTCGTAGAAAGATAGAGGAAGATTCATCCCGTCCTGTGCGAATTGTCACAGTTAGAGGAATGGGGTATAAATTTCATGGAGCTTAATAAATTTTTACCTTCAAGGTTATGGATGAAACTGACGATTATTAATGTTTCACTTCTCATCCTGCTTGTATTATTTACAGGTTTGATCATTTACGACACGGCCTGCTATTTGGCTTCTAATTTAGTGGGAATGGGAAGTCAAACTCAGTTTTCCTTTAATTCCTCTCTTTTATCTTTCTCTCTATTAGTAAGTGTTATTGTAATTTTATTCGGTGGTGTGCTATATGCCGTCATTACGAAAAGGATGTTAAGGCCTGTTAAAGAATTATCTCATGCAATGGAATTATTTAAATCCGGCCATTATCCTAAGCCTATTCCCCCTAAGTCTCATGATGAAATAAGCGAGTTAGTTCAGCATTTTAATCACTTAATTGTATTACTTCAAGAACAAGAGAAGAATCGGAACCAAATGTTAAGCGATTTGTCCCATGAATTAAGAACTCCACTGTCTAATTTGCGTGGATATTTAGAAGCTCTGGAAAAAGGTGTTCTGGCTGGTGATAGAGATATTTATAAGTCATTAGCAGAAGAGACAGAAAGAGTGACTGGTTTAGTTCAACAATTAGATATCGTAAAAGAATGGGACAGATCCAGTACTGATAGAGTACTTTCAAAGGAAAGTGTTCAAGTAGATGAACTTGTGAATCAGGTTATCCGACTATTTGAATTGGAAATCGAACGAGTGCAAGTTCACATAGATACAAACTTGGAAGAAAAAGAAATGATGATTCATAGAGAAGGGATTCAACAAGTGCTGACGAACCTTTTAAATAACATGATTGAGTATCGTAGTGAGGACACTTCACTGATTCAAATAAACGGTCAGCTTCAGGAAGGTTATTATTACATATCAATTGCGGGAAAGGGTCAGTACATTCCGGTAGAAAATAAAGAAAAAGTATTTGAGAGGCTTTATAGAGTTGACCCTTCACGAAGCAGAGTAATTGGTGGAACAGGTCTAGGGTTATCTATAAGTAAAGAGATTATCGAGCATCATGGCGGTGAAATCTGGTTGGAAACAGACGGATACAATCACATTTTTCATTTGACTATTCCTACTAAGAGCGGACTTTAGAAATTTTTTCTAAGTCCGCTATTTTTATCCTGTCATCTTCAGTTTGTCCCCTTCCATTTTAGGGTAATAGATATTATTGGTAATAATACAGGATTTTTGTCGTATTTGCTTTTACGCTTTGGTTTGATAATTTAGAAAAGCACCCTTCACTTTTAACACAGACCACACAGATTTGGCAGAATTTTCAGAAACATATCATCTTTTAGTCAGACATATAAGATGTATTAGAGCTTTACAATAACAAGTTAAGGAGGCAAATGTATGAATTTAACAGTAAAAATATTCATAGGTTTGATTTTAGGTTTAGCTGTTGGTTTAACCCTGAATTTAACAGCACCGGATTTATTCGATACTTTGAATACTTACTTATTTGATCCATTAGGTACCATATTTCTTAATTTAATTAAAATGCTAGTCGTACCGATTGTATTTTTATCCATTGCTCTTGGTACAGCTTCATTAGGAGATCCGAAAAAGCTTGGACGAATCGGCGGAAAAACAATCGCTTTTTTCCTGGTGTCTACAACTTTCGCCATTACCATTGCGCTGGTCCTGGCTTTCATATTTGAACCGGGTAATGCAAATATTGATCCTTCTGGTGCGGATTATGAGCAGCAGGAAGAGTCCCCAGGGGTAGTAGAAACATTTACGAATATCATTCCTGAAAACCCTATGCAATCCATGGTGGAAGAGAATATGCTTCAGATCATCACGTTCGCTATATTCGTAGGTTTGGCTTTAGCTATGCTGGGCGATAAAACATCTGGAATATATAGTCTTCTGGAACAAGGTAATGAAATTATGATGTGGCTGGTAAACCTCATTATGCGTTTCGCTCCGTACGGGGCTTTTGGTTTACTGGCTTCTGCAGTTGGTGAGATGGGAATTGACGGTGTTCGAGCCATGTTTTCTTATATGGCTATCGTTATTGTAGGGCTGCTCTTACATGGGTTAATTTTTTACAGTTCGATTATTTACTTTATAGGAAAAATGAATCCTATCCATTTTGTTAAGAATTTCTTCCCGGCTATGACAGTTGCATTCAGTACTTCCAGTAGTACCGCTACTCTACCTATATCGATGAAGACGGCACAGGAAAGACTGAACATTTCTAAGCCTGTCAGCAGCTTCGTGCAGCCGTTAGGTGCTACGATCAATATGGACGGAACTGCGATTATGCAGGGGGTAGCTACCCTGTTCATAGCACAAGTGTACAGTACAGACTTGTCATTTGGGCAATTAGTCATGGTGGTGCTGACGGCAGTACTCGCTAGTATCGGTACAGCCGGTGTACCAGGAGTCGGACTTATTATGCTGGCTATGGTGCTCAGTCAAGTGAGCCTGCCGGTCGAAGGGATAGCGTTAATCCTTGGTATCGACAGGGTTCTGGATATGGCACGTACAGCTCTGAATATTACAGGGGATGCAGCTTGTGCACTTGCTATAGATAAGTCTGAAAATAAGGATAAGGATAGTGAAAAGCATAAACCTGTAGAACAATCCGTATAATGGAAAAGAGCATACTCCTGGAGTATGCTCTTTTTATTGTTTGAAATTTTGTTTCGAGGGAAAAGGAAATATATTACATGATTGGGAGAGGATTATTTGCCGCGTTCAAATCATTTGTACACAAAAGAAGATATGGTCAACACCAATATTGTACCGTCCTGGGTAAAAAGAGAATATGAAACATTCCGAGATGTAGTAACCGACAAAACCTTCCCTTGTTATTTCGGTATGTCAGGGGAAAAAAGAGGGGAGTTGCGCTACTCTTACATAACCCATGAGGACTGGAATCACCTTCCGCAAACGATTGAATCATTCATAAGGTTATTCGATAACCAGAAACGAATGATCCGCCATGGTTTCTTTTTGTTTGTAGAGCCAGAGAAAGAAGAAAAGTCTATTCCCTATTATAGAGAGTACTTTTGGGAGATTCTTCAGTATTTACACAATCAAGATTCTAAACCTTGGCCAAAAGATTATCCGACAGATCCGGACCACCACTTGTGGGCTTTTTCATTCGCCGAAGAGCCATTTTTCACTTTTGGCAATGCCCCTGCGTATAAACAAAGAAAAACGAGGGATTTAGGAAGAAGCCTAGTGTTAGGGTTTCAGCCTAGACGGATATTTGAAGGCCTGGAGGGGACATCAAAAGGCGGGGTCATGTCTAGAGAAAAGGTTCGTGAGCGGGTAGAAAAGTGGGATCAGCTTCCGAAACATCCTAACATCAGCCATTATGGGGACCCTGAGCATAGAGAGTGGAAGCAATATTTTATAGGTGATGATGTGGAACCTATTCATGGAAAGTGCCCATTTGAACACAGGAAGAGCTAGGAGGATCTCCTAGCTCTTTTTTATGAAGCTTTATGAATACTGGATGATGAGTTTTCTTTATTTTTCTGCTTCCGGTAAATCGTTGCAATGAGCGGACCGGAAATATTGTGCCAGACACTGAAAATAGCACTTGGTACTGCGGCTAAAGGACTGAAATGCACAGCAGCTAACGAAGCCCCTAGTCCGGAGTTCTGCATGCCGACTTCGATAGACACAGCTCTTTTCTTTGAGGCATCCATTCCGAACATTTTTCCAAGTCCATATCCCATAACATATCCCAGCATGTTATGAAGGATGACAATTGCGAAAATAATTAACCCAGTTTCTACGATTTGCTGCTGATTTGCACCTATAACAGCAGCTACAATAGCGACAATGGCAATTACAGATATGAGGGGGACCGATTTGATTCCCGCTTCTACTTTTGTACCGAGAATCCCTCTAACAATCAGCCCTAAGATGATGGGAAGCAACACTACGTTTACAATGGAAAGAAACATATCTGATGCTGAGACAGGCAGCCATTGGCTTGCGAATAAGAGCATTAAAGCCGGAGTTAAAATAGGTGCAAGCAATGTTGATACCGATGTTATAGCAACCGAGAGGGCTGTGTCCCCTTTCGATAAATAAGTCATTACATTGGATGCTGTGCCGCCTGGACAACATCCTACTAATATTACACCAACAGCTACCTCAGGTGAAACAGGAAGAATAGTGACAAGTAAAAAAGCAAGTAAGGGCATTAGCAAAAATTGTGCGCCTACTCCTACTGCGACATCTAAAGGCCTTTGAAAAACCGCTTTAAAGTCACTTTTTGTCAGGGTAAGTCCCATCCCAAACATGATAATTCCTAGTAATGGAACTATGTAAGGGGCAATCCAGGTAAAACCTTCAGGAAATATAAATGCCAATATAGCGGCGGATAATACCCATACAGCAAAGGTGCTGCCTACGAAACTACTGATTTTGTCTAACGTTTTCATACTACTGACCTCCAAATAAAAGATAATGTCAGATTATACGCTATTTTCAGACAAAATAAATCATTTTTTATATAGAAAAAAAGGAAAAGAAGTTATTAAGATTTAAGATGTTTATATTTATTTTTAGCTGTAATCATGAGAAAATTCAGAGTGGAGGGGATGAAATGAACGAGAGACAAAAACTTTTGAATGAGCGCTGGAGACAGACACGAGAGATGGGAAAAATGAAATACGTGGCTTACTTCGGAGTATTAGCTTACGGTCTAATATTTTTCCTGTTTTCTTTAATGATGGATGTGTTTTTTGGAGAAGGTATAACTAGTGCCATCATCTTTGAAAAAGCAATGATTGCCGTTATAGGTGGAATATTCTTTGGATTGATCACTTGGTGGATCAATGAAAAAAGATACCAAAAATATAATCAGGGTCATTAATATAAAACCAACTCACAAGTTCGTGAGTTGGTTTTATATGTTCATCATCAAAGAAGCCCCATAAAAAATCTCAAAATCACGAATTTATTAATTGGAGAGCTATTCTGCTAACCAGATTATCATAACCAAACGATGTATACATAAATCAATCCACACCACAGAGAAAGAAGGGGATATGAGTGATCAAACGTTCATACATAATTCCGTTATTTTTGTTTTTTACTAATATGATCTTATTAGGGATATTACTGCTGGAAATCAGTGGCTTCCTTGCTCACTCCTACGGCGGAGCAGGTTTTTTCGTGCCGTTTCTATCTTTTTTATCATTTCAATTCATAAGAATACAGCAGCGCAGACGAGCTTCTGTCAGTCGGGGTTTAAGTATTCTGCAAGCCATTAATACATTCACATTTGTATTTCCTTTTATTGTGTTCTTCATCTTTATCATTGGTATTATATAAGATATCCTGAGTAAAACTTCCTTACGTAAAATAAGGGAGTTTTATTTATATGAAATATGAACTTATGGAATCAATCAAAATGGGTGAAGGGAGGAATCACCATGTCATATGCTGAAATTAAATTAATGAGAAAAAAGCAATTTCTAACGACGAACATCTTATTCTCCAGCATGATGGCAGCTTATTTTATATTTATATCTGTAGTTCCTTTAACTTTTCGGGTTCTCTTTTTGTCCCTCGGCTGTTTATTTTTATTACAGACTATCTATGGATATATTAAAAAGTCCAGCGGATCTCCTATCCCTATTTTTAAAAAAGTCGAAGCCTACGAAAAAGAGAAATTGGGAAAAGAATGGGATGTTCAGAAAAAAGTTGATTCAGGAATAAACCTATTTTTAAGTGGTTTTATGTTCTTCCAAGCTTTTTTCATAATGAGAGAAACTACTAGAGTGAACATAGACTATCAGATCATGGCAGTTCTTTACATAGTTTTCTTACTTGTAGTCAATTTATCTCTATACTTCCATGTGAAAAAAATAGATGGGGCTGAATCTGGGGAGCTGCAGGGGTACACGAAAAAGTCTAATGTTTACGGAGTACTATTCGGGATTCTACTAGCGGCAGTGTTATTTCTATTACTGATTATGTATGTATTGTTATCGTAGTTAATCTGCTTTAGTTGCAGTGGATAAGAGGAGGTTATGTGTTGAATATTAAAGAATTACATAATGATGATGAACTTGAAGAAGCATTTCCCATCATGCGTCAGTTACGTCCTCAGCATGATTTACTCAACTATTTGGATATCGTCAAAGATGCGAAAGAAAATGATAACTACAGACTGTTCGCTTTATACGATCAGGGGGAAATTGCAGCCGTTACTGGTTTTAAACCGATGATCACCTTATATTATGGACGTTTTGTTTGGGTATGCGATTTAGTAACGGCTGAATACAAAAGATCGAGGGGATATGGCGAGCGGCTTTTATCATTTGTTCATAGATGGGCCTCGGAAAATGAATACGAAGCTGTCGCTCTATCTTCAGGACTTCATCGTAGCGACGCCCATCGGTTTTACGAAGATAAAATGGACTATGAACGTGTAAGCTTTGTGTTTAAAAAGGAAATTTAGGCAGGAGGTGCGATTATGGGAAAAGAAGAGTGTATGTTTTGCTCACTAGAACAAAATGATGATCAAGAAATTATATTTGAAAATGATACGTGTTTATACATACAAAAAGCATCTGAACAAAAAATCCTGGAAGGAAGCGGATTAATTATTCCGAAGGCTCACGTAAATCAAGTCTTTTTATTGTCTGAACAAGAGTGGAAGGAATCAAGAGAGTTATTGATCGAAGCGAAAGCATGGCTGGATGAAAAATATGCACCTGACGGTTACAGCGTTGGATGGAACACAGGTGAAACTGGAGGCCAGACTATTCCTCATGCTCATTTGCATGTCATTCCCCGCTTTAAAGACGAACCTTACGCAGGGCGTGGTATACGTTATTGGATTAAACAGCCAGAGAACAAAAGAACTTCTTCAGAAAATGAATAATTGTTCATTTTTCAAACCTATCATCACTTCATCTCGTCTAAATAGATAAGGTTTATTTTCTTTTAGGTAATTGGATATAAGTTCAATTTATTTCCTAATTATGCTAATATATCTTTGGGGAACAATTAGTAAACATGACCTAAGCAAATTCATATTTAATTAGAGGTGACTAAAGCATAGTGAACTTTAAAGTAAAAATTGATATGGAATGTAAAGAAGAGTTCTCTAGTCCAATTTACGAGACAGGTCCACCTGAGAAGAGCAAAGGTCCTTACCTTTCGCCTAGGAATAATGCTGCTATTCAGCCTATATGTTTAACGGTAACTGACGAAGAACAGTTAGGTATGGGGGGAATCACTTCTGAACTGTACTGGAATTGGATTGAAATAAATGATTGCTGGGTATACGAAAAATATCGCGGGTATGGGATAAGGAGTCAACTGTTGCAAACTGTCGAAAAAATGGCTAGAAAACGTGGAGCAGACTATTCGATGCATACGACATTCGAACCCGGGACAAGAGATTTTTACGTGGAGAAAGGATACAAGGTGGTTGGCGAATTCAAAGAATACTTACCAGGTGTCAACTTTTATACTTTGAAAAAGTCATTATAGGAAAATAGGAAGGAAGATCAATTTGGGATATGTAGAAGATCTCAGAAAATTAGTGGGAAAGCGTCCATTAATTCTTGTTGGGTCTGTCGTTGTAATTGTAAACGAACAGGGTGATATTCTATTGCAGCAGCGTACATTTCCTAAAGAAGTATGGGGGTTGCCCGGCGGTCTAATGGAGCTTGGTGAAACGACAGAAGAAGCGGCTGAACGAGAAGTCTTCGAAGAAACGGGACTGCGAATCAATCAATTGAAATTAATTAATATATATTCGGGAAAAGAATACTATACGGTAGCTGAAAACGGAGACGAATTTTATTCAGTGACGACAGCTTATTACACCGGCAGGTATGAGGGTGAACTTATAGCAAATCAAGAAGAAGCTTATGATTGCAGATTTATTTCTGCCGATAACCTTCCCGATAAAATGATACGTAGCCATAAAAAAATTATTGAAGATTTCTTGAATAATCACGTCGTAAAATGAAACATCACTAAAAAAGGCAAGGTCTGCTGTAAGCAGACCTTGCCTTTTCTATTGGAGGAGGTACTCATAACTTTAAACCGCTTCTACTCTTGAATCGTCTAAGTAAAATGTGGCTTTCTACTCTCGTAATGCCTTCTAGTGCATAAAGCTCTTTGTTTATAAATGATTCTAATTCCGGAAAATCACTGACGAGCACATGCATATGTAGTGTGCTCGGTCCGGTCATTTGATAACAGCTTGCTACATAAGGGTTGCTGGCCAGATTTTCCGCTACTTCCACCAGCGCTCTTGGTTCGCAGTCCACTTCGAAGAATGCTGATACTTCTTTTCCTACTTTCTCACTGTTTACGACTGCGGTAAATTTCTCGATGATACCATTATCTATCAGTTGATTGACTCTTGAGCGAACAGCTACTCTGGATAGGTTAAGTTTTTTGCCAATATCAGCGTAAGACATTCTCCCATCATCAACTAGTAATTCTAAGATACGTTTATCTGTTTCATCGGTTTTTAAATTTTTATGTTCTTCCATGGATACACCACACCTTGTAGAGTAGTTATTTAACCTGTTTGAATGAACAGGATTTCCTCGCGAAAAACAGATATTTCAATGACTTCATTCTCTAAGCAAAAATAACGAAAACAATCCTCCACAATTAAAGTCTATATGAGCACGCCGGAAATTTTAATAAAGCCAAATAGATAAGAAAATATATAAATATTTTGAATAATTTGTAGATAAGCCTTTTAAAATTCTTAATATTGCCTTATAATCATCAACAATACAATAAACGATTGTTAATGTAAATGCTATATATAGTTAACAAATGATTTTATAGGTAATTTTAAAAGAATGAAAGTTAATTTTATTAGCCTTTTTATACGTGAAGGAGCTGTACATATGGAAAAATCCGACTACTTATATCAACCGTTTTCAGCTAAAAGAATGACGACCATTTCAAAAAATGGAATGGTAGCAACATCTCAGCCACTGGCTTCTCAAGTAGGGTTAGACATTTTAAAACAAGGGGGGAATGCCATTGATGCTGCGATTGCCACGGCTGCTGCCCTTACCGTAGTTGAACCGACTTCCAATGGAATCGGAGGAGATTGCTTTGCTCTCGTATGGGTGAAGGATAAGCTCTATGGACTGAATGGAAGCGGGCGCTCCCCATCTTCAATCTCTATTGATCAGTTGAAAGCTAAAGGATACGATGAGATCCCTAAATATGGATTCGTCCCTGTTATGGTTCCCGGGGTCCCGAGATCGTGGGCTGAGTTATCTAGAAGATTCGGAAGGCTGCCAATGACTGAACTATTGGCTCCAGCCATTCGTTATGCTGAAGATGGTTATCCTCTGACACCAATTCTCGGTAAGTTTTGGAAAGATGGATATCATAAATTTAAAGAAGTCTTAAAGGGCGATGAATTCCTTCACTGGTTTGAAACATTTGCTCCAAACGGCAGACCTCCTGAAATAGGTGAAGTTTGGAAATCCCCCGATCACGGGCAGACGTTGAGGAGAATTGCTGAAACAAAAGGGGAGGATTTCTATCGAGGAGAAATTGCTGAAAAAATCGACGCTTTTTCACGAAAACATAAAGGTTTTATCAGGAAAGAAGATTTGGAAAATTTTCAGCCTGAATGGGTAGAGCCCATTTCAGTAAATTACCGGGGGTATGATGTTTGGGAAATTCCACCTAACGGCCACGGTTTAGTTGCATTATCAGCCTTGAATATTCTAAAAGGTTTTAATATAGGTGCTAAAGAAGAGGTTTCTACTTATCATAAGCAGATAGAAGCGATGAAATTAGCTTACACTGATGGAGCGGAATTCATTGCAGATCCTGAGCATATGGATGTATCTGTAGCAAGTTTGTTAAGTGAAGAGTATGGAAAACAAAGAAGAGATGCGATTACTGATGAAGCTCTCACGCCTCAACCGGGAGAACCTGCTAAAGGCGGAACGGTCTACTTAGCAGCTGCGGATAATGAAGGGAACATGGTGTCGTTCATTCAGAGTAATTACATGGGCTTCGGTTCCGGACTCGTAGTTCCAGGTACAGGAATCGCATTGCAAAACCGGGGTCATAACTTTTCTATGGATGAAAACCATGCAAACGCACTAGCTGGAAATAAGAGGTCCTATCATACGATCATTCCAGGGTTTTTGACTAAAGACGGGAAAGCTGTAGGGCCTTTTGGTGTCATGGGTGGGTTTATGCAGCCGCAGGGGCATCTTCAAGTAGCGATGAATACAATCGATTTCCACTTGAACCCGCAGGCTGCGCTTGATTCACCACGCTGGCAGTGGATGAAAGATAAAACTGTTTGGGTAGAGCCGACGTTCCCCACCCATGTTGCAGAAGCTTTACGAAGAAAAGGGCACCATATTGAAGTTCAATTAGATTCCGGGGCATTTGGCCGAGGCCAGATCATTTGGAGAAATGAACAAGGGGTATTGTTCGGTGGTACAGAATCCCGAACTGATGGGACAATATCCGCTTACTAATAGCAAAGGAGGGTAAAGCATGCAGCAATGGAATCTCTTCCTTGCCTTTTTCAGAGTAGGTATATTCGGATATGGAGGAGGTCCGTCTTCTATACCCCTAGTGCACAATGAAGTAGTCAAAAAATACAAATGGATGTCAGATGATGATTTTGCGGATGTGCTTGCCTTAGGTAATTCATTACCAGGACCGATCGCAACAAAAATGGCTGGTTATATTGGTTACAGGGTTTCAGGTTTGTTAGGGATGATTAATGCGGTGTTAGCGACGATCATTCCGACCATCATTTTAATGATCTTATTACTTACGTTTTTAAACAGCTTTCGCGATCAGCCGTGGGTGAACGGAATGACTCAAGCGGTCGTGCCCGTAGTAGGTGTAATGCTGGCTGTGATGACCTACGACTTCTTTAAAAAGGCAAATACGAACTTGGGTCTGATCCTTACAATCTTACTAGGAGCAGCTTCTCTTTTATTAATTGAAGCTGCTGGGATCCACCCGGGCCTCGTGATTGCCGCTTTATTGATTGTTGCATTGGTTCGTCCGATGAATCAAAATGACTCAGCTGGTCCATCCAAAAGTAAGGAGTCCTCCTGATGATTTATTGGCAGATTTTTGTAGCTTTTTTCATACCAGGAATTGTAGGTTATGGAGGAGGGCCGGCATCCATTCCGCTTGTTGAAAATGAGGTAGTCGGGCGGTTCGGCTGGATGTCGGTCAATGAATTCAGTGAAATGTTAGCTATGGCTAACGCTTTGCCTGGACCGATCGCCACTAAAATGGCAGGCTTTATAGGATATGAACAAGCTGGTATTCTCGGGGCCGCGATTGGCGTGTCTGCTACAGTGGCCCCTTCCCTTTTTCTGATGATCGTTTTGCTTAACCTGTTGAATAAATTTAAGGGCTCTCCAAGAGTAAAAACAATGACTTCACTTATAAGACCGACTATCGGAATTCTGCTGGGTGTAATAGCTTATCAATTTTTCCAGACGTCTTATAGTTCCGCGGGTATTATTCACACCATCCTCCTGATTGGATTGAGCTTTGTTTTATTGGAAAAGGTCAAGGTCCATCCGGCATTCGTCATTGCTGGTTCGTTAGCTTATGGCGCCCTTTTTCTTGGCCGTTAACAATTCGAAACTTTTTTCTTCATTCTTTCGTAAATAAGGATTAAGTAGAAAGGGGACAAATGATGAGCAACTATTCGATCGATGAATTTATTAGAAAAACAAAACAGGATGAAACTGAAAATGAGTTCTTTGAACTGGAAACGCCTCGTATATTAGAAGTGAACCTTACTGATCAAGTGTGGGCAAAAGCAGGTTCAATGATTTCTTTTAACGGAGGAATCAAGTTCGAGCGGGAAGGGATCTTGGAACATGGGGTAGGCCGTATGTTCAAAAAAGCCTTTTCAGGTGAAGGCAGTTCACTGATGAAAGCATCAGGAAACGGGAGATTGTACTTGGCCGATCAGGGGAAGAAAATCACAATCTTTGACCTCGATAACGAAGCGATCACTGTAAACGGCAATGATTTATTAGCTTTTGAACCAGGGATTGATTGGGATATCAAATTGATGAAAAAAGTAGCAGGTATGATGTCAGGTGGATTGTTCAACGTCACGTTAGAAGGTAAGGGAAAGGTGGCGATCACTTCTCATTATGAACCGCTGACTTTACTTGTCCGTCCGGGCTCTCCTGTTATTACGGACCCGAACGCTACAGTTGCCTGGTCGGGTCACCTCCAGCCTGAATTCCGGACTGATATCAGCTTCAAGACGTTCATCGGAAGAGGGAGCGGCGAGTCGATCCAAATGGAGTTCAAGGGTGAAGGTTTCGTGATTGTCCAGCCTTTTGAAGAGATTTATACTACAGGAAATGGGTCTTCATAAGAAATTTCCAAAAAAATAATGCATTCGCCTTTACTTCGAGATCGAAACATTGTATTATATGAAATAACTTAAATTTAATAACGGAAACTTCTTATCCAGAGAGGCGGAGGGACTGGCCCTTTGATGCCCGGCAACCATCGAATCAATCTAATGATTGACGAGAACGGTGCCAATTCCTGTAGGATGGTCAAACATTCTAAGAGATGAGAGGATCGTACGGAATATTACGACCCCTTTTCTTATACTGGATAAGAAAAGGGGTTTTTTGGTTGATAAAACCGTCAAACTCTCTTAGGTGGAAGTTGCGTTAATGGAAAGGGAAGATGACAATGGGTAAAGCGACAGCGATATTCGGTGCAGGATGTTTTTGGGGAGTAGAAGCATTTTTTGAACGATTTGAAGGAATTACACATACAAGAGTAGGATATACAGGCGGTCATACAGCACATCCGTCATATGAACAAGTGAAAACGGGTACCACAGGTCATGCAGAAGCTATTAGTATTGAGTATGACCCGGAAGTGATAACGTATGGAGGATTAGTGAATATCTTTTTTGAATGTCATGATCCGACATCAAGAAATAAACAAGGAATCGATGTGGGACATCAGTATCGTTCCGCTATCTTCTATGGCACTGAAGGAGAAAAAGCAATTGCAGAAGAAAAAATTCAACAGTGGACAAATAAAGGGGTATTTAAACGTCCGATCGTTACAGAAGTAACAGAAGCCGGTACTTTCTACGAAGCTGAAGAATACCATCAGAAATACTCCCAAAAGAACGGATCATTCGCCTGTGGAATCAGCTAGTTTATAAAATGAAAACCGAGTTCCTAATATAGGAACTCGGTTTTTTTAGTGCTGTTGTGATTGTATTTCCTGATTAAGTTTTTTCATTCGGTCTTTAATGACAGATGTGTCAGCGAATAAGTCATGAATACCCTGATGTTTTTTCGTAAAAATAACTACTAGATAAGGTAACCCAAGTACGGCCATGCTGATATACCGTCCAACTAACTCCCTTATGACGACCTGCCCTTTAGAAAGGCGATCTCCTACCAACGATTCAACAGAGAGACCGAGGGCCATTTTCCCTAATGTGGCTCTAAAAAACCAGGTCATTAAGATGAAGTAGAGGAAAAAAACAATGGACTGCAAAATATTAGTGACACTAAACAAGTCGATCCAAAGTTTCACCTCAGACAAGTTCGTTAGACGAATCAGCGGCCTGGTAATGATCGAATTCAAGCTCCATATGACGATTAAATCAATGATGTATGCAAAGAAACGAGGTAAAAATCCGGCATAGAGTAAGCGTTGGATTTCATTCAAGTTCGATGAGACCGCTTGGTTGATATGACTGTCCGTTTGAGTAGGTTCTACTGTATCCATATTCATTACCTCCTTTACTCAGTATACATATACATCATTCTAGGTCCCTGTCGGTTGTCGATCATTTCATTGATCCATTTCACTTCACTGTTGGGGAGGAATGATTCTACATTTACAGGAAAACCGAATATGGTTTCTCCACTCGTATATTCAATGACTTCAGGATTAGTACCCATATCGTCCTTCAAAGCTTGTAAAGCATCCTCTTCAAACCCAATATTATCAACCAACCCATTTTCCGCAGCTTGCTGACCTGAGTAAATACGTCCGTCTGCAATATTAGTCACTTCATCCTCCGGCATATCCCTTCCTTCACTGATTACATCAACAAATTCTTGATAAGATTCATCCACCAGTGTTTGCAGAATTTCCCGATCTTCTTCTGTCATTTCTTTCGTAGGACTCATAATATCTTTAAATTCACCACTTTTGATGGTATTGAAATCCACTCCATATTCATTAGCAAGCTCTTCATAATTGATGCTTTGCATGATGACACCGAGAGAGCCTGTGAACGTTTCATTCGAAGCAAAAATCTGATCAGCCGGCGCTGATATGTAGTAGCCTCCGGATGCTGCCATCCCGCCCATGGAAACATATAACTGTTTGCCTTCTTCTTTAATTTCCAGAAGCTTATCATGGATTTCCGCACTTTCAAAAACACCGCCGCCTGGAGAGTTTACGTACAATAGAACGCCTTTGATTGTACTATCTTCTTTAATCGTATCCAGCTGTTCGAGGAAAAGTTCGTGATTGTAGCCTTCCCCTTCAAACAGGTTCCCGCCTTGACCGCTCATAATGGTACCATCTACTGAAATACGAGCGATTCGTTCAGAAGAAGAACCCTCCTCCATCACTTTTTCCTCAGGCCCTTCATCTTCATTAGAGAACATTCCTTGAGAAGAGTCACTGAATGTATCTGACATTAAAAAACCTATACTTTGACTTAAAATACCGATCAGCAATAACGCTACGGCGATACCGATCGCTATGAGCCGCTTCTTCATGAACATCTATCCTTTCTCATTAAAATACTCTGAAAAACAATCGTAGCAAAAATCTGGCAAATAATATATAGATGGTACAAACGTTTTGAAAAATGTCGAAATTTCTTTGCGGAAACGTGAGATTTACCAATATATGGGTTATCTCATCAAGATATATTCTTTGCTCTCCATTCCGAGTGCAACATACTCATCTCATATAAACTCCAGTATTCATTATTATATTTTCGGTGATCTCTTAAAAGACCGTCTACTTTAAACCCGGCTTTTTTATATGCACGAATAGCTCCTTCATTAAAATCAAATACTCCAAGTCCGATCTTATGCAAATTTAACTCATTAAAACCTTTATATAATATTTTCTCAATCATGACACCAGCTATTCCTTTTCCGCGTGCTTCTTCACTTACTAATACTTTCCCTATACGTCCCGCCTTATTTTGGCGGTCTATTTTCAAACTGATATGTCCGATAGTTTGCTCCACCGCTTCGTCCACGACTTTATATACAAATACAGGGGCATTCTTTGTATTGGCATTTCCAATGTAATGCATCAGCTGATCGGTCGTCAGAGGATAGGTGAAGTTTGGCCCGGCCCATTGAAGTAGAAATTCTGGCGAGTCTATCCATCGAATTAAATGATCGAAATCTGATTGTGTAAAATACTCCAGTTTGATCATCTTAAGCTCCCACCTTTCTTACACTTGACGTATGGTAAGGCTACCCTTTTAAATGAACCTATAACTAATCTGTTAAGAAGAAAGAAGGGTAACTTATTAAATATTATATACTTAGCGCTGCTCTGATTGCGATCATTAGTGGTTGTGGACAGGGAGTAGATTCAGTAACACTGCAGGAGCAGGAAATTTCAGACACGCTTTATATCCAAAAGGTAGAAGAGGGGGTATCTACAGACGGGCTGACTAGTGTGAGGCAGGATTCTGAGACGAAAAGAGCCCTGTTGGATAAAGTGGAAGGAATGGATATTGAGAAAAAATCACCCGGAGAATTGAGTGAAGAGATGGAGAGCCAGGATGTGTATACGTATAATTTCTCAAATGAAGGAGAACTTTCAAATGAATCTGAGGGGGATTATAGTTTTGCCGTTTTAGAGGATGGAAGGTTCCTCGTGCCCGAAAGTCCTGAACAAGCGGGGACCCTGAGCTATCAATCTAAAGAAAAGCATCCAGAACTTCTTAATGAAATCAATCACTTAGTGGATATAGGCTTTTAAGAGAATATTTTCATGGATTATAGCTTAGTAAACGAGGAGGGAAGGCATGTGGGTTAACGATGCAATTCTATTATTAATGGCGGCATTTATGGTCATTGGAGCAGTAGATTATACCCTTTTACAGAATCGGTTAGGCCTTGGAGAAAAGTTCCATGAAGCTTTCTTGATGATGGGGCCGCTAGCTTTAGCTATGGTTGGAATCATTTCACTCGCCCCTGTAATTTCAAAGGGGCTTTCTCCAATCGTCACCCCATTCTTCGAGTGGTTTGGTGCCGACCCCTCTATGTTTGCTTCCATGGTACTGGCTATCGACATGGGAGCCTATCCATTATCCGAAGCACTGGCTGAAAGCGAAGAGGCAGCCACATTTTCCTGGGCTTTTTTAGGAACGATGATGGGACCTACGCTGGTATTCACTATACCTGTCGCCCTCACCATCATTCAAAAGCAGGACCAGACTTATTTCGCCCGTGGCATTCTCATCGGTTTAACTACAGTGCCTGCAGGTTGTCTTTTGGGTGGTGCATTAGCTGGATATGAGCTTGTTTGGATGGTTCGGAATTTGATCCCTTCCGTTATCCTGTCCATTGGGATTGGAATTGGCTTATGGAAATTTACTAAAGGAACTATTTTTATTTTCTCAAAGTTCGGTAAAGGAATAGAGCTCATTATTATGGCGGGGTTAGCAGCTATTATAATAGAGACTTTGACAGGTTTGATCGTAATACCTGGAATGGCACCTTTAAACGAGGGCATCAGCATTGTAGGCAGCATCACAATAACCCTTGCAGGGGCTTATCCACTAGTAGCTTTTATCAATCAAAAAGGACAAAAACTATGGCGAACGGCCAGTTCTCGTTTGCGAATTGAATCCGAGTCTATAGCAGGTATCATCGTTTCTTTAGCGCACCACCTGCCTATGTTTGCCGTTATGAAAAATATGGACCCAAGGGGAAAAGTGATGAACGCAGCCTTTGCTGTGAGCGGAGCCTTTGCTTTTGGGAGTCATATCGGTTTTGTTGCGGGTATTGAAAAGGAAATCGTAGGAGCTGTTATGGCTGGTAAACTGACAGCCGGGGTTCTAGCAGTTGGTATTGCCTGGCTGGCAACGAGTCCCAACATAAATGAAGAGGAATAATCGCTTTACTTCAATACATGAGAGAAGTCTATTATACTTGTTTTATAACAAATAAGGAGTTGTTCAAATTGAAAACAGAAATGAAACAGCGTTACGAAGAATATATCGAAAAGTTCAAGCAGACAGCCCCTGAAGATGTCCAGGAGAAAATGAAAAAGGCTATTAATGAATTACAACATTCTAAAGAAGGGAAGGGACTGGAAAAAGGAGAGAAAGCTCCGGATTTTACGCTTCCCGATCCTAACGGCAACCCTATCAGTCTCTCCAACCAACTGAGCGTCGGCCCGGTCATAGTGACGTTCTATCGAGGCGGATGGTGTCCTTATTGCAATATGGAGCTTAGAGAGTATCAACAAATATTAAGCGACATCCATGCAGCGGGAGGAGAACTGATTGCAATCAGCCCGGAGACCCCGGATTATTCTCTTTCAACCGCACAAAAGAATGACCTTCAATTTCATGTGCTCAGCGATGTAGGTAACAAGACAGCCCGTCAATTTAACCTGGTTTATCCTTTGCCCGATTACCTCGTCGATATTTATAAAGACAAAGGGTTGAACGTGGATGAGCATAATGGAGATGAAACTTGGGAACTTCCTGTCTCCGCAACGTATGTAATCGACCGGGAAGGAACAATCGTTTATGAATATACAAAAGCAGATTATAAAGATCGCGCTGAACCTTCGGAAGTCTTAGAGGTTTTAAAAGAAACGAAGTAAGCAGGTCGACACACCTTTCTAAACTAGAAAGGTGTGTTTTTAATGAAAGTAGGGTAGCTGAATGAGACTGTATAGTGCTTTAATCGGGTTAAGTTTAATATGGGGCTTGTCCTTTGTTTTTATAAAATGGCTGTTGGATCCTGTTGGGGTTTGGGGAACGGTATTTCTAAGATGTTCAGCTGGTGCGCTGATCCTTCTTCCAATACTATGGGCGAAAAGGAAGCAGATCGTTCGACCGATTCCCTGGAAGTCATTAATATTTGTCGGGATCTTCAATGCAGGAATCCCATGGGGATTTATAGTTTGGAGTGAAACAGAAATACATAGCAGTACAGCAGCGGTGATGAATGCCCTGACTCCTATTTGTACAGGTCTTGTCGGGTTCTTATTTTTTTCAATTGTGTTGAAAAAGCGTCAATGGGTCGGAATCGCTTTAGGTTTCGCAGGTATTCTGGTCTTAATGGAGTTTAACATATTGGAATTGTTCAGAGAAAGTTTCATCGGGATAGGAACGATGATCATAGCTGCCATATCTTATGGTTTTGCTTCCCAATTCACTAAAAAATATCTGCAAAGAACGGCAATATTATTGGTAACTACCTGTTCATTGCTAGTGGCAGCAGTGGTAGGTTTCATTGGAATGCTTTTTACAGGGACGGTATCACAATTAAGTGGAGAGACGTTGGGTGAGCCGGTAGTATGGATTTCGATTATCGGATTAGGCTGCTTTGGCTCGGGAGTCGCTCATTTATTATTTTACTATATGGTGAAAAATGGAAGTGCTGAATTTGCGACGTCAGTTACCTACCTCATTCCAATCACTGCTATGATATGGGGATATGTGCTGCTGGAAGAACCAATCACAAGTAACTTAGTGGCCGGACTGGTGATTATTTTCATAGGAGTCTATCTTGCCACAAGAAAGCCGAAACAAGTAAAAGTTTTATAATTCTACTTTGTGTATTTATTGGCATAACTGCTCGCCGTGATAGAATCGGGTTTGATTTTAGGTTCGAATCCCAACGATTCGATACGTGCCATCATTTCATTTACATACAGACGCGTGCGGTTACGGTCGCCCGCCCCGATATCTATATGGCCTTCCATCGTAAAGCTGGCATCTTTATATATATAGGGGAGAATAACTTCAACTAACTGATCAATTTTTTCTTCTGTGAATAGTGAGGCGATTTCCTCCGTCAAAGACGTTTCATAAGAAATTCTTTCATGTAAAACTTTCATAGTTCGCGGCACGATTTTCTTTCTGAAGCATGCCCATGCCCCTTTTCCTACCCTGTGAATCACAATGCCGGTAATAAAAAGGGTGTGACCGGGGTGAATTTGTGAATCGGTTCCGAGCATCAACTTATAATGACCATATGGATCTTCCTTCATGAAAGATTCAATATGGGAAAACACCTCATCAAACGTCATTTGGGAACAGGAGACATTCTGAAAGGATATAGGTTCCATCATTTGTCCTCTTTTCAAGTGGAGTAAGTGTACTCATCTAATATAGTGTATTCTTAATATTCCCTGTATGTTCAATATTAAAAAGCGACGTCCAACGTGTTTTGAGTAAGAAAAGGAGACTTTAGCGGTTTGCGGGAAATCTGATTGCTTTTCTGCGGGAGGCTGCCACGCTTATACATGATTAGCAGGCTTGGCATGCAATCAGGGAAGTGAGCAAAGAAGAGGCTCTGTTAGCTATAAATGTCTTTTTTGTTTGGCTATGTTATAGGTTGTTGTTGATATTGATAAGTGTTATTCAACAATATGGCAGGATAGTGGAAGACTTGATTTCAAGATAATCTCGGTTCGTTGCCCTATTAAGAGTCAGGGGTGGTTGGGAAGCTACTGGCTTCCCAACCACCCCATTCGATAGAAGAGAGAAACGAACCCTCGCGTTAAAAATTGAGCGACTTACCGATTCCTACCCAATGATAATAATGTATTTTGCCTCAAATTTATTAATAAGAGACCTATATTAAGACAATCAGTAGGCTATCATCAAAGTTCGCTTATCTTGAAGGGATAATGCCGTAACCAATTTTTTTCTGTGTTCTTAGATCCTGAAGTACTGTCATAAGAGTAGTGTCCGTTTTACTAATTATCGCAAAGAGCTCCGGGAAATTGCGAGACTCCTGTGGGAACAAAGTGCTTGGTGATGCCCCGCAGAGCGTTAGCTCGAGGAGACTCACCGCGCTCCCACGGAAAGCGAGTGATTTCCCGGAGCTATAAACGCTGTCCATCATAACGGAAACAGCGCTTACATCTAGAAACTTATTCTTCCACTATAGGGAGCTTATATGAATATCAACACGGAACTTTAACAAAGCCTTTTGTTTAAATAAACCTCCCTCATACGGAAGATCGGTTTCGTTAATTTTGTTTAGAGAAATGGGGTCCTGAAAATGGATCGCTTTCCGCGGGGATAACGGCAAGCCTCCCTGAGCAATAAAGCTCTCCGGGGTCTTGCCAGTCTAACCATTCCCGCAGGCGTCTAACCATTCCCAAGACCCCATTACCAGGATGTCTGAAACGAAAACATCACATAAAGGGAGCATTGTGGAATAGGCTCTACCATAGTAGTTTGATTGGTAGTTTTACCTTGTTATATAGGATTGAATAGAAATGATTAAGGAAACATTTCCCGGAGAGCCGCTAGCTCCAACTACGATTCCGGAATCAAACTTTCACCAACTTTAAAAAACACAACGCTTGCCATAATTAAAATACAAATATCCACATCAGTATGATTGAAATGATGAATGTAATGGTGTAGATCATAGTTAATAATCGTACACTGGAATCTCTTACAGGACGATCTTCTTTTAAGCTCGTAAGCTCATCTGTCGTTGAATCATCTTCTTTTTCTTGCCTCACCAAGTCACGTGCTACGTTAATCGTTCCAAACAGCGCAATCAAACAAACGATGATGATGATGGCATAATAAATAGGATACATACCTGGGCGCCCCTTTTGAATGGGTTTCATTACATCAATTTTATCATGATTTCAGTTCAAGGCGAAAATATGGATCAAGAAGAAGCTTCACTTACATCGCTGGGACGTGCCCGCTTCACGAACAAGGAAAGGACAAATCCTAATAGTGCTACAGCAAATGCAACGAAATAGACAAGCTCTACCCCAGCCACTGTGGCTTGGGTCATTGCACTTTCAGAAGCTGGGTTTTCAGCGTTTTGAAGGAAGCTCTCCTCCCTTGAAGTTAGTATACTTATGAAGACGGAAACACCGATAGCGCCTGAAACAGGCTGCAACGTATTCATGATTGCTGTTCCATGTGGATAAAGCCGCTTCGGTAACTGATTTAAACCATTTGTCTGTGCAGGCATCATGATAGCTGAAACGGAAAGCATCAAGAACATATAGGTGATCACGATGATGTAAATAGGAGTATTTGTTCCTACCTGGCTGAGCGAGAACATGGTCAACGTCAACACGAAAGCAGCAGGGATAATCAACCTTCTAGGACCGAATTTATCAAATAGCTTTCCCATCACAGGTGACATCAGTCCGTTTAGAAGCGCTCCGGGCAATAGGATCAGTCCTGCTGTTGCAGCAGTTAATGCAAGCGGACCCTGCATAAACATTGGTAATATGATTTCAGAAGAAAACATCGACATCATTACAATGATGAACATGACAAGTGCAATAGAATACATCGGGTACTTGAAAACACGCACATCGAGGAGTGGATCATCAAGTTTCAATTGTCTTAAGGTGAAGAAAACGAGAGATAACGCCCCGGCTATAATAAAGCTGAACACTTGCGGTTCAAGGAAACCCGCTTCACCTTCACCTGCGAAGCTGAACCCTAGCACAACTCCTCCAAACCCTACTGTAGAAAGCAGGAGAGATAGTAGATCGATTTTCGGCTTCGTCACTTCTCCTACATTCCTTAAGTACTTATATCCGAATAGGATAGAAAAGACAGCAAAAGGAATGACCGTAATGAATAAAAATCTCCATCCTAAGTATTCCACAATTATTCCGGATAAGGTCGGGCCAATGGCGGGAGCGAACATGATGACCAGTCCGACTAATCCCATGACAGACCCGCGACGTTCAGGCGGAAAGATGAGAAGAAAGGTATTGAAAATAATCGGAATCAGCAGTCCAGTACCGACCGCTTGAATCAGACGTCCCGCCAGTAAAAAAGAAAAAGTGGGTGCAACAGCACAAAGTACTGTACCTATTGTGAAAATGGACATTGTTCCGATAAACATTTGACGCGTTGTAAAAGTCTGCAGTAAAAATGCGGAGACGGGAATCAATATTCCCATAATTAGCATGAACCCCGTAACCATCCATTGGACAGTTGGAGCATTTATTTCAAAAACCTCCATTAAGGATGTCAAAGCTATATTTAATAAAGTCTCATTCAAAATAGCAAAAAACGCACCGATAATCAGGGAAAACATGACCGGCTTTACGCTGAAATTAGGGTCGTCTGCTAAAAATTCATATTGCTCTTCTGTTGTATTTCCTTCCATATATATAATCTCCTTTTCCTGTGTGTTCACAATAGACCATTATATAGTAAACAAACGTATAATATGAAGGATTTGCTCACACTTGATTTAACTCTTTTCAAGCATCTTGCAGATTTATTGGAAGGAAAAGCTCGTTGCACGGGAACAACCCTAACGACCCGCTTTGTGTGAAATCGCTTAAATAGGAGTGTATTTCTTTATCATACATAGTTAAGTAACCTCAGCTTTTTATCGAAATATATTAAGCGATTGCCACAGTCTTACATTTCTTCTGGAGCTTCAATCCCTAACAAGGATAGACCTTGTTTTAAAACAAGGGAAAATCCATAAACTAATGTTAATTTTGCATCTTGCTGCGCTCCCTGTAAAATTTTTGTGTGCGTATAATATTGATTGAAGGTTTTAGCTAAATCGAGCAGGTATTTGGCTATTTGGCTGGGATCATACTCTTTGTATGCTTTAGCTGTAGCTTCAGGAAATTTACGAATTTGTTTAATAAGGCTCCAAGCCTTTTCATCTGATAGAAAAGGGGTGCTTGCGTCAGCTTTGAAATCTCCCTTCTGTAAAATAGATTGGGCGCGAACATAAGAATATTGCAAATAAGGAGCGGTGTTTCCTTCAAATCTAAGCATATCCTCAATAGAAAACTCGACATCGTTTCGGCGGTCCTGCTTTAAGTCGTGGAAAATAACGGCTCCGACGCCTACTTGTCTGGCCACAGTTTCTTTATTTCTAAGGTGAGGATTTTTCTCTTCAATACTGTCACTTGCCTGTTGGATGGCTTCCTTCAAAACATTTTCTAATAAAATCGTTTTCCCTTGGCGCGTAGACATCTTCTTGCCATCCTGCAGCATCATTCCAAAAGGGATATGCTTTACATTTTGCGCCCAGTTGAAACCGAGCTTGTTTAACACATGCTTGATTTGGGAGAAGTGCAGTGATTGCTCATGACCTACTACATAAAGAGCTTCATCAAATGAATAACTGTTGAAGCGATCGATCGCTGCTGTTAAATCACGTGTTGCATAAATGGTTGTTCCATCACTTTTTTTGATAAGGCATGGAGGTATTCCTTCCTCGTCCAGTCTTACCACCTTGGCCCCATCAGAATCCTCTAATAATTGATGTTCCTTCAGCAATTCGACGGTGGAGTCCATCTTATCGTTGTAATAGGCTTCTCCACGCGTGAGGTCGAATTCAATTCCGAGCAGCTGATAGATCTTCTCGAATTCTTCTAATGAGACTTCCTTAAACCATCTCCATAATCTTAGTGCTTCTTCATCTTGCTGTTCTAGTTTTTTGAACCATTGACGCCCTTCGTCAATCAACTCGGCGTTGTGTTTGGCTTCTTCATGGAATTTTACATATATCTTTGTCAATTCAGCTAATGGGTTTGCGCGTATCTTTTCTTCGTCACCCCAATTCTTATAAGCAGACAGTAATTTGCCAAATTGAGTTCCGTAGTCTCCGATATAATTGATTTTTACGGTTTCGTATCCGCTGTTCGCTGCTAAATTGGCGAGCGAATTTCCGATAACAGTAGATCTTAAATGCCCCATAGAGAATGGCTTAGCAATGTTTGGTGCGGATAGATCGAAAACGACTGTTTTTCCTTCGCCAAAAGTATGTTTGCCATAGTTCTCTTGCTCGGTAAGAATTTGCTTGAGTGTATGCTCAGCCATGAACTGCTGATTCAGAAAGATGTTGATGTATCCTCCGACGGGTTGAACGTTCTCAAATAAATCATGCTTCAATTGTGGTGCAAGTTCGCTCGCCAGGTCTTGAGGCGACTTGCGTAAGGCTGGTGAGAGCTTGAAGCATGGGAACGCCAAGTCCCCCATTTTTTCCTGCTTCGGTGTTTCTATGTGTTCATATACCCAGTCACGACTGAATTCTTCCCCGAGGATTTGCGATAATTGCAGGGCGAGTACGTGTTTTTCCATGAAAAGACCTCCTTAAAATAAAAAAAACCCCGTCTCAAAAAAGAGACGAGGTATTTGCTCGCGGTGCCACTCTTATAGCTACTGGGGTAGCCACTCGAAGTTGATAACGGGGGTCTTCCCCGGCTTTGTCCTACTTATATTTCAGACTAGCTTCTTCAAAGTCCGGTTCACTCATTATCAGCTGTCAGGCTCCCACCGTCCCTGACTCGCTTAAAGCCGTTAATCAGTTACTCTCTTTTTCACAGAATTTAAGTATTGAGAAAATTATAGCTGAGTGGTCAAAGGAATGCAAGAGTAGGAATATCTTTCTTGTCATTGCCCACTTTAACTAATAGGAGGGTAAGATGTTGCGTTTCTCCTATAAAGGTAGATCGACCCGTAAGTTACTTTTGATTCAACCGGCCATATTAAAGATGGATTCCAGTCGGGCATGGCAAAACAGTTTGATATTAAGGTTGTAGGTTCATGCTGCAATTTCACCTGCAGACGATCCATCGCTTTAGGATATAAATAAGTATAGAGCAAGTCGTACGTATATAATTGTTCGTTCATAAAATCGGTCTTCTTAATGATGACGTTCTTTCTCGGCTGAACTATCTTTCTGATTTTTAAAAAGAGCCAGGGGATGGTCGCCGTTTCGTAAGCAGTCACTTTAGCATCGGGAAATTGTTCAGCTAATGAAAATGCCATCGTTCCAAATCCAGCACCCAAATCAGCGATTGTGGAAGGGTTCATTGGCTGAGCGATTTGAAGGGCAGCGGTTTTCTCTTTATTTGTAGTGGGGGTAGGAGTAATCCCATTCCTCGCCGAGTCTATAAGAACAAGCAAAACAATCAAGATCATTGCCCCAATTACAGCAATAGTTAGGATAGTCACGTAAATCACCTCTTTTATTTAGTATAAGTCATGAAATGATCATCTGGAAGAGATAGTTGTTACAATAGGAAAGAGGTGAAATCAATGGAAAAAGCTTATTCTATAGAAGAAGTGCGTAAACATGTGAGTCAAAAAGCTCTGTCGCTCGTTTATATATCCCAGCCAGGATGTTCCGTTTGCCATTCTCTGCTTCCCCAGGTGGAAGAATTGCTGCAGGACTTCCCTCATGTAGATCCGATCCACGTCGATAGTAGAGAGGTAAAGGACATAGCGGGAGAATATACAGTCTTTACGGTACCAGTCGTCATCTTGCTATCTGGAGGTAAAGAACTTGCAAGAATGGCTCGTTTTGTACCAATCGGAGACCTAAGACAACAATTAAATAAATATAGTCGTTTCATACAATAAGGCCTTCTTTTGAATGAGGGTCTTTTTTTGTGCAAAAATCGCTTCATGATGCAATTTTTAGAAAATTCCGACCGATAAAAAATAATCATTTTCAGGAAATTCAATCTCTGTATAGGCGCGTGAGTAGTGATTATTTGCTATGAGAAGCGATGAAGCGGAAATATCTCGCTAAGAAACCGTTTACACTCACTAATTGGACGATATAGACATGACATGCAAAATAACCCTTGATTCAGTTTTTACTAGTGTTATTATGAAAAACGTCATGAATTGAGCGAACAAAAAATGCGAACGGGAGAGATGTCACCCAAATGATTAAACAAACAATTGCTTTTCTAGGTGCAGGATCAATGGCAGAAGCTATGATTTCCGGAATGGTTGAATCGGGAAGTATTCCTGCCCATCAAATCATTGTTACAAATAGAAGTAATCAAGATCGATTAAATGAAATTCAAAGTAAGTACGGTGTGCGTACTGTTTTGAAAGATGACTTAAATTATAGTGAAGTAGATCAATTCATTTTGGCTATGAAACCTAAAGATATAGATGCTGTTCTTGAAGACTTGAGATATAGAATTGATTCTGATCAAGTACTCGTTTCCGTGCTTGCTGGAATCTCCACTTCTTATATGGAAGACCGTCTGAATGATGGTCAGCAGGTCATCCGCGTAATGCCAAACACATCAAGCATGCTTAGAGAATCAGCTACAGCAGTCTGCCCAGGGCACTACACGGGTATGGACAACGTTATGGTAGCTAAAGAATTAATGAAAGCAATCGGTGAGGTATTTTTAATCGATGAAGATAAAATGGACGTTTTCACAGGTATTGCGGGAAGCGGACCAGCGTATTTCTACTACCTTATGGAGCATATCGAAGAAACTGGTAACGCAGAAGGAATGGATCGCGAAACGTTACGTGAAATTGGAGCTCAGACCCTTCTAGGAGCAGCAAAAATGATGCTCGAACGTGATGAGAGTCCATCTGAACTACGACAAAATGTAACATCACCAAACGGAACCACAGCGGCGGGCCTTGAAGCTCTTCATCAGTCCGGTGGAGGAGAAGCAATCTCTGAAGCGATCAAAGGAGCAGCAAGCCGTTCGAAGGAAATGAGCAAAGAACTCGAAGGAATGCTCGTCGGATCTAAATAATATGACGATACCATCTAAACGCAGTAATAGACTAAACAGAGAAAATAGGAGTGATATATTGGTTAACGACACGAACAAGAAACGTGTAGTTATTAAAATTGGCAGTAGTTCATTAACAAGTCTTCACGGAGAAATCAGTCGACGAAAGCTAGAGAAATTAGTAGATGAGGTTGTGCGTCTAAAGGACGACGGGCATGAAGTGTTACTCGTATCTTCTGGTGCAGTAGCAGCTGGTTATCGCAAGCTGGGTTGTCTGACGCGTCCGGATTCTTTACCGGAAAAACAAGCCGCTGCCTCAGTCGGCCAAGGATTGCTCATCGAATCCTACTCTGACTTATTCTTATCCCATGGGTATATGGGTTCTCAAATACTAATTACCAGAAGCGACTTTTCTGATGAAGATCGTTACAACAATGCTCGAAATACAATCAATGTCCTGCTTGAGCGTGGCATTATTCCAATAGTGAACGAAAATGACACGATAACCATTGATCGTTTAAAATTTGGAGATAATGACACACTATCCGCAAAAGTCGCTGGTCTCGTTGATGCCGATGAACTTATCATTCTTTCAGATATTGATGGGCTTTATGACGCAGATCCTAGAAAAAACAGCGATGCTAAGCTTCTCGATAAAGTCCACGAAATTACTCCAGAAATTGAAGCAGCCGCTGGAGATCCAGGCAGCGCTGTAGGTACAGGAGGAATGAAGTCAAAAATCGATGCATTCAAAATTGCTATGGCTTCAGGAATCTCATCCTTCTTAGGAAAAGCAGGTACCGATAATATCGTATATGATGCAGTTTATCGTAATGCCGTCGGTACTTATTTTGAACCGACGAAAGAAACCGAGAACTTGAATGCGAAGAAACAATGGATCGCGTTCAATTCTGGTCCAGAAGGTGAAGTCACTATCGATCATAGTGCCCGTCAAACGATCGTTGATATGAAAGAAGGGCTGCATCCGGTCAACGTCCATCACGTCAATGGCCGTTTTAGAAAAGGAGCTGTCGTTCGTATCCATGATTTAGATGGAGAAGAGGTAGGTTTAGGTGTAGTGAATTACTCTTCTAAACAGTTGGAGAAAATGATCGGGTTGACTGACCCGGAACTTGAATCATATGAACTTGCTGCAATTGAAAGTAAAGATTTAGTATGCCACTTAGAAGTGAAACTGCCGGTAGGCGTGTAAGAGTTAAAATGAAGGAGCCAGTTACGTACTGGATCGCCTTCCTGTTCTAAAGTTTTTATACCCCCACTAAAGTGGGTTTCAAATTTTCAAGGAGGTCTTGGATGACACTAACAAAAGGCAATGTGAACGTTGAGGAACAAGCGATAGAAGCTAAAAAAGCTTCAAAAAAACTGATGGTGCTTTCTGAAAAAGAGAAAAATGAAGCACTGAACCATTTAGCAGACGTACTAGAGAGAGAATACGAAACCATTTTACAGGCGAACGAGAAAGATTTGGAGAACGGAAAAGAAAAAGGATATTCTGAGGCTTTCATGGATCGATTATCCCTATCCAAAGAACGTGTTGCGGACTTTGCCAATGGTTTACGTGAAGTAGCTAAGCTTGAAGATCCAACAGGAAACATTCTTACAGACTGGACGTTAGACAATGGCCTGCAAGTTGAAAAGGTGACCGTACCACTTGGTGTGATCGGTATGATTTATGAAGCTCGTCCTAATGTCACGGTAGACGCGACGGGCCTTGCTTTGAAATCAGGAAATGCGATCGTATTAAAAGGCGGATCTTCTGCGATCAACTCCAATGCGGCGATCGTAGACGTGATCCACAAAGGATTAGCTGAAACGAAGATCCCTAAAGAAGCGGTACAGTTTATCGCAAGCACTGACCGTGCAGCTACGAACGAATTATTCACAATGAAAGAACACATCGACGTTCTTATTCCGCGTGGTGGAGGCAAGCTGATTCAAGCAGTTGTTGAAAATGCCACAGTTCCAGTTCTTGAGACTGGAGTAGGGAACTGCCATATCTATGTTGATAAAGAAGCCGACGCTACAAAAGCAATCAATATTCTAGTGAACGCAAAAACAGACCGTCCGGCAGTATGTAATGCAGCCGAGACACTGATCGTTCATGAAGAATGGCTTGAGAAAAACAGTGAGGCTTTGATTGAAGCTCTGCAGCGCAATAACGTGAATGTTCATGGTGATGAAAAAGCTGTAAGCGTCATTCCAGGAGCTGTTCCTGCCGGTCATGAAGACTGGGCCAATGAATACTTGAGCACAGACATCGCTGTTAAGACCGTGAGTGATGTCAACGAAGCGATCGGCCATATTGAAACGTATGGTACAAAGCACTCTGAAGCGATCGTTACCGAAAATGATGAAACTGCTAAGTTATTTTTAAGTCTTGTAGATGCTGCGGCTATTTACCATAATGCATCTACCCGCTTCACAGATGGCGGAGCGCTAGGCTTCGGAGCGGAAATCGGTATTTCCACACAGAAGCTTCATGCACGTGGACCTATGGGTCTGCCAGCGTTGACTACGGTTAAGTTCTTAATGAAGGGTAACGGTCAAATTCGATAAAAACACTTTGACTTAAAGGAAGGGAAGCTTATTGCTTTCCTTCCTTTTTAGTGTGCATGAGTGGAGAAGATTCCGCCTGATTAAAGAAGATATCTGGGCAAAGCAGGTATCTGATTCAGACTGGCAATTTTCTAAGTTGTATAAATTTTCTCCTTATCTTTACAACATCCTTATTTTAGGATATGTTGTTAGAATCTTAGTCTTAAAAGCTATGCTAAATGTCGTGGTTAGCCCCTATCTCTTCATAAATTACCGAAACTGAGTATTCAAGAAAAGAGAGTTTACATGAACAATACTGAAACTTTAAAAAAGGGGGGAGATTATGAGACAAAAAGAAGCGGTTAAGGCAATTACTGAAAGCTTGAAGAAGGACCCGCTGGTAAAAGCTGTGTTTTTAAAAGGGTCGATGGGGCGTGGGGAAGAGGATGAGCACTCAGATGTGGATCTGTATGCTTTAGTAGATGATGAATCCTCTTTTCTGAAGAATAGAGAACATCATCTCAAGGAATATAAAGAAATCCTCTTTTATGATGACATCTTTATTATTGCCCCGCAGATCATAGCGGTCTATGAGGATTTGCTGCATGTTGACTTATTTACAGTGACGGAAGAGACACTGATTCATAAGGATTACTTAAAAGTGCTGTACGATCCTGAAAACCGGATGGAAAAAGGGGAGCAGCATTTAAGGCTCAGTGAGCAGGAATTTCTCGATGCAGTTGATGATGCCGCTTTTTTCCTGCTGCAGTATAAGAAGTCTGCGGGACGGGGTAATGATTTATGGTCGGTAAAAGTATTAAATGATGTGGCTGAAAATACGGCGAGAATATTGTTACATAAATATTGTCCAAAGAGGGCTCAGCTTGGACTGAAGACAATTGAACGATCATTATCAGAAGAAAATAAGAAGGAACTGAAGGAAATATATGAAGAACTGACGATTTCTCGTCATTCTTTTTCGGCGCAGAAAATCGCTCAGCTGTTAGACAGTGAATTTGATTGGATCGTGCAACGACTCCCCCGAGCTAATTTTACGGAGGCCTTCTTAAGGAGAATGATTGATGAAACGAAATAAAATAAGGAACATTGAAAACCTTCCTGAGAACACCGCTATCTATCAAGATAACTGAGCGTACAGTCACGACACTCGAGCGAATAGTAAACAAGTGAAGCAAAGATCAGTTGATTTATAGTGTAGTATGCTAGAATAGACCTTGAACTGTAAGGAGGATGGAATGTTGAATCATAAACCTTTACATCGTTTTCGTATGGCGGGTTTTGCAGAGGGACTATCGCTGCTGATCCTAGTCTTGATTGCGATGCCTTTAAAATATATTGCTGGAATTCCGGAAGTAGTGAGTGTAGTCGGTGCTCTGCATGGTTTCTTTTTTATTGCTTATGCTCTTATAGCGCTGTACACGACATACAAGGTCCGCTGGTCGTTTCAGTGGCTGGCCAGTGCGTTTGTCGTAGCATTTATCCCGTTCGGGAATTTCTGGCTGGATCACCGAATTAAACAATCGTTTTATTAAAAAATCGCCGTTTTTCTCATTATGAGAAAAACGGCGATTTTTCATTTATTCTTTAACGGGTATCCAGTTTGGTACACTCATAATCTTCGTCCACATAGGTTCAGGGATGACGACTTCGTCTTTTTTATCAGGATCCATCTTAGTACGTACAGGTTCGCCTGTTTCAGCTTTTTGCACCCAATCAGGATCGATGAGCAGTTCCCTGCCTAATGAGACGAGGGGCACGGTTTCTAAAGATTGTTGTACATCTTCTAAAGAGTAAAGGGAGCCTACGCCCATGACTGGAACTTTATGGCCTATTCTTTCTGTTATGAGTTCTATGACGGAATTATCGTCATTTTCATTTCTTATAGACGATTGAGAAAACTGCATGAGAGATACATGAACGTAATCTAATCCTTGTTCAGATAAAACGTCGACAAACTGCATGGTATCTTCTAGAGTAATTCCAGGCTCTTCTCTTTCTTCAGGGGATAGTCGGTATCCTATAATGAAATGACCATTCGCGTGAGTATTTACCGCGTTTTTTACAGATTCAACAACCGCGAGTGGAAAATTCATGCGATCGCGTACATTGCCTCCCCATTGATCTGTACGACGGTTGGAATGAGGAGAAAAGAATTGCTGAAGAAGGTAGGTGTTTGCCCCATGGATTTCTACACCATCAAAGCCTGCTTCGATCGCACGACGTGCAGCCTCACCAAAATCGATAACGGTTTGCTGAATCTCTGCAGACGTCATCTCCCGCGGTGTCGGGGCACCTTCGCGTTCAGCTGGGACCGCACTTGCGCTCACCGTTTCTTCGTCAGGAACTAAGTGAGGCGGGCACATACGTCCACCATGGTAAATTTGTAAAATGGCTTTCGAACCCTTCTCGTGAATACTGGCTGCTAATTTCCTCAGGCCGGGAATAAGCTCATCACGGTCGACTCCGATTTCACCATCGAACCCTTTGCCCTGTGCGTTTACATTAGCGCATGCCGTAATCACGGCACCTACTCCACCAGCACGCCGTGCATAATAGTCAAGTTCCTTAAGAGAAACTGTGCCGTCATCGTTTGATAGAAAATTTGTCATAGGGGCCATCAGGATACGATTTTTCAATTCTGATCCCGAAGGTAATGTATATGGATCAAATATATTCATTGCCATTCCTCCTTCATCATTGAGAACAAGAATAGTCTATCATTTGCTTGCGACGCTGTCTTTAAAATTGCTTGTCCCTACTATTTATAAAGGCAGCCAGAATTGTTGTAGCATCGGCGTTCAAAATTATTCTTATATAATTTTTAAGGATTTTCAGATAATAATTATTTAAAAATAGTTTTAATTATAATTTACAAGGGTATTTCATATACAAAGCCCATAGTAGCCATCTGACTATTGATGGGGAATACTATTTTAATTTTATGAAAGAGAGGGTATTATGTCTGAAAAAAATAATAAAAAACGTATGACGACCAACCAAGGTGTACCTATTTCTGATAATCAAAATTCAAGAACAGCAGGAAGAAACGGCCCGATACTTATCGAAGACTATCAAATGATTGAAAAAATTGCTCACTTTGACCGTGAACGCATACCTGAACGAGTAGTGCATGCGCGCGGAGCAGGAGCCCATGGGGTCTTTGTCACGAAAAACAGTATGAAAAAATATACAACAGCAGATTTTCTACAGGAAGAAGGAAAAGAAACTCCGTTATTTACTCGCTTCTCAACCGTGATTCATGGGAAACATTCACCTGAAACGGCTCGAGATCCGCGCGGCTTCTCCGTTAAGTTCTATACAGATGAAGGAAACTATGACTTTGTAGGAAATACTCTACCCGTATTCTTTATTCGTGATTCCATCAAGTTTCCCGATGTGATCCATTCACTGAAGCCTGATCCAATAACGAACGTTCAGGATCCAGCTCGTTACTGGGACTTCATGTCGCTGTCTCCAGAGACAACGAATATGATGCTTCACCTATTCACCGACGAAGGAATCCCTGCAACGTACCGTAATATGCGTGGGTCAAGTGTACACGCGTTCAAATGGTACAATGCTGAAGGAGAAACGTTTTATGTGAAGTTGCGCTGGCAGCCGAAAGAGGGTATAAAGAACTTGACTCCTGATGCAGCTCAGGAAGTTCAAGGAAAAGATTTCAACCATGCTACAGTAGATCTTTATAATGCTATTGAAGATGGGAACTATCCGGAGTGGGATCTTTATGTTCAAGTCCTGCACCCGGATGAATTGAATGATTTTGATTTTAACCCATTGGATGCAACTAAAGATTGGCCGGAAGAGGTCATTCCTTGGGAACATGTAGGAACTATGACGTTAAACAAAAACGTAGATAATTTCTTCGAAGAAACGGAACAGGTCGGTTTCAACCCTGGTGTTCTTGTCCCGGGAATGCTGCCTTCTGAAGACCAGCTCCTTCAGGGACGCCTATTCTCTTATTCGGACACTCAGCGACACCGTGTAGGACCGAACTATCAGCAGCTGCCGATTAACCGTCCAAAAGTTGAAGTGAATAATCATCAGCAGGATGGATTCATGGGACGCGACAGCGGGGTTCGCCATACGAATTATGAACCGAATAGTCAAGATGGAGAACCCGCTCCAGTGGAAGGATATGAAGAGCCGCCACAGCCAATCAATGGTACAGCTGGACGCGAAATCATCGATAAACCGAATTACTTTGGTCAAGCCGGTCGTATTTATAGAAGCTATGACCAACAGACGAAAGAAGCGCTTATCCGTAATGTCATGATGGATTTCGATCAAATTGAAGACCGTAACATCGTAGGTCGTCAAATCGCCAACTTCTATCAGGCAGATGAAGAGCTAGGGAAAACTCTAGCTGATAAATCTAATATTAATCTGGATCAATTTGTAGGAAATACTGTGTGATCCATGCTTAGAAAAGCTTTACCTTCCTTTTGAAGGTAAGGCTTTTTCTTTTGATGGAAGACTATATTAAATATATGTTGATATTTATTTAGTCTTCCTTAGCTTAAAGTCAAAGTTTCGGGATCTGCTCAGGTTGAAAATTTTACTCCATACGATGACATTTATGGGGAGAGAACAGGTGACCAGACTGAACGATCTGTTAGGGAAGAGACACGAACTGTTAATTATGACGTTAGGGAAAAGTGAAAATATGAGAAAGTTAAATGAATAACCATTCACTAAACGCTTGAATTTTCAGAATTATCCATTTAGAATAGAAAGTACATACTAACCGTTTGGTATGTTAACGGTAGAATAGGAGTGAAGGCAAATGAATTTCGATTATTCCGAGAAAGTGAAGACATATCAGCAGAAGCTATATGATTTTATGGAAGAGTATATTTACCCGAATGAGATTGTATACGAAGAACAATTAAATGCCCAGGAATCAAGGTGGGCTGGTGTCCCGCCTATTTTAGAAGAACTGAAAGAAAAAGCAAACAAAGAAGGACTTTGGAACTTGTTTCTGCCTGATGATACATATGGAGCTGGGCTGACGAATAGCGAGTATGCGCCATTATGCGAAATTATGGGACGTTCACTGCTGGCTCCGGAGGTGTTTAACTGTAACGCACCAGATACAGGAAATATGGAAGTTCTTACACGCTATGGAACAGATGAACAAAAAGAAAGATGGCTGCAACCTCTCCTCAAAGGAGAAATCCGCTCGTGTTTTTCTATGACTGAACCAGACGTAGCGTCATCTGATGCGACCAATGTGGAAGCTAGAATTGAGCGCGATGGTGATGAATACGTCATAAATGGCCGGAAATGGTGGTCTTCAGGTGCAGGTGATCCAAGATGTGAGATTGCTATTTTTATGGGGAAGACGGATCCGGAAGCTGCAAGGCACGAGCAGCAATCTATGATTCTTGTCCCATTAGATACAGCAGGTGTTTCAATAAAAAGGATGCTGCCGGTATTTGGTTATGACCACGCTCCCCACGGACACGGGGAAATTGATTTTGAGAACGTAAGAGTTCCTGCATCTAATATTCTATTAGGAGAAGGAAAAGGTTTTGCCATCGCTCAAGGCAGACTCGGACCAGGACGAATTCACCACTGTATGCGTCTGATAGGTGCTGCGGAAAGAGCGCTTGAAGAATTATGTAAGCGTGTTCAAAGCAGGGTAGCTTTTCATAAGCCACTGGCAGAACAAGGAGTTGTCCGGGAGTGGATTGCGGACTCTCGCATTGAACTTGAGCAAGCGAGACTGCTTACACTGAAAGCAGCTTATATGATGGATACGGTAGGAAATAAGGCTGCCAAATCAGAAATAGCCATGATTAAAGTAGTAGCACCGAGTATGGCACTCAGGGTGATTGATCGAGCCATTCAGGCTCATGGAGCAGCGGGTGTCAGCGATGATTTCACGTTGGCTGCCCAATGGGCGAATTCAAGAACACTACGTTTAGCTGATGGTCCTGATGAAGTTCATAGAAGACAGATAGCTAAACTCGAATTGGCTAAGTATAAGGAGGAATAGATAGATGCATGTAATGGAGCTGTTCAATTTAAAAGGCAAGACCGCCATTGTGACTGGGGGAGGACGAGGTTTAGGCGAGCAAATAGCAGAAGGTTTGGCAGAAGCTGGGGCAAATTTAGTTTTATGTTCCAGAAAAAAAGCTGCTTGTGATGAAGTGGCAGAACGTCTGGAGGAACAACTGGGTGTCGAGACTTTGTCGTTAGCCTGCGATGTGACAAACCCTGAAGGTGTGCAGCAAGTCGTCGATCAAGCTCTAGAGAAATTCGGCACGATAGACATTCTAGTGAATAACAGTGGTGCTACATGGGGAGCCCCTGTGCTCGAGATGCCCCTGGAAGCTTTTCAAAAGGTCATGAATGTCAATGTAACTGGCACTTTCCTTATGTCTCAAAAGGTGGGGGAAGTGATGGTCAAGCAGCGCTCAGGAAAAATCATTAACATCGCTTCGGTAGCTGGACTGGGCGGGGCTGATGCCAGGTTTATGGACACGGTCGGCTATAACGCCAGTAAAGGAGCGGTCATTACATTCACGAAAGATTTAGCAGTGAAATGGGGGCAGAACAATATTCAAGTAAACGCTCTGGCCCCAGGATTTTTCCCTACAAAAATGTCCAAAGGCGTCCTTGAACAGGGAGGAGATTTCATTTTAGATCGAACACCGCTTGCCAGGTTTGGAAGTGAAGAAGATTTAAAAGGAGCTGCTTTATTTCTGGCATCGAACGCTTCTAATTACGTAACTGGAGATGTGCTCGTTGTAGACGGCGGCATGCATGCTTCATGTTAAATACTCGGGCAATCAAAGAAGAAAGGGATGGCCAGGCCATGAAGGGAAAAATGCTTGATACATGTATCTCCCTATTCGGCCGTAAAGGATTTCGAGAAACGTCTATACAAGACATCGTCGAAGCCAATGGCATAACTAAGGGATCGTTCTACTACTACTTCAAAAATAAAGAGGATGTGCTCGTTTACATTCATGATTCATTCATTTCAGACCTTCTGAATAAGCAGAAGAGGATCATAGAGGCGGAGGAAATGTCTTATAAAGAAAAACTCCATGCCATGGTTGAGATGATGGTGAAAAATATCGCAGATGGTGCAGATAGTGCCATGGTTTTCTTTAGGGAAATCAGAAATTTGAGCGAAGCAAAAACGAAAGAAATTTTACCGAAAAGAGATCTGTTCCAAAAGAATATTCAGAACGTCATCGAAGGAGGAATGTCACACGGAGAATTCCGGTCTGACTTAAGAGCTGATATGCTCTCTTATGCGGTGTTAGGTGTAGCGAACTGGAGTTATTTCTGGTATGAGCCGGACGGTCAGGTGGATGAACAGCAGCTGACAAACATCTATATGACGATGATCTTACAAGGTATTGAGGAGGAATCATAATGAATGTGCAGAACGTTACGGTAATCGGTGCCGGAGCCATGGGCCATCAAATTGCCATGCTGAGTGCCCTCGCTGGATACAAGACGAGTATTCAAGATGTAAAAGATGAATCATTACGGCAGGCAAGGTTGAAACTGACAGAAATTATGGACCAATGGATAGGTAAAGATAAAATTACGATAGAAGAACGGGAGCAGGCTTTTGAAAATCTTTATTTTACAAATGATATAAGAGAGGCTGCAGGAGATGCTGATCTTATCATCGAGGCGGTTGTAGAAAAATTGGATATTAAGCGGGAAGTTTTTGCTGAAGTCGATAAGTCAGCTCCCAAACATGCGGTCTTAGCTACTAATTCATCAACTATTGTAAGTTCATTGATAGCTGATGCTACTAGCCGGCCTGAGAAAGTATGTAATATGCATTTCTTTTTTCCACCCCTGGTTATGGACTGCGTAGAAGTCGTTAAAGGAGAGCACACCTCCGATGAAACAGCTCAGCTTGTTATGGAGGTCAGTAAACGAATGAATCGTACAGCCGTTTTGCTTCAAAAAGAAATCTCAGGGTTTGTCGCTAATCGTATTCTCTTCGCCATTCAAAAAGAAGCTATGGCCTTATATGAAGGGGGATATGCAGACTTTCAGGATATCGACAAGATTGTGAGAAAAGCACTTCGTCACCCAATTGGACCTTTTGAACTGATGGACCTTTCAGGCATAGATGTGGGCTATTATGTAATGCAGCAACAGTTTAATGAAACGGGTGATCCTAAAGATAAGCCTTCTCAAACACTTGTCGATAAAGTAGAAGCTGGCGAACTGGGAAGAAAAACAGGGAAAGGTTTTTATACGTACCAATCTAACGTAAAAAAGTGAGGAGAAGAACAATGCACGAAACAGTGATACAAGTCAGGTTCTGTGAAACGGATTTACTCGGCCATGTAAATAATAATAACTTTTTTATCTACATGGAAGACTCGAGAATTAAGTTTTTTGAGGAGCTGAAACTCGTTGATGAAAACTGGAACTTCATTTTAGCTTCAATAAAATGCGATTTTCTTAAGCAGGTGTATTATGGCCAGGAAATACTTATAAACACTAGAGTCGTTAAAGTAGGGAATTCAAGCTTTCACTTGGAACAAGATATGTTAGAAAAAGAGTCGGGAGTTTTAGTTGCTAGAGGATTTTCTGTAATCGTGCAGTTTGATTTTGACAAGCAGTTGAGCAAGCCTTTGTCGGAAGATATGAAGAGGCAGCTGGAATCGCATCAGCTGGCTCCAAAGTAAGGAGGTTCATTCATGGAAGAGACAAAGGATACACGGAAGGTTAGAGAGGGCGAAGAGTTAGATGGAAGAAAAATTGAAACATTTATAAGAGAAAATTTCAATGAGGTTCCGGATGAACCTCTCCAAGTCCGTCAATTTGGAGCTGGTCATTCCAATTTGACCTATGAATTAAAGGCAGGAGATTGGGAGGCGGTTCTTCGGCGTCCTCCAAAAGGACCTGTTGCTCCAAAAGCACATGATATGGAAAGAGAATATCGTGTTTTAAAAGCGCTTCACAGTAAATTTCCACTAGCACCGGAACCTTATGTTTTTGACGAAGGGAAAGTGTTAGGTAAACCATTTTTTATTATGGAGCGGCGCCATGGATTTGTAGTAGACACTGAATTTCCAGATGAGATGAAGGACGTTCCCGATCTCGCAAGGAAGCTTTCCAGCACGATGGTCGATCGGCTGGTTGAACTGCATTCCATAGATTACAAGACGACCGGCCTCGAACAAATGGTCAAGCCTGAGGGTTTTATGGAGCGTCAAGTTCATGGCTGGATTAAAAGATTCGATCAAGCTCGTACGGATGACGTAGTCTCCGGTGAACGACTGAAAAAATGGCTCACCCATCATGTACCTGATTCAAATCAAGCTTCTATCATCCATTACGATTACAAGCTCAACAATGCGATGTTCAATAAAAAGGCGGAAATGACCGGATTGTTCGACTGGGAAATGACGACTGTGGGAGACCCCTTAGCCGATTTAGGTTCCGCAATGAGTTACTGGATTGAAAAAGACGATCCTGGGCTGATTCAAACAGGACTGGGCAAACCGCCAGTAACCATTAAGGATGGATTTTATACACGAGATGAATTCATACAGCGTTACGCACAAAGAAGCGGGCGGGACATGGAACAAATCCACGTCTACGTAACCTTTGCATATTTCAAGCTGGCAGGAATCGTCCAGCAGATTTACTACAGGTATAAAAAAGGTCAAACGAATGATCCGCGGTTCGCTGACATGAACGTTTTTGTCAATAACTTAATTGAACACGCAGAAGAAACGGCAGGTTTATAATGAGAAATATCCAGCTCATTTTCAAAAAAGAAGACATTGAACCAGAGCAGATGAAAGGTAAAGTGGCTGTCGTATTCGATATATTGTTTGCCACTACAACGATTACCGCAGCACTTGAGGATGGAGCCGAGTCAGTATTCGCTGTTTACGATCAAGCCCAGGCCCGCGAAAAAGCCAGATCATTGGATGAAGATTCTTATGTTCTTGCGGGGGAAGAACAGGGGCGGACTATCGATGGATTCTATCATCCTTTAAGAACGTACCTGAACCCTATAGTCAAAGGTAAACATCTGATTCTCTCAACGACGAATGGTACTGTAGCCATCAATCGGTCCAGTCAAGCGGAACATCTGTATACTTCTTCATTGTTAAACAATAGAGAAATGGCAAAACACTTAGTAGAACAGCACAAAGGTGATCAGACAATCGTATTAGTCTGCTCTGGTACGAGCGGGCATTTTACGATGGAAGATTTTTATGGAGCGGGCAGCCTTCTATCCTATTTAGTAGAAAAAGAAACATTCAACTTATCTGATGCAGCCCAAACCGCTCTGCAGTTCTATAATGGATTATCCTTATCTCCGTATGAATTGCTTAGGTCGACTAAGATAGGGAACATTCTGCTCGATTTTGGCATGCATGAGCGAGAGCTTAAGTTTGCTGCCCAGGAAGGCAGTCTCCATACAATATGTAAATATGACCAAGACAGCAGGCAAATTAAGGAGGTTGAATAAATGAATCCGCTCGAAACGATTGTTAAAGGAGGAGGTTTCTTAATCCATGAAATTCTTCCTGAATCTATTTTCACTCCAGAAGACCGAACAGACGAACATAAAATGATCGGCGACACCGCTCGGCAATTTATTTCCCGGGAAATCCACCCATATAGAAAAGATTTAGAAGCGGGAAATTTTAAACTTGTAGAAGAAAAAATGAAGCACGCAGGTGAACTCGGTCTGCTTAGTCACAGTATTCCTGAACAATACGGCGGACTGGGTCTAGATAAAATCAGTAAAGGGATAGTAGGTGAAGCTCTAGGAAATGCGAGCGGGTATAGTGTAGCTCATTCCAACCACACATGTATTGCTACTCTGCCGATCACCTATTTTGGAACACCTTTACTAAAAGAGAAATATTTACCGAAGCTGGCAAGCGGGGAATATATTGGCGCTTATTGTTTAACCGAACCAGAGGCAGGATCAGATGCTCTATCAGCCAAAACGACTGCGACTTTGAATAGCGAGGGTACCCATTATATTTTAAACGGTACAAAAATTTATATCACCAATGCTGCATTCTCAGATACTTTCATAGTATATGCCAAAGTAGATGGAGTACATTTCACGGCTTTTGTAGTAGAGCGCACTTTTAAAGGGTTATCAATTGGACCTGAAGAAGACAAAATGGGGATCAAGGGCTCATCCACTTGTTCAGTCATCCTCGAAGATTGTGAAGTACCGGTTGAAAATCTGTTAGGTGAAGTAGGGAAAGGGCACCTGATCGCTTTAAACGTACTCAATCTAGGACGCTTTAACCTTGGGTTTGCTACAAATGGAGCGGCTAAATACTGCTTGAAACTTGCCATAAACCATACGACCGAAAGAAAGCAATTCGGTAAAACCATTGCAGAATTTAATGCCAGCAAACAAAAGCTCGCCAAGATGAACGCTCGTATCTATGCCACCGAATCACTTCTTTATAGAACAGCAGGACACATTGAATCCGTATTAGGCAGCTATTATGAATCAAGTGATCATAAAGCAATCGCTCAATCGATGAATGAACACGCTCTTGAATCAGCCATATGTAAAATCACCGGATCAGAAACTCTTGATTACATTGCAGATGAATCCTTGCAGCTGCATGGAGGAGCTGGGTTCATTAAAGAGTACCCGATTGAACAAGCCTACAGGGATTCTAGAATCAATCGGATTTTTGAAGGAACCAACGAAATCAACCGTCTCCTCATACCCGGTATATTTTTCAAAAAGGCGGGCAAAGGCGAATTTGATGCCCGTACCATCATGGAGAAAGCCGAGTTCTCCCTTAAAAATGGTGAATTCAAGAACAATGAAGGACCATTAGAAAAATTGCAAGAAGCCGTCCGTTTATTCAAAGATCTTTATTTGGTTTGTGCGGGTGCCGCTTATCATATGTATGGAAACGCTATTCAGAACGAGCAGGAAACGCTTATGAATCTTGCCGACCTGGTTATTGCGATTTACGAAAGTGAGTCCACCGTCCTGCGCACAATGAAAGCTATTCAAAATTCAAAGCCAAATGCTGCTCTTAAAACTAAACTGGCCTATACAGTAGTAGAAAATGCTGCTCTGTCCGTCCACCAATCGGCGACATTACTTCTTTCAAATCTATTAACAGGTGAAGAAAGGCTGAAAAGTTTACAAAATATTGCGTTCCTGCTCAGTGCCTATCACTGGGAAGATACAATTGAGCGTAACCGGACTATAGCGGATATCCTCATTGAAGAAAAACAGTATACATCATAAAAAATAAGGAGTGTTGAATTTTGAATTCTTTAAGTAATGAACATTTACAGGTGAATTTGAACGGTCCCGTGCTTTCCTGTGTATTAAATAGACCAGACAGTTTGAACGCTTTTTCTGATGAGATGATTTTCGGTTTGCACGAAGCGCTGCGAGAAGCGGAAAATAATCATGAAATTAAGGTAGTTGTGTTATCAGGTGCAGGGCGGGCCTTTTCTGCAGGAGGAGATGTAAAAAGCATGGGAAGCGCTGGCGCTAGTGAGCTTTATGACCATGTTGGGGAATTGAACAAACTTATATTAAAAATCAAAGATATTTCTAAACCAGTCATTGCTGTCGTGCACGGGTATGCGGCAGGCGCAGGGTTCAATCTGGCTCTTGCATGTGACCAGATCATTGCTGGTGAAGATACGAAATTCGTATTGAGCTTTGCTCAGGTAGGGCTTGTATCAGACGGAGGAGGACACTACTTTTTAAGCAAAATCCTCGGACCTTACCGCACCAAAGAGCTATTGTTCAGAGCGGAGCCCATCCCTGTAGAGACAGCGATGGAGTGGGGATTAATCAACCGGGTGATGCCATTGGCTGAACTTGAAGAAGGTGCCATGAATTATGCTGTAGAAATCGCTAAAGGGCCAGGGCGCGCTATAGGAATGATGAAAAAGCTCGTAGATCAGGCAGATCAATCGGATTTGGCATCGATTCTCGAACAGGAGCGTATCACTCAAACGATGATGGCAGCTACTGAGGATCATAAAGAGGGTGTGCAGGCGTTTAAGGATAAGCGCAAGCCGGAATTCTTAGGTAAATAGAAGGGATGAGATAATTATGAAAGCAATTCAATTCAAAGAGTATGGCGGTCCTGATGTACTGGAGAAAGCTGACGTCGACCGTCCTATACCAGAACAGGGAGAGGTCCTTGTCAAGGTTACGGCGATTGGAGTCAATTACGCTGACACAGCAAGACGTCAAGGTGCCTATGTTATTCCGACTCCTTTACCTTTTATTCCTGGAGCTGAGGTTTCCGGTGTCGTTGAGAAAGTGGGAGAAGGGGTAGATAAATTTCAGGAAGGCGACCGCGTAGTGACATTAATAGGTTCAGGAGGCTATGCTGAGTACGTAACAGTAGACGCTAGGACGTTAATCCCGCTTCCGGACGAATTGGAAGATGAATCAGCGGTTGCAATACCACTGCAAGGACTTACCGCTTATCATTTATTAAAAACTATGGGTAGAATAGAGCAAGGAGAGACCGTGTTGATCCATGCGGCCGCCGGAGGAGTAGGCTCATTAGCTGTACAACTTGCAAAGCATTTCGGAGCAGGTCAAGTGATCGCTACAGCAAGTACAGCGGAAAAGCTTGCCCTCGCTCAGGACCTTGGGGCGGATCATTTGGTGAATTACACGAACCCTAACTGGCGGGAAGAGGTTATGGAGGCAACAGATGGTAAAGGTGTGGATATCGCTTTAGAAATGGCCGGAGGTAATGTTTTTCATGAAACGATTAAATGTATGAGATCGTTTGGCAGAGTGGTCATTTACGGAGTTGCCAGTGGTCAGCCAGCTGAAATGTATCCATCTGGCTTAATGAATCGTAATTTATCAGTGATTGGCTTCTTTCTGCCGCAAATTATGAAAAAGCCTGCTTTATTAGAAAGTAGTTTACAGGAACTACTCCAGCTTGTGCAGCAAGGTAAATTGAAGTTGACGATCGGTGGAGTATACGATTTAGAAGATGCGGCCCATGTCCATGAATTATTGCAGGGGAGAAAGACGAAAGGTAAACTTATATTGAAACCATAATCAATGTAAACCGTCTCTAATAGGGGCGGTTTTTTTATTCATAAGAGAGTTCCTGTTCCGTCATCTTGATAAGTAGAAAGTGGTTTTAGGAATAGACTCGCCTCGGCTACTGGTTAGGAGAGAGATTTACAGGAAAAAGCATTATGGCTCGTGCTACAGAAGCAATGGTAGATTAAGCGATCTATGAAAAAGGGCTGAATCGGGTAGAAATACGGGCAACTTCAGAAAATTTTAAAAGCCGCTCAATTTCTTAAACGTCTCGGTTTTATTCAAGAAGGAAACATTAGACAAGCGGACTGGCTGTACGACCAATATGTAGACCACGTGGTATATGGGGTGACTGCGAGTGAATGGAAAATAAGTGTGGTCAGAATAGAGGTTGTCCCCTTGAATGATAAAGGGGAAACTTGCCCCTTATTTGACCGCAATGCTTAAAAGATACCACTAGGGAGATTAGCGTCTCTTTCCGCAGCAGCCTCCAGTTTTATAGGATAATTTTTTTCTATATTGGGATGTTTCAATAATCGTCGGTTCAGACGAAGCTTTTTTAATCGATCCACTTTTATTTACCCTTTTTGCTCTCAATATGTCCATCTCCTTTCAAGTGATAGTATAGTATAATCTCTTTACTTGAAAAGGAGAGGGCTATTGAATGGGGTGAACTAAAAGTGGACATATGGTGTAACGGTGTCTGGTAATTTGGTAACACTTTACTAATGGAACTTTCTCTTTATGTGAGACAATAACCATCTTGACTAAAGGATCTACATGGCTGGCCAAATCATAACTTGAAGGAACAGGTGATGTATTAGGGTGGGAGTGATAGATAGCTATAACTTCTTCATTCATCTCTGACACTTTTTCCAAGGTTTCCTCAACAGCTTTCTTATCTACAAAGAAGCGAGTAGATGACTTTAGCTCATTTTCCAATTCCCATACGCTTCTAATATCATTCCTTTTGCCAGTTAATAATCCGCAAGATTCATATGGCAAACATTTTTTTGTATGTGTAATCATTTGATTGTAGGTTTCATAAGGAATGATCAGAGAATTATTGCTCCTCATGGTTTTTTTTCTGATAATAAGAAAAAAATGACGGTGAGTCCTCTGCTTTAGGCGCATCTGATACGGGTAGTTCAGATGGTGAACTGGACTGGTTATTTTTTTTCTGAGGTGGATGATCTTCTTTTTCTGTAGTTATTTCGTGTTTATTTGCCGACGGATGAGTGTTTTTTATTCTTTTCGTTTCGGGTTGGTTGACGGAGGATCGTTGGTCAGCTTTTTTTTTTGGATGTTTCCTTTTCAAACTTGTTGCGTTTGCATTTGGATTGAATGAGTTCCTTCTATTATGAGGCTGATTTCTCGCTTGGTTATTTTGAAACGACCTATTCTGCTGCTGGTACGGGGGCTGAGCATAATTGTTGTAGCTTGAGGGCTGAGTGCTGTTCGGATCGTAAATTTCACTTGAGGATTTCACCATATTCCTTAACTGTCTGAAATTAGCTGGTTGTGAACTTTGATTTCTAGTAGCCGCCGCTTTAGGCTCAAGCTTTTGGATGAGTTCATTTACTTCCTCAGCTAACGATTGGGAATCATTCCGTTCGCTAGCCTCCAAGAGTAGTTGCTGTAAATGGACCATTTGATTCACCTTTTCAATCAGTTCTCCCATTTGCAGCTGTTCGAGGTTCTCCGTCACCATTTGAACATCTTCAATCAGAAGAGTCACTGATTCATTTAATGAGTCTATTTGGGAGGAGAAACTTCTTAACTGATTTTCCATAATCTCTTGTTTCCGCTCATGTTCTTCTTCCATATTCTTCAAAACCCCTTCTATTTCAGCGAATTTATTCTCAACACCATATAACTCGTTTTTCATCAGGAGATAGTCATCAACTGTTTTTTCTGTTTTCAATGTGTCTAAGGTCAGCTTATATGATTCAAGGCGCTGCTTGAGTTTGTGGATCTCCTGTGAGTTAAATGTTTTTTTTCTATCCATCACTCATCACCCTTTGGTTCCCCATTAATATACTATTGAAGATTCACTCATTCGTGACAGCAGAGAATTTCAGTTATTTATTTGAAAACTTCCGCGCATTCATTATACCTGTCTCTCTCTTCTAACATATGCTACGAATGAAAGAAACATTATTTTATATGGAGGTGTTTGCAATTATGCAAGCAAAAAACTTAAGTGGTGGCCAAGAATTAATTTGTATGAACGTTGATAAGGTGTACGATTGGATTGTTAATGAAGCTTCTTTCGAAATTAACATCGTTGACGAAGATCTGCCTGATGATGTCGAGTGTGATGACTTCGACGTAGCGGATGTAACTTGTGAAGTTACTCCTACAAGTGTAGATATCCTAAGCCGTGAAAACCGTACATTCCTTATTGATGGAGTGGAAACAGTTCTTCAATTGGTATCTATCCGTAAAAACTTTACTGTAACTATTGTAATTCCGACAACTGGTGGAATTATTGAAGAAGTTGAACTCGACTACTCCCGCTGTGAGCAAGTCGTACTTTGCGCACCGGAAGGTACAGAAGTAGACGTAACTTTTACAGATGCTGACTGCTTCATTTGTACATTCGAATGTGACCCTGGTGACACTGCAGTAGATGCATCGTTCGATGCGTCAATCTCAGTTAACCTTTGCCAAAGCATTCAGTCCACGTTCCCTGTGACTGTTGAATTCTTAGCTGAATTCTGTGAGCCGAGAGACATTCTTCCGACTCCTTGTCCTGCACCTGTTCGTCCGCCACAATGTCCAGTAGTTTTCCCTAATGGGTCTAATGGTGATAATGGGTAATTCCTAATCATAAAGTAAAGAGAGGATTTCCTCTCTTTATTTTTTTTTGAGAAAAGGGGTGAAAAAATGGAAAAAGATCATCAAATCGAGCAGGCGATTTCAATACTTCAGAGCCAGACAAACGCCTATTTGCTTGAAATAAAAAAGTTAGTCACAGAGCTTTCTGTATCAAAAAAATTCAACGTGATCAGCTACTTTACATATTCCCTCAACATTTCTCATGATTCAGAATTGGAGAATATGTGTATAGGTTCTTATCACATTCTCAATATTGGCAGTCAGCCCATCACGAACCCTTATATATGTATAACTCTTTCAGAAGATGCACCATTTTCTTTTTCAGGAAGATATGTTTACAAGGACAGTAAACAGTCTTTGAAAGTAAAGGGAGGATGGGAGCGGATCAACGAACAGGAAAATAAAAAGGAATTCTGGCTGAAGCCCCTGGATACAAATACAATCCACCCACAAGAAACCTTATCCTTCACAAACTTTCAAATTAAATGGATGCCCGCTGAGACTTATGGGGGAAGTGTGCTGGGTTTTTCATATAGTGACCAATTGAAAGATGGTTTATCAGCTGTTAATCCCATTAATTTGAATGGAAGTGTTTATAAAAAGGAGGGGTAAAATGGAAGAGCCTTACGCTCAGGAACAAGAATTATTAGTAAAGCATCTGATCCGTCAATTCATGAAAACCCAAATCAAAGACCTGAGGAACGAAAAAAAAGAGGGGAACAATAGCTTTGTTTTTCTGGACAGTAACTCGCTTAACATGCTTATGATCTACCTGTTGCTTAATATAGATAAAAGACAGCAGCCAAAAGAAGACACAAGGAAAAATAATTCCGTCAGCCCTTCGGCGTTAGAAGATTTAGATCGGCTCATAAGTGAGAATAAGCAGGGATTTGAAGAGGTCATTAATCTATTGAAAGAAAAAGCTTAATAATTAATCCAATGTCGTGAGTAACAAATGAACAGGAGAACTCATAAATTTACTTTATAAATAGCCTATATAAGGAGGGTTCAAAATGAAAAAAGATCCTATTCAGATGCAGCAAAAGCTTATATATTTTAAAGCGGAACTAGATAAATACAAGGAAAAAGTAAAAGATTATCAGGATAATTATCATTATTCCCAATTGGAAAGGCTTAAACAGGAAAATGAAGAACTCATGCAGGAGATACAGGACTTGACCATTCAATTAAACGCTGCTAAAGGGGAACTTGGCAAAAGGTTAAAAGGATTTGATAAGCAAGTGAACGATCTTAAGTTGAGAGAAGAAAACTTGAACACAGAAAAAGCGTCTCTGCAAAACAAAAATTCAGTATTGATCAATCAAAAACAAAATCTTTTAAGTGAAGTTCAATCATTAAAAAGTGAATTGACAGTACACCGCAGCCGTTTATTAGACAAACAGCAGGAGGCTGCTCTCCTTCAAGCCAGTTATAACAATATACAAAAAGAACTTTTAGAAAAAAAGAAGGAATGTGACACGCTTGTTATCGCTAAGAGAGTTTCAGAAGAAAATTTGGTTAAGTTGGAAAAGGAGCGCCAGGAGGTTATAGAGGATAATGCTGCCTTAAAGGAAAAGAATAAAAAACTTAGAGCAGATCTGCAGAAACTATTAGAGGCAGAAAAACCGATAGTAGCAAATACAGACGGGGATGAACTTCTTCATCAATTGGAAAAGCAGGTGAAAGAGTTGTTAGGTCAATCATTTGATTACGAGCAGGAAATGGATTCAAAAATCGTCTTTATGAGCGCCCTGGAAAGTAAATTGGAGGAATTGAATGCTGAAATAGAGGAAATTGAAAATGAAGTAAAAAAAGAAGAATAATATAGAAAAACCCTTTTTCCTGCAATATATACAGGAAAAAGGGGAGAAGCTTATTTACTCATATAGTGATCTAATTCCCATTGGCTGACTTGCAGGGAATATTCCGTCCATTCTTCTTCTTTCTCTTCAATATATACTCTTGAAGTGTGCTCTCCAAGGGCATCCATAAGAACTTTATCTTTCTTAAGAGCAGATAGAGCTTCCTTAAGGTTTGTTGGTAGTGTAGGGACACTGTCGTCAGTAACTTCATATAAGTTACGGGATTCAGCTTCACCTGGATCCATCTTGTTGCGGATTCCTTCAAGTCCAGCTTGAATTAGAACGGCAAGAGCTAAATAAGGGTTAGCTGTTGGATCAGGGTTACGTACTTCAAAGCGTGTACCCAATCCACGAGTAGTCGGTACGCGAATCATACAGCTTCGGTTTGAGTGAGACCAAGCTCTGCTTACAGGAGCTTCATATCCTGGTACAAGACGCTTGTAAGAGTTGACGTTAGGGTTTGTAATAGCTGCGATTCCGTTGGCATGGTGGAGGATTCCCGCCATGAAATGTTTCATCGTTTGAGAAATCTCATCCTCTGTACCGTTGTCATAAAACGCGCTATCCCCGTCTTGGAATAAGGAAAGGTGGCAGTGCATACCTGAACCATTATCCGCAGTTACCGGTTTAGGCATGAACGTCGCATGGTATTCATGGTTCGTTGCAACATCTTTAACTACGTTTTTGAACGTTTGGATGTTATCAGCGGTTTTCAGCATTTCATCAAAGCGGAAATTGATCTCGTGCTGCCCTTTAGCTACTTCGTGGTGAGAAGCTTCCATTTCAAATCCAATCTTTTTGAGTGTACGTACGATATCACGACGTACGTTGTCGCCTTTATCTTTTGGAGAGGCATCGAAATACCCTGCTCGGTCATTCATTTTTCTGACAGGATAGCCTTCATCATTAAGTTTGAATAAGAAGAATTCTGGTTCAGGTCCAACATTAACAGTATATCCAAGGTCATGAGCTTCTTTCATGGCTCTTTTCAGAATATAACGCGGGTCACCTTCAAAAGGTTCGCCATCTGGAGTGTAAATGTCACAAATAAATCGGGCTATAGGATCTTCGTCCATCTCCTGAGGTAAAATAAGGAATGTATCTAGATCGGGATAAAGATACATGTCACTTTCTTGAATATCCGAGAATCCTGAGATGGAGGAACTGTCAAACATAGCTTCGTTTTCTAGAACTGTTTCTAGTTCTTCAATAGGTAGTTCTACGTTTTTTGTGTCTCCTAGCATGTCCGTGAATTCTAAGCGAATGAATTCAACTTTTTCTTCATTTACAACTTGCTTGATTGACTCCTTCGTATAAGCCATAATTATTTACCCTCACCTTTTTTTTATTTTTGAGATTTTAGTGCAAAATGAATTATCTGAAATCTCTAAATTATCTCATGTTAGGAATTCTAACATAAAACGTCGCTGATTTCTAACAATCTCTTAAATTTTTCCCTAAAAAAAATATTTAAAACTAATTAATGTTGAAAAATTAACATTTTTGACGATTAAAATTGGTTTAAATTAAAGTCTATAGAGGTAAATGATGAAAAATAAGTTTAAGGAGTGTTTTTTTATGCCTTGGGATACTAACGATTACCCTAGCTCTTTGAAAAATCTGAATGAGACGGTTCGTAAAAAAGCTATAGAGATCGCTAATGCCATGATAGATGAAGGGTACGATGAAGGACGCGCTATACCGATCGCTACTGAGCAGGCTAAAGAATGGTACGACAGTGCGAGCAAAAGTGAAATCGATCAAGTGAGGAATATGTCGGATAATAGTTTACGAAGCACGGATGGAGATTCGAGTTCGACTAGACCTGAATTGTTAGATAAAGGTGAACATGTTGTATCGCATGAAGATGGATGGGCTGTACAGGCAGAAGATGCAAAGAGAGCGTCTTATGTATTTAAGAATAAGCAGGATGCCGTAGAAAGAGCCAAGGAAATCGCTAAAAATAAAGGGACGAAAGCGATCATTCATAAAAAAGATGGAACGATCCAAAACCAGACCTCATATGAATGAAATAATATTAAATGATGCCCATGGTTTGGGTGTCTTTTTTTATGATAGTTGTACCAAAAAATTTGTTGATTTTTCTATTGTTTAATCATGGTTATGTATTAACATAGCTTTTATGAAATGTTCTACGATGTTTATTTATAAAAGTTCACACATATCAATTTGTGGACATGATATGATGGCTATAATAGAAAGTAGGAGGATACATGATGAGCGGAGAAAACAGAAAAGATATCAGACCGGGGCTGGAAGTCGATATCGTATTGAAGAAAGATCAGAGAAGCGGACAGTTAACCCGAGGAGTGGTTAAAGATTTATTGACTAAATCTCCCACCCACCCCCACGGGATTAAAGTTCGTTTAGAGGACGGCCAGGTAGGGAGAGTCAAAAACATTCATTCATAATAGGCAGTTCAGATAAATTTAAGGAATGATATAAAAAACATAAGAAATCGATTATGTACTGTTATTGAATTTGTCTAAAGGCGATGGATGAACTTTTTAAAGAGTAGTAAAGTGTTTAATGTTCTGTTAACTGCCAGGATAGCGACATGGGTGGTAATAACCTTCAGCGTTTAGATTTATTAGTTAAGGAGAGAGGCTCTTCTCGGTTCGTAGATTATAATGTTATATCAAAAGCGTTTCCGAGCTGCTAATCATCGTAAAGAGCTCCAGGAAATCGCGAGACTCCTGTGGGAAAAGAGTGCTTGGTGAGACCCCGGAGAGCGAAGCTCGAGGAGGCTCACTGCGCTCCCACGGAAAGGGAGTGATTTCCCGGAGCTCTTACCTCTGTTAAACATAACGGAAACAGTCCAAACATCTCGAAACTGAGTCTTCCACTAAAGAGAGCTTTAATCGAATAAACTAAAATACTTAAAAAGCTTAGAGTCACATAGGATCTCCAAGCTCTTTAAGTGTTCTAAGGTTGGTATTAATATTTATTGCAAGTTCTATTTAACGATTTTTAAATGCTTCATAAGGCATTTCTATAGTGATGAAATCCCCATCTTCATCTTTAGTGACAGAAATGATGGAGTAGTCGTGCCCGAAAATGTTGTAAAGTACTTGATCCCCATTTTTGAAAGGTTCATCACCTGCAGAGAATCCTTTATCAAGAAGCTCCATATGCTGCTCATTCGTAAGAACATTATTTTCCTTTAAGTTGATTAACAGGCGAACTATTGTTGTATTATAAGAATCTTCAATCTTATCGAAACCAAGTTCCACTTGTAAATGCTCTTTCAAATTCCCAAGCATGAGTTGAACCATTTCTTTAATTTCACTCAGATCAATGAGGAATCTGACATCTGTGGGCTCGATTTTCTTTAAATAGTCAGTCAATGGAAGACCTCCTTAAGAGTACTTTCACTCATCGTATCATGGATTAAAATGGAAAAGCGAGCCAGACCGTCGTCTGACCCGCTTGAATAGATTTTTTCGGATTAATGAATTTTTCTTTCGTTGATTACTTGCAAGAAGATGCAAGGGGGAAAGAACCCATATTGCCGCGGTTCGTTCTACATGGTAGTTTTTATCAACTTAAACGACGCAATCCCTACCTCTATTGCATCCTTACAGCTCCGAAGCTGATCCAGTGTGATTAAGTCGTGATAAAACGTAGCAGAATGCCAGTCTCATACACATCACTCTTTCATTTCCGATTTACCTTTAGCGAAGGCACTAATATAAAACTATAACCTATAGATAAGTTTATGTCAACATGTATTGGCTGCTGCTTATAAAGTTTAATTACAATGACGATACTGTACTATAGCTTCACTATAGTACGCCCGCGTGTTTCACCATGTAGAATAGCTTCCAACGTACTTGGTACTTCTTCCAGGTTGATGACCGATTTCAATTGGTCGAAGGAATGAGTAGTCTTCATATCGTTGGCTAATCGATGCCAGATTTTCTTTCTTTTCTCCATTGGGCAATAGACGGAGTCAATACCAATAAGACTAGTACCCCGTAAAATGAAAGGATAAACTTCTGTTGGAATTTTTGTTCCTCCTGTCAATCCACTTACGGCTACCGAACCGTTGTACTGTAAATGACTGATAATGGAAGCTAATTGTTCGCCTCCAACTGGATCGACGGCTGCGGCCCAGCGTTCACTTGCAATCGGTTTAAGTTTTCCATCATATACATCTTCACGTGTAAGAACTTTTTCAGCTCCTAATTCTTTTAAGTACTCCGTGTGTTCAAGACTTCCTGTGCTTGCTTCTACGTTATAGCCTCTTTTAGCGAGCAAGGCTATAGCCATGCTGCCTACACCACCTGTAGCTCCAGTGACTAATACAGGACCGTTTTCCGGCTTAAGTCCTGACTGCTCCAGCTCGTGTACAGACAGTGCAGCTGTGAATCCGGCAGTTCCATAGATCATAGCCTCTTCAAGGGTCAAACCTTCAGGGAGGGAGACAACCCATTCTGCTGGAACACTTGCATACTCACTGTAACCCCCATGATGGTTTACTCCGATTTCATAGCTAGTGGCAATTACCTTGTCTCCCTTTTTAAACCGGGGATCATTTGATTCTTCAACTTCTCCTGAAAGGTCAATTCCAGGGATTATTGGATATTTTTTCACTAGTGGATTGTTTGGGGTGGAAACCATCCCGTCTTTGTAGTTAACGCTGGAGTAATGAACTTTAATGAATACTTCGCTGTCGGACAGTTCTTTTTTTGCGATATTCTCAATTTTTCCTTCTATATCCCCATTTTCCTTTTGGGCGATCTGATAAGCTTGGAACTTAGACATTATGAACACTCCTATTACTTATTAGACTTTTTATTTTTTAAATCTTCATCATATTTTTCTTCTGTAGAGGAGTCATTTTTTGAGGTGCGGCCTCTTTCTACTTCCTTTTCCTCTTTCCGCATATCCTTATCAGGGACAGGGTCTTCAGGTCTTTTTTCTTCTTCTTTGAGCTTTCTTTCTATTTCATCTGAACTGTAATTAGCTTTGTTTTTATCATCTGTCACAGAAACACCTCCATAATAGATATAAACCGTGTTCCTTTTTCTGGATCATTTTAAACAGTTTAGATTTAATTTTAAGCGGGGAATTTAAAAAACCTATGCTTGTGAGCAGAGGTTTAATTACGATTCATTATTATGACATTTTTTATCTTTCGTTTCGCCTTTCCACTTACTGGTTAAATTTTTAATGAATGTTATTTCCATTATAAAATTAATGGCAATACTTAATATCAGGCCATGTAATATAACTCCGAAAATGGTGAAAACAACCACAATAACGTGACCTACAATAGTTTCTGGTTCAAAGCCTGCCCTTCCGAAAAATGTGAGAGCTCTCAGAGAGTGCCATAGAGTCTCAGGGTAGCTGTTCAGATTGTCTTCAATATTCTTCATAGGAATGATTAAAATGAAAGTGATGATTGCAGTAAGCCCCATGACGTAGGATAAGTGCTGTCTTTTCAGAAATTTTATAAATGGCATCGTATAATATTTGGTAATAGACTTCAACCTTAGTAGGTGAAGGATTCTAGCAAATCTGGCGAATTGGAAAATAGCATCTAAAGGAATCGCTGCTATTACTATGAAAGGGTTTTTCTTTATAAAATCCCATTTTTTGGAGGAGTTATAAAATCTATAAATGAAATCAACGAAAAAGATACTCCACGTCCCCCAGACTATATAACTATCATATTCATTTTGCTGCCAAATTGTCGCTACAGAAAATGCGGCCAGGCCGAGCATCAGGAGTTCATAGATTACTTGTTTTGTACTTTTGTCAGCAAATACTGCCATTTCTATTCCTCCTGATTTAAAAATGTAAAACTATTATATCATTGATATCATAATATCGAATCCTGTTGAAAATTATCTCATGTGATAAAATTAGCATACCTATAAAAATTAAAAGGGGCGTGCAGGGTGAGGAAAATTTTTAATCGGACGGTATGGTTTTTGTTCATTACTACAGCAGGCGGCACGCTTTTATATACATTAATTGAAATCCAGGATAGACGAGATAATAGTTTTTATGTAGAGGAGGGAGAGCTCCCATCTGACCTTCATCCTACTGTAGAACGGAAGAAAAATCAGCTGGTCGACGAAGCGGAAAGTATAGGAATAGAAGTGGTCATCACGGAAGAAGTGCGTTCGATAGAAGAGCAGGAAAAAATATATGAGCAGGGAAGGTCAACAGATGGGGAAGTGGTGACGAATGCGGATGGGGGAGAATCCTATCACAATTATGGACTTGCCATAGATTTTGCTTTGCTGAATGAAGATGAAAGAGTGGTGTGGGATATGGAGCGTGATGGCAATGATAACGGGGAAGCGGACTGGATGGAAGTCGTCGATATAGCTAAAGGACTGGGGTTTGAATGGGGCGGGGATTGGCGGTCTTTTAAAGATTATCCTCATTTTCAAATGGATTTTGGACTGAGTATAAGAGAATTGAAGAATGGAAAAAGACCAAAAGCAGAGCCAATCAGTGAATCATAGAAAAGCCAGTTGACTTGAAGTCAACTGGCTTTATTAAATCTTTCCACTTTCAAATGGTTTGATCATAGCATGAATCGTCTGAATATAAGGAAGGGCAACATCGCGGTCGTCCCCTAGACGAAGGGCTCCTCCATGCAGGTGTTCCACTTCAAGTGGCAGTCCTTTCCTTCGGTCTTGATGCATAGAAGAGGTCATCTCGTGATCCAGACCTTTAAGACGTTCAAATGCATTTTCTACTTGCTCCTGCGTTATTTCAATCTCATGGGCGTTTGCCAGAGATTTCATCTCTTCCAGTACTCGTTTAGCTATTCCTAACGTTTGAGGAGTCTTTTTCACATCACCAATCGAGAGGTTTGTCGACGTAGTGATCCCTGAGAAAGCCGTGATGAACATGTACTTACTCCACATATCCTCTAAAATATGCGGGCTTTGTCTACCGCTCATGTTCGCTTGATTACAAGCGAGGCTCAGCTCTTCGCAGAGACTTTGCTGAGAGGGGTGCAGCGGTCCGAATACGAGGTCGTGAAATGGACTTGAGTGAATGACGTGCCCTTTGTCATCCAATGTGGCAATGATATAAGCTAGACCGCCTATGACAGCTTCCTCCCCAAGCTCTTTTTGCAGGATAGGTAAATGCTCTATCCCATTTAGAACAGGAAAGACCTTTGCGCCCTGTTGTACGAGCTGCTTCAGCCACTCGATGGTTCCATGAAGATGATAGCCTTTAACAGATAAGAAGACTAAATCTGCTCCCTCTACTTCTTCGGGATCCTTTGCTATTTGTACATCAGGTACTTGATAATCTCCCAATTCGCTATATATAGTCAAGCCGTTATCTTTTAATTGTTCAGCTCGTCCTTCACGAACCAGGTAGACTACTTCATGGCCTGCTTCCTGCCAGCGCGCACCATAGTATGCGCCTAATGCGCCGGCTCCTAATACTACTATTTTCATGTAACATTCCTCCTGCGAAGAAATTAAACTAACTTGAACTTAGACGTTATGACTTTATTCATCTCTACAATGTCTTTAATGTGATCGTTCAAATAGTGAATCATATCATTTGATCCTGTCTTTTTCATCACTTCATAATAGTGGTCTTCGTCTTTATACACTGATTGACCAAGTATTAAATCTTCATCCTCCTCTAACTCGAACAGGTTAAGGATTCCCATAGACCCTTGTTCACCTGTCAGTTCGTTCGGTAAGTATACTGTGTGTTCAAGGGTACCGTGAGATAATAGAATATCACCAGTTTTATTAGCCATCTTAACGAATCTCTGGGCACGATCTTTTTTCACTCGGAAAAAACAGATAATAGTAAATATGGCTATACGCCCTCCTTTTTTTGTGGACTGCATTCTAAATCAGCCCTACACTTCCGACTCAGCATCATAAAAAGTGGAGGTGATGAGTGAAGTAAAGTCAATAAATTCGGCAAGTTGTTCATATAGGTGCTTGAGCAAGTCGTCTTGTTTAATACCTTCCATGCCTTGTGTATAGTCTTCTTTGGATGGGAAAATCACTTTTCCTAGAAAAACCACTTCTCCATCCTGCAGCTCAAAGAGATTCAGAAGTCCCATAGAGCCGTGCCTTCCTGTAAGTGCATCTTCCTGATACAAAAAAGGTTCCCCGCCGTAAGAACGAATGAGCGGTTTTGCTTTTTGGGCTATCTTGGTGAAGCGGTGTAAATCGTCTTTATGAACTCTAACTATATATAGTGAAACAAATATAATAATCACCCCGTTTAAGTAGAATATTAATTCTTTGTTTCAATGGCTGCATCGATTAGTAAGACTAGGGCTGTAATTGTATGCATAATCCAGCCGATAATAGGGATAGCTCCAACAAAGCTCGTAATCATCCCTAAAATACTGCCTGCACTGAATTTAGAATCTTTAATGGATAAAATCAAGGTAATGGTATGGAGGGCGAACATGAACAGCAAAGGGGTCCATGACATGCTGACAATAAAAGTTCCTCCAGCTAGAGGAATAGCAAGCAAACCCTCTAAAACCCCTGAAATCCATTTTAGAAGAGTGGTCCTATTCATATTTATATCATTACTCCTTTAAAGTGTATTTGGCTTATATGTTTCTATATTCGCCATCGTATTCTAAAAACCCTCTAATTTCAACATAGCAAAAAAGACTAACCGTAATTGGAAAGTCTTTCTTACTTGGATATTATTAGATTGACGGTCTCATGTCTACTAATGTGAGTTTATTTAGCGGCTTTTTCAAGCTTCTGAATCATCTTAATAGAGCGTCCAGTTCCAATCGCTACTGATTCAAGAGGACTTGGTGCCATATGGACAGGAACGGAAATTTCCTGGGATAACCACTCCTGCATCCCTTTCAAAAGGGCTCCGCCTCCCGTAAGAATTACCCCGTGGTCGACGATATCCCCGCTTAATTCCGGCGGGCAGTCTTCTAAAGTAGCTCTGATAGTTTCGAGCAATTGCTCAAGTGACTCTTTAAGGGCCGACTGGATTTCAGTGGAAGAAAGCTCGATTGTTTTAGGGAGACCTGTTACCATATCTCTTCCGCGAACATCCATTTTTTCTTCAGGGTGTTCTACCAAGGCGTAGCCGATTTCCATTTTGATTTGTTCCGCTGTTCTTTCACCAATCAATACGTTATAAGATTTACGGACATATTGAATGATTTCTTCATCCATAACATCTCCACCCATACGGATCGAACGGCAAGATACAACTCCGCCAAATGAGATGATAGCGACTTCACTTGTTCCGCCGCCGATATCAATGATGACGTTAGCTACAGGTTCATCTACAGGAAGGTCTGCACCTATGGCAGCGGCGATCGGTTCTTCAATCAAGTGTACTTGTTTAGCACCATAACTTTTTACGGCATTGTGGATGGCACGGCGTTCAACAGAGGTAGAGCCTGATGGCGTACAGATTACTACCGTTGGTTTACGCATGGATACACCGGACTTGCTGCTTACTTTTTTCATAAGTTCCTTCAGCATTTGAGCCGTCATATCATAATCTGCGATGACTCCATCTCGCAGCGGTCTTACAGGAATGATATTCCTCGGCGTCTTACCTATCATTTCCTTCGCTTCTTTTCCTACGGCAACCACACTTTTAGTTTCTGTGTTATAAGCAACAACAGATGGCTCATTTAAAAGAATTCCCTTAGACTTTGAATATATAAGTATGTTAGCTGTACCTAAATCTATTCCTATCTCTGCAGTTGAAAACATGTAGCGTACCTCCAAATTTATGACAGATTCTTATATAAGTTTCTTGAACTAACTTTTTTTTGTGGGGGTCGAACCAAAAAGAATTATTTGGTGCTGTGAACTGGTGGTCGATCATGCCCATACGCGTGTATACTATGGATAACAGAAGCAAAGGAGTTTTTACAGATGGAACGGTATTTAAAACACCAAGAAATCATTGAAAAATCAACTAAAATCAATCAATCCTATGAACTGGACCCGATTTTTTTTGACGATATAGTTGACGAGTTATTAAATAGTGAACTAAATACGGAGGACGTGATACTGAACGGGTTTCAAAGACTACTTTCAGAAGTGGACCAGGAAATCAGCAGAATGGAGCAGTTTTCAAATATGGAAGCTAGCTGTTTCAAAGGGTGTGCCTTCTGTTGTTATTTTCCTATAATTACTAGTGAAATGGAAGCGAAGATGTTGTTTCAGTCTATAAAAAATTTCCCCCAAAAAAGAAAACAGGCCATTTATGACCATTGGGACAGATACTTCCAAGACCAAAAAAATAAATTAAAACAAGCATTATCTATGGATTTTACGGACGAATCAACGAAACTTGATTACAAGAAGCTGAATATGCCTTGTCCGATGCTTGATCCAACCACACAAGCCTGTATGGCGTATGAGGTCCGCCCGATTCCTTGCAGAACGTATTTGAACTATTCCGATCCTCAAGTCTGTGCAGAAAATCATCTTCCGAAAGAACCATTCAGCTATGAATTTCTTTATGATTACTATTTTGGAGCCGTAAATGAACTAGTGCAAGTGTTGTATGAAAATGGAGAAGAATTATTTATAGACTATCCAAGTGATGCCTGGAGCTATGATTATTTGCCCGCCTGGGTTCAAAAGTGGAGAGAGGGGACGCTGCATGAAGTATAAGCTTGTATCTTTAAATGTGGGGAGACCTGAACGGTATGATACGGACAAAGGAGAAATTACGAGCGCTTATCGTAAAAAGCCGGTGTTTGAGCCAGTTTATTTGAACGAGTTGAATTTTACTGGAGATGAACAAGCAGATAAAGAGAATCATGGCGGGGTAGATCAGGCTGTCTGTCTATATCCTGCACAGCACTATAAGTATTTTGAAAAAGAGTATGACAAGAGGTTTCCATTTCCTTCTTTTGGAGAAAATATAACGGTAGAAGGTATTGATGAGCGGACAACGAATATAGGGGATATATTTACTATTGGTGAAGCTGAGCTTCAAGTAACCAAGCCGAGGAAACCTTGCTATATCATAGCTCGCACTCATGGCATCGAAGGTTTTCCTAAACTAGTTAAGGAAACGGGTTTTACAGGATTTTACCTAAGAGTACTGCGCGAAGGTTTTATTCAGGCTGGTGATCAACTTATTTTGAAATCGTCTGGACCTGAAAGTGTCACAATAGCAGACGTCAATGATGTACTCTATAATGATCCGATGAATCAAGAAAAGATCAATAGGATTCTGCAAGTAAAAGCTCTCCCTTTAGAAGATCGTCTTGCTTATGAACGACGTTTGCTTTAAATGAGAGGAGGAGAACTTATGGATTTAGGTCATTTGGTTGAAGAAAAGATTAGAGCGTCTATTAAGCAGGGGGATTTTGATCATTTACCAGGAAAAGGGAAACCGCTGCCTAAGGATGATCTAGCTTATGTGCCAGACGACTTGCGAAATAGCTATCGCATTTTAAAAAATGCTAATATACTTCCGGAAGAGATGCAGCTAAAAAAAGAAATTGTACAGTTAGAGCAATTAATAGCAGAGAGCGAAAAGTGTGAAGAAACTTCAAGGTGGAATGTTCAGCTTACTGAAAAGAAGTTGAGGTACAATATGCTGATGGAAAAGAGGAAGCTTCAAAGTTCTCAAGCTTTTCGCCAGTATAGCAGCAAGATCGAACGTAAATTTGGATGGTGAATAACGCTTTGTGCGGGAGGTTTTATAGATGTGTGGAAGGTTTACACTTACGGTTGATGAGAGGGATATTAGGAATGAGTTCGAACTGAATTCCCCTATTCCAGAATTCGAACAAAGGTATAATATTGCTCCAGGTCAAAAAGTATTGGCGGTTATAAACGATGGAGAGAAGAATCGTGCGGGCTATATGTACTGGGGGCTTGTTCCATCGTGGGCCAAAGATCCCAAAATTGGCTATAAGATGATCAATGCCCGAAGTGAAACAGCTCACAAGAAACCCAGTTTTAAAAACCTGATGGCCAAGAAGCGTTGCTTAATCATTGCAGATAGTTTTTATGAATGGAAACGTAAAGATAAAATAAAACAGCCTTATAGAATTAAGCCCACAGATAGAAAGCTATTCACTTTTGCGGGATTATGGGACCAATGGAAAACTCAGGAGGAGGAACGTTTCACGTGTACGATTTTAACAAGGGAGGCCAATGCCTTCATGGAAAGTATCCATGATCGGATGCCCGTCATCCTTCCAAAAAATAGTCAATCTGAGTGGATCGCGCCATCAACATTAAAGCCAGAAGATGCCCATGATTTTATAAATAAACTGACGATGGAAGAACTTGAAGCAAATGAAGTAAGCACGTACGTAAACTCTGCAAAAAACGAAGGCCCGGAATGTATCCGAACGCTAAGTTGAGTTAGTCACCATTGCTGGGGGTGGATTCTGAGGTAATGGGTTTCGTTACATATAAAACTAGCGGAGCCTGGTTAATAAATTGCTAGATCTTGCAGGATCCCTGCTCCATCGTGCAGTGCTTTCAAGCTCCAATCGAATTACTCCGTACAGGTGAAATAAGGCTGTGATCGTAGTTTGCTGGCTGGTGTAAATTGTAGAACTCTGTTTTTTTATCATGTATAATTACAAAATAAGTCGTATGTAATCGGAGGCTGTTTTTATGTCTAATTTCGATCCTGTGCATCATTCCTCAGAATATAATAATTTGTATGACTCCTTACTACAATTCTCCTCAGATCCCTCTTACAGAAGAGCTTTACAGAGATTCAATGATTACAAATTAGAAGAAATAAAGAAATTGGATCAAGTGACAGCCGATTACTCAAGGACGATCGATGCTTTGGTAAACCTTGTTTTTAAAGTGCGGTATGATAAAGAGAGTAACGAGTATTATTATCCCCTGTTTGAAGGTAAGCTTGCTCATGAAATTGGGCTGACCACCCGGTATGTCGCAAACAAATCATTGAAGGAGTTGTTCGGACATAATCAGTCTCTTTTCTATGCCAGTCAATATGAAAGAGCTTTTTCAGGGGAATCCTTATCATATAAACACCGCTATAAAGGAAGGTTCTTTTATACGACACTTTCTCCGATCAGTGAAAAAGGGGAAGTCACAGAAATTATCGGAAGTACTGTCGAAATCACAATGTATGAAAAAGCTGAAACTACGATCAGACATATGGCTTATCACGATCCATTAACCGATTTACCGAACCTGCGCAAATTACACGCAGACTTGGAAAATTTAATCGAAAATTCTTCCGAGCATCATCCGGTCACTGTCATGTACTGTGATTTGGATCGGTTCAAAAACGTAAACGATGCACTCGGTTACGTAACAGGTGATCAAGTCATCCAGAAAATCGCTGAACGTCTAAAAGACTGTCTCGAACCTAATATTGAACTCTATAGGCTCACAGGTGATGAATTCATCTTCATCATCCAGGGGGAGTTGTCTCTTTCTAGAATCATGGAATTTGGGCACAAGATCCTCGAACGGGCTAGACCTCCCATATACTTGAAAGAGAAAGAAATTTTTCTGACGCTCAGTATAGGTGTCTCTACCTCTGGTAAAGGGAGTCAAACATCTCAGAAAATCTTAGGACAAGCGGATATAGCTAAGCAATATTGTAAAGTCCGCGGAAGGGATCATGTGCTTTTGTATTCAGATGATATGAATAAGTCTTACAATCACCTGCTTTCTTTAGAAAGTTCTTTACGAAAAGCTATTTTAAATAACGAACTAACACTTCACTACCAACCAAAAGTGGACGTTAGGACTGGTGGAATAAACGGCATTGAGGCATTGGTCAGATGGAATCATGCAGAAAATGGATGGATCTCCCCGGGAGAATTCATCCCCCTTGCTGAAGAAGCTGGCATGATTTCTCAGATAGACGAGTGGGTGATGGGCGAAGCGTGCCGTCAAACTAAAGAATGGCTGAAACAAGGTTTTGCTGCAGAAAGAGTTGCGGTCAATGTATCAGCTACTGAAATCCAGCAGGAGAATTATTCAAATAAAGTTAAAAAGGTTCTCGAACAAAATAATTTGCCGTCATCTTATTTAGAAATCGAAGTTACAGAAAATAGTGTCATGCAAAATTCTACTGAATGTATCCGTACGATGCAGGAATTGAAAAGCATGGGAGTCACGCTTTCTATAGATGATTTCGGAACAGGATACTCTTCCCTCAGTTATTTAAGACAGTTTCCGATTCATAACTTAAAAATTGATCAAACATTCATTAAAAGTGTAAAAACAGGCCCGAGTGATGCCGAAATTGTCAAGGCCATCATCCAAATGGCGGATGCCTTTAAACTCGGTGTTGTAGCTGAAGGGGTAGAATGTGAAAATGTGCTTACTTTTTTAAGAGAGAATCAATGTGAATCCTACCAAGGCTACTATTTCAGCAAACCTCTTCCACCGAATGAAATAAGGGAATTCCTTTCAAAAAGTTCAAAATACAGACATAATAAAAACCCGAACCTTCAGTGAAGGGGCGGGTTTAGTTAAGCTCAACTGTTGTAACGTGCTCTTTTTTCTTCCTCTTTTTCTTGTTTCGCTACTTTCAGGAACTTATTCGTCTCAGCAGCTACTACACCAGATAGAAGCAGAAGACCAATCAAGTTTGGAAAGGCCATAAGACCGTTCATGACGTCAGCGAATAACCAAACCGTGTCAAGCTGGGCAACGGCTCCAACGAGGACGAATAAAACGAAAATTGCCTTATAAAAAGGAATGCCTCGGTCTCCGGTTAAGTAACCGAAACACTTCTCCCCATAATAGGACCAGCCGACAATTGTAGAGAAGGCGAAGAATATAACTCCTATTGTAACGATATACATCCCTAAATCACCAAGGAATACTTGGAAAGCGCTAGTCGTCAGGTCAGCTCCGTCCAACTCGCCATTTCCGTATTGACCAGCCATGACAATAGTAAGCCCTGTCATCGTACAGACAATAATTGTATCGATAAAAACCTGGGTCATTGAAACAAGTGCCTGTCTGCCAGGGTAGTCAGTTCGCGCTGCAGCGGCTGCAATAGGTGCAGAACCTAAACCAGCCTCATTCGAGAAGACCCCTCGTGCTACACCGAAGCGAATAACAGTACCGAGAATCCCTCCACCGACAGCTTCACCTGTAAAGGCATCCGTAAATATGATTCCAAAAGCCTCAGGTACTAAATCGAAATTTAAGAAAATAATAATGAGTGCGCCAAGAACATAAAAAACGGCCATGATAGGTACAAAAAATGCGGTGACTTTTCCGATTCCTTTAATCCCACCTAAGATGACGAGCGCCGCAAAGATAGTTAAGAGTATCCCTGTAATCCATGGGTTAACACTAAAAGTGGAGTCCATAACGTCCGATACTGTGTTGGACTGGACCATATTACCAATTCCAAACGCTGCAAATGCGCCAAATATTGCAAATAGAACAGCGAGCCACTTCTGTTTGAGTCCTCTTTCGAGATAATACATCGGTCCGCCGGACATTTTGCCATCTTTCCCGGTTACACGATATTTCACCGCTAAGATCGCTTCAGCGTATTTGGTGGCCATTCCGAAAATAGCGGTAATCCACATCCAGAACACAGCACCAGGTCCCCCAAGAACGACGGCTGTCGCGACCCCGGCAATATTACCAGTCCCGATGGTTGCTGCTAGTGCAGTCGTCAAAGCCTGGTAATGTGAGATGTCTCCTTCTTCTTTTTTTTGTGTTTTTCCAGGCTTAAATGCAAGTTTCAAAGCGTAAGGTAAAGTTTTGAACTGCAGGAAGCCCAGTCTTAAGGTTAAGTATATGCCGGTACCAACTAGTAAAATCAGTAGTACTGGCCCCCATACAAATGAACTGGCTGAGCTTAAGAAGTTTTGTATAACACCTAGTTCTCCCATAAAATCCCCCTCTTTTTTTAGCTCTGTAAAACTTAGTGTTTATTCATCGGATGTAATTTTCTGACCCCATTATCATGTAGAAAGAAATAGATCAATTACTGCAGTTTTTTCTAATTTACTATTAGCATGATGAATGAAATCCTAAACATCGATAGAAATATTAACAATCTCATTTAACAGAGCCGAATTCAATAATATGGATATATATAAAATATTCCGAAAATTATATGTAATTGTCAAGCTAATTTACAAATATAGTTGTAAAACGTCGGTTTAACAACTAGAGAATTAGGTTAAAATTAATAGAATATATTTATCATTTTTTATATTTATAAGCACTATACACCTGTACCTTATTAACGCAGCCAAATACCAATTGCGAGGAGGGAAACCCCATCCGTCTCCAGTTTCTTACTTATGCTGGTCGTGTCTGTCGAGGCACCTGCACATTTCATGATATAATTTATTTGAAATGATTTGTTTATGATGGGGGAGGATAAGGATGATCAGAGTTTTATTTGTATGTTTAGGTAATATTTGTCGTTCACCCATGGCGGAGGCTGTGTTTCGGAGACTCATCGATGATGAAGGGATGTCTGAAAAGGTGCTCGTGGATTCTGCTGGAATCGGACATTGGCATATCGGCAAAATACCGCATAAAGGTACGAGGGAGATACTTGATGAACATGATATTTCCTATAGTGGAATGACAGCAAGGCAAGTGGATCCGGCAGATTGGGACCGATACGATTATATTATTGCTTTAGATCAACAGAACTTAAGTGATTTGAAGGCGATACGTGAGAAAAACGGAGTCGAGGTTCGTCTATTTATGGATTTTGTAGACGATAATGAAAGTAAAGATGTCCCGGACCCTTATTTCACTGGAAACTTCGACTATGTTTATGAATTGATTCATTCAGGGTGTCAAAGGTTAGTCCAACATATAAAAAACAAAAATTTTAAGGAGGAATCTTAATGGCTGAAAGTAATTTATTAAAAGGTGTTTTGGCTGGAGCAGTAATAGGAGGGGCGTTAATGCTTCTTGATAAAGAGACGCGCAGTTACGTCGTAACAAAAACAAAAGGGGCAAGTACTTCTTGCCGAAGCTACGTGAATCAGCCTTCTGAGGCCATTCATTCTGTAAGGGTGAATTATGAAACATTTTCCCGAAAATTGAATAAAGGAATCGATGAATTATTAGTACTTCTAAAAAAGACTGAAGAAGCATTGAATAAGATAGGAGAGATGGACGAGAAGGTGAATAATAAATTAGAATCGGTAGACAATTCTAAAGAAGCTTCATAATCATTTAAGGGCGAGGGGGAGATTGTAGACTTGGTTACATTCGTAAAAGAGCTGTTTAAACAAATAGGTGATAATGACGTTCCGGGATCTGCAGCTCAATTAGCTTACTTCTTCCTATTGTCGCTTTTTCCTTTCATGATATTTTTGATTACGCTTCTTGGTTACTTGAATATTGATGAAAACCGTGCCCTTGTTTTTCTAAGTACTTATGCGCCATCAGATACCTATGAACTGATATCTGAGAATCTTACCCAGATTCTCAGTGAACGTAATAGTGGGCTTCTTTCTGTGAGTATTATCGGTACGTTATGGGCTGCCTCTAATGGTGTCAATACGCTGATCAAAGCTTTCAATCGGGCCCATCATACACGTGAAAAACGTTCTTTTATAGTTTCCAGGATGATTTCCATTTTGTTGACGGTGGCTATGATCATAGTGATTGGCGTAGCTTTCTTATTGCCAGTCCTAGGAAGCGCAATAGGAGTGTACGTTTTTTCGATGTTCGGTTTATCTGAGGATTTTCTTCAAATTTGGGACACTCTACGCTGGGTTATCTCCTCTGTCATCTTTTTCATCGTTTTATCCTTTTTATATTTCATGGCTCCTGACCAGCCGATGAAATTAAAAGAGATCACTTTAGGAGCATTATTCGCAACGGTTGGCTGGCAGTTAGTATCACTGCTTTTTTCTTTCTATGTTGAGAATTTGGGTAACTATTCTGCTGCATATGGAAGCTTAGGCGGGGTCATTGTCCTTATGATCTGGTTTTACCTTTCTGGTGTTGTCATATTAATCGGTGGGGAGATCAATGCACTTATCCATAAAAAACATAAGAACCGTCATCCGTTTCAACAAACTTGAGCCAGCCTCTATGAGGTGGCTTATTTTGTTTTTTAAAAAAAGCTATGTTAAAGGTGGTTGTTGATATTGATAAGTGAGTTATGCAACAATATGGCAGGATAGTGGAAGACTCGGTTTCGAGACATTTGGTAAGTGGATCAGGGCGGCGGGGAATGACTCGCTTTCCGTGGGAGCGCGGTGAGCTTCCTCGGACGTCCCGTCCTGCGGGATCTCACCAAGCACTCTCTTCCCACAGGAGTCTCCCCATTCCCCGCCGCCCCTCACTAAAGATGTACTCTCGAAATCGCTTGAAAAAGACTTTGATAATACTAATAGGAGCATCAAACTCCACTGATCTAGGTTAGTTCTAAGATCCTCTGCACTTTAAGGTAATTATCAAGCACCTTTGCATACAAAAGTCTCACCGGTTATTATTCAAAAGCCGTTATTTATTATGTGAAGCAGCGCATATTATGTTTCCGTTATCCTCACAAAAGCAAAAAGGCCGGGAAATTGCGAGACTCCTATGGGATGACAGTACAGGGTGAGATCCCGGAGGGCGTCAGCCCGAGGAAGCTCACCGTACGCCCATGGAAAGCGAGTGATTTCCCGGACCTTCAAGCTCTATTTTTGTGGCGGAAACAGTCCAAACATCTTGAAACTGAGTCTTCCACTAAAGGGAGCTTATATGAATATCAACACGGATCTTTAACAAAGGCTTTTAAAAAAGAACCGTTAAAAAACAAAGCGTTCAGGTTGATATTATAGCCGTCCTGTTGCTATATTGGTTAAGTATGAAATTTAAACAGGAAGGTGGAAGACAAACGTGAAAAAATGGCTTTTATCAATACTTATACTTACGCTTGCCGTAGTTCTGATAGCTTGCGGTTCAGAGAATGAGGAAGATTCTTCAGGAGGAGAAGGTGATTCCAGCTCTGAGACCTCAAAATGGGATGAAATTCAAGAGGAGGGCGAGCTGGTAGTAGGTACATCTGGTACGCTTTATCCAGCATCTTTTTATCCAGAGGATTCAGATGAACTGACTGGATACGATGTGGAGATTATGAAAGAGCTTGCTGATCGCTTAGAGGTGGACCTTTCTTTTGAAGAATACGGTGTAGATGGGCTCCTGTCTTCAATCGAAAGCGGCCGTGTGGATATGGTGATGAACGATATGGAAATTACGGAGGAAAGGCAGGAAAGCTTCACTTTCAGTGAACCTTACAAACACTCTTACTCCACAATGGTAGTAAGAGAAGATGACCTTTCAGGTATAGAATCTCTTGAAGACATAGAAGGCAAAGTTCATGGTGGAGGTGCAACTACAGTGTATGCACAGATTGCCGAGCACTTTGGAGCTGAAATCAAGTCTTATGGTAATGTTACGAACGATGTTTACTTACGTGATGTAGAAAATGGACGTACAGATTTGATCATTAATGATTATTACCTGCAATCCCTTGCATTAGAGGCTTTACCTGAGTTAGAGGTGACGATCCATCCAGATCTGCAATTTCATCCGAAAGAATCTGGAATTGTCATGCCTGAAGGAGAAGACGAATTGAAAGAAAAAGTCGATGAAAAACTTAATGAGATGAGAGAAGATGGAACCTTGACTGAGATCTCAGAAGAATTCTATGGTGGGCAGGACGCTTCTGAAGAACCTGATGTAGATGCTGAAGAGATTGAAGGTCTTGACATTTAAGGGTGAGCAGTTATGTTCTCAATTGACATTAGGGAAGTTAACATAGAGAAATTATTTGAACCAGAGCGAGCATGGGAAAACCTTCCTTTCGTATTACAAGGTGTACCTTATACAATATTGGTAGCTATTATAGGGATGCTGATCGGACTTGTATTAGGATTTTTTCTTGCTTTAGCTCGCAGATCGAGCCATCGTTTACTAAGGTGGCCGGCAAGGGTGTATATTTCATTTATGAGAGGTACACCGATTCTTGTCTATTTATTTGTCTTGTATTTCGGTTTGCCCGTATTAGGGATTACTTTGACGGGGCCTACCGCAGCGATTATTGGCTTTGGTACAAACAGTGCCGCGTATATTGCTGAAATCAACCGATCCTCTTTGGCCAGTGTAGCCCATGGTCAATGGGAGTCTGCCCGAGCGCTTGGATTCAGTTATTGGCAGAGCATGAGAAGAATAATAGTACCTCAGGCCACGAGAATTGCAATTCCACCTTTGGCGAACGTTTTTCTTGATCTCCTTAAAGCAACTTCTCTTGCTGCAATGATCTCAGTGCCCGAGATTTTGAATAAAGCACAGATTGTCGCCGGTCGGACGAATGATTCCATGACGCTGTATATATTGGCTGCATTGATATATTGGCCTTTAACTATGGTGTTTTCCGCGCTCCAGGAGTATTTGGAACGAAGATATAATAGATATTTGTAGATTGTTCTGCCGCCCTCTTTTGTTGAGGGCGGTTTTTTTATTGTGGTTAAAGTGTAATGAATACTGTTTACAAGTTGACGCAGAATGATTATAATTTTAAAAAGTAATGATTACTATTTAAGGGGCGGAGTTTATGTCAATTAAGAAATGGACGATTATTGGGGGAGGTCTTCATGGTTGTACTGCTGCTTACTATCTATTAAAAAAAGGCAAAATCAGAAATGAAGACCTCGTTATAATAGATCCTCACGAAAGGCCTTTACGGCGCTGGGAAAAGTTGACCGGAACTATTGGTATGGATTATTTAAGATCTCCATCCGTTCACCACATAAGCACGGATCCTTTTGCCTTACAGAAGTATGCGGAGGAAACGGATAGAAAACATCATTTAAAAGGAAGATATAAACGCCCTTCTTTACAATTATTCAATGAGCACAGCATTTCGCTAATGGAGGAGATAAATTGGTCCAAATCATGGTATCAAGGGACAGTGGAAGACCTTATTCGAAATAAAGAAGGATGGTCTATTTCGCTTGTAAATGGTGATCATATTCAGAGTGAACATGTTTTATTAGCGATGGGAGTCAATGATCAGCCTTTATACCCTGGTTGGTATGATCAATTGCACAAGCACCAGGAAAGGTGTGTGCATTTGTTTGATGAGGAAAAGTATGAAAAATTCAAAGAGGATCCACCTATAGCTGTTATAGGTGGTGGTATTTCAGCTGCTCATCTTGCTATAAAATTCGGTAAGAAGTATCCGGGTCAAGTGCACTTAATTAAGCGCCATCCATTCAGGGTCCATGATTTTGATAGCGACCCGGGGTGGCTTGGGCCAAAATACTTGTCTAAATTTGAAAAGCAGAAAAGCTTTTCAAATAGAAGAGATATGATTAAAAAAGCGCGGTTTAAGGGTTCTCTAAACCGTGATGTCTTTTTGCGGTTGAAGCGGATGGAAGAAGAGGGGAAAATTCAAACTGTTTCGAGTTCTATAAAAGATGTAGCTGATAGAGGGGGTGGGGTTGACGTGGCATTCCAAAGTGGGAAGAGCCAGCATTTCAAGTCTATTGTGCTAGCTACAGGATCGACACCTGAACTTCCAGAAAAAGAATGGCTGCACGGAGTGATAAGCCGCGAACGTCTCTCCTGTGCAGAATGTGGTTTCCCGGTCGTCGACGAAAATTTGCAATGGGCTCCGTGCCTCCATGTAGGCGGCGCTTTGGCTGAATTAGAAATCGGGCCTGTATCCAGAAATATATCAGGTGCAAAGAAAGTAGCGGAGCGACTATTACAGTATCAAATGAATGCGAACTCTATTAAAGCTTAGCTTTTAAGTAGGCTGCAGGGATTGAAATAAAAAACCACTGAGAAACCTTTACAATTTCTCAGTGGTTTTGCTTACTTAACAGAATTTTGGAAGCTTTTTTAAAAGGGGTTAACCACTAAATTCAAATTCTTCATAAACATAAGGTTCCGCTGGAATTTCAATTTTTTTGATAGAAGTGGGTTCAATCAAAGGAAGTTCCCAATTGTTGTGTTCTACTTTTTTGACGATTCCCGTAACCTCTACCCACGTATCATTTTTAAATTCGCTTAAATTTTGACTGTCTCCTTGAACTAAAAGTCCATAAATGCCTCCATCCGCCACGCAGCAGCTGATTCCGAATCTTCCGACTACCATCCGGTCTTCAGGGAATCCGTCTTCACGGAAGACGAATCCATTCATTTTAACTTCTTTTCCCACGTAGTCGTCCGCTTGGTCTTCTAAAAGTGAAATTGAGCCAATATAATTATCTTCTGTGAGAGTGAAGGATGTAGCTGCTTGGAATTCTTTCTGAAGCTCTGGATAACGATCGCTCACTGATAGTATGGCGGGATCCTCTAATAAATCATCTGATTCTTCAGATACTACTCCATCTTCGGGGGAAGATGCTTCAGATTTGTCATATTCTTCAGAGGGTGAACTTGATCTCAGTTCATATTTAAAGCCTTTATTCATGGCTTGTGAGCTGCCCAGCACATGATCGGAAAACATCATCCCAGAAACGATTGGGATGATGAACAGTGAATAAACGAACAGGGAGCGTCCTTTGGAAATTGAAAGGTCATGAGTATGTCCACAATCACATGCCTGTTCATCTTCAGTTCCACTTCTGAAGAATTGAATCATTCCTAATACGGCGATGACAGACAGCGCGAAATACATATAAGGCATCATCCGGGGGGCGATGAATTTATAGATATCACCAGAAATGAGCAGTTTGATTATGAATAATCCAAACCCTAATAATATGACACTTCTTACAAAATAATGAGAGTTCCTGTCCATAAGAGTACCTCCTTACAAGTAAAATAGATCGAACAATAGAGTGACTGTATAGACGACGATCGTTACGATGATAATGAAGGAAAGAACGAAACGCTTACGGAAATATGCAGCCATCAATATCGTATTTTTTAAATCGGTCATAGGCCCATAGACGAGAAATGCCAGGAGTGAACTGGTGGAAAAAAGACCTTTGAATGAAGAAGCGACAAATGCGTCGGCCTCTGAACACAGGGAAAGGAAGTATGCGAGTCCCATCATGACAGCAGGCCCAGCAAGAAAACCACTTCCGACGTCTGACAATAAGTCCCTTGCCATAAACGTTTGGATCACACTTGCTAATAAGGCACCAATGATCAAGAATTTTCCCATATCAAAAAATTCATCGCTGGCATGATGGAAAGTTTCCGATAAGCGGTTGCGATAGCTATGGGGGCCGTGAGTAATAAGCCCTTTTTCTTCTTTTAACTGCCAGCTGTTTCCGAATCGTGAGTATACGATGCCGCCGATAATCAAGGAAACGACAAGCGCGATTCCCATTCTTGCCCAGGCTACGGTCAAGTCGGTTTGAAACGCGTAAAAGGTTGATAAAAAAACAATAGGGTTAAGTATAGGGGCTGATACCAGGATAACGATCCCTACATGTAATGGCATGCCTTTTTGAATCAAGCGTCGGACAATAGGAACAATCGCACATTCACAGACAGGAAAAATGGCGCCAATCGTGACTGCGGGAAGAAGAGCTAAGATGGGTTGTGATGGGATGAATCGCGCTAACGTCTCTTCTTTTACGAAAGTCTGGATGAGCGCGGAGACAAATACGCCGAGTAATACAAAGGGGATCGCTTCCAGCACGATACTTAGAAAAATCGTATTCATATCAAGTATTGCAGGTGAAATATCAGTAATCAAAGTGGAAGGGAGCAGGTCTCCATAAATAAAAATTAGAAAAAATAAAAACAGGAGTATATAACCCCACTTGTAATTCGAAGTGTTCTCTTGGTACAATGCTTGTCCTCCTCTGATACATGTAGTATAGTTGGTAATCGTAATAGTTACGTATTGAAAAGACTTTATTAATTTTGCCTGAAAACATTCATTTGTCAATAGGGCAAAAAATCAATATCATTTACTTCAATGTATGAACGTATTATAATTTTATTCGTAATCATTATTATTTCGAGAGGGATCTTTCATGAATTTTAATAAAATAGTAGAGATGGACGATATTTCATTTAAATATGATAGAGAAACAGTGGTAGAGAATATTGACCTTTCCATTGAACGAGGACAGTTCTTAGGTCTTGTCGGTCCTAATGGTTCAGGTAAATCAACATTGATTAAGCTTATGCTGGGTATAGTCAAACCAGATAAAGGTACTGTGAAAATTTTTGGCAAGCCTATTAAGCAGTTTAATCAATGGGAAGAAATTGGTTTTGTTTCGCAAAAAGCCAATAGCTTTAATTCTGGTTTTCCGGCAACAGTTCTGGAGGTAGTCAAAACAGGGTTGGTTTCTCGAATCGGTGCATTCAAATTCTTTAATCGTAAGCATAAAGAAAAAGCGCTTGAAGCCTTAAGAACGGTTGAAATGGAAGAATACGCGAATACCAATATCGGAGAATTATCAGGAGGCCAGCAGCAGCGTGTATTTATCGCCCGTGCCTTAGTAAGCGATCCTTCCCTGCTTATACTTGATGAACCGACAGTAGGGGTGGATGCTAAGCATGTGACAGCCTTTTACGATTTATTAGGAAAGCTCAATCAAGATAAAGGCATTTCATTGTTAATGGTTACTCATGATATCGGTACAATTACTGAACATGCCACGCACGTCGTATGTATGAATAAGACGATACACTTTCACGGAGCTTCAGAAGAATATAAGGAGTTTGACGATGAAGACCTCAATCGACTTTATGGTCATTCTGTTCAGCAGTTGACCCATAATCATGATCATGAGGAGATCAGACCATGATTGAGAGTTTTATCCAATACGATTTTTTACAGAATGCAGCCATTACAGGAATTCTTATCGGTCTTGTAGCTCCTCTATTAGGTGTCTTCATCGTTGTCAGGCGTCTTTCCCTGATTGCTGACGCTCTTTCGCATATTACGCTGACAGGGATCGCAGCCAGTCTATTGCTTGAAAAACGAGTGACCGGTATCAATGAGTTGAACCCGATTTATATGGGAATGGTCTTTTCCGTGGGAGGCGCAATCCTCATTGAAAAGTTGAGAAAGCTTTATAAACACTACGAAGAACTTGCTATTCCTATTATCTTATCAGGCGGGATAGGTGTTGGTGTCATCCTTATTTCATTAGCGGATGGATTTAACACAGATTTATTCAGTTATTTATTTGGAAGCGTGACTGCCGTCAGTCGATCCAGCATGTGGACGGTTTTGGGCATAACCCTTGCTGTACTTACGATAGTGATATTATTTTATAAGGAATTATTCGTACTATCATTTGATGAAGAACATGCTTCGATCACTGGCGTGAATGGACGAGGGATTCATTTATTATTTATTATTATGGTTGCTTTAGTAATAGCTTCCTCCATGCAAGTTGTTGGTATTCTGCTCGTTTCCGCTTTGATGACGCTTCCGGTAGCCGCTGCTTTGAGAATAGCTTCCAGCTTTAAACAGACGATTGGACTATCGATCGCATTTGGAGAGTTCTCGGTTATTTTTGGTTTGATATCTTCTTATCAACTTAGTGTTCCACCAGGAGGAACGATTGTCGTCATTGCTATCTTAGTATTGATTATGTCCATCATATATAAAAGGGTAAGAAATCAGCTCTATATAAAGGGTGAAACAGTATGAACTTAGAAACAGCACTGCAAAAACTGAAAGAAAAAGGCTATAAGCGGACTCGTCAGAGAGAAAGAATCCTTGAGATTTTCGTTAAACAAGACCAATATATTGCAGCGAAGTCCATCTTGAAAGAAATTCAGGAAGACTTTCCAGGTGTGAGTTATGACACGATTTACAGAAATCTTTACCTGCTTACGGATGAAGAAATTCTGGAAGCTACCGAGCTAGGCGGGGAAAAGCATTTCCGGTTAGGCTGCGGTACACAGGGCCACCATCATCATTTTATATGTACAGACTGTGGCAAAACGAAGTCAATTGAATTTTGCCCTATGGAAAGCATCAACGAGAATTTAAAAGGATATGATATTGAAAATCACAAATTTGAGATTTACGGCAAGTGTCCTGTTTGCAGTTAAAGTGGGAAAGAGGTCTATAACAATGGTTATGGACCTCTATTTTATTTGATTATAAAATGTAATGGTTACAGTTTACAAAAAGTAATCACTACGATATAATCTATTACGGAACAGCAAGGAGGAGAAAAATGAATAGAACAAAAATTGGACTACTTATACTCATTATTTTCTTAGTTTTAGGAGCCTGCAGCGAACAGACTTCTGAGGAGTCATCAAGTGATAACGAAGAAAAGCTGAAAATAAATACAACGGTTTACCCATTACAATTCTTCGCGCAGCAAATTGCTGGGGAGGCTGCAGAAGTAAATACCATCCTGCCGCCGGGAACTGATGCCCATTCGTATGAACCTACCACAAAAGAAATGGTGGAGATGGCGGAGGCTGATGCCTTTATTTACAATGGTGCCGGGCTAGAAACTTATGCTGAAAAAATTGCAGATTCAATTGACTCGGAGGATGTAAAGATCCTCGAGGCTGCAAATGGCATTGATTTAGAAGGAAGCGGTCATTCCCATGACCATGAAGAAGAAGGCCACTCAGAAGAAGATAGCCATGACCATGGAGAAGAAGGCCACTCAGAAGAAGAAAGCCATGACCATGAAGAAGAAGGCCACTCAGAAGAAGAAAGCCATGACCATGAAGAAGAAGGCCACTCAGAAGAAGAAAGCCATGACCATGAGGAAGAAGGCCATTCAGAAGAAGACCATGCCCATGAGGAAGAGTCATCGGGAGAAGAGAATCACGAGGGCCACAACCATGGGGAACAAGATCCACACGTTTGGCTGGACCCTATCCGTTCTATTGAAATGGCGGAGAATGTGAAAAATATGTTGGTTGAGCTTGAACCGGATTCTGAAGAGCAATTCAATGAGAACTTTGAAGAGTTAAAGGCGGAGTTAGAGTCACTGGACAAAGAGTTCCATGAGCAGATAGAAAGCAAAGAAAAGAAGGAAATCATTGTATCACATGCAGCTTATGGGTACTGGGAGCAAGCTTATGGTATTGAGCAAATTTCCGTTTCTGGATTAAGCCCGACTAATGAACCATCTCAAAAGGATCTAGAAGAGATCATAAGTAAATCACAAGAGCACGATTTAAATCACGTACTTTTTGAACAAAATATCACTCCGAAAGTTTCTGAGGTCGTTCAAAATGAGATAGGAGCAGAAGCATTAAGAATCCACAATCTCTCAGTTCTGACTGAAAATGATATTGAAGACGAAGAAGATTATTTCACACTGATGGAACGAAATCTGGAAGTTCTTGATGAAGCTTTATCGGAGTAATGAATAAAAAACTGTGCCCAAAATAAAGGGCACAGTTTTTTTGTAGATTACATAGTTTTTTGTGTGGCGGAAGGACTCGTTTTTAAAGCCGTAGCTGCCAATACGATCAATAAAAGAATCACTATCGTATAGAAAAAGGACACGCCAGGGAATACATCAATGAATATACCTGTTAAAAAAGGTCCGCTGATACTACCAAGGCTGAATGACATACCACACAAAATATTACCTGCTGGAAGTAACTCTCCCGGTAATAAATCCGTCATATAGGAAATGCCTAGTGAAAATAGAGAGCCGACAAATAGACCGCCAATTGCAAATGTTGCAAATAATCCAATGGTTGAATCTTCAAATAACGCTGCAAAAGTGAAGGCAGCCATGCCGCATGTCACCACTGACATTATTATAATCTTTCGGCCATATTGATCACTAAGACTTCCGAGAGGTATTTGAGAAAGAAGGCTCGCGGCGGCGAAGGATGGGATGATGAAGGAGAGCATGTTCACATCATGTCCAATCCTCATTCCGTAAATAGGGAAAATCCCATGCAGCGTAGCTTCTAGAAAACCATACGTAAAAGGGGGGAGAAAGGCTACCCATCCCAGTTTAATCGCTAGCGCAAAACGTTTATATGAACTCGTCCCATAAGCGGTGGTGTGCTCATTTGGAGGCATTTCATTCCGTACAAGCCACATCGTCCCCCACACTAATAAGCTGATAAGCGCCGAGAGAATAAAAGGCAAGTGCATATTTATAGAGAGAAGGTTCGTCATCAAAGGCCCAAGCGTAAACCCTAAACTGAAAAATAAACCGTAATAAGCGATGCTCTTTCCCCGGGAGTGTTCGTGTGCTGTAGCAGTAATCCAGGTTTGCGTACCGAAATGCAGGATTTGATCTCCGATTCCGATCATCATTCTTAAAATGAACCAAAACCATAAGGACTGCCAGACGGGAAATAAAGAGAGTGAAAGTATGACTAGCGCTCCACCGGATAAAATCACCGGCTTATATCCGAACTTTTGCAATGGCTTTTCCATAAATGGAGATGATATAAGAATACCTATGTATAAAGCAGTAGCGTGAATCCCATTGATAGAAGAGGATACACCGTTCTGCTCTAAAATAACGGCTAATAAAGGGAGAAGCATCCCTTGTGAAAATCCAGAAATAGTGACTAAGCCAATAAGTATCCAAAAACGTGTTTTCTTTGATACCATATGAGGCACCTCCACCTGATTTAAGTCAATCCTTCACTATCCTAAACGAAATAAATAGATGGGAGCAAGGCTTTAAGGTTAATTAATGGGGGAAAACGGTTACTATAGTTATATATAAGATATTAAAAGTTTGAAGGAGGGGTTAGAAGATGGATTTTTACATTAAAGAAGATGGTGTTCGAACGTCTTTCGAGTACGGCCAGCTTGATATCTCAGGTGATGAACTTCATGGCTACCGCCCGTACCAGCTGATGGTGGCTTCTGTAGCAGGGTGCAGTATCGGTGTTTATAGAAAAATTTTAGATAAACAAAAGATCAATTATGAAGATATTAAAGTGACGGCGGATGTTAAAAGGAATTCTGAGGAAGCCAATCGAATTGAAAGCATCCATTTGCACTTTGTTATTAAGGGATATCGCTTAAACCAGGATAAGCTTCTTAAAAACCTGGAAATCTCAAGTAAAAACTGTTCAATGGTACAGTCCGTTGTGAATAGTATTAAAGTGGAAGAAACACTTGAGTGTATTGAATTAAGCAAGTAGAATGAAAGAGCCTATCCTAATTAATAGGATGGTGCTCTTTTTTTTGTGATTTTTCACCTATAAATTAACTGGAGGTGTCCACGTGAAGACATTCGTCATAAAAGTTTTTTTCTTCTTGGTCGGGCTTATTATTATATCTTTTGGAATCTCTCTGACGATAAACGCAGATTTAGGCGTGGGCGCCTGGGATGCAATGAATGTCGGTTTAACGAACACCTTCGGTTTGACAGTTGGGAATTGGGTCATCATCATCGGAGCCATCCTCATTCTAACGAATGCCTTGATCGCTAAAGAAAAGCCTGATTTTTTAGCAGTCATCACGATTGTTATTTTAGGTAAGTTTATTGATTTTTGGCTGTTAAATGTATTTGCTGATTTAGAACTTACTCAGATGGTTTTTCAGATCATCACATTAGTGGGTGGAATATTTATCATTGCTGTTGGAGTTGCATGTTATTTGCAGCCGAAATTTTCGCTTAATCCGGTTGATAATTTCATGGTTGCTTTGCAAAAAAGGTTCGGGTTAAGCCTGACTGTATCGAAAACATTGACAGAAGGGGTTGCCCTTTTGCTTGCTATTATTTTTGGAGGTCCGATCGGTATCGGTACTATCATTATTTTAGTATGTATTGGGCCATTTATTCAATTTCTGGATCCAAAGGCAGAAAAAGTGATGAACCGCTTAACCTCCTCTTGAGAATAGGTTGTGGGCATTTTTCACAAGCTAACAAAAAAGAAAGGTGGCCCACACCATGAGATTTAAATGCTTAGGATTTCTTGTATGCTTAGGCATGCTCTTATATATCCATCCCTTAAATGGAGCTGCAGAGGAAAAAGAAATAAAAAGTCAATCAGAAATACCTAGTCACGTACTCAATATATCTAAGGATAATACGTATCCTAATTCAACAGAAGATCAAGAAATATTGGAAGCCGAAGAGTTGACCAATGAACTAATAAACGACACAGATGTCCGGATTTCAAATCCTGAACTCATTGAAATGCTTAATCAAACTTCGATTAAACCTTCTCCATTCGCCGTTGGCTACAGGGGGGAGATTTTTCTTGGAAGATGGCCTTTATCTTACGAATCTAAGGAAACAAACATCAACTGGGAATACCAGCAAATCAACTTGAACGAATTGAACAACCAGGGCGGTCAGAAAACGGAAGAAATCAGCTATGATCAAAAAGAAGAAAAACATATAAAAGGCGGCCTAACATCAAAAGCGAGTCATGGAGATCAAATGATGAAGCTGATATTATTAGAAGCCCGGGCGAAGTCAAAACTTCCTTTGTCCCTGCAAAGCTCTTTCGGGCGGGGAACTAAGCAGACTAATACGTATGCTGTCCCTGTAAATAAAGTGGGACAGTTGAAAGCTTATGCTCCAGCAGTTAATGAAAAAGGAGAAGTAGCGTTTGGTGACGTGTACATCCAGCTGAAAGGTTCCAATATGAACATAGATATTAAAAATGTGACACGTCAAGGAGTCGGCGCCTGGATTCCTATACAGGATCATGTAAGCTTTTCGTATCAGTTAAAATAGTTAGTGAAAATGTGCTGGACCCTAATTGGTAAAAATGGGAACAGCATGTTTTTTAATTTGTATATGGACACATAGCTGACTTTGTACTATTATAGGCAAAGTGATTGTACGATTACCTGTAAAGGGGGACTTCCTGTTGACTCAACAAGAAAAATTAAGTGATCTTAAACTAAGACTTAACGCGTTTATTAAACGCTTAGATGACATGGATCCTGAAGAGACATCCGTGGAAGACATTGATGAGCTCATCAAAATACTTGAGGATGTAGAAAAGAAAATATAAGATTACGCATTAGCTCTCATCTGGTATATGAGGGTTGATTTTTTTGTAATCCTACTTTATTATGGTAAATCGCTAATGTAAAAAAGGTATTAGAAACATGGGGAGAGATTTTTATGGCAGCAGCTGTCATTATGTCAGTTCTCGTACTGACTATATTAAGTTTATTACGTGTAAATGTAATTATTGCCATTCTCGCTGCCGGACTTACAGCGGGAGTTATGAACGGGGAATCTTTGATAGCTTCTCTCAAGTTAATAACTGATGGCATGGGGGAACAGGCTAGCGTTGCTCTAAGCTATATATTATTAGGAGCCTTTGCTGTAGCAATCAATTATTCAGGAATTACCACTATACTTGTGGGTTATTTAGTCAGAGTACTTAAAGATATGAGGACTCTCACCGTACTAGTCATCGCAGGAGTGGCAAGTTTATCCCAAAACGTCGTCCCGGTGCATATCGCTTTTATTCCCATTCTCATTCCGCCGTTGCTTCATCTGTTCGATCGTATGAAGCTTGATCGGCGTGCTGTAGCAGCAGCTTTAACTTTTGGGTTGAAAGCTCCTTATGTAATGATTCCTGTCGGTTTCGGTTTGATCTTTCATCAGACGATCCAGGAATCAATGGACTCAAGCGGTCTATCAATAAGCATTACAGAGATTGCTCAGTCTTTACTCATTCCAGGATCCGGGATGATTGTAGGATTGTTCATTGCCGTATTCTACACTTACAGGAGGAAAAGAGAGCCGTTAGAAAGTGATGCAGCTCATGAAATAAATTTTGCGCCTTCGTCTGAAAAGACAAAGTCTGTTCGCTTCAATTGGCGACACGGTTTGACACTCATTGCTATATTCGTCACCTTATTCATCCAGGCCTTTTATGAGAATCTTGTTCTTGCTGCTTTAGCGGGCTTGATTTTGATGTTTGTATTCAAAGTTATCCCATTCAAGCAGGGAGATCGTGTAGTTACGGATGGAATTGCCATGATGGGAACTATCGCATTTGTTATGTTAATTTCGGGCGGTTACGCCAATGTATTAACAGAGACAGAATCTGTCTCCTCCCTCGTAGATGCAAGTTCGGAATATATCGGAGATAACCAGGCATTTATCGCGTTTGTTCTCTTATTGCTGGGACTTGTAGTAACAATGGGGATTGGGTCTTCGTTTGCTACAGTGCCAATCCTGGCCGCTTTATTTGTACCTATCTGTTTCAGTGCAGGGTTTTCGCCTATGGCTACGGCTACATTGATTGGTACAGCTGGAGCACTTGGGGACGCGGGCTCGCCGGCCTCTGACAGTACTTTAGGACCGACTTCCGGATTAAATGCTGACGGAAGACACCACCACATATGGGATACTTGTGTGCCGACTTTCATTCACTACAATATTCCTTTGTTTATCTTTGGATGGGCTGCGTCGTTAATTTTATAGCCACTTTGAAATTAAATACTGCGTCTCTGTTTCAAGTTTAAAAACAAACGTTAATGTTAAACTTCGCTGTAGATTATATAGTTATTCAACTATATGGCAAGATAGTGGAAGACTTGATTTCGAGATAGTATGGGTTCGTTGCCGTGTTGAGAGTCAGGGGTTGTTGTGAAGCTACTCGCTTTCCTGTGGGGGAGGTGGCGAGCTTCCTCGGGCTTGCAGCCCTGTGGGATCTCGCCTACATCCTTCTCCCACGGGAGTCTCGCAGCTTCACAACACCCCATTCAATGAAGGTGAGAAACGAACCCTCACCTAAGAAAGAGCGTCTTCACGATATCTTCGAAATGAAAATATTGCTTTCCACCTCAGTTTTTTAACCAGAGCTCTTTGTTATGACCCTCAGTATTTAACGCCAATGTTCGTATATAATTAAAGAGAGAAGCTACTTCTATTTAGGTATGACACACTACATGGTTGGAGGTGGTGTATGTCTACCGCTGGCCATGTTCTGAGTGAAAGTATTCATGATTTAAATTCTACCTCGGTTCGTAGATTATCTGTTTTATCAAAGACGTTTCCGTTCTACTAATGATCGTAAAGAGCTCCGGGAAATCGCGAGACTCCTGTGGGAAAAGAGTGCTTGGTGAGACCCCGGAGAGCGAAGCTCGAGGAGGCTCACTGCGCTCCCACGGAAAGGGAGTGATTTCTCGGAGCTCTTATCTCTGTTAAACATAACGGAAACAGTCGAAACATCTCGAAACTGAGTTTTCCGCTATAGGGAGCTTATGTGAAGGTTAATTCTGAAAATTATAGAGCCAATTTTATATAGCGAGGCGGACAGGAAAATTTCTGTTCGTCTTTTTCATATTTTACTCTTTCCCACACATACTAAAAAAAAGTGGGTGAGAATGATGGTAAGGGTAACAAGTATATTGATCACATTGGTTTTAATGCTTCCTATCGCTGCTGATGCAGAAGGATGGGGGTTTGAGAAAAATAAACGTGGTGAAATTCCAGACGTAGGAAGATACGGTCCGATGATTGAAAAGTATGATGGCTTTTACGCAGATTCTTCTGGAGATAAAGTGGTGTATTTCACCTTTGATAATGGATATGAACAAGGGTATACTGATGAGGTTTTAAATGTTTTAAAAGAACAAGAAGTGCCAGCCGCTTTTTTTGTTACGGGTCACTATATAAACAGCGCACCGGATTTAGTGCGGAGAATGAATGAAGAGGGCCATTTGATTGGGAACCATTCTTGGTCGCACCCTGATTTCACTAAACTTTCAAAAGAGGAAATAAAACAAGAGCTGGATCGAGTAGACGAAGCTGTCCAAAAAATAACCGATCAAAATACAATGACTTTTTTGCGTCCTCCACGTGGGACATTTAACCCTACTACGTTAGAATGGGCGAGAGAACTTGGTTATATGCATGCCTTCTGGTCCATTGCTTTTGTAGATTGGGAAACGGACCGTCAAAAAGGAAGTAATTATGCTTATGAGAATGTTATGGAACAGATTCATCCGGGCGCAGTTATTCTGCTTCATACCGTTTCTCAAGATAATGCTGAAGCCCTGGAGAGCTTAATCGTGGAGCTGAGAAAACGCGGATATGAATTTGGAAATCTCAATGACTTGATGCTTAAAAAAATTTTACCATTTCCCATCCTGGGACTATAAGTTTGATAAAAGAGAGATCTGGCTATTGTAATGGTAGTCAGATCTTTTTATTTAGAGAAGGGCGGGTTGCGGCATGTGGAAAAAACAAGTTGAATCAGTTCCTGGGTATGACTTTGACTATTCGCTTGCACGATGGGCTTTCGATCCTTTGACCAAGCTGAGCCGGGAAGAGAGATGGATTGAGATACCTGTGAAATTAACGAATGGATCGCATGTCGTGCGTATTCAAGCGCTTGGAACGACAAAACGCCCTCTATTTGAAGTAAGAAGTGAAGATGAACAATCTAAAGAAGATTTATTGGAATATATCTATTCTATTTTTCAATGGGATAGAGACTTGAACGAGGTTCATGAGCACTTTCAAAAAACAAACCTGGCTGAATTATTTACAACTCATTTCGGCACTCCGATCGTTAAAGATTTCCATCTGTATGATTGTTTGATGAAGGTAATCATTCATCAGCAGCTGAATATGAAATTTGCCTATACGCTCAGCACTCGATTTGTAGAGCAATTCGGTTACTGTTATAAAGGTGTTTGGTTTTATCCAAGTCCTAAGAGGGTATCAGAATTAAGTTACGACCAATTACGTGAATTACAGTTCAGTCAAAGGAAAGCAGAATATATAATAGATACTTCAAAGCTGATTGCTTCTGGCGAACTTGACTTAGAGCGTCTAGCATCATTACCTGACGAAGTTGTCATCAAACAGCTTACAAGAGTTCGGGGGATTGGACCTTGGACGGCGGAAAATTGGTTGATGTTCGGTGTAGGTAGAGAGGATCTATTTCCTAAAGCAGATATCGGAATTCAAAATGCGATGAAACACTACTTCGATTTAGAGAGTAAACCCGACCACCAGAAAATGATACAATTAAGCAAAGGATGGCATCCTTTTCGAAGTTATGCGTCGTTGACACTTTGGAGAAGTATAGATAGCATTTAAAAATGTACTAATTCCTTTGGGGCTTTCATAGGCTATTACCATGCGTAATTTCTACAATCTTTTTAAATAATAAAATGTAATAAAATATACAAAAATTTCCCTGTTTAAGTTATAATGAAAGCCGTATTGGAAAATATTGAATAGTAAAGAAAAGAGGTCATAAATTTGGTGATTAAAGAAAAGTATTCCGACCATCTGTATAGTGGAGAAATGCTTGCCATTCTGGAGATTAGTGGTACTCCGGCGTGTATTCTAGACGTACATCACCAGACCGTTACACTTAATAGTGGGTTATCTTCTGAACTAATGATAGATGAAGCCGAATTGCATCTTTCCAATTGGTTATCTCTATTTCGAATTCATGATCGTGGTGAAATCTACCGTGTCATCCACCAATTAGCAGAGTGGGATGAGGCGGAATTAACTGTGACCATTCCAATAGCTGATGTGAATAAAACATTTTCCTGTAAATTGCTTCATTTATCGAATGGAGATATAGCGGTTATTTTTTCCTCTTTGTTTAACCAAACAAAAATACCTTCTCAAAAATCTTACCAGTATACGAAAAAAATCCATTACCCTCATGTACGGTACTCAATTTAACGGAAACATTCAAGACGCAGGCTAAGACGACGAGAACATCAAAGGTAAAAGAACGGTTAGTTGAAGCGGCAGATAATTTCCCATATGGTTTAGCGATGCTGAACAGTAATTGGGAAGTCATCTATGCAAATTCAGTCATGGAAAACATGGTCGATCTTCCTTTATCTAAATATTATCGGAAAAAACTTTGGGACTTGTTTTCTGTAGATGATTATAATAACTTTTTCCAACATTGTCTGAGAGCTATGGAAACCCAAGAAACCGTCGAATTCCAGGGCGCACTTCATAAAAAGGGAGTTATGATGGACTTGACTATAGTACCTAGTGAACAAGGTATTACCATCATTGCGAAAGATATTACCTGGTATATGGATCAATTTGAAAGATTGAGAAAGTCGGAGAACCGCTTTTCAATCATCACAAACCATATCAAAGAAGCATGCTGGGTCTGTTCTCCTGAAACAGGGGAGTTAGTTTTTCTCAGTGACTCCTTTACTCAGATCTATGGAGTGGATAAGGAAATCATTCTAAATGATCCTCCCCGTCTTTTTGATCTGATCGATAAGGAATACCTTGATCAAGTGAAAGAAGCGGCCCTTATAATGACTCAAAAGGAGCACCAGGTCGAATTTACGATTACAACGCCTGACGGTGAAAGTAAATGGATAAGAATGAAAGGGTTCCCAGCCGAAGATGATGGCAAACAATATGTGGTCGGAATCGACGAAGAGATCACAAAAATTAAAGAAATGACACTTCTTGAAGAAAAGTCAAGGCAGTTGTCTACGATCACTCAAATGGCTGCAGGTGTAGCTCATGAAATTAAGAATCCATTAACCGCTATCAAGGGCTTCCTGCAAATAGGGGCCGTCAATCCAGACCTTCGTGACAGTTACCATGATATTATCCTGGATGAAGTCAATCGCATAGAATCCATCGTTCAAGACTTTATGATGCTTTCAAAGCCTAAATCTTCAGTCCAGCTTGAATACGTTAATTTGGATGCTATTATTTCATATGTGAGTCGTCTGCTAGACCCAGACATCTCAAATAAAGAAGTGATGATTCACTACACGTGTGACTCAAGACTGAATGGGTTTTATTGTGAACCTAAACGCTTAAAACAGATTTTGATCAATCTTGTAAGCAATGCCATGGATGCTCTCGACGAAGACGGTGAAGTTCAAATTGAAGCCGTTCTTCAAAATGACGAGCTTATCATATCTGTCATTGACAACGGCCATGGGTTATCTGAGCAGGAACTAACGAAGTTAGGCGAGCCTTTTTATACTACAAAAGAAAAAGGAACGGGCCTGGGAATTATGGTCACGAAAAAAATGATTGATGATTTAGATGGCAGGTTAAATTATCAAAGCAGTAAGAACGAAGGAACGTGCGTTACTGTAAGGCTTCCTTTTAGAACCTGAGCTAGCAGCTGATCGATCAGCTGCTAGTTTTTTATTCGCAAAGGTGTGTTTATCTCCGCCAGCTCAGTCCCTGCGCCGCTGAACGAAGCGCTTCCGCTTTTACAAAAGGAGTCTCGCAAATTCCCGGAGCTTCCTTTTGTCATCTCATTGAATAATTCACTTATGTATAAATCCACACCAACGTTTAACACAGCTATTTAAAATAAACAAAAAGAGAGCATATTTTCCTAGGAAAAGATTACTGTCACCTTCTAATAATAACATCGGAATTTTCTTAATAATTGTTTAATAACCGCTTACAAAAAAGTATTTATTTTTTTTTGATCATAACTGTTTACAAGTGCTTCAAAGCCTTCTATAATCCCGTATGTACTTGTTTTTCTCATACGAAAAATACTATAAAAAATACTTATATAAAAGGAGGCTCACAGATGACTAAAAAATTGCTATCTTTTTTACTCATGAATGTAGGTGCGCTTGCAGTGGCGGTCAATGTGCATTTTTTCCTATCACCTAACAACTTAGCTACAGGAGGAGTCAGTGGTTTATCAATCGTTATGAATAATGTATTTCCCGGATTGACTCTAGGAACGATCATGATCATGCTGAACATTGTCCTGTTTATTGTCGGTTTTATATTTCTAGGATTCCAATTCGGTGCAAAAACGATATATGCAAGTTTCGCTTTGTCCTTTATGGTATGGGGGTTAGAAACATTCTTTCCTATGCAGGAAGCATTAAGTGATGATCTGCTGATTCAGTTAATCATTGGACAAATTATAGCAGCGTCCGGGATGGCAATTGTTTTTCATCAAGGGGCCTCTACTGGCGGAACAGACATCATAGCGATGATATTGAATAAATACTTTTCAATAGAAGTGGGTAAAGGAGTATTGGTTTCAGATATAGCAATCGCTGCTTCATCCATTTTCATTTTCGGACCAACAGTCGGTATGTACGCTTTCTTTGGTGTCATATTGAACGGGTTAGTCATCGACTATACCTTGCAGCAATTTGATAACAATAAAGAAATCGTCATTATCAGCCGTAAGAGTGAAGAAATACAGGATTACATCGTGAAGAATCTTGGGCGTGGCGCAACGGTCCACTATGCAAAAGGAGCATTCAACCAAGAAGATAAAGAAGTCATTACAACGATCATGAATCGAAAAGATTATTCTAAACTTAAGAAATATATGTTAGCGGTAGATGAAAAGGCCTTTATTACAGTTCATTCTATGAATGAAATTCTAGGGCAGAATTTTAAACGTCTAGCGTAATGTAATAAGGAGCTGCCCCAAAAGTCTAAAGAAGACTTTTGGGGCAGTTTTGTTAACCGCAGAGTTGACGCCTTTAATATAATTTATGGATGCCTCATATTTTGCAGGATATTTCAAGGAGTTTAATTTTTAATAATTTAGATAATTTGTTATAATAGGAACGGTTTTACATGTTATCAAGATTTAATGGGAGGTACCACTATGAATCGTGAAGAATTGATCGCACCCGAAAAATACAACATATCAGAAGAAATCGAGAAATACGCTGACGATCCCAGCCGAAAAGCCTTGATTTGGTTAGACGCAAATGGTGAAAAGGAAGAAATTACATATAGAAACCTGGTTAAACAGGCGAACCAGATTGGGCGAGTCTTTCAAAATGCAGGGCTGAGTCGAGGTGATAAAATTCTTGTTATGTTTCCGCGATTCATTTCAGCGTATGCTGTCTATATAGCAGCCTTGAAATCAGGCTTAGTCGTAATCCCAAGTTCAGAAATGCTTAGGGCTAAAGACCTTTCTTATCGCTTGTCACATAGTGAAGCTAAGGCAGTCATTTGTTATGAACCATTTACAGAGCAGTTTAATGATGTAGCTGAAATGACTAATGTAACCGCTTTCTCTTTAGGTGGTTATAAAGATGGATGGCTTCATCTTGATGAATTGATGAAGGACGAACCTGATCACTTGGATGCGGCTGCAACCACCCGTGATGAGATGGCATTTCTATCCTATACTTCAGGAACTACAGGAAATCCAAAAGGTGTAGTTCATACCCATGGATGGGGATTCGCTCATTTGAAAACGGCAGCAGATAATTGGCTAGCTATTGAGGATGGAGATACAGTTTGGGCAACAGCTGGGCCTGGGTGGCAAAAGTGGGTATGGAGTCCGTTTTTATCTGTTCTAGGTACAGGTGCCACTGGCTTCATTTATCAGGGGAAATTTGAACCTAAAACTTATTTGAGCCTTTTGGATAAATATGAAGTGAATGTACTCTGTTGTACTCCGACAGAATACCGTCTTATGTCTAAGGTCGATAACTTATCTGATTATGAATTGAAGCATCTTCATAGTGCGGTTTCGGCTGGAGAACCTCTTAATCGTGAGGTAATAGATAGATTTCAACGTTATTTTGGTGTCACGGTGAGAGATGGATATGGACAAACTGAAAACACTCTATTAGTTGGATTTTTGAAAAATATGGAGGTGCGTCCCGGATCAATGGGACGGCCGACACCTGGCAACTCAGTGGAGATTATCGATGAGTTAGGGGAACCGGTAATGCCTGGTGAAGTGGGGGACATTGCTGTCCATACCAATACCCCTGCCTTATTTAAAAATTATTATAAAGATCCTGAGCGCACAAAAATGGCTCAAAGAGGAGAGTACTACATTACAGGCGATCAGGCGAGTAAAGATGAAGATGGTTATTATTGGTTCGAAGGACGAAGCGACGATATTATCATCAGTTCTGGTTATACGATAGGTCCTTTTGAAGTGGAAGATGCACTCGTCAAGCATCCGGCTGTTCAGGAATGCGCTGTGGTCGCCAGCCCGGATGAAGTGCGGGGAAATGTAGTGAAAGCTTTCATCATCTTGCAAGAAGGATATAACGAAGATGAAGGACTTGTTAAAAACTTGCAAGACCATACGAAAAATCTAACAGCTCCTTACAAATATCCAAGAAAGATAGAATTTGTAGATAAGCTTCCCAAAACCACCTCAGGCAAAATTCGCAGAGTTGAACTGCGCCGGCAGGAACAGAACTCTTTCTAATATGATTAGAGAAGCTTATATAAGCGATGGTGAGGAATTGGCAAAATTGATGACCATCCTCGGTTATCCTTCCGATTCCGAAGCAATGAAAGTCCGTTTAAAGCGAATCGTCAATGATTCTTATTACCAAACGTTCGTTTATGAAAAAGATAAACAGCTGTTAGGGATGATAGGTATGACCTATAGCCTGGCTTATCATACATCGGACACTCATGTAAGAGTCATTGCTTTTGTAGTCGATGAACATGCTCAGGGTAAAGGTATTGGCCGGCGTTTAATGGGGAAAGCAGAAGAATGGACATTGTTTAAAGGTGCTAATCGTATTACATTGAATAGTGGGAATCGCAGCGAGAGAGATTCCGCACATTCTGTTTACCATCGTTTAGGGTTCGAAGGAAAAGCAACTGGGTTTTATAAAGATTTATGATGAAAAAAGCATCAGAGCTTGGATCACCTCCCAAACTTTGATGCTTTTTAAATATATCCACTTAATTTCGGAATAATGTGAAACTATTTCCAGATGTTGCTCGTATATATTTATAGAGAATACATATTGTCATAATAACTAGAGGTGAGAAGATGAAGAAAATATTTTTAATCCTTCCTTTAATAGCTGCTTCCCTTGTTATTGGGGTCATTTACGTGAATAATCAATATTTTTTCAGTCCAATATCTTTCAATAAAGATCCTGTAACTCCTTACTCATGGGATGAATATGAACGTCCTCTTGAGTTAAAGCTCTACTCATTCGAAGAGGGCAGAAAATCTGAAAAGATAGAGCGAGAGAGAGAAATCCGTGAAGTACTAAGTGAACTTAAAGAAAGTCCGCAGTCTTCTTCAGATGAGGTCGGCTCCCCAGAAGAAGTTAACGGAGGTCTTACTTTGAAATCTAATGGAAGAACGTTATTAGAGGTGTTATTTTATCCGAACCATTGGGAAATATTAAAGAAGGATGGACCAGTATTCGAATTAACAGATTCACTGAAACAAGTGGTCGATCGTTTCTAACCAGAGGAGTGTAAACAAACTTCATCTGGTTATTCTTTTGCTCCCATTTGTTTATCTAGTCTGATATACTTGTTTTTGTTTAAAAGATATGTGAGAGGTGAAACGATGAACAGGTTATTTACACATATATTTAATTCAGCAGTCGGAGCCCTTCTCGTTATTGAGGGCGGGGTTTATATCTTCACAAACAATAAGGACGGCGATTTTCATCTGCGCAGTATCATCATGACCTTGTTGTTGTTGATGGCATGGGGGATGTCTTATCGAAAACAACTCACAAGCGACAACCCTAGCGCTTGGCTGATATTCACCATAATCATCATGATCCCGATGATACTTCCATTTCTATTTTTTATCTAATTCTTTGTATACAGTTATTAGTGAATTATCATAAGTGAATTATACAATTATAGAAGCAGAATTGTTGAGGACTATTATAAATGGGATAGTTGCCGTATAAGATGGTGGGTTGGCGGTGAAAACAACTCGCTTTCCTGGAGGCCTGGCAAGCTTCCTCGGACCTTGCCCTCCGGCATCTCGCCTGGATCCTTCTCCCGCGGAAGTCTCGTCATTTCCCCACCCCCCATTAAGAATGGGATAAACGCTCTACCCATGAAATTTATGTAAGCATAATAAAGAAGGCGTCCTTCTGTAAAAATTCCTCACAATAAGTTTTTCTTAACGTAAACCCCTCAGCAGGGGTTTACGTTATTCTTACAAACGGAAAAAGATCATATCATTTTCGGCACGGAAACTTCCTGATTACATCGAATCTGAAGCTTCAAACTAAGTCGCCTAATACTTTTCAATTATGCGAGCCAAAGAAAAAGGCCGCCTCCAGCCAGTATTAAGCTTGCTGTCATATAAACATATCCGAATATTTGATGCTTCATTTCCTCACTGCTAATCTCCACTGCACCTGAAAAGGTGAGGAACATGATAATAAGAATATATAAGGCTAAATAGGTGGCGTTCCAATCTATATCTGTAACCAACAACCAGCCGCCGACAGGTAATGCGGTGATTAAGGGAAGATATAAAGGATTGAACAGGGACCAGGCGTTTCTGATTTTTTTTAACATAAATATCGATCCTTCCTTTCTTACAATAACAGCCAGGTTCATAAACCATGGCCGTACCGAACCAAATCGCAAATATAAAGTTTCCCTGAGTAACTCTGTAAGGGTTACTCAGTGTTAATTGGATTATTATAGAAACAGTTGTATTAAGTTGCCGGCAGCGTCGCAGGATCCAGGCTGGATAAGGCCAAAGTTAGCAATGAATCCTATTCATTTGAGCAATCCAAACTTCATCTTTATATCTGATGATGGGTTTTGAGCTGTCTCATAATCTAAAGGAGAGAAAGATCAACAAAATAACGTATAAAACAGTAAAGCTATATACTGAAAAAGTCCCTCTTATCTAACCCTTCATCAACTTCCATTTTAATGGAAGTATTTCTGCATTTAAACCAGCCACACCACCATTCCAACAGAAACAATAGTATCGAAAGAGTCGAGTACAGAGATAAGTTCAAAGCCTTTGCTCCATGCTTAGTGCTATAAATATTTAAATAGGGCTCCATACATTGGCTAGAAGAGGCTTATGTTTCCTGAATGCAGCCTTTAGAAATAATAAATTCTTTAAATCTGCATCATATCCGCCGATATGTATCATGCTATTGATACAGGGTAAGACAAACAAAAGAATGAATAAGGAAGTCGAAGAGAAAGCGTCTGTTAAATCAGTAACCTCTCCGTTGTTACCTGAAAAATAACCTTAACCTATAAGAGTACCTATAGGCTTGAAACGAAATGTCAGCCGCTTTAGCCGTCAAATATATTGTTATCGCTATTTTACCAAATGTTTATTTGTAAGTATGAAGCTGAATGGAAAAGAGAAATAATATAAGTGAAAAAAATTGAGTGTACATGAAAGGCTTGATTTTTTAATTGAAGAAACTCAAACCGATTTCCTTCCATTTTCTATCAGTTAAAATGAATGCACAGCAATTGGGAGGTATATGTCGAATGGAATCGAAATGTGTTGTAATAGCCCGCTCTTTGTAGTTAACAGACATTTATAAGGATATACCCTGTTTGTGCTTGTTTATCACCTTTGCTACGCTTTAAACAAGATATAAAGAGAGATAAAAAGGAGACGATCGTTTTGAATGCAAAGTTAATAGACTGGGGTACGTTTATTGGGGCGCTGATCTTACTGCTAGGAGTAACGGTGCCTCTTGTTCTGTTCCCGGAAAGCGGTAAAGAAATTGTTAGTCAGGCTAACACATTCGTAAGCGGGAACTTTGGCGTTATGTACATGATGATGGGCTTGCTGATTTTTGCTTTTCTTATCTTTGTTGCCTTCAGTAAAAATGGACAAATTAAATTGGGTGACGAAGGGGAAAAACCTGAGTTCAACACCTTCTCGTGGGCGGCAATGTTGTTTGCTGCCGGTATCGGTTCCAGTATTCTGTATTGGGCGGTCATCGAGTGGGCTTATTATTATGAAGGTCCCCCGTTCGGTCAAGAAGGTGGATCTAAGGAAGCTGTAGAATGGGCTACGGCGTATGGCATTTTCCACTGGGGACCTATCGCTTGGGCGATATACACTCTACCTGCACTGCCGATCGCTTATTTCTATTATGTAAGGAAAAAGCCAGTACTTAAGATCAGTGAAGCTGTAAGACCCGTGCTGGGACGATCTGTAGACGGACCGCTTGGCACAGTTATAGACGTTTTATTCATGTTCGGTTTAATGGGAGGAGCAGGTACTACATTAGCGCTCGGTACGCCGATGATCGCTGAGGGCGTGAGTGACTTGACTGGTATAGAGGTTACTCTAGGTTTACAAGCGGCAATTATGATAGTTTGTACCACCATCTTTGCTATCAGTGCTTATTCAGGTTTAAGAAGAGGGATAAAAATCTTAAGTGACGTCAACCTCTGGTTATCCATATTTATTTTAGCTTTTATCTTTATCGTAGGACCGACACGTTTCATGAGTGAAACGACTTTTAACTCATTAGGAATCATTTTAGATAACTTCTTCAAAATGGCAACTTGGACCGAACCCTTCGCAAACGTAGGCGGATATGAAGAGACCATGTTTCCAGAGTCATGGACTGTATTCTATTGGGCATGGTGGCTTGTTTATGCGCCATTTGTCGGGTTGTTCATTGCTCGCATTTCTCGAGGGAGAACGATTAGGCAAATGGTTCTTGGAACAATGATCTATGGAACACTGGGATGTGTCTTGTTCTTTGGAATCATGGGTAACTTTGGTCTATATATGCAGTTGACGGGTCAATTAGACGTGGTTAGTTTCCTGGATGCTAACGGAGCACCTGCCACGATTATAGAAATTATCAATCAGTTACCGCTGGCTAAGTTTATCGTTCTTATTTTCACTATTTTAGCGATTATCTTTTTAGCCACTACTTTTGATTCTTCTTCTTATATACTTGCGGCTGTTGTTCAGAAGGAAGTAAGAGGAGAACCTCTTCGATGGAATCGTTTATTCTGGGCTTTTGCTTTATGTATTATGCCGATGACTTTAATGTTCCTTGGAGGACTTGATACGCTTCAAACAGCGAGTATCGTAGGTGGATTTCCACTGATCTTCATTATGTTATTATTGTCCTGGTCCTTTATGAAAGCCTCAAACAGCGATATAAGGGCTTCTGATGATTATGAGTCGCCAACGATTCATATCAAACGTTGGAACCGTAAGGGTAAAAAGAGAAAAAGGTCGGCTTTAGAAGTACTTGAAGACCGCAACAAAGATGATGATTAATAAAAAAATAAATAGAAGAGCACGGCCATATGGCCGTGCTCTTCTATTTATTTTGGAAGATATTCTAATTGGGATTCAATATTAAAATCTCCGCTATCGTTGAGAAATCGGCGCAGCAAATGAAGATGATCGCCGCCCACTAAAACAATAATCCTGTCACCAGGACCAGCCATTCTTGAAATATTAGCTGCAATGGCTAAGTCACGTTCATGCCATTGCTTAAGCCACTTCACTCCGACTTGGTGCTGACGGTCGCCTACTCTTGTCAACTTCATATAAACTCTTTGCATTTCTTCTATATAGGAATTATCATTGATTGTTTGAAGGGATTTGATAAATGTCGAATGGTCTTCAATCCTTTTTAATTGTGTCTGTACTCCTGCGATTTCTTGAAAAAGCTCAGGCTGATGTTCTTTTGCCCATTGGAACACCTGGTTTAATGAAGGATTTGACATATCGACTACTTCATCCACTGGATAAATGTTCTGGTGCTCAAAATGGGCGGCGAGTGGAAAAGCGATCTGTTCCACTTCGTCATAGCTAGGGAGAAGCTTTCCATCCTTGAATTCGTTATATTTCCTATCCAGTTCTTCTTCAATCAGGAAAGGTTTTTCTACGGCTATTTTAGTGGGCTCATAGGTTTGGAGAGCGTCCACTACTTTTTTGATTTGATCTTTTTGATGATTAACTATATCAGGATCCATGGCTAAATGAACCGTGCCAATTAGAAGAATGCTTGGCTTCTGCATTAAAGACTCTCCTTTCTATTGGAAGTAGGGAATGACTTCGTTTCCTATTTCATCAATGACGTTTTCAATCTCTCTCGTGCTTTGAGATAAGCCGAACATTATATGATTGACACCGACGATACGATACTTTTCCAATATTTTAATTAAACCTAGCCGTCCCGTGCGGTAACCTGCTGGAATTTTTTCAATGGGATAATGGGGATCTTCCATTAAATCTAAGGGCAGCGGCATGATAAATGGACGAAACTCATTTCCGTGGTAAGTGCTAACTTTTTCACGGTATTGGTGAATCGTCTCTCTTTGTTGTTCAGGACGCTGAGGGTAGAACATCCAGCCGTCCCCGTGCTCCGCGACCCAGTCTAATGTCTGCTGGCAATAGCCGGTCATAAGAATTGGGATCTGCTTGCTTGGCTTAGGAACGAGGTTCGATTTATCCATTTTTCCAAACTTGGATTGGTAATTAGGATATTCTTCATAAAGGGAGATCTGAAGCATTTCAAAGGCATCTCTAAACCACTCTCTTCGTTCCATGATCGGAATTCCCAGCCCTTCGAAATCCTTTCGTCGATCACCTGAAGAAACCCCGAGCAAAAACCTTTCAGGAAAAAGACGGTCTATACTGGCCACTTCCTTGGCAGTGCGGAGCGGGTGGCGTAAAGGTAGGACGGTTGCAGCTGTACCTATTTTTATAGCAGACGTATGGGAAGCGAGATAGACTGCATACAGGAAACTATCAAAAATTTGTCCAGTAGATGGATCTTCAAAAGTAGGATCTTCTAGTAATACATCCTGCAGCCACAATGCTTGGAAATTGTGCTCTTCAGCAAGCTGAGCTCTCTCAATTTGAAAATCCATCGTGGGGACTTGTTTATGATGGTTTTCCAGAGGGATAGTCAAACCGAAACTTAATTTATTTTTTTTAAACATTTGGTTGTACCCTTGATGGTTTCTTAACATCATACTTCACCTCGTGCCCTTTAGTATAGAGGAGTAAAATGTAAAACAAAAGTCATACAAGCCCTACGGCGGGGAATAACCAAAAAACCCATTTCCATAGAAAATGGAAATGGGTTTAAGTGATTAAGTATGTGTATTATACAATATAAATCAGTACGTAAAGCAGACCAGTAAGAAATGCAGAGCCGCCTAAACCATATATGAAATCTATAGAATCATATTCTGCTTTGTTTCTCATTAAAAAAATCCCCTTTCAATGGATGATTTCCGAATCAGTGACTTGATGTGATAAGAGTTTTCCCAAATTATTTTCAGCTTAAACTATGGTTTATTAGTAGTTGATAATCGACATAATGTTACAATAGTTTCATTTATATGACTTTTATATTTCAATTATGTTACAAACTAAGTTTATCATTAAAATTAGGGTATGTGAACCATAGATTTGAAATTTTTTGAATACTTTTATGAGGAGCAGAGAGAATAGGCGAATAACTATTCTTGCACACAAAAAAAGTACCAGCTTCTCAGCTAGTACTTTCATTTGCTTTATATTGTTTCAATATACGGATGATTTCTTTACTGTGATCATCCAGCAGGGTCAATCCGTAATGATAAGTCGAACCTTTTTCTTTTCCCCATACAATTTCAGCTTTCCACTCTACTGCTGTATTCAAAAAAGTCGCCATTATGATAACACGTACTTTTTTGTGGAAAGGCATTTTTAAATTGGTGGAAAGCAGCAGGCCATTCGGACTGAGATTTAATACATGTCCATCGCCAACTGACGTATGTACAGGGTTATCTTCTATTTGAAAGATTTTGAATTTAGCAGGCGGGGGATTTTTTAATGTATACCTGAGGCTTTCCTGGCGATTATAACGCATATTTCCATCATCCTTTCCTTGTTGGTTTCATGAAATGGTTATTCAGTAATATGCCAGGATTGTTGATTGTTAACACCGGAGTTTGTCTGACCCTATAAAAAACTCTTTAATTTTTTATGATTATTGGAATATTCTGATACAATAAATAAGGATGAATAATGAAGATATATTTAGTAATGGTTCAATTTGATCACTACATATTTTCTCAAGTTTACCATGGGAATGATTGTCTTCCAATAGGTTTACGCTTGAAAAAAGGAAGGAGTACTATGACATGAAAGAATACCATCAACAATGGGATTTGGATGCTATTTTTCCAGGGGGCAGCGATTCTGTTGAGCTGACAACCTATGTTGCAAATATAGAATTAAGAATATCCGAGCTTCATCAGCACGTCCAAAATTTCGTTTTTCCGAAAATACCTGAACAAACAAAAGAGCTGAGAGAAGTAATTGACCACGCTCAGGAGGCAGCTAAAAGATTAAAGGAATTCAGTGCTTTCATCAGTTGTTTATCTGCTCAGGATGTGAAGGATAAGCAGGCACAAATGTGGGTTTCAAAACGTACAGAACTTAGCGCGAAATATAATAACATCCAAACAGAATTCGATCAAAAGCTTGTCCAAATAGATTCTTCTACTTGGAAGGCTTTAATGCTGGAATCCGAATTATCCGAACTTGCTTTCGTTCTTGATGAACGTCGAGAAAAAGCCAAAGATAAGCTGGACTTAGAGCAGGAAACCCTCATCAATAATCTGGCTGTGGATGGATACCATGGCTGGGGCCAATTGTACGATACTCTCGTTGGTAGAATGTCCTTACCTTATAAAGGTGAAAAACTCTCCGTGGGGCAGGCTGCTAATAAGTTGAGTGATTCGGACCGTACAATCAGAAAAGAAGTATTCAATAATTGGCAGCTGGCATGGCAGGAAGAATCGGATGTGTTCACGGAAACCTTGAACCATCTTGCGGGATTCCGTTTACAAACGTATAAACATCGAGGGTGGGACAACCCCTTAAAGGAACCGCTATCTTATAACCGTATGAGTGAAAAAACTTTAAAAGCGATGTGGGATACGATTACAAAGTATAAGTCGTATTATACAAAGTTCTTGAAGGAAAAAGCGGAATGGATAGGGATAGACAAGCTGAGCATCTATGATGTGGACGCGCCTATAGGAAACGTGGAGCGTAAAATGGAATACACAGAGGGCGCCAGGTTCATTGTTGAACAGTTTGAAAGGTTCAGTCCATTAATGGCATCGTTTGCTCGGAAGGCCTTTGAGAAAAGGTGGATTGAAGCAGAAGACCGGCCTGGGAAACGACCGGGAGGATTCTGCACGAGTTTTCCTCACAGCAAGGAAACAAGGATATTCATGACTTATTCAGGCACATTGTCAAATATAGCTACACTTGCACATGAGCTTGGACATGCCTATCACCAGCATGTTATGAATGACCTCCCCATTTATAACCAGAGCTATGCTATGAATGTGGCGGAAACAGCGTCGACTTTTGCTGAAATGATTGTAGCTGATGCGGCAGTCAAGAGTGTTGCTGATCCTAAAGAAAAGCTTCTCCTTCTTGAAGATAAAATTCAGCGGAGTGTCGCATTTTTTATGAACATCCATTCCCGTTATTTGTTCGAAATTCGTTTTTATAATGAGCGGAAAGCGGGTAAAGTGTCTACAGAGAGGTTAAACGAGTTAATGGTCGAAGCCCAGGAAGAAGCCTATCAGGATTCTCTTTCTGAATACGATCCAACGTTTTGGGCCTCCAAGCTTCACTTCCATATAACAGGCGTACCATTTTACAATTTTCCATACACGTTCGGTTACTTGTTCAGTCTAGGAATCTATGCAAAAGCTGCTAAGGAAGGCCATGCTTTCGAAAAGAAATATATTGCTTTGTTACAGGATACAGGAGTTATGAATGTCGAGGATTTAGCTAAGAAACATTTGGGGGTAGACTTAGAGGATACTGAATTTTGGGAAGAAGCGTTGAAGCTCTGCACAGCAGATGTCGAAGAATTCATTGAACTGAGCAGTACTCTAAAACAAAGGAGTGAATAATATGGCCGAAAGAATACCTGAAGGAGAAAAGCAGGATAGAGTCGATCAGCTGGATAACTGGAAGCTTGAAGATGGGAAATTCATCGTAAAGCGATATCGGTTTCGTGAGTTCTTAAAGGGAATAGAGTTCGTTGATCAAGTGGCTGCTTATTCAGAGGATATTCAACATCACCCCTTCATCAGCATTGACTATAAAATGGTAACGATGAAACTGACTTCCTGGAATGCTAAGGGACTTACTGATTTAGATCTAAGTTGTGCTGAAAAATACGATGAACTCTATAAGGCTATAACGGATTGAACACTTTTAAAAATTCCCATGAGATACTGAGGGGAAATTTGAAAGAGCAGCTTAATTACTACTATTCAAGGAAGAATGTTAGTGCCATAAATAATAAATAGCAAACAACAACGCTTGGTTATTAATATCCAAGCGTTGTTGTTTGCTGGTTTTCTGTCTTGTTCCACTAAAGCTCCCTATAGTGGAAGACTCAGTTTCGAGATATTTGGACTGTTTCCGTTATGTTTAATAGAGGTAAGAGCTCCGGGAAATCACTCCCTTTCCGTGGGAGCGCGGTGAGCCTCCTCGAGCTTCGCTCTCCGGGGTCTCACCAAGCACTCTCTTCCCACAGGAGTCTCGTAATTTCCCGGAGTTCTTTGCCATAATTAGATGGTATGGAAACACCGATTTCGGATGCTGCGCTACAGCTATGATAAAAACTTGATATTGAGCGGTTTATCCCTATAAACAACCGCTCACCAAAAAACGAACATGGATAAAGAAGACGCACCTTCTTGCAAAAAGGGTTCATTATTGGATAGTTAGTTTTTCTAATACAACCGGTTTTGAATGAATCTGCAAACGTTGGTACAAGAGAGTTTCTGCTTCTCATTTCTTAGTTCCGTCCCGTAATGTAAGTTAGGGGTTTTAGGAATGTGCGAGGCTCCTACCTTTGGAACCGGAAGCACTTCGTTCAGCGGCGTATGGACTGGACTGAGTTGGCGAAGATAAAAATAATTCAAAGAACGGTATAAGAGGGTTCGTTCATCTCTTATCGATTGGTGTGGTTGGGAAGCTGCGAGACTCCCGTGGGAGAAGGATGTAGGCGAGATCCCACAGGGCTGCAAGCCCGAGGAAGCTCGCCACTTCCCCCACAGGAAAGCGAGTAGCTTTCCAACCACACCAGACTCTCATTACAGCCACGAACCCAAATTATCTCGAAACCAAGTCTTCCACTATCCTGCCATATACTTTAAGAACAACCCTTCACAAACTCTACATTTAATTTAATATAAAATTCCAGTTACCTTGTTTGTCTATTAGACCAACAGACGCTTCGTTGCATCGGTGGCTTTGTCTGTGAAATTTACTTCCCGAAAGAATGGGAGAGACGTTGGACGTGGTAAGGCTTAAACAGAGCAGAATTTTCATTAGGAAGAGCTAAGCATTCAATATGTTCTTCCGTGAATGGATGAGTGAATGTCAGGCGTGCTGCGTGAAGGGCCTGTTTATATTGGGGATCGCTTTTCCCACCATATAATACGTCTCCTAATAATGGATAACCCATATGACTTAAATGTACTCTGATTTGGTGCGTTCTTCCTGTGCTAAGGTCAAGCTTAAGGAGAGAAGCTTTGAATTCAGAACTATAATCGATCCTCTCATAGTGAGTCATTGCGTCTTGTCCATTTTTTGAAACTCTTCGTCTGACCGGGTGATGCCGATCTTTCCCGATCGGCTGATTGATTTCTCCTTTAGCCGGTTTTACTTTCCCGTGAGCCCAGGCAATATATGTTCGTTTAATTTTTCTTTCCTTCAATTGCTGGCCGAGGCGTGCAATAGCCAGATCGTGCTTAGCGAATAGGATCGCCCCGGAAGTGTCCCGGTCCAGGCGGTGAACATATTTGGGAGATGCTTCAATCCCATGACTTTGAAAATAAAAGGCAACACCGTTGATGAGCGTATTCGCTTGCTCATGCTGGTTCGGGTGGGTATCCATCCCGACCGGCTTGTTAACGACTAACAGGTGGTCGTCCTCATAAATCACGTCTATTTCCATATAGGTAGGAGTGACTTCAAGATCCTGGGGTTCGAACAATCTAATCCGCAGGGCGTCTCCAGTTTTTACAGTGGTTTGCTTCCAATGTTTCGATTCGTTATTTAAAGTGACGGATCGTTCTGTACGAAATTTGTGCAGCAATTTTCTAGGGACGAGCCATTCTTTCTTCATAATCCGTTCAATCGTGAATCCATCCCACTTTCGAGGTACAATGACTTCGAGCCATTCTCCTTGTCTTTTCGTTTTCATAAAACTTCCCTTCCCTTACAGCCAATGCTTTTCATAAGCCATTCGTGCAAGCTCTACTCGATTTTTTATGTGCAGTTTACGAAGTACACTTTTCAAATGGTTTTTTACCGTGTTCTCCGTTATAAATAGCTGTTCTGAAATTTCCTTGTTTGTTGCTCCCGAAGCGGCCAGTTTCATCACTTCGGATTCACGAGCGGACAGTGGTGGTTTGCTTGTCTGTTTTTGGGTGAGCTTGGATAAGGTATGCTCTATTAATTCTTCGGAAAATTCCCCGTCTTTTATAACAGCATCAATGTAGCTGTTCCAATCGGAAGGACGTACACTTTTTAATAAATAGCCCTGTGCGCCCTCTTTTAAAGCAGCGAAAAGGTGAGTGCTTTCTTCAGATACAGTCAAAATGATGATCTTCACTTCAGGGGAGTGTTTTTTTATATGTCTGGTAGCTTCAAGGCCGTTTATGCCCGGCATATGGATATCCATTAAAATAACATCCGGGTGGAGCTGAGCCGTCAAGTCTATTGCTTGCTGGCCATTGGCTGCCTCTCCGACAATTACATAATGATCGAAGGGGGAGAGGAGAGAGCGAATCGCTTCTCTCGCATCTTCGTGGTCATCGGCAACTAGGATTTTATAGGGATTCAACTCGCGTTCTCTCCTTTCTCCAATCTTAGTACCGTCTGATTTCTTTCTCTGACTAGGCAGAGCTTCCAGTTAATCGACTTTGCGCGGTCTTTCATCATTTCCAGTCCATAATGGGGTTGGGCGTCTTCTGCTATTAGGTCTGTTCCATCATCTATGAGTTCTATTTTATTTGGGGTGCCTATAATTGTAACGTTGGAGACTTGATCACCGTGTTTAAGGACATTGATCAACCCCTCACGGATAATCCAGAAAAAATGAACTTTTTCGTCCATAGTGTAGTTTTGGTTCTGAAAAGGCCAATTCATATGGAATTTTATGTCGGGACGTTGTCTGCGCATGGGATCAAGCAAGTCATGTAAAGCAATATTCCAATCTTGAAGGTCTGGCGTTCTTAAGTGTTTGATCGAGTGACGGACATTAGACTGTATTTTATCAATAGTTGATTCAATTTCAACTATCTTTTTTTGATCAGAGTGGTGAAGCTGCTGGATTTTGACAGACAGGAGAAAGAGTGACTGAGATATGGAATCATGCAGCTCTCTTGAAATCTCCTGACGCTCGTTAATAATCGCCTGTTTCATTTTCTCTTGTTCAAGCTCTCGTTGATTTTTCTCTAGTATTTGAAAAAGTTTGGAATTTATAAGAATGGAGAAGGCTAATACGAATAAGGGAGTAAGCCAATTTCCAAGTTCCATGGATATGATGGATAGCAGCCATTCATGACGAATGTATTCCCAAAGTCCGATAGCAAGGGCCGGTACGACAACAATCAGCCATTTAATTTGTTGATATGTCATAGTTCACTCCCTCTTCTCGCCTGATAGGTCACTCATATTGTACTAGTAATTAGTCTTTATAAAAAGATTGTTATATACTTTTATCATGGAATTGAAAGCAGATGTGTTTAAATTATGACAAAGTAGTGTACATTAGGTATTAATATGTTTTGAAGTATGGTACAATAGAACGGTTGAATAATTTGCAATTTGAAAGAGGTGTGTGCTTCATGCAACACAGAAATGATATTCGAAATATCGCAATCATCGCACACGTTGACCACGGAAAAACTACGTTAGTGGACCAAATGCTTCACTACTCAGGAACTTTCCGTGATAACGAACATGTGGATGAACGAGCAATGGACTCTAATGATTTGGAAAAAGAACGCGGAATTACGATTTTGGCTAAAAATACCGCGATCAATTATAACGACGCACGTATTAACATTCTGGATACACCTGGTCACGCTGATTTTGGCGGCGAAGTGGAACGTATCCTTAAGATGGTTGATGGCGTATTATTAGTGGTAGATGCCTATGAAGGATGTATGCCACAGACTCGTTTTGTTTTGAAAAAAGCTCTTGAACAGAAACTGACTCCAGTGGTCGTTCTAAATAAGATTGATCGCCCGAATGCTCGTCCACAAGAAGTAGTAGACGAGGTTCTGGATCTATTTATTGAATTAGGTGCAGATGATGAACAGCTTGATTTCCCAGTTGTTTATGCCTCTGCTTTAAATGGAACTTCAGGTGATGAGCCAGAAGATCAGAACGAAACAATGGATCCTATCTTTAAGCTGATCATGAACAATATCCCGGCTCCTTTAGATACGAAAGAAGAGTCTCTTCAATTCCAAGTAACATTACTTGATTATAATGATTACCTTGGACGTATCGGCGTCGGACGTGTGTTCCGTGGGAGCATAAAAGTAGGCCAGCAGGTTTCTCTTATGAAAAAAGATGGTTCTGTGAAGAATTTCCGTATTTCTAAATTGTTTGGTTTCATCGGCCTTAAGCGGATTGAAATCGAAGAAGCTCAAGCGGGAGATATCATTGCTCTTGCTGGTTTAGAAGATATCAACGTCGGCGAAACAGTTTGCCCGACAGATAATCAAGAAGCGATGGAAATTCCACGTATCGACGAACCAACTCTTCAAATGACGTTCTTAGTGAACAACAGTCCTTTCGCTGGTCGCGAAGGTAAGTATGTTACTTCCCGTCAAATTGAAGAACGCTTGTTGACCCAATTAGAAACGGACGTAAGTTTACGTGTAGAACCTACGGATTCACCAGATGCCTTTACGGTATCAGGGCGTGGGGAGCTTCACTTGTCCATCCTTGTAGAAAATATGCGTCGTGAAGGATTTGAGCTTCAGCTTTCCAAGCCGAAAGTTATCCTCAAAGAAATCGACGGTGTCACTTGCGAGCCAGTAGAGCGTGTTCAAATTGACACACCAGAAGATTACCAGGGTGCTGTCATGGAATCCATCGGAATTCGTAAGGGTGAAATGCAGGACATGGTGAACGATGGTAACGGTCAAGTACGCCTTGAATTCCTCGTACCATCTCGTGGTCTGATAGGCTATTCTACTGAGTTCATGACTCAGACGCGTGGGTATGGAATCCTTAACCATACGTTTGATGGATATGCTCCATTAGCTCAAGGTCAAGTAGGCGGGCGTCGTCAAGGAGTTCTTGTTTCTCTAGATAAAGGGAAAGCGTCCACTTATGGTATTATGAACCTTGAAGATAGAGGTATTATCTTTGTTGAACCTGGTACTGAAGTTTATGAGGGAATGATCGTAGGCGAGCATAATCGTGATAACGATCTTACTGTAAACATTACGAAAGAGAAGCACTTGACGAACGTGCGCTCTGCTAACAAAGACACTACAAGCTCCATCAAGAAAACTCGTAAGCTTACTCTTGAAGAGGCCATCGAGTATTTAGATGATGATGAGTATTGCGAAGTAACACCGGAAGCAGTCAGACTTCGTAAGAAATACCTTAATAAAAACGAGCGTGAGAAAGCTGCGAAGAAGAAAAAACTTCAAAACGCTGAGCTTTAAATGCTAAAAATGAGAAGCGAGTCTCTCTTTTGAGAGGCTCGTTTTTATTTTGATGAACAGTTAGAAAATGAGCAATTAGCAAAGAAACCTGACCGCATCACCGGTCAGGTTTCTTCATTCTTTTACTTCAATGGATTCTTCCTTATGTCCATGAATTTCTTCTTCAGGTTTCTCATAATGAACATTAACTACATATTCTCCTTCAGAAGGAAACTCATAATCCGCTGTATATTCGCCGGCTTCGTCTTCTTCAGCTTCGACGAATTCATGCTTTTCTAATTGATCCGATCTGATTTCAAAAGTGACTTCACCTTTTTCGAAAGGGGAGTCATTTTGCTGGATGTGAGTCATTAACTCAGAAGATTCTTCTGCAGTAAAATTTTCTGCTGTCATCAAGTGGACGGTAAATTCACCAGATCCATGATCATGTTCAGTGTCTTCTGAATGGCTGTGTTCGCCGTCAGATTCTCCTTCTGAAGCCTCACCGACTTGTACTTCCACCTGTGGCATCGTATGGACGTCTCTTGCTTGAGTATGGGCAATGACCTGATATGTACCAGAAGTATCAAAGGTGTAGGCAGTTTCATATTGACCTTCGTCTACACGTTCAGCTTCAATAGTCTCAGACTCATCTTCGCCTTCTTCATCACTCCAAATTTCAAACTCTACATAATCAGCATCGTTTACAGGTTCACCATTACTAGTAACGATCGCTTGAATCGAAGCCTGCTCATTAACCGAAAGAGGTTCTTCCTCGAAGTTAACTTCTACTTCAGGTTGGAACATTTCTTCTTCATTTGATGAATTCTCTTCTTCAGACGAACCACATGCCGCCAAAAACGTTAGAAAAAACAATAGGGATAATAACGATATTTTTTTCATAATAAGACTCCTTTTAAGGTCACTAACACTAGATTAGCATGAGTAGACATAAAAATCATATGACTCAAACGGGCTATTTAAAGGAAAGCTCGGTTACACGAAACTGCGGACAGCAGCGAACTTGCTTTAGTGTGCCCATCCGAGTCTAGTAGAACAAAACTATACAATAAAAAAAGCCGACCATAAAGGTCAGCTGTCTTCCCAAGTATATGTGTAAAAGTGCTCCGATGTAACCCACTTCAATGCTTCAGGATCGTTCTTTTCGATCCCTTCATCCAGCATGTCAAGCATGCGGGCTGTTTGAGAGATGTGAGCGCGCATCGTATTCAGCTTTTCTTGCTGAACATGTCTGATGTCATTAATAACATTAGGCTTACCTAGTTCCTCTTCGGTATTATTGGCAAACGCTAAAGCGTGCAATTTCGGGCGGAAGGCAGGGTCCATTTCCCCTAAAGCACTGACAACGGCACGTGCAGTCGCTTCATGATCGGGGTGGACGGCGTAACCAGGATAAAAGCTTATGACAAGGGAAGGCTTAAGTTCATTGACTAAATCAGTCACGAGCTGTTTCATACGGTTGTCATCTTCGAATTCCAGTGTTTTATCACGCAGCCCCATCATGCGTAAATCTGTCAGCCCCATCTCCCCGGCCGCTTTCACAAGTTCTTTTTTCCGGATAGTTGGAAGGCTTTCTCTAGTCGCAAATGTAGGCATACCCAGATTACGGCCCATCTCCCCAAGGGTAAGGCAGGCATAAGTAACGGGAGTTCCTTGTTTTATATATGAAGTAATGGTCCCAGATACTCCGAACGCTTCATCGTCCGGGTGTGGGAATATAACAAGTACGTGCTGTTCTTTTTCAATCATTAAAAGTCACTCCTTGACCTTGGTTCTTTCTTCATTATCACGTAAAAAATATATTTTTTAAAGCTATTTGATTTGAGAGCTCAGGTTATGGAGCCCTTTCTTTCTCCAAGTAAGATCAATCTCCAGATTTTAATTTTTCGACAGAGGCAGGATTTTTAAAAAATGTAGAATTATTTCTTTATATACTAAAAGTCCCTTTATATTTATTGCTTAATTCCAATTAAGCTATCTCTTTTCTTTATAGCGGTTATCCTATTCGATTTGAAAATCATTCTTGGGGAGTTACGACTACGATGCGAGTAAGAATTCCAGTGAATTGAAATAAAATTATTTACTTTTTTACCATAATAAGAACCTTTATCTTCATAGTACTTTTCATTGGATATCCGAAAATAACCTCACACAAACTCTTTTATAACGTTTATTAATATAGTTTTACAGGAACATAAGGACAAGAAGCAAAAAGACGAGAGGAGCTTGATGATGGAAAAACGCATTGAATACTTAGTAACCTGGCTGCAAGATAAAGTGAAAGAGGCAGGAGCGAATGGAGCTTTAGTAGGGGTGAGCGGCGGTATTGATTCAGCTGTCGTTTCTTACTTAATCAAGAGGGCTTTCCCTGATCATTCCTTAGGGGTACTCCTTCCGATCAATAAAGGGGTAGAGGATCAGCCTGATGCCCTGGCGACCGTAGAGAATGCTGACCTTGACTATATAGGTATCGAACTGACCGAATCATATAAAGCAACCTATTCCAGTATTGAGGAAGAGTTGAAGAACAAAGGAGAATGGAACGAAGAAAATGCTCAGCTGAGAGGAGCGAATTTACAGGCTCGTCTTCGAATGAGTACATTATACGCTGTGGCGCAAAATTATGGATATTTAGTGGTGGGTACTGATAATGCAGCAGAGGATTATACGGGTTACTTCACAAAATATGGTGATGGAGGAGTGGACCTTGTACCTCTCATTCATCTAAGAAAAGAAGAAGTTAGAGAGATGGCAAGCCATTTAGGTGTTACAGATGAAGTCATTAATAAAAAGCCTAGTGCCGAGCTTTGGGACGGCCAGTCTGACGAGGAAGAAATGGGCATTACTTACGAAGCGATTGATGCTTACTTGCGAGGCGAGTCGATTGATCCTGAAGATGAAAAAGTTCTTCGTAACCTTCACACAACGAGTGAGCACAAACGTCAGATTCCCGCAGGCCCTCCGAAGTATAGAGAGGAGTGATTAAACATGTCTCAAGATACAGCATTAATTATTATCGATATGATCAACAAAATGGATTTTGATGGAGGAGAAGACCTCCTCGAACACACGAAGGAAATTACAGAACCTATCAATAAATTAAAGAGTGAAGCGAAGGAAAAAGGCATGCCAGTCATTTATGTAAACGACAACTTTGGCTTATGGCAGGATAATGTACCAGAACTGATAGAAGAATGTAAAAGTGGACCAGGCAAACCTGTAATCGACGAAATGATACCGGACGACGAAGACTACTTTGTAATAAAACCAAAGCATTCAGGATTTTTCGGCACTCAGTTAAGTATTCTGCTTGAGCAGCTGGGGGTTAAGAAACTCATCCTTACAGGAGTTGCTGGAGATATCTGCATCCTCTTCACAGCTAATGACGCTTATATGAGAGATTATGACCTCTGGGTACCTGCAGACTGTGTAGCCTCAGAAAAAACGGATGACAATGATAATGCATTGAAGATCATCAAGAGGTCTCTCTTTGCGAACATTACAGAGACTGGGGAAACGACAGCAGATCAAGCATTCAATGAGCAGTGAGCAGACAATATGGTAGGGGTTTGAGGAGCAGCCGTGGTATCATGAATTAAAAGCTAATTCAACGATGAGGTGAACGAGATGGGGAAGCGTATGAAATGGTTACTCGTTGCAGTCGTTACGGTTGTTCTTGGCATTTTTCTCATACCTGAAGCTTACGCTTATTTTACGAAAAGAAGCTATGAAAGTGAAGCTGTGACGGATACAGAAATTCCTGAAAACTATGATGTAGCCACTTTCGCTGGAGGATGTTTCTGGTGTATGGAACCTCCTTTTGAGAAACTCGCCGGTGTGGATGAAGTTGTATCGGGTTATACGGGTGGAGAAGAAGTGAATCCTTCATATGAAGAGGTAGCAAGTGGAGAAACGAGCCACCTCGAAGCAGTTCAAGTATATTTTGATCCATCGGTTATTTCTTATGAGGATCTTTTAAAAGTATTCTGGCGTCAAATCAACCCTACAGATGATGAAGGCCAGTTTATCGATCGTGGATACCAATACACTACGGGGGTTTTTTATCACTCTGAGGACCAGAGAACAGCAGCTGAAAATTCTAAATCCGCTTTAGAAAAAACCGAGCGATATGAAGGCGAAATAGTAACACCGATTAAAGAAGCACAGAAATTTTATAAAGCCGAAGAATATCATCAGGATTATTATAAAGAGAATGAATGGCGTTATGACTATTATCGTGGCAACTCCGGGCGCGATGATTACTTGAATGAAATCTGGGGAGAGGATCGGAAACTTGATCTGCCTCAAAAATAAAAGTGGTCCACCTCTTCATGTGAAAGAGGTGGACCACTTTTAAGTTTAATATTGTTGAGTCTAAGAATCATCATCGCTGGTTTCTTCAGGTGCGGGGTTAGGTTCCTATCGTTGTAACCCACCAAATAAAAAGATTTGTTGGATTATAAGGAATAGTTTGCATTAGCATATTTTTTAATAGATACAATGCAGCATAAGGAAGCGGCTCTTTAATAAATTAAGAGACAAGTTTTAGTCCTACAACCCCAGCAATGATACAAGATACGAAGAAGATTCGTTTTGTATTGACTTTTTCTTTAAAAAACAAGATTCCGAGAATCACTGTCCCGGCAGAACCAATACCGGTCCAAATTCCATAAGCTGTACCTACTGGAAGGTCCTTAAGAGACAATGACAAAAAATAAAAACTTAAAGAACCTGAAAGCAGGGCGAAGATACTAGGTTTTAGTTTACTCAGACCATCGGATAGCTTGAGAAACAACATTCCGAGCATTTCTCCCATACCAGCCAACACTAAAAACATCCATGCCATGGTTATCCCTCCTGAACAGAATGGGTGACTTCGTCAGGGGTATCTGACATTTTCAACCCGATCACTCCGAAAATTAAAAGAACAATAAAAAAGACCTTCCCGGCGCCAGTTCCATCACCAAGAAATGTCATTCCGATAACTGCCGTACCAGCTGCGCCTAACCCTGTGAAAATGGCGTAGCCTGTACCGATATCGATCAAACGTAACGCTTTTGTGAATAAGTAAAAACTGATGAATATAAACAAGACTGTAATAATGGAAATAAGCGGTCTTGAGAATCCCTCTGAAAGCTTCAAACCTACCGCCCAGCCTACTTCAAAGACGGCTCCTACTAAAATATAAATCCACGCCATGGATTATCCCTCCTGGTCTGACGCTTGAATACCCAGCCAAAAAATTTTGAAGCTGGCTTTCTGGCGTTTAATAAGTGTATCTCTGTCATAAAAATTTTCTTCTAAAAACAACCCGTCTATTATGGTATAAAAAGCGGAGGTAAGTTCACTCAAGTGTAAAGGACGTATTTCTCCTCTTTTTATTCCTTCCTTAAAAATATCTGCTAAAATTGTGTTCACTTCTTCTTCAGTTCGTACGAATACCTGCTTTATTTCCTCCGCAAATTCTTCAGGTGGAAAAAAAGTAAAACGTTTAAAGAAGGCTCCTTCGGTAGAGAAAGACATATGATCTACATAAAGTTTGAAAATTTCCTGGAATTTTTCTCTAACCGTTCGATTCTCCGTATATTCTGTGAAGCCTTTAAGGTAGGCCAATTCTTTCTGTGAGACTTCCTTTAAAACTCTAAGAAATATCGCTTCCTTGCTGGCAAAGTGGTTATATAAAGACGGCTTCTTTATGCCAACTTTATCCGCAATATCAGAGAGACTTGTATTTTGATAGCCAGCGTTCGCAAAGCATTCTAAGGCGGCATCTATTATTTTTTGTTCTGTCATTATTCTCACCTCAACATTTACTAACTAACGGTTGTTAGTTTTAATTTAACAGCTATTATTTCTTTTGTCTAGAATTTTGTTTTGAAAGCATGTTTAAAATTGATTAGGAAGGGAAGTTTCAATATATAGTAGAATTTTGTCGGAAAATTAGGCCATTTCTAAAAAGGGGTGTATGTTGCTTTGAACATCTATGTCTTAGACCGATACGAGGACACCCATGCAATTTTGATTCAAAAGGATTTGTTTAGTAATGAAATAATGATCCTAAAGGATAGGCTCATAGAATTTGCTAAACCTGGGGATACTTTGTCCATTGACTTCGACCAAATGGGAAACTTGAGGCATGTCGAAATTATTCTAAAACATAGTGAGGAATCTGTATCTGATCTTGAGGGCGTTTAAAACATCTTTTCCTAGGAAAGGGTGTTTTTTTATTTATCTTGATTTTTTGACAACATGCGCCATAATTAATAGTAAGAAAATTGCGATAGGGGATGGGGCTATGTTATTAAGACATGCTGTGGACTTATTAGATGAAGGTGTTGTGATCACCGATCAGAATTATGAGATTACATATGTAAACCCTGCCTATGTTCAGATTTTTGAGCTGCAAAATGAGAGAATCATCGGAGAAAATATAAAAGAACTGTTTCCCCACGAGGATAAATCAAAACAGATTACCGCAAAAACCATTGAGGACAAAATAGAGAGAAGTGTTGAACGGCTGCCTTATAAATGGCGTGGCAAGGAAATGGTTTTACAAATTTATACGAAAACATTCGAACATGAAGGGAAAAGTTTCGTACTGACAAGAGTGTATGACTTAACCGAGACCGCTGAAGGTGAGAAGCAGCTTGTACAAATGATCGAAGACATGACCGCCAACGTGGTGACGATAGCTAAAGGATACGCTTTACTTCCTTTGCAGCCCATTCTACGAGAAGAGCAAAAACATATTTTGTTAGAACGTGTTCCAGAGCAATGCCGCGATCAAAACATCAGCAGGTTAGCTATCCAATTCTCCGGCATATCAAGCATCAATCAAGAGTGGGCCGTCCTCCTGAAAAATTTAGTGAGAAATTTGCAGCTATTAGGAATCGAGGTAGTGCTGGCTGGGTTACGTCCTCAAGTAGTGATGCAGTTCACTCAAAATGGAGTTGAACTGGCTGATATCAAATCGTTTATGAATGTGCAGCAGGCAACCAAGTATTTCCTGGAGACGGGTTTCCGCCCTCATTTTAAATAAATAAACCCGAGAGTGAACCGTTCTCGGGTTTATTTTTTATATAGAGTTCGCAATGTCTATAGCTTTTTCTAATCTGTTTTCCTCTTCCATAGGTGAATAAGCCATTTGATAGATCACTCCGTCCTCGTCATCGAACCATTCGACGAATACAGCAGCTTCCCCTTCGTCAACTCCAGCAATAGAACCAGAGTTCAGTGTCATTCTTGTTTCTGTCTCTTGAAGAACGTTTCCGGGATTGTAGATCGTTGTTACCGTTAGTTCGTCTGCATTACGAGATTGGTAATGTATTTCTGCTTCATTCTCTATCACACTAGCCTCGATAGACTCACTTTCAAATGGAAGTTCAGAAGGTAGGCCTAATGTTTCTTGCTCCTCACTTGATAAATTGTCTTCAACAGGTGTTCCGAATGATTCTGGATAATTTTCTTTCAATGATTCGATTGAAAGGTCTGCACCAGATGAGCAGGCACTGATCGTAAGCGTGGCAAGTAAAGCAAAAGCTATCATCATAATTCTCAAGTTAGTCACTCCTAAACCTTACATAAATCTCTTCTAGAACATATTTTAGCATAATTCAAAATAAGTCAGGGTGATGATTAAGAATTATATTTTAAGTGAAACGAAAACCAAGTTCAATCGTTATGTAAGGAAGAGGTCCTTAAAACGAATTAAAGGAGGATAATTAACATGTCACAAGTTTCCATTCGCTCATTCCGCATTCATGATTTTGACACGATTCAAGAGATGAACAAACAAGAAGGGTGGACTCAATTAATAGATAATTCAGAGGAAACGTTACAGGCGTGGATTAACTCTGAGCCGGCTCTTGTGTTATTAATGGATCAGGAGATTATTGGATATCTAAGGGGGATTACAGATGGGGCAGTGACGCTGTATATTACAGAGCTCCTTATTCGTGAGGATTACCGGAAGCAAGGCTTTGCCCAGCAGTTGATTGAGAAAGCTCATAGCTGTTATCCGAGTACTCGGGTTGAAATGCTGGCGACTAACTCATCTGAGGGTTACTACACCAGTAAAGGGTTCCGCCCATTTCACGGGTTCAGAAAAGCAGCGGAGGAGTTTGCTTAAAAATAGAGATCAGCCTTAAAAGGCTGATCTCTTTATTTTTAGGCTATATTAAAGGTGATTGTGGATATTGATAAGTGAGTTATTCAACAATATGGCAGGATACTTTAAGACTCAGTTTCGAGATAACCAGGGTTCGTTACCCTATTAAGAGTCAGGGGTGGTTGGGAAGCTACACCCTTCTCCCACGCGAGTCTCCTAGCTTCCCAACCACCCCATGAGAAATGGAATGAACGAACCCCCTTATATCGTTCTTATAATTATCTTTATCTCCGCCAGCTCAGTCCAGTCCAACGCCGCTGAAAGAAGCGCTTCCGCTTTCAAAGGTAGGAGTCTCGCCAATCCCTAATACCCCTAACTTATATTACGGGATGGAACTAAGAAATGAGAAGCAGAAACTCTCTATACGAACGTTTACAGAATAATTCAACCGGTTGTTTTAGAAAAACTAACTATCTAATAGGCTTTTCATTTCCGTGAAAGTAAGCTAGAAATGAACCTGTTTTGCAATAAGGAGCGTCTTCTTTATCTCTGTCCAGTTAGAAGATTTTGCTTTACATTAAGGTGTTGAGGCGCATGGTTATAACAATCAGCATACTAACATACTTATATGTTTTTTGACGAAGCGATTGTTTATGGGGATAAACCGCTCAATATCAAGCTTTTATCATAACTGAAGCGCAGCAGCATCTGATATCCTGAAAACGGTGCTTCCGTACCCCCTACTCATCGCAAAGAGCTCCGGGAAATCGCAAGACTCCTGTGGGAAGAGAGTGCTTGGTGAGACCCCGGAGAGCGAAGCTCGAGGAGGCTCACTGCGCTCCCACGGAAAGCGAGTGATTTCCCGGAGCTCTTACCTCTGTTAAACATAACGGAAACAGTCCAAACATCTCGATCCTGAGTCTTCCACTATAGGGAGCTTATATGAATATCAACACGGAACTTTAACCAAGCCTATTTTTTAAGGTAGGTTAATCCATAAAAGGATTATTCCTTAATATGGCAGGATTGTAAGAACTCATTTCTTCAAGTAATGAATAACGAAACCGTGCTTTTAAGAATACAGTTCTTTTCTGAAGTGGTCACCCGGTATTATTAAGAATCCATATAATGAGCGAGCTTAGCTGCCAGTGACCTTGGTACGAATTTGGTTGTATAAGATAAGGAAAGATTCATAGTTCCAGGAACGACCACACGTTTTCCTTTGATGAATCCTAAGAAACCGGCATTTGCTACTTGTTTAGCAGTCATTGTACGATTGACCAATTTCGTATGTTCAGCTTTCGCATTTTTGAAGAAGTTGGTGGAGGTCGGACCTGGGCATAAGGTTGAAACCGTCAGATCAGTATCTTTCAACTCTTCTACCAAAGCTTCAGAAAATGACAGCACATAGGCTTTAGAAGCATAATAGACCGCCATTCGCGGTCCGGGCTGGAAAGCTGCAATACTGGCCACGTTCAAAATTCCTTTTGGTATATCATGAAGCGGAGATTCCTTCATATCGGGCAAAAAGTAATGAGTTAATTGAGTCAACGCTTGAACGTTGACTTGAAGCATATTTTGTTGATCTATTAAAGGTAATTCCTCAAAAGGCCCATTGAGCCCGAATCCTGCATTATTGACAAGGACTTCGACCGTTTTTCCGTGATCACGTACTTGGTGGTAAAGCTCTTTTGCGGCACCGGGTCTTGATAAGTCTTTTGCAATGATGATGACTGAATGGCCATCTAATTCTGATTTAAGTTGTTGAAGCTTCAACTCTGAACGAGCGACGATAATAAGGTTATAACCCGCCTTGGCAAACAAGTGGGCAAATTCATAGCCGATACCTCCAGAAGCACCGGTAATCAACGCAGTAGGTTTCAAACAAATCTCTCCCTTTTCAACATCATTATCCATTTCATACCCTTTTAGTTGAGAGTACAATCATACTATATTTCCCATCAACTCATTTCTTTAGTCTTTAGTGAATAACTCGCCCCTATAAGTAAAACTACCATGAGTAATACCGTAACGGAAGAAGCTCCCCATAACTCTGAAGGTACATTTCCAGTTTCTATGATCTCTATCATATAGTTAGGGATTAAGTTAGGGAGCCACTCAATGATGTGTTGGAAAATCTGACTGAAGATTTGCATCACAATGATTACTGCAATCGTTAGAAAAGCCACAAGGCCCGGAATTTTAACAAGTGTATTCATGAAAAAATTAACGGCAGTAATAAAAAGGATCCATAAACTATAAAAAGCCCCGGACATGATAATATTTGTGAAAGGAATGTTTTCAAATAGTATGGAAACATAATACCAGCTTGATAATAGGCCGGCGTATACTGCAGTAAGGTTCAAAAGTGAAAAGCTTGCCCACTTTGCAGTAATATAAGCCATGTGGTTGACTGGTTTGACGAGAATCAGCTCAGCTTTACCGCTTTTTCGTTCTCCTGAAATTGCGCCCATGGATATAAGAACGATAACAGCAACTCCAATCATATTGAACTGGCCGATGCTCATCATGATTACATCAGTGGGAGGGGGAGTAGGAATATCAATCGTAGCACCTTCAGGCAGCCCGCCTACTGAATCGAGTATTTGCGGCAAGTAATATGTAGTTAGCGGATCCATCAGCCCGAGAAGAATAAAAACGAGAGGCACCCATATCCACTTGAAATTTCGCCACGATTCGAGAGACTGTGCATTAAATATGGTCATCCACTGCATGCTGATTCACCACCTTCATAAACAAATCTTCCAGAGAGATACGTCCATATTCGAAATGAACGACAGGCCAATTGTTTTCAGCAAATAGTGTAAGCAGGCTGTGACGAGCGGATTCCATATCATCTACAATTAAATGAAAGCTCTCTTTCTTCACGGTTACCTCGGTGATGAAAGGAAGTTCTCGCAGCTTCTCGAGATAGCTTTGCAATTCTTGACTCTCGAGTTGAAGAAGAATCTTATTCATCGGATGCTTACCCCGAACCTCAGTAAAAGAACCGGATTCAATAATTTCGCCATGATGCATCAATAACAGCTGATCACTTGCTTCTTCTGCATCGCTTAAGATATGCGTGGAAAACAATAATGTGGTTTCCAGTTTTAATTCTTCCATTAAATTAAGTACATCACGACGCCCGATCGGATCCAATGCAGAAACAGGTTCATCAAGCATCAGCAGCTTAGGCTTATGAATCATGGCCTGGGCGATGCCAAGGCGCTGTTTCATCCCTCCAGAGTATTGGCCGATCTTTTTATGTCCGGCATCTTTTAGACCTACTCGTTCCAGTAATTCTAAAGCTCGCTCATTTGCCATATTCTTAGATAAGCGGGCAAGGCGTCCGACATAGACGAGGAACTCTTTACCACTCATCCAAGTGTGGAATTGTGGATGTTGCGGCAGGTATCCGATTTGCTCGCGGATATCTTTCGTTTCGAATTCAGAGAATCGGATGCTGCCATTTGTTGGACGTATAAGTCCTGCCAGCATCCTTAAGGTTGTCGTTTTTCCAGCACCGTTAGGACCAAGGAGCGCGACGCAATGTCCCGGCTCTAAATGAAAGGAAACATTACGTACGACTTCTTGTTTACCAAAAGATTTTGTGAGTTGTTCAACTTGCACTTCTAGTCATCCTTTCCGAAAATGAAATAAGCAATAGGTCCGAGAATATTAAAGAAGATAATGATAAGCGCCCATAACCATTTTGGGCCATTCGTGAATTGTACTTTTGCTAAACTTATAAGAGCCGTAATCACAAGGATCAGCTGAATAATGATGAGCGGAGCTAAGATAGCCAAGTTGTCGCTGAAAAATTGTGGGGCAGATTGTGTTAATAGAATCATTTATTTTTCCTCCTTCATCTTCTATACGTTCTATATATCCAATTGGTTTCCCTTTTATGAATTGATGAGTTGACATTATTATCAGAATTTTATACACTGTTTGAAAGCATGAAGAGCAGAGAATGAGATTAGTCTAGTTGAGGAAACAGGGTGAGCTGAGCGAGCTTTAGGAATCCGACGGACGTTAGGAGCTGTCAGATGGCCTGAGCCATTGAATTCCACCTTTTTTCATCCCACATTTGAATACCCCTCAACGTCTCATTTTCCATAACAAATTATGGAGAGGTGAGCACCCATGAGTATGACGACAAAGGAATCATTCCTTGCAGATGCTGAGGAATACCGCACGATTCCGATTTCCCAATCCTTTTATACCGATACACTTACGCCCATCCACATGTTTCACGCATTGCGCGATGAGGCCGTCTATATGCTGGAAAGCCAGGACCCTGAATCTCCATGGTCTAATTTCTCATTTATTGGTTTAGACCCGATGATTGATATCTCTCAGCAAGAAGGCACGTTTATAATAGAAGATTTTCAGGAAAAAACAACCCGTACTGCGTCGAATTTCAAGGACGCCTTTGAAAAGACGGTAGATGAATTAAAAGTAAAACAGGCAGATGTTCCTTTGCCATTTAAGGGAGGGGCTGTTGGATATATCGCTTATGATGCGATTTCCGATTATGAGCCTGTACCGTTTGCAGAACCCGATCATATGGATTTATCCAATTATCACCTATTGTTCTGTAAAACTCTAATTGCCTACCATCATAAAACAAAAGAAACGACAATTTTGACTTTTGCTAGATTAAACGGCGATGAGGCTGCGGAGGAAATGTATGAACAAGCAGCCGGGCGTGTTAAAGAAGTAAGCCAGCGTCTGAAAGAAAACAGTTTCCTTCCTGACTTGATGTTGACGGACGAGCTCTCAGATCATTCCATAGATTTGAAGAGTAATTACGAAAAAGAAGATTTCAAAAATGATGTAGAGAAAATTAAAGAATATATATTAGCTGGCGACATCTTTCAAGCGGTGCTTTCCCAGCGGTTTCAAGCAACGACCGAACGGAGCGGTTTTGAGCTTTATCGAATTCTAAGAAAAGTCAATCCGTCTCCCTATATGTTTTATTTGAGGTTTCATGACGTAGAAGTGATGGGAAGCTCTCCCGAACGGCTGTTAGAAGTGCAGGACGGTGAACTTGAAATCCACCCTATTGCCGGCACGAGAAAACGAGGCAGCACTCAGGAAGAAGATGATGCCTTAGCTGAAGAGCTTTTAGCTGACGAAAAAGAACAGGCAGAACACAGGATGCTAGTAGATTTAGCGCGTAACGATATGGGAAGAGTTGCAGAATATGGGACCGTCAAAGTTTTTGATTATATGACGATTGGTCGGTTTTCGAAGGTTATGCACATCATCAGCAAGGTGACAGGGCAGTTGAAAGAAGGAGTTTCCCCAATTGATGCCTTGATTTCTGCTTACCCAGCCGGCACACTTTCTGGCGCACCGAAAATCAGAGCTATGCAAATTTTAAGGGAACTTGAACCAACCCCCCGTCATTTATATGGAGGAGGCGTGGTTTATTTAGGCTTTGATGGTAATATCGATTCTTGCATCACCATTCGTACGATGACTAAAGTAGGCGATCAAGTATACGTGCAGGCAGGAGCCGGCGTAGTAGCCGATTCCGATCCAGAAGCAGAGTATCAAGAAACGATTAATAAAGCGAGCGCATTGAAGCGCACAATAGAAATAGCTGAGCGAGCATTTGAGAAGAGCAGAGAAGGAGTCGAGACGAAATGAAACAAATTTTAAGTGAGATTGTAGAAGGAAAAACGTTGACAGAAGAAGCTGCATTCGAAGCTATGAACGAAATCATGCAGGGCAACGCAACGACGGGCCAGCTGATGAGTCTCCTTTCCGTCATCCGTCATCGTGGAGAAACGGTTGAAGAAATGACCGGCTTTGTTCGAGCCATGCGTGCCAATATGACAAAGCTCGAAGTAGAAAATGATGAGATCGTAGATACGTGCGGAACAGGAGGAGATGGCAGCTCCACATTCAATATATCCACAGCCGTATCGATTATCCTTGCTGCCATGGACGTAAAAGTCGCTAAACACGGCAATCGTAAAGTATCATCAAAAAGCGGAAGCGCCGACGTATTAGAAACTCTGGGCATTCCGATTGATACGACCCCGGAAGAAGGGGCAAAAGCTATTTCAGAAAAAGGGATGACATTCATGTTCGCGCCGAATTATCATCAGGCGATGAAGCATGCCGGGCCAGCCCGTCAGGAACTTGGTTTTCGAACCGTCTTCAACTTGCTTGGACCGATGTCTAACCCTGCGAACGCCAAGCGTCAGCTCATTGGCATTTACGATACGGCCTATGCTGAAAAGATGGCCGAAACGCTGAATAAATTAGGTTCTACACACGTCTTATTAGCTACCGGCCGGGATGGGCTGGATGAAATCACAATGTCGGGTGTCACGGACATCGTAGAACTGAAAGACGGAAATATCACGCGATTCACAATTGAGCCAGAAGATTTAGGATTGAATACAGGTCAATTGAAAGATATCCAAATTACAACAAGCACAGATAGTGCGCAAATTATAGAGAAGGTACTTCAAGGCACAGCTAACGAAAGTGCCATGACCATTGTGACGATGAATGCTGCAGCTGGATTGTATGTAGCCGGCAAAGCTGCAGACTTAAAAGATGGCGTTCAAAAAGTCCAGCAAGCTATTGAAGCAGGTACGGTATATGATTATTTCACTTCTATTCAAGAGGAAAAGGAGCGACGTCAGTATGCTTGATACGATTCTAGCGATAAAACAACAAGAGATTGAACGACTATATTTACCTGAAGCGGCTGACGTGAAGAAGGTTCCTTTTGCTGAATCTCTTAAAAATTCGAATAAAATTGCCGGGTTGATTGCAGAAGTGAAAAAAGCCTCTCCTTCGAAAGGAGTCATCCGCGATGATTTCAACCACGTGATGGTTGGGAAACAGTATGCTGATGCGGGCGTTCAGGCGATTTCAGTGTTGACTGACCAGCACTTCTTCCAGGGGCATCGCGACTTTTTAACGGATATTAAGAAATTCGTGGATGTTCCTGTCATGCGCAAGGATTTTATTATCGATCCCGTACAGGTGGAGGAGAGCAAGCTAATGGGTGCTGACGCTATCTTGTTGATTGGCGAAGCCATGGAGCCGAAAAAACTTCATGAGTTATATTTGCAAGCTTATGAATCTGGCATGGAAGCGCTCGTTGAAGTGCATAGTGAAGAAACACTTGAAGGTGTGTTGAAGGAATTCACACCTGAGGTATTAGGTGTGAATAACCGCAATCTTCACACGTTTGAAACGAAGCTTGAACAAACCGAAAAAATGGCGAAGCTGGCCCCAGAAGAAGCATTTCTTGTGTCTGAAAGCGGAATATTCACGTATGAGGATATCCAGAAAGTCGTTAGTTATGGTGCGGGCGCTGTTTTAGTGGGAGAGTCACTGATGAGACAAAACAATATTAAACAGGCAGTGACAAATCTCCTGGACGGAGTGAACGTATGATACGTGAGCCTCTCGTTAAATTATGCGGCAATCGATCAGCAAGCGATGTAGAGAAGAGCGCTTCTTCGAACGCTACCCACTTAGGCTTTATTTTTGTTAAAAAAACAAAGCGCTACGTCCGGCCGGAACGAGTGGGCCAATGGGTACGCCGTACAAAGCCGAAACAAAAGCTTGTAGGTGTATTCGTTGATCCGACGATTGAGCAGCTGGAGGAAGTGCTTTCTTTTGTTTCATTGGACGTTATTCAGCTTCACGGCAGTGAGACCGTTTCAAATATATTGCAAATCAAAGAAGCGGTGGGGCTGCCTGTTTGGAAAGTCGTTCACCACCGTGATGGTGCCTTAGAACAGATGGAGATATACAAAGGCGTAGCGGATGGTTATGTGATCGACTCAAAAGTAGAAGGTGCATACGGCGGCACAGGAGTCAGCTTTGACTGGAGTACAGTAGAAGACTATGTACGCGTCGCTAATGAACAAAATGTTTCCTGCCTGATTGCTGGAGGGATCACACCGGAGAACGTGTCACAGCTTCTTGGACATCATCCAGAAGGCATCGATATATCTAGCGGAATTGAAACGAATGAACAGAACGATTTATATAAAATCCAAGCAATCATGAAAGAGGTGGACCGACATGCAGCAAGTTTTTCCTGATATCAAAGGACGTTTCGGTGATTTTGGCGGCAAATATGTGCCAGAAACGTTGATGGGGCCTTTACAAGAATTAGAAGAAGCTTTAGATGAAGCTATGAGCGACCAGGCTTTTCTGGACGAGTACCATCATGTATTAAAAGAATATGCGGGACGCCCGACGTCCCTAAGCTATGCGGATAAGTTATCTAAGCAGCTGGGCGGAGCAAAAATATATTTAAAACGAGAAGACTTGAATCATACGGGTGCACACAAGCTTAACAATGCGATCGGCCAGGGGTTGCTTGCTAAACGTATGGGTAAAAAGAAAATCATCGCAGAAACTGGTGCTGGCCAGCATGGTGTAGCCTCAGCTACGGTTGCGGCTAAATTCGGCCTTGAGTGCAAAGTGTTCATGGGTGAAGAAGATATTCGCCGTCAGGAACTCAATGTCTTCCGAATGAAGCTGCTGGGGGCTGAAGTCATCTCTGTTTCGAGCGGAAATGGAACGTTAAAAGATGCAACGAACGAAGCTATTCGTTACTGGGTCGCCAATTGTGAAGACCACTTTTATTTAATAGGATCTGTTGTAGGTCCGCATCCCTACCCACGCATGGTCCGCGATTTTCAGCGTGTTATAGGGGATGAGTCGAAAAAGCAGTTTTTAGAAGTGGAATCTGAGCTTCCTGACCGGATTTATGCATGTGTAGGCGGCGGAAGTAATGCAATGGGGATGTTCTATCCATTTTTGCAGGATCCATGTGAATTAATTGGAGTTGAAGCGGCTGGTAAAGGAATCGATACTCCAGAACATGCTGCTACACTGACAAAAGGAACTCCAGGTGTAATCCACGGATCTATGACTTACCTTATGCAGGATGTAAATGGACAAATTACAGAGCCGTACTCAATCTCAGCAGGGCTGGACTACCCGGGAATCGGACCGGAGCATGCTCATCTTTTCCAAACGAAGCAAGTGCGCTATGAATCGATTACTGATAAAGAAGCGTTAAGTGCATTGCAGCTATTGACCGAGCAAGAAGGTATTATCCCAGCGATTGAAACGGCACACGCTTTGGCACAAGCATTCAAGGAAGCAGCTGAAATGACTCCAGAGCAGACGATCCTGATCAACTTGTCAGGCCGTGGCGACAAAGACATGGCCACGCTGATGGAACATTTTCAGGAGGAGGAATAATATGCTGACACAAACTTCATTTCAAGGGAAGCTGACGAAAACAGAAGATTTGTTTATCCCGTTCGTTGTAGCTGGAGACCCGACTCCTGAACTGACGATCCAATTTGCACTGCGGCTGCAGAAGGCTGGTGCAGACATATTGGAACTCGGGGTACCCTATTCAGATCCATTAGCTGATGGACCGACAATCCAGAGGGCGGCACAGCGCGCATTGCAACAGAATATGTCACTGACGAAGGCAATTGAACTAGTGCCTAAGCTGCGAGAAGCAGGGGTGGAAATTCCAGTCGTTATTTTCACGTATTATAATCCTGTCATTCAAATGGGATACGATCGCTTTTTCGAAATGTTAGAAGAAAACGGAGCAGAAGGTGTTCTGATTCCTGATTTACCATACGAAGAAAGTGAAGAAATCAGAGGGTTGGCAGAAGAAAAAGGAGTCGAGTTCATTTCGCTTGTAGCACCTAATTCGGATACCCGCATCAAACAAATTGCTGAGCATGCTAAAGGTTTTCTGTATTGCGTTTCGACGCTCGGAGTGACGGGCGGAAGCAATCAGATGTCTGCAGAAACCTTATCATTTATTAAAAAGGTAAAAGAGCATAGCCAAGTGCCGGTAGCCGTCGGATTTGGTGTTTCTACGAATGAAGATGTACAATTAGTAAGAGAGCACTCCGATGGCGTCATCATCGGAAGTAAGATTATTCGTTTGATCGAAGGCGAGCTGGAAGCATTCGAAAATGGACAGGAAGAAGAAGCACTCGAACGTTTTTATCAAGAGATTCGACAGCTTGTAAAATGAATCTAGACCAGAGGAGCTGAGCAGAGTTGATCTACATGATTGATCACTACGATTCCTTCACGTACAATCTCGTCCAGTATTTAGGCGACCTTGGCGAAGAAGTGATCGTGCGAAGAAACGACGAAGTCACCTTTGAAGAAATCGATGAGCTGCAGCCAGAATTGTTATTTCTGTCACCAGGTCCCTGTTCACCGGATGAAACCGGAATCACACTTGAAGTCATCGACCGATATAAAAAGACGATCCCCATCTTTGGCGTATGTTTAGGCCACCAGGCCATTGCTCAAGTATTCGGCGGAAAAGTCGTCCGAGCTGATCGATTGATGCACGGCAAAAGCTCGGAAATCTTTCACGATAACCGATCGATCTATAGAAATCTCAATAACCCTATGGAAGCCATGCGCTACCATTCCTTGATCGTCGATAAAAAAGATGTCCCCGAAGAATTTGAAATCACCGCCGCCACCGTTGAAGGAGAAATCATGGGCATCCGACACCTTGAATATCCTATTGAAGGCGTCCAGTTCCACCCGGAATCCATCGGAACAAACGACGGCATTCAACTGCTTAAGAACCTTATGGATCAGCTGAGGGAAGAAAAAGAAGAAGAAGTGGTCGCAGACTAGATAACTGAAAGAAGTCTATCTCTCTTAACTTTAGAGAGATAGACTTTTGTTGTGTTTGCTGGAGGGAAGAGTCGGTTGTGAAAACAAATGAAAGAAATAACTTCCCAAATGTCAGAATTATTGGCTGAAATGTAAAAATAAAGTCCAAAAAGTATTGAATTAACGACTTAAAAGCGCTATAATAAATTTTGTCGGAAAAATTATACGGGGCATTAGCTCAGCTGGGAGAGCGCTACACTGGCAGTGTAGAGGTCAGCGGTTCGAGCCCGCTATGCTCCACTAGTACACAACACAGGAAACCCTTGCTATGCAGGGGTTTTTCTTGTATATAAAGTTAATACAGATATGGAGTAAATAGGCTGATACAGGTGAAATGGGGACGTATTGGGGACGTATTTCTTAAAAACCGCTTTTTTGGTGATAGAACCACTCATAAAATCACACAGAGTTCTCTCTTTTGTTGATGAACAGTTCTGTTATTATTAACTTCCATCTGGGGGGACGAATGATCCTACTAACTTCCAGTTAACTTGCGAACATTGCAACAAGTCAAAAGGTGACAGGAGCACAATGTACCATAGTTTAGGAGCTAGATTTTGGGAAAATGAGAATCTTTTCCCAAAATAATTTTCTGATTGTGTATTTTCTCGAATGTTATAGCTGTTATAGACAATTCTTTTGTATATGTGAGTCATCAAGAGTTCTGTAATTTTAGAGTTGACCGTGCGACTTATAACAAATCGATCAGATGGCAATTTACCTTTAATTAGAGTATTAAACAATCGAGGCGATTATTTAATAAGAATATCGCCCTTATTTTATTTAATTAATAAGAGGAGGGAGTTTATTGAGTATTAAATTTATTCCTGATGATTTAAGACAAGAGGTAAGTGAACTGTTAGATTTTTTTGAAAGACATTCTATTGGGTGTAACTTTGTATTAGACGATTCTGAAGAAGACGATGAAGAAGACGTAATAGATGAGAATTATGAACTATTGGTTTGGTTTCCAGAATCCTACTCGGATGAAACTTATCCTATTGGGGAATTACTTGACGTAGTTTATGAAGCTAATCGGTATAGAGTGTTTAATGAGTATAAGTTTATTGGTAAAAGAGTAGCACTTTTTTATATAGACAGCCAGTTACAAGAACTAATGCATGTGCATGGTATCGATATACCTGCTACAAAAGAAATAATAGACGACCAAGAATACGTAATTGAAGTGGTAAGTGGTTTAACAAGTTATGGAATTAAATTAATAATGGATAAGAAATATGACGATCATGTACCTCCCATAGACGATTACGACAATTTTATAGAAATACGTGCGGAGGACTCGGTAGATGAGAGCATAGCAGAAAGCTTAATTGAAGCATATTTATTTGAGTTGAAATCCACTTTAGGGATTAGTATTCATTTGTCTGCTAGGCTTATGAGCGGTGACTCTCACTATGATGAATTAGATTGCAATGATGATACTACGAGGCTTAGACCATTATTACGTGGAAAAGGAGTAGAAGAATTACTAAAGTTATACAATTCTTCTTTGAATACTTCGAATACTGAGATTCTTGTATTAAATTATACAAAAGTAATAGAATATGTTTCTCAGACAGTTATTCAACAAGATTTAATTAATTCGGTTTCTAAGAAATTGTTTAGTTCAAGAGCTCTTAATCCAGATGCTAACTATATTATGGAATTAAGTAAAGTGTTTGAAGGAAATAGAACAAATCAAAAGGATTATTTTGCTATTAAATTGACTATCGAAACATGTTGTGACTTATATGAAATCAGAGAACAAGCACCAAATTTCCTGAAATTCACCAAGAAATTAAATCACGATAGCAAAGATAGTGACAAAATAAAAGCTGTTGAAGAAGTAGCTAATGCTATTAGTAATACTAGAAATATGTTTGCTCATGCTAAAACAAATTATGAAAAGAAGGGCATGGAGTGCCCATCCGAACAATTAGGAGATTTCACCAAGTGTTTAGATATCCTATCTCAACAAGTTATTAGGTGGTTTGCGAAAGAGCATGAAGATAATAGAGTAGTATAGTTCTAAAAGATGTTGTTCTATCACTTTATCCATTAAAGGGGCCAAATAAGGGGAATCGCTTCTTTATTTATGTATTATCTATCTTAGGACGCTTCACACTTCTAACAGGATTCTCTTTAATTAGTATCCATTCTTGAGCCCGGCTAAATATATCTTCAAGGACACGATAATGATATAAGACACTTGTTGAAGCTAAACCGCCTGCTTTACCATCTTTTCTTACTACATCATGTCCTAGACTATCTAAGTAATTAATAATATGGATTGGCTTAATTTCATCTATTTTGGATTGAAAGTTTACGATATGTTGAACAACCAACTCCTTCTTTTGAAGTATGCTAGAAAATTCCTTTAAGACCTAGTAATATTCCTTTCTCGTAAAACTTTTCCCAATTCATCAAGATGACTGATGGAAGTGTCGGATTTTTTTCAGCCAAATTCAATGACAAGAGATTCTAATAGGGCTATTGCAGGCAGAATGGTGTATTGTTTTTCGCTGCTTTTTGTGTTGAGCACTATAGAACTGTATGATGCAGCTGGGCAGGATGGGAGGTCTGTAATGAGGATAATGGATACACCTCTTTTATGTAGGAATTTCGCTACTTTTACACTTTGAGTAGTGTAAGGTGCATTGGCCACTAGAATGAGCGTATCTTTATCCGTGAGACGAGAAGCACGATCGTAAATAAAATGACTTTCGTGGGTGAGCTGCATAATATGAGGATAGAACTCTTCCATAAGGTGACCAAAATCGCGGTTAAGTCCAGACAAAGCTGATATTAAGAAGAGAACCGTAGCGGTTACAATCACGTTTACTTGGAAGGTTGTCGTATTCGGAATACCGTAAGAAAAATTTAACCCACCGGTGATCTGCAGGGCACTTAACCCCAGCGTGCTTGCGACACCGATGGCTGTGATAAATACAGCAAGGATATCAATGGTCTTTCTCATCGGCGAATAAATTTTGTCGCCTAAAATGGGGTAAAAGATGGAACTTATCGTTGCAGGCAAATCTTTTCTATACTGAAAGTATGCAAGTCCCAGGCCTAGCAAGGCAAAAATCGCCCAAGGGTGAAGGCCCCAATGAAAAAAACATATTTCATAGATAGGGCTGCGCTGTCCACACTGGAGGCCTCCACGTAAGGAGGGTTAGCAAAAGGCTGCACCCCCACAACGGCTCCTATTGGGGACAGGTATCGCCCACTCTTTGAATACAACTATCCCATATGTCACTTTTGTCTTAGGGTTATCCTTGGTAAGATTAATAATAGTAAGTATGATGACAAAAGATCCGGTAAAAGTTAGAAAAGAAAAATTTGAACAAGAAAGTGCGGCCAGTACTGAAAGAGGATAAATATGTAATAGAAAAGTTACCCACGTCACTAGTATTGAAGAAACTCGAGTAATTAACAACATGTTCCTTTGGGGCGGATTTGGGGCAGGATTTCATTATTATTGCCCCATTTTTATTTGGACCCATCACTTTTAATCCCAAAAAAGCTTAATTTGCTGGTATTACAACCATCCTCATTTAGTTTGATCATATGTACTCCCAAGTCCTTGTAAGCTGTTGATCATAAACCGTTTATTTAGTGGGCAGAAGTGGAGCATTTGTGGACCGAACTTATCAAATTACATATAAAATGGGGTGGTTCATTCCTATTGGGCTGTCAAAAAAGTGATATAACAGTATTTATTACAAGATTTTTGATAGCATTCATACAAGGACATTCACTTTGACAGGGTGGATGTCTTTTCGTGACTGGGTTTTTTTTTAATACTGGTAATTATTTAATCTCATGCTAATACTTTGAAGTCGGAAAACCGATTGTATAGGGGTTTTTACATTTTATCATTCATTATTTAACTAATGTAGTGAAGGGGCGGTGTGGTGTGATAACATTATTCTTATAGCCTGATTTTAAAGAAGCTGTACAATGCATAAATAGTTAAGAAGACTATTTCCTTATAAAAAGGGGTAGTTTTTTTTGATCGTAAGTTCAAGAACGCAAAAGCAGTTCATATCAAGAATTGCAAATTGTTTGGTGAAGGGTTGTATACTTTCAGTTGAGTTAAGATAATAGATGCTATATCTATATATTGGTTAATGTAGGAAGTTTCAATAAGTTTATTTGTAACCCAAAAGAGGAAATGAATACTCTTAAGGTGAATAATAATCCAAGGCTAAAATCAAGTAGCTAATGATAGGTTTCTGTGCATAGTTATAAATTTCACTAGGGGGATTAAATGTGTGGGGAGTCTTTAGAAGGAAAATCAAAAAGATAAATTAGAAGAAAAAATCGAAGTATCATATCGATAAAAATAGAGTTTTGAATTTTGGAAAATCTAGGTTTACTAATTTTAATTTTGGATATGAGTTTGTGAGCATAGATTTGAATAATTGTTTTTTTAGATGAATATAATAACTTATTAGACAATGACAAAAAAGAGAGAAGAGATTATTATCAGCAGGAACAAATTCATGTTATTTCTTTTAAGGATGTTACAGAATTCGGCGTAACTATTGATTCTAAAGAAATAGTGTTACGTAGCGAACCAGAACTTTCTTTAGCAGCAGAAGATAACTTAGATGATTTAATTGAAAGTGATGAAGAAAATCTTACAAAAGAAGTAACAAATGTTGCATTTTACCTTTAGAGGGTTCACCGCGTAATATTGCACTTATTTCCTCTGTTAAACTTAGAGTGCTAGGAATGGTACTTCTCTTAATTTTTTTAGAAAGAGGATAATCTGAAATGGAAGCCGATACCAGGCACAAAACCAGTGTGTACACCTGAAGATACCAATAACAATATTAAGGTGCTGGATACTTGCAATGAGTCCATACATAGAGAAAATGTAGTTGAGGGATAGACATTTTGCCCCAGGTTCTTCAGGTTCTGGAGGACCTGAGGTAATTCATTGGGTGCTCTGTTTAAAATGTATAATTTTAGGTTAAACAGTATAAGAAGGAATGTATTATGTTTGAAATAACAGTTTGAAGTAATATAAATTAGGATATATCAGAATTTCGGAGGTATGCGCAATGAAAAATATTATTGTAGTATGTGAAGCCGGCATTACAACAAGTTTATTAGTGACAAAGCTGAACGAATTAGCGCAAGAGAATGAAGAAGAGTTCAATATAAATTCGAAGAGCACTGAAGAAGGGTTGGATTATGTACAAGAAGAAGCTGTTGATGCCGTTCTTCTTGTACCTCAGATCCATCATAGAGAAGATGAATACAGGAAGGTCACCAAAGGTAAAGTACTTAAGGTTTCAGTAAGTGATTTTAACAATATGAATGCATTTAGTATTTTTGAACAGCTGAATGAGGTTATATAAAAATGGACGTCGATATTACGGCGTTTATGCCTCTAATTACGGAGTCTGCTCAGTCGAAAAATAATGCCTTTGAAGCATTAACTTGTGCGAAAGACGGAGACCGGGAAGGATACCATGAAAAGATGTCTCTCTCCAAGGAGTTTCTGCTCAATGCTCATAAGGAACAGACGAATATTCTAAGTTTGAATGCAAGGACAGAAGAAATTCCTATAACCGTATATTTAATCCATGCCATGGATCATGTTTCGAATGCTCAAATGGTTCATGATCTTGTTAAGGAAGTAGCTAACCTTTATTTAAATAAATAGCTATAGTTGAAATGAAAAAGCAAGGCCCGGGATTTTTAAAAAGAATCCCGGGCCTTGCTTATATTTATGAGGACCAATGATTATTTATAATAGCTCTCCAGTTAGAAATTGAGCCTTTCCTCCACCGAAGCTCCAATCGTTATCGCCGTTAGACGATATTGATATCATTAAATCAGATGGGCTAATATTACACTTTATATCAAGATCTTTAGCTAGGTTTTTGTAGAATTTAGTAATCTGTTCTTTGGTTCTTTCTCTTGAAATCATATGAATCAAAAGAAAGTTGTCTGTCCTTTCATACCCCAGTCCCGTGTCTTCCATTACCATCTGATACTTTTTATGTTCATGAACCAGTTGATAGCGGTCCCTTCCAGGAACTTCAAATGCATCGACCATTACCTCATGGGTAACATCGAGTATCTCTTTTATTTCTTCTTCTTTCTTACCTTCATATAAATGAAATTTTAATAACGGCATAATTTTCTCCTTTCTACAATAGAACGATATTCGTGTTAGATTCCTTAATTGCATTCACGTATGAGTGGTCAACCTGGTTATTTGTAACGATAGTATGGAGATCTTCTAAATTACAATAAGTGTACAGGGAAGTCTTTCCAAATTTTGAATAGTCGATTAGTAGATAGACATGCTGTGCTCGTTTGCATACCAGTTTTTTAATTCTGTTTTCCAACAAATCCGAATTAGAAGCTCCATTACCAAGAGAAAATGCTGTAGCTGACATAAACGCTTTGTTGATATTAAACTTGCTTATTGTCTGGTCATCGGAAATACCGGTGAACGATTTCGTCGATCTTTTATATGTTTCTCCAATGATGATAAGGCTGACATTAGGAAATTCGACAGCTTTGTTAATCACTTCCAAACTGTTAGTAATTAGTGTGAATTCAATATTCTCGTCCAAATTATCAAGCACAAAGTGTGTTGTCGTACCAGAGTCTAAATAAACGATGTCATGCTGCTCGATAAATTGACCACAATGTTGACCGATGTCTTTTTTTTCATTTAGATGTTTAATGTTCCGGTCTTCATAATCTTTCGTAACCGGGTTATTTTTGTTGTAAATAACCCCTCCATATACTTTCTTTATAGTAGAAGATTTTGCTAATTCATTGATATCTCTTCTGATTGTGTTAAGTGAGACATGAAAATGCTCTTTCAGTTCTTCTAAAGATGCCTCCTGTTTGTCTTTTAGGTATTCTTCAATTTGGTTAATTCGTTTAACCTTCATGAAGCACCACCCCCTATTATTTTCCGCTTTTCTACGAACTCATATGTATTTGATAACATATGGTGAAATATCCGTTTAATATGTTTATAGTCACATTGTAGCACATTCCATGATTAATATCATCAAAAGATACATAAAAATATCAAAAGTTTATCAATATATATTTAATACTTGACTAAAAAGTGATTGATTGATAGTCTTTAATCATAAAATAATCACTTTTATGAAAGCGATTACCTAGGAGGATGTAAAATGTCAGAAGCAAAGATACTTAAAAACTATATCAATGGTGAATGGGTCGAAAGTAAAAGTACTGAAACAATTGATGTCTATAATCCGGCTACGAAAGAAGTTATGGCGAAAGTGCCGCTTTCTACTAAAGAGGAACTCGATCAAGCTGCTCAGGTGGCTGAAGAATCTTTCCATGAGTGGAAGAATGTCGCCGTGCCTAAGCGAGCTCGTATTTTATTCAAGTTTCAACAATTGTTGATGGACCACAAAGAGGAACTGGCAGAAATCATTACAAAAGAAAATGGGAAGAGCTTAAACGAAGCACTTGGGGAAGTTCAACGCGGAATAGAAAATGTTGAATTTGCAGCTGGTGCACCAAGTCTTATGATGGGGGATTCCTTGCCTTCCATTGCGACAGATATTGAGGGAACCAATTATCGTTATCCTGTGGGTGTTGTCGGTGGTATTACTCCCTTCAACTTCCCAATGATGGTACCTTGCTGGATGTTCCCGATGGCGATTGCAACAGGCAATACATTTGTATTGAAGCCATCAGAAAAAACTCCACTACTCATTGAGAAAATTGTTGAGCTAATGGAAGCTTCAGAATTGCCGAATGGTGTATTCAATGTAGTGAACGGAGCTCACGATGTAGTAAACGGCATTCTTGAAAATGAACATATTAAAGCGATTTCTTTCGTCGGTTCAAAACCAGTTGGGGAGTATGTCTATAAGAAAGGTACCGACAATCTAAAGCGCGTACAGGCTTTGGCCGGAGCCAAAAATCATACAATTGTGCTTGACGATGCTAAAGTGGATCAAGCTGTAAAAGAAGTAATTGGTGCAGCATTTGGTTCTGCTGGGGAGCGTTGTATGGCAGCTGCAGTCATTACTGTAGAAGAAGGTATCTATGATGAGTTCACTCAGAAACTAAAGACAGAAGCAGAAAACATCCAAATGGGTAACGGTCTGGATGATGGTGTATTCCTGGGACCTGTTATTAGAGAGGAGAACAAGCAACGTACCATCCAATACATCGAAGAAGGAGAAAAAGAAGGTGCAAAGCTCCTTATAGATGGACGTGAGAATTGCTCCGAGGAAGGTTACTTTGTAGGACCGACAATCTTTGAAGATGTAAACACAGAAATGAAAATCTGGAAAGATGAAATCTTTGCTCCTGTCTTGTCAATAGTCAAAGTGAAAAATCTGAAAGAGGGTATTAAAGTAGCCAATCAGTCAGAATTTGCTAATGGTGCCTGCCTGTTCACGGACAGTGCTTCAAGCGTCCGTTATTTCCGCGAAAACATCGATGCAGGCATGTTGGGAATCAATCTGGGAGTTCCTGCTCCAATGGCAATCTTCCCGTTCTCCGGCTGGAAATCTTCCTTCTTTGGGTCCCTTCATGCTAACGGAAAAGATGGTGTAGAGTTTTACACAAGAAAAAAAGTTGTTACAGCGCGTTATCAGGAACCAGAGTTTACTGAGGAGGGTTAATAGTGGCTGATCTATTATATAAAAAAAGAGAATTAAAGTTATCTGAAGGGGTAACTTTAATTCAGGATTTGAACAAATCAAATACGGGCCTTGAATATGTCCAATTCAAGGTGATTGAAATGGACGAAGGTGCTGAGTACGAAGAGAACCTTGAAAATACAGAATTATGTGCTGTTGTCCTGACAGGGAATGTGGATGTGGATGTCGATGGTGAAACCTATTCAGACCTTGGCAGCAGAGAATCTGTGTTTGAAAAGAAGCCGACGGACAGCATTTATGTCCCTTCTACTAAAAAGTTTAAAGTCAAGTCTAACAAACAGGCAAAACTGGCTCTATGTTACTCGAACTCTACTAAAGTACTGGACACAAAAGTAATCCGTGCGGCAGAAAATGATATTGAAGAACGGGGAAAGCACTCCAATCAAAGGCTCGTACACAATATACTGCCTGATTATGTAGACATTCCTGAAAATCTTTTGGTGGTAGAAGTGTATACAGACAGTGGAAACTTTTCGAGCTATCCGCCGCACAAACATGACCAGGATAATCTCCCGGAAGAATCGATGCTGGAGGAAACCTACTATCATGAAGTGAATCCAGAACAGGGATTTGTATTTCAGAGAGTATATACAAATGACCGTGATTTAGATGAAACCATGTCCGTAGAACACCAGGATTGTGTGTCTGTTCCTAAAGGTTTTCATCCAGTAGGAGTTCCGGATGGGTACGACCTTTACTATCTAAATGTTATGGCTGGACCAAAAAGAAAATGGAAGTTTCATAATGACAAAGACCATGAATGGATATTAGAGAGGGATAAATGATGAAAAAAATAGATTTAATTACGTTTGGTAGAGCTGCTGTTGATTTGAATGCTACAGAATTTAATCGCCCAATGGAAGAATCGATGACTTTTACTAAGTATGTGGGAGGCTCCCCTGCAAATATAGCGATTGGAACTTCTAAATTGGGATTAAATGTCGGAATGATTGCAAAAGTTTCCGATGACCAACATGGTAACTTCGTTATAGATTACATGAAAGAATCCGGGGTTGGCACTAAGTACATTAAGAAAGATACAGAAGGTAGGAAAATTGGTCTTACCTTCACGGAAATCAAAAGCCCGAAAGAGTGCAGTATCTTAATGTATCGTGACAATGTAGCCGATCTTTATTTAAGCGTTCCCGATTTTGATGACGACTATATCAAAAGTGCCAACACGCTCCTTATTTCCGGTACCTCTTTGAGCCAGTCTCCATCAAGAGAAGCGGCACTGCATGCGGTTGATGTGGCTAAAAAGAATGGTGTTGAAGTAATTTTTGAGTTGGATTATCGTCCGTATACATGGAAAAGCAAAGAAGAGACTGCTGTTTATATGACAGCGATAGCAAGAATGGCAGATATCGTCATTGGAACAAGAGATGAATTCGACGTGATGGAAAATGGGGAAGGCAATACCGATGAAGAAACGGTAAAGCAGCTATTGGAGTACTCCCCACACTTGATTGTCGTCAAACATGGCGTAAAGGGATCAAGAGCTTTCACCGATGATGGAGAAGTCATTGAAGGTACCATTTACAAAACCAAAGTGTTGAAAACGTTCGGTGCAGGTGACTCTTTTGCCTCTGGTTTCATTTATGCAATGAAAAAAGACAAAGGCATTAAAGAAGCATTACAATATGGCAGCGCGGCTGCTTCTATCGTGGTATCTAAGCATAGCTCATCAGATGCGATGCCTACAGTCGCAGACATTGAAAACTTAATGAATAGTCATGAAGGGTGAGTTTTTATGTCAAAAAAAATCAAATTAACTACTTCTCAGGCACTTGTGAAGTTTTTGAATAACCAGTATATCCATTTCGACGGTGAGGAAACTCCGTTTGTCGAAGGAGTTTTTAACATATTCGGTCATGGAAACGTGCTTGGACTCGGTCAGGCTCTCCAGGAGGATGGGGGAGATCTAAAAGTGATTCAAGGTAAGAATGAGCAAGGTATGGCACACGCTGCTGTAGCTTTTGCGAAAGAAAACTTCAGAAGAAAAATCTTTGCAGTAACTTCTTCTGTAGGGCCTGGTTCCGCAAATCTTGTGACAGCCAGTGCGACGGCATTAGCTAATAACCTGCCTGTTCTATTCCTGCCAGGTGACACGTTTGCTACTCGTCAGCCTGATCCGGTATTGCAACAGATTGAACAGCTACACAGCCATAAAATTACCACTAATGACGCTCTGCAGCCTGTATCCCGTTACTGGGATAGGATTGAAAGACCTGAACAGCTGATGTCAGCGCTACTGCGCGCTTTTGAAGTAATGACAAATCCTGAAACTGCTGGACCGGTCACGCTATCAATTGCCCAGGATGTCGAAGGCGAGTCATTTGAATATGATGAATCCTTCTTCCAGAAAAGAGTTCATTACGTTGATCGTGCCGTACCATCTGAAGCGGCACTGGCGCGAGCGAAGGAAGCAATCAGTAGCTCGAAGAAACCGCTGATCGTTGTAGGCGGGGGAGCAAAATACTCCCTTGCAGGCAAAGAAATCGCTGATTTTTCACAAAAGTACAAAGTGGCACTTGCTGAAACACAAGCAGGGAAATCCACTGTATCTTCCGATCATCCATATATCATGGGAGGACTCGGAGTCACTGGAACCTTGGCTGCCAACAAGGCTGCTAAAGAAGCTGACTTAATCATTGGTATTGGTACAAGATATACCGATTTTACTTCCTCTTCCAAAACAGCATTCAATTTTGAGGAGTCGACATTCATCAATATTAATGTCAGCAGGATGCAAACGTATAAGATGGATGCCATACAGCTCGTGGGCGATGCGAAAGCGACCATTGAACGCCTTGATGATCTGTTGAACAGCTATGAAAGCGAATTTGCTGAACAGTTGGAAAGCTACAAAAATGAATGGCTGGATGAACGAAAGAGGTTGGGGGAAATTACTGTTGATTTTGATAATGAAGCTTATCAACCGGAAATCAATGATGCTTTCGGCCACGAAAAACTGAAGGATTATGCCGATGCATTGGAAACAACTTATCCTCAGACTAATGCATTGATAAAAGTAAATGACTTGATCGATCCTTCCAGTTACGTTGTCACTTCTGCTGGTTCTCTGCCGGGGGATATGCACAGGTTATGGAATCCAACTGTGGAAAACACCTACCATGTTGAATACGGCTACTCCACGATGGGGTATGAAATAGCAGGCGCCTTAGGCGTAAAAATCGCCCATCCTGATAAAGAGGTCTATAGCATGGTTGGGGATGGAAGCTTCTTAATGCTCCATACAGAAATGGTGACCGCTCTTCAATATGGATACAAGATGAATATCGTACTCTTTGACAACTCTGGTTATGGATGTATTAACAACCTTCAAATGGGGCACGGAAGCGACAGCTACTGTACAGAGTTCACCAAATCTGATGGCAGTATTCTAACCGTGGACTATGCGAAAGTAGCAGAAGGTTATGGCTTTAATACGTTCACAGCCACAAACGATCAGGAACTGAAAGAGGCGATCAAAAAAGCACAGCAAAGTGAAAATTCCACATTGATTGATATAAAAGTATTGCCTAAGACGATGACAGATGGCTATGAGAGTTTCTGGAATGTTGGTATCTCGGAACATTCCGCTAATGAGAACGTCACTGACAAAGTAAAAGAAGTAATCAGCATGAGAAACAAGGCTAAACAATATTAAGAGAAAAAGAGTGAGATAGATGAAAACAATTAAAATTGGTGTCGCTGGATTAGGCCGTCTTGGCCTTATCCATGCGGATAATATCTGCAATATGAAACACGTCGAGTTGACCGCCATTTCCAATTTGGATGAAGCAGTTAATAAGGAAGTGCAGCACAGATATGACGTTCCATACGCCTATACCCAGTATGAAGACATGGTAAAAAATAAAGAACTGGACGCCGTATGTATTGTTACGCCTTCCGGTTTTCATACCGAACATATTCGATTGGCTCTTGAGCATAAACTTCATGTGTTCTGCGAGAAACCGATTGGTTTGGATGTAGAGGACATTAAGCAGACATGCCAGGTAATCAACGATAGTGACCATGTATTCCACTTAGGATTTATGCGTAGATATGACGCGGATTACTTATATACGAAAGAAATGATCGACAGTGGAGAAATTGGAGACATTTCTATTATTCGTTCGTATGGAATCGACCCGATTGTTGGACTGGACAGCTTCGTGAAATTTGCTAAAAAGAGCCCAAGTGGTGGCATTTACCTGGATATGAGTGTCCATGACATCGACGTCGTTCGCTGGTTTACAAATTCTGAAATTAAAAAAGTTTGGGCAACGGGCAATAACAAAGCTGCTCCTGAACTGGGTGAATTGAATGAAGTAGAAATTGGTACGGTGACGATGCAGCTTGAAAATAATGTAACCGCTTTTTTAGTGGCGGGACGTACCGCAAGCCACGGATATCATGTGGAAACAGAAGTTATCGGTACCAAAGGGATGGTCCGGATCGCTGCGACCCCTGATAAAAACAAAGTTACAGTTTTTAATGAAAACGGGGTGGTCAGGCCGACGTCTCAAAGCTTTCCGGAACGTTTCAGGGAGGCATATGTGGATGAAATCAAAGACTTTGTCAGATGTATCCGGGAACAGTCGAAACCAGAAGTTTCAGCTGTAGACGGATTAAGAAGTACAGAAGTCGCACTTGCATGCCAAAAGTCCTTCGAAGAGGACAACCTGGTGGAACTTGAATACGAAGGGGATTAGATAATGTACAATATTAAATTGGGATGCGCCCCGATTGCCTGGACAAACGATGATATGCCTGAATTAGGCTCAGAAAATTCATTTGAACAGTGCATAAGCGAAATGGCACTTGCGGGATATAAAGGAACGGAGATTGGTAACAAATATCCGAAAGATCCAGATACCTTAAAAGAATATCTCGAGATCAGAGGGCTTGAGGTTGCCAGTGCATGGTTCAGTGCCTTCCTGACTACTCAGGATTTTGAAAAGGTAAAAGAAGCTTTCATTGAACACAGAGACTTTCTGTATGCGATGGGAGCTGAAGTAATCGTAGTGTCTGAGCAAGGTAATAGCATTCAAGGGCAGATGGAAACTCCGCTGTTTGAACAGAAACCGACTTTTACTGAGGAAGAATGGAAACTTTTCACTACAGGCTTGGAGAAACTAGGAGAACTGGCTAATGAAAAGGGGATGACTGTAGTTTATCATCATCATATGGGCACGAGTGTCCAGACAACCGAGGAAATCGATAGATTAATGGAAGAAACAGACCCGAAAAAAGTCAGTTTGTTGTACGACACTGGGCATCTCGTTTTCTCTGGTGAAGACCCTCTTTATATATTGCAGAAATATTTTGATAGAATCAAACATGTCCATTTTAAAGATATCAGAAAAGAGATTGCCAGAGAAGTAGTCGATAAAAAAGACAGTTTTCTTACCGGCGTAAAGAAAGGCGCTTTTACTGTACCGGGTGATGGATTTATTGATTTCAAGCCGATCATGGATTATTTAGTGGAGAACAATTATCAAGGATGGATTGTTGTAGAAGCTGAACAGGATCCTGGTACTTGCAATGCATTCGAATATGCGTTGAAAGCGAAACAGTATATTGAAAGCGTAGTTTAAGTACAAAGGAGAATAATTATGAACTGGTTTGCTATTTTAAGTTTTGCAGCCGTTGTCCTGGCTATTTACTTGTACGCTTATTATCGAAGTAAAAGCGTCAATACACGTGATTCTGAAGGATATTTTCTGGGAGGACGATCCCTGGTAGGAACGACGGTTGGTATGTCTATCATAATGACCAACCTTTCGACAGAACACCTTGTCGGACAAAATGGCCAAAGTTATGTAGTCGGTGCAGAAGTTATGGCATGGGAAGTTACAGCTGCTGTCGCTATTGTAATGAGTGCGTGGATTTTTCTTCCCAGGTATTTCAAATATGGTGTAAATACCATTTCGGATTTTATAGAGGTACGATATGACACCATGACGAAAAGGATTGTTTCTATCCTATTCATGTTTACATACACAGTCAGTTTTATGCCGGTTGTGTTATATTCCGGGTCGTTAATTTTTAATGATTTATTTAATATTGAAGAGCAACTTGGAGTAAGTTCTATGACGGCTGTAGTCATCATCGCCTCGCTGATTGGGTTAGTCGGTGTATTCTATCTATTTGTGGGTGGTTTGTCCTTAGTTGCCCATAGCGATTCCATTTATGGAATTGGTTTAGTAGTAGGCGGCTTATCTATTACTATATTAGGTTTTATAGCCTTAGGAAATAATAGTTTCTTAAGTGGTGTAGACCTTTTAGTGACTGAATCTTCCGATAAATTGAATGCCTGGGGAGCTGTAGACTCGACCATCGTGCCTTGGCCTACACTTTTCTTCGGGATGTTTTTTAACAATTTGTATTTTTGGTGTACAAATCAGATGATTGTTCAAAAAGCGCTTGCTGCTAAAAATTTAAAAGAAGCTCAGAAAGGTACTATGTTGGTCGGTTTCTTTAAAATATTCGGCATCTTTTTCTTAGTTATACCAGGTATTATTGCCTATAATATTTTCGGTGGTGACATGAAAATGGATTTTGCCTATCCTTCTTTAGTTGGGATGGTCTTACCTGATTGGGCTTATGGTATATTCGGCGCTGTCGTTTTTGGAGCGATCATGAGTTCATTCATTGGCGCCCTAAATGCTACGGTAACATTATTCAGCCTTGATTTCTATAAGCCAGTGATCAATAAGCAGGCGAATAATCGTCAAATAGCCAAGATGGGTAGAATACTTACTGTTGCCGTCGGGGTTATTGTTATTATTATAGCTCCATTAATTTCTTTGTTCCCTCAAGGTCTGTTTGCGGTAATCCAGGAATTTAATGGCTTATATAACATGCCTCTGCTAGCAATTATATTAGTCGGATTTTTCTCGAGGAAAACATCAGCACTCGGTGCGAAACTTACATTCATTTTCCATGTAATCACCTATAGCTTGTCGAAGATAATGCTTGCAGATGTCCATTACTTGTATGTATGGAGTGTATTGTTCCTGCTTGATATTGCGATCTTGTATGTATTCAGCACTTGGAAGCCTGATAAAGAAGACTTCGAATTTGAGAAGTATAAGAATAAAGTGGATTTAACTCCATGGAAACACTCCAAATGGGTGGGAGCTATTATTCTGTTAACAGTCGTAGCTATGTATATTATATTCTCCCCATTGGTATTAGCTTAATTAGAGAAAGGAAGATATCTTTATGAGCAAAGTTGTAGCAGGCGTTATTGGCGCAGGACGAATTGGTAAATTACACATTAATAATTTAAAAGCAAATCCGAACGTCCGATTAAAAATGGTATCTGATTTGTTTGCTGACCAATTACAAGAGTGGTTTAAAGACAGTGAGGTTGAAGAGATAACCAAAGATTATAACGATATTTTTGAAGATGAAGAGATTAACACCGTTTTCATCTGCTCGCCTACTAGCACACACGCTGACCTGATTAAATTAGCGGCAAAATCTAACAAACATGTATTCTGTGAAAAGCCGATCAGTTTCGATGATGCGGAAACGCTTGAGGCGTATCAAGAAATTAAAGAAGCAGGTGTGAAATTCCAAGTTGGATTCAACCGACGATTTGACAAAAACTTCAAGGAAATGCAAAGAAGAGTTGGAAGTGGCAATGTTGGGGACGTTCATGTACTGAAGATTACCTCCAGAGATCCTAACCCGCCACATCTGGATTATATTGAAACGTCCGGCGGGTTGTTCATGGATATGAGTATTCATGATTTTGATATGGCGAGGTATTTAGTAGGTTCTGAAGTAGTGGAAGTCTTCGCTAAAGGAACGAGCCTGGTTAACCCTGAGATTGCCGAGAAAAATGACATCGATACGGCTGTTATTACGTTAACTTTCGAAAACGGGGCACTTGGAGTAATCGATAATAGCAGGGAAGCTGTATATGGATATGATCAGCGTATTGAAGTGTTTGGCAATGGTGGTGCTCTGGTGGCTGATAATGAAACAGCAACAAATCTGAAGTATTTCCATTCGAATACAGTGGAAATGGATCAGCCACTGCACTTTTTCCTTGAAAGATATAATGATTCGTTTATAAGGGAAACCGAGGAATTTGTAGATAGCGTTGTCAACGATACAGAAACAGAAGTGGTATTTAAAGACGGAATTATGGCCCAGAGAATCGCGTTGGCTGCCAGAGAATCATACGAAAGTGGATTACCTGTGAAAGTTAACCATGGAGTAGGGTGATGATATGTATAATATTTTAGATGATGCATTTGAAAAAAGGTATGCTGTTCCGCAATTCAATATGAATGGCTTGATTTGGTTGGAATCTATTTTGAAAACAGCTGAGAAATGTAACGCTCCTGTTATTGTAGGCACAACAGATAAAATAGTTGACCAACTGGGTGGATTTGAGCTGCTTGCCCGTGCCTTTGATATTATGAAGGAAGATCTAGAGATTACTGTTCCAACCGTACTGCATTTGGATCATGGTCAAACGGTTGAACGATGTAAAAAAGCGGTGGATGCAGGTTATGGTTCAATAATGTACGATGGCTCTAAATTGCCGATTAAAGAAAACGTGAAGAATACCAGGGAAGTAGTTGAATATGCACATCAACATGGTGTCACTGTGGAAGCTGAAGTTGGAAGTGTCGGAGGAACTGAAGATGGTATTTACAGTGATCTTAAATATGCCGATCAGAACGAATGTATTCAGCTAGTAAAAAAGGGAGGAATAGATAGCTTGGCTCCTGCTTTAGGGTCAGTCCATGGAAAATATAAAGGAGAGCCAAATCTAGGTTTTGAAGAGATGGCCAGTTTAAGACAATCTATCGATACCCCATTTGTACTGCATGGAGCTTCTGGAATTTCTGATAGTGATTTGCAAAAAGCAATCTCACACGGGCACGCGAAAATTAACTATAATACAGAGCTGAACATTGCCTGGTCTGATGCGCTTAGAAAAGTATTAATAGAAAACCAGGACTTATATGCACCTATGGAGATCTTAAAACCAAGTATACAATCCTTAAATGAAGTTATTGAAGAGGTAATTATACGTACTGGTGCCTACCATAAAGCACTGAATAATAGTTAAAAATCACTGAGCGGGCCAAACTAATTGTTAATTGAAAGCGGAGTTTCTCGGCTTTGGTATACAATCAAATAGAATACTAAACATACCAAGGGATAGAGAGTTAAAACCTCTCTATCTTTTTTATTGTTAATTGTTTCTATATGCACTCGGAACCGAAAGGAACTAAAAACCTCCCTCCGTTTGCCAAGCCTTTTTCCACATCATCGATGAAATGGTATAAATGAATTTATCAAAGGATAACGTAAGAAGTTTGTGTTTAGATCCTTGAGACAAAAAAAGAGTTTAGCACAAATTATGCCTAAGAAAGAGCACACCTGCTCAGATATGATAAACACTGACACATAGATTCTAAGCACTTACTGGAATGAGGTGTTACAGTCAATGGCAAGCAGCTTCGCTGTGGTTCAGGCTATATTCTGTAAATGATTTAGTTCGATCAGTGGATAACTGTTCCGCAAACGGTAGTTCTTTTCTTCGCTATAACTGGCTCCAAATTCCGCACAAGTGGCAGGGCTTCGGTATGGCTTCCCCAGCCATGAAGATAATGTTTTGCAAAAGGTTACGGGGAAGATTCTGAAGAGAGCTGATTTTCCCTATACCGCCCAATCATAAAGGATTTTCTGGATGCCTGAGAAAGTTACACAAACTTATTTTCATTACTTATCAGAGAAATTTAGTTGCAAGAAGATAGTTTAAGCGGTGAATAAATATTTTATTGTAACGATAAAATCGCACTTGCAATTTTAACGTAAATATTTAGGTTTGATAATTCTCATGGCAGAAGCTTCTGAAGTGAACCTAACCGTCCCTTAGCATGCCAAAAGCTACATGACTGAAACAACTGCTAAATTAATAATTGAACAAATTAAAGAGAATAACAAAAAAACAAAAACCAAATCGATATTATTCGAACCTGAGCTATTAATCAGAAATTCTACAATCAAGAGTAATTTTGATTAATAAAGACATGGAAACGGTAACTGATCAGCTTGGACTATTTATTTAATTTCAAACCTTAGAATATATGATATAGATAAATGCAAGACCTGTACTCTGATAGAAGGATGCTTTCAGGAGGCCGCAAAAGTAAAACCTATACCGCTCTACATCGCATGGACATCAAGAACAAGGAGAGTTTTAAAAACGGAGGCATTTAAAGAACGAGCCAAAGAATGGTACAAAATAGAGGCGAAAAATAGAGAGTTAAAGCATCGGCACGGATATAAGATTCATCTCCAGGCCTCAAAGCCATGGACTTACAAGCAACCATAGCTATCTTCACCTTCAACGTCAAAAGAATATTGAAACTCATAGAGAAATAAGCGGGAAAACTCTCCTCTTAAAAACAGCGGTTTTCGAAAAAATACGTTCAGAAAACCGCTGTTTTTATTCCTTAGATCATAAACAGTACAGTTTTTCAGTGGCATCGAAAGATGTTAAAGGTGGTTTTAAGAATTTTTAATCTAATAACATTTAAATATAGCACAAGTCTCTAATTTAGTATTTCTTTATTTAACTTTTTAACCCTGAAGTGGCTTGACTATCCATGATATATTTCTGAAATATGAAAAATAGGACTACCATTGGTAAAATAGAGATCACTGAAGCTGATAACAACAATGGCCAGTTGATACTATTCGCTGCAATAATATTCCTTAACGCAATTTGAAGAGTGTACTGTTCTGGGCTACTAATTACTATAAGTGGCCAAATATAGTCGTTCCACCTCCATTGAAATGAGAATATAGCTAATGTTACGATTATTGGTTTTGAAATAGGTAACATAAGTCTGAAAAAAATCTTTCCTTCGCTAGCTCCGTCTATTCGAGCAGATTCTATCAAATCATCAGGGACAGTGATGAAAAATTGTCTGAACATAAAAATTCCAGTTGCTGTACTGATAGAAGGAATAATCAATCCTGTCAAACTATCGTATAATCCCAATGACTGAATAATTGTAAATGTTGGCCCCATTATTACTTCAGTTGGAAGCATCGTTGTAGCAAGTATACACACAAAAAATACACTTAACCATTTGTATTTATATTTTGCTAATGCAAACCCACACGAAGCACTAGCCAGTATGGTTAAAATGGTTGTAACCACCGTAACTATTGTAGTGTTGATAAAATATCGGACGAAGTTCATTGTGGTCCATGCATATTCATAATTATCTAAAGTTGGGTTTTCCGGAAGAAACTTTAACGGATAAGTAAATAACTCACTACCAGGCTTAAATGAACTTAACAATAACCAAACGATAGGGAAAATAAATATTAAAACCATCAAATACATAAGACTAGTCAAAAATGTCGAGGAAACTCGATCACTAAATTTGAACATTAAACTCTCCACCTCTTTTCATAGCGTAATTGTATTAGTGCAAAAGTCATTAGCAACACGAAGAGCACCATTGAAGCGGCACTAGCATACCCAATGTCTAGTTTATTAAAACCGGTTTCATATATATATTGCACTAACATCGTTGTATCTGAACCTGGCCCTCCATCTGTCAATGCTTGTATCAAGGGGAGTTCTTTCATTAAATTAAAAACAGACAACAATATAACCATAAAAGAAGTTGGTCTTAAAGCTGGTAAGGTGATATGCCAAAACTTTTGGACAGAGTTTGCCCCATCTATTCTTGCTGCATCATAAAAGGTTTTGGGGATGTTTACTAAGGCTGATATAAATAACAACATGTTGAATGCTGTACCAATCCACACCGTTGCAAAAAACAACACAATAAATGCTGTCACACCACTTGAAGACCATGGGATAGGCTCAAAACCTAAATTTTGAATGACGTAATTCACCAATCCAAAACTTTCACCAAACATCCATCTCCAGATGACCCCAGCTACTATTGGTGATATTAACCATGGGAAGAAAAAAGCAATTTTTGCAAAACTTTTCCCTTTAGTTTGATTACTCGTAAGTAAAAGTGATACTGCTAGAGAAACACAATAAGTAAAGGGAACACCTATACCTGCATAAACTAAAGTTCTAAATAATGCACCGTAAAAACTAGAATCTTGAAACAATTCAATATAATTCTCCAAGCCAATAAAATTTGCGCTAATACCACTATAGTCTGTCAAAGAATAATAAATCCCTATTAACGCTGGGGACATAAAGAAAATCAGAAATAATATAATATTAGTTATTACAAATGTTAATGCCCAAATTTTATTCTTATCTTTAACCAATTTTCCATCTCCTTCCCTGATGTTCCACTAGTTAATAGTGAAAAAATCTGTTTTTATTTCATAACCTGCTTTATATTCTATTTTTTCACCGTTAACTATTAAATTATCTGTCCTATTCACTTCTATGGGACCATGTTCAAAGTCCACATATGAGAACTCTTCATGTTTCTTATTATTTATTGAAGAAGATTGCATAAGTTCTATGAACTTATCAAATGATTCTATTTCTTGTTTAGAAGAACACCTAACCAGAATAAATTGATTTTTTCCATATGATCTTAATTCTCTATGAGCAATAGCTTTTTCATTTTTTATTTCGTATCCGTTATTGAAATACATCCCGATGTAACCTTCACCTTCTCTTAGAAAAATCCAGTTGCCTACTTTATGAATTTGATCTAACTTCCAAAAGGGTAGGTAAGCATGAACAAAATCTAAATCATCCTTGAGAAGTTTGTACTTTATTGTCATTACATTTTTGAATTGATGTAAAGAGGGACAACGTCCATTTCCCGCCCAGAAACTTGGTCTATTTTCTCCACTAAACACATATTCCCCTGGATGGTTGATCCATAATGTTGTATTATCCTCTCCTACCGAAACATTCATGACATGCTGTTGATGTCCCTTTTCATAAGCACTGAAATTTATAGCACTTGAAAGGGAATAATCTTTAGTTTTATAATTATAAGAATAAACTTGTTTTATCCCTTGTACATATTCCGCTAAAAGAGCTTTGTTACTTGGTAATTTGACCAAATGTTCAAGTTCAGGAGGATTATAAGTTGATAAGCAAAACCAAACAGTGGAACGTAGAGAATGGTTTAAATATCCTTCTCCCCATAAAATATAAGTGGTGTTTGCAATTTCACTAGTCTCCATAGCTTTTAAGTCATGCTCATACACTCTTCCATATGTGGAAGCCATTGTTTTTCCGTGGAGATTAATAGCGATTATCCTGAAAGTGAAATCTAAAGCACGTTTAGCTAGATCCTTTATTTCATTATCTGGAGCAGCTTCATATAAACTATAAAATCCTATCAAATCAATAGGTAAATAGGTTGTTGAATTCCATTCAGCAAATCCATATTTGAAAAATATATCAAACCATTCCAACAATCTTTTTTTTCCTAATTCATATTGCTCTTCCCCTGTTTTACCACTTACTTTAAATGTTTTATCGGGTACCATATAACCTGCAAGATATTGGGACACATGAAATAAAAAAGCATGATTTTCACTAAAGTACCACATTACATCATTTCCTGGTTCATCAATCCAATATCTAAAATTCAGTGCAATTTTTTCGATTTCTTCTAAGGAGTCCTTAGGGAAATAGTCTTTTCTTGATATAGCAATAGCTAGTAAGGGAGCTAATCGAAAGTCGGCACAATCTTTCTTTTGAGAAATTTCATCAAAACAACTATATATAGCTGTTTTTGTTTTTTGGTCAAATTCTCCTTTACTTACCAGTCTTGCGATGCCAGTATTTAAATCATTTTTTTCTAATGTGGCAAAATAATTTATAGCTTCCTGTTTTCTGTTTTTTAAATTTAAACTTTTAATTTGTGGAAAGTTATCTTGATCATATAGAGAAACCACTAATTTTCTAAAGATATACGCTCCGTTGCCAATACATAAACCAACATCAAAAGAAGTAAGCCCTTCTGTGTTAAAATTTGTAGTCTTGCCAAAATTAATCTCGTTAATGTGCTTGGAGTTTAGGTTGATTTTTAAGTGATTAGTTTGGCCTTCGTGGCTTTTAAATACTGGGTTTGCCATATCAGCAGCATTTACTTTGACATACAACTTCTCAAATATCTCAGGGTTTCTTGTAGAAGCAAGTTTAATGTCCTCACTTGCAAAAGTGTCTTTCGTGAAATATAAACTATCTAAATATGCTTCCGCACGCTTAACAGTTTCTACTGGTTGATTGATAGATATATAACCCTCAAAAGGGTAGTCTCCCATGTATTTAAGCTGAAAATAATAGTTAACATCTCTCTCTGCAAGATCATCAAAGCCTACCACGATTTCATTAGTACCTTTTTGAAGGTGTAATTCAACTTCACGAGACGTTGGTATGTTTCTGGTAAAAGGTGAAAAGTTCACTTGCGGTTCACCGTTCACCCATATTTTCACTCCGCCACAGGTAGTTAAGATGAATGGATGAACTGTTTCTTTGCTTGTTGCTTCTACAAACGTCTTAGCAAAGGTAGCCATGGTATGCGGTGTAGAAATAAAAGTTGAAAATTCTACGCGAGGATTTTCGAACGGGAAATATATACGATTAAACATGCTATGATCTTCTGGATATTCAAGTTCTTCTCTATACTGTAAAAATTGCTTTCTAACTGGGTATTCTACTTGTACATACTCCTCTGTTAAATTTACCGGTTCATTAAAAGTATCTGGAGTTGATGAGAATGGGGTCAAGTCAGGTTCCGAATAGACCCACCTATTTATGGATTGATTTTGATTGATCTGAAAATTATATTTATTGACCATTTTAAGACCTCTTTTCATATTTAAAATTTTATCCCGAACCTCTGGTAGATTCGGGATAAATATTTATTTTTCTCCATACACTTCTGTGTAAGTAGCAGTAGTTTCTTCTAATGCCTCATCTATAGTCTGATCACCGTTTAAAACTGATATTACTTGTTCTTTTAAAACATTTTGGGCGTTACCTTCAGCAGTTAATTGCTTTCCATTCATCTCAGTTTTCATATAAGCAGACACTGGAGGAGAAGCTTTGATTTCATTTTGGTAAAGCTCATAACTTTCTTGCGCCACATCGTATTGAATATCAGTGTCATTAACAACTGGAAGATAACCACCTAATTTAGCCAATTCTTCGTAATTCTCCTTTTGATATAGCCACTCTATAAATTTCTTAGTTTCTTCTTCGTTTCCTGTGCCTTCAAAACCTAATGTGAAATTTCCTCCTAAATTGGTGGCCCTAGTTTCTTCATAAGGCATGTAAACTGACTTCCACTCAAAATCTTTGATGTTCTCTGAAAAGTCTTTTAACTGCCAACTTCCAGACATGTATGCCGCTACTCTCCCGCTTTTGAACATTGCAGTAGCATCTTCTCCAGACGTCCAAACTGATTTGGGCATTGTCGTGTTATCATTGATATCAACAAAGTATTCTAATCCTTCCTTAGTTTCTTCGTTGGTCGTATATCCTCCCTCGTCATTAGGAACAAACCCGTTACTCCCGAATTGGTATAACATTGATTGGAGTCGATGTTCTGATCCATCCATTACAAAACCATATCTTGCGTTAGTTTTTTCCACTACTTCATTAACCGAATCAACGAATGTATCCCAAGTCCAGGTATCTTCTTCATTGGTTGGAAAGGAAACTCCGGCTTCTTCAAATAAATCTTTATTAACGAACAATCCAACAGCTGTTAAATCTAATGGAAGAGCTTTTGTTTCGTCATCAACTTTGATAGGTAGGTTTTCATCAATGTCCAAGCTTTTATTAATCTCAGATAGGTCCATCAAGCTATCCTTCCATAAAGGAGAAAGGCTTGTTGTTCTTACAAGTTCTGGAGGGTTATCATCACGGACCATATTGGATATCCTCGTAGACATATCTGCATATGGCACTTCTACTACTTTAATAGTTACGTCATTTTCATCGCTATACTTTTTTGCCATAGTTGAAATGGCATTCCCTTCGACATTATCACCTGATACTAAAAATTCTATTTCCTCTTTACTACCCTCACTCTGATTACCGCAAGCTGTAGCAACTAACATCAGTAACAAAATAATGACAGCCAGACTAATTTTTCTCATTTAAATTCCCCTTCCTAAATTAATTTTGAAAGTTCATTCGTAAAAATAAGTAAAGCGCTTTCTTGGGATAAATATATATTTTTTTCTGAAAATAGTCTTATTAGTTTCGGAATGATATTCTCATATTCGGAAATAGTTATGGTGGATTGAATAAACTAAAAAATTTATCAAGGAAGAGAAGGATATGAGAACCTTTACCACAACTTTTATACATAAATGAGCATTGACCTATTTCCATTCTTTTAATAATTAATTGCAATAAAAGAAATTATACTATCTAACCTACTTCATTGTAAAAATAGTTTTACAAATATTTAGTCAATATCAACCAGAGTAAATCAATTTATTTCAAACATAAACCTTACTACGAAAGTTTTATTTTTTGAGAAACGAACAAAATAATATTTATAATTTTCTGAAAAAATATGGTTGTATAAGACTTATTAATGTGCTACATTTTCGTTTAAACAAAAAGAATAGGTCAGGAGGTTTCATATTGAAGATTGTAATAGCGCCAGATTCCTTTAAAGGAAGTATTCATTCTACTCAAGCTGCTAAAATCATAGCGAGCGCGTTCCATTCTGTAAGCTCGGATGTAGAAACCATTCAGAAGCCAATGGCTGATGGTGGAGAAGGGACGCTTGAGGCCATCTTAAACGCTGGCAACAGTGGAAAAATTCATTTTAATTGCAAAGGACCATTAGGAGAAGCTTCAAGTAGTTGGTATGTAGAGACTGGAGAACATACTGCAGTGATAGAAAGTGCTAATATTGCAGGTTTACCTATGGTTCCGGAAGAAAAGAGAAACCCTGATAAAACAACCACCTATGGGATTGGGGAAGCCATCAAACATGCCCTGAATCGTGGGAAAACCGAGCTCATTATTGCCATTGGTGGTAGTTCCACCAATGATGGAGGACTTGGGATGCTTCAAGCTCTTGGTATGAGAGCACTTGACCGTAAAGGAGAGGAAGTGGGTATTTATGGAGAGGGGGTTTTGGAGATAGAATCCCTCGACTTTTCAAAACTAGATAAGAGGCTTAAGAAGGTTACTATCCGTGTGGCTTCGGATGTGGATAATCCTTTAACCGGATCTACAGGGGCTAGTATAATATATGGCCCCCAAAAAGGAGCAACAGTTTCACAAGTTAATAGTTATGATCAAGCTTTAGAATATTATGGTCGTCTTGTGGAAAAAGCGTGTGGAAAATCCATTCGTAAGCACAAAGGTGCAGGGGCTGCTGGGGGGCTGGGTTTTGCTTTCTTATCTATTGGAGGGGAGATACATTCGGGAGCAAAACTCATAGCGGATTCTATCGGCTTGACTGAATCCATACAGATAGCTGATGTAGTTGTCACTGGGGAAGGAAAGAGTGATGAGCAAACATTGTACGGCAAAGCTCCAGGGTATATTGCTAAATTAGCGCAACAATATGAGAAACCTACTATTTTGATTTCGGGAAGTCAAGAAGGTAGTATGGAAAAATTGAATCAACTATTTGTAGGATGTTTTTCCATTATTCCCGCCCCAATGTCTTTACATGAATGTATAACCCACGCCCCGGATAATTTGTATCATACTGCCTGCCAGGTAGCACGTCTTACCACTCTAAAGAGTTTCTTAAGTGACTGAGTATGGAGTTGCTTCTTTTCAACGGGGATCTATTGAGTATGCTATAAATTAAGTAGAGGAGTGAATAAAATGTATGAAGGAGTTATTAGTAAACATGCTGGCATTATTTCTTTATATGAAAGTAAACATAACGAGAGAGATGTAGTCAAGTCACACTTTCATAAAACCCACCAGATTTTGTACATACTGGAAGGTAAGGGGAGTTGCAAGTTAAAAAATTTTGATCATGAAATAGTGCGAGACAGTTTTATTATAATTCCTCCCCTTACTGAACACTCAATAGTTGTCCAATCTAAAATGACAATTTTAGTGCTTGAATTTGACTCCACTGCATTAAGTGGTGATGTCCAGCAACAATTGATTCCTTTTGTATTCAAGGAAGCTTACGTTTATAAGTTGAATACATTTGACAGTAGTGAACTTCGCCAACTCCTTCGGAAAATGCTGTATGAACAGTCTCATGGTGATAATTTTTGGATATTAGCATTAAAAGTTTATATGGTAGAATTACTTTTTACAATTGGACGTTCCCATAAGAATAACTCTCAAATGGATACGAATTCCCTACGTGCTGAACAAATACGATACTATATTGATACCCGGTATTTTGATATCAAGAATGCAGAAGATATAGCAACGAGAATGGGAATGAGTACACGTTATATGCAAAGTATTTTTAATGAATATTATGGTAGCACACCTATACAATATTTAACGGAAGTTCGACTCGGTTTAGTAAAACAACTTTTGCTTGAAACAGAAAAAGATATTGTATCGATTTGCTTTGAAGTGGGTTTCGAGTCACTCTCCACTTTTTATCGATTATTCAAGAAAAATATTGGTGTCCCCCCAAATATGTATCGTACTACTCATCAAAGTATATGAATCGCTAAACAAACTTCCTTGAATAGATAATTATAAAATCATTTCCGAAATTGATAATTCATTTCCTCATTTAATAAGACAACGTTTTCAATAGCGTTTAATCTGGACTTACTTTAATAGAGGGGTGATTATATGAGTACACATAATATTGGAATTATTATGAACGGCGTCACAGGGCGCATGGGAACTAGGCAACATTTAATTCGTTCTATAGTTGCAATACGTAATCAAGGAGGGGTCTCTCTTGGTAATGGAGATTACATTATGCCAGATCCTATCCTTGTGGGCCGGAATGAAGAAAAGTTAAGGAAACTTGCTGAAGAACATTCCATTCAGCGCTGGACGACAAACCTGGGAGAAGCTCTCGCGGATGAGAACAATACGATTTACTTTGATTCGCAAACTACCTCCCTTCGAGAAGAAGCTATAAAACAGGCTATTGAAGCAAATAAGCATATTTATTGTGAAAAGCCAACAGCCACTTCATTAGAAAGTTCTTTAAGGTTAGCCAAGTTAGCAAAAGAAGCTGGTGTTAAAAACGGGGTAGTCCAGGATAAATTGTTTCTGCCAGGTGTTATGAAATTAAAAAGATTAATTGATGCAGGTTTCTTTGGCGACATCCTGTCAGTACGAATGGAATTCGGTTATTGGGTATTTGAAGGAGACTGGCAAGAAGGTCAACGTCCATCTTGGAATTATAAAGAGGAACAAGGCGGAGGAATTGTTGTAGACATGTTCCCTCACTGGCGTTATGTTCTTGATCACTTATTCGGTTCAATCCAATCATTATCAGCTGTTACGGCTACACACATAAACAGCCGCGTGGATGAAGAAGGAAGTACTTATAATGCTACAGCTGACGATGCCTCCTACGCTATCTTTGAACTTAACAACGGTATCATTGCCAGTGTGAATTCATCTTGGGCGGTTCGTGTTGATCGGGATGACCTTTTGACTATTCAAGTGGATGGGACAGAGGGCAGCGCTGTAGCTGGACTTCGAGGGTGTAAAACCCAACATCGTGTGAATACCCCTAAACCAGTTTGGAATCCGGACATTGAAAATATTATTGACTTCCAAGACCAATGGGTAGAAGTACCAGACAATCAACTATTCGAAAATGCCTTTAAAATTCAATGGGAAATGTTTTTAAAGCATGTTCATCATGATGAAGTTTTCCCATGGGATTTGCTTGAAGGAGCTAAAGGAACCCAACTGGCCGAATTAGGTTTACAGTCATCCAAGGAACGCCGCTGGCTTGATGTCCCAAATTTAAATGTGTGAAGGAGGTTATGAGTATGAGTAATATTATATATTTGCCGAAAAAAGATGGTAGCACCTACAAATATAAGTTATCTCAAACAGAACCATTACCTTCACCATCGAAAAGTAACTTCAAGTCACGTGTTGCTTATTCAGCTGTCCATGTGGTAGCCGATCCTTTTAAAAGTGTAGGACCTGCCAATAAACCTGCTATAAATTGGGAACAAACCATGCAATACCGTCATTATCTCTGGTCACTTGGCATGTCGGTTGCTGAAGCGATGGATACAGCACAACGGGGAATGGGATTGGATTGGGAACAAGCAAAAGAGTTAATTATCCGCTCCGTAACGGAAGCCAAGAGCGTTGGCGGAGATATTGCTAGCGGTGCAGGGACGGATCATCTTGAACCAAGCCCAAACGTTACTGTAGAAGATGTAGTAAATGCATATGAAGAACAGGTTTCCTTCGTAGAAGGGGCTGGGAGCAAAGTCATTTTAATGGCCAGCCGTGCTCTTGCATCATGTGCTACGACACCCGAAGATTATGAATACGTTTACGGAAAGATTTTAAGTCAGGTGTCACAGCCAGTGATTCTTCATTGGCTAGGGGATATGTTCGACCCAAATTTGGGAGGATATTGGGGCCACCATAACATAGATGAAGCGATGAAGGTTTGCCTTCGCATAATGTATACTCATGCTGACAAAATTGAGGGTATCAAAATCTCACTATTGGATATGGAAAGAGAAATTGAAATGCGAAGACGTTTGCCAGCTGGCGTGAGGATGTACACTGGGGACGACTTTAATTATCCTTCTTTAATTGAAGGTGATGAATTAGGTTATAGTCATGCTCTTTTAGGGATTTTTGATGCCATAGCTCCGGTGGCTGCTTCTGCCTTGCTTGACTTAGATGAAGGTAATATTCATCAATTCAGAGAAAAACTAGATCAGACAGTACCACTCGCCCGTCATATTTTTCAAAAGCCTACGTACGCTTACAAAACAGGAGTAGTATTTTTAGCCTATTTAAACGGACATCAACCTCACTTCCGTATGATTGCCGGAGCTGAGAGCTCTCGTTCTATATTGCATCTAACTGAATTGTTCGAGCTTGCTGATCAAGCGGGAGTTTTAACAGATCCTGAACGTGCGATTGAAAGAATGAAACCTGTATTAGAATTAGCTGGTTTCCGACCACGGGAGGCGGTAAAATGAGTGGAAATGTAGACATAAAGAGATTGAGTTTAAATCAAATCACGACAGAAAACTGGTCATTGAGAGAAGCAATAGAGGGCTGTGTACGTCACGATATTCCTTCAATTTCTGTCTGGAGGCATAAAATATCAGAAATTGGTTTAAAAGAAAGTAAGAATATGATCAAAGCATCAGGTCTCAGTGTTTCTAGCATTTGTCGAGGTGGAATGTTTCCGGCAGTTAATGCTTCTGAGCGTGAAACTCGTATTGAAGATAATAAACGAGCAATTGAAGAAGCTGCTGAACTTGGGACAGAAGTACTTGTTCTTGTATGCGGACCCTCCCCAAATAAAGATTTACAGGAAAGTCGTAAATGGGTTCAGGAAGGAATAGAATCGCTAATCCCCTTTGCAGAACAGCATCAAGTAAAGTTAGGTATTGAGCCTTTGCACCCTATGTATGCAGCAGACCGATCAGTGATTACTACTCTTGGTGAAGCAAATAAAATGCAAAGGATGTTAGGTTCCCGACAAGTCGGTGTCATAGTTGATGTGTTTCATGTATGGTGGGATCCTTTTCTTTATGAGGAGATAACACGTGCTAGCGGGAATATTTTAGGCTTTCATGTTTCCGATTGGAAAGTACCACTCCCTGATATCTTTAAGGGGCGTTCAATGATGGGGGATGGCGTGATTGATATCCCACGTATTAGACAAGCCGTGGAAGAAGAGGGGTATCAAGGAGCAATAGAAGTGGAAATAATCAATCAAGATATATGGAATATGCCTGGAGATGAAAACCTGCAAATGATAAAAGAACGCTTTGCAGCTTGCGTTTAACTATTAATAAAACGGAGCAATAGTTGCTCCGTTTTATTTCTATGCTCAAAGCACTAAAAATTGAAGGAAAGGAGTCATTGATAATGGATAAAGCAGAGCCTACTCACCACACTGATTTTCAACCGACATACCATCAAGAACCTCCGGTGGAAGAGAATAAGCTTTTTATTGCGGTTGTTGGATTAGAGCATGGACATATCTATAATATGTGTAATGGATTAAAAGAAGCGGGTGCAAAAATTCGATGGGTTTGGGATGAGGATAGTGAAAAAATTAAAGACTTTCAACAAACGTTTCCAGAAGTCAGTGCTGCTCAATCTTTTTCTCAAATTCTAGAAGATGAAACGGTACAAATGGTAGCTAGTGCTGCTATTCCTTCACAACGTTGCGAAGTAGGCCTCCAAACCATGGACACGGGTAAACATTATTTCTCAGCAAAAGCGCCGTTTACGACAACAGAACAATTGAGAGCGGCAGAACAAAAAGTAAAGGAAACTGGACTTCTTTGGGCAGTGTTTTACAGCGAACGGCTTCAAGTAGAATGTGCAGGATTTGCAGAACAACTGATTCAAAAAGGTGCAATCGGTGATGTGGTTCAAGTGCTTGGATTGGGTCCTCACAGGCTGAACATTGAAAAACGTCCAGATTGGTTTTTTAGAAAAGAAAATTATGGGGGTATCATTTGTGATATTGGTAGCCATCAAATAGAGCAATTTCTCTGGTTTGCAGATGCCAATGATGCGAAAGTGATAGGAAGTACAGCTATAAATATGGCTCATCCAAAGTATCCTGAATTTGAAGATTATGGTGATGCTCATTTAGTTGCAGATAATGGAGCTGTTCATTACTTTCGGGTTGACTGGTTTACTCCGGATGGTTTAAGCAATTGGGGGGATGGCCGTACCATAATATTAGGCACAGATGGTTATATTGAATTAAGAAAATTTGTAGATATAACTAAAGACGATGAAGGGGAACAGTTATATTTAGTAAATCATGGAGGTGAAAGAAGATACAATGTAAAAGGTAAACTGGGTTATCCTTACTTTTATCGTCTGGCAAACGATGTATTAAAAAATACATCATATGCCATGCCGCAAAAACATGTTTTTAAAGCCGCTGAGATTTGTTTAAGAGCTCAGGAACAAGCATTTTCATATCAAAGGAAGGGGGATGCAATATATGGAAAAATGCGGAATCCTCATAGTCGGAATAGCAGGTTATGGTGAATTGTATGTTAAGGCACTCATGGAACAAAACAGGCTTTCATGGGTAAAAGGTGTCGTCGATATCTATCCAGAACATAGCAGTTATTTTAAAACAATTATTGAAATGGGAATACCTATTTTTTCTTCTCTCGAAGAATTTTACGAGGTTGCTAATGCTGACTTGGCGATTATTTCGACTCCTATTCATTTACACGCTCCCCAGGCTATAAAAGCTATGAAAAATGGCAGTCATGTTTTATGTGAAAAGCCTATGAGTGGTTCTTGGCAAGAAGCAGAGCAAATGCGCAAAGTAAGAGACCAGACTGGACGATTTTTGGCCGTTGGTTTTAATTGGTCATTCACTGATAGCGTAAACGATTTGAAAAATGATATTAATCGAGGTTTATTTGGAAAACCTTTACGCGGACGCACCATCGTGTTATGGCCGAGGAATGAGGCTTATTATAACCGTTGTAACTGGGCAGGAAAGCTTTATGGCCCAAATGGTGAAGCAATTTTTGATAGCATTGCAAACAATGCAGCTTCCCATTTCTTTCATCATTTGTTATATGTATTGGGAGAGACAGAAGAACAAAGTGCAAAGCTACATTCGTTAGATATAGAATTATATCGGGCTAATCCTATTGAAACATTTGATACCTGTGCCTTAAGAGCAAAAACAGATCAATCTGTTGAATTGATGTATTTTGCTTCACATGCTCTCAATAAAGAATATGGGCCAGAATTTGAATTAGAATTTGAAGAGGCAACTATTCATTATAAGGTAGATAGTAAAATGAAAGCAATATGGCACAATGGAAGAGAGAAGGATTACGGTGATCCAGAATCTGAACATATGCGAAAATTAGACATTTGTATACAAAAAGCATTAAAAGGAGAGACAAATATTCGTTGTGGAATAGAAGCCTCTTACTCTCATATGCTAGCCATAAAAAGTATGCATGAAGCCGTGCCCGAAATACCTACTGTCTCTTACCCCTATATCCAAAAGGATCCAGAAACAACGATTACAAGTATCATAGGCTTAGAGGATACCCTAATGAATTGTTACAAAAAACGTATACTTCCTAAAGAAACAGATAGTATATGGACAAATTGCGGAAATATAATTGAAATTTCAAGTGAGAGTTATCCATATTAAAAGTTGCAGTCACAGACATTTGTAACAAAAAGGTTATTAAGTTAAATTTCCCTAAACATCATTAATTGAGGCCATGCACTTCTATACAATATCAGAAGTTAAGAAAGTATTGATGAATCATTAACTCCGAAGGGAAATTTACTCACTCATTATTATTTTAATAAGATTGTTTTCTTTAATATTGGAAACATAAGATTAAAGATTTATACTTTATCAAAAATTTATAAACTCAAAAGGCCTCGGGACAACTGAATACGAGGCTTTTGTTTAGTAAAAAGGTACTTTATTTATATACCATTGCAAGTTCTGTACCTTTCCAATAAAGGATAGCGCCCTTGCGAAAGTATTTTACTTTTGAAGGTGAATTCAAATGAGAATCAGGGCTTCTAAAAGGATTTGTGCGTCTCTTTGAGGTAATAGATTCAACCATTATGGTGTTATACAATACATGCAATATATAAACGAAAGTGTAATTATGTTAACTCTTTTACAGTGACGCCTTCTATTAATAATGGTTGATAATAGATTTCGTTCTGTAAATCCTTGTTTCCCTGGAGTTTCTTAATAACCCAATTCGCTGCATCCCTACCCATTTGTTCTTGCGGGTGTGTAAGTGTGGTTAATTTAATATTAGCGTTTCTGGCAATATAAGAGTTGTCCTGGCCGATTATTGACAACTCATCAGGGACCGGAATTCCAAGTTGTCTACATGCATTAACTACTTCTAACCCAACTTCATCGTTGTAGCAAACCATTGCAGTTAATTCGTCTCTTTTATCGAGTAGGAACTTCTTTAAGTTGATGTATAAATCTAGCTTAGTTTCTGTATCAAAAGAAAGTACTTTCTCAGGGTGAAACTGTAATTTTGCTTCTCCAAGTGCTTTTATATATCCCTTCATTCGATACTTTCCTTGTAAATCATCACTTTTTGAAATAATCCCGATTTGCGTGTGCCCTTTAGAAACTAGTTCTTTTGTTGCGATATAGCTAGACTGTACGTCATCAAGGCAAAGAAAAGGAACATCTAATTCTTCATAATAAGCATTTATCATAATGAATGGAATTTCCTGCTCCTTGAACGAAAGGTAATAAGCAATATTAGGATTGTATAGATTGCTTTTTGTTGGTTCAATAATCAAGCCATCCACACCGAATGACAACATCATCTCTAGAGCTTTTTTTTCTTGTTCAACATCATTATTCGTACTGGCTAACAGTAATGAATAATTTTCCTCGTTCAGTCTGCCTTCAATACCACGAATGATAGAGGGGAAAATGTAATCAGAAATATAAGTGGTGATTACACCTATTGTTTTATTATGGGGTTTCTTCACGGATTTTGATTGATATTGATTACTTACATAAGTTCCTGATCCCTTTTCACTTCTTAAGAAGCCCTCATTTGATAGCTCTAAAATAGCTTTTCGAACTGTTTGTCTACTAACATTGTATATTTTCTGAAGGGCGGATTCCGTAGGGATTCGCTCTCCTACGCTGTACACTCCTGAAAGAATTTTACTTTTAATATCATCAATAAGCACTTGATATTTTGGTTTCATTTTTTCCCTTCTTTCTTAGTTGTTCGCAATTTTTTTCATTTTTAAACATTTATGCGTACATATTCTACCATGTTTACATATAGATTTAAATCATTCCTCCTATTTGCAAACAACTCAACATCCAACTAATTTTTCATTTTGGCCTGCAAAATATAAGTTACTTAGGAGTCTACCTCTGATTTTTGTAAGTACATATAATTTAATAATTGACATTTGTACGTACAAAAAATATACTAGAGTTGTAAAAAGGTATGTGAAAAGTAAAACGTTTTTATTTCAGATATGAAACCGCTATCAGAGAGGGGATTAATTTGAAAAATAATACAGTTAACATTAGACAAAAGATTATTAATGGGGAAACGTCCCTGGGGATTGAACTTGGCTCCACGCGTATTAAAACCGTATTGATTGATAATCGTTTTGAAACCATAGCATCTGGAAGTTTTGAATGGGAAAATCGTTTGGAAAACGGATTTTGGACGTACCATTTAGAAGAAATTACTACTGGGCTTAGTGCTGCTTATAGAGATATGAAGCAAAACGTTGAACGCAATTATGGAATTGCAATTCAGAGTATAGGTTCTATTGGAATTTCTGCCATGATGCACGGCTATATGGCTTTTGACAACAAAGGTAATTTACTTGTTCCATTTCGAACGTGGCGAAATTCAACCACTAGTGTTGCTGCTAACAAATTAACTGATCAATTTCAATTCAATATTCCGGAACGTTGGAGTATCGCCCATCTTTATCAAGCGATATTAGAAGAAGAGAAACATTTACCACACATTGATTATATCACTACATTAGCTGGATTTATTCACTGGTTACTGACTGGTAATAAAGCAATTGGAATTGGAGATGCCTCCGGCATGTTTCCGATTAGTGAATCAAATCAAGATTACAATGAATCGATGGTTAAGCAGTTTGATGAACTAATTGCTACTCGAGGATATCCGTGGAAATTGAAAGATATTCTTCCTACAGTTTATCTATCAGGTGAACAAGCAGGTTCACTAACTGAAGTGGGAGCGAAAATCCTAGATAAATCAGAAAATTTGCAACCAGGAATTCCGCTCTGTCCACCAGAAGGGGATGCTGGAACAGGAATGGTTGCTACAAACAGTGTGAGGAAACGCACTGGGAACGTCTCAGTAGGAACTTCAGTTTTTGCCATGATTGTGTTGGAGAAGGAACTTTCAATCGTTTCTCCGGAAATCGATCTGGTAACCACACCAAGCGGTATTCCAGTTGGAATGGTTCATGCCAACAACTGTTCAAGTGACCTCAATGCATGGATCGGATTGTTCCAAGAATTTTATGAAGCGATGGGACGAAAGGTTGGTGTGGATGAGTTATTCACTGTGATGTTAAATAAAGCTTTGGAAGCTGACCCTGATGGTGGTGGATTACTTAGCTACGGATATTTCTCAGGTGAAAATATCACAGGATTAGAAGAAGGCCGACCATTATTTGTTCGTTCTCCTGAGAGTAATTTTAACTTAGCAAACTTTATGCGGATCCATCTTTTTACTGCTTTTGGTGCTTTAAGAATTGGAATGGATATTTTGACAAAGGAAGAAAATGTGGCAATTGATAGAATTATAGGTCACGGTGGCTTATTTAAAACTCCTATTGTCGGACAAAAAATTGTGGCAGCTGCCATGAATGTTCCAGTTTCGGTTACGGCAACAGCTGGCGAAGGCGGTGCTTGGGGAATTGCTATTCTGGCTTCTTACTTGAGGAACAAAAATCCCAAAGAAAGTTTAGAAGATTTTCTTGATAAAAAAGTCTTTTCTGGAGTTGAAGTACAAGAAATGCGCCCAGATCGATTGGATGTAAAAGGATTTGAAACATTCATCGAACGATACAAGGAAGGATTAGTGATTGAAAGGGCCGCAATAGACAATTTAATTAAGAACGGGAGGGATTGATATGTTAGAACAACTAAAAGAAGAAGTGTTCCAAGCAAACCTAGAATTGCTAAAGCAAGGACTTGTGAAATATACATGGGGAAATGCAAGTGCGATAGATCGTGAGAGCGGTCTCTTTGTAATTAAACCAAGTGGCGTGGGTTATGAAACTATGAAGGTTAGTGATATGGTGGTCGTTGATTTAGAAGGTAAGGTGGTGGAAGGAGAATTAAAGCCTTCATCAGATACACCAACTCATGCAGTACTATATAAGCATTACCCAGCAATCGGTGGTATCACTCACACTCACTCAACCTGGGCAACAATCTGGGCTCAAGCAGGTCTTGATATACCAGCAATGGGAACCACTCATGCAGATACATTCTATGGTTCCGTCCCATGTGCTCGTTTCTTAACACAAGAGGAGATCGATCGTGGCTATGAAGCTGAAACTGGCAAAGTAATCATTGAAACATTCGAAGACAGAGGGTTAGATATTTTAGCTGTTCCTGGTGTCTTACTTCATGGACATGCTCCGTTTACATGGGGAAAAGATGTAACATCAGCGGTAATAAATAGTGTGGTACTAGAGGAAGTTTCAAAAATAAATTTATTTGCGCGCGAATTAAATCATTTTGCTAAAGAATTACCACAGCGTATTTTAGATAAACATTACTTAAGAAAACATGGGGCAAAAGCCTATTATGGGCAACAGTAATACAAATTAAATGCAGAGAAGAGGTATGTTATGTCAGCTATAGAAAACAAAGAGTTTTGGTTTGTTGTAGGATCACAACACCTTTATGGAGAAGAAACGTTAGCAGAAGTTAAAAACCATGCGAAAACAATTACTGATGCATTAAATGAAAGCGGTGTTCTACCGTACCCGGTTGTGTTGCAGGATTTAGCTGTTAACACCGATAAAATCACAAGGATTATGAAAGAAGTCAACTATCGGGATGAGGTTGCCGGTGTTATTACTTGGATGCACACATTTTCGCCTGCGAAAATGTGGATTCGCGGCACAAAATTATTACAAAAACCATTACTCCATTTAGCCACACAATTCAACGAAAGTATTCCATGGGAATCGATTGATATGGATTTCATGAACCTTAACCAATCTGCTCATGGGGACCGTGAGTATGGTTTTATCAATGCCCGTTTGAACAAAAAAAATAAAGTTGTTGTCGGTTATTGGGGACGTGCTGAAGTCCAAAAGCAAATTGCAGATTGGATGAACGTAGCGGTAGCTTATATGGAGAGTTTTGAAATCAAAGTCGCTCGATTCGGTGACAATATGCGTCACGTTGGAGTGACCGAAGGGGATAAAGTAGAAGCACAAATTCAGTTTGGATGGACCGTAGATTATTTTGGAATTGGTGACCTTGTTCACTATGTGAACGCTGTTAATGACGAAGAAGTTAATGCTCTATTTGAAGAATATACAAAGCTGTATGCATTTGATTATGGTACATACAGTAAAGAAGAATGGGAATACAGCGTAAAAGTACAAGCAAGCTATGAAATTGCCATTAAGCGTTTCCTAGAGGAGGGTGGTTACAATGCTTTCACTACTAACTTTGAAGATTTATATGGCTTGAAACAGCTTCCCGGACTTGCCGTTCAACGTTTGATGGCTCATGGATATGGTTTTGCTGCTGAAGGGGATTGGAAGACCGCAGCACTGGATCGCTTACTCAAAGTGATGAGCCATAACCAATCAACTGGCTTTATGGAAGATTACATCTATGAATTGGCTACTGGTCAAGAAGCAATTCTTCAATCACATATGCTTGAAGTAGATCCAACTTTAGCAAGTAACAAACCAAAAATTATCGTTTCTCCATTAGGCATTGGTAATCGAGAAGATCCAGCTCGTTTAGTATTTGACGGTAAGGCTGGAGAAGGTGTAGTTGTTTCAATGGCTGACTTTGGTACTCATTACAAGCTTTTGATTAACGAAGTTGCTGCATCTGAACCAACTGTTCCAGCTCCAAAATTACCAGTAGCGCGTATGCTCTGGGAGGTAAAACCAAATTTTCACGATGGCGTAAAAGCCTGGGTAGAAAATGGAGGCGGTCACCATACAGTTGTCTCACTTAACCTAACAACAGATCAAATAGTGTCCTATGCAAAACTGGTGGGCCTAGAATACGTAGTTATTAAGTAAATGCCTCCTCCCAATAAGGTCATTTATATTTAATTGAAAGGGAGTATTTGGAAACGATATTTAAAATGGTTGTAAAGGAACTGAAAAACTCAAAACAAGAGACATTCGGTCCTAGTTTCCGGCATGACTGCTACTAAGTATATTTGAATGAGTGATTATTACAACGAAATTACACATTTTTCACATACTTTCTCTGAATTTCGCCCACATCCTATATTTATACTAAGTTTGTTGGCACAGTTCCAATAAATACTAAATAGAATAGGAGTTTTCGATCTTTATGAAGAAAATATCACTCACCTTCGCATTTATGACTGCCATTCTCGTACTAGGTGCTTGTACCAATACAAGCAATGAAAATGAGGAGAAAGAAGAAAACCAAACTACAGAGGAAAGCAGTTCCACTAATACGAGTGGTTCTTCTGATGCTGGCACTGGGGGTGAAGATAGCGTCACGCTTGAAGAGATGGATGATTTCTATGTAGGAGATTCCCAGGATAATCAGTCTTTGATCCATTCTTTTATTCCTCATGAATCGAACAATACGCCCGTGGTCATGGTTCCCGGTTTGGGACTCGGGGCCAACATTTACGAGAGCACTCCAGATCATCGTAATGGCTGGGCCTATGATTTTTCGCAAGCCGGCTATCCTGTTTATACCGTAGATACCTCAGACCTTGCTAGTGCAGGTCTCTCAGAATCAGAGGCAAGCGCCTCTATGTCTAAATGGGATTCTCAGTCGATCTGGGAGCGCTGGGGATTAGGTTCCGCTCCGGATGAACCTTATCCAGACGGGCAATTTCCGGCAGACTCTTTTGAACAATTCTATGCGAGTATTCCCATGCAAATAAGCACTGGAGGTGGCTCAGATTCAACCGACGACAGTGAAAGCGCCCGTGGAGGCAAGGGTGAAGGTGCTGGTGGAGGAGGCACTTCCCAGGTTAATCAGCAAGAAGTAGATAATATGATCTCTTTACTAGAAGACAAAGGACCTGCTATATTAATGGTTCATTCTATGGGAGGCGAAATTGGCTATGAGGTAGCGCGTCAACGTCCCGATTTAGTTAAGGGGCTTGTTGCTATTGAACCGGTGGGCTCTCCAACAGACGAGCAGGAAATAGAGGACACATTTGCAGAAATTCCATACCTTGGCGTCTACGGGGATTACCTTGAATCACGTAATCAGGTAAGTCGTCTGGAAGCGGTCCAAACGACCGTTGACATGATTAATGAAAATGGTGGTACAGGCGAAGTGATAGAATTGACAGAAGAAGGGATTAACGGAAACTCCCACTTATTGATGATCGATAAGAACAACAACGAGATTTCCTCGCAAATCATTGATTGGTTAGATCGTGTAGAAACAGAATCATAAAACTTCTGACTCACAGGTGTCCTTCACCTGTGAGTTGTTATTTATTAAAAAGAGTAATAAAATCTTCACTCTGTGTTTTAAAGTTCGATTATTTATGCAGACGGTCTTAGAGAGTTATATTTAGTAAAGTAGGAAACAATATTGAGAATTTTAGTAAAACTCTGGTTGGGAAAGAGTTTCATGATGAAGTCAGAAGTGGAGATATTACGCTGATAAATATACATGCTAGCTGGCGATTGATTGACATACTATTTCCCATAAGTGTTTAGGGGGCATTGATAAAGGTATTTTCATAATAATGTTATAATATGTAAAAAAGTAAAAGTAAGGGGAGAGTAATGAGCCTATCTATATAGAAACAAAGTACATACAGCATTTAGAAAGTGGTATTGGCGATATTGGCAAATTTATTGTTAAAGAAAAAGATAAATTGTCAAGCTTACAATGTGATAAATAAACACATAATATAAATGTAAGTGGTTGATATTAAATTTATTTAAAGAGGGATATTAATGAGAATTGACGAACAAAAGATTGAAGGATGTTACATCTATGAAAAAGATATTATCATCAAATTGACCAAATAGAAGCAACAAACTCGGTTTATAAATACTTTGTTATGAATCAGGGTTCTGCGAACGATTACATTCAAGCCTTTTATTGCATGATGAATGGAGAAAGATACACGAGAACAATTAATACGAAGGCAACTAAATACTTTATGAAAATAATTGGAATGGAATTTGGTGACAATTACCTTGAAAAGATGTTGCTTGCTGTGAAAAAGCATACAGAATATTATGGTAGTGTTAGTAAGGACCGCTTGAGAGGTGTAGAAAACATTTTAAATAATTACAGTTAATTAATTGAGGGACTTAGAAGAAACTAAAAAGAACGCTGATTTGGTGGAGCTTTTCATTAAATCTACATTTTAAAAATAACTTTGTATATCTAGTACTGATATTACATCAAAAAATTCAAATCCTTGTTGACGAATTGTTGACCAAACTCGTCAACAACTATTTATTTATATCATATTTAATCCTAAGCAAAATTCCATAAATCCAATAACATCAGGAATATCTAGTACAAATCATGTTCAATAATACTCAGGACTCATGACTGGCAGTGTAGAGGTCAGCGGTTCGAGCCCGCTATGCTCCACTAAACAAAGAAAAAACCCTGCAGAGCAGGGTTTTTTTATGAAATTTTATTTAATCCTTATGCTAAGCTCACAAAGCATGATAACACTTAAGGAGGAGGACATAAGTATGGTTGATTTGTCCAAGGTTACCAAAAGTGATGCTGAATATTATGAGAGTATGGTAAGAAGTGGTACAAATACTCCCGAGCTGCGTCTCTATGATCGATCCCCATTTTAAGAGTTACTTAAGGATCGTAATTCTGAGGATTACAAACGGTTTATAAAAGTGTACAATACTATGCAATATGTTCTTTTAGAAAGGGATAAGCTTGTGCTGAATAAGATATACGGGGTTGATTGTGAAATAGAGATACTGAGTGAAATAGCGAAAGAAATCAATGTAACCACATAGCGTGTAAGGCAAATTCGCTATAAGGCGAACGTAAAAATTTTAAGTTGATGAATATTCGCCAGAACCGCTCTTTATTAGGAGATATTGTAGATGAGGTTCGTTTAGACTGCCTGACAAAATTACGACACGCAATTCGTTTTAAAAAAAGATTCAGTGAATTTATAAAATACTGCGGCCGTTTTCTCCCCCATCCACATAAGAATCCAATTTTAGAGGTTAGGCAGATCTATTAAACAATTTCTTTGACATCAATATCAATCCTAGTTATTCTATGATTATAAATCCGACTATTTTTATAAGGAAAAGGGTGTTTATATGGAAACTATTAGAGTTGAACCTATAGATGAAGGAAAGGATCCAGTAAAGCGTGAAGATGCTGCTTTAAATAGCCCACAGATGCCGCTGATTATCGGTGGTCTCATCGTTGGTGCCATTTTAATGATTTACCTTATGGTAACCCAAAATGTAGTGCAGTCATTACTACTTGTGATTGGTTTGTTGCTTGGTTATACACTATTTCATGCTCGCTTTGGTTTTACTTCCGCATTTCGCAGGATGATGTCAGTGGGGAATGGACAAGCTATACGTTCTCACATGGTAATGTTAGCCGTAGCTGTGACTTTATTTGCTCCGATATTAGCATTTGGGTATTCTTTCTTTGGAGAAGAACCGGGAGGGAATGTTTCGGCAATTGGAGTAAGTCTTCTAGTAGGGTCATTTATGTTTGGTGTCGGGATGCAGCTTGGTGGAGGATGCGCTTCTGGTACGCTTTATGCCGTCGGAGGCGGTCGCTCTGTTATGCTTGTTACGCTATTATTCTTTATTATTGGCTCGACTATAGGGGCAGCTCACCTGCCATTCTGGACGGAAGATCTGCCTGCATTTGAACCTGTGTCTCTCGCGACGTCTACAGGTCTGGGCTATGGCGGGGCTTGGCTGCTGTCCATTGGTTTGTTCGGTTTAATTGCCTGGATTACCTTGGTTGTAGAAAAGAAGAAAAAAGCGCCGAAAATGGCACCTGTACCAACAACAAATGGATGGAAAAGAATCTTTCGGGGTTCATGGCCTTTGTTTGCGGCTGCGATTGCATTGGCTGTTTTGAATGCATTAACTTTAATGACCCGAGGGTCTCCGTGGGGCGTCACATCAGCATTTGCCCTATGGGGGTCTAAAGCAGCTCAATTCTTTGGGTTTGATGTGGCTAGCTGGGGGTACTGGCAGGGAGAGAACGCTGCCGTTTTGGAGGCGTCCATTTTTGCAGACTCTACCACAGTATTGAACTTAGGCGTTATATTAGGTGCGTTCCTGGCTTCAGCAGCAGGCGGCCTATTCAAATTTTCAAAATTGAATGGGAAAAATGTTGCGGCTTCCGTTATTGGAGGTTTGCTGATGGGGTATGGAGCCCGACTTGCTTTCGGGTGTAATATAGGCGCATACTTTAGCGGGATTGCATCCTTTAGCCTTCATGGTTACATTTGGGGAGCTTTAGCATTAGCCGGGACATTTCTAGCTTTATATTTAAGACCGTTGTTTGGTTTATCTGTTCCGAAATCAAAAGATTCTTTTTGCTAGCTAATAAAAAGAAGAGACACCGCCATGTGAATCGTTCACATGGCGGTGTTTGTTTATTTCAGATTCTTCTTAATGTATTGAATGATTTTTCTAAGTTCTTTGGGATGAGGGCGGCCGAATGGGCTTGTTTGTCTTTGTTGATATAGTAACTTTCCTTGTCCATCTGTCAAAAAGTAAGCGGGGTCACTGTGAGTACCGTGATCTTCATAAGGTGTCCGGACACAGTCGGTAAGGTAAAATTTGGTACTTGCTGACTTAACTTGAAACTTGTCACGAGCAAACACTCCTTTTAATTATATTTCTTACCTTACCCTAGTTTCGTAATAAATAAATGTGAGCTATATAACAATTTCAATTTTCAACAGAGACTTCACTTATAAAATTAGTCATAAAAAAACTCACACCACTGAATGATGTGAGAATAAACAACTTAGGTGACTCAACCATGTAAGAATCATCCTGGATTCTACATTGTCTTGATTTGATTAACTCGCAGAAGGACAATTCTGTCTAAGAATTCGTTTCCGCTTAATGTGGTTAAGTCAAATTTGTGTTGCTGCTCCTCTTTTCTATAAATTACTTATGAAAAGAAGAAAGTAATGCTAGAGCGACCTTTAAATCTTGACTACCTCTGCAAAGAAAGTGTTGATTTCCATTTCAGGGGTCATTGTCTTACAGGAATTGGTCGACTCTTCGTATCAGGGCGGTTATATAACCCTTATTCCGACACGCGACCTTAAGATCCGGGCAATTCTCATCCTATACACAGGAGTTGTGTTCCCTTCTATCGGTCAAAAATGTCATTGTTCGTTTGGAAACGAACTCGCGATGGTTGAGCCACCTAAGTTGTTTAGCGGTTTGTTATTTCTTTACATGTTTATTATACCATTATTTTTGAGTTAGTGCGAGCAAATTCATAAAAAAGATTGCGCTTACATAACTGATTTGAAAGGTGTTTTTTCAGCGTATGAGATTGGACTAGTAAAACGGGGATTGCAAACTGATGAAGAAACAGGGAAACGTTCTGTTGCGGTATACATTATGCTTATCTTCCATTTTGAAGGTTAAAAGTTGCTGGAAATTTTTAATTTTACAAAGAATGCTTCTAATTTTAAGGGGTTTACCTTTCTTTACACCCCTCTATCTATTAATATATGGGTTGGGTCTTTATTAAAGTAACTATGAATATATTATAGATGTTAATAGTAGAATTAAAATGTTAGAAAAATTGAGAAGTTATTGAATAGTTGTGGATAGAAAGTAGGGTTAAGAAATGAAGTTGAAGAAGTTTGTAGAACACCCGTTATTTACGAGATTTATTCTCGCGGTTATTTTAATAAACGCTGTGCAAATCGGATTTGGAACAGACGCGTCAATATATGAACGTTACGAATCTTTATTCATTGGATTGGATTTACTGATCCTGGCAATTTTTACGGTTGAAATTGTTCTGAAATTAATCGTTTATCGAAAGCAATTTTTTAAAGATGGCTGGAACGTATTTGATTTTGTAATTGTATTTGGAAGTATAGTATTGTATAACACCCATTTGGTTGGCGTCTTAAGGATTCTTCGAGTGCTTCGAGTACTTAGGACAATCTCGGTCGTACCTTCTTTACGAAGGCTAACAGCCGCATTATTCATGGCGATTCCTGCGATTGGATCGGTTACCATCCTTATGGGGATCGTGTTTTACGTGTATGCTGTTATCGGGACGAGCTTCTTTGGTGAAATTACTCCAGAATATTTCGGGAATATTGGTTTAAGTGCGTTGACTTTATTCCAAGTATTTACGCTGGAAAGCTGGGCGAGCGGAGTATTTCGTCCGATTTTTGCTGAAGTTGTCTGGTCATGGTTCTATTTTGTTTCATTTATTATCGTTTCGACGTTTATAATTCTAAACTTGATTGTCGGTGAAATTGTAAACAATGCTCAGAAGCTTTCCGAGCATTCAGAGCAGGAGAGTGAAGATACAAGAAAAATAATGAATGAGCTGAATGAATTGAAACGAATGATCAAAAAGGAAAATGAATAAAAGAGATAAAAAGCGGGGTAACTCCCGCTTTTTATTTTTGCGATGATATGGACTTCTCGCCACAAAATGATAGAATTTAAGTAGAGTATTGAAGAAGGAGTCCAAGTCTATGAATCTGTGGATAAGAAAAGCATTTGTTGTCTTAATTACAATTATGACACTGGGCATTTATATACCACCTGCTTATGCAGAGATAGAAACGGCTGAAAATAAAGAAGTCGCTTCTAAAGATCATGCGGATCACGAGAATTTAGAAAACGAAGAAGCTCCCAAAACAAACGTCGTTGATGATGAGATTTCCCCTTTCGAAGAACCTGTTCTCTCTACTGAATATTATGTACATACGATAACAGAACAGGCGAAGGGTCAAATGGTTACAAAAATGGGGCCAAAAATCATAGATAAAGTGGAAGCTGATTTTGAAAGGGACATCCTGCCTAAGATGGAAGAAGTTATAGAGGAGATTATCACCGAGGCGGGGGAGGAGGATGTTCCCTATTATGAAGTAACAGAGGAACTGACTCCGGGATATGGAGAAAAGATCTTTACAGTATTGGACGGCCGTACGAAAGAAGAAATTGCTCGTTTTGATGTGAGGCGAGATATCCGGCCTGGAGAAGGGTATTGGTTCAATTTTCATTATCATCTGAATAAGGACAGCTTTGAAGAACATCATAGCATTGGAGAAATTTACTGGGATAAAAACACACCTCCTAAGTGGATGTCATAGTTTTATAAAACTTGCTTTACTCATAATAAAATCCCCCGGTTTTGTCAAAATGACGGAGCGGGGGATTTTTATTTATTTCGTAAGTAAATCAGGCTGTTCTTTAATCGGCGTCCTATCCTCAATTTCGTCATTATACAAATGGCAGGCTACAAAGTGATTATGATCGACTTCCTGCCATACAGGTGTGATTTCCGAACAGGCTTTCATAGCCATTGGACAGCGAGTCCTGAACACGCATCCGCTCGGCGGGTCGATCGGACTTGGGATTTCTCCTTCGATGATAACCTGCTCACGACTGTCCTCAATATCCGGATCAGGAATCGGGATCGCTGATAAAAGAGCCTGAGTGTAAGGGTGGAGCGGTTTATCATAGAGCTCTTCACTGCTGGTCAGTTCGACCATATGCCCTAAATACATGACTCCAATACGATCGGAAATATGCTGGACCATAGATAGGTCATGGGCAATGAATAGATAGGTCAGACCCTTTTCTTCCTGAAGCCTTTCTAATAGATTGACCACCTGGGCTTGTACGGAGACGTCCAGAGCGGAAATAGGTTCATCGGCGATAATCAAATCTGGATCAAGTGCAAGTGCCCTTGCGATACCGATACGCTGCCGCTGGCCACCGCTGAATTCGTGGGGGTAGCGGTTGGCGTGATCGCGGTTCAGGCCGACTTCTTCAAGAAGTTCATACACTCTAGCCATACGTTCTTTTTCTGATTTGTAGAGTTTGTGGACAACCATAGGTTCAGAGATAATATCTGCAACAGTGGATCTTGGATTCAAAGAAGCATATGGATCCTGAAAAATCATTTGCAGCTGTCTTTTTAACTGAAAGTCTTCCTTTTCTGAAAGGTGATGGACATCTTTATCATTGAAGAGGACCTGGCCCTCAGTCCTGTTGTACAAGTTCATAATCGTTCGACCTGTCGTAGATTTACCGCACCCTGATTCTCCCACGAGTCCGAAAGTTTCGCCTTTGTAGATGTCAAAACTAACTCCGTCTACTGCTTTTAACGTTTTGCCTTTTCCTAGATTAAAATGCTTTTTCAAGTTACGGACTTGCAGAGTTTTTTCTTCTTTCATCACTATTCCTCCGTATCTCTCCAGTAGCGTCTTGCACTGCATAGCTCGCGGCCGTAAATGGTTCCATTCAATTTGATGATTTCAATGGTTTTTCCGGTTTTAGGGGAATGAATCATTTTTCCATCTCCATAGTAAATACCTACGTGATGTATGCTGCCTTGACCTTCATCATGGGCAAAAAACAATAAATCACCTGGCTCAATTTCTTCTAGATTTACTTCTATACCTGATAGTGCCTGGTCTGTGGCATCGCGTGGTATTTCATAGCCGTTCGCTTTATGCATATTGTAGGCAAATCCTGAACAGTCGTAGCCGTAAGAACTCATTCCGCCCCAAAAGTAGGGTAAATCGACGAACTTCTCACCTTCTTTTAGAATAGCGGCTCCGTCGCCTTTTGGGATATGTTCTTTAGAGGGATAAAGTGAAACATCTAGTTCTAACACATATCCAGTACCATGAGGAGTCCGTACTTTGATGAATTGGCCCTCCTCTGCGAGGGCGGGTAGCGACGTTAAATAGCTGATATCAAACATCGGCTCGCCTTGGTCGTCTAATAAAAGAGTCGTGTTTTTATTAACAACCGCGACCCCCTGACCAATCCATTGATGCTCAGGAACTTCCTTCAGCTGATTAATTGGAACGTATCCAGGATAACCGCGGTCATCCTTTTTGGACGGTTGAGTAGGGATGACGACGCTTGCCCATTTTCCTTCAACGTAATCTACAATTACCTCTTCGCCGTAAAGAAGCTGGGATTGTATTAAATTATTATCGCTTAAAGCTAAACTTGATTCGTATGTTAGACTGTCGAGCCAATCTTTAATTTTTGTGGGGTTAGAAATGCCCGGCAAATCAATAGAACGTGGAGCTTCATGTGAAGTCCATACGGTAGCGACCGGAACCTGGACTACCCATGTTGTTCTTGTTGCTTCTGCTTGAGTCATGATTGATTTCCTCCTTCTTAATGTTACGAAAGCATATGTTCTATATCAATCCCTATAATCCCTAAGCCCGGTTCACTACCAAAAGTCATATTACGTCCATTATATTGAACGCCTCCATGTAACGGGTCTTTCGAAAGCATGAGAGGCGCGTCGAAGTCAAATCTCGTAATATTTTTTTGACTGGCTGCAAAATGAGCGGCCGCAGTTATTCCAAGCTTTGTTTCTATCATACTTCCTACCATGCATGGTATTCCGTATGCTTCTGCAAGCTGATTAATTTTCAAAGCTTGATGAATACCGCCCGCCTTCATCAGCTTGATATTGATCAGGTCTGCGCTCTTAGTCTCTAACACTTTCTTTGCGTCTTGTGGAGTAAAAACACTTTCATCAGCCATAATTGGTGTAGACGTATGATCAGTAACTTGTTTTAAGGCATCGATGTCATAAGCTGCGACCGGCTGCTCAACGAGTTCAATATTCAATTCCATCTGTTCCATTTTCCGAATAGCATGAACAGCTTCTTTAGCTGTCCACCCCTGATTGGCATCCAGGCGGATCGTAGGAGCAGGTCCTATTTTCTCTCGTATGGCAGTAATTCGCTGAATGTCTTTTTCGATGTCATCTTTTCCTACCTTAATCTTCAAAACATTGAAACCGTTCTTGATGTATTGCTCAGCGTCAATAGCCATTTGCTCAGGATCATTTACACTGACTGTATAATCGGTTTCCAGCTCATTGCGGTAACCCCCTAAAAATTGAAAGAGGGGGAGGGTGCTTTTTTGAGATAAACAATCGTATAAAGCCATGTCAACAGCTGCTTTTGCACTAGTATTTCCGACTGCTGAACGATGAAGACTTTCAAACAATTTTTCTCTTTCAAATAGTGTCTTCCCCAAAATAGCGGGTTTTAAAATACTTTCCACCATATATTTGATGCTCTCGGCACTTTCCCCAGTGATGACATGAGTAGGAGGAGCTTCTCCCCATCCAACAGTTCCATCTGTACAAGTCACTTTGACGTATAGAGACTCAGCAACGGTGACCGTTCTGAGGGCTGTTTTAAAAGGGGTGTGTAATGGGACGGTGACAGGGTATGTATCAATCGATTGAATCATCATAGTCGTTCATCCTTTCCTGACTTACGAAACTCCTGGCTGAATCACCAACGTTTTTGAGAAACTGGATAATCTGGCTTTCGTCCCTAAAGGGATGGCGAAATGAGGGAGGCAGTGGCCGATTTTGAAGCCCGAAACAACGGGTTTTTCTAAATGTGCCAGGTAATGATGGAGGACTTGCTCCAGGCTCAAAGACTCATTCCGTTTTTTGGGCTGCGAATCTTTGAAATCTCCGATAACGATCCCTGCAGCATCTTCAAGTTTCCCTGATAACTGAAGCTGACTTAAGAAAGAGTCAATGCGGTAAGGTTCTTCTCCGATATCTTCTATAAACAGTAATTTATTTTTCGTGTTCAATTCATAATCAGATCCTATGGAATTGACGAGCAGCGAAAGGTTTCCGCCAACCAATCTACCTTCTGCTTCACCTTCTGAAATGACGTGAAGCGGTGATATGTCCTGTGTGTAGTTTAAGGTTACAGGCTGGAAAAGTTGATGAAACATGGACTTTGAAAAGTCGTCGAAATCATCTTTTCCTATATCAGAACTAAGCATAGGACCGTGAAAGGTGACAAGCCCTGAATTTTGTCGGATCGCTGTATGTAAGTATGTTAGATCACTATATCCCCAGAAAATTTTCGGGTGCTTTTTGATTAACTTGTAATCTATAGAGTCAGCGATTCTTCCTGTTCCATAGCCTCCGCCAGCGCAAATAATCGCATCCACATCGCGATCTGCAAACATCATATGTAAATCGTTTAACCGCTGTTCATCAGTACCTGCTAAATATCCATAAGTACAGGAAACATGGGGAGCTACCTTCACATGTAACCCCAGTTCATTTAAAAAGGGAATCGCTCGCTGTAAGTGATTTAAATCTGGAGGACTTGCGGGTGCTATTACTCCAACAGTCTGCCCTGGTTGTAACCGGTTAGGATATATCATGTTTTGTACTTCCTTTCTTATAAGCAATGGTAAGCTTAGATACTGGTATTTAGAGAGTTATGTAATGGTATGATAGAATTCGAACTTCCGTTACTTGGCAAAGCAAGATAAGTTTCGGCGAACGCCCCTGGAAAGCCAAAGGTATTACCTGCCCTTCTATCGAAAGCAGATGGACCGCCAACTACCATAACTACAGGCAGCTTATAAAAAAGAAGGGGAACCCATACATTTGTATGGGTTCTCTTCTCTAAATGTTTATTCTTTCGTAGCCCACTTCAGTTCTAGATAGCCGACGGGATGTCGGACGATACCATCCACATTGTCTTTTTGTAAGAACACTTGATTGTAGAAATGAATTGGGAAGATCGGCATTTCTTCGAATAAGATTTGTTCAGCTTCGTACATGTGCTGGAAACGCTGTTCTTCATCTGTTTCTTCTTTAGCTTGAGCGATTAAATTGTCGTATTCTTTATTAGACCAACCTGTACGGTTCATAGAAGAGTCAGTCGTGAAGCTCTCTAAAAAGTTGATCGGGTCAGCATAATCAGCCAGAAAAGAGCTGCGGGAGAATTGGTGCTCAAGCGCTTTTTGATCTTCGAGGAAAACATTCCACTCCGTATTTTCTAAACTAACATCTACCCCTAAGTTTTGACTGTACATTTCTTGCATGGACTCAGCGATACTTTTGTTGGTATCATCCGTGTTGTAGGATAGAGTAACTTCTGGAAGTTCATCGTATCCTTCTTCTTCCTTACCTTCCTCCAGCAGTTGTTTTGCTTCTTCAGCGTCGTATTGAACGAGGTCACCGCTTTCTTCTCGGAAGTCATTGCCGTTCGCATCATTGAAACCTGGTGAAACAAATCCTCTTGCAGGCTCTTCACCCATTTTTGTTACATAGTTTACGATATCTTCTTGGTTGATAGCTAATGCGAACGCTTTACGGATTTTTTCATTTTGGAACGGTTCTTCTTCCACATTAAAGCGATAGAACTGGGTGCCTGCTTGATCTTCGATGGTCACTTCATCACTTTCCAGCAACTCTTCTGCTGAATCTGAAGGGATTTCAGAGTTATCAAGGTCTCCGCTATCATATAATTGATACTCTGTGTTTGAATCATCGACCATAGCAAAATGCACTTCTTCTAATTGTACGGTCTCTGCATCCCAGTATTCCTCATTTTTTTCTAACACCATTTCGTTATCATGTTCCCACTCTGTAAGAGAGAACGGACCGTTTCCTACGAAGCTCTCAGCTTCTGTGAACCATTCTTCATCTTCTTCCGCAACCTCTTTATTGATAGGGAAGAAGGCAGGGTTTGATATGATGTTCAAAAAGTAGTTTGTCGGAGCAGTAAGGGTGACGTGCAATTCTTTATCGTCTACAGCCTCAACCATGACATCATCAGCTGATCCCTCTCCGTTGTTGAATTCTTCTCCACCTTCAATGAAATAACCGAGGAAGGCAGCGGCGGAAGCTGTTTCAGGATCCAGAAGCCTTTTCCAAGCAAATTCAAAATCTTCAGCTGAAACATCGTCTCCGTTCGACCACTTGGCATCCTCTCTTATGGTGAACGTATATTCCGTTCCATCTTCAGAAACTTCGATGTTTTCTGCAGTAGCTTCTTCAGGCTCATGCTCCTGACTTAATCGGGTCATGCCTTCCATCAAGTTGTTCAACACGTTCCAGGAAGCAGCATCAAAACCGATGGGAGGATCCAGTGAGGTTGGCTCTGCTCCATTATTCATGCGAAGGACGGATGAATCTTCACTGGTCGATTCCTCTCCATCTTCACCTCCTCCTTCTTCACCGGCATTTTCATCTGCTGTACAAGCTGCAAGAACAACGACTAACAAAATTCCTAGTAATACGGTTAACCACTTTTTCATTTCTTTTACCCCTTCCATTATGTATTGAAGAAATCTTTATAAAGATGAAGCTATATATTTTTTAGCCCTTTCATCCTGGAGCCAGCAGTCAACCGCGTGGGTTTGACTCAACTCTGTTTGAAAGGGATAAATACGGGAACACACTTCCATTGCATTTGGACATCTGGCTGTAAATGGGCACCCATCTGGAGGAGCAAATAAATCTGGAGGAGTACCATCGATAGGTATAAGCTTTTCGCCTTTTTGATCGAGGCGGGGGACTGAATTCAGCAGCCCTTGAGTATAGGGGTGATTAGGATGGTAAAATATTTCCTGGCGCGTACCTGTTTCAATGACTTTTCCTGCATACATGACGGCTATTCTATTCGCCACCTTAGCTACGATACCTAAATCATGAGTGATAAGGATAATGGACACGCCGGTTTCACGCTGGATTTTCTGGAACAATTGCAAAATTTGTGCTTGAATCGTGACATCGAGTGCTGTAGTCGGTTCATCTGCGATCAATAACTCCGGCTCGCAAATCAGAGCCATAGCAATGACGATTCGCTGTCTCATTCCTCCGCTGAATTGGTGAGGGTACTGCTTCATCCTCTCATCAGGATTAGGAATGCCGACGAGATTCAGCATGTCGATCGCATGATGATTCGCTTGCTTTGCGGAAATTTTGCGATGCTGCTTTATTCCCTCAGTCAACTGATCACCGATCGTGAGGGTAGGGTTCAAGGCAGTCATCGGGTCCTGAAAAATCATTGATATATCAACACCTCGGATTTTCCTGACCTCTTTATTGGAAAGCTTCGTCATATCTTTTCCTTTAAAGTGGATGGATCCTTGTTTAATCTTGCCTGGGGGTGAAGGGATGAGCTTCATGATACTGTTAGCTGTTACGCTTTTTCCACAACCTGATTCACCCACGATGGCGAGCGTTTCCCCTCTATACAATTCCAAATTCACTCCGCGGACAGCTTGCACCTCTCCACCGTAAGTAACAAAGGATATGTGGAGGTCTTTTATGTCGAGAATTTTATCCATTCAATTATCTCCTTAATTTAGGGTCTAGTGCGTCTTGAAGTCCATCGCCTAACACATTGAAAGCAAACATAGTAGCTGATATGAAAAATGCAGGGAAGAATAAACGCCACCAATGTCCTGATAATATGGTCCCTAAAGCATCGTTTGCCATCACTCCCCAGCTTGCGAACGGGGATTGTATGCCAAGTCCTAGAAAGCTGAGAAAGGCTTCAGCGAAGATGGCAGTCGGCACAGTAAGTGTCATCTGGACAATGATGGGTCCCATCGTATTAGGAAGCAAGTTTTTACGAATGATTCTCTTTGTTTTGGCTCCGAAAGATTGAGAAGCAAGTACGAATTCATTATGTTTGATTTGAAGCACCTGACCTCTCACTATTCGTGCCATTCCTACCCAGCCAGTTACTGTTAAGGCAATAATGATTGTAAGCAGGCTCGGCCCCAATACGACTAAAAGTAAAATGACGACTAGTAAGTAGGGTAGTCCGTATAAGATTTCGATGATCCGCATCATGACATTATCAGTGCGGCCGCCTTTATAACCCGATATTCCTCCGTATGTAATACCGATAAAGAAGTCTATGAAGGCTGCCATCAATCCGACGAATAAGGAAATGCGGGCTCCATACCAAGTCCGAGTGAAAACATCTCGTCCAAGATCGTCAGTGCCGAACCAGTGAGTCATTGAAGGAGACTGGTTTTGATTAGAAAGTACTTGCTCAGATACAGAATGTGGAGATAAAACCGGGCCGAATATGGCCATTATTCCTAGGAACACCAGAAAGAAAAAGCCGGACATGGCTAATTTGTTCTTCTTCAACCTTCTCCAGGCATCTTGCCAGTAAGAGAGAGAGGGGCGAACTACAAGTTCAGCCTGTTGTTCATCTTTTTCTTTCGGTTTAAACCATTCATCAGGAACCTCGTGGTGGTGAGTCTCTTTTTCTCGAGCGGCAGGAAGCATGGTCATCCACCTCCTTCATCGTGTAATTTGATTCTAGGATCCAGCAGCCCGTAAGCGATGTCCACGAGAAATAACATAAAAACAAGAAATACACTGTAAAATACGGTCGTTCCCATGATTACTGGGTAATCACGCTGATTAATGCTCTCCACGAAATACTTACCCATTCCAGGGATGGCAAAGATTTTTTCGATGACGAATGTGCCTGTGAGAATACCTGCCATCAGCGTTCCTAAAATTGTTACAACCGGCATCAGAGCATTCCTCAGTGCATGCTTGATGATTACTTTAACCGGCGACAACCCTTTTGCACGAGCGGTTTTAATGTAATCCTGGGTCAACGTTTCCAGCATGCTTGAACGGGTGAGACGAGCAATGATTGCCATAGGACCCGTCGCAAGTGCAAGAATGGGAAGAACCATATGAGCAGGAGAGCTCCATGTAGCCGCAGGAAAAATGTCTAGATTTACGGCAAGCTCTTGAATCAGCAGAGTAGCAAGGACGAAGTTAGGAACTGATATCCCAAGGACAGCGACGGTCATGGCGATATAGTCGATCAGACCGTTATGTTTAAGGGCAGCGAATACGCCTAAGGCAATACCCGAGATGACAGCCGTCAGTATCGTCCAAATACCTAACTCTGCTGAAATAGGAAAACCTCTGCTCAATAAGGAATTCACTGTTTCCGTCGGTTGTTTAATGGAAGGACCAAAATCAAATGTCGCAATAGATTTAAGATAAAGAACGTATTGGACAATCAGCGGTTCGTCGAGATTGAAGTGAGCTTCTAAGTTCTGCTGAACAGCTTCGTTTGTCGAGCGCTCTTCATTCAAAGGTGAACCAGGCAGTAAGTTCATGAGAAAAAAAGTAAGAGTGGCGATAATTAAAACAGTGACCACCATTAAAGCGAAACGCTTTAGTATGTATTTTGCCATTCGTTCTCCCCCTAGTTGAATGTGGTGCGCATCGCAAGTTCAGTCATGACAAGCATTGCTTGGTACGCTTCTAAAATATCTTTAGCTTTGAAAGCTACGGTCGTCGAGTTTGGTTCTAGTACAGTTCCAGGCATGAGGCTTGCCCACTCGGCTTGTCCGTAGTTAGCAAACTCTATCCGTAGAGTTGGGGAAGCGGGAGGCGTCAAAGGCTTGGCACTGCTCAGGTTATGTATTGCTTTCTCAGTTTTGCTTTGTAAAAGTACGCCGGCTTTTTTTGGCGTTAAGGTCTTAACAGCGGATCTGGAAATTGATTCTTTCACTACCGCAGTCACTATGTTTGGAATGAGTTGTTCAGCCTCATCGGCCACTCGGTCATCTCCTGCTACCATTAGAATAGGAACTTCGTAGTAACCAGCGAGATAAGCATTCAAACCCAGCTCTCCAACCGCCACATCATCTATGTAAAAGTTCCGTACGCCGAAGGTCATCGAATGAGACATAACCCCGGGCTGAGCGGCCCGGGCATGATAACCGAGAAAAATTGCCCCGTCCCAGGAGGAGTCAAGTCCCTGCATCATCGAAAATGGTTTAACATCCCCCGTAATTAGCTGAGCGTCAGGATAAAGATCCTCAACGAGCAAATTGTTCATTTTTGAATGACTATCATTTACAAGTATTTCACTTGCTTGATTAGAGATGGCTGATTCGATGACATAGTTGACTTCATCGGTCATCAACTTTCGTCCTCGCGCGTAATTATGTTTAGAAGAGTCGACATAAGAGGCGTCAGGCAATCCCGTAATCCCCTCCATATCGACCGATATGTAAAGCTTCATCTACTGTCCTCCTTTGATTTGTATGTAAAATTAGTAATTTTCTAATAATTTTATCAACATTTTACAAAAAAGGCAATAAAATTTGAGATGATATTACATGAAAACACTTTCAATATTAAAAAATATTTTCAGAGTATATTCATTCCTGATCCCCGAGGACCACCATTTGTTCTATGAAGAAACCTATCTTCAAGATAAGGAAGCTGACGAAAAGCTAGTAAAGAGATGTAACAGAGCGACTTTATTAATTGTACTCGTTTTAGAAAGATAGAATTGGGGAATAGAATTTTAGTCAAAAGCTTAAGCTAGAAGTATAGGAGCTCTAGCTTGTTGAATAGGTGAGGAGGCCTGAATGTGCTATTTTCAGGGACAAGAACTTCGGACCTCTCAAAGACTTCTATTTTCATCATTGTGTTTGGCCTTCTAATCTTAGGCGGCGGAGCTTATGGTTTTACAGAAATCGGGGAAGAGGTTTTAGAACAAGAAAAGTTCGCAGTTGATGCCGCAGCAGTTGATATAGTTGGAAATGCTGACGGGACTTGGATCGACACGGCCATGGGCTGGGTAACGGAAGCAGGATCCGTTACTGTGATTACGATATTATCTGTCATCATGATCATAAGTTTATTATTTTTCATTCCTTATAGTAAATGGGTTGCCGTTTACTTAGCGGTAAGTATGATTGGAATCAGCCTCTTGACGTCTGGGTTAAAAAGTCTTTTCGGCAGGGACCGTCCTGAGCTGCTCGATCAATATGATGGAACAGGATACAGCTTTCCGAGTGGACATACAACGGGTTCTACTGTGTTTTACGGTTTTATGATTTATTTGATAGTTGTTAGTCCTTTAAGCAAACCAGTTAAGTGGCTGGTCAATATTTTGTTATTCCTAATGATTTTAGCCGTTTCACTGAGCCGGGTATTCTTGAATGTCCATTATTTGACGGACATCCTCGGAGGACTGGCGTTAGGTTTCTCGTGGCTGCTTGTATGTATTGCGGCTTTAGAGATTATGCTTTGGAGAGGACGCAGGAAAAAACTAACTTGATAAGGTGTAAAGGAGAGGAAACAAATGCTTTATATTGTAGCAATATTTTTACCACCGATTGCCGTGTTATTTACGGGACAATTCACGAAAGCGCTGCTTAATTTACTGCTTACTATGATCTTTTTCGTACCAGGAGCTATACATGCAGCAGTGGTTGTAAAAGACCACTATGACAAACAGAAAGCTCATTAGGCCACAGCCTAATGAGCTTTTTTTGTCTATACTCCTCTTTTATTTCCCCACAAAAGGGCATGGACTTGTGGGAGAACTCTTACGTGGTTGAGGGCAGTCGATTCCATAACCTTATCGATCAGCCATTCATACTTAGAAAGGAGGTCAGAAGCCAGACGTTCAGGCTCCACTTCTTCTAAATCATCATTCCCAACCTGCAAGAAAAAAGGAACTTCAGGATATCGCGAATGGACGTATTCCGCATATTGAAGGTCTTCATCATTAAATATGACGACTTTGAGACTCGTATGGGCAAGACGACCATTTTTTTTCTGCTTTATTATAATATCGTCTAGAATTTCCCAGTTTGTCCGCATTTTTGAACTGGGCGGCTTAGGTGAAATCGTTAAATCATCGATATCTGTAAACCACTCCTGCCAACGGCTTCCTTGAGTTTCAAGTGCTATTTCAATGTTCTGCTCATGAAGAAGATCAATCAATTCATGAAGGGGCTTTAACAAAGCAGGATTCCCGCCAGAAATTGTCACGTGGTCAAATTTTTGACCGCCTGCTTCACTAAGTTCATTCATGATTTCTTCAGCAGTCATTCTGCGGACTTCTTCTTTAGCGCTCCCGTCCCATGTAAAAGCGGAATCACACCAGGAGCAGCTGTAGTCGCAGCCGGCAGTTCTGACAAACATCGTTTTTCTACCAACTACCATTCCTTCTCCTTGAATAGTAGGCCCGAATATTTCGAGAACAGGAAATTTATTCATTTTCCATCCACTCCCGTCTTACTTCGGCATAACTCGTAGGTGTTTCGTAAAGCTTAACGAATTCCACGCGATAATCATCACGCTCTTCTAGTAAAGCTTCCTGCATTTTTTCATAAATCCATACGACCATATTTTCTGCCGTTGTATTCATATGCGGCAAAGTATCATTAAGATAACGATGATCGAGGTGAATCTCTATTTGATCTTTCCAAATGCGCTTTACGTCTCCAAAATCAATGACAAGTCCGATTTCATCGGTATAACCGCTGATTCCGAAAATCACTTTATAGGTATGACCGTGCAGATTTTTACATTTCCCCTCATAACAATGGAGGTGGTGGGCGGCATCGAACGTAAACTCTTTGCTGATCAGTACACGTTTATTATGGTACTTCAGTTCGTGTTTTTGGATGTCTTCATTTATTTTTTGAAGGTTTTCTACGATTGTAAAGCCGAACATCATGAATTCACCCCGGCTTTTTGCTCAATATACGCTTCCAGGCCGTTTCGACGGAGTGTACAAGCTGGGCATTCACCGCAGCCATCTCCGCGCACCCCGTTATAGCATGTAAGCGTCTTTTCACGTACATATTCAAAAGCGTTTAACTGATCAGCTAATTCCCAAGTTTGTGCTTTGTCAAGCCACATTAACGGTGTATGAACGACAAATTGATCATCCATAGATAAATTCAAAGTTACATTCATCGATTTTATAAAAATATCACGGCAGTCTGGATAGCCGCTGAAATCGGTTTCGCATACGCCTGTAATGACGTGTTTAGCACCTACTTGTTTTGCGAGAATTGTGGCAAAAGATAAAAATAGAAGGTTTCTTCCTGGTACGAAAGTAGAAGGAAGTCCGCCATCTTCTCCCTCTTTCACTTCGATATCTTCTCGTGTCAAAGCGTTAGGTGCTAATTGACTGAGAAGTGACATATCAAGCACATGGTGCTTAACTTTCAATTCGTCTGCAATTTCTTTTGCAACTAGTATTTCCTGATTGTGACGCTGATTATAATCAAAAGTGACAGCCTCGACCTCATCATAATGTTCAAGAGCCCAGAAGAGACATGTGGTACTGTCCTGACCTCCGCTGAAAACGACAACTGCTTTATTTTTTTCCATAAAAAAATTCCCCTTTCAAAGTTGAAAAAGAGAATCCCAGTAACCCAAAAAACATAATAAACCGTACCTTATAAAGGTGCAGTCCCATTCTTAGTTTTTTATAGAGGGTGTAGCTAGAACCTCTCCTGCTGAATGGCAGACTTTATAAAATTGAACAAAATATATTATAACATACTATTTATGAATATCTGAAAAAATCCGGTTTCTAAAATGTTCTTTACTCACATATATAAGTCTGTGGTCTTAGAAAAGTTAGGTCCAGGGAGCACTTACATTTTCAAGAAAAGGAGGTAAGATAAAAGTGTGTTTAAGTATTATTTTTCCAGATTGTTGTTCATCTTAATGGTTATAGTAATCGCGTTAACGAAAAAAATAGCTGATTAAACAAACTTTTTGAATTAGGGAGGGTTATGGATGAATGCTTTGAGATTTATTTTGAGTAGGAAAATTCTCGTGGGTTTAATGGTGGTTTTGATCATTTTACTAGGAAGTTATGCATTGTTGAAGCTGGATCAGGAGTTAATGCCTGAAGTTACAATGGACGGAGCCTACATAGAAATTTACGCAGGCGATACCGCGGCTATAGAAGTGGAAAGGTCAATTACAACTCCGCTAGAACAGCAAATGGAGGGGCTTGAAGGAGTAGAAGATATCAGTTCCACAACAACGATGGGGAGAAGCTCATTTCAATTGACTTTTGATGAGGGGGAAGGAGATCCAGCTTATAAAGAAGTTGAATCTCTAGTGAATGCGACAGCTTCAGAGAATCGGATTATTGATACTGTAGAATCAGGTCAGTACTCGACTTCTCAAGGTTACGAGTTTTATATGGATGTATCTGGAGGCGAGGCAGATGAAATGAGTTCATTTGCTGAAGACGTTCTTGAGCCAAGGTTAGAGAGTCTGCCGGAAGTTCGAGACGTTTCCGTGTCAGGCCAGCTTGAGAATGAAGTGGTAGTAGAATTCGATCGTGAGGAGCTGACAGATCATGGACTGGACATTACTCAGGTCGTCCGTTCGATAGAAAGTGCTAATACAGAATCGACAATTGGTGAACTGAGCGGGGAGAACGAACCCTCATCTCTTCGTTGGCCAGCTCAGCTTGAAAATGTAGAAGACGTAGAAAATATTGAAATACAAACAGAAGAAGAATTGATAAGCTTAAATGAACTGGCTGACGTTTCTTTACAACCTAAAGATAATTCTTCAATGGTATGGAAAAACGGGTCCAGTGATTTCTTATTTGTAGAAATAGGCCGAGTGTCGGAAGCTACACAGATTGAGATGGCTGAAGCCGTCCGGGCAGAAGTAGAGAATATAAGATCTGAAGGACTTGTCAAAGGATTTGAATTGAATGAAATGGTGGCTCAAGCTGACTACGTAGAAGAATCATTGGATGGAGTGACAATGAATATTCTGATAGGTGGCGCTCTGGCCATTATCATTCTGCTTCTTTTTTTACGAAATGTTAGAGCAACTTTAATTATCGGCTTGGCTATCCCTACTTCGATCTTGCTTACATTTACATCGATGTGGCTGCTTGATTACAGCTTTAATATATTGACGCTCATCGGTTTAGGACTTGGTATTGGTATGATGGTGGATTCAGCTATCGTTATATTAGAATCCATTTATCGTAAGAAAGAATCTGGTTTGGCTAATATAACAGCAGTTATAGAAGGCACAAAGGAGGTCGCTTCCGCAGTCATTGCCTCCATGTTAACGACCATCGTGGTGTTTCTTCCTATTGGACTGCTAGGTGGAGAGACAGGACAGTTCATGATCATGCTGTCCGTAGTAGTCGCGATTACTTTGATAAGTTCTGTCATCATATCTTTTACTGTTATCCCAAGCCTCTCAGAGAAATTTTTAAAGGTGCGCACAACAAAAGCTTCCTCTGTAGATGGACCTATTCTCAGAAAGTATGGAAGGTTAATTTCCTGGACGGTGAAGAAGAAACGACATAGCTTTGCGGTGCTCTTCATGTTTGCTTTGATGTTCGCGAGTTCTTTATTACTCGTAACGAAAGTGCCAATGACTATTATGCCCGACGTGTTCAATCGATACTCTGAACTAATGGTGGATTTGGATACAGGTTTGACAAATGATGACAGGCAGGATATTGCCCAGGAAATGAATAATACTCTTTCTGATATCCAGGATGTAGAGTCTAATTATGTCATTGATATGGGTGGAATGTTTTACACGATGATCAACATGACAAAAGACGAAGAAGTGACCCGTGAACAGGAAGAAATTAATGAAGATATATTAAAATCTTTAAGGGAATTGGAGAACGAACAACCCATTCGCTCAGTAGACAGTGTAATGTCAGGCGGTGGGGGAGGTTCTCCGGTTCAAGTGAACATAGAGGGAGAAGATTTCGATATACTTCAAACGACTTCTGAGAAATTTATGAACGATCTTGAAAATATTGATGGTATTGTAGGAGTTTCAAGCTCAAATGAACGTACATCTATTGAACGACAAATCATTTTAAAAGAAGATAATATGAAAGATGCCGGACTAACTGAGAGTCAAGTAAGGCAAACCATAGACCAGGCATTTATGGAAATGCCTGTCGGAGAAATGAATATCAATGAAGAAGAGGTGCCTTTGCTTGTTAAATGGGAGGAAAGTACAGCGTCAAAATCAGAAGTGCTCGATCTTGAAATAATGACTGTAGATGGTAAAGAACAGCTTTCTGAATTTATTGATTTTGAAGCAGTGGAATCTCCAAATGAGATTTCTCACACGGACGGAGAACGATTTGTTTCAGTTACAGCTGATATCGAAGAAAAAGACTTAGGAACAGTAAACCGTGAAGTTCAAAGCGTAATTGATGAGTTTGAATCTCCAGCAGGATATACGGTTTCCGTAGCTGGGGACCTTGAGCAGCAGCAAGAGCTCATACAGGAAATGGTGATCATCCTTGGCATTGCCATATTTCTCGTTTACTTGGTGATGGCTGTACAGTTTAATCACTTAGCCCATCCTTTAATTGTAATGTCAGTCATCCCTATGACAATAGTAGGCGTCATCTTAGGGCTTTTCATTACTCAGCGAGAACTGAGCGTCATGTCAGGAATGGGTGTCATTATGCTTATAGGAATTGTGCTTAACAATGCCATCCTTTACATTGACCGGACGAATCAGCTTAGAAACCAGGGAGCAGGAGTGGAAGAAGCACTTGTAGAGGCCGGGAAAAACCGTATTCGTCCGATCTTCATGACGAGTTTAACAACTATAGGAGGAATGCTTCCATTAGCCCTAGCTACCGGATCTTCAGGGAATTATCAAGCACCTATGGCTACTGTAATTATTTCAGGTTTACTGTTTGCTACAATCATTACGTTATGGCTTATTCCTGCTGTTTACCGATTATTTTCTAATGTGAATTTACGTTTTTTGAAATCAAAAAAGAGGCGGAAAAAAGATGATGGGCAAATAGAGGAAGCGGAGTCTGCTAGTTAATTAGAGAAGTATAAGTCTCAGTTGGGACTTATACTTCCTTTAAATTATCGTTTCAGAAAGTGAGAGCAGCAGTATGAGTGGAAGAGTGAGTTTCTGACAGGACTCTAACGCTGGAATAGAACCTCTAAATGCTCCAGTAAGAGGCTGACATATCTAGTATAAAAGAGAATAGGAAGGATTGACGGATGAGGTCTTAATTTGTATAATTAATTTACAGAATAGTTTGAAAATTAAATGAAGGAGGAATGGGCACTGTGGTGGAAGGACCTAGAAAAACAATGCCTCCAAGTCCTGGAATGAAGAAATCGTCCACTGGTTTAGACGAGAACGTTGGTGGTCTTCTTGCTTATATTTTGGGGTTCATCACAGGAATTATTTTTTTGGTCATCGAAAAGGAAAACGAAAAGATTCGGTTTCACGCCATGCAGTCCACGATTACCTTTGGGGCCGTTTTTGTTATAAGTCTAATAGTTAACTTCATTCCAATTATTGGTATTTTAATCAGCATGATCCTTGCTCCTCTTTCTATTGTTTTATGGATTATTTTGATGGTGAAAGCTTATCAAGGAGAACGTTATCAATTACCTATAGCAGGGAAAATGGCGGAAGATCAATTAAGAAAAATGTCAGATAAGGTATGAGTGCGGGTGCCATCCGCACTTTTTTTATGGAAAATTATATAAAAACATAAGAAAAATGTTTTATATTGTAAAAAGTAGGATAGTAGTAAAAGAGCAAGGCAAGAAGCAGTCATTTACGTCAATCTATCAGCTCTGATATACATAAAATACGTAGAGTCATTTACTTGTACCTTGCAAAAAAATGTCAAGGAGTGTTTGGATGTTCAAAAAAGTAGTCCCCTTCTCTTTAGCCGTTTTGTTCGCAGCCGCTGCACCGCTTCAGGTTTCTGCAGAAGATCCGAGTCCTGCAGAAGTTCTGAAAAAATCGAATGAAGCCATGTTGGAGCTTGATAGTTACTCCAGCGTGACAAAAATGGAGCAAACGATGACGGTGGCGGGAGAAGAAGTTATGTTTATGACAGAAGCAGATCAGGATATCACCCTGGATCCGTTTGCGATGCATCAAACTTCCACTACTTCAGGAATGGGTGAGGAAGATGTAACGTTGGAATCCTATTGGACAGAGGATGGTTTCTTCCAGGAAGATCCGGAGCAAGGGTGGATCAAAATGCCGGAGGAACTTTCAGAAAGTATGGATGAAATGGTAGGAATGGCCATGGCTGGGGATCAAGTAGCTCAAGCAGAAGAATTGGCTGAGGATATGAGTGTAGAAGATAAAGAGGATAGCTATCTATTAACCTTCGATGGCGACGGAGAAGATCTAATGGAGGCATCCATGGGAATGATGGATTCTAACATGTCTGGTGAACAAGGTTCCATGATGGAAGAGATGATGAACCAAATCACTATCAATGAAGTCAGCTATGAAATGACCATAGACAAAGAGACCCACTACATGACACATCTTATGATGGACATGGATATGGACATGGAAATGGAAGGAGAAAGCTCAAGCACTACTCAGTCTATTGATATGACAATTGACAACTTTAATGGCGTGGACACCATTACTGTACCTGAGGACGTTTTGAATGGAGCTACTCCTTTAGAAGATAATATGATGGGAGAAGAAATACCTGAAGAAGAAATGTCAGAAGAAGGCGGAGAGCTTCCTGATACAGCCACCAACCAGCCGATGATTATTTTGGCGGGACTGTCTTTAGCTGGGCTCGGCGGATTTCTAGTCTTCAGACGTCGTCCACAGCACCAATAATTTGTTCAATAAAAGAATCTCATGTAAAGTTAAGCAGCTTCGTTTCTGTGGAGAGCTTGTGAAATAACTTATTAAATAGCAGACCAATCACCTATGATTTGGTCTGCTATTTGCTATGTTGATTTTTATAGACTAAGTAGTGCAGCGTTCTTAAACAAACTGGCAGGATACTTTAAGACTCAGTTTCGAGATAACCAGGGTTCGTGGCTGTAATGAGAGTCTGGTGTGGTTGGGAAGCTACTCGCTTTCCTGTGGGGTATCTGCTGTTCCGTCATCATGATAAGTGCAAGGTGGTTTTAGGAATGGATTCGCTTTCCGTGGGAGTGCGGTGAGCTTCCTCAGGCTGGCGCCTTCCGGGATCTCACCATTCACTCTCATCCCACAGGAGATTCCTGTGGGATTAATTTTGTACCTCTTGAATAAAAAGAAGCCCTCCCGTAAGATGCATTTGTACAACCAAATACAAACATCAAAAGGAGGACTTCCCTTTGAATCATAAGCGG